>NZ_OY781882.1:2739166-4042500 GCF_963677125.1 uncultured Desulfobacter sp. | reverse complement strand
CCTTTAAAGAAAGCGTAATAGCTCACTGGTCGAGTGGATCTGCGCCGAAAATGTATCGGGGCTAAAGCATAGTACCGAAGCTGCGGAATGTATTTATACATTGGTAGGAGAGCGTTGTGTCGTCATAGAATCGCAACCGTGAGGTTGTGTGGAGATGTCACAAGTGCCCATGCTGACATGAGTAGCGATAAAGCGGGTGAGAGGCCCGCTCGCCGAAAACCCAAGGTTTCCTGAGTAAAGCTAATCTTCTCAGGGTTAGTCGATCCCTAAGGCGAGGCCGAAAGGCGTAGTCGATGGAAAACAGATTAATATTTCTGTACCACCTTGTTGTCGTTTGAGAAATGGGGGGACGCAGGAGGGCAAGTCATCCGTCTGTTGGAATAGGCGGTTCAAGCTTGTAGGCTGGAGATCCAGGCAAATCCGGATTTCTAAGGCCGAGAAGTGATGTCGAGGGATTTATCCCATAAAGTGACTGCACCCATGCTGCCAAGAAAAGCCTCTATCGAGATAACAGGTGATCGTACCGTAAACCGACACAGGTAGGTGGGGAGAGTATCCCAAGGCGCTTGAGAGAACCCTGGTTAAGGAACTCGGCAAAATGATACCGTAACTTCGGGAGAAGGTATGCCCCTGACTGTGACATGTATACACATTCAGCGGTTGGGGGCCGCAGAGAATTGGTGGTAGCGACTGTTTACTAAAAACATAGGACTCTGCAAAGTCGCAAGACGAGGTATAGGGTCTGACGCCTGCCCGGTGCCGGAAGGTTAAGGGGATTTGTTAGCTTATGCGAAGCACTGAACTGAAGCCCCGGTAAACGGCGGCCGTAACTATAACGGTCCTAAGGTAGCGAAATTCCTTGTCGGGTAAGTTCCGACCTGCACGAATGGCGTAACGACTTCCACACTGTCTCAACCAGGGACTCAGCGAAATTGCAGTGGCGGTGAAGATACCGTCTACCCGCGAAAAGACGGAAAGACCCCGGCACCTTTACTACAGCTTGACATTGGATTTTGGGATATGATGTGCAGGATAGGTGGGAGACTTTGAAGCATGCGCGCCAGTGTGTGTGGAGTCACCCTTGAAATACCACCCTTCATATTTCAGTGTTCTAACCATGGTCCGTAACCCGGATTTGGGACAGTGTCTGGTGGGTAGTTTGACTGGGGCGGTCGCCTCCCAAAGAGTAACGGAGGCGCGCGAAGGTTCCCTCAGGCTGATTGGAAACCAGCCGTAGAGTGCAAGGGCATAAGGGAGCTTGACTGCGAGAGAGACATTTCGAGCAGGTACGAAAGTAGGTCTTAGTGATCCGGCGGTTCTGAATGGAAGGGCCGTCGCTCAACGGATAAAAGGTACGCCGGGGATAACAGGCTTATCGCCCCCAAGAGTTCACATCGACGGGGCGGTTTGGCACCTCGATGTCGGCTCATCACATCCTGGGGCTGGAGCAGGTCCCAAGGGTTTGGCTGTTCGCCAATTAAAGTGGTACGTGAGCTGGGTTTAAAACGTCGTGAGACAGTTTGGTCCCTATCTTTCGTGGGCGCAGGATATTTGAGGAGATCTGATCCTAGTACGAGAGGACCGGATTGGACCAACCAATGGTGTTCCAGTTGTCGTGCCAACGGCATTGCTGGGTAGCCAAGTTGGGTATGGATAACCGCTGAAAGCATCTAAGCGGGAAGCCAACTTCAAGATTAGATATCCCTTCTTTAGACTGAAGACCCCTTGAAGACTACAAGGTTGATAGGCTGGGTGTGTAAGCATGGTAACATGTTGAGCTTACCAGTACTAATAGGTCGTGAGGCTTAGCCACTTTTTTCCATAAATAAGTTTGAACACTTTGATGTTGAAGCACATTTTGCGAAATTCTTCGTTGCTTCACATGTGTTTTAAAACGGAGTAGTCCACTACACCTTATTTAAAACACATGCTTGCGCCTTGAAATTCACTAAAATTTCATCCGACTGCGACATAGCAAAATATTAGACGTGATTTTTACTGCAACAGATTACAAATTTGGATCCATGGGACATGCAACGCATTACCTTTCTGAAGTTCCAGGTCCGACCAGTGTAACCGGTGGCGATGGCAAAGAGGCCACACCCGTACCCATCTCGAACACGGAAGTTAAGCTCTTTAGCGTCGATGGTACTGCATGGGAGACTATGTGGGAGAGTAGAACGCCGCCGGTTCTTTTTTACAAAAGCCCTGATTATTTCTTGAAAATGGTCAGGGCTTTTTTGTTTTTATCAATTTCGGTTTAGGAAATACCTTATCAATGATTTTTGCAGATAACATCTCCCTTGCTTATGGCAAACGAGTCCTGTTCAAAGATGTCAACATTATGTTTAAACCCGGTAACTGTTACGGCCTTATTGGAGCCAATGGTGCCGGAAAAAGTACCTTTTTAAAAATTCTTGCCCAAGAGCTTGAGCCGGATACCGGAACGGTTTCTGTAGGACCTAAAGAGCGGATCGCCGTGTTGCGGCAGGACCATTTTGCCTTTGACGAATATCGGGTGATTGAGACGGTCATCATGGGTCATGAAAAGCTGTACCGGCTCATGTCCGAGCGGGAGGCCCTTTATGCCAAACCTGATTTTTCCGAAGAGGACGGTATCCGGTCCGGTGAAATTGAGGTCGAGTTTGAAGAGATGAACGGTTATGAGGCTGGATCGGATGCGGCTGTACTTTTGAAACACCTGGGCATTGACGAAGCGCTGCACACAAAAAAAATGAAAGAGCTTGAAGGCGGTGAAAAAGTGCGGGTTCTTCTGGGCCAGGCTCTGTTCGGCAACCCGGATGTCCTGCTTCTTGACGAACCGACCAATAACCTGGATATCCAGGCCATAAACTGGCTGCAGGAGTTTTTGTTCCGGTTTAAGAATACAGTGATCGTTGTGTCCCATGACCGGCATTTCATGAACCAGGTATGCACCCACATTGCCGACATTGATTTCAGCCGGATTTCCGTTTATGTGGGCAATTATGATTTCTGGTACCAGGCCAGCCAGCTTAACTTGAAACAGAAGCTTGCGGACAACAAGCGGGTGACGGAAAAGGCCGAAGAACTCAAGTCCTTTATCCGCAGGTTTTCCTCCAATGCGTCCAAGTCAAAGCAGGCCACCTCCCGTAAAAAGCTGCTGGATAAGCTGACCATTGAAGAGCTGCCGGTATCGAGCAGAAAATATCCGTTTATACGGTTTAAACCTGAAAGGGCTTGCGGAAACATTATCCTGGAAGTTGAAGGGCTGTCCAAAACCATTGACGGTGAAAAAATCCTGGATAATGTTACGTTCAGGGTCAATGGCGAGGATAAGATAGCCTTTGTGGGCGAAAATACCCTTGCCATCACCGCGCTTTTCGATATTTTGTTTGGAAAAATGGAAGCGGATGAAGGTGAGTTCAGGTGGGGTGTTACCACCAGCCAGTCCTATTTTTCCAAAGAGCACAGCGCCTTTTTTGACGAGGATTTTAATCTGATCCAGTGGCTGCTGCAGTTTGCTCCGCCCACCGAGGGTGAAAGTTTTGCCAGAACCTTTTTGGGGCGGATGCTTTTTTCCGGTGAAGATGCCCTGAAAAAGACCCATATGCTCTCCGGCGGTGAGAAGGTCAGATGCATGCTCTCGAAGATGATGCTGGCCGAGTCCAATGTGTTGATGCTGGATGACCCCACCAACCATTTGGACCTGGAATCCATCACCGCCCTTAACGACAGTCTGGTGGAATTTCCCGAAGTGGTTCTTTTCTCCTCCCACGACCGTGAATTCATCAACACCATTGCCAACCGTATTATTGAGATAACCCCCGACGGGATTATCGACCGCCTCATGTCCTATGATGAATACCTTGAAAGTTTGGAAGTCGCCCGGACCAAGGAAAAAATAAGCGCGTAGACAAGCGGGCAGCCAGGCAAAAGAAGCGTATGAAGACCAAATACGATGTGGTGATTATCGGGGCGGGTGCCTCGGGGCTGATGTGCGCGGCCCAGGTCGGAAAACGGGGACGGCGTGTGAAAGTTCTGGATCACGGCCCCAAGCCCGGTCGTAAGATCCTTATGTCCGGCGGGGGCCGGTGCAACTTTACCAACCGCCGGGTCAGCGCCCAGAATTATATTTCATCCAATCCGCACTTTGTAAAATCTGCACTCAGCCGGTATCGGCCAGAGGATTTTATTGACCTTGTCCGGCAATATGGAATTTGTTTCAGTGAACGGGAGCACGGTCAGTTGTTTTGCACGGACAGTGCCGGGCAGATTCTTGATATGCTGCTGGCAGAGTGCCGTAAGGCTGGTGTCAGTCTGGCACTCAAAACAGGCGTTACCGGCATCGAAAGGGAAACATCTGGCCGGGGATTTAAGGTACGCGCATCCGGAGAAAGTATCAATGCCGCATCTTTGGTTATCGCAACCGGAGGGGTTTCAATGCCCGCAACCGGGGCGACCTCGTTCGGATACAAGGTGGCCGAGCAGTTCGGTATTCCTGTGGTGCCGCCGCGGCCCGGTCTTGTTCCATTTACAGTTCAGCCCGCGGATAAAACCGTTCTGGCACCCCTGGCCGGGATTTCAGTCAAGGCCCGGGTCTGCACGGGAGCAGCCTCATTTGAAGAACAGCTTTTATTTACCCACCGGGGGCTGAGCGGCCCTGTGATTCTTCAGGCCTCATCTTATTGGCAGTCCGGAGCTCCGGTGACCATCGACCTTTTTCCGGATGGAAATATTGGGGAACTGTTGGAAACGATATGTAAGACCCGCCCCAAGCGCCATGTAAAATCCGTTCTGGCCGAGTATCTGCCAACACGGCTGATCCAGGCACGGCTGGATGAAAAGCTGTTGAACTGCCCACTTAACCGCATTTCCCGCCAGGCGCTTAAAACTGTGATCGATGCGATTCAGACCTGGAATCTTCAGCCCGGCGGCACCGAAGGATACAGAACCGCCGAGGTGACCGTCGGCGGTATTGACTGCCGCAGGTTCTCTTCAAAGACAATGGAATCCAACGATGTCCCGGGACTTTACGCCATCGGCGAAGTGCTGGATGTCACCGGTTGGCTGGGCGGATACAATTTTCAGTGGGCCTGGTCTTCGGCCTGGGCCGCCGGACAGGCGGTGTAAGGCTTACCGAAAAAAACTGTCTGGCCCCGTAGAATGGTGTTTCATTTTCAATACCCCACAGGATCAATGACGCCGGAACGGCATTTGGATGTGGCCTTGTCTGCGTTTTTCAGCAGCAGGGCAACATCCGATTGCGGTGTGATCTCTCCTTTTAGATTGATCCACAATTCGGTGATCATACCACTGCTGCATTTCACGTTTATTTTTTTTCCCGCCCCGTGTCCGAAAGCCTGGTCAAATTTGTCCCTGATATTCGCCACGGAAATTGTTTTTCCAATATTGGCGGAAAAATAGTCCCTTTTATTTTTGGCGATGAGTTCATACTTCTTTTTTGGGACCAGCCTGACATGCCCCGGGTTGGTTCCCTTTTTAATGGACTGATATGCTTCACAGGTTTGCCCGGCAATAAACCACCCCTTCATGGACACCTGTGCATACACGGTTGCCGCGGTGAATACGGTTATGCAGATACTGATAAAAATCGCTTTCCAGAAGGGTTTCATCAGAACTCTCCTCTTTACCTTCATCCCATCATCCGGTTGATGACAATCCTGTGGGCTTTTCCAAATTCCATGATTTCCTCGGGCTTAAATTCTCCGGCAGTGTAAATTTTAAAAAAGGCCGGAACCGACAGCATATATAAAATGTAGGAGAGATGGCCGGAATAGCCATTGCTGTCCAGCTTTTGAAGGGCTGCGATGGTCTGATCCGCCCGTTCCATCACCTGGCGACTGACCGCCGGGGGGGCATCCTGGCTGCAGACATGGGCCGAGTAAATTCTGCGGCAGGAAAAGGGCCGATATTCATAGATCATGCAGGCGTTATTTTTCATGAGGAATGGACAAGGAACCGCTTTGCCTTCCTCCCGCAGCTTTATTTCATTTCTAAATACCTTGGTCAGGGTTTTCTGCCGGCTTTTGGGCATTTTGTTCATGGCTATTCGGATCGCCATCCCCTCTAAGGTGGTAATGTCAATGCTGCCGGCCTGCCTGCAGCAGAAACTGCAGCCCCGGGTGCAGGCACAGCCTTTTACCAGATTTCGGGTATCGGCATCAAAGGCTGCGTATATCTTTTTTAACTGAGCTCTTTCTTCTTTCATATTTCTCCGGTTCGTTAATGGGCGTCAAAATCAGCGCATTATCCTCTTTTTGGCTCCCTGGGGCAAGGGGTTTGGAATGCAAATTTACTATCTGACTCAAAGGTTTGTCAAAAGATTTGAGGGCGTTGACATGACTTGGCCAGGACTGTAAAAATTATAAAGATATTTTTTTATTTTCCATTTCAAGTGGATGGTGCATGCAAATACGATCCCAAAAACCTGGACAACGTGTTTTTCCAAAAGCTGTGGTACCCGCATTCATGGGGATGGGATATTATTTTTTCGCACTGTCATTGTTAGGAACTATTTATAACGCCCATGGTCCGGCCTGGTCTACCAGCACCCAGGCTTATCCCACAACAACGCGTTGGAATTCTAATATAAAATCCGTTTGGCTGATATCTTTAATCATGTTCGGGAGCCTGATGGCCACAGTTGCGGTCCCGGCAGCACTTCCTGCACCTGAAATTCTAAAAATGGACGCCTCCCAAAAAAGTATTGATATCGGAAACAGGCTCCAGCATTTGATAGATCCTGGCAATACATTTACCTTGAACGATATAATTCAACCGGATGCGTCATGGAAAAATGAGTATCCGCCTATACTTCATACGAGGTCTGCAGATGAGATGGTATGGGTTCGGTTCAGTATTCAGAACACCTCCCCGTCCCGGCAAAGCATGGTTCTTAATATTGACTGGCCGTTTTGGAGTCTGATGGAACTGTATGTTCAGGATGGGGATGCAGCACACAGTAATTTTGACTCAATAAAATCTGTTGCCGTTAAAAAAAATCGACTCCCCTTCGCTTTTGAGTTTCCATGTTTTCCTAATCAACAATTAATCCTGTATCTTCGCGTACACAGCACCGGGGTTAATCTGCTGCCTCTCAAAATCTGGCAGCAGGAGGCCTATGAAAAGATGGGACTGTACCGGAATCTGTTTTTAGGCATTTTTTTCGGCTTTCTCATTGCCATGTGTTTGTACAATGCCTCCTTAAGCTTTTTTACCCAGGATAACAGCTATATCTACTATTCAGTGTATGTGCTTTCTGTTATCCTCTATTGCCTGTCCATGACCGGTGTGGGTTCGGCGTATCTGTGGGCGGGTAATACCTGGCTTAACGGCCATGCCTATGGCCTTTTCTCATCATTTTCCTTTTTGATGGCCACCCTGTTCATCCGAAGGTTTTTAAGGCTGCGGAGAGTCGGCGGCTGGCTGCTTGTACTGAGTAACATTTTTGCGGTATTTTGGATCATAATGACGATTTTATTTGCCGTATATAGCGGCAAGTGGATGATCTATTTCGAAAATGTTGGTGCAGTACTCAGTTGTGTGGCGGGGTTGTTAACCACGATAACCTTATGGTGTAAAGGCAGTATTGCCGCCAAATACATGACCATTGCCTGGACTTTGCTCATTTTGGCCACGTTCGTATTGATGATGGGCCTTGCAGGTGTTGTTAGATATCAACCCGTCATCCAGCACAGCCAGAATATCGGATTTATACTGGAGTTACTTCTGCTTTCCCTTGCCCTTGCAGATCGAATCAAAAGGGAGCGTGGTGAAAAAGAAGTCGCCCAGGAACTTTCCATCAAACTTTATAACGAGGCGGTCGAGGCCAAGGAGCGGGAAATGCAAGCACAGGCCAGAACCCTTGCCGTGGAACGGGCAGCTAAAAATGATCTGGAGGAGCAGGTGAGCCGGCGGACCCGGGAGCTTCAAAATACATTGTCCCAGCTCGAATCTGCAAATAAAAAATTAGGGTTGATGAGCCGGACCGACGGGCTGACCGGATTGTTTAACAGAAGATATTTTGATGAGGTGTTTGAAGAAGAGTTCAAGCGGGCCATACGGCAAGGGCAGCCTTTGTCGGTCATTATGGGAGATATTGACCATTTTAAGAAAATCAATGATACCCATGGGCATCAGGTGGGGGACGAATGTCTTAAAGTGCTTGCATCCACCTGGCAGACACGCCTTAAACGTGCCGGAGATATGGTGGCCAGATATGGCGGTGAGGAGTTTGTCTCTTTATTGCCCAACACTGATATTAATGATGCAAAAAAAATTGCCGAACAAATCCGGACGGCTGTTGAAGCGGTCAATCCGAAATATGGTGGAATACATATCAAACTAAGTATTAGTCTGGGGGTGTCCAGTCGGTCTCTGTTGGGTAAGGATGATACGGACGCGCTTTTACAACGGGCGGACAACGCCTTGTATGAAGCCAAAACCCAAGGCCGCAACAGAGTTGAGATCAAGGAATACGAATCGGATAGTAAGGCATGACAAATAAATGGTTTATGCGTGCAGCCATTTATACATTACCAGCGCATCTACATACCCTTTAGATGGATGATTGAACGCTTTGGGAAGACGACCTACCGTTTCAAATCCAAGCTTACCCCAAAGGCGAACAGCTCCTTTATTGCTGGAGGCCACAAAATTGAACTGCATGGCTTTATATCCCAATTCTTTTGCAATTTGCTGGGAGTGTTCACACATGGATGTGGCTATACCTTTACCCCTTGCCGCAGACGAAACCATATATCCACAATTGCATACATGACTGCCCTGCCCTGTTTGATTGGTTTTTATATAGTATGTACCCAATATTTTACCCTCTTCTTCGAATATGAAGGTCTTGCGAGGCGTGTCCAGCCATATTTTTTCTCCTTGCTCCTTTGTTGTATCGGTTTGATAAGCATATGTTTCGCCGACTTTAACTATTTCATTAAAAATAGGCCAGATAGCGGCCCAGTCTCTTTTTTCAGCTTCTCTTATTTTCATATTTTTAAATTCTTTGATTGATATGAATATGATTGCCCCTCTTTCAGGGCAGCCGCAATATCATCCGCCGTTAACCCCTCCTGGGGCCAGCGTCGGGATTCGCACACATTTATATAATTATCGGCAATGTCCCTGCCCAGCCATTCGATTGCCCATTGGGGATCGTGGAATTTTGTTTGGGATTTGTCATATCCTGTTGTGAGATTTTTTTTGATGAGTTTCCGGTAAAGGGTTTTGGCCGGATAGACGGGGGATAGACCGTTTTTAATCCGGTTTTCATTGATTCGCTGGGGAATGGTAAGTCCTGCGGGGTCCAGATCTCCAAAATAGTGTATCCGGCTTGCCCCGGTCTGGATTTCAATGTTGGCCAGGCTGTCCAGGGACTGGATGGGGGTGGATCGTGTGGCCTTGAACCCTTTGCCGAACACCACAGCGGCAAAAAAACCGCCGCCCAGGGAATGGTCGGCTCGGTTGGCCGCAGCGCAGCTCCAGTAAGTGGCACTGTTTTCCACCACCAGCAGGGGCAGGTGAGCCAATTTTTTGCAATCCGCTGAAAATACCTCATAGGGCAAAGGTTCTGGGCAGTAAAAGCAGTCTATATCCGCCAGGGTGATCCGGCCTGAAAAAAGTCCTGTATGAACATAACTGTCCAAAGCTTTTTCATTACCACAAATCTGCAGTGCTCTTTCTCGGTGGGGCAAAAGGGGGGGATTTGTTGTTCGGTTTAAAAGATAGTGGTTCACGGCCCGGGCAAGAGTCAACTGTTTTTCCGTGGTCAGGGTATGGGCAAATGCCGCCATTCGCGTGGGCTCCCAGGGACTTTGCTCCCTGATACGGGCAAGGGTTCTTTTTCGCGTACGTGAAACACGATCTTCATCGGCCCGGACCAGGGTGATATACCGGGGCAGAATCCCGAATCTTTGCCAACCTCGCCCCTTTTTGGACGGCAACCGGATCTTCCCTTTGGCGTCAAGTTTTTCCAGGAGGCTCAGCAGTCGTTCTTCTTTAGGGATACCCATGGTGCCCGGAATGACAGAGGTAATTTCCGCCATGGAAATTTTACGGCGGGTCGCTTCAGCAAAGACCCTTTCAAGGGGCGTCGCTATTTCTTCAAAACTTATCTCGTCATCGGAAAACACCATTAAATTTTCTTATACCGCCCGATTTCATCTATAAAGTTTGGCGTAAAAATACCCGAATCGATTTTTCCAGCAATTTCATCAAGCCGCCAGAAGCGACCCTCTTCAATCTCATCGACATTTATTGTAATCTCCCCGTCCCACAGACAATGGTAACTGGATACATATTCCGATTCATAGTCATTGCGTAACCGGTATTTATAGAGGTACTTTAAGTTTGCGCCTGTGATGCCAAGCTCCTCTTCCAATTCCCGGACAGCCGCATCCTGGTAAGATTCTCCCTTGTCCACATGACCGCCCACCGAGGTATCCCACTTTCCGGGCTGGACATCCTTATTTATATCTCTTTTTTGCAGATACAATTCATTTTGGCTGTTAAAAACCAGAATATGGACCACCCTGTGAATCAAACTTGGATTGCCATGGACCTGATCACGGCTTGCCTGGCCGATAATCTGATCATTTTCATCAACGATATCAAAAATTTCTTTGGTCATACATGTTCCTTAAATATAAAGAGATGAAAGGTTGTACTTTCACGGGAGGAGCAAACAGGCTTACCGGATATGATTTATGAAATGTTGGGGTTTAAGGTCCACCGGATAAACCAGCCCGATTCATCCTGATCAAGACAGACAATCCCTGAGTTCTGAAATTTCAGCACCTTGGGTGCCTCTCGGCCGGTGGTCAGGTACGAGACCAGTTTTTCCATATAGGGAAGATGGCCCACCACCATATGGTTGGAATCCGGATCAAGCCGGTCGCCAAGAGCCTTTACATCATCCATGGGGGATATATCTCCCATCTGCTCAATGCCGGGACCGGGACAAAGGTGTTCAGCCATGATCCGGGCGGTCTGTACCGCGCGTTTTTTCCCGGAATGAAAAATTTTGGAGATTTTAACGCTGTAACCGGCAGCCACTTCAGCTATTTTTAAGGTCTCCTCACGTCCCTTTTCAGACAATCCTTTTTCAGGGTCTTCGGTTTTTGGCAGGCTTAGCCCGTGCTGTACAAGAAATACCGACATACAGTCTCCTTTCCGTTTTTTTATTTTGCCATAGTAGTTAAGTAATTTATATGCGTCAACGTCAAAGCCGTTATTTTGGTATGCCGGGAAAGGGTGCCGACAAGGTGTTTACCCAAGAAAATCGAAAGATTCTCCATTGGCCCTCTCCTGCTCTAACGGTTTATCAGAAACGTATATCCGAAGAGATAACGCGCCAAGCAAATCAAATACCTTATCAATTTGAACCGTTTTTTTTCCCCTTTCCACATCACTGATGAATTTTACACTGGTGCCGGTAATATCCGCCAGATCCTTTTGGGTCATTTTTTTTTGTTTTCTGGTATCTTTAATTGCTTTGCCAAGATATCCGGGCATTCTGGCATGATATGGATACGCTATATTCATCTAAGGCTCCTTGATTGAATTTAACCGTACTGTTATATTTATCAGGAGTCAACAACTTTTAACCGAACGGTTAAAAGTTGTGAGTTGTTGATTAAATTAACCGTTCGGTTAATTTAAGATGGGGTTATAAAATCAACCCTCCACATGAATATGGACGGTTTCAAATTTTATATTCATTATCAAGTCCTTTATTTGCAATGTATCAGAGGTTTTCATTCACCCCCGGCCATGGTATAGGCTGAATATAATTTGTTAAACTGGGGAAACAATGTGATTTTAAAGAGATTATTTTTGGAATAATTTACCCTGAATATCTCTGTTGTTCATTTTTAAGATTATCTTGGGGCTGCATTATTACAAATGATCAGACTTGAAAAGATAAAATCCAATGCAACGCTGAGAGGGTTGCAACCCGGGACTTGACCACATTCAATTGGGAATTGTTTAACATGATTCACGTCAGTCGAAAAAATTTGGATAAATCCTACATGCATCTGAGACAGGAGTCTAAAAAAAATGCGGCCAATGGTAACGCTAAGCTGTTATTATTTGTTTATGCAATTGAGTGTGGTCTTAAGTCCTTGTTGTTGAAAAAGAAACAGATCAACGATACATATAAATTTGTGCAGAATGAAGGAGAAAAAAGTCTGAATCACGATTTGCGGTCACTTTTGACGAAATTATACTCCAGACACCGTCTTCCTGAAAATATTCAGTTTAAAACTCGTTCCAGTTCTTCTGAAACGATCTCTTTGTCTGACCTTCATCAGGCCTTAAGATATGGCGGGACATTTTCGAATCCGGAAGAAAAAAACCGCCTTGAAATGAAGCTAAATAACATAGATTCCTGGTTGCAGGAGGAGTTGGCCCAATGAAATTTTTAAGCTGGCTGGACGTTAAAAGCAGGATCAGAAAAGAAACCGACAATTTCAGACAATTTCCTGACGGAATCGAAAATCTGCGTTTTTATCCTGATGAGATTGTTGTTGAACAGTGCATAAAAAACACTGCGGCCGTAACACAAGCCTTTCAAGCCTGGTTTCCGAATCCGGATATTTATAATCTTGAAGAAAATAGAATTTACCTGGACATTGGCCGGGCTTCTCTGGAGATATCCATTGAAACCGGCATGGAAAACCATTTAATATTTCGTGAACGACCGCGTTTTGACACCCTTTATTTTTCAAAGACGTTTCTTTCCGGTGAGGCTTTTGACACCGTCCCCAAACCCCATAATAAATTTATCGCATTTCATTCTTTTAAAGGCGGGGTGGGCAGGACGCTTCATCTTGCGGTAATGGTTGAAGCCCTGGAGGCCATTCTCAAAGAAAAAAATCTTACAAAAAAGATACTGGTTGTTGATGCCGACCTCGAAGCCCCGGGCATCACTTTCTGGGAAAGGAACCGGACCGGAGGTGCTGCGGAAACCGGATTCATCCAGTTTTTAGATACCATCCAGTATGCCGACCCTGAAGCCGGGTATTCCGAGGATGATGTTATTCACTATTTTGCGGAAGAAATTCAGCGCTTTGAACATGAGGTCGGGAATATCAAACTGGTGGTGTTACCGGCGTTCAGTGATCCGCTGGAATTGTTCAGAATTGATGTCAGGCCCGAACATCTGTCCCAGGACAAAAATCCATGGAAATTAAGAGTATGCATTGATCAGCTTGCCACGAGTATTGGTGCGGATTATGTGTTCGTTGATTTAAGGGCCGGTATCAGCGAACTAAGCGCACCTTTCCTGCTCGATCCCTATATTGACCGATTCCTGATCACTACCCTGTCTGAACAATCACTGGTGGGCACTGAGCTGGTTTTAAAAGAGATGACGAAATTAAAGCAAGGCAGATCAGAAAATCAACGGGAAATGCTGCCTGAAATCATAATTTCAATGGTTCCCGTGGATCAGGATGAAAATCGGCTCAATGATGCCAAAGAACGCTTTGAACGTGCCATTTTTGAAAGTAACGGCGAAACGGATCAGGATTCCGGTACCGACCTGTTGTCCGATCCCATTTCAATCCGAACAACCCCTTTTAAAACTGAATTGCTCAATGTCGGGTCTTGGGAAGATATTTGGACAAATGCCGGTTCTCTGGTTGAAATTTTTAGAGACGATTTTCAGGTCGTTGAAGGACTGGATGACATTGAAGAAGACATAATGTCTGATGATGTTGGGCAAATTTCTCCTGTAAAAAAATTAGAGAAATTTTGCTCAGAACATGTTTTTGCGGAGCATACCGACAAACAAGATTTTCTGGTAACAAATTTTTTTAAGGAATTTCCCCGGCAGTTTTTCAATACACTTCCTCTGGTGGTCTCTCTGGGGACCAAAGGATCGGGGAAAACATTTCATTTCATGCGTATGGCCGGATTTATGACATATCAAAAATTCAGCCATGCAATAGAGCCGGGCAGAGTAAAAATAGACGCTGATTTTTTGCCGCTGTTACGATCCCCGGAAATAGACGGCACATCGCTGCTGATTTCCAAATTAAAAGAGAACCAAGAGCTGTTTAGAAAATTTGATGCAGATGATTTTAAAATGAACATCGGACAATTTCGGGATGAGTCACACTCTGATCATGAATGGGAGAAATTTTGGGAGAAACAGATCATTCATGCTGTGTCTGAGCATAAAAATACTGCCCAAACATGGAGACAGCTTAATGAAGCGTTTAAAGACCGCCCCGTTATTTTCCTCTTAGATGGATTGGAAAATCTTTTTCCGGATATTCACATAAAAGAAAGTCATCAGAATGCCGTTTCCGCTCTCCTGAAGATTCCTTCCCGATTAGGTGAAATTCGGGATCGAAATATCGGAATCATTATTTTTTTAAGACAGGACTATCTTGACAGTGCGTTAAGGCAGAATATGGGGCAGTTTGAAAAAAAATATGAGAATTACAAACTGTTGTGGGACAGAACGGCCTTTTTAAGACTGGTTTTCTGGCTGGCTTTGAGATCCGGCGCCATGAAGACGGATAACAATTTGGATCCGGCATCCATGGCGTCGAATAAATTGGAAAAGGAACTCAAACCATTTTGGGGACTTAAATTGGGTAACGACAACTCCAAAGAAGCCAATACAATTAACTGGATTTATGGGGCCTTATCTGATTTCAACGGCTATCTTCAGGCAAGGGATGTGGTTCGTTTTTTGGAGCAGGCGGCTAAGGCATCGGAAACTACATCTCACTCCAAGTGGAAAGACCGGTTGCTGCCGCCCGTTGCCATACGAGGCGCTATGAACGGGTGCAGCAGCGAAAGGGTCAAGGAACTGCAGCAAGAATCTAAAGTGTTTGAAACCTGGGTAAAGGATTTGGAAACCCGTGATGATCTGGTGATCCCCTTTTCAAAGACTTTGCTGGGCGATGATAACAGCCGGACACTGATTGAATTGAAAAAGCTTGGGGTCGTTTATGAAGATACTTCAGATTCCAATGAAAATCGTTACTATATCCCCGAAATTTATCGACTGGGGCTGGGGTTCAAATTTAAGCAGGGTGCCAGGCCAAAAGTCTTGAGCATTAAACGAAAGGCCATTGGCAAAAAGCTTTCATCCTGAAAAGGACAGGCCTGTAATTGTGACGGAAAAAACCGGGTCACTGGGCGTTAACAGTCATGGGTTTGAAAAAGAGTAGAGGCATTCATCAACCCTCCACATGGATTTGAACGGTTTCAAGTTTTTCAAAGGGACGGCCGTCGATGAAAAGCTGTACGCCTGCCTTTTGAATGACAATCCTGTGGGCGAACAATTCAATGGAGCCGGTATCGTTGATGCCGGTCAGATAGATGCACTGGACCCCTAACGCCTTTGCCACCTTAAGCTGGGCATCCAGAAAATCGGGGCGGTTGCACACCCCCAACGGGTTGTCCAGGATCAAAAATCCCGGCATGGGCCTGGCCCCGCTTTTAAAGCGGCGGCTTCGCATATAAACCAGAAGGGCATAGAGCAGGACCGCCGTGGTCAGCGCTTCTCCGCCGGACCCGAGATCCTTGCCCACGGGTTCATAGTTTCTGGCGGTGTCGTCGCACTTGAGCAGCCGGATGTTAAATTGCTTTTTGGCTTCCACGGCCAAAAGGCGATAAAGCAGCTCCGCACCCAGGCTGTTGCCTTGGGCCGGATTGACCTGGGGACACAGCCCTTTTTGGATGCACTCTTCCATCCAGTTTTCCAGACTCTCTTTATATGCCCGGTCAAACCGGCTGAAATTAAGTTTTGCTGCAGCCCTTAAAATGGGTTTGCCGCCGTAGATAAAGACCTGTTCCGGGATGGAGACCTGGGTGGCGGCGGTCAGTTTCTGGTGGCAATCCTTGGCATGTTCCAAAAGCTGGCTGACATGGGTATCCATCAAGGTTTTTGACCGGGACAAATCCCCTTCCAGTGTTGCTGCTGTCTTGGTGCAGTTGTTGATCAGATCGCTGCAGGATAGTGCCATGCTGTCGGCATCGTGCTCTTTGAGGGCGGCTGCCAGGGCGGGAACAATGCCTTCAACCTCGGAATCCCGGATATGGGCGTCAAGCTCCCTGTATCTTGCATCCCGTTTTGTTACCAGGTCCTGGGTCTTTTGGGCCTGTTGTTTCCTTGCCGTCCGGAGCTGTTTGACCCTGTTTTCCATCTCCGTGCAGTGGGCCAGCCGGTTCTGGGGATGCAGAAGATCAGGCCAGTCCGGGTCAAGTTCCGAGGGTTTTGTCTCCGGGGGATCTCCTGCCCGGGCGTCAAGGGTCGTCAGGGTATTGAACCAGGTATCGACCGAGGCCAGATCCTCCCGGGCCCGGCTGATCTGTTGGAATATTGTTTCCAGACGGTTTTTCAGATTCTGCTTTTCGGTTTCCAGGTCCGGGATCACGGTACTTTCCAGATCTTGTAGAGAAAATTCCTGGAGTTCACCCGCTGTCAGTCTGGGTACGATTTGTTTTTTTTCAAGCTGTTCAAGCGTTTCACGCTCTTTTTGACCCTCTTTTTCCAATACCTCAGCCTGGGCTTCGGCACGCGATTGTTCCTTTGAATCCTTTTTTATTTGAACAGCCAAAAGATCCCGTTTGGCCTGACGTTCCATGGCCGTTTTGGCTGCCCAGTCCCGGGCCTGGTCAGCATCACAGGCGTGGGTGGATTGAAACCGGGTTAACTTTCCCTTAAGATCCGACAGATCCCGGCCAAGGTTCTCTACCTCCCGTTCAAGGGCTGCCACTCCAAGTTCCGTACTCCGCTGTTGCAAATTGGCCTGGGCCTGGAAATAGAGAGACTTGATGTCCTGGGGGGCCATGTCCTGGACATGGTGATCCGTGTCCGTATCTTTTTCATCCGTGTCCAGGGGAAGGGGAATTTCCGAGGCCAGTTCATCCAGCCGGTCCCGGTCTTTTTCCAGTGCAGGAATTATGTTCTCCGCGGAGATGGCAGCCTGTTCCAGGCCAGATGCCTGGGATTCAAGGGATATGATGCCAAGATCAAGTTTTTTTAAGATCTGTTTATTTTGTTCAGCCTGGCGCTGCCAGGATTTCCATTCACCGTATTGATCCAGCCATTGCCGGGCATGTTTGAGGGTCTCCTCCAACCGGGCCTTGTCTGAGGTCAATTCCTCAATCCGATCATCGCACCGGGTGATTCGGGTCTTGATATCCGTTATCCGATCCTGGACAGCGGCTATCTCCCGGCAGATTTTTTCATGGGCCTTGTTTGCCAGATCCAGATCTAAGTCCAGCCGTTGGACCGCCGCGGGATCGGGAAACGCTTCCCTGAAGGCTTTTAATTCGTTCAGGGATTTTTCCATGGCATTGCAGGTGAGTAAAAGATCCCGGATCAGGGCCTCTTTTTCCTCTTTTTCGACGGACAGTTCCTGTTTCAGGGTTTGGACGCCCAAAAGGGTATAGATGGACGGATCCTTTGGAAGGATACGCTTGTGGACAATTTCATCAACGGTGTTGATGTCGGTGACCGGCAAAGAGATTACCACCGGCCGCCGCAGCCAGGCGGGCGGCTCAAGGGCCAGAATTTCATCCATCACCTGGGGGCTTGCCGCCATGATCCCGGTGAACCGGGCCGGATCACGATGGATGAATTGGGCTGTGGCCTTGGCGTCCATCTCCAGGGAGGCCAGGTATTCAGGAAAGGCCCGGATCTGGGTGGGGCTGATCCCCGCATCCCGATAATGCCGGATCAGGCGCCGGGTCTGGTCATCCACAGCCAGGGTGCGCACCTCATCCAGGCTCTTGAGTTCATTGGTCAGGCTGCGCGCCTCTTTTTCCATGCGCCTGAGCTCATCGGTTTTGCGCGAAATCGTATCGGACAAGGCGGATACATGGGCGGCATTGGTGGGGTCAAAGTTGTCGGCACCGGCTGCGGTACGGATGTGGGGATCTGAGATCAGGCGTTCCCGCCATGTTTTCTCCCGGGATTTGCGGTCCTGGGCGTCATCAATGGTACTTTGATCCCGGACCTTTTGAATGGAAAGTTCCTCCCGGTTTTGGTTTTCCCGGGAAAGGCTGTCGTCGAGAACTTTACGTTTTTCCCGGGTCTGGGAAAGATCCTTGCCGGTTCGATTTAAGTCTTGCTCAAGGCGGTTGGAATACTCCTCAGGTGCTTCAAGAAAATGAGGGGCAATGGCGTTACCGGCTTCCAAGCCCATCTCCAAACGGGCTTGCAGCCGGTTTGTTTCATTATTCAGCTGGGTATGTTTTTCCTGGGTTTCCTTGAGTTCCCGGCGGCAAGCCACTTGTTTTTTCTTTGCCTCGTCTGCTTCAGCCTTTGATTTTTCAATCTGACTTAAAGTTTGCTGTCTGCGTTGTTCGATGGCGGCATGAAAAGCCCGGGCATGTTGGTCTGCTTTTTCACGAAGGGGTGTCAACGCAGAACCCGAAGCCGTCAACGCCTCGTGTTTATCCTGAAGCCTGCCGGTGATCAGATTGATCCGGGCCTGGATGTCCGCGGCATCCAGAGCATGCCCGAGGGCCTCTGCGGCCTTGATGGTACGGTCCAGGTCGGCAGCATGCCCTAAACGTTCTTTTTGGGCCAGATCCAGGGAAAATCCCCGGGCCGCTGCCAGGTCCGCCCGGGTTCCGTCCAAGTCGGTTTTGGCCTTGGTTTCATCTTCCTGGGCTTGTGTCAGCCGCTTCTGGGTGCGCTGTTGTTCTGTCCCGGCCTTTGGCAGGGCCCGGGAGACCAGGAACGCGGCCTGTTCAAGTTCCTTCTCGCAGCGTTGTTGTTTTTCTCTGGCCCCAAGGTACTCGGCGGCAATGGGCTGAAAATCCTCCAGCCGGGTTTTCAGGGATAACACCGCCGCCAGCCGCTTTTTTTTCCAGGGCATGGTTCGCATTTTTTCCATGTTGGCCAAGGTGGCGTCACGAAGTTGTTTGGCAAAATCCATGTCCGTGACGCACCCCAGAAAAAAGGAGAGAAAATCGGCCTCACACCGGAATCGGAACGCATCTTTGATGCCCCCTTCGCTCCTGGCAAAATCGATCTGCCGGTCCACCAGCCACGGATCCAGACCAATCTTTTCCAGGCGCTCCCCCCAATCCTTTTGAACATCGGTGATTACCACCTGGTTGTCGGGATCATTTAAAAAATTCCGGACAGCGGTTAAGGCTTTTGGCTGCTCTAAAAGCTTGGACCAGCTTTGTTGCATACGGTCAAAAAAATCCGGGGCATTGGCCTGGAAATAGTAACGCACCAGGGGTTTTGAGGTTTCTTTGTAACTGTAAAGCACCTGGCCGATGACCAGGCGTTCTTCGGATTTGTCTTCAAAGAGGTTCTCTTCGGCAGGTACGGCCATCTCAATGAGAATCACGGCCGGGCGGCCGGGCACCAGATATTGGGAAAGGGTTTTGTCTCCACCGGATTGCAGGTGCTGGACAAACCGTTTCTGTTCCGGGCAAAAAGTATTGAGCAAAAAGGAGATCAAGGTGGTTTTGCAGGTGCCGTTCACCGCAAAGATCACCCCGTGGTCCGACGAGACATCCGGGTCAAAAGAGAGGCTGTCGTGATCGGCTATGGGAAAAGTGCCCTGCTGGAGAATGTTTCCCCCGGCGCAGATTTCCCCGGCAAATATCCGGGTGATTCTAAACATGGTCGTCCTCCTGGGTACCGGTCTTTTCTTTGTCCCGGTTGACAATGTCCCTGAAGGCCTGGAAGGTGTAGAGCATGCCTTCGCGCACTGCAGCCTGGTAGGTTGGTGTGGGGCGGTACTCCACGACCCCGTCATGCTCTTCAAAGGCCAGGATATACCGAGTTTCTCTCATGTGCCGCATCACCTGTTCAATCAGTTCCCGCCAGGAATTGCCGGCTGCTCCGCTGGTCTGGCGGATATCTGGATTGTCTTCGGGCATCTCCCGGATGCGCTGGGCCAGGGTGATGATCTGGGGATGAAGGCGGTTTGCATCTGTATCGTCCGTGCAGGCGTCATCGTCCGGTTCCGGACATAATTTGGCAAAGCGGCGCAGGATTTCAAAAATATCGGCTTGGGTGACGGCACCTAAATCCTCCACGGGAAGCTCAAGATCCTGCTCCTGGGGGAAAAAGGTCGTGGCCACGGCGGCATGTACACAAAGGATATCCGCTGCCCTGAACTCCCCCCGGCCTAAAAGTTTGCCGTAGTCGGTGACGGTCATGGAAAAAAGACTTTCCGCGCCAAGTGATGAGAGGCGAAACCCGTCATCTTCCAGGGCCAGGATGGTAAGGTCCATGGCCTTTAATGCCTGGGCCACCGCCTGTTGGAACCCGGCATCGGCCTGGTATCTCTGGATCAGGTTGCCCAACTCCTGCTGGTTGCGGATCACCAGGGATTTGCGGCCGTGGCTGTGAGCCAGGCTTAAGTAAACAAGGCGGTTGACCTGGTAAAGGGTATCAAGGTCCATGGATTATCCTTTTTTCTGGTGGGAACGGGGTTTGGATGGTGCCGATTCAAGTTTCAGCTCATGTCCCCGGTAATTGCGTTTGTCCGGCAGGGCCAGGTTGAAAATGAGTTCCGGGTGCCGGCGGCTTGCCGTTACCTGGTATTTATCCGCATAAAAGGGATCCACCAGACAGTGAAATACGGCCATGGCCAACGCCACGGGCATTAAAGGGGGGTATTGTTCATGGCAGGCGGTTTGTAAAAGCGCACTTAATGTGGCTTCTTCGTGCCTGCGGACAAAATTTGTGAGCAGTTCAAACGCCTGGTCCATGAGTTCCGGGGCCAGCCGGGATTCAAATTGCGCCATGGGTTCGGCATCTATCTCCTGGATGCCGCAGGCCTGCTCTTCGGCCTGGTTCCGGCGCTCCAGGGCCCTGTCGCAGGCCGACATCAGGGATGCCGGATCAAACAACGGCCGGCACACCGCCGGGTCAAACCGGGCCATGAACTCCATGCCGATATGCTCTCCGTCGGGAGTGTACAGACTTGATATATCGTTTAATATTTGTTCGCAGGCCGGAAATATGCCCAACGCAGGCCTGCGGAACAGTTTGTGGCTGTGGCGGTCAAATATTTCCGGCAGCTCCTGCAACTGTCCGGAAAGTGTCAAAAGCCTCGTGTTCAGTTTTTCCAGGGCATCCCCTAGAAGGCTTAGCTTGCCGCCAAGATCCGGCTCGGTGTCCGGGGCGGCAAGTTTTTTGCGCACCAGGTGGTTCAGCCGGGCACTCTCGGTCTGGATCTGCCGGGTCTGTTGGGCGCCCTCGTCGGCCATGGCATTGATTTCATCGACATCCACCCGGTTGATGCTGCGCCGGATGGCACGGCCCATGGCCTGGATCTCCTGGGATTTTCGCAAAAGCTGTTTTCGGTTTTGAAGGGCCACCCCAATGGCATCGTCCACCTTTCCCCGGTCAATGAGCAATTGGATTCTTAAATTCCCAATGGCTGCGGCATCCAGGGCCCCGGTTTCATACAGGCCGAAATAGGCGGTGTAACCCTCATCGGTGAGGTGGAAATGGGCCGCCTCTTCCGTGTCGGTATAAACGGTTTTGATCAGCCAGAATTTTTTAGGGACCATCTGCCGGGCCGCCGCATCAAAATAGGTATATTCAAAGGGGCGGTACCGGTTGTCCCGGTTGGCAAGATGATCAAATATTTTATGCAGCACCTCTTCCAAGGCCGCAGGTTCAATGTCCATCTTCATGGCCCGGGCCTGGTTCTGTGCCAAAACAAAAAGCCGGGCAATAACGTTTTTGCGGGTCACCCCCGGGGCAAATTCCGTAAGTTCGGAAATCACATCCAGGGTGGCAAAGGCCAGCCATATCACATCCAGATGGTCCCATGCCGGATGGGGCGCCTCATCCTGGCCCGTCAGACGCCGGGCAGACAACTCATAAACCGGTCGCATCGCAAGGCTTGACCGCACCACCCGGGTGACATCGGTGTCAACGCTTGGCATATCCCGGGGAGCGAGTTCCTGTGGTGCCGTCTTACTGCTGTCGGCAAACAAAGAGAGTTGGGTTTCAAGGATGTTGGTCATAGGGTTTTAAAAATTTCGTTCTGTTTTAACTGGATAGTATAGGAATTTCCATTTCCCATCAAGGACCGTTAATCTTCCGGCTCATATCCCGGTGCGATTGATAAATTCTCCACACCATAGAGGGTTTGCCTGTTCCTTAGCCACAAATGAATTTCAGGGCCGTCCAAAACATGGTTCTGTGAACAATCCACATTCCATCGTCTAAGCACATAGCCGGCAACCGCCGCCCGAACTTGTATCTTCAGCATACTGCCGGCATCTGTCTGCTGCATACCGTATTCCATGGCGATGGTATCAGGGTGTTTAAGGTTCGGGTGTGGCACGATATGCATTTCAACAATGCGATTCCACTGAATATCCTTAACTTGTGTCTGGTCTGCGGGCACCGGGCCGTCCAGAATCTTAGGCTTTGACATCCGGTTGACAACAAAATCCGCAAATTGCCCTTTTAACCGGTCATAGGCGCGGACATGCCGGCGCAGTCCGTTATCAACCAAGGCAAAGGGTACTATTTCCCTTGTGGTCTCACCGCTTGACAATGATGTGTAATTCACTTTAAGGGCTTTCTTTTGATGGATGGAAATCGTTACTTCTGCCAACACATCAAGGTTGGGGCAGTTTAACTGCGTCGGTGTTTCTAAAGGGATCATCGCTGCATGGTCCGATACATGACCGTCTCCAAGTCCATGAGTAAGCACCGATAAAACCTGATTGCCCGAATATTCAAAGACAGGAGTGAAGGAATCCGATTTAACGTAAGTCTTTTCCTTTGTATCGTAAAAAAGATTATGGGCAGCCAGTTCCTTGTATAAAGCGATATCCCGGGTCGCTGCAGCGGCCTTGATGCCGAACCGGCTAACAAGATCAATCCGATTTACAACGCCTGAAAAACGTAATTTTAAATCAAGATATAGCAATCTCTCTTTTTGTGTCTGACCGATGGTTTCTATCTGTTTCATTGTCATTTTCATTCCTGCAGCAAGCCCCACCACACGCCGATCCATCAGCCCAGGGGGCACTGATCTTGGTAATGTTTTTTTGAATGCCTTATCCATCTGCATACTATTATCGATCATATATGAATGTCAATATTAGTCGTTGACATCATCAAAATGATGATGATATAGGTTTTATTATGATTGTATTTAATGCCGGTTCAACAACAAGGAGAATGTACATTGAATTTTCAGGGATTACAGGCGCAATACCGCCGGTTGTTCAATGAAAATAAAGCCTGGAAACTGCTGCGGGCGGACAATGCGCCAATGATCATCGCCTTTCTTGCCACACTTTTTGCCGAAGAAAGCGAGGTGCCGTTCAGCCGGGCCAGAATCTCCCTTGATGCGGAACTGGTCCGGTGCAGAGAGCTTGGCATATGGGAAACAGAGACCAGTGCCGGGGCTTACCTGAACCATTGGATAAAGTCCGGATGGCTTCGGGAGATGGATGATATGCTGACAAAAACAGATGCCGGCGAAACCGCATTTCGATTCTGCCGGGGATTGGATGACAGGGGAAGCGTTACTACGGCGTCTCATCTTAGAATCGTACAGGAAGCCGTCCGGGACTTCCTGGTGGCCATCAGTAACAATCCTGAAGAAAGAATTGCCCTTCTTGAAAAGAAAAAGTCACGAATCCAGTTGGAAATTGATGACTTAAACGGTGGTGTGCTTACCGAGCTGACACCTGCCGAACAAAGGGAGCGGATCAGGGAAATATACCAATTGTCATCGGTTCTTACCGGTGATTTTCGCAGGGTGGAGGATGAAATACGGATATTGGATCAGGAGCTGCGTATACAGATTATTGAAGCTGACACTTCCCGGGGGGAGGTATTACGCTCTGTGATGGAAAAAGAAGCGCTTCTTGAAAACACGGATGCCGGCAGCGCTTTTGAAAGTTTTTTTCAGCTGTTGTGTGACCAGAACAGATCCATGGAATTCAGAGATCAGCTGCGAAGTATTTTAAATCGCCCTGCGGCTGACCACCTGAGTCCCTCCCAGCGGCAGTTTCTAAACCAGCTCATGAGAGAGTTGACCCGTGAAAGCGACAGGGTATTTCAGATCAGGCGAAGAACGGAAGAAGGGCTTCGGACCTATATTGAAAGCGGAGCGGCCCAGGAAAACCGTGGCGTTGACCGGTTGCTGGGCAAGCTGGAACAGGCGGCTGTCGCCTTAAGGGAGTCCGAATGCAGCCCAAGGGTCATGACAAATCTTAGCTTGGCTGTGGGGCCTGTAAAAATCGGTTCTCCTGAAAAGATGCGCCTTAGGGCACCCGATGAAAAACTGGACACCTCAGGGGTTCAGGAGAAGATAAATTCCAAAACACCCAGCCGGGAAATGTTGTCCCATCTGGACACGGTGCAGATCAGACAAGTTGCGGAACATGCGTTTAAAACCCTTTCTTTGAATGGCCCAATGACAATTGCTTCCATGGCCCAACTGAACCCCGTAGAATCGGGATTGGAAGAGCTTGTGGCATATCTGCGCGTGGCAAAGGCCGTAGGTGCCGCGTCTTTGGATAAAAAGGAGTCCATAGAGCTGCGTGACAAGCAGGGAAATTGCATGCGCGCCTCAATCCCTGTGTTTCTGCTGAGCGCGGATCTTTTTCCCAAAAATTTGGATGACCTGAATCTCTGACTTCAGGACAAAACACGAAAAGGCAATCATGAGAGAAAAAAAATTTAAGCATAACACCTCCGAAAGTACTGATACATTTGATTTTATAGACAAGATGAGAATCCAAAATACGCCGCCGGATCAGGATCTTGGGTTATCCGGCCTCTCCCAGGGGGAGGAGGCATCCACGGGCAGGGCCGCCAGCCCCCCGCTCCCAGCGTCCGGGGGGATAACTGTCCCCCGGGAACTTGAAAAGGAATCCAATGAGCCTCATGGCATAATGCCTTCGGAGGCCAGGCGGGCCCTGGTTTTTTTACTTCGCCAGGGGGTCATCCTCTCTTCACAGAAATCAAAATTATTTGAGGCCATTTGCAGGTATGAGACACCGGTCCGGCGTCATTTGTCCCAAGTTTATTTGAAGCTTGTGCTGGATGAAAAATCAGGTGTGGCATTTGTTGCCGGTATGCAAAATGAACATGGAGAGGTTCTTGAAGGCGATGAAGATCAAGCAGAGATGGAACAGTCCTCCCTGATCACCCGGAGGACACTACCGCTCTATGACACCTTGCTTTTGCTGGTTCTGCGCAAGCATTATCAAAACCGTGAAACCTGCGGGGAACAAAAGATTGTTATCGATAAGGAAAAAATAGAGTCGGACCTCTCCCCTTTTCTCCCTTTGTCAAACAGCGCCCGTACCGACAGACAAAAACTGAACGGCGCGTTAAAAAAAATGGTGGGCCATAAAATTTTAAACACGGTCAGGGGAAGTGAGGACCGGTTTGAGATCACGCCTGTCATTCGCTATGTTGTCAGCGCACAATTTTTAGAATCCATGCTCAAAGAATATACAAGGCTGGCAAACGAACTGGATAAGGAAAAATAACCATGGAACATCATCTGGAAAAAAACCAACCGCCTTTGACCCGCCTTTCAGCTGACCAGCCCATATCCTCCCCTTGCCTGCCGGTTACCGGACAAATAAGATTGGCCGAGCTTTCCGTGTTTAATTGGGGGGCCTTCAATGAATTGCACACGGTTCGTGTGGACCCGTTCGGCACCCTGATCACCGGGGATAACGGTTCCGGCAAAACGACTCTCATTGACGGGCTGATGGCTCTGCTTCTTCCGGCGGGCAAAGCCGCATTTAATGTTGCCGCCGCCCAGGGAGACAAGACGGACCGCTCTTTACTCTCATATATGAGGGGAAGTTACGGATCAGCCCATGACGGTGCCGGCACCCGGATCAAAAGCAAACGGGAGTCGGCTGTTGTTACCGGCCTAAGGGCGCTTTATAAAAGGGATGACGGATCTTCGGTCACCCTTGCCGCACTTTTTTGGACAACCCAGGCAACCAATGCCCTTGCCGATGTTAAACGCGTATATGCCGTTGCCGGACGTGATATGGCCTTGAAGGAGCTGCTGGATGCATTCGGCCAAGGTGGGGCTCGCACTTTGAAGCAATGGCTGCGCAGTGAACCTTGCACCACCTGCTGCGATGACAATTTTTCAGACTATCAGGAATGCTACCGGAAACTGCTTTCCATGGACAATAAAAATGCCCCTGCCCTTCTTTCCAGAGCCCTGGGCCTAAAAAAAATCGACGATCTGACAAAACTCATCCGGGAGCTGGTTTTGGAGCCAAGTTCCGTTAAAAATGATGCACGCAAGGTGGTAGAGGAGTTTGCGGATCTGGTCGCCATCCATGATCAGTTAAGTGATGCAAGGGCCCAGAAAATTCTGCTGGAAAAATTACCCGAGCTTGACGGGATTATCAGGGCGGCGGGCAAGGCCGAGGAGAAATTATCCCAGGAGAAGCAGAGCCTGCCAGCCTATCTTGGCGAAATTTACACCGGATTATGGCAGCAGCGGATAATCGAAATTAAAGGAGAACTTACCTCTGTTTCCTTGAAAATAGAAACTGCGGAAACCCGGCAACGTGAGGCAGAGGAGTTGGTAGAGCGCCGCCACGGGGAATACCTGCAATTGGGCGGAAACAGAATAGAAGACCTGAAAAAGGATATTAAATTCGCTAAGGATAAGCTGAACAGCGTTGTGCGAATCTCTTCCCAATACCAAGCCGACGCGGAAAAACTGGGCCTCTCCTCGCGCCTTGATCAAGAGGTGTTTTTTAGAAATCAATCCGATGCAGATGGGAAGCTTGCCGATCTACAAAGAGAGGCCGATACTTCCATGGGCGAATTCGGGACTGTCAGCGGAAAATACAGCCGTATCCAGGAAGAATTATCGGAACTGTCGGAAGAGATACGTCAAATGGAAGCCAGGCCGGATTCCAACATCGACATTAGATACCAGCAATTGAGGGATGAATTGACCAATGCCCTCAATCTTGACAAAAAGGCCTGTATGTTCATCGGCGAGCTCATCGACGTAAAAGAAGAAGAACGTGGGTGGCAGGGGGCCATTGAAAGAGCGCTTGGCGGATTGAGAACCACCCTTGCCGTGCCCCATGACACCTATGCCATGGTGACCCATTGGTTGAATACGCGCCATACAGGACTCCACGTCCGGGTCCAGGTGGTCCGGAATCCCGGCATGAAACTTTCCCAGGTACCATTCAAAACCGACGGCTATCTAAAGAAACTGATCTGGAAAAAGCATCCTTACAGGGACTGGCTGAAAAAGCACCTGGAAAAATTTGACCTAAGTTGCGTTTCAGATACAAAGGAATTGGACCGCACCCCTTTTTCCATGACACGGCAGGGGCTTGTTCATTTCAACAAAGGCCGTTTTGAGAAAAAAGACCAATACCGAATTGATGACAGGCGAAAATGGTGTCTTGGGTTTTCCAATAAATCCCGCCTCTCGGTTTTGAAGACGGATAAAAATCAATTGAGCCTTAACCTGGACACTATTGGAAAAACGCTGACAAGGATCAAAAAAGAGCTTTCCGGGATAGAAGAGCGCAAACACCTCTGGGAAAAAATAAAAGACTATACCTGGGACGGTATTGATACCCCGTTCTGGAACCTTAAATGTCAAAGGCTGAAAGAGGACCTTAAGGCGCTTGAGCTGGCGGGCGGCGATCTTGAAAAGGCAAAATCCAGATGGGAGGCGGCCAAAAAGGAGTTTGAAGGGATCATAGAGACCTTAAGGGCTCTTGATTCAACCCAAGGCGGCATCAAAAAGGAACTTGGCTCTGCAGAGGCAGAGTACGCAAAGGCCCGGACAGAGGCGGCAAAGGGTGTGGCCGACACCGTAAAAGAACGCCTTGAAAAACGCATTGGGCCTGTGACCATGGATGATTTGAAACTCAGATCAAAGCTTCGGCAGGATGCGGATGGAAAATTGGAAACCGACCTGGAAACCCAGAGAAACCGCAAAACCAATGCCGAAAAAAAAGCCATCGGCATCATGTCTGCATTTAGGTCCAACGAAAAATGGCAGATTTTGACCGTTGACTGGCATAGTGATATTAGAAGCCTTCCGGATTATCTTGATCACTTGAACCTGCTTGAAAAAGAGGGCCTTCCCAATTTAGTAGAGCAGTTTGTGGAACGGCTGAACAAACATGCCACCCAGTCCCTGGCCGGCATCAGTGCCAAACTGGAATCCGAGCGGGATGACATTGTCGAGCGTATTGACACCATCAACAAGGTGCTCAAACGGACGGAATTCATGCCCGGATCTTATCTGAAGCTTGGATCGACCAAGGAAAAGTATCCCCATGTACATGATTTTGAAAACCGGTTGAGAAAAGTATTAAGCCAGATTACCAGTGATGATCATGAAGCAAGATATGTTCAACTGGCAACGGTGGTTGACATTTTAAACAAGGCAAGTGCTCCGGGTACTTCAACCACCCTTGAAAGCTTGAGGCTTCTCGATCCCCGCTACCAGATGTCCTTTTATGCAGAGGAGATCGATGCCGCCACAAAAGAGGTCCGGGATGTCTTAAAATCTTCCAGCGGCAAATCCGGCGGTGAAAAAGAGTCCTTTGCCGGAACCATTGTTGCCGCAAGCCTGGCATACGTATTGACCCCCGACGGCTTCGACCGGCCGGTGTATTGCACCGTTTTTCTGGATGAAGCCTTTTCCAACACTGCCGAGGCCGTCAGCAAACGGGTCTTGAGAGTCTTCAGGGAACTCCACGTCCATGTCAACCTGATTACACCTTATAAAAATTTGAACCTGGCCAGGGAATTCGCCCGGTCCCTTATCATTGTGGAGCGGGACCAGGAGAACCATGACAGCAGGTTCTGCGAGGTCACCTGGGAAGAGATTGACAGGATGAATGAAGAAAAATCAAGGAAACTGGTTTTAGACGCTGAGGATCTGGGTATTGAGCTTCATGAACAGGCGGCCCTGCATGCAACCTGACTGGGGATATCTACCGGACCATGCCCTGAAATTGATCAAACGGCGGGAGTGGGACAATTTAGCCGCACTAAAAGCCAGGTTACTGGGAAAAAAGAAATTCCCCATTCGATTGGGATTAAAACCGCCCAACGCCAGGAAGGCGGTTTTGGATATGGACCATTATCTCAATTTTGTGGAATCCTGGAAGAATTTTCCATATCAGGACATGGTTCAGTGGGAGATAAAAAACTGGCGGAAACTTGATGGGCAGAGACTTCCCACCTTTTTAACCATCCCTTCAATCCGGCATTTGGTTCAACTCATGGGAAAACAGGGGGCCAGGCGCTATGCGTTGTGGGAAAAGAATATGAGGCCCATCCTGGATGCCGGCACCCCAGGGTCGCTTCATAACAATTTGTATCACGTACTTGTCAGGCACCTTGAAGTAGTTGAACGGCTATCAAAACAGGATTCTGCTCTCCTGTCCATCCTGCTTCCCCAACTAAAACCGGGATTGGGCAAAGGATGTTATCTTCGTGCGCTTCCTGTGACAGGGGTGGACACCAAATTTATAGAAACCCATAAACTGTTGATCGAAGAATTGCTGGATGCCGAATATGGCGGAGCCCTGTCTGCTGCAGGGGGGCTGTTGAACTGGCTGGAATGCAAAGCCAAACCCAAAGGCTGGCTTGTTGTCAGGCCGCTGTGCGAACAAACCCAAAAGTCTTTAGGCGGCCTTCCCATCCTTAAAGTTCCCGGAGATGTACTCACTGAGTATGAACTATCAGCAAAATATATTCTGGTGGTGGAAAATATCCAGTCCGGACTGGCCCTCCCGTACATGAAAGATACCATAGCAGTGATTGGCGGCGGGAAAAATGTGGCGTGGATGGATGCCCGGTGGCTGGACGGCAAGCATGTCGGATACTGGGGGGATATCGACACATGGGGGTTTTCGTTTTTAAGTGATGCCAGAAGCAAGGTGACAGGCTTAACAGCATTGATGATGGACAGAGCAACCCTGCTCGCCCATGAAGAGCGGATGGATGTGGAGCCCAAGCTGGTTACAACCCTCCCGCAATTTCTTAATAAAGAAGAGCGCTCCTTGTTCAAGGACCTGAACACCGGGAAATTTAAATCAAACCGCCTTGAGCAGGAACGTATTTCATCGGATTATATCCATCAAGAACTTAAATTCTGGCTCTCTTCGGTTTGATACTAAAAATATTGAACGACCGATCCAAACCGATTATGTTGGACAGCAATATTGTTTTATAGTGTCTGAACGAAAACCTGGAAATTTTGTTGAGTACAAGGCGGGCGCAAATTTTAACCGGAGGAATACATGAAGTATTTTGAGGATTAAAATTTGAGACAAACGCCGTAATCGGCAAAATTTACGGTTTTCGGTCGGGCACTATACACGTGATCAAGCGTCGACCCATTAAAGTATTGGATATTTTTAATGCCCATGAAGGACAGATGTGTATTAGCTCAATCACGATTCGGGGAAAACACTTTAATAATAGAAAAAAACTGATATATTAGCCCAATGCAGCAGCTTAGAACCTTCCCATACATTCCCTTAAAAGTGCCAAGGCATAAAATCCTTAAACGCCTGGGGTATCAGCGTCGGCAAAATGAAATTTCACAGCGGATGATGTCCGAGGTGGACGAATGGATCACCCATGCAGCGGATCTTATCCACCTTAAGGCTACGGCCCGTATCGGGGATATCCAAATTGATCACGGGAAGGGCACCGTTGCGTTAAAGCAATCTGATACGGTGTTTGAAAGCGCTAAGTTTACCCGGTTTCTGGGGAAGGCCGACCAGTTGCTTATTATGGGGATTACCGGCGGCCAGGCAGTTGCCGATAAGATTAAACAGCTCCAGGAGGAAAAAAGGATGACCGGGGCTGTGATTATGGATGCTGCGGCATCTGAAATTGTAGATGAAGGATTTGACTGGCTGATGGCATTGTTCAACAAAGAGCTGGTCAGAGAACGAAAGGTCTTAAAATTAAAGCGGTTTTCTGCCGGTTACGGGGATTTTGATATCCGGTTTCAGGCAGATGTATACCACATTCTTAAAATGGAAACGCTTGGGGTGGCCATAACGGACACCTGTATCCTGATGCCGGAAAAAAGCGTTACCGCATTCTGCGGTATTTCAAAAGTGACAGGAGAGTAAAAACAACATGGAGGAAAAAGGCAAAAGCATACTGGACATTATTAATAAACGAATTCTTATCCTGGACGGGGCCACCGGCACCGAGATGCAGAAACGGGGGCTGCCGCCGGGTGTCAGCCCTGAACTATGGTCCATGGAAAATCCGGAAGTTTCGGCCGACATCTATCGCGCCTATGCCCGGGCAGGGTCTGATATGCTTTACACCTGTACCTTTGGCGGCACTCCCTGGAAGCTTGAGGAGTTCGGCGCTGCCGATAAAACAGAGCAGATCAACTGCAAAATTGCAGAAAATGCGGTTAAAACGGCGGATGAACTGGCGGAACGGGAAGGTATCCGTCCGCTAATCGTCGGGGATATCGGCCCCTGCGGTCAATTTATCAAGCCCTTTGGCGACCTTGATTTCGAACAGGCCATCCAGGGATTTAAACGCCAGGTAAAGGGGTTGATTGACGGCGGCGTGGATCTTTTTGTCATCGAGACTCAGATTGACATACAGGAGAGCCGGGCGGCCCTGCTGGCAATCAAAGAGCTTTGCGGCGGGTTCACCATGATCTCCATGACCTTTGATGAAACCGGGCACAGCTTAAACGGCACCACGCCCGAGGCCATGGCGGTTACCCTTGAAAGTCTGGGTGCCGATGTGGTGGGTGTCAACTGCTCCACAGGTCCCACAGAGATGCTTAAGGTTATCCGGCGTATTCGAAAGATGGTACAGATTCCGGTGATGGCAAAACCCAATGCGGGGATGCCCGTTATAAAAGACAATGAAACCGTATTTCCCATGGATGCCGATGAATTCAGCACCTTTGCCGAGCCCTTTGCCGAAGCCGGCGTCAATATCATGGGGGGATGCTGCGGTACCAATCCCGAGCATATCGCCAAACTGGCCCGGGGCATGAAAGGGCTTGTGCCTTTGGAAAGAAAGCCCGTGGAAACAGCCATGCTCTCCTCGGCCACCCAGGCGCTGATTACGGGTTCAAACAGCACCATCCGCATTATCGGTGAACGCATCAACCCCACCGGGAAAAAGATTTTGCAGGGAGAACTGAAGGCGGGGAATATGGCCTATGTGCGAAAACTTGCCCGTGACCAGGCCGCAGCCGGGGCCGACCTGCTGGATATCAACGCGGGCATGCCCGGCATTGACGAAAAACAGACCCTTTTGGATATCATTTCCAGTGTCGTGCCGGTGGTCAATCTGCCCCTGGTCATTGACTCGTCGGACCCGGAGGTGGTGGAAGCAGCCGTACGCTATTACCCTGGCCGAGCCTTGATCAACTCCATCTCAGCTGAAAAAGAAAAACTGGATAAACTGCTGCCGGTGGCGGCCAAGTACGGTTCCATGCTCATTGTACTGCCCCTGGCCGACAATGAATTGCCGGACAAGGCAGAACGGAGAAAAGAGTTGGTTATGGAGATTGCCGAACGGGCCGCTGTCTATGGCTACAAAAATAAAGATCTGGTAGTGGACGGGCTGGTCATGACCGTATCCAGTAATCCCCAGGCCGCCAAAGAGACCCTTGCAACCGTCAAATGGGCGTCCGAACAGGGATTTGGCACGGTCCTCGGATTATCCAACATTTCTTTCGGCCTGCCTGAACGCGGGTGGGTGAACGCCTCTTTTTTTGCCATGGCCGCCGGTGCCGGGCTCTCCTGGGCCATTGCCAACCCGTCCCATGAACTGTTGATGAATACCAAATCAGCCTCGGATGTACTGACCGGCCGGGACATGGATGCGTTGTCGTATATCCAGCGGTTTGCCAAAGGTAAAAACGCGGAAAAGAAAAAAGAGACAACTGCCAAAAAAACAGCGGATATGCCCGTGGAAGACCAGATTGTTGAGGCGGTGATCGAGGGCCGAAGAGAAGATATTGAGCCGCTTTGTAATCAAGCCCTGGAAAAGGGGATCGCCCCGTCCGAACTGCTGGAGAAAAAGATGATTCCGGCCATTATGACCGTGGGGGAATACTATGATGAACGAAAGTATTTCCTGCCCCAGCTCATTGCAAGCGCCGAGACCATGCAAAACGGTTTTGCCGTGCTTGAACCCGCCCTTGCGGCCTCGGGGTCCCAGGAAAAAAAGGGTACCCTTGTATTTGCCACGGTCCAGGGGGATATCCACGACATTGGAAAAAACATCGTGGTGCTGATGCTCCGAAATTTTGGATTTGATGTGATTGACCTGGGCAAGGATGTCACGGCCGAGGACATCATTGAAGCGGCAACAACCCACAAGGCCGATCTCATCGGGCTCTCCGCCCTGATGACCACCACCATGGTGCGTATGCCCGAGGTCATTGCCCTGGCAAAGGAGAACGGGCTTGCATGCAAGGTGATGGTCGGTGGGGCCGTGGTGACCCGAGACTGGGCCGAATCAATCGGTGCTGAATATTCTTCGGATGGTGTTGAGGCGGTTAATGTGGCGGCTCGGATCTGTATGGACAACAGGTCGTGATGCCCAACAGTGAAAATAGGCCACATCAGACATAAGTACCTATAAAAAAAGACTCTCATTGATCTTTTTTAGATGGATTGATATGGTGAATAATGGTTCACTTATTAATTTTGTAAAAATGTTAACAGTTACGTAGGAGGACATCATGAAGGGTAAACATCTACTAATTTTTGGCTTTATTGGGGTCGTTTCCATGGTTTTTTGCCAACCCGGCCTTGCCAAGGAACGCATCGTATTCGGCGGCGGCCCTGCGGGCGGAACTTTCCAGGTCGTGGCCAACAGTATCCAGGTTTATAAACCAATGAAAGAGGTCAAAGGATTTAAAGTTCAGGCTCAGTCCTCCGGTGGCTCTACTGAGAACTTAAGAAAAACCAATGCCGGCAGACAGCAGATGAGTGTTGTTTATTCCGGGCATGTCTACCAGGGTCGCCATGGTATGCTGTCAAACGATACCAGAAAATATGAAAACGTACTGGCTGTGGCATGGCTTTACGGCGCACCGGCACAGCTTGTTGTACACAAAAAATCGGGCATCAAAAGCACCAAAGACCTTGTGGGTAAAAAAGTCGGTGTGGGCAATGCCGGTTCAGGCGCATTTGCCAATTGCGAACTTTTTTTCAAACACATGGGTGTATGGGATAAGATAGAAAGAAACGCCATGGGATACAATGATGCGGCCCAGGCCTTCGGTAACAATCAGCTTGACGCATTCTGGCTGTTTACTGCATTTCCTTCCGGTGCCGTCATGATGGCCGCCCAAACCAATGACATCGCCATGGTCGATCTTGATGCCGACGCAAAAGCAACCGGTTTTTATGATAAATATCCCTATTTTGCGAAATTGGCTATTCCAGCAAACACCTATAAAGGTGTCGATACCGACACACCGTCATTCCAGGATTCCACCCTCTGGGTGGCAAATGACAAAGTGTCTGCTGAAACCGTTTACAAAATGCTGACCCTGATTTTTTCCGATGAGGGACTTGCCCACATGAAGGCCCAGAAAAAAACGTTTAAAAGCATGGCTGTAGAACACGGTGCTGACGGTATCGTTACGCCCTTTCATCCAGGTGCTGAAAAATTCTGGAAGGAAAAAGGGGTACTATAGGCGTATATAAATTTTGATCATGCTTTATTTTAACCGGACAGAAAAGGCTTGAATAAGCCTTTTCTGTCCGAATAGTATTGAAACACTTAATAAGACAGGAAGACGGCCGTGTACGAGAAACTCAATCGACTGGAACAAATTATATTCGACATCCTTTCAATCATTCTGGTGCTGTTTTACTCATGGTCTGCCATTGTGCAGCCTATGGCGACCCAGTATCACAGGGGGATATACGTTATCATCACCTATATTCTTGTCTTCCTGTTGTACAAATCAAAATCCCTTATCGGCAGGATCATTGATTATGTGTTGATTCTTTTATCCATTGCTTCGGTCGGATATTGGATCGTGCTTTTTGAAGCCATCAATTACCGGACCGGTGCTGAAACAACCGTTGATATGGTGTTTGCCGTCATCGGCGTTCTTATCGGCATTGAGCTGGCCCGGCGGGTTGTGGGCAATGTATTTGTGATCATGGGCGCCTTAATGCTGATTTACGGGGTGTACGGATATATGGCCCCGGATTTGATTTCCCATGCCGGTGCACCATTTACGGAGTTGTGCATCAGCATTTTTTACAAAAGTGACGGTGTGTTCGGCATTATGGCCAATGTTCTGGCAACATATGTCATTTTATTCGTTCTGTTCGGTGCTTACCTTGAAAAATGTGGGGCCCAGAAATTTTTTATTGACTGGCCCCTGGCGGCTGTTGGCCATAAGGTCGGCGGACCGGCTAAGGTCTCCGTCATCGCATCCGGACTTTTTGGATCGATTTCCGGCTCAGCAATTGCCAACACCGTTTCCACGGGCATGTTCACCATCCCCATGATGAAAAAAGCAGGATTTAAACCCCATGTGGCCGGTGGTGTCGAACCGGCAGCTTCCATTGGCGGGATGTTCATGCCACCCATCATGGGGGCCGGCGGTTTTATTATGGCTGAGCTCACCGGCGTTCCCTATTCAAGAATTATGCTGGTGGCCATTTTTCCTGCGTTCATGTATTTTTTCAGTGTGTTCTGCATGGTTCACTATGAGGCCAAAAAAGATAATATTGTCGGAGAGAGAAGTGAGCAGTCTGCCGGCCATATTTTTAAAACCGAATGGTTTTATACCATTCCTCTCATTGCCATCACCATTTTGATGCTCACAGGGTATTCCCCTGGTTTTTCAGCAATACTTGGCCTGGTTACATGTCTTTTCATCAGCCGGGTGAGATCGGATACGTCCATGGATTTGACCATGGCCCTCATCGTAACCGGAATATTTTTAATGTCCTTGATCAACGGTGTTATGGGAGGCTCGGGCGGTTTTGTCATCCCCCAGTGGGTGGGCTTTCTGATCGGTGTTGCCGCAGCTGTTCTTGTATACATCAAAAAACCCGAACAGGTGAAACCCGGATTGGTCCATTTTCTAGAAGCTGCCAGATCCGGTACTGAGAACAGCCTTAAAATCGGTGCGACTGTGGGTGTCATCGGAATTATTATTGGTGTGTTAACTTTTTCCGGTTTGGTATTAACGTTTGCCGATATCATGATCGAGCTGGCCGGCGGTTCCCTGCTGCTCACCATCTTGCTTGTGGCCCTGGCCTCCCTGGTATTAGGTATGGGCGTTCCGGTCACTGCCGCATATTTGATTACTGCCGTTGTTGCGGTGCCGGCTCTGACCCATCTTGGGGTGAATCAAATTGCTGCACACATGATTGTTTACTGGTTGTCCCAGGATTCAAATATTACGCCGCCCGTATGTATTGCTGCCTTTGCAGGCGCAACCATTGCCAAGGCAAATATGTGGCGTACAGCCCTGTCTGCGTTTAAATTTGCCAAATTTTTATACCTGGGCCCCCTTCTTTTTGGCTACGTGCCTGGATTTTCCCTTGACGGCACCCCCATGGATATTGTTAAAGCCTTTGTTGCCATAACTCTTGGAACCTGGGCGTATTCATGGTTTCTTAGTGGGATCTGGATCTCTTATATAAAAAAGATGTTTAATGGGAAAAAAGCCGATGCCTGATTTTTAGGGCTAACGACTGAGCTCATTTTTACGACTGAATGTATATTTTTGCTTTTTACCAAGAAGGGCACGAAGTTCACGAAGGTATTTGTGTATGAAACTTCGTGTCCTTTGTGATTTTTGTGGTGAATTAATAATTTAGTTTTGGATAAAGAAATTTACGTGGACGAGTACAATAAGATCATTGACCAATCTATTGGTTATCTTGTGGGCCGTTTATCCCGGGCGATTATAAAACGGTTGTCAAAAAAATTTCAGGACGCCGGCATTGATGTCAGTTACGAGCAGTGGAGCCTCCTTGTCCATCTTTACCGTCGGGACGGGCAGACCCAGCAAGCACTTGCCCGGACCGCCGTCAAAGATAAAGCTGCCGTTACCCGCCTTTTAAATGGGCTTGAGAAAAAAAATATTGTGCTCAGGATTCCTGATCAGAATGATAGACGCAGCAATCTTGTCTACCTGACAAACAAAGCCAAAGAATTAAAACCCCATCTCGTGGGTTTTGTAGAAGAAATGTTAGAAGAGGCACAGCAGGGGATTGATCCGGATGAAATGATCCGGTGCAGAGAAACCATAAATGAAATATTTGAAAATTTTGACCGTCTGAACAATTCCGTCCACCCTTGAAAACGATGATTCTGTAAGAAAATTAATCTAAGGCATGGCGCATGAACGCGGTTGTAATCCAGATTTTTTTAGTCTATTCTCTTTTTCAAAAAGCGGTTTCAACCGCTGAAAATAAAATTTTAAAAATAACCATTCTCTAACAGACATGGGCTGACCTGGTCTATCGATATCCAGGCTTCACCCAACAAAAGTTGAAAGATCCGTGTTGTTTACACGGACTTTTTTATAAAAAATAAGGATTTTAACCATGATCAGCGTCATTGCATCAATTCAAGTTAAAGACGGTCAGTTAGACAATTTTATTGAAATTTTTAAATTCAATATGCCTGCTGTTCTTAAGGAAAAAGGATGTATTGAGTATATCCCGACGGTTGATGTGCCCACAGAGCTCCCGCCCCAGGAATTGAACAAAAATATAGTTACGGTTATTGAAAAATGGCAAAGTGTAGAAGATTTAATGGCCCATTTATCATCGGCGCATATGCTAGCGTATAAAGAAAAAACCAAGGATATTGTTGCGTCGATGACTGTTAAAGTCCTTACTGAAGTATGATTCCGTAGCTATCCATGGACAAGCGGAAAAATAAACACAGATATCTGTTGAGTATCAGGATCCGGATCTTCGTTTTTGCGATATTGGTCACGGCCATACCGTCTCTATCCATGGGACTTTTGCTCCAGAACATGCTGCAAACCACGCTGGAGGAGAAGGTTAAGCAAAAATTTGTCGACTCCGCACAGATCATGGAACGGGAAATTTCCCTGTGGCTAAAAAAACGGGTGTATGATCTGACCGTGTTTTCCAACGCGTCAATTGTCTCGGAAGCAGTTACAGCGTATCTTAAAATGCCTGAAGAAAAGGCAAATGGCGATGAAAAACAGCACCCAAACATCACAATACTTGAAACCTATCTGAGTACATTGCAGCGTCAATTTAAAGGGTATGTCCGGATTTTAGTTCTTTCCAGGACCGGCGCTGTGATGGCTGCCTCAGAAAGCGGAGGCCGAGATCGGCCGTTTGCTTTTCCTGATGACTACATCGAACAAATTTCAGACCAGCAATGGTTTAAGAGCAACGCATACATTGATGCAAGGGATAAGTCGCCCCTTATCCTGATCGGGGTTCCTCTTTTTTTGGATCAGCTGTATGAATATGAAACATTGCTGGCGATTGAAGTCAGACTTACCGGATTACTGACTTTATTGGATCCGGCGAAATTTGGAGATTCTGGTGACTGGACCTATCAATCCCTTGTGAACATGAAAATAGGGCGGCAGTTTCTCTACGGAAGGGGGGCCAAAAAAGTTCTTAATAAAATTGACCCATCGCCTGCCAGTGACAGGCAAACACTTCGTGAATATGTTAACGGCAAGGGTGAACGCTTAATGGGATTGGTTGTCCCGTTTCGAGAACTGGAATGGGGTCTTTTTATCGTAGAAAATTATGAAAAGGCGTTCTCCGGCGTGATTCATGCCCGCCATAGAAATATTCTTATTATCTGCTGTTTTAGTGTGCTTATGGCTCTTGTGGCTTATCTGCTGACCCGGCAAATCATGGTTCCGTTGTCGGCTTTGACAAGAGGGGCTGAAAGGGTGGCTGAAGGTGATCTGGACGTTCTACTTCCAGTACGCCGTAACGATGAGATTGGTTTTGCAACAACTGTTTTTAATGAAATGGTTGCAAAATTGAAGCTAAGCCAGGCCGAACTGGAACAATTGGCGACCACTGATCCTCTGACGGGTTTGAATAACAGAAAACGGGTGATGAGTATCCTGCGAGATCATTACGAGTATTACCGCCGGTATAAGACAGCATTCTCCGTATTGATGCTTGATGTGGATCACTTTAAAGATGTTAACGATACATACGGACATCAGGCTGGAGATACCGTATTAAAACAGGTGGCTGAAATCTTTAATGAAAATCTTCGTAATGTCGACTCTGCCGGCCGGTATGGCGGAGAGGAATTCCTTGTGATCCTTGCAGAGTCAGGAGTGGAGGAGTCCATCCAGGCGGCGGAACGTATCCGAAAAGCCGTTGCAAGCCATACTGTTATTCATGAAGAGAAAGAGATCCAGGTCCATATTTCCATTGGTATCGGCAGAATCCATAAACAGGACGGGGATGAACAAAACATTGTCGCTCGAGCCGATATGGCACTCTATCGTGCCAAGGATGAGGGACGAAACCGGGTTGTTTACCAGGCTGCCGACGACCAGTAAAAGAGCGGTGGAAAAATCGGAAAATTGTAAGCGTTGGGTTAATAAAGAAGGGACAGATGGATCCAACCGGTCTCGTCAGTATCTGCCAATTTGACTTTCACCCAATTTCGTTTATGACCCACAGCAATAACGCTGCTTCCTTCCTGAAGTACTTTTTTAACATCGTCTTTTATGGACGGACCTTTGCGGAGATTCCCGGTTGTAAACAATTTCATCTGCAAGGGCGTTGAAAAAAAGATTTCCTTTCCGTCCGGACAGCCGGTGCTGTTCTCTTTAGCTATATCAATGCCTTTTGCCTGCGCCATCGCCTCTCTGGACAAGTAGGCTGCACTTTCATAGTTCCCTTCTGCCAGTTCATGCTTGCTTTCTTTAAGGCTTTCTAATGCCCTTTCCCGGATAATTTTCTGAGGCGCATTCAAGGTTTTTTGGGCCAACGTGCTAATGACGGCCGTGGCTTCGGCGATCAGGGTGGCTGCTTCCAGTTTACTGCCCCGGGTTGCCAGTTTCGCCTTGCTTTGGGAGAGTTCTTTGATCAGTTTTTCGTTGACCTGCCGACAGGCATCGGTTTCTTTATGCTTGGTGAGCAATGTTTGTTGTAATGTGTTTGAAAGCTGTTTCTGCTCCGCCAATTTGCTGGTAAGCTCAGCATTTTGTCGTTCTAACTGGCGGATTCGAGCCGTTTGGCGGATTCGCCAAGTATCATCGACTGCATTTTTTTCCTCTATTTTTTCTGGTTTGCAAACCGGAGAATTATCGTTATCGACGACCGTTACCTGTTTTTCCACTGTACAGGACGAAAAAAAAAGCAGTGCCAACAGGCCGAAAATCAGTCTTGTAATGTATTGAAACTGTAGGCCCTTACTGCCGATGCTGAATGCTTTATGAGTCATATATTTTGTATGGTTCCGTATTTTAACGCGCATTAAACAGCTCAACGCATTGAATCGTTACGTATCGTAAAATAACAGAATGCGTCTTGTCAACAAAAGTAGAAAAACTCCGGGATGGAAAATTATGATTTCGAATGAGTTAGCAAATATTTTTTGAAAATTAAAGGCTTTCTCGAATTGATATTTTAAAAACAGGGGTAGTAGGTTTTTATAAGAAAGTCTGGGTAAGTTACTCAGATCTTACAAGCTTTGTTGTGGGCCGAGGCCTGGGTGTAGATAGACCAAGGACGGCCCGTGGCCGTTATTTAAAAGCAAAAAGCCCTGAGCGTTTGAGATCAATGATCAGGGCTTTTGACTAAATAAACCGGTTAAGTTTGCTATTGGTTTAATTCGGGTTTGATCATATTTGGGGCCATATCAATTTGCTGTAGGTTGGGGCCGATGTTATGACCAAGCCCTTTAATTCAATGTAGCTTTAAAAAGAAATCTTGTTTAAAAGGACTTCTTTTTATTAATCGACTTGATCTTCTGGGACACCCCTTTCCAGCGCTCTTTTTCCACACGGTCAGCGCTTTTGTTTTTCCGGGCGGAGACATATTCCAGCTCTCGTTTCATTTTGAGGTAGTTGTCAAATCTGGCTTCGGTTAACTCTCCGTCCTGGATAGCTTCAAGAACCCGGCAGCCGGGCTCGTGGGTGTGGGTGCAGTCTGAAAAACGGCATCCGGCCGCGAACTCTTCTATTTCCGGGAAGGTAGATTCAACCCCCTGGTCAATTTCCCAGAAACTGATTTCACGGATGCCCGGATTGTCGATGATCATTCCGCCTTGGGGCATCATGATCAGATCCCTGGATGTGGTGGTGTGCGTCCCTTTTCCAACACTGGCGCTGACGTCGCCGGTGGCCTGGACGGTTTCACCACACAGCCGGTTGATCAGGGTGGATTTGCCTGTACCCGAAGAGCCTACCATGACGCTGGTCCGGCCATGTGCCAGATAGGGATTCAGCTCGGAGAGCCCTGAATCATTAAATGCGGAGACCTGATGTACGGGAACGCCGAATGCGATGGATTCGGCTTCGTTGACAAAATGTTGGGGGGCCTGGTGAAGATCCGCCTTTGTCAGGATGATTACCGGTGTCAGCCCGCAATTGTAGACCAGTGTCAGGTAGCGCTCAATGCGGCGCAGATTGAAATCCCGGTCAAGACCGGTCACGATGAATACGCTGTCAAGGTTGGCCGCGATTGTCTGCTCTTTGTACTCACCCGATTTTTTGTTGTGCATGCCTGCAGCACCCCGGGTCAGTGCATTTTTTCGCGGCAATATCCCCTCTATGGCTGTCTGTCTGACCATGACCCAGTCGCCGACCACCGGGTATGTGCTGCTGCTCTCCTGTTGTAGTTTTCCCGCCGAGGTTGCCAGGATCTCTTCTTTGCCGTCGTTGATAAAAAAATATCTTTTCCTTACCCCGGTTACCCGGGCCGGGAAAAAAGAATTTGTGTCAAGCTTTTCAAGCTGTTTCTGGAAATGGGATGTCCAGCCCAAATGGGAAAGATGTTTAAAAGTATTGTCTTGCTGCAATGAATTTTTGTTGCTCATTGTTATATCCTGCCTGTCTTCAATTTTAGTTTACATGGCGACCGTACAGGCCAACCCTTGGCTACAATTACTGCGATAAAATTTTAATAATGTGTCGCTGCCGACAGAAAAGAAAATGAGAACAGCAGATATTCAAATTTGAATTCCGCAGGGGAAAAAGAACTGGTTAAAGCTCTTTACCTTTAAATAGAACGGTTTTGCTTTCAACATAATATCAAACAGCCGCCTTAATCCTTGTCCCCTTGTCGGCAGCGTTTGATACAATCTCCAATGATTTCTTTAACATAAAACCTCCTTATTGTAAGCGATATTTTCTTACAGGATGGGCCCGTATCCTGTCAAGTGATATTCGTAGTCAGTTTTTCCATACCAGTTGTCCCGCTTTTTTCGACAATCCTATTTTGGCTATGGTATCTGAATTAAAAGCAATGCAGTCATTCTCAATCCCATCGGAAAAAATCACGCCGTTTTCAGGCATCATGGATTCGATTTCCAGTAATTTTTTCTGCGTGATGTCACCAAACACAAGGCCAATACCTGTGGTCCGGCTGGGGAACGGTTCCCGAACACTGAACTGGAGGCGTTTTTCATCCCAGGCAAAGCCGTTTTCAAGGGGGGGCCCGCTTGTTTCTGCCACGGCCATGGCGCCGGCCAGGATGGATTGAAACCAGCCGGTTGAGCCGAAGCCTGTGCTGACAATGATGCCCGAGGAGGACTGCGTTTCTGCTTTGTCGGCCCAGCTGATCCGGTACCTTGCGGACTGGTGGGTTCTGGGACCGATGGACAGATCATTGACCGCTAAAATTTGCTGGCCGTCATTGTTCATCTCCCTGCGCAGCATCCGGCCAAATGTCTCCTGACCGATGTTTACTTCACCTATTTTTGATGCATTCTGGGCAAAGGATTCAAAGGCTGATGCCATGATTTGCTCGAGATTCATCTGGCTCATGGCAAGGGCCTTGATGTAGTCCGCGGATAACTCTTTATAGGCCTTCATCTTAGCTGAAATGGCATAGGCGTCGGCGTCGGATTCCTGCTTAAGGATCTCTTCTCTTTGTTTAGCCTCCAGCGCCTTTGCGGTTTCCGGTGAAGGTGAAATGGCAGCTATGGACAAATCAAGGATTTCCACGCCCATGGTGTCCAGGCTTGGGTTTGCCTTAAGCTCCGTTTCAACTCGGCTGAACAGTTCATCATTTATGAAAAGGGCCTGTTTTAAAGGCATCGCCTGAATTTTTGTCTGCAATACGGATTGCAGACACCGGATCACCTGTTCATTGAGAATGAGCGGATCTTCACCTGCGTAATCTTTCGTCCTGATTTCCTGGTTCGCACTGAATTCGTCTTTAGTTCATTGACGCAAAAAATTGAGATGCTAAAATAACTTTATATGACAGTGTCAATACGTTGCTAGGTTGTTTTCATGTTTTGTTGTGGGTTGAGCCTGGGTGTTGATAGACCAAGTCAGTCCATGGCCGTTATTACCATTTTAGGAGAGATGGATTGAATAACGCTATTGATGAACAAAATCAGCTTAAGTCTAATCCTGAATCAGTTGACAAGTTTGAAACGGGGAAAAAAATATCAAATTATCATCGCATCCTCATTTCCTTGTATACCACTCACCTTATTTTTGTTCTGAGTCTTTTTATTGTTTGTATTCCCAAGGGCTTTATAAATATTTGTGTTGGTATTCTCATTTTTTCAATCCTTGTCTCTGTTTATATTACAAGATTGGTCGTACGGGTTGAACGGCAGAACAGGCAGGCCGTAACCGAAAAAAAGCTGGATGAGCTGCGTTTGAAAAAGCTTCTTGAGCTAAGTCATATGACTGGAGAATCCATCAACACCCTCGCAGAATTTGCTTTGGAGGAGGTCTGTCAGTTAACCCAAAGTGAATTTGGGTGTCTGACCTTTTTAAATGAGGATCACTCCGAATTGACCATGCACCTTTGGCCTAAAGAGTCAGTGACCGAAACAGACTGCGGTGACAGATTGCCCTGTAAGATCAGAGAGACCGGTCTTTGGGCTGAAGTTGAAAAATCCGGCGGCGTATTGGTGATTAATGATTATGAAAATTACGCGCCGCTCTCCAAACATAAAGTATGCCGGCACAATGTCAAATTTTCCCGGGTAATGAGTGCCCCGGTTTATGAAGATGATAAAATCGTGGCATTGATCAATGTGGGAAATAAACCAGAGAATTATAACGACTCAGATATTCGCCAACTGCATTTGATGATGGATGGGATGTGGAAAATACTGCAGGGGAAAAAAGCTGAAATCGAGTTAAAAAACAGTGAAGAAAGATATCGGTTGCTCGCGGAAAATGCCACAGATACGATCTGGATTTTGCAGTTTCCGGATTTAAAATTTCGTTATGTCAGTCCGTCAATTGAACTGCTTTTGGGATACACCCCTTCCCAGTTTTTGGGATCGGAAATGAAAGATTACATGACCCAGGCTTCGTTAAAACAGGTTCCTGTAATTATATCAGAAGAGCTTTCCGAAAACCCGGACGGCAACGTGGTGTCAAATGGATTAAAGGGTGCCGAACTGGAGTTAATTAAAAAGGACGGCACGACCATTTGGGTTGAGATTTCGGCCGGATTTTTGCGAAATGAGAAGGGTGAACCTGAAGCAATTTTAGGAATTTCCAGGGATATTTCGGATCGTAAACGTGCCGATGAAGTGTTACAGTTGACTACGGAACTGATGCGCGAGGCGGGGCGAATTGCAAAAGTCGGTGCCTGGAGTATTGATATTAACAGCCAGGTAATCATATGGTCGGATGAAATGAACGTCATTCATGAACGACACGTCTCTTCCCCTCCGACGTTTGATGAGGTAACCTGTTTTATCGCGCCTGAATGGCGGGAGAAAATTATGGACGCTTACTACCGGTGTGTGGGGGAAGGCCAAAGCCTTGATGAAGAGTTCGAAATTATCACGGCTAAAGGACGTCGCCGCTGGGTCCATGCCACCGGAGAGGCCGTCAGGGATGATGCCGGCAAAATTACCCGCGCTTTAGGGGCTCTTCAGGATATTTCAGACAGGATACAGGCGGATGAAGAGCGCGAAACTCTCCAGCAGCATCTTGATCAGGCAAGAAAAATGGAGGCTATTGGGGTTTTGGCCGGCGGTATTGCCCATGATTTTAATAATATCCTTTCAGGCATAATGGGCTTTACCGATCTTGCAATGCATGAAGCAGAAGATAACGAGGAACTGAAAATGTATCTAAGCCGGGTCTCGTCTTCCAGCCTGAGGGCTAGAGATTTGGTCAGACATATTTTGACATTCAGCAGAAAAACCGAGATTGAAAAGCAACCCACGGATATTAGGCCTATTATTAAGGAGTCAATAAAATTCATACGCGCGTCGCTGCCGGCCAGTATCGACATTCGTCATGATTTAAGGCTTGAACAGGGATGGGTCTTTGGTGATGCAACTCAGATATATCAAGTGCTGATGGGCCTTTTCACGAACGCCGGTTACGCCATGAGAGATCACGGCGGGGTTTTGGAGATTATTTTGGACCGGGTTAAACTTGATGACACCCAGACCGGTTTTTTGGGAAAGATTTCTGCGGGGGAATTTATTGAGCTGGTAATCTCTGATACCGGATGCGGCATTCATAAGAAACACCTTGACCGGATTTTTGAACCTTTTTTTACGACCAAAGGGCGTGGAGAAGGGACCGGGATGGGACTGGCTACGGTATATGGGATCATAAAAGAGATGGACGGTGCAATATCGGTTTACAGTGAAATCGAGGTCGGGACAACGTTCAGAATTCTATTTCCGGAGCAAGATCAGGATGAATCGGCCGAAACAGATGTAAATACCGGACTAATAAAAGGCCAGGGCAATATCCTGGTGGTTGATGATGAACAAGAGATTGCCGAAAGCGCCTGTGATATTTTGGCCATACTGGGGTATTCTGCCGTTATGGAGACAGACAGTACCAAAGCCCTTGAACGTGTGAAAAATCAACCGACACATTATGACTTGGTCTTGACCGATATGACAATGCCGCGTCTGGATGGTTTTGAGCTGGCAAAGCAGATAAAAAAGATCAATTCGGATATAATAGTTGTTTTAGCCACAGGGTTCAGTCAGGGCCTGACTGAAGAGAAGTGCCGGGATGCCGGTATTGCAGATATGGTGATGAAGCCCATGACGTCCGCCGAGCTGTCATTGACAATTGAAAAAGCGATGAATTAAAAAAAGGTTCCTATGTTTCGTGTACTGATTATCGATGATGACCCAAACATCCGTCTATTTTTTGAAGCCCTTCTTGCAAAAATGGATTGTGAAACTTTTACGGCCAAAAGCGTAAAAGAAGCAAAGGCATTGAGCGGCCAAAATGATTTTGACATCATTTTACTTGATCTTGAGCTGCCGGACGGCAATGGGCTGGATATCATGCCTAATCTTGTGGCGCTGCCCTCTGCTCCGGAAATTATAATCATTACCGGCACCGGCGATGCCAGGGGGGCTGAGATGGCATTTAAAAACGGTGCATGGGATTTTGTGCAAAAACCATTTCGCCTTGATGATGTCAGCCTTCCCATTCAACGGGCCCTGCACTATCGCAAGGAGAAGCTTTCATCCCGTGAACTGATCCTTTTGAAGCGGTCAAAAATTATTGGTGAATCCCCTGCCCTGAAAAGATGCCTGGATGAAGTGGGCAAAGCTGCCTCAACCGATGCCGGTGTTCTGGTCACAGGAGAAACCGGAACCGGTAAAGAGCTGTTCGCCAAAGCAGTCCATGAAAACAGCAAGCGGGCATCAAAACCATTTGTGGCGGTTGATTGCGCGTCTTTGACCGAGTCCCTGATTGAAAGCACCCTTTTCGGGCATGAAAAAGGCGCGTTTACCGGCGCCGTATATAAACAGGACGGTCTGATTGTCCAGGCAGACGGCGGCACCTTGATGCTTGATGAAGTCGGCGATCTGCCCCTGTCAATCCAGAAGGCATTGTTAAGGACACTTCAGGAAAGATCGGTCCGCCGTCTTGGGGGGAAAAAAGAGATAAAAGTGGATATACGTCTGATTTCCGCTACAAATCTGGACCTTGATCAGCTGGTAAAAGATAATCTTTTCAGGGAAGATTTTCTTTACCGGATAAGGGCCATGGAAATTCATCTGCCCCCGCTGCGCGACAGGGGAAACGATATTGAAGAAATTGTTTTAAAAAAGGTTCATGAGCTTTCAAACAGATATAATCTTGAGCCCAAGGCGATATCCAAACAGTTGCTTGAAACACTGACGGCAAACCCCTGGCCCGGCAATATCAGGGAACTGCTCAACGTTCTGGAGTACACGCTGGCGTCAGCCGGCAGCGATCCCACTCTTGTGCCCAAGCACCTTCCACCTAATTACAGGCTTTCCACATTAACGTTTGAGACACCTGCCGTTCAGCAGGACACTCAGTTAATGGCCGACGAGGTCCTGGACTGTGATGCGGATTTTCCTTCCCTGAATGCCTGTCGGGAACAGCTGGAGATAAATTATTTGACCCGTTTGATGAAAAAGGCCGACGGAGACAGGAAAACCGCCTGCCGGTTATCAGGCGTCTCCCAGGCCCGGTTATACGCATTACTCAATAAGTATAATCTTCCCGGATTCGGATCCTATCAATAACAGCCATGGGGCGACCTGGTCTACCCCACCCCGAATTCACTGGGTTTGATCCGGGTCAGGTAGTTAATAAGGGCCTTGTTTTTTATAAATTCCAGTTTTTCCTTTTTGATGAAGATATTAAAATGGTCTGCGTTGGGCTGGATTTGAGGGAACGGATCCACAAGACTTTTTTCTTCAAGTTCTCTGATCACCGTGTATTTCGGCACAAATCCGATACCGAGGCCGGACATGGCCGCGTTGATGATTCCCCTGATGTGATTGATCTGTACGACGTTTTTAAGGCAGGACCGTTTGTCTTCCGGAATGGCTGTTATAAAATTGCGCCACCAGACCAGTTGTTTGTCACTGGACAGAATGTTTACCCGGGATAGATCGTCAATGCCGGATATCCGGTGGTGCTCAAGAAAGTCCGGGGCGGCTATGGTGACATACTGCTCCTGGAACAGGTAAATGCGTTCAATGGAGGGCAGCTCATGGGCCACGCAATCAATGATCAGATCCACCTCGTCCCGGAGCAGTGGTGTTTCAAGATCCGGGGAGAGATAAAAATCCAGGTGGATTTCCGGATGGGTGTCCAGAAATGGTTTGATATGGTTGATCAGAATGGATGCACCGAACTCAACCGTGGATCCGATACGGATGGTGACCAACGCCTTTTTTCGATAGGTGGATATCTCCTGGTCTGCTTTTTCTACTTCATAAAAAATTTTTTCACAGGACCGGAACAAAATGCGACCGGCCGGGGTCAGGTCCATGGTTTTTCCCTGGCGGGTGAATAACGGTGTATCCATGGAGAGTTCAAGTTTTTTTATGGCATGGCTGACAGCGGACTGGGTTACGAAAAGCCGTCGGGCTGCCTGGGTGAAGTTTTTTTCTTTGGCCAGAAAGAAAAAGGTTTTCAGGTGGTAAAGGTCCATAGGTCTTAAGTATGAATTCTGCTCATTGTTATAATAAATATTATGAATTTTACTTTAATTTATTTGGCGTTATATTACAATAAGATAGTTTAATTATTAATAAATATAGTCAGGAGGGGGTTATATGGGCGACGCATTTAATTTAGATGTGAAACAAATTCTTGATACCCTTGGGATTAAATCCGTGAATTCTGGTGCCACAACCGGTGGCAGTAACGGCTGGCTTGAAACAAAGGGCAAAGCGCTTGTGTCCTATTCCCCCATCAACGGTAAGCCCATTGCCAGCGTTCTGATGGCTGAAAAAAAAGACTATGACGCCGTGATGGAAAAAGCCCAGGCTGCATTTGAAACATTTCGCATGATGCCCGCTCCCCGACGTGGTGAGATGGTGCGTGAAATCGGTGACGCATTACGAGCGAATAAAAAGGCGCTGGGTGCCCTGATCGCCCTTGAAGTCGGTAAAATCAAGGCCGAAGGCGAGGGAGAGGTCCAGGAGATGATCGACATTGCTGATTTCGCCGTGGGTCTGAGTCGTCAGCTGTATGGCCTGACCATGCATTCCGAGCGGCCTGAACACCGGATGTACGAACAATGGCACCCCCTGGGAATTGTCGGCTTAATCACCTCGTTTAACTTTCCTGCGGCCCCATGGTCCTGGAACAGTTTAATCGCCTCTGTCTGTGGAGATGCGATCCTGTTCAAGCCCAGCTCAAAGGTGCCTTTGACCAGTATTGCCATCCAGAATATTCTTGCACCTGTGGTTGATAAATACCAGGTTGAGGGTATTTTCAATATGATCATCGGTTCCAGAGATGATGTGGGCGAACCCATGCTCCATGACCCGCGCATTCCTTTGATTTCCGCTACAGGATCCACTGCCATGGGTAAACATGTGGGAGAAGTGGTGGGCGGCCGTTTAGGACGGCCCCTGCTGGAGCTTGGCGGCAACAACGCCATCATCGTCACTGAAGACGCGGATATGGACATGGCTGTCCGGGCCACCCTGTTCGGTGCTGTGGGTACGGCCGGACAGCGCTGCACGTCCACCCGCAGAATTATCATTCATTCTTCGGTAAAAGAGGCCTTTGTCAACAATCTGGTCAGTGCCTACAAACAGGTCAAGGTCGGCAACCCTCTGGACAACGATACCCTCATGGGACCGTTGATTGATGAAGGCGCAGTTGTTGCCATGGAAGATGCCTTAAAATCCGTAAAGGCATCCGGCGGCAAGGTGCTTTGCGGCGGAGAGCGGATCTCTGTGGCAGGTTGTGAAGGCGGCCATTATGTGCGCCCGGCTGTGGCTGAAGTGAAAAATGAGTTTCCGATTGTCCAGAGGGAAACCTTTGCCCCCATTTTGTACATCATTGAATACGATACGTTTGATCAAGCCCTTGAACTGCACAATGACGTGCCCCAGGGGCTTTCTTCCGCAATTTTTACAACATCCCTGCATTACCAGGAACGGTTCTTGTCACATAAAGGCTCAGACTGCGGCATTGCCAACGTGAATCTGGGTACCTCCGGTGCTGAAATCGGTGGCGCATTCGGCGGTGAAAAAGAGACCGGCGGTGGCCGGGAATCCGGTTCCGATGCATGGCGGGTGTACATGAGACGTCAAACCAACACCATTAACTGGGGCAAGGAACTGCCGTTGGCCCAGGGTATTGAATTTAATATTGGATAAAAGTAAGTAGTTTCAAAATAAGGAGTTATAAAATGACTAACAGCGTATTTACCATCCCCAAACCCTATAATGAACCGGTCAAAATGTTTGCTCCGGGAAGTCCGGAACGCGGGGCTTTGTCCGCAGAGCTTGGCCGCCAGATGGCGGATCAGGTGGAAATTCCGGTGATCATCAATGGAGAAGAGATTAAAACCGGTGATGTGTGTGATGTGGTTTGCCCCCACGACCACGGTCATGTGCTGGGTAAAGTGCATCTGGCAGGTGAAAAAGAGGTCAAGGCGGCTGTGGACGCAGCTTTGTCCGCAAAAGCGGCCTGGGAGACAATGGACTGGCAGGAGCGTGCGGCCATCATTTTGAAGGCGGCGGATTTGATTTCCCAGAAATATTCGGCCAAAATCAATGCGGCAACCATGTTGGGTCAATCCAAAAACGCTTTTCAGGCCGAAATTGACTCCACCTGCGAGTTGGTGGACTTTTTGCGCTTCAATGTCAGCTACATGGAAGAAATTTACGCCAACCAGCCGTTCAGCGAAAAAGGCGTTTACAACCGGCTGGAATACCGTCCTTTGGAAGGATTTGTTTTCGCGCTGACCCCGTTTAACTTTACGGCCATTGCCGGCAACCTGCCCACCTCACCTGCCATGATGGGCAACACTGTTGTGTGGAAACCTTCCACAACGGCTGTTCTGTCCAATTACTATTTGATGCAGATCCTTAAGGAAGCAGGCCTTCCCGACGGCGTTATCAATTTCATTCCGGGGCATGGATCCCAGATCGGTGACATTCTGTTCGCTCACAAGTATTTTGCCGGCATGCACTTCACCGGCTCCACGGCGGTTTTCCAGAATCTTTGGAAAAAAGCGGCCGAACATATTGAAACCTATGTTTCCTATCCCAGGATCGTGGGTGAAACCGGCGGTAAGGACTATATATTTGCCCATGCAAGTGCAGATGTGGATGAACTTGTTACAGGCATCATCCGTGGCGCTTTTGAGTTTCAGGGCCAGAAATGCTCTGCATGCTCCCGTCTCTATGTACCGGCTTCCCTGTGGCCTGCGGTTCAGGATCAGCTCAAAGAGAAAATAGCTGAAATCAAGGTGGGGCCTGTGACGGATTTCACAAATTTTGTGAACGCCGTGATTGATGAAAAATCTTTTGACAACATCGACGCTTACATTTCACGGGCAGAAGCGTCTCCCGACGCTGAAGTGATCATCGGCGGTCAGCGGGACAAGTCCAAGGGCTATTTTGTTCATCCCACCGTGATCCAGGCCAAAACACCAAATTATGAATCCATGGCCGAAGAGATCTTCGGACCGGTGCTCACGGTTTATGTCTATGACGATAATGATTTTCAAGCCACCCTGGACATCCTGGACAACACAAGCCCATATGCCTTGACCGGTGCAATTTTCGCCCGGGATCGCGAAGTGGTCAATGCTTTGATGGCCAGGTTGACCCATACCGCCGGAAATTTCTACATTAATGATAAACCCACAGGCGCCGTGGTCGGCCAGCAGCCCTTTGGCGGAGCCCGCAAAAGCGGTACCAACGATAAAGCAGGCTCCTACCTGAACCTGATCCGCTGGGCATCACCCCGGACCATCAAAGAGACCCTGGTCCCCCCCGTAAATTACGGCTATCCGTTCATGGGATAGTAAGGGGAAAAATAATAAAATTGAGCAGATAGCGGCGTTAGCCGGTATCTGCCTTATCATCTACAAGCGGCCTTTTTTGCGGAAAATTCGTTCGGATGCAAGGCGCAAAAAAAAATCTCAACCGGAGCAACCTAATGGTTGTGAGGATTGAGATTTTTTTTGCAACGCCGCAGGCGGGCTAATTTTCCGCAAAAAAATTATTTGTTTTTGGCTATTACCCAGATGGCATGAACGATTCCTGGAATATAACCTAGAAGAGTCAAAACAATATTCAACCAGAAATGCATCCCAATACCGACCTGTAAAAACACACCCACAGGCGGAAGAATAATAGCTGCAATAATTTTCAAAAGTTCCATGATATTATTTCTCCTTTTTCTGTAATTCTTGTATGACCATACCACATTTCATTGAACAGAAAACATTAAATTTTAAAATACTTTTGGACATCTTTTCGATTTTCTTCTATGATTTCAACTTATTTTGTTTAAACCATCCTCACAAAAGGATGGTTATTATTTTCCGGGCAAAGTTCTCGGAAAAACCACCATAACGGTCGGAACTGCCACCGGCCGGAAGGAAAAGTTTTATGACAGAAGCAATTAAATCAGGGGATACCATTGCCGTGGATTATACGGGAAAATTAGAAAACGGAGATGTGTTTGACTCCTCAGAGGGCAGAGAGCCCCTGACCTTTACCGTTGATACGGGCATGCTGATTAAAGGCTTTGATCAGGCCGTCATCGGCATGAAAAAAGGGGAATCTAAAACCGTAACCATTCCGCCTGAAATGGGATACGGCCCAAGAGACGAGAACGCCATGGTGGACATCCCAAGGGCCCAGTTTCCCCCGGAGATGGATCTGAAAGAAGGCCTTCAGCTTCAGCTCCAGAACCCGGCCGGTCAGCCGGTCCCTGCGCGGGTGGCAAAAATAAGCGAAACAAGTGTCACCATGGACGTGAACCATTTTCTGGCGGGTAAAACCCTGACTTTTGATATCACCATTGCTGAAACCGGGCTGGAACCTCCGGCAAGCAGCTGTGGCACCAAAGGCGGGGGCTGCGATTCCGGCTGCTGCGGAAACTGCAGCTGTGATTAATTCATAATGTCGTCCTTGGAGTATCTCAATGGTCAATAAAAGTCTCATTTTGACAGTTGATGACAAACCTCAGAATCTTCAGTTTCTTGGGAAGCTGCTTTCCAATAACGGATATGAAGTTGCCATGGCTCAGAGCGGGGTCCAGGCGCTGACGTTTGTAAAATCCGAATTTCCGGATCTCATCCTTTTAGATGTCATGATGCCGGAAATGGATGGGTATGAGGTCTGTGAAAAGCTCAATGCCGAATTTCCCACCCATAATATACCGGTGATTTTTTTAACGGCCAAGTCTGATGCTCAGGATATTGTAAAGGGATTTGATGTGGGCGGAGTTGATTATGTAACTAAGCCCTTTCATTCGGCTGAACTTCTGGCCCGCATCAAAACCCATATCGAACTTAAAACCCTGCGCGGCCTTTTGCCCATGTGTTCGCATTGCAAAAAAATCCGGGACGATAAAGGGTTCTGGAATGATGTGGACTGCTATTTTGAGGCCCACTCTCACCTGACCTTTACCCACGGTCTGTGCCCCGAATGTATGGACGAGTTATATAAGGGGTATGACTGGTACAAAAAGAGGAAACGGTCTGATACCAAAAAATAACGGCCATGGGAAATAATATTTTCCTAACTTTGCTCCCTAAGCAGGTCGTTTTTGCGGTGTTTCCATTATTCTTTCTACGCAATGCCATAGTAAAATCAATTCTATTTTTTTTCGGTCTATAGAATCCGTTATAATCTGGAGCCTTGTTTGTTTTTTTCCGGGGTCGATTGCTTTTTTCCGGGAGTGAGTTATGTTAATGTCGTTGTTTAAGAGGAAAAAAGGCTGGTCTTAAACCCGGCTATTCAACATTAATCCTTCTGAAGCAAGAGGCCGGAGTATGGCATATGAATTTGGTTTCAAGGAAGCCCAGGACTATGATGCATTTTTTGAAAAAGGCCGGGGCAAACATTGCCTTGACCTTGAAATCGAATTAATCAGCGCCCTGATCAACCCCCAGCCGGGAAAGCGTTTACTGGACATTGGCTGCGGCACGGGATTAAGTCTTGAACCGTTTATGGATCGAGGCATGAACCTGACCGGTATTGATCCTTCCCCATATATGTTGGACAAGGCTGCTGAACGGCTCGGACAAAAGGTTGATCTGCACCGGGGAACGGCCGAGGAATTGCCCTTTGAAGATAATGCTTTTGATACGGCACTGCTGTTTTTTAGTCTTGAATTTTCAGACCGGCCGGCCAAGGCCATTGAAGAGGCTTGCCGGGTGGCCCGGGAACAGGTGGTAATCGGCGTCCATAACTGGTATGCTCCCCAGAATATGGCCCGGCGGATCAAAGGCTTTTTTTTCCCGGATATGTACAGCCATGCCCAATTTTTTAGTGTGTGGGAGTTGAAAATCATGATGACCTCAATATTGGGAAAAGTGCCTGTAAAATGGCGGACAACCATACAGCTCCCGTTGCTGTCCGGGCGTCTGATCGCCAGGGTGGAACGTTGTCGCCTGATACAGTGGTCTTACTTGGGTGGCTTCATTGGCATGCGCATCAAACCGGTGCCTAAGTTTCGCACCCGGCCCATGGTTTTGAAAACCCGGTGTCATAAAATCAATAAGCCGGCCACAGGTTTGGCGTTAGGATACAAGGTGAAAGAATGATACGTGCCCGTCTTTATGAACCCCAGTCAGGTGGTGAGGTCAAATGCCTGGCCTGCAACCATTATTGCACAATTTCACCGGGACATACCGGCATTTGCGGTGTCCGGGAGAACCGGGACGGCAAGCTTTTTTCCCTGGTGTATGACCGGGTGGTGGCGGCCAATGTGGACCCCATTGAGAAAAAACCCATTTTTCATTTCAAACCCGGCTCCCTCTCTTATTCCATTGCTGCTCCCGGGTGCAATTTTAAGTGCCGGTTCTGCCAGAATGCCGATATTTCCCAAGTTCATGGCCAGGAAACAAACCCTTTTACAGGCCGCCTTGCAGGCCAAGCCATGACGCCCGAAGCCATTGTGGCAAAGGCTGTGGAACTAGGCTGTCAAAGCATCTCCTACACCTATACCGAACCCACGGTTTTTTTTGAACTGGTTCTGGATACGGCCATGCTGGCAAAGGATGCGGGACTTGCCAATATCATTGTTACCAACGGATTTATGAGTCCCAAACTGCTGCAGGCCTCGGCCGCAGTGCTGGATGCTGCTAATGTGGATCTTAAATCTTTTTCGGATAAGTTTTATACCCGGTATTGTAATGGGCGTCTGGAACCGGTTAAAGAGACGTTGAAGACGATGAAGGATTTAGGCCTCATGGTGGAGGTGACCACCCTGGTGATCCCGGGCCTGAATGACGATCCCGACGAGCTTGGGCAAATGGCGTCCTTCATTGCCGGGGAACTGGGGCCTTCGACCCCCTGGCATCTATCCCGGTTTCACCCGGCATTTGAGCTGACCCAGACCGGGCCGACACCCGTGGAAACCCTTGAAAAGGCCTGCGATATTGCACAGTCAGCCGGACTTGTTCATGTGTATACCGGTAATGTACCCGGTGCCAGGGAAAACACCTACTGTCCGGACTGCGGACAGACGGTTGTCAAACGAGTTGGTTATTCAGTGGAAAATCTTTTAACCCAGATGAATAAATGTCCCGGGTGTGGTTCGCCTGTGTTCGGGATCTACTAAAACTCGAAGATCAAGTTTTTGTTAATTTGCCCAACTTCTGCGTTGGAAAAAATCCCCTAAAAATTTGATCCTCAAGTAAAAAGATATTTTGTATGCCTTCAGTTGTCGATATCCTGGACACCATCCAGGCAAGTAGTCCTGTTTCCCCCATCCTTGAAACGCTTTGGCGCGAGGGGTATCAAGCCTTTCTGGTCGGCGGAGCTGTCCGGGATGCCCTTCTGGGTATCGCCCCCGGGGATGTGGATATCCTGACCAATGCCTTGCCCGAAGATTTGGCCCGGCTGTTTGCCGACCAGGATCCTAAATATGTGGGAAAAACCTTTGCCGTGACCCTGGTTGATAAAGTGGAGGTGGCGACCTGCAGATCCGCAGATAAGAAGGCTGTGGCAGAAGGCCATACTTTTCCGGCCACGGACCTTGGCCGCCGTGATCTCACCATCAACAGCATGGCCTGGGATCCCGAAACCCGGACCCTGTCAGACCCCTTTGGCGGGCAGACGGACATTGAAAACGGAATCATCCGATTCACCCGTGAGCCCTTTGACCGGATTGAAGAAGACCCCGTGCGGATGGTCCGGGCCTGCCGGTTTGCTGCCCGTTTCAGGTTCAAAATTGAGCCGGACACCTTTGATGCCATCCGTGCCCGGGCCCATAAAATTACGGCCCAGGGGGCTGCAGACCGGATTCAACGGGAAATTGTCAAGGCCATGGACATGGACAAGCCGTCATTATTTTTTAATCTGCTCCATGATACAGGCCTTTTGGTCCACATCCTGCCAAGCCTTGACCGGTGCTACGACCTGGACGGCGGCCCCCACCACGGTGAAACCGTATTTGAGCACAACCTTCTGGTGGGTGATGCACTGCCGGCATCCATGCCCACACTTCGGCTGGCAGGCTTTCTCCATGACACAGGGAAAAGGGATGCACTGGAAATCAAGGAGGGGCGGAACACGTTTCCGGGGCATCAGAGGTCCACCCAGGCCATGATGGAGGATCTTGAACGTCTGCGGTTTTCCAAAAAAGACCTGGATTATATCTACGCCCTGGTCAGGGGCCACATGCGTCCTTTAAAAGCAGATACCACTGCCAAAGCCGTACGTAGGCTTCTGGTCATGCTGGATGATCTCAATCTGTCCTACCAGGATTTTTTACGCATGCGTATTGCCGATAAAAAAAGCAACCTGAATCCGGTCAAAAAACCATACACCCTTGGGGACATCCGCCTGCGCCTGGAAAAAATCCTGGATGCCCTCAATTCGCAAACACCGTTTAATGTGAACAGCCTTGACATTACAGGCAGCGACATTCAGCAGATCCTGAACCTACCCCAGGGACCCGGCATTGGGAAGGTAAAAGCTTTATTGTTTGAGCAGGTACTGGATGAGCCGTCCCTTAATACAAAGCAAACCCTGGAAGACCTGGTCCGGAAGATGGATCGAAACAACTTTACAGATTTAAACGGCAAAGTTATAAAATAAACCCGGCACAAATAACAAACATGTTTAAAGATCAAATACGATAGGGGATAGATTATGGGCGATATAGTTCTTATCAGCATTACGGGCAAGGACCAAAAAGGGCTTACCGCCCGGATTTCAACCATTCTGGCCCAGTATCGGGTGAGCATTCTGGATATTGGGCAGGCTGTCATTCATGAACATATCTCATTGGGTATGTTGGTGGATATTCCATGCTCCCAAGATTTTTCCCTGATGTTCAAGGATTTGATTTTTGAAGGACACAAAATGGGGCTGGCCGTGGATGTTTCGCCTGTGGCGCCCAACGACTATGAAACCTGGGTCCAGACCCAGGACAAGGAGCGCCGGATTATTACGGTCATGGGCCGGTCCATCACAACAGGCCAGATTTCCGCAGTCTCCACCGTGATTACTGATCACGATCTTAACATTGATTCCATTACCCGTATGTCCGGCCGCAGGTCCTTGAAAAGACCTTCCGAGCCCCCTATGGCCTGTATCCAGTTTGCCGTATCCGGCACCCCTAAAAGCATTCCCGATATGAAGGGCAGGTTCATTCACATCTCCCAGGATCTGGGCATTGATATCTCCTTTCATGAAGACAATATCTATCGTAAAAACCGTAAACTTGTTGTGTTTGACATGGATTCCACATTGATCCAGGCTGAAGTGATCGATGAATTGGCAAAACTGGCCGGTGTCGGCGATCAGGTGGCCCAGATCACGGAATCTGCCATGCGCGGGGAAATTGATTTCAAGGAGAGTTTCAGACGGCGTGTGGCGTTGCTCAAAGGATTAAAGGAAAAGGATATCCAGGGCCTGGCCCGGAGCCTGCCTCTGACCGACGGGGCCGATCTGGTGACCCGGACTTTGAAAGGACTTGGCTACAAGCTTGCCATCCTTTCCGGCGGTTTTACCTTTGTGGGTAATTATCTTAAAGAGATCCTGGGATTTGATTATGTTTTTGCAAATACCCTTGAAATAGAGAATGGCGAAGTCACAGGACAGGTGAACGGTGAAATTGTGGACGGCCAGAAAAAGGCCGACCTTTTGCGCGAGTTGGCAAAAAAGGAAAATCTGTCCATCCAGCAGACCATTGCCGTGGGTGACGGTGCCAATGACCTGCCCATGATTTCCATTGCCGGACTCGGTGTGGCCTTTAATGCCAAGCCCGTGGTCCGGGAAAAAGCCGCCAACACCATTTCCACCATGGGCCTGGATGGCCTTTTGTTCCTGCTGGGAATCCATGAAAGAGAGATTCCTGACCCGGACCGCACCGCCATTTAAAAAATAATATTTCGTACCTAAACCATTCATAGTAAATCAAGGATTAAACATGAAAAAAATTAATCTAACGATCAACGGCTGTGAAAGAGAGGTAATTGCCGATAAAAATCTGGTTTTGCTTGATTTGCTCCGGGAGCAGTTAAACCTGACCGGCACCAAACAATCCTGTGACAGAAAAGGACAATGCGGCGCATGTACCGTCATCGTCAATAAAAAAGCGGTATTGTCTTGTCTGACCAAAGTAGGCAAACTTGATGGGGCATCGGTGATCTCCATTGAGGGCTTGGGCACACCGGACAACCCGCATCTTATCCAGCATGCGTTTGCCTTGTCAGGCGCCATTCAGTGCGGGTTTTGTACGCCCGGCATGATCATGGCCGCCAAAGCCTTGCTGGACACCAATCTTAATCCCACGCTTGAAGAGATCAAGCATGCGTTGCGCCGCAATATCTGCCGCTGCACAGGTTATGTAAAAATCATTAAAGCCGTGCAACTGGCCGCCCAATTTCTCAGGGGCGAAAAAACACCTGAAGAGATTGCCCCTTTGCCCACCGACCCCAAAATCGGTGTTTCCCACTCCCGCCCGTCGGCCATGATCAAAGCATGCGGTACAGCCGCTTTTACCTCGGATATTCTCATGCCCGATGCTGTGGAAATCGCAGTGGTGCGAAGCCCTCACATGCATGCTGAGATTAAAAACATAGATTTCTCCAGGGCTGAAAAAATGCCGGGATTTATCGGCACCCTGACCGCTGCAGATATCAAAGGCACCAACCGTTTGAAATATGTTGTGGAAGACCGCCCTATCCTGTGTGAAGATCGTGTTCGGACCATGGGTGATGCGGTTGCCGCCGTGGTGGCCCAAACCCGTGAACAGGCATTGGCGGCAGTCCAGGCGGTGGAGGTTCAATATTCTTTGTTGCCTGAGGTGACCACCACCGCCCGGGCCATGGAACCTGACGCACCCCAGATTCATCCCCACGCCCCTAATCTATGTTTTTCCCAGCCTTTGATCAAAGGAGATACCGACGATGGGTTTAAAAAAGCGGCAGCCGTGATTGAACAACATTTCACCACCCAGTTAAACCACCAGGCCCCGCTGGAGCCTGAAAACAGCGTGGCATACATGGAAAAAGAGGGCCAGGATGCCGTTTTGGTGGTGATGGGCCGCAGCATTAACATCCATCTTCACATGGCAACACTACAGACTGCGCTCGGATACGACAACATTCGTTATGAAGAGCCGTTTTCCGGCGGCCAGTTCGGCATGAAACTGGAAGTTTTCACCGAGGGGATTGCGGCGGCAGCGGCATTGAAATTCAAGCGGCCCGTGCGTTATATTCCAAGCCTTGCGGAATCCATGATGATCAGCTCCAAACGCCATCCCTTTGACATTCAATTGAAAATGGGGGCTGACGAGAAGGGCAAACTTACGGCCCTTGAGATGGATATCACCGTAGACAACGGCGCGTATCACTCCATTGGCAACGTCATCATCAACCGGGCCCTTCAAATGCTGACAAGCTCTTATTATGTGCCCAACGTCAAGGTGGCGTCAAAGCTTGTTTATACCAATAACCCATGGGGAAGTGCCGCCCGGGGTGCCGGTCCCCCACAGGCGCATTACGCCCTTGAGTGCGGCATGAATATGCTTGCCGGAAAATTGGATATGGACCCGCTGGCGTTCAGGAAACAAAACAGCCTTAAAACAGGGCTGACCAAGGCAACCGGACATGTCCAGGATGATGTGTGGCCGTTCCCTGAACTGTGTGATGATATTTTACCCCATTATGAAAGAGCCCTGGCAGATGCAAAGGCCCATGATAATACGGGCCCCGTCAAACGCGGGATCGGGCTGGGGGCGGCTGCCTTCGGCATTGGTTTTCCGGCGGATAAATCCACCTCGGCTGTGGAGCTGGAACCCGATGATGGGGTAACCGTATATGCTGCGGCAGCAGACCCGGGAGAAGGCAATGATTCCATGCTTACCCAGTTGGCGGCACAGGTGCTGGAACTGCCCCTTGACAAGGTTCGTGCCGTTACCCGGACAACGGCGAAAACCACAGCCGCAGGTCCGGCTTCAGGCAGCCGGGTCACCCTTATGGTGGGCGGTGCGACCGTAGATGCCTTAAAGCAATTGAAACAGGCCATGGATGAAGTCGGATCAAAGCGGTTCGAGGACTTTAAGTCCGCAGAAAAGCCCACCCGTTACGCGGGCAATAAAGCAACTTTTCAAACCGCGCCCCTGGATCCGGAAACAGGCCAGGGACCGTCAACGGAATCTGATACGCATGCCATTCAAATGGCCGAAGTGGGAGTCAACACGGAAACAGGAGAGGTCAAAGTATTAAAAATGACCGCTGTGGTTGACGCAGGGCCTGTCATCAACCCCAATAATTTTACGGGCCAGATGGAAGGCGGTATGGATATGGGTGTGGGATATGCCCTTCGTGAACAGTATATCGCCGGAAAAACAAAAGACTGGCGTACATTTAAATTTCCCACGATGAAAACCGCCTTTGACATGGAGGTATTTTTCAGAGAAACGCGTAGAAAACGGGGAACCCTTGGCTCCACCGGGGTTGGGGAGATGTCCATGGTCTCAACAGCACCGGCTGTCATCAACGCCATTGAAAATGCCTGCGGCGCTTTGGTTACAGATCTTCCGGCCACACCGGAGAAGGTTCTTGCTGCAATAAAGGCATCCCAAAACATTTGATAATTTTAAACAATTCCGGGGAACGCGTTGAGGCATTCCCCGGAATTCATAGAAGCTGTAAACTGCTATATTTCCAGAAGTTCAATGGGATGAACGATTTTTCGATCAAAAACTTGGGAAAATTGTAACCGACAGCTCAGGCAATCCGTCACAATTGTTCGATCTTTTTCAGATTCAAGCGCGTTAAATAAAGACTGACCTGTCTTTAGACTCTTTTTGTGAAATGATTTTTTATACCCCAGATGCCCCCCCATTCCGCAGCAACTTAAAGCACCGCCCACTTGAATCATATCAGCCTCCGGGATGGCTGAAAAAATTTTGAGGTAGGGTTGACCGATGTCCTGTTCTCTTTGGTGACAAGAGGCAAAATAGATCGAAGATGTTTCGGAGGTGTTTATTCTAAATGTCAAATCGTGCGCTTGCTGAAAAGATAATAAAAACTCTCCAAGATCCAGGACCGCTTGTGACAGATCGATTCTGTCCATGGGGTCGATTGATGAAAAATAACCGTCATCCTTAAATACTTTCTGATAAATTGCTTTGGGAAGTGAAAGAAATTTTCCTGCTCCGGAACCTAAAGGCACCTTAATTTCATTTTTTTGGGTTTGTAAACGCTCTTGGGCCGCCTGGGAAAAATAGGCGTTTTCAAGCAGCAGTTTCTTGTAAAGATAGCCGCATGTCGGACAGGAGCATATTATTTTATACCCATTGTTGACGGCCTGCATCAATGTTTCAATATTGGTTCTTATTTTTTCCAGCGCTTTTTGTTTCCGGCCTTCCATTAAAAGGGGCATGCCGCAACAGTTTTGTTCCGGTACAAAAACCTTGATCCCTAAGCTTTCAAGAAAAGAAACCGTGGCCTTTCCAACTTCCGGGAAAAAGTATCCGGCACTGCAACCTGCAAAGTAGGCAACTTTTTGCTCGGTATTGTCTGATTCCCTCTTTTCTAAATAAAGACCTTTGTTTTTGACCCATTGAAAAAAATTTTGATCCGGAAATTTGGGAAGTTGTCTGTCAGGATCTATTTTTAAGGCTTTTTTTACAATTGAAGCGGTCGAATTGCATCTGTTTACTCGGTTAACGGCATGGCTCAACAATGTTCCTAATTTGCCTGTTTTTTGAATATCAGCAACAACGTTATCAGCCAGGGGGATACCGTTTTCATCGGCATTGGCTGCTTTTGCTTGAAGGATCAGCATTCTGATATCAGGGCAGGGGCACAGCCCGCACATCGTGCAAAGCTCAAGCAGTTGAGATACTGTTTTATTACGAAGCATTCCACCCTGTTCAAGCAATTCATCATTCAATCTGTAAAGTTCGGTGAAAAACAGGCAATCTTCATCCAAATGCGTTCTACAGACGTCACACCCGCAGCTTCCAGCGCATTTGTCAAATATTTTTAGTACTAAATCCTTAGACGCGGTGCTCATAATTTTATTATCTTGTTTTGTCATTTGTTAATATTTTGTTTCCGGCAATCGCTTTTGTAACAGCTGTTCCAGTATAACGATTGTTGGGTGGGAAAAAAGGCAAGCTAACATCTCAATCGGGGTGTTTTTGAGGAAAACTTATTTTTCTTTTAACGCGCTGTTCAACTCCTACTTGTAGATGGTCGGATCAGGGATACCGGCCTCGGTAAATCCTTTTTTGCGGTGCAGGCAGGAGTCACATTTTCCACAGGAATGGCCCTGGTCGTCCGGATCATAACAGGAGATGGTCAGGCTGTAGTCCACGCCCAGCCCATGTCCGGTGGTGATAATTTCGGATTTTGACATTTGGATCAAAGGGGTTTCAATGGTCAAAACCGTTTCTTTGGTTACCCCGGTTTTTGTGGCCAGGTTGGCCATGGTCTGAAAGGCTTCGATAAATTTGGGCCTGCAGTCCGGATATCCTGAATAATCCACGGCGGTAACGCCGATGAAAATCGCTTCGGCTTTAAGCACCTCGGCCCAGGCCATGGCATAGGATAAAAAGATGGTGTTCCTGGCCGGTACATAGGTGACGGGGATTTGGGATTGATCAATCTGCGACACGCTGTCGTGTTTGGGCACGGCAATGTCGTCTGTGAGCGCAGAACCGCCAAACTGGCGCAGATCAATATCCACGATTTTATGGTCACTGGCCCCAATGTGCAACGCCACTTTTTTTGCACATTCCAACTCTACGCTGTGGCGCTGGCCGTACCTGAAGCTTAAACTGTAAAAATCAAACCCCCTGTCCCTGGCAATGGCCATGGCCGTGGTGGAGTCAATTCCCCCGGATGAGAGAACAACGGCTTTTTTTGTCATGGATTATACTCCTCTTAAATCCGGATCCCAGATGATTTTGTGTTGTTGAAGGGACAGTCTTGCACCTAGTCTGTCTTTAAGTATCCATGCCGCCAGATCCGAAAGCTCAATTAAGTTAAAAACCGGGCAGATGTGGATCTTTTTTCTGGGATGGTGCCCAAGGTATGTCTTGATAATGGATGCGGCATATTCATAGTCCTGCCGTGAACCCACGACAAATTTTATTTCATCCCGGGCTGTCATGTGATTGAAGTTGTCAAAAAGAAATGACCCGGCTTCGCCGGACGAAGGGCATTTCACATCCATGATGCGGGTACAGGCAGGATCCACAGATTCAATGCTCAGGCTCCCATTGGTTTCCAGCAGCACCTGAAATCCTCTTTCCACCAGTGCGGATATCAATGCCGGTGTCTGGGGCTGAATCAACGGCTCTCCGCCGGTAATTTCAACCATGGAGCAGTCAAAGATTGCCACTTTGTCCATGATTTGACTTATGGTCATGGGTGTGGGATCTGCTGCGGCATAGGTGGTGTCACACCAGGAACAGGACAGATTGCAACCGGAAAGCCTGACAAACACGCAGGCAAGACCCGCCCAGGTGGATTCCCCTTGCAGGCTGTAAAAAATTTCGCAGATATTCAGGGACACTTATATCTCCCGGTAGGAAGATCCGCAGCCCGGACTTTCGAATACTACGACTTTCTTGACTTTGACGAATTCGGTGTTCAGGCGCCTGCACAGTTCAGAATAGAGAAATTTAGCCAGATTTTCAGCTGTGGGGTTGATTGATCCAAATTCGGCAATTTCATTAAGGTTGGTGTGGTCCAGCTTGCTTAAAACATCCTTGACCACACTTTTAACATCCCTGAAATCTATGCCCATGCCCAATTGGTTGAGTTTGGTGCACCGTATGTGCGCTTCAACAATCCAGTTATGGCCGTGCAGATTTGAGCAGTTTCCGTCATACCCTCTCAGGGAATGGGCTGCTGCAAAATGGTCTTGGACGCAAATGTCATATACGCCTGGCATAGGTACTCCCATTGTTAAATCGTGTTTGAACGGCTCGTTAGAGGGGTGCATGCCCACAAACTTACCCACCTGCGGCGTTGCAGAAAAATTTATAATCCTCACATACTTTAGTATGCTCCGGTTGCAAATTTTTCTGCGCCTTGCATCTGGGTAACTTTTTGTCCAAACACAGGTTTTCGGTCAGGCTCTAACTGACCTTTTGATCTAAAAATCTATCATAATTTTGGATCTGAATCAAAAAAGTCAAGGCGGTTAATGTTTACTTTTTAAATTCATTCATGGATTTGTTATTCTTTGGGCAGGAATTTAATAAATATGAGAAGGACAAAAAAGGCATGTTATGGCTGATCTGATCCGCAAATATCTTGAACAGCAAAAATATCTGATCATTGACGGTGCGCTTGGCACCGAGCTTGAGCGCCGGGGGTGCAACCTTGATGATCCACTCTGGTCGGCCCGGCTTTTGGCGGATAATCCTGATATGATTGCGGCGGTTCATATGGACTATCTTCATGCCGGTGCGGATTGCCTGATTACAGCGAGTTACCAGGCCACTTTTCAAGGGCTTGGGCGGCATGGGTATAGCCCGGAACAGGCTCGAAAACTTATACGGTCTGCTGTTACGCTGGCAAAAACAGTCGTGAAGAGGTTCTGGGCAGATCCACTCAACCGGGTCAACCGGGTTAAACCCCTGGTGGCTGCTTCTGTTGGCCCCTACGGTGCTTTCCTGGCGGATAGATCGGAATACACAGGTCTCTACGGCATCAGTGAAGATGAACTGGTTGATTTTCACAAAGAGAGATTGAAAACATTGATGTCAGCCGGACCCGATCTTCTATCCTGTGAAACCCTGCCTTGCTTTGCCGAGGCCAGAGCCCTTGTTCGACTATTGGATGATTTGGCGGCGGATTTGGATATGATCCCCGCCTGGTTCAGCTTCAGTGCACGGGACGGGCAGCATATTAACAGTGGAGAAGCGGTTCGGGACTGTGCCCAATGGCTGGATGATAAACCCTGTGTAGCAGCCGTAGGCATCAATTGCACGGATCCGGTCCATGTAAGCTCCCTTATAGAAGAGATCCGATGCGTGACCGACAAACCTGTGGTGGTATATCCCAATAAAGGAGCTGTATATAACGATTTGACCAAATCGCGGGTCCCAAAGCCCAGTATGCGTTCATGGGGTGAAATGGCACCCCAATGGGTAAAATACGGAGCCAGGCTCATCGGTGGCTGCTGTCATACGACACCGGATGATATTCGACAGCTTGTTTTGGATTTGAAACATTAACAGGGGGGGGAGAAACCAAAAAAGCCCCTGTAAAACAGGGGCCATTGTAAATTCTGGTAGCGACGCAGGGAATTGAACCCCGGACACTGCGGATATGAGCCGCATGCTCTGACCATCTGAGCTACGTCGCCACAAAAACCAGGATTAAATAGCACAGAGTTTATGTCTGTGTCAAATAAAATTTTAATTAATTATCAATTTATTCCTGAGCAGGCTCAAAACCTTCCAACGCGACGGTAAAATTAGCCAGATCCTCGGGTAGATCTGAAAAAATCAGCATAAACATGACCGATGCACCAGGCTTGATGTTGACATTGGTATTCTGATTTCCCTGTTTGACACCCATCTGTTTGGTTATATCCGAGATATTGCCGGATTTAAGTGTCTCTTCGGGAATTATATTTCCGCAATAGGCAATCTGGGTTCCCGCTTTGATGTTGTTTCTTTTCATCAGGGTTCCTTTAACCCGGATGTGGCTGACGGCCTTATTAGACGGGTTTTTAACTCTGCCTGTGACAATGAACAGATCTCCTGCACTTTTATTGGAAACAAATCGGCCATTAATACTGGGTTCGTCCAGTACGGGTTTCAGTGGCTCCTGGGGAGCTTGTTTGGGGGCAATCCACTGACTGATAAATGGAATTTGAATGTCAGACACCCCTGGAACGTTTATGCCAAGGCCAATGATTGCCACATATGCAGCCAAGATGAGCAGCACTAATACCAACAGAATTTTCACTGTCGGGCTTGTCCCTTTTTTCTTCTTTGCGCTTCGTTTTTGGCGGACACTTTGTGCGGACAGCGGCGTAATCGATGGTGCTTGTTCTATCAGTGTTTCTGTGGAGGGCTCTATTTCGTCACCAGTCGGGCTCAGCGGAGCGGTATCGTCTTCTTTGTCAGGGGCTGGAATGGTTATATCGGTATCTTCCGGTTCTGTCTCCTGTTCCAATACCGTATCATATTCTGCAAATTTATCCTGCTCTGATGCGCTTTGTTCAATTTTTTCGTCGGCATACTGGTCATCCGGCGTTACATCGCTGTCATCGGGTTCAATCTTGATGTCATCTGAAGCAAACGCCTCTTGTTCTATATCCGGTTGCGCTTCAATTGTCTCTTCTTCCTGGTGGGCAACGTCGTCAGTCTGGGCGTCTTCGGGGTCGGGGGATAAATCCAGGCCATCATCACCTTCTTCAAGAATAAGATCTTCTTGGGAGTCAGCTTCTAATTCAAGGTCCGGGTCGCCATCATTTTGGGTTTCTAATTCAAGATCATCAATGGACAGCGCCTCTTCGGATGAGTCTTCCAGATCAAAGGACAGCCCGTCGAGCTCAAGGTCTGCATCGTCATCCTGGTCAAAGCTGATTTCAATATCGGCCGTATCAGACTGTTCGGATGCTGATCCCGTTGGGGACTCGGTACTATCTTCAATTTTTTCAAATTCAATTTCCTGGGTTTCCAGTTCAAGGTCATCATCCTGGAAGTCCAGTCCCGGTTCATCTATCTCAAAATCCGCCGTATCGAATTCAATGTCCAGGTCCTGGGAATCCGAGGCTTCTGTATCTGCCTGTTGTTCAGGCGCATTTTCTTGAAACGCCTGTACCTCGAATTCAATTTCTGAGAAATCAATGTCCGTATCTTCCGGGTCTTCGCCATGGCTGTGCGAAGCGCTGTCTTTAGCGGAATCGTCACCTTGTGATAGGTTAAAATCTAATTGGTCTTGACTCTGTGATTCATCGAAGGGGATGTCCTGTTCTTGGGATTCTGATTGGTCGGAGAGCTCAATTTCCGGATATTCCACTGGAAAGGCTGTAAAAACATGCCGACACTTGCTGCATCTGACCATTGACCCCTCAGGCTTAATTAAGGCGTCATCAAGCACAAACCGGGTTGCGCACTTTTCGCAGGTAATTATCATTGGGTATCCCCTTAATTTGAATAACAACCATGGGTTGAGCTGGTTTCTCGACACCCAGACTCAACCTACAACAAAATATGAAAGTCAATTAAGAACTTATTGACACAGTAATATCAATTAACTTTAAATTTTTAAATCAAAGATTGCCGGTAGGTTTCTGTATTTTTCATTGTAGTCCAGCCCGTAACCTACGATAAACCCCTTTTTAAGGCAGAAACATGAATAATCCACATTGAGTTGCATTTCCCGGCGTTCATGTTTATCAATCAGCGCGCATATCTTTATGGATCGGGGAGTTAACAGCTGCATGGATTCGACAGTTTTGGCGAGGGTCCGGCCTGTATCCACGATATCTTCCACCAGCAGTACATCTCTTCCTTTAAGTTTAAGATCCGGTTTTTTTGTAAACATGATCTGTCCGGTAGATGACGTGCCGTCATAGGATGACGCACCCACCAGATCAATTTCATGATCAATGGTGATCTGCCGGACAAGATCGGCCAAAAAAATAAAAGAGCCCTTGAGAACCCCCACAACCACGAGATCAAGACCGCTATAATCCTGGGTAATTCTTCTTCCAATCTCCTGGATTTTTTCCTTGATTTCCTGTTGGGAAATCAAGGGGATAAGTTCAGGCATGTTAGATTATAATCCTGTTTCTTTAAGTTCCTTGATTAGTTTCTGCTGTTTGGAGTTTAATTTCTTCGGCATCTCTATATTAACCACAACATAGAGATCTCCGCAACCATTTCCTTTCATATGGGGAATTCCCATACCGGGTAATCGCATTTTTGACTTGTGTCCGGTGCCCGGAGGCAAGGTCAGGTTGATGGTTTTACCTGAAGGGGTGGTTACCTCAAGCTTATCGCCTAACAGCGCCTGGGTGAGTCCAACATCCTTTGTCATCAGGATATCGTTTCCCTCCAGGGTGATCCCCTGGGGCAGCGACGGACTGGATTTTATGTAAAGGTTTCCGGCCGGACCGCCATTTGCGCCTGATTCGCCTTTGCCTGCCAGTCTTATTTTTTTGCCCTGGGTCAAGCCTTTGGGGATTTTTACCTCAATGGCTTTGGCCTGGCCATCCTGGGAAATAGTGATGGTTTTTCCGGCACCATTAATTAATTCGTCCAGGGTTAAGGGAATTTCATATTCCAGATCTTTGCCCCGTGCCGGAGCTTTTCGACCGTAACCGCCGCCTGGTCCTGCGTTTTGGAAAAAAGGATTGCCCCCCATGCCGGAAAACGAAGACCTTGCCCCGCCCTGTTTGAATGCAGAGGAAAAACCGCCGGCCCGGTTGAACCCACCACCACCGCCGAAACCAAACTCCTTGAGAATATCGCCCAGGTCAAAGTTTCTGAAAATGTCCTCCTGTGAGAACTTTTGCTGAAAGTCGGCAGACCCGTAAGTGTCATACTGTTTTCTTTTTTCCGGATCACTAAGCACTGCGTAGGCCTCGGAGATGGTCTTGAACTTATCTTCCAAAGCCTTATCCCCTTTGGTTTTATCCGGATGGTATTTGAGGGCAAGCTTTCGGTATGCCTTTTTTATGTCGGCGGCTGTCGCCGTTTTATCGATTCCAAGTGTTTTATAGTAATCTTGCGCCATTTTATATCTTATTCCTTTGTGTTTAGCTGTATATAGTTGTTATTTAGTACAAATGTGTAATAAAAGTAAGGCGCAACCCGTCTAAGTCAAGGGCGCCGGAGCCACCCTTTGCATCAATTAGACCGGTTTTCTCTGAATGCACGGATGGCCACCATGAGAACCGAGATGGCCGCCGGAGTCATGCCGTCAATGCGTGATGCTTGGCCCAGGGATGCAGGGTTGATCCGATTGAGTTTTTCCCTGATCTCATTGGACAGTCCGTGGGCCGCATCAAAGGAAAATTCTGTCGGAATTTTTATCCGTTCCAGATCTTCAAATTTTTTAATTTCATTGTACTGCCGTTGAATATACCCTTCGTATTTAATTTCAATTTCCACCTGCCGGGCTGCACGGTCCTGGACAGATGCGGGGGCAGGGGCAATCTGTTTTAACAGGTCGTAATTGAGTTCCGCACGTTTGAGGAGTTGTGTTAAAGGAACCCCTGTGTCAATGGGGTTGGAGTTGTGGCCGGTGAGAAAGGTATTGGTTTCATCGCTGGGTTTGACCACCGTTTTACGGACCCGTTCAAGTTCTTTTTTTGATTCAGCCTTGATCCGGGAAACTTTGTCCAGCTGTGCTTGATCTGTCAGGCCGTATTCATAACCGATCCGGGCTAATCGAAGATCCGCGTTGTCTTCTCTGAGCAGCAGCCGGTATTCTGCTCTTGACGTAAACATGCGGTAGGGTTCTTTGGTGCCCCGGGTGACAAGGTCATCCACCATAACCCCCATATATGCCTGGGAACGATCCAGGATGAAAGGTGGGCGGCCGAGTATTTTTGCCGCGGCATTGGCCCCGGCCCACAGCCCTTGGGCTCCGGCCTCTTCATAACCGGACGTGCCGTTGATCTGCCCGGCCAAAAACAGGCCCCGTACCTTTTTGGTCTCAAGCGCGGGTGTCAGTTCCAGGGGCGACACATAATCGTATTCAATGGCATAGGCCGGGCGCATGATCTGGGCCTGTTCAAGGCCTTTTACCGAGCGCACCACCTGGTACTGGATTTCAAGGGGCAGGCTGTTGCCAAGGCCGGATGCATAAATCTCTTTGGAGTCGATGCCTTCATATTCCAGAATCACATGGTGGGAGTCCCGGTCCGGAAATTTTACCACCTTGTCTTCAAAAGAGGGGCAGTACCTGGCGGATTGGCCTTTGATTTGTCCACCGTACAGGGCTGAATACTTCAGATTGTTGCGGATGACGGCATGGGTGTTTGGGTTGGTCTGCCCCATGAAACTTGGCAGCATCGGGGTTGTCACCTGGGTCGTAGAAAAGGAGAAGGGTTTGATCTCCTCGTCTGATCCGTGGACATTGAATTTTGAAAAATCGATAGAATCGGCATGCAATCGTGGCGGGGTGCCGGTTTTCATTCTGCCCATCTCAAGGTTCATGGCTTCAAGGCTTAAAGCCAGGCCTGTGGAAGCAAATTCTCCGGCACGTCCGGCCTGGATTTTGGATGCCCCGATATGAACGGTACCCCGCAGAAAGGTGCCTGTGGTAATGACCACGCAGGCGGCCAAATAGTCAAATCCGGTATTGTCGGCAATTCCTTTGATTTCATTGTTTTCAATGATTAAAGATTCCACCATGGCCTGTTTAAGATCCAGATTTTCGGCCTTTTCCAGGACAAGTTTCATGTTTCGCGAATACATGTTCTTGTCATTCTGGGTCCGGGTGGATTGTACCGCCGGGCCTTTACGGGTGTTCAGCGTTCGGTACTGGATGGCCGAAGAGTCTGAAACCTTTGCCATCCAGCCGCCCAGGGCATCGATTTCTTTGACCAGCTGCCCTTTGGCCGTGCCGCCGATGGAGGGGCTGCAGGGCATGGCTGCAATTTTGTCCATGTCAATGGTGAGCAACAGGGTGTCACAGCCCATACGGGCGGCAGCCAGGGCTGCTTCGCATCCGGCGTGTCCTGCACCCACCACAATAACATCATATCTGTTTTTGAAAGTGTTCATAACATCCTTAGCTATTTTTTACAGGGCCTTAATATAATGTCTAGTCGCTATAGGTCAAGTTCTTGCTGCTAATCTTCATCTTGGCAAATTCATTTGCAATCTGTATGGTTAGAGTCTGCCTTAAGGGGTGAACGTATGAACGCAAAAGGATGAAAATGGAGGAAGAATTTGGCAGAAGCTGACCATATGAAACGCTACACCGATTACAATGCTTATCTGCGCAGCCTGTTTGGTGAGCGGGTGCAAAAAATTTCCGTGGATGCCGGGCTGACATGCCCGAACCGGGACGGAACTTTGTCCCGGGCCGGATGTATTTACTGCAATGCAAAAGGATCGGGTACCGGGGCCTTTGCCCGGGGGCTTTCCATTTCACAGCAAATTGAGGCCGGTAAGATCGGGGCCATAAAAAAATACAAGTCCAGGAAATTTCTTGCTTATTTTCAGTCTTTTACCAATACCTATGCCCCGGTGGATCATCTTAAAGCCTTATATGATGAAGCCCTGGCCTGTGATGGAGTAGTGGGCATGGCCGTGGGCACAAGGCCCGATTGTGTGGACAATGAGAAGATTGATCTGCTTGATGCCTACACCAATGATTATCTTATCTGGCTGGAGTACGGGCTTCAGTCTGCCCATGACGCCACCCTTGCTCTGATCAACCGGGGACATGATTTCAAGGCTTTTGAAAAGGCCATGGCCCTTGTTGCCCCTAAGAAAAAGCTTAATGTCTGCGCCCATATTATTTTGGGACTGCCCGGTGAAACCCGGGATATGATGCTGGAAAATGCCGGGATTATTGGGGATCTGGGAGTAAATGGTGTCAAAATCCACTTGCTTTATGTGGTTCGGGGCACCGCCTTGGACGAGATGTATGCACAGGGTCGGTATATGCCTTTAGAGCAACAGGAATATGTGGACCTGGTCTGCGATTTTCTGGAACGGCTGCCCAGGTCCATGATTATCCAGCGAATCACAGGGGATCCTCATTCTGACGAACTTGTGGCGCCGTTGTGGTCGGCCCGGTACAGAGAGACATTCAACATGATTCAACATACCCTTGAAGCCCGGGATTCATACCAGGGAAAATGCCGGATTTAAGTAGTGTTTGGACGAAAAGTCATCCACCTGCGGCGTTGCTGCACAAACCTGAAATCCTCACGTACTATAGTACGCTCCGGTTTCAGCTTTGCTTGCGCCTTGCATCTGGGCAACTTTTCATCCAAACACGGGTTTTCGGTCGGGCGCTAAGTATCTGCGAGGATTAAAATTTGCGCCCAACGAAGTAATCGACAAAATTTACGGTTTTCAGATAGGCGGTGACAATCAACAAAAAAAAGCCCCTGAGAACATTAATTCTCAGGGGCTTTAATAACTGCTTAGATGAAAGCGTTCGAAATGCGCCAAAACCCTTTCATGTTTGCCTCGGGGAGACCGGGAAACAAAGATAAGGTCCGTCCATGACAGTTATAAACAAAAGTGGTCAGCTATATCACTGTAACATTTGCAGCAGCCGGCCCTTTGGGGCCCTGCTCAATGTCAAAGGTGACCTGGTCGCCTTCGTTCAGGGTTTTAAAACCTGTTGCGTTAATGCCTGAATGATGAACAAAGACATCTTTTCCACCATCTTCTACTTCGATAAATCCAAAACCTTTAGTCTCGCTGAACCACTTTACGGTACCTTTTGCCATGTTGGCGGTCTCCTAAATAAAAAAATAAAAATTTGCTTCTAACTTTGGGGGTAATCACAGAAAATATTGAGATATACACCTTAAGGAAGGAACATATGCATGTACAAAATATGCATTTTTCGTATTCTACTGAAAAAATGGAGAATGTCAAGAATATATTTAAAATATTGTATATATTTTTTTACAATTTTGTCCAAGTTGTGTTCTGCGTTATCTGCTTGGCTCGTCGAGTTAAACAGGGGGAAAGTATCGTTATACGGATCAGAAACCAATTTCATAGGACTTGAATCCGGATGACCGCAGAGCAGTTTTTTTCTTTCCGTCATGGCGGATGATCAGGCATTCGGTGTTTTCAAGGCTGTTAATCAGGGCGAGGGCCTGGTGAGTATCCATGACCATCAGTGCTGTGGCAAGGCCATCGGCCCGGGTGCAGGTATCGGAAATAACCGATGCCGATACCACTGCGTTTTCGACCGGATAACCGGTTTTCGGGCTGATGATGTGTGAGTAGATTTGCCCGTTTTTTTCAAAATAGTTTCTGTAATTGCCACTGGTGGCTATGGCTTTGTTATCCAGGCGTATTTCTTTGTACAGGCCGGAATTCAAAAATCCTTTTTCAGGATTTGCTATCCCCACGATCCATGCCTTGCGATGCTTGTTTTTTCCTGCGCCGACCAGTTCACCGCCGATTTCTACAAGATAGTTTTCAATACCGCCTTCCCGGATCAGGCGGGCAATTTCATCTACGCCATATCCTTTGGCTATGGAGCCTAAATCCAGAGTTATGCCGGGCATTGTTTTGGTCAGCAGATGATCTCCGATTTTAAGTTTATCAAAGCCAATACAATTAAGCGCCGCGTTGATTTGCGCGGGTTCAGGCGGCGTGTCCCGCCGGCCTTTTGTACCGAATCCCCACAGGTCTACCAGGGGTTTAACCGTGCCGTCCCAGGCCCCGCCGGTCAGGGTATGCAGCTTGCTGCATTGTTCAAGAACCTGATAAAAATCCGGGGAAACCCTGAAAGCCTGGTCCTTTGGTGCGGCATTGAACAGGGACAGTTCACTGTCTTTCTGGTACATGGACAGCCGGGCATTTACCTGTTTTAAGCGCAGGTTAATTTTTTCCTGCCACAGACTTTTGGAGAGCGGTTTGGCGGAAATCATCTTAATGGAATAGGAGGTGCCCATTGTCTGGCCGGTGAACACATACTCCTGGGCTGCCAATGCCTTGGCCGGTAACAGCAAGGTTGTTCCGATAATCAGCATCAGTGTAAAGATAAACATTGTTATATACTTGGTTTCAGACATAGGTACTTTTCTCCTGGTTCTGTTCGATTGATTCAGTCGTGGCCTCTAACAGATTCTCATCATTGGGGCTGGAATAAAATTTTTCAAATATTCCTTCAAGGACATCCTCGTTGTTTCCTGCGGCCCGGGATGCCTCGACCAGAGCCTGGCTGAGTTCTGCTCTTTTCTTGCCTTTTTTCACCAGATTGACGGCCTGCCCTCAAGTCCTTTTTTTTCCAGCAGGGACTGCCATTCCGGATAAAACGACTCAAGGTCTGCCATTTTTTCCTGCCTGGTGTCCATTACATCAGAAAGCATGGGATAGCCTGCATTATTCTCCATCCTGTTATGCCGGTATGAGGCCTCTCGGTTCATGGCATCTGCAAAGGCCGCAACCCTCTGCTTTCCATCGGAGTTATCATATACACATCGGGCATGGCGCGCCCGCTCTTCCCGCCAGTCAAGATCAGGATAGGGCAGATAAAAGTCGGAGAGTTCCGGTTCCTCGATAAGTGCGAACAGGGCGTTGTATACAATGCCAGCCTTCCTTGTATCTCCGTTTTATTGTTTTTCATATTATGAAACCTGATGAACCGTTTTATCCAGTCTAAATCAGTCCGTTAGGCATGGATGATGTCGTGTTTAAGCCCCATTACCTCATGGACTTGATCCATTTTTCTTTTCGGATTGACATTTTCTGTTTCCTAACTGCAAAATTACGCAATGATTTTTTTACCTGATATTTTAATTTATCACAAGTTATCAGGGAAAATAGAATTGATAATCAGTGGGTTGAGCCTCTGCGCCAAGCAAACGTCCGACCAGGGTTGTTGCCCGGATAATTGAGTATGGAGAAAGTATGGAGTTACTTTGACAGTAAAGAATCAGAATATAAAAGAGCTTACAAAACAGATTTTGAGTATTACAAAAATCAAACCGATATCAACATATATATTTCAGTTGTGTAAAAACACATAACAAAGCAAATTACCCCGGACGCACTCAGTCGTTGTGCTCCTTCCTGCGTCGGTTATTTACGACGTTCGAAAACAAAGGAATCATCATTAATCTTAGACGGATAGTCTCGGGACGGTTTGAACATTTGGTACTTTTAATATATTCAGTGGCTTTTCAGATTCAAACAATACAGTTTTTGAAGCTGAAGCCTGCGGGTTGGCGGAAATCATTGTTTGGGGAGAACACCGCGATACAAATGAATATCAGCCGAAACATTGAAAGGGTTTACGATGAACGAAGTCTTGGAACTTTACAAAACGTTAGGAAATGAAGCGTTTACACAGATTGTAACGGAATATGCGCCATATTTTAAAACAATAAATCCGATCTTCAATGAAGTTAGGCCTTATTATGCTGAAGCATTTTTCCCAAATACCAGAGAAGTGCAGAATCATTTAGGCAGTGTTCATGCGATCGCTATGTGCAATGCCGCAGAATTAGTCGCCGGGACAATGATAGAAGTCTCTATTTCCGAAGAATTAAGATGGATACCAAAAGCCATGTCGGTAAAATACTTGGCTAAAGCAAAAACCGATCTAAGAGCTGTCTCTGATGGACGCAATATTAAATTAGATGAAGAAGGTGAAGGTGAAGTTGAGGTTCCGGTGATTGTTTATGACACTGATCAGCAAGTCGTTTTTACAGCTTCAATAACCATGAAAATCAGCAAAAAGAGATAGAAAAAAGGGAACAGGGTGGATTTTATAAACATTTAGGAATCGGGAGCAATCAGATCTCCGAAAGAAGAGAATGCGATTCGGCAGGGCGTCATCTCTTTAAGGTAAGGCAGTTTTTCGGTTTCGTCGACCAGGGCTTGGCTGACAAGAAAATCGGTCGTATGCATGGTGTCCTTGATAATCACTGCCCGGACCTTTTCAGGAAGCACCGGACCAATGGTCTGGAATCCTGCCTGTATCGCTTTTTCCTCACTGGGCAGCCGGACCGGAATAGATGCTTTTTTCAGGGACATGGCTGTCAGGGCATTCATGATGGTGGCCTGGTAATCCATACCTGCAAATACTTTTTCGGTGATGATGTCCGCATTGCCTAATCCGATGGCATTGCCTGCCGTGTTTGCGGACAGGGCCAGAATCACCAGGCGTTTGGCGTCAAGGCTTTGGGAAAAATCGTCTTCCATTAAATCACAGGTTCTGCCGGTGACATTGGGATCCATACCTGACCCGCTGATCTCCTTGCCGATTTGCCGGATCACCAGCAGGTCCAAAGTTTTATAGGGCAAAGCCGGGAAGTTGGTTTTGGCCAGGGATAGCAGGTCCGGTTCCCTGGTGCTGATCTGGGCCGCCGGTATTACCTCGATTTTCATGAGCCGGTCATAGGCGTCTTCCACCACACCAATACCCAAACACAAATTGGTGTGTTCGATAATAGTGTCGCCCATGGCTGTGAGAAGCTTGTGAAATCCGTATTTCAGGGCAAAATTATGATAGGTTAAAGCGCCTTTGTGTTTACCCATACCCACCACAAGCATCTTGTAAAGCCCGCTTTCCACATCTCCTTTGAATTTGGTATGGGGCTTGATGCGGTTAATGCAGATGCTGTGATCCGCTTCCATAGCTTTTTTTGAAAAATAGACAGGCACGTTGTCAAACACGCTTCCCACTTGAACCGCATCCATTTGTGAGACAATCGCTGTCTGGCAGACGTCAGGTGTAACGCCTAATTTTGCGAGGGTTTTTTCCTGGCCTTTCGGGGTGGCGCTGCCGTGACTGCCCATGGCTGGGATGATTACAGGGTGAGCGCCTTTATCTTTGATGCTTTGACAAATTTGTGCCACAAGCGTCGCAATTTTATTGATGCCCCGGCTGCCCACGCCAACAGCCACGGTATGGCCGGGTTCAATGGTTGAGTGTTCCAGAGCCTGGTCCAGTTGTGCTTTCAGATCCTTTGCCGGGTCCGGCAGTGCCATGGACGGCAACGTCAGTTTTACCCGGTAAAAATTGGGGAAATTAAATTTTTTTTCAAGGTAACCTGGGTATCGCATTTTTTCACTTTCTAATAGCAGCCATGGGATGACCTGGTCTATGAACACCCAGGATCACATCACAAAAAAATATTAGCGTAGTTTGAGAGAATATATGGCTTTCAAGCAAAAAGAAAGGAGATTGACACAGGGCTAACGCATGTAAAAATTCTAAGTGGCCTATGATCCTGGCGTTATCTACCAGTCATGCAAACATCACGTCCTCCAAATACTGTGTATCCATTGCCGCATTCAATCTTTTTGACTTGATGCTCCCTTTAAAACTTTTATTTTCTTTAAGCAGATTTAAGGCAATATGCCGAATTGCCGCAAAGTTCTCCGGCCCGAATCCTTTCCGTATCCTGCTCTCATCTTCCCGGAAAGCGATATCCAATACCCAGTGAAGTGAATTCTCAATTCCCCAATGACTTCTGACAGAAGTTCCAAATACCTGCGCAGTACAATCAAGACTGGATATATAATAACGCCTGTCACAACTTACTTCCCCGTTAACATTCCGGGTGCTTTCAACCATCCCCAAAGATTTTAAACCAGGCCAATTTTCTTTGTCATCAAGCCAATCAATATCACGGGTTATGACATTCCTACGGGTCTCAATGCGTCCATGCCCACCATCTACTGTTTCATATTCATCGAAACAGTATCCCTCTTCTTTCATATTGTTCATGTGGTCAAAAAAACGGACTGTATTTTCATAAAGGGTCTTGTGGTTTTCTTTTAATGCCAGAATGTAGTCACAATTACTGTCAATTATGGTTTCCGCAATTTTTTTCTGTGTCCCCATGGCATCAATGGTGACTATGCAACCGGATAGATCAAGCAACTTTAAAAGATAGGGAATGGCGGTTATTTCATTGGATTTTTCTTCCGTTTTTAGTTGCCCGAGAACTACCTGATTTGCAGTTGCCCAGGCACTAATCATATGGATGGCTTTTTTATCCTCAGATCTGTTATGAGAGCGTCTCAGGGTTTTTCCGTCTATCGCCACAACCTGGCCTTTGGTTTGTTTGGCTACAGAGGCAATCCAGTTTTTGAAACTATTTTGAAATTCTTGTGGGTTCATCCTTTCAAAAATTCGGTCAAAGGTATCATGTGATGGGATCCCATATGGCAATTCCAGGAATTTTGAAAGCCATCTCTTTCGCTTTTTTCCAAAATTTTCAATTTGTTCGTAGGTATCGGCCCCTGCGACAACGCCACATATTGCAATAATAATCACATCAATTAATTTATGGAGCTTGTTGTGGTGCCTATGATCTTCAATCGTCTCAAAGTATTTATTTATGTTGTTTTTACCCATTGGCAACTCCTTGTTTTTGTTGCCAATGGGTACTACAAATTAAACGAAAAATCTAGCGAAAAATATTCCTTTTAAAATCAAATAGTTACGTCATGTATGTTATGAAATGCTAACTTTTTTCCTAAAACCCACAGAATGCCTGCCATTTTTTTACATGCGATAGCCCTGGAGATTGACAGGGGGCCGGCATTTCCTTTACTGGGGTAAGCGCACAGATATCGTGGTGGTACCGGCCTGCTCGGACAAAGAGAAGTTAATGCTTCCACCATGCAGGCGTGCCGTAAGCATTGCCGAATACGTTCCGATACCTGTACCCTGGGCTTTTCCGTAAGTAACAAATTTATCAAAGAATTTATCACGGATAGGCTCCGGGATAAGTCCCTGGTTTTCTATTTCGATCTTAATATAGCCCTGTTTGGGGCCAATGATTCGGATGGCAATGATTCCGCCATCCGGGGAGGCCTCCAGGGCATTGGAGAACAGATTGTTGATCATGATGTAAAAAAGCAATTCATCGCATAAAATCATAAAAGGCCTGCCTGCATCAGCAGAATCTTCGTTGATTGATATGTTCAACCGGATCTGCCTTTTTGCCATTCTTCTGTCAAAGGCCACACCGATGCGGTCAAAAACAGGCATGATATCCACCTTGGTCATATGAACCGGACAGGTATCCTGTTCCATTTTATACAGCACCATGGTTCGGTTAAGTATATCAACCATGGTATAACAGGCATTCATCTGCTCCTGCACTATATTTTGCCAGGTGGGTTTATCCAGGGGGTCAGAGTGCATCATGATCTGTGCGGCCCCCAATACCACCTGGATCGGAGTCTTGAGATCATGGCGGTAAATCTGCTCAACCTGTTCCCGTAATTCGATATTTTCTTTAAGAATTCGGTTTTGGTATGCCAGTTCCTTTCTGGCCAGGGCCAGCTCCAGGTGGGTTTTTACCTTGGCGCGGATGACGGCAAAGTTAAAGGGTTTTGTAATATAGTCCACAGCGCCCATCTCGAGCCCCTTGGTTTCATCCACAGCTTCTGTTAAACTGGTAACAAATATGATCAATACGTTCTGTAATTCAGGATCTTCTTTGATTTGCCGGCAAACTTCAAAACCGTCCATGCCCGGCATCAGGATGTCCAGCAGCACGATATCAGGCACATCCTCCCGGATACATTTAAGGGCGCCGGCGCCGTCCGTTGCGACCCGGACCCGGTAGTTACCGCTCAAACACGCCACCAGTGCGTCAATATCAGGTTCACAGTCTTCAACCACCATCACCGACTGTTTATGTATGGCTGTTTGTCCCGGTGCCATCATTTTTCCTTTGAATTTATTTTTTAACACTGCAACGTTTTAATTTCATCATCATGGTCTGCAAATTCTATGGCAATGGCCCTGAACGTTTCGGCATGGCGCTTAAACACGTCTACCATATCAGGGTCAAAATGTTTTCCCTTTCCCTCAAGAATAATGGTCATGGCTTGTGAATGTGGAAAAGGCGGTTTATATACCCGTTTGGATACTAGCGCATCATAAACGTCTGAGATGGCCATCAAACGCCCTTCCACAGGGATATTATCTCCTGAAATTCCCCGTGGATAACCGGAACCGTCCCATTTTTCATGGTGAGTCAAAGCAATGGTGCCGGCGCATTTCAGATAATTGCCTGCGTCCAGACGGGTTTTGGCGGATAGTAACACCTCATATCCATGTATGGTATGGGTTTTCATCATATCGAACTCTTCTTTGGTCAGTTTACCCGGTTTTTTAAGGATGGCATCAGGAATGGCAACTTTACCGATATCATGCAACGGTGCACATTTATAAATTAGGTCAATGGTCTCTTCATTTAATATTTCCCTAAATTGGGGCAGCGTTTTAAGTTCGTCTGCAAGCGCTTTGATGTAATGCTGGGTGCGCTTGATATGCCCGCCGGTCTCAGGATCTCGAAATTCAGCCAGGGTGCCGATACATTCCATGCTGATTTCCTGAGTTAAAAATACTTCCCGGGTTCTTTTCTCGACCAGGTTCTCCAAATGGTCCTTGTGCTGTTTCAATTCCAGATGATTTTTAACCCGGGCTTTAACGATTGCAGCCCTGAATGGCTTTGTAATATAATCCACTGCGCCCAAAGCAAGGCCCTTGGCCTCATTGTCTTCTTCGGACAAGGCCGTCAAAAACACCACAGGGATATCCCGGGTCGCGGTTTTGGACTTAAGCCTTTCACACACTTGGTAACCATCTATGCCGGGCATCATGATATCCATAAGAATAATATCCGGAGGATCTTCTTCGATAATTTCCAGGGCTGATTCCCCGTCCATAGCCACACTGACCCGGTAATCATCGCCAAGGGCCTCCACGAGAATATCCACATTGGTTTCCACATCATCTACAACAAGAACGCGCATCTGAGATAAGTCGGTCATAATTTATCCTATGTCTTCCAGCGTCACCATGACCTTTTCAAGGAGTGCTTCAGCCGGTTTGAATTGGTATCTGGAAATTAGATGATCTAACTGTGCTATATCAGACTCCATATGATTTGGCCATGCCAGGAGCGCCATTTTTTTGATTCTTTCTTTTGCCGGTTTGGCTTCCCGTTTTTTTACAAATGGCGCAAGGTCAACCAACATCCGGGCCAATTCTTTTTTGGACTTGATTTGCCCATTTGCCGGCAATGGGGCCTTTTTGACAATGGCGCTGGTCAGTTGATCCACCGAAGACAACACAAGGGGTAAGCTCTGGGAAAACCGTGTCATCAGATTGTCGTATTCAGACGACCTTTTGTCACAAAAAGCCGCTTCCAGGTCGGCTGCTGCCGCCTGAAGGTCTGTCATACCGACATTGCCGGCCACACCTTTTATTGAATGGGCCAGCCGCCGGGCATCTGCATCCTGCCCATTTTCGATGAGATCCTTTAACTCCCGGTCCGCATAGGCATAATTTTGTTTGAATTTTTCCAGCAGATCCAGGTAGAGTTCCTCGTTTTTATCCAGACGGGAAAGGGCATGCCGTACAGATATTCCCGGAACATCAGCTATCGTGCTCTCTTTGTCCGGTTTTTCGTTAAAGCCCTTTGGGAAAGGCCTGTCTCCAGGTTTAATCCACTGGGCAAGGGTTTGGAACAGCTCTTTTAGATCAATGGGCTTACTTACGTGGGAATTCATGCCCGCAGCCATGGCCTTTGCCCGGTCCCTGGGCATGGCAGAGGCTGTCATGGCCACAATGGGCAGGTTTTCGCTGGTTTTGTGGCGTCGTATTTCCCGGGTCGCCTGGTACCCGTCCATCACCGGCATTTGAAGGTCCATGAGAACCAGGTCAAAATCCTGGGATAAGGCCATGGAAAGGGCTTCTTCTCCGTTATTCGCCATCCGGACGAAAAAGCCGGCGCTTTCCAGAATTTCCTTTGCAACCTGCTGGTTGATTTCGTGGTCCTCTGCCAGCAGAATTTTGGCCCCCAGAATCGCTCTGGAAATCGTTTGTTCTTCACGCTTTTGTTTGGGCGCCTCTTTGGGGCCAAATTCTATGGGTAAGGTAAAAGAGAAGGTACTGCCTTTCCCGGCCGTACTCTCAAGAAAGATTTCTCCGCCCATCATCTCGACAATCCGTTTTGAAATGACAAGACCCAATCCTGTGCCGCCGTATTTACGGGTTGTTGAGGAATCTGCCTGGCTGAATACTTTGAACAGTTTTTTCTGCTGTTCCGGTGTCATACCGATGCCGCTGTCCGTAACGCAGAACCTTAAGAGCCCCTGATCCTTTTGTCTTTCAAGCAGATCCACCGACACGATGATGTGGCCTTTATCCGTGAATTTCACTGCATTGTTGCCAAGGTTGACCAAAACCTGGTTCAATCTTAGGGGGTCACCTTTCAGGGTGTTTGGAATTTGGGGGTCCACCTTGAACTGGACCTCAATATTTTTTTTACCAGCGGCTTTGACAGTAATCAGGTCGGCAAGTTTTTCCATGGTTTCATCCAGGCGGAACAACACGATTTCCATGTCCATCTTGCCGGCTTCAATTTTTGAGAAATCCAAAATATCGTTGATCAGGTTCAGCAGGGATTTGGCAGATGTATCAATCTTACTGACGTAATCTGTCTGCTTTGTGTCAAGCGGGGTTTGCATGATCAGATGGGTCATGCCGATGATGGCATTCATAGGCGTCCGGATTTCATGGCTCATATTGGCCAAAAATTGACTTTTTGCCTGGTCTGCCGCCAACGCTTTTTGCTTTTCCTCTTTGGCCACGGCTACGGCCAGGGCCAAATCTTTGTGACTCTCTCTCAAAGAGACTTCGGCCTTTTTAAGTTTATTGTTGGAAAAAAGAATAATGCCCAGGATGGTACCCGAGACAAGTGTCATCCCAAAAATCCATTTCCACAGAAGCGTCCAGTTGGTTTGATGCTCAAACTGCATGCGGACCCAGTCATCCCGAATTTTATTTTTTTCAGATTCAGGCATGTTCGTTAAAATTTTGTTAAGGATGGAGACCAATTGATGCCAATCCTTTCGTACACCCATGGAGAGTTCAAAGTTGTAGGGGGTCACAGCGGAAATTTTAATATTGGTCAGTCCTATTTGTTTGGAACTATATGTTATGGAAGCAAGGTTTCCCACAAACACGTCCGCCCTGTTTTGGCTGAGCCGTTTGAGGCCTTCAGCCACCGATTCAACGGGTGAAAGTTTAAGCGTTGGAAAATCTTTTTGGAGAATTTCATGGGATATATAACCTTGGGCCACTGCAATCGTATTTCCTTCAAGTTCTTCAAGCCCGCTGATAAATGGGAAATTCGTTTCGGCGGCAATGACCATAGGGAACGTGAGATATGGATTGGTGAAATTAAGAAATTGTGCCCGCTTGGGGCTGGGGGCAATACAGGGGAATAGGTCTATCTTTTTTTGTCGCCCCTTGTCGATGGCTTGTTGCCAGGTCAGGCCGATCTGGGGTTGCAGGGATATGTTGAGTTGGTTTTCTATTTTGTTAATATATTCGGCGGCCAGGCCAGAATACCCGTGTTCTTGGGAATAGAATTCAAACGGCGGCCAGGCAGGATCAATCCCCAATCTTACGGCCGGATGGGATCTGAGCCATTCCTTTTCATCGTGTGTGAGCAAAAGCATGGTTTCATGGTCCGCATCCTCAAGGTCCTCCATCCAGTGCAGGTTGATCAGCCGGTGGGATTCCTGGGAGATATTTTCAATGGCTTTGTTAATGGATGAAATCAGCAAGGGCCAGTCCTTGCGAAGGCCAAGGCAAAGTCTGGATTCCGGCCAAGGGGCCGGCGCTGCAATTTTAAGCGTATCAATATCTTTTTTATTCAACAGATATTTAATTACCATAAGATTTCCGGCATAGGCGTCACTTGATCCGTCGGCCACATTTTCAAGGGCCTTGACCGTATTTTCAAAGGGTTTAACTACGACTTTCGGATATTGTTTCTTCAATCTGGATTGTAGAAAGAATCCCTCTTCAATGGCCAGGGTTTTGCCGGCCAGATTTTCTACACCGGAAATGGCCGGCATCTGTTTTTTAGTCACAATGACATAGGGGCTCACAAAATAGGGCTCAGTGAATGAGAGCCACTGCTCCCGATCTTTTTCTTTGACAATACAGGTAATTCCGTTTGCTTTGCCTGTTTTTATCATGTTCATCATCTGGCTCCAGGTGTAGTCGGTGATGACTTCAAACCGAATGCCCAATCGGCGTCCGATCAGATTGATATAGTCAGCCGCCACCCCTTTATAGCGGCCGGTTGGATCTGCAAAACTAATGGGTGGCAAACCTGCGTCTCCTAAAAGCGGGACCACCTGATGGGATTTCAGCCAGGCTTTTTCTTCCGGGGTCAGTATATTGGTCATGGGGTTGTTCCCAAACTGTCTCAGGGATGGATCTTTGATCCAGCGCGCTTCAATATCAGCCACTTCAACGTCGGATATGGCAGCAAACCCTTTGTTGACGGTTTTTAAAAGCGTCGTGTTTTTTTTTGCCACCCCCGCATGAATGGGCCGGGTCATTTTTCCCTGGGATAAAAGATCGTAACTTCCTTGTTCTCCCCTGCGTTCAAGCTGGGCCGAGACATATGGTAGTTCTGCAAAAAAGACGTCAAAGACACCCTGGGATGCCTCCTGGAGCAGATCGTGATCTGTGGGTTGCACCAGAAAGACTCTGTTTTTTACCTGCAAATGCTTTAACGGCGTGGTGCCTGCATCGGTTCCGACAATTTTTCCTTGTAATTCGGCCAGTGTTTTGGGCGCATTCGGCCCGAGTTTATAAAAAAAACCGCTTTCCATCCGGTAAAAGGGGTGAGAGAAGGCAATGGTTGTTTCCCGCTCGTTTGACCTGCTTAAGCCTGAATGGATATCTGCCCTTCCATCCTCGACAGCTTTTAAGGCGTCGCCGGGGCTGAAAAATTTAAAATTTATTTTCCGGCCGGTTTTAGCTGCCCACAGCCGCCATACATCCACGAGCATGCCGGACGGATGGCCTGCGGCACTGATCATGGACATGGGCGGGTACTCATTGATGCAGGCAATGGTCAATGCATCGGTTGCAAGGTCCTGGGATCTCCCAGTCCATTTACGAAACACAGCGGCTTTGTCGGCCTGGGGAATTTCTTGCATCCCTTTTCGTACGATTTCGGCCAAAACTTTATTGCCACGGCGTACGGCGCAAAGCCAATCCGCCTCGTAAAGCGGTTCCTGGTCAAAATATCGGAACTGATTCATTATCCCTTTTTGTTTGAGCATTGCCAAAGCGATATTGGTATCTTTGACAAACGCAAGAATATCACCGGACTTGACAGCGTTGAACAGGGTCAGGTTATCCGGATATACGGCCAGGGTGGCATCGGGTAATTTTTGTTTCAGGTAATCAATGGCTGCATCACCCTTAATGATGCCAATGCGAAAACCGCGCAGGTCCTCCAGCCGATTTACGCCCAGGATATTTTTTTTCACGAAAAAATGGGTCCTGACCATGACCACCGGTGTTATAAAATCAAGGGTTTGACTTCTTTTTTTGCTGAAAAAACACCCGGCGTGAACATCGGCATCTCCATTTTGTACGGATGTAAGGGTCTGGTAAAAGGGGACGGGCTTAAAAACGACTTTTATGCCGGTCCTGTCGGCCCAAAGTTTCCAGATATCCACCACCAAACCGGCAGGGTGATTTTCCTGATTGAGGAAATAGTAGGGAGTGCTGTCCGTGCCCACAGCCACGGTAATCTGTTTGGGTGGGGTGCCGGCCAGACAGGTTGTTACCCCAGAAGCCGTAGAGATCGATACGAATAAGATGATTAAAATATATTTTAATCCGATCATATATCTATTTGAAAGCATTTTGTTTTCCGATAGAGACGTAATTTTGAAAATAACCTTATTATGTTAAGTTGGAAAAAGCAACTGCTCATTTCGTATCGTGTGAAAACTAGAAATGCTCAGATATCCGGATTACGCCATGATCACAAATTTTGTTCCCGGGTTGTTATTCTCCCTGAAAATGAATACAAAGATATTTGCTGATTTATTTGCAAACGCCTATAGAGGTATGCGTAACATAACAACGAGACTGGGATTAAACATGCAGGTGGATATTGATTTCCATTCCCTTGAACAAATTTTTTCTAAAGCCTGGGGCCAGGGGCGGGCGTTTCTTTTTGAATCCGAAGTATACGAACTTTTGGCGAAATCCGGGGCAGAGACGCTTCCCCATGTCCGGCTGATTAAGCAAGGGGACCGGATTGCCGATGACGATCTTGTGGATATGCCGGGAGAGAAAAGTGTACTAAAAATTGTCTCTCCATATATCATTCACAAAACAGAGGTGGGTGGTGTCCGGGTCGTGGACAAGGCGCCCAATAAAATTCGTTCCGCCGTACGTCGGATGCTCTACGAGGTGCCTGAAAACTATGCATCCGGCTTGGCTCATTTCCAGGACGGCCTGCCCGCGCACTACCGGGACCTGACCGGTGACGATCTTGCATCTGCCGTTTCCCGCGATATTAAAGGCGTACTGCAGGTGCAGTATATGCCTCCGGATTCGGCAGCCTTTGGCAATGAACTCATTGTCGGGCTGCGCCACACCAGAGAATTCGGCACGATTTTATCTGCTGGATTGGGCGGTACGGACACGGAATTATACGCAAGGCGGTTCAGGAAAGGCCAGGCCATCGTGGCTGCCTCCACGGCCATGTGCACCGGTGATCAATTCTTCCAATTGTATCGCAAAACCATTTCCTACAGAAAGCTTGCCGGTTTAACCCGGGGGCAGCGCCGTATCGTTACGGACGAGCAATTGGTGGAGTGCTTTGAATCTTTTATCCGCATGGGCAACACATATTGTCTTGAAAACTCCCAATCGGTTTTTATTATAGACGAACTTGAGATCAATCCGTTTGCCTTCACCGATTTTCTCATGGTGCCTCTGGACGGGATGTGCCGGTTTTCAAAACGGAAAAGAACACCACCCCGGCGCCCGGTGACAAAAATTGACAACCTGCTTCATCCGGTACGTATGGGCATTATTGGTGTATCTTCCTCCCGGAAGAATTTTGGCCGGATTATTCTGGACAATGTTCTGGCCCAGGGGTTTGATCCTAAGAATATGGTTCTTTTTAAAAAAGGCATGGATCAGTTTCAGGGCATTGACTGCCTGCCTGAGCCGGCGGCATTGGCAAACAGCCGCAAAGGGAAACTTGACCTTTTTATTGTGGCTGTGGGGGCTGATCAGGTGCCCGGCCTGGTTGAAGAGATTATAGAAAAGGATGTTGCCCATGCCGTTATGCTCATTTCCGGCGGCTTGGGCGAGACCCATGACAGCCGCGAGAAGGCCGGGCAGGTCATTGACGCCATAGAGGCTGCCCGCACCCGCCCGGACACCGATGGCGGCCCGGTGTTTTTAGGGGCCAATTGCATGGGGGTGATCTCTTTGCCCGGCAGCTTTGATACCTGGTTTATCCCTGAAGAAAAATTGCCCAAAGACAGATCCTGCCCCACAACATTCTGCCGGGCAGCCTTGATCAGTCAGAGCGGGGCTTTTATGCTGCACCGGAGCCACCAGTGTCCGCAATTGGCACCGGCTTATATGATTTCCATGGGTAATCAGACCGATTTAACCCTGGGGGACATGATGACATATTTCAAGGACAGTGATCAGGTGGATGTGATTGCCGTCTATGCCGAGGGCTTTAATGACCTGGACGGCCTGGCATTTTGCCGGGCCATCAGAGATGCGGTTCTGGCAGGTAAGGAAGTGGTGTTTTATAAGGCAGGCCGGACCCCGGAAGGCAAGGCCGCCACCGCCGGGCATACCGCCTCCCTTGCCGGGGACTATATGGTTTGCGAAAGTTGTGTTTCTCAAGCGGGTGCAATTGTTGCCAGAACCTTCAGTGAATTTCAGGCGCTTATGCTGCTGGCCGAAACATTGAACACGAAAACCATTCATGGTAACCGCCTGGCTGCTGTCAGTGGTGCCGGGTTTGAGGCTGTGGGCATGGCTGATTCCATCCAAAGCGATGATTTTATCATGGAATTTGCCCGGTTCAGCGATAACACCCGAACCGAGGTGCATTCTATACTGGCGGCCAAAGGCCTGGATCGTCTGGTGACGATATCCAACCCCATGGATATAAACCCGGCGGCCGATGATCAGGTTCACGGTGACATCGCCGCAATCCTTTGCCGGGACCCTGGGGTGGATGCCGTGATTATCAGTTTGGATCCCATGTCGCCGGCCATGCAGACCCTGGACACTGATTCAAAAGGTCGGTATTCCATGCACCATAAGGGTGCTGTTCTCCATCGGCTGACATCCTTGAATAATACCAGTGCAACCCCAATTGTGGCTGTGGTGGACGGGGGCAGGCTTTACGATCCTTTGCGAGACACGCTGATTGCAGGGGGCATTCCGGTTTTCAACGTTTGTGATGGTGCTGTTGCGGCGTTGTCTCTTTATATCCAGGGGCGGTTGCAGGCCAATGCCATCCGTGCGTTACAAGGAAAAGGTGTGAGTTATGACTGAGAATAGAATCGTTTATATTACCCATGCACCTGTGGAATTATACAAGGTGCTCAAGTTTGAAAATATTGCGTCCAGCGGGGGCGAGGCCAAATATATAATTGCCGACGGGCTGGTCCGGGTGAACGGCCAAGTTGAAACAAGAAAAAGGAAAAAGATTCTTCCTGGGGATATTATAGAAATTTATGATACCCGTCTTGAAATCACATCTGAGTAAAACTGAATATCCATAAGCGACGAAGCCTGTTGATTCTGTGAAAAATTTTTTTACGATCCGGGTCCAGCCCCTCAATGCATTTTCGGGACCACATTTTGTACAGACCGGAATAGTCGATGGAGAATAAAAAATTTCTCAGTAGTCCCGGAAGCAGATTTACCAGTAACGAGGATTGAAAATCAATGATCCCGGGGGATCCGTCCGGCTGAATAATCCAGTTGCTTCCCCGGCGCAGGTCAAGGTGCACGACCTTTTTGCCGTGTATGGCATGCAACAGTTTTTCACAGGCAGTAAAATAGTCAACTGACACAGCATGGTCCAGCTCCCGGGAACCTAACACCTTGCCGTCCATATAATTGTAGGTTAACGTGCAAAGGGATTTGCGGGCATATCCTTGGGGAATTCCGGCAAGGTCTTTTAGTCGCGCGGCAATAAAAAGTTCGCGTTGTGTCAGAATAATACCGATGGTCCAGCGTACCAGAAGCTTTTTATTTTCAAATCCTTTTTCTACCCATTGATTTTGACCTTGTGAACACAGGAAAACATCTGCGTTGGCCCAGCTTCCTTTATGAATCAGTTGTTTTCTCAGATTGCTACCCCCCTCTCTTTTTAAGCAACGTTTGCTCAACATGAGAAATGTTAGCAGATTGTTAATTTTGGCGATAATTGCACCACATCGTTGTTTAGTCAAGCAATGAGTGGCGAATTTAAAATAGTGAACAAAAATAAAAAATTATTCAGGCCGGATGCTGCAACCCAATGCCGAAAACGTGAACACCCTGAAACTTCGTTGAATGATATAGACAACGTAATCCAGGCTTTTTTTTTCTTGCCACCCGGTATATAGTTTTATCTGTTTTTTTACAGTATATGAGAGCAGATCGTCTATGACAACAACAGAACGTAACATTCCCGATCTTAATGTCAGGAAATTTTCTTTTTTATTGTTCCGGCTTCTCGTGGTTTGCCAACTGGCAGGCTTATTGTTTTTTCCGGCCGGTGTCGGCTTGGCTGAGCAACCCCGTATGGTCCTGGCCAACGCGGTGGTGTGTGAGAGTATATCCAGTTTCAGGCCGGTGAATCCGGCCGTTGTTTTCAGCGTTTCCCAGGGAGAGGTGTTCTGCTTTTCCGAATTTGATCCGGTGTATGAAAAAACGGCAATTTTCCATAACTGGTATAAAAAAGATAAGCTTATTTTTTCCATGCGTCTTGTCCTTTCCGTGCCTAAATGGTCCTCCTTTTCAAGGGTCCAGATGCGTGATGCGGATAAGGGGCCCTGGCGGGTTGAGATTAAGGATGAAGACAATAATATTTTAAGAATCTTACGATTCAGTATGTCTGATTAATGACCATGGAACAATTTTCTTTAATATTTTCCGGCTGGCGCTGGCAGGATTTTCTGGATATCGTTTTCAATGCATATATTCTCTTTCGTTTATATGTATTGTTCCGGGGCACTAATGTACTGCGTGTTCTTTTGGCTGTGGTGGCCATGTGGATCATCGGCCGCTCTGCCAACGCCATGGGCCTGGTCATTACCAACTGGGTCATGCAGGGCGTGATCACTGTGGCGACCTTCATCATTATTATTGTATTCAGAAATGAAATATCAGGGGTGGTCAGAACACGCAGTATCGGATTTTTTCTATGGGAAATTCCTAAAACCCAGATCAATACACCGGTGCACATCATCAGTGATGCCGTGGTGGAACTGGCCAGAGCAAAAATCGGCGCATTGATTGTGATGCCTCTTAAAACAGGGGTGGACAGCATCGTCACCTCCGGGGCGGATATTAATGCGTCACTGTCCCGGGAAATGCTGGTAAATATTTTCTGGCCCGGTGCGCCACTGCATGACGGTGCGGCTGTCATTCAGCGGGGTAAAATTACCCGGGCCGGGACAATTCTGCCTTTGTCCCAGAATCGACATCTGGCCTCGAAATACGGTACCCGGCACAGGGCCGCTCTGGGGCTTACCGAGCAAAGCGATGCCCTGGTGATTGTTGTGTCTGAAGAGCGTGGAAAAGTTTCCCTTGTAAAAGATAACCAGATTCATGAGGTCAGGGATTCTGGTGAGGTTGAGACGTTGATCAAACAATATACCGGCGGGCCTGAACCGGTAAAAAGAATGCGCCGGCAGACCCGGGAGTTGCTTGTGGCGGCCGTTGTTTGTCTTTTATGTACCACAGGTTTGTGGCTGAGCTTTTCAAGGGGCATGGAGACGTTGGCAAACTATGATGTCCCAATTGAGTTCATAAAGCCCGACAAAAAAATGAATATTATTTATGCCTCGGCTTCCCGGTCCAGGCTTTTGATTAGCGGTGCACGCCCCCTGATCAACGCGTTGAGCCTGGATCAGATGAGCATCAAAATTTCCCTTGACGGCGCAGCGGTCGGCAAAAACAAACTGGCCATTACCCGGAAAAATGTCCAGTTGCCGCCTGGGATCCGTCTGAAAAATATAGAACCGGATCAGGTGGAGTTGACCCTGGACACCATGGCGGAAAAACAAGTGCCGGTACAGGCTGATTTTTCAGGAAAATTGCCGGATGGTCTGATCATGACCCGAATCAAGGTTGTTCCCGAGACAGTTAATATAAAAGGTGGAGAGCTTAGTCTGGACAGCGTAACTACGGTGTTTACCGAGAAAATTCCCCTTGAGAATTTAACAACGTCAGGCCTTGCTTATGTGCCACTGGTTATGAGCCCTGCCACCCTGCGGCCGGATGACAAACATAAAAAAGTACAGGTTCGATATACCATTTCCCAAAGGAGGTCGGATGACGACACCAAAAGCTGACAGCGCTATTATTTATATCCCCCATGGCGGTGGCCCTTTACCCCTTCTGGGGCATACCGGGCATGACGCCATGAACGCATTTTTAACAGAACTTGCTGCAATGCTGCCTAAACCTGAGGCGGTGGTGGTGATTTCCGCCCATTGGGAAGGTGATCCTGTTATGGTAACCAGCCACCCTACCCCTGAGCTGGTTTACGATTATTATGGGTTTCCCCAGAAAGCTTATGAGATTGAGTATCCGGCTGCCGGTCATCCTGAGCTGGCACATAAAGCCGTGGTGCTGATGGAAGATGCCGGCATCAAGGTGAAGGCAGAAGACAAACGTGGGTTTGATCATGGGGTGTATATCCCTTTGAGCCTGATGCTGCCCGAAGCGGATATCCCCTGCATCCAGGTTTCCTTGTGCAAAGGCCTGGATGCCGAAAGGCACCTGTTAATGGGGCAGGCGCTGAGACCACTGCTTGAAGATAGTGTTTGGCTTCTAGGTTCCGGATTTTCTTTTCACAATATGCGAGGCTTTGATCTGCAGGCAGGCCCGGGATCTCCATCGGTACCGGATCCACAAAACAGGGCTTTTCAGGATTGGCTTAAAAAAATTTGTGCCGATGAGAACACATCCCCTGAACAGCACAGAGAAAAGCTGCTTAACTGGGAACAAGCCCCCGCAGCAAGGCATTGCCACCCCCGGGAAGAGCATCTGCTGCCTTTGATGGTGTGTGCCGGTGCTGCCGGATACCGATCTGCCCAAAAGGTGTTTGATGTTAAAATAATGGGCCGAAGTTCAGTCTGCTTTTTTTGGCCGGGAACCGTATAAACATAACTGTTTCTCAGAATTCATCCAGTATGAAATCGGTGATATGGATATTGGTCTTCATCTCCTGTTCGAGGGTTGACCGGGGCGGATCATTGGTATGGTGATGGGCCGGAAGGATCACGGTTTTTTTGTCAAGGGGCAGTATTTTAACCCGGATGGAGTCGATTAGGCAGTTTAGATTTCCGCCAGGCAGGTCCGTACGCCCGGCTTCTCCCACAAAGAGAGTATCCCCGGTAAATAGATGGTCCTCGCACAGCAGACAGACCGAACCGGGCGTATGCCCGGGGGTGTGAATCACACTCAGTTCACAACAGCCAAAGTCAACTGTATCTCCGTCTTTCATCCTGATATCTGCCGGGTAGGGCGGGGGCAGGCCAAGTGAGCGTTTCATTTTACTTCTGATCTCCGGCTTTTTAAAAAAATCATCATCCGCCTCGTGCAGGCAATAGGGTATCCCTGCAATTTTTTTGAATGCCTCCATGGAAAAGAATTGATCTGCATGGCCATGGGTCAGCAGGACTTTATCAGGGATAATGTCGTTTTCCATTATGAAACCGGCTATTTCTTCAACTTTTCCACCCGGATCAATAATGACTGCCTTGCGTGATTTTTTGCACACCAGAAAATAGGTATTGAGATTATAGGGTCCTGTGATTCGTCTGAGTTTTTGTATGTGGCGCACTGTTTTTATTGTCCTTTGTGTTGCTTTTACGTGACATCTATTTCGTAAATAGATGTTTTTGTATCGTAAGTAAATATAGTAAATTCGTAAATAGATATTTTATATCGTAAACAGATGTTGTCGTGCCTGTAAATGATTCCATTTGAGACGTTCTTGGGGGCAGCTATCTGAAAAACCGCCTCCGTGTGTTCTATTCTAAACGGTTATAATTATAAGGTTTCTTTTGTTATGCCAGCGCTTATTTTTAAGATTTGACCCCATGTAGGATTGTATTCTTAAAAGTTATTTTAAGTTATTATTAGTCATAGCAATCACTAATTTATTAAAATCTTGACTAATATGTACAGATACATACAAAAGGGGACAAAAGACAAAAGATGGGCTTTCCCTCCCTCCGGTTTAGACGCACAATGTTTCTGGTATACCTCCCGAACAAAACGCACAATGATTCCGGCCCAAAGCCCTCCTTTTGATTAAAAATAGACAAGGAGATTGACATGATCGGTAAAAAACTGATGGTAAACGGTATTGAGAGAACCGTTTTTGTAAACGAGGATGACAAACTTTCCACGGTGCTTCGGGTTGGATGCTCCACCACCGGGGTTAAAGTGGGCTGCGATCAAGGACAGTGTGGCGCCTGCAACGTTATTCTGAATTCTAAGCTGGTGCGTTCCTGTGTTACCAAAATGAAACGGGTACCGGACTATGCCGAGATCACCACCATTGAAGGCATCGGCACACCGGACAACCTTCACCCCATCCAGGCGGCATGGATTGCCCATGGCGGTGCCCAGTGCGGTTTTTGCACCCCGGGTTTCATCGTATCTTCCAAGGCTCTGCTTGACACCAACCCAGACCCCTCCCGCGAGGATGTCCGGGACTGGTTCCAGAAATACAGAAACGCCTGCCGCTGCACCGGCTACAAGCAGCTGGTGGATTCCGTCATGGACGCCGCCAAGGTACTTAACGGCAAAATGAGCATGGATGACCTGTTGTTCAAGATCCCCGAAGACGGACGGATCTGGGGCACCAAATATCCCCGTCCCACTGCTGTTGCCAAGGTTACCGGTACCTATGATTTCGGCGCGGATCTGGGCATCAAAATGCCCGAAGGCACACTGAGAATGGCATTGGTTCAGGCCAAAATTTCCCATGCAAATATCAAATCCATTGATACCTCCGAAGCTGAAAAAATGCCCGGTGTTTACAAAGTTGTCACCCACAAAGATGTCCTGGGTAAAAACCGGATCTCCGGTCTGATCACTTTCCCCACAAATAAAGGCGACGGCTGGGACCGCCCCATCCTCTGTGATGAAAAAGTATTCCAGTATGGTGATGCCATTGCCATTGTCTGCGCCGACACCGAGAAAAACGCCAAGGCCGCTGCAGAAAAGGTAATCGTGGATCTGGAACCCCTTCCCGAATACATGAGCGCCCCGGCCGCAATGGCCGAAGATGCCATGGAAATTCATCCGGGTACCCCAAACATCTACTATATCCAGAAAGTCGAAAAAGGTGAGGACACCGCCCCCATCTTTGATGCCGCCGATGTCGTCGTTGAAGATGATTTTTATGTGAGCCGCCAGCCCCATATGCCCATTGAACCGGACGTAGGGTTTGCCTTCCCCGGCGAAGACGGCACCCTTACCATCCATTCAAAATCCATCGGTATTCATCTCCACCTGGCCATGATCGCACCTGGCCTGGGCATTGAGCCGGAAAAACTCACCCTGGTCCAGAACCCCACCGGCGGAACCTTTGGTTACAAATTCTCCCCCACCATGGAAGCTTTGGTGGGTGTGGCAGCCCTGGCAACCGGTAAACCGGTATTCCTCAACTATGACTGGCAGCAACAGCAGACATATACGGGCAAGCGCTCTCCATTCTGGACCAACCTGCGTTATGCAGCCGATAAAGACGGCACACTCAAGGCCATGGAATCCGACTGGAGCGTTGACCACGGCCCCTATTCCGAGTTCGGAGATCTGCTGACCCTTCGCGGTGCACAGTTCTGCGGCGCCGGATACAACATCCCCAGTATTCGGGGCGAAGGACGTACCGTCTGCACCAACCACGCCTGGGGCTCTGCCTTCCGTGGCTACGGCTCAACGGAAATCGAATTCCCCTCTGAAGTGCTCATGGACATTCTGGCGGAAAAACTGGAGATGGACCCCTTTGATCTGCGCTACAAAAACGTATATCGCGAAGGTGCCACCACCCCCACAGGCCAGACGCCCGATTCCTGGAGTCTTCCGGAAATGTTCGACACGCTCAAACCCAAATATGAGGCTGCCAAAGCCGAAGCCGCTAAAAAATCCACAGACGACGTAAAATGCGGCGTTGGTATTTCCGTGGGTGTATATGGTTGCGGCCTGGACGGCCCGGATACCTCTGAGGCCTATGCAGAACTCAACGAAGACGGCACCATCACGATCTTTAATGCCTGGGAAGACCATGGCCAGGGCGCAGACATGGGCACCCTGGGTACGGCTCACGAGGCCCTGAGGCCCATGGGCATCGCCCCGGATCAGATCAGGCTGGTGATGAACGATACTTCCAAGACTCCCAACGCCGGCCCTGCCGGAGGCTCCCGTTCCCAGGTTGTCACCGGCCAGGCCACCAAGGCCGCCTGTGAGCTGCTCATGGGTGCCATGAAAAAGAGCGACGGCACGTATCGAACCTTTGAGGAAATGAAGGCCGAAAATATTCCTTTGAAATACACCGGTTCCTGGACTGCACCGGCCAAAGACTGTGATGAAAACGGCCAGGGTAGCCCCTTTGCCGTATACATGTACGGCCTGTTCATGGCTGAGGTCAGCGTTGAAGTTGCCACAGGTAAAACCAAGGTAACCAAAATGACCGCAGTGGCCGATGTGGGCTCGATCAATAACAAACTGGTCGTGGACGGCCAGATGTACGGTGGTCTGGCCCAGGGTATCGGTCTGGCCCTGACCGAAGACTACGAAGACATCAAGAAGCATTCCACCATGAAGGGTGCAGGCCTGCCCTATATCAAAGACATCCCCGACGAGATGGAATTGATTTATGTGGAAGCACCCAGAGAACACGGTCCTTTCGGGGCTGCCGGCGTGGGCGAACTGCCCCTGACCGCGCCCCATGCAGCCGTGATCAACGGTATTCACAAGGCCTGTGGTGCATGGCTCAAACACCTGCCGGCCACACCGGACAAGGTATTGGCTGCACTGAAAGGCTAATGACGTCGTAAAACGTTTTTACCTGCCGGTTACGGCAGTCCGGCCGGGCATTCGACATACGTCATGTATGCCCTCCTCCTCGTCCGGCCGGACACCACCGCCTGCAGGAGAAACTTTTATTTACCCATTAGTTTAAGGAATGCATTTGAAAGAATTCCGGGAGTGCGGGCGCCCCGTTCGCGCTACCGGATAAAACAGACGGATCCATTCCCTATTGAAAAACTATATCCGGGGACTGTCCCGGCAGGTTGGTAGATTATGGAAAAATCAGAACTTACTGCATATGAGGCAAAGTGCATCCAGGAGGAACCGGCATTCTGCACCGCTGTATGCCCCTTTCATGTGGATGTAAAATCCTTTTTGGCGCAAATGGCCAAAAAGGAGACGGACAAGGCGTTCAAAATTCTGGAGAAAACCCTTCCCCTGCCGGAGATCATCACCCGGATCTGCGACCATCCCTGTGAATCGGCCTGCATCCGGCAAGATCTGGACAGCAGTCTTTCCATCGGTCTGTTGGAGCGGGCCTGTGCAAATAACCGAAACCGCCAGAAAAAATATTTTCCGCCGCCGGCAAAAGATACCCGCGTTGGTATCTGGGGCAGCGGTCTTTCCAGCCTCACCGCAGCCTGGGACCTTGCGCTCAAAGGGTATCGGGTCACTGTCTTTGAACAAAAGACGCTGGGCGGCCACCTGCTGCATCTGGACAAAGACGTCCTGCCCCCTTCGATTCTCGACAAGGAGCTTGCCCGCCTTAAGAAGTTCGGTGTTACATTTACCATAGAAGCGGATTTTCACACATTCCTGGAAAATAACGATCAGTTCCCCTCCTTATATATAGGGCTGGATGCCCTGGGCGGTCCTGAAACGGTCCCCGTTGACGCTTTTTCTTTGCAATCGGTCTTTGATGCAAATATTTTTGCAGGCGGTTTTCCCCTGAACAACGAAACGGTCAGTGCCCAAACCTATCCCATAGCCTTTGCATTCCAGGGCAGAAAGGCCGCCACCTCCATGGACAGGGTATTGTGCAACGTCTCCATGACTGCGGGGCGGGACAAAGAAGGGGTGATTCAAACAAAACTCTCTACGGACATCAGCCAGGAAGGCGTCCTTTCTAAAATCGAATTTAAAGAAGAAACAGGATACAACCTTGAAAACGCTGCCCAAGAGGCCGGGCGCTGCATTCAATGTGATTGTTCCAGGTGTCTTCGGTCCTGCAACACCTATCTTGAAAGTTTTCAAGGCCACCCCGGGAAATATGCCCGGGAAATTTACAACAATCTGGCCATAGTCATCGGGGAAAAAAAGGCCAACAAGCTGATCAACTCCTGCAGCCTGTGTGGACAGTGTGAAACGGTTTGCCCCAATGACTTTTCCATGGCGGATCTGTGTCTTTCCGCCCGGCAGGAGCTGGTGACCGATGGTAAAATGCCCTCGATAGCCCATGAATTTGCCCTGGGAGAGATGGCCCATGCCAATGGCGAAGCCTGCTTTTTTTCCATGCATGCGCCGGACACCGATACCTCAAATGCCCTTTTCTTTCCGGGATGCCAGCTCACCGGATCATCTCCGGGCCAGGTGAAGGCGGTATGGGCATGGCTGAAAAATACCGTTGACAATAACACCGGCATTGTCTCCGGCTGTTGCGGAGCGCCTGCCTTTTGGGGCGGCCGCAAAGACCTGTTTGAAGAGACCGGCGACACGCTGAAAAAACTGTGGGAATCCTGGGGATCACCCCGGGTCATCACGGCCTGTACCTCCTGTACCCAGATGCTGGAAACGGTACTGCCCGGTGCCCAAATTTCATCTTTGTACACGGAAATGGCCGGCAATGCTGATTTGCCGGAACCGGATCAAACTGTTGGTGGTTCTGTGGCTGTCAGCGACCCCTGCACCGCCCGCAAAGACGATGCCACCCAGCAGGCCGTCAGAGGTCTTATTCAATCCAGGGAGATCACCATAACCGAACTGGAAAATGCCGGGGAATTGACGGAATGCTGCGGGTTTGGCGGTCTTGTGTTCAATGCCAACCCCGACCTTGCCGGCACCATCATCCAAAGACGAACCGAACAAAGCGACCTGGACTACATTGCTTACTGTGCCATGTGCCGGGACCGCCTGGCCCGGGCCGGGAAAAATACCCGACATATTCTGGATCTGTTCTGGCCGGAAAACGACCATCCGGAAAAACGGCTGGATCCCGGATTTTCGGGGCGGCGAAGAAATCTGGCTGCATTTAAACAGGAGATGGTTGGCAATGAGACTTTTCAAAACGATATCCCGCTGACCCCGGCCGGAAAGAAAATCATTATCGATCAGGACGTCTTTAACCAGATCGAAGATGAATTCATTCTGGTATCGGATATTGAAAAGGTTCTGGCCCATTACGAGTCCGATGCCGATAAACACTATTTTATCAATAAGAAAACCGGGACAACCATCGCCTTTTTCCGACCGGCCAATGTCTGCTTCTGGGCGGAATTCAAGGTCCTTGACGGGGCATATGAAATCCTGAACGCCTGGAGTCACAGGATGACCGTGATCCCGGCCCAGAAATTTAAAGCCGGTGCCCCCTTGGAAGATCTCAGCCCTGACCTGTATTGTGGGGCCTGCAACACCCCCTTGGAAAGCGTTATGAACCATGCGGGGTACCTGGAATCCCGGTTTGATGTGGACTTGCCCCAGTGCAGAAGCTGCGGGGCGGTGTTCATCTCTCCGGCACTGGCCCGAGGGAAAATGGCGGAAGTGGAAAAGATCCTTGAGGATAAGTAACCTTCAGGCAGCCGGCATAGAAACCCACCGACCTGGCGGGCTCACCCTGACCCGGGCAGCTCTGGGCCATTGTTCGCTGGCACCGGGTGACAGGGTTTTGGATGCCGGATGCGGATACGGGGCCACCTGCACTTTTTTGAGCGAAGAAACCGGTTTCAAGGTTTTTGGCATGGATGCTTCAGCCGAACGGATCCGCCGTGCAACGGGCGGCTCAAAAGCTTGGAGTGGTATACGGGCAAGGCTGCCCCGACTGCCCTTTGTACCCGCAGCCTTTAGGGGGATCTTCTGCGAATGCGTGCTCTCCCTGGTGCCGGATAAACGGATTTGTCTGGATAATTTTTTTGAGCTGCTCCAGCCGGGGGGCCATCTGGTACTCACGGACCTGTATTTGCCCGGGGCCGCTCCTGAGGTCCTAACGTCCCCCCCTGTGAGCTGCCTGGACGGAGCGCTGAATAAAACCGATTTAACCCAACTCATTGAACAGGCAGGATTTAAAATCCGGATCTGGGAAGATCACACCCCGCTGTTAAAGCAGATGGCCTGTGAAATGGTATTTAAACACGGCAGTCTTGAAAATTTTTGGAAAACACTGACCGGTGACGTTTTTCATTGCGGTCTGGGCTCCCGATGCCGGGCCGGAGAACTTAAGCCCGGATATTGCCTGATCGTGGCAGATAAGGTGACACAGTAAAATGGATGATATAGAAATATTAAAATTAAAAAGCAAAGGCTACTGCTGCAGCCAGATTATGGTTCAGTTGGTTCTGGACATGGCAGACCTGGAAAACAGACAACTGGTCGATTTTTCCCGGGGACTGTGCATGGGGTCCAAACTTGAGACAGGCACCTGCGGAATTCTGACGGCAGGGCTCTGCCTTCTATCTATGTATGCAGCCCAGGATCAGGATCTGAGAACGTCCATGCAGGATGATTTCAGGGCGTTTTTCACGGCTGCCGCTTCCCAGGGCGTTCAATGCCGGCAGATCGCCGGGAGTCATTATCCCAATCTCAACCCGGAAACCTGTCCGACCCTTTTGACCCAGGCCTTCGGTGCCCTGATGAATATTCTCTCCGAACATGAACTGGACCCGGCGGATCTTGATTATGAATAGCGGTCGTGACATATTGCACCAGACCCAGAGTCTGTGCCCGGTATGCCTGAGCCCCGTTGAGGCTCTGCATGTGGTGGAAAATGATTCTGTTTTTCTGGAAAAAACCTGCAAGGCCCACGGGGTGTTCAAGACCCGGTTTTGGGAAGGCCGCCGGAGTTATGAAAACTGGATACGGCCCAAGCTGCCCATACAACAGCGGTTCAACATGACACCGGTGGACAAAGGCTGTCCCTTTGACTGCGGTCTTTGCCCGGAACACCGTCAGCATACCTGCACCGCCGTGCTCGAAATTACCCAGAACTGTAATTTTTCCTGTCGGTTTTGTTTTGCAGGCGCAGGTCCAGGAAATACCCTGGACCCCACCCTTGAAGAAATTACCGAACGTCTGGCAAAAGTCCATAAAGTTAGCCCGGATGCCAACCTTCAGATTTCTGGAGGTGAACCCACCATACGGGAGGATTTGCCTTTCATTATTTCCAGGGCCGCTGAAACCGGATTCGGGTTTGTTCAGCTGAACACAAACGGCTTTCTTTTGGCCCGGGACCCGGATCTTGCCCCCCGGCTGAAAGCGGCCGGCCTTGATTCTGTTTTTCTTCAGTTCGACGGGGTGACGGATACCGTTTATGAGAATCTGCGGGGCCGACCTCTTATTGAAGACAAGCAACAGGCCGTGGAGGTCTGCGTTGAAAACGACATCGGCGTGGTTTTAGTGCCCACCCTGGTGCCGGGTGTTAATATTGATCAGATCGGACAGATTCTTCAATTCGGCCTGGATCATGCCCCGGGCATTCGGGGCGTCCATTTCCAGCCGGTCTCCTATTTCGGCCGCCACGGAGAGGCCCCCAAAGACGAGAGCCGAATCACAATTCCCGAAGTGCTCAAAGAGATTGAGGTACAGACCCAAGGACAGTTTAAGGAAGGAGAGTTCAGGCCCTCGTCCTGCGAACATGCCCTGTGTTCGTTCAACGGCAAATTCATCATCCAGGATGACGGCCGACCTTCGGCCGTGACCACCTTTAACACGTGCTGCTGCAAACCGGTTCAGGCGGAGCAGGGCTCCAAACAGGCCAGAGATTCCGTAGCCGAGCACTGGAAGGCGCCGCTGAAGTCGATCGCTCCGGCGATGCCGGCCAAAAAAGAAGATGACATGGATAAATTCATCCGCCAGGCCAAGACCCGGATGTTCTCGGTATCCGGCATGGCCTTTCAGGATGCCTGGAACCTGGACCTTGAGCGGCTCAAGGGCTGCTGCATCCACAGCGTAGCCCCTGACGGACGCCTTATCCCTTTTTGTGCCTACAACCTGACCCGGGCCGACGGCAAAGGATTGTATCGCAAATCATGAACACTTCCTTTCTTGATAGCTGGATGTCCCGGACCATGGGAATTCCGCCTTCCTCAACCGCCCGGCTTGAGGCATTTGAAAGCCGGCAGCTGGCGGCTCTGAACCGAACGATTACCCATGCCCGGGAGCACAGCCGTTTTTACAAACAATCTCTTTCCGGTATTAAAGATGTTCCTCTGAAGGCGCTTAAAGATATGGCGGCCCTGCCCTTTACACGACCGGAAGATATCCAGAAAAATTCCAAAGGCTTTCTGGCACTTTCCCAGGGAGAGATCTCCCGCATCGTCACCCTGAATACCTCAGGGACCACCGCCGCCCCCAAACGGATTTTTTTCACGGATGAGGATCTTGGCCGGGTTGTGGATTTTTTCACGGCGGTGCTCACGACCATCATGAATCCTGGTGAAACCGGTCTGATTTTTCTGCCGGGCGATACCCGGGCCAGTGCCGGAGATCTGATTAGAACCGCCATGCAAGCCGCCAAGGCACGCCCAAAGGTTCCCGGCATTATTCGGGATTTCGGTCCGGCAGCCGACCTGGTCAGGTCAAGGCGTCCAAGCCTTCTCATCGGCATGCCCGTTCAGATTCTGGCTTTGTGCGAATATATGAAATCCACAGGAACGTTGCCTGACATTGCCCATGTGATTCTAACGGCCGATCATGTGCCCGCACCCCTGGTGGACCGGGTGGAAGATATTTTGGGTGCAACGGTGCTGAACCATTACGGGATGACGGAAATTGGATTTGGCGGAGCCATTCAGTGTCTGGCACGTGAGGGTTTGCATCTCAGACACCCCGACCTGTTTTTTGAAATCATTGACCCGGCCGGAACCCCCCTGCCGGCGGGACAATGGGGCGAAGTAGTCATCACCACCTTGAACCGCAAGGGTATGCCCCTGATTCGTTACCGGACCGGGGATGTCTCCCGGATTCTGGATGCCCCCTGTGCCTGCGGCAGCCCCTTTCCCCGGCTGGACCGGATCAGGAACCGCCAACGGTTGAACGCCGATACTGCAAACCGGCAAAATTTAACCATGGCAGACCTGGATGATCTGCTTTTTTCTCTTCCGGGCGTGGTGGACTTTACCGCCTGCATACAAAACAAAACAGATTCCGAACAAGGAATCCCAACCCTGGATATTGAAATCATGGGGCTTGAGCCCCTGACACAGCATATTCAGATTGACCCGGGTCCGTCTCCCGGGTTGACCATGGCCCTTGAAACGGGCCGTTTGCGCATGGGCAGAATCTCTGTCCGTGCCTTTGATTTTAGAAACACTTATGTCACGAAACGACAGATTCAATTTAACAGCCATGGGCTGACGTGGTTTGATAACACCGAGGCTCAATCCACAACAAAAGTTGAAGGATCTGTTAGCTTACACAGACTTTCATGTAAGGTAAGGTAGAACAGTGAAATACTACGAGAAAGATAAGGTAGAGGCCCTTCCCGTCAGGGATGCTGTGGGCAAAGTTTTGCTCCATGATATCACCCGGATTGTTCCGGATTTGTTCAAAGGCCCGTTGTTCAAAAAAGGCCATATCATCACCGAAGCGGACGTAGACGCCCTGCTGGACGTCGGCAAGGAGCATATCTATGTAGCCGGCCTGAAAAACGAGGTTCATGAAAATGAGGCGGCCCTGCGGATCGCCAGAGCGGCCCTTGGATCCAACATTGATATTTCCGCACCCAAGGAAGGCAAGGTGGGATTTACCTCCCAAATCCACGGCCTGCTCAAAATAAATGTTGAGGCCCTGGAAAAGCTCAATTCGGTTCAGGATGTCGCGTTTGCATCCCTGCACACCTGTCGCAGCGTGAATGAGGGACAGGAAATTGCCGGCACCCGGGTGATCCCTCTCACGGTACCGGAAAAACAGGTGGCCGATGCTGAGAAGGTCTGTGAACAATATTTTCCCATCATTGAGGTTAAACCATTTGCCGCACTGGACGTAGGCATGATAGTTACAGGTTCAGAGGTTTTCCATGAACGGATACGAGATAAATTCGGTCCGGTGGTGGAGAAAAAATTCAATGAATTGGGGTCTCGTATCATGGGCAAGCGGGTGGTACCTGATGATCTTGAGATGACCGTCTCCGCCATCCGGGATCTTATTGCCGACGGCGCACAGATGATCGCCCTTACCGGCGGTATGTCCGTAGATCCCGACGACCTGACCCCTGCCTCAGTCCGGGCCGCTGGGGGAAAAATTATCACTTACGGGGTTCCGGTTCTGCCCGGGGCCATGTTTATGCTGGCCTATATCAACGACATCCCGGTGATTGGCCTGCCCGGCTGTGTCATGTACCATAGGGCCTCCATCTTTGATCTGGTGGTGCCCAGAGTGCTGGCCGGGGAAACGGTTGAAAAAAAAGACATTATCAAGATGGGTCACGGCGGATTTTGTTCCAACTGTTCAGATTGCAGGTATCCGGACTGCGGGTTTGGAAAATAGGAAACCAGGCCCAGGGAGTAAATTGACATGACATCACTTATCCAGGAAAGCCTGGCGCTTTTGAATAACGGCACGCCCTTTGCTCTGGCCGTGATCATCGGCCACAAGGGGTCTACCCCCCGGACTTCGGGCAGTAAAATGTTGGTCCGGCTGGACAAAAGCATCTCCGGCACCATCGGCGGCGGTTTAGTAGAAGCCAAAGTTATGAATGCCTGTGTAGATCTGCTGGACCGGTCCCGGTCGGAAATCATGGATTTTACTTTGGATCAGGAGATCAAAGCGGGCATGGATATGGTCTGCGGGGGCAGCCTCACGGTCTGGATTCGAAGTTTTGTGCCCCCCTGTCCTCCGGAACAAATCCAGGTATGGCAGACGCTGGCAGATCTGGAAGCCACGGGAAAAAAAGCTTTGGCCGTCACCCGGATAATGGCGGACAAAACCACAGAAACCAGCCTCGTGTTGGAACAAGGAGAGGTGGTTGGGCCGGCTATGCTGCCCAAGGTCCTCATGGATGCGGCCGGGGAAAATCGGTTTACAGGCCCGGGGCCGGTACGACAGTTTTACGGGCTGGACCAATTTATCATTGAGCCCCTGAGCCGGCCGGATACATTGTATATATTCGGGGCCGGTCATGTGGGGTTCCAGCTGGCAAAAATGGCTAATTTGGTTGATTTTACTTGCATTGTCACTGACGACCGGGCTGAGTTTGCCAATGAATCGCGTTTCCCTCATTCCGCGCAGATTCGGGTGCTGGATGATTTTTCCAATGCGTTTGACGGCCTGGACATTGACGGCAATGCATATATCGTTATCCTCACCCGGGGCCATCTCCATGATCAGACCGTGCTGGAACAGGCCTTAAAAACCGACGCCGCTTATATCGGCATGATCGGCAGCAAAAAGAAAAAAAAGCAGATCTACGACAACCTGATGGAAAAAGGGGTGGCCCTGGCCCAATTAGAACAGGTCTATGCCCCTATTGGGCTGAAAATAAAGGCTGAAACCCCGGCGGAGATCGCCGTAAGCATCATGGCGGAATTAATTAAAATAAGAGCCGAGAATAAGGAGAATCCCTTCTAATGCTCGCGGCCCTCATCCCGGCGGCAGGGCTTTCTTCCCGCATGGGCCGGTACAAACCGTTGCTGCCTTTGGGGCGATCCACCATGATCGGAACCGTCATTGATCTGTTCAAAACTGCGGGCATTCGCGAGATTATTGTGGTTACCGGCCACAATCATGACCGCCTATCACCAGTCGTTAAAGCAGCCGGGGCCCGCCCCCTGTTTAACCCGGACTATGCCGCAGGTATGTTCACATCCATTCGCACCGGTGTGGCCGCACTGCCCCAGGGAATAGCGGGATTCTTTCTTTTACCTTCCGACATCCCGGCCATCCGGCCCGCTACCTTGAGGCTTATCCGAAAAAGATTCGAAGACGCTGAAGATGCCTTGATTGTTCCGGCATTCAATAACAAAACCGGCCACCCTCCCCTGATTCCGGCCCGGCTTATTCCCTCCATTACAGGTGCTGGTCCAGACGCTAACTTGAGGCAGATCCTGTTTTCAGATCCGAACCGTATCATTCAATTGCCGATTCACGACCGGGGCATCCTTATGGATGCCGACACCCCGGAAGGTTATGACCAAATAAAGCAAAAATATGGGCAGCTGGAAATTCCCGATGAATCGGAGTGCCGGTCCGTGATCAACAAGGAGCTATCCGATGCGCCCGCTATCCGTGCCCACCTTGAACAGGTATGTGACACTGCGTTAAGACTTGCCCGAAACCTCCATTCGTGCGGGTTTGATTTTGATATCGATCTTATCCGTTCAGGAACCCTTCTCCACGATATTAAAAGAAAAGAAAAACACCATGCTAAGGTCGGCAGCCGTTTCCTCCAGCAGTTGGGATTCCTAAAAATTGCAGAGATCACCGCCGTTCACATGGATCTTAATCCCGGCCCGCAATTGGATGAAACCCAGATCGTCTTTTTTGCCGATAAACTTTGCCGGGGGCACCAACTGGAGCTGGACTACCCAGGCCGATTCCATGAAAAGGCAAAGCGATTTCCCCATGCTGAAAAGGAGATTTTAAAAAGACTTGAAACTGCTCAGCACATACATGCCCGGATCGAAGCAGCTGTCGGCCGATCTCTTGGAGAAATTCTCGAATAACGGCCCCTTACTTTTCATTCTGCGCCACGGCCAAATCGAGGGCTACGGCACTCGACGGTTCATCGGTCAAACCGACGTCCCCCTGGACCACACAGGTCGGGTGCAGGCCGGAAGCTGGCAGCCGGCCTTGGCCTCCATCGGCTTCAAACAGATTTACACCTCGGCCTTAACCCGGTGTCGGGAAACGGCAGCGCTTGCCTGCCCAGACAGCACACCCATTATCGACCGCCGCCTCAACGAAATCGATCTGGGAGAGTGGGACGGCCAGGAATTTGAGCACATCAAAACCAACTATCCCGATCTTTTTGAGCAGCGGGGACGAGATATTTACGGGTTCCGCCCGCCGGCCGGAGAAAGCTTTCAAGACCTTTTCCTGCGGGTGTCCAATTTTTTTAGTGAACTGCCCTTGTCGTCAAACACCCTGTTGGTCACCCATGCCGGCGTAATTCGTGCCATGCGCTGCTTTTGGGCCGGTGAAAAAATGGCGTCTCTTCTCAATTTTAAAACCCGTTACGGCCAGCTGTTTGTGCTTGCCGCAAACCAGACAAAAAAACCGGTAGAATAAACCCCCTTTAGCTGGTAAAACAGATGTATATGTATTTCAATACAGGGAGTGATTTATGTCCGATATAAATTTGAGCGACTGGGAACGCAGTCTTGTACCTCCGGATAAGGTTTTAAACCACATCCGGCCTGGAATGACCGTTTTCATCGGAACAGGGCCGGCTACGCCGCGACGGCTGATCCGAACATTGCTTGATGTGGACAAACATAATATCAGGGACCTTGAGTTGATGCAGTTGGCTGTGCTGGGTGAGACCATTTTGTCCATTGACCGTCTTAATGCCCCCAACTACCGGTTAAAAACATTTTTTTCCGGTGGCTATGTGGCATGGGATACCATTTCCAGCGGCCAGGTGGATCTTATCCCGGCCTATTCTTCGGAAATTCCGAAAATTATCAGATCCGGCAGAATCAATGTGGACGTGGCCTTTATCCAGATCACCCCGCCCAATGATGCCGGGTATTGCAGCCTGGGTCTTGCCGTGGATGTGGCAAGGGAAGTAATGGACAAGGCAAGCCTTGTGGTGGGGGAAGTGAATGAGGCGATGCCCTTTACCTATGGAGATACCTTTGTTTCCATAGAAGAATTTGATCTTTTGGTGCGCTCGGACCGAGCGCCCATCACCTATACGCCTGAACCGGCCAACGATATTATGAAAAAGGTGGCTGCCAATGTGGCCAATGAAATCCGGGACGGTGACTGTATTAACTACTCCCTTGGTCCTTTATTCGAGGCGCTGGTGCCCTTTTTGTCCGATAAAAAAGATTTGGGCATCCATTCCCTTTATTTTACGGATGCCGCCGCAGAGCTTGTCAATTCCGGGGCTGTCACCAATAACCGAAAATCTCCATTCCGTGGGAAATCTCTAGCGTCTTATGCCCTTGGCACCAAGGAACTGATGACATGGCTGCATAAAAATCCTTTGGTGGAATTCCAGGGAATTGACTGGGTGTGCAACTCCCAGCTTACTGCCCGCAACCCCCAGTTTGTTGCCATATATGAAGGCCGTAAGGCAGATCTACAGGGCCGGGTTGCCTTTCCATTAAGAGGTGCCGTAATTTCCGGCCCCGGCGAAGGCATTGATTTTTACAAGGCCGCTGAAGCCTCCGAGGACGGCAACACCATCATCGGCATGCCCAGCCGGGATGAGAACGGCGAGTCCAATATCTTGTTCAGTATCGAGAAATCCGTTAATCAGTTGCGCTTGCGCGAATCCATTCATGTGCTGGCCACCGAATACGGGGTGGCTTTGCTCAAATGGCGCCCCTTGCGGGAACGGGCCCAAGCCATCATTGATGTGGCCCATCCAGATGACCGGGAAAATTTGATTAAAATGGCCCGGGAAAAAAAGATCCTCTATTCCAACCAGATTTTTGTCAGTCGTTCCGCCCATCTGTATCCGGCATATGTTGCCCATACCAAAACCTTCAAGGGAGAGAAAACCATTCGATTCCGGGCTATGAAGCCTTCCTATGAAGAATCCATGCGTCGTTTTTTCTATCGCTGCTCCACTGAAACGGTATTTTACCGCTTTTTTTATTCGGTAAAAACCATGGGTCACGATAAAATGCAGGCCTATGTGAATGTGGACTATACCAAAGAGTTCTCCGTGGTGGGCTTTGGTGGAAAAAAAGGCGAAAATCGGATCGTTGCCGAGGCGAGACTGGTTGAAAGTGATGATGCCAAAATCGGCGAAGTGGCTTTTCTGGTAGACGAAAATTACCAGGGGTCGGGGGTCGGATCCTATTTGATGAAACTGTTGGTTGAGGAGGGCAAGAAACGTATGCTTGACGCGCTTTATGCTGAGGTGCTGCCCGACAACCAGCCCATGATCAAGGTGTTTGAGAAATCAGGCCTGCCTTTGAAATCAAAACTTGACGGTGGGGTCTACCATATTACTCTCTCGTTAAACGGATGACGCCATCAACGGTTGATTCTGAAGCCGGTTTGTGGGGCTGTTCCAACAATTATCTACAAAAAATTTAGGTTTTTATGATTTAGGCCGATACGTTTAATCAGGGAAAGAAAAATTCTTAAAAAGCGTTAAATCGGGAGAGTGATGATGAACAGCGTGTCGCAAGCCAACGCCAATGGCAACGCCTACGGTCTGCATAACCGGGCCGCACAGTCAAACACCAATGCCGCGTCAAGTTCAAGCGAACTTTCTGTTGCTTCTTATTCAAGCCTTGATGCCGGATTGACCATCCAGACCCAGGAAGGGGATGTGGTTTCCCTGTCAACCAGCCAGTATTCCAATCTTGAAGCCTATGAATACAGCAACCGGGGTGTGGTCAGCAATGAGAACGGCATAGCCGCGGCTGCCTACAATGTCCGGGAGATTACCTTGACTACCGGAGAAACCTTTTCCTTTACGGTGGAAGGGGACTTGAACGAAGAGGAACTTAAGGATATTGAATCCATTATAACCGGCGTGGACAACATTATCGGCGAAATGATGGAGGGGGATCTACAGGAGGCTGTTTCCCAGGCCATGCGCATGGGATATTACGATTCAATATCTTCTTATGAAGCCGATATTACTGTGAAGTCCGGGTATGCCATGTACAGCAATGAGAAGGCCGCCACCACAGGAGCCCTGGGGCAGGACTTGGCCGCAGCGTATCTTGGGGACGTCGATAAGGCGGTTACCGATGCCGATGACCTCGGGGATATAAGTGTGGCCGGTAATCGGGAAATTCCTTTGATGGAGCAACTGTCAGAGCTTCTGGAAAAGCAGCGGGAAGATTCTCTGGCCCGGGCGCGTGAACCTTTAAGCAGCCTGTTTGATCATTATATCGAAGCCCAGGAAGCCAATGACACAAGTGAGACCCAGGTTAATGAGGCGGATGCCTTGGTGGATGAGGGGCAGGTGGACGATTCTAATCCCTCCTTTTCCGATCTGCTTGAAATGGCAGCCCAAGCTGTTGATCGGACCATTGTGGACATAATGAAAAATGCCTTTGATAATTCTTTGAAATCCGTTATTTAGTGTCTGACCGAAAATATCGAAATTTTGTTGAGTACAAGGCGGGCACAAATTTTAACCGGAGGAATACATAGAGTATTTTTCAGTGGCTTGCATTGTTGATATCGCCCCATTCAGTCATGCTGAAACAAGATTTATAACTATCTAAATTTAATATAAAAATGTTTTAGTTACTTAGGGGGCAGGATAATTTCTTTGATATCTTTTATATTTTTGTTTTTCTCTGGCATTTTTTTACTATAAACTATCTAAATAACGGCCATGGGCCGACCTGACATATCATCTGCCAGGCACAGCCCATAACAAAGTTTGAAAGATCTCTGTAGTTTACACAGACTTTCATATAAAATATCTCGATATCATTAAAATGTTACAATGAAATAAAAACTCATATTCCACTGGCCGGAGTGGTATGTAACTGGGAGCATGAAAATGGAAAATGAAATGGGTGCTGTTGTTGAGGTTATTATAACGCTTGATAATGGTGATGAACTTGTCGGTAATATAAATATGAGAGACTACAAAAGATTTTCTGATTACATTGAAAATCATGACAATAGTCATATCAAATTATTCCAAGCCAAAAAAAATAAAGGGGCTATTAAAGGCGGATTAAAGAAGTTTCTGCTGATTCCAAAATCGAAGATTTGTATATATGAACCCTTTGAATGAAAATGAAGGCTAAGGAAGATCGTATTTAAGCTCTGATTAATTTTTATTCGCGCTGGTATGGCTATCCGGCAATGCCGTACCGGGCCAGGGCGGAGTTGACGATATGGTCAATCAGAAGGCGGTAATCTTCCATTTCTCCTTTTTTCGATGCATGGTGAAGGGTGTAAAGCTGTGGGCTCCAGCTCTTAATAGGTTTTAGGCCGGGGATACCGTTTACCTCAATGATTTTCACATTTCCCTGGTTGTCCAACCGCATGTCGGCCCGGACATGGTCTAGGCAGTTCAGCGCTTTTATCGCCTTGGCTGCGGCATCTATGGTTTTTTTGGACAATTTCCCGGCCGGCTGAATTTTGGTGGCACCCACACCGCGTAGATCCGCCTTTAAGATGGGGTATCGGCCGAAAAGTTTGGGGTCCACTGTGACCATGCCGGGTAAAAATTCCTGGAATCTGCCGTTCCCCAGCATCAGCACCGTAAATTCTTGACCCGGCAGATACTCTTCCACTAGGGCGGGTTGATCATAATGTTCATGGATAAAACGTACCTGGGCAGCCAGCGCTTCGGTTGTGTTTACGACGCTATTATCGTTGATTCCCACGGACCGGCTTTCGTAACTTGGTTTGACAAAGGCTGGGAATACCAGCTCCGGAAGAGTCTGCCTCTTTGCTATCTGGTGATGGTAGGGCACGGGAACGCCTGCCTTATCCAGAATGTTGTGGGTGGCGTTTTTATGAATCAGCGCCTTCATGGTGGCCGCATCCGGTCCGATATAGGGAAGGCCCCGGGTGTCCAGGATATCTGCCACCCAGTTTTCACCGTCCTCGCCCATGCCGATGATGGCTTCATTTTCCGTCACATGGTACAGCGCACTCCAGACAAGGTCGAATTTGCAAGTATCCAGCTTCCGGATTAATTCCTCCATGTTTGACACGAATACGATGTCAGCAGATTTGCCTGACCCGTTGATGGCCTTTGCGATCTCCTGAGTAACATCCATATTGCCCCAGCCCTGGGCATCTCCGCCGGGACCTGTGATCAATAAAATACGCCGCATGTTTGTCCTTAGTCAATTGCTACGCTGAACAGCTTTCTGTCCAGGCGATAGTTTTTCAGGGCGTCAACCACATCCGGGCAAACCTTGGACAGCAATCGGTCATAGGCTTTTATTCCGGCGGGTTCCCATGAGACCCTGGATACAATATCTATGGAGATCCGGGGTGATCCGCCGACAATAATTCCCTGGCAGGCCCCATCAACCATGGCTTCATTGGGGTTTAGAATTGCTATTTTTCTGTGGGTATGACGGGCTAAAGCATTTTTAAAAATATGTTTACAATAACCAAAATGAGTGCAGCAAAGCCCGGCATATACAGTGGAACCGGCGTATTCAAGATTTTGGGCTGCCTGGGCGGCAAATTCATTAATCACGGTTTTGACCTCGTCACTGAACGGTGCCCGCTCAATCTTACCTGCTAGGCCTAAGTATCCCTGGGTGATGATGCGTTCCGGGGCAATCCCCTTTTCAATTAAAGATTTTTTATGACTGTTTTCGTCAATGGTGATGGGGGTGGCGAAAATTACGGCGCACGCTGAAGCATCCCGAATTAATTTGTCATAGATCATCTGAACCCCATGGTCTACGATGCCGGTAACTGGAATTGTCGTCTCTTTTGCAAATTGGGTAAACGGATAGATCACGGACAGGGTGTTGCAGGCAATGAAGATGCGATCCGGGTTGTACTTAGCCATGGCCGATAGGGCATTGTTAAACACCTTGGCCCGGGCCGCAGGATTCGGATAGTGCCTGTACCCCTTGTCCTGTTCGGGCCAGGCATTGAAGTAGATCAACCTGATGCGGTCGTACCGTGTATCATCGGCAAACCTTGCCGCCATGCCGGCACATACGGAAAGTCCGCCAAGCCCTGAATCGGTGATAACCAGGGTGATCTGTTTTTTATTATTCATTTTCAACTTGCCTTGTGAGCCACTCCCGGGCCAGGTTCTGGGCCCAGGCCGGGCTTTGTCCCATCTTATCTTCCACCATACGGGTGAGCATGTCTGTCCAGTGGTGAAAGTGCTGGACTGTGGTTAAACGGTTTCTGAACATGGCAGCAGCTTTGGCAGGGGTCTCATTCAGTTTGTTTAAAATCATGTTGACTTCATTTTTGAATCCGGCCACCCCGTAATAGTCCAAGAAACCCTGCCAGGCCTCCCTGCTTGCCTCGGGTGTAGCCAAGGGCTCGCTGATCTGCCTGAACCGTTTGAAAAAATAATTCCGGTCCGGCCCTGCAAGCATCTGAACGCCCCGGTCATGAATCCGGTAGGGCTCAATGTCCAACCCGGCAACGCCTTTTTTGTTGATATGCAGTCTCACCATATAGCCAAGTTTTCGCCAGAAAAAATTGGTGGGCTGGTAAAAAACAAAATTTCCCAGGCTGCAGCATATGGGTGTGTTTCTATGGAAAAAAAGCCCCTGGGGCACATGGGGGTGATGCCCTATCACGGCGTCGGCACCGGCATCTGCAAGTTCTCTGAAGGCGTTTGTGACGTATTCCGGTGCAAAGGGGATGTATTCCAGGCCGCAATGGACTACGGCGATTACGGCATGAAGCCTTTGGGAAGTTTCTTTTTTCAGCTTTTTGATGTGGACGCAAGCCCCTGCAATGTCCCACCCGGCTACGCCGGGCCCGGGGCCGGCGGCGGTCAGATCTTCACCTTCGCTGATGTTGATGATGGCAATGCGAATCCCTTTGGCTTCCATAATCAGAGGCGCTTCAGCTTCGCCTTGGGTCATGCCGGCACCTGTGCGGGCTATGTTGTTGCTATCCAAGATCCAGGCGGTTTGCTCGAACGCCTGGACGCCAAAATCAAACGTGTGGTTGTTTCCCAGGGTGACGGCGGAAAAAGGAACAGCGGTCAGTCCAGTTACATGGCTGAGTTTGCCCTTGAAAACGGCCCCGCTTTTACACACTTCTCTGCCGATATCACTTAACGGGGCTTCCAGGTTCACAACGGTGAGATCGGCGTCTTGCAGCACAGGCAGAGCATCACCGTATATGGCATGGGGGTCGGATTCAATCAGCGGAGCAAAGGCTCGAATGGGCGCCCAGTCTCCGGCAATGATCAGGGTTATGGCATCCGTTTGTCCGGCATCCTTGGACCAGGAACCGGTCTGAAAATTAAAAAGAGTGGTGTCCGGCATGGGGTTCCTTGGATTTATATATGTGACACAGGCATCCGCCCGGTCAGGCCCGTGGTGACCTCATAATTGATGGTCCCGGTGAGACCGGCAATGTCGTCCGCCGTAATCCGTTCACTTCCCTGGGCGCCCAGAATGGTAACATCGTCTCCGGGTTTGACCCCTGGAATGTGCCCGACATCAATCATGGTGAAATCCATGGTGACCCGGCCTACGATCGGTGCTTTTTTGCCTTTGACCAGCATTTGCCCCTGGTTGGACAAAAGCCGGCTGTAGCCGTCTGCATACCCGATGGGTACCGTGGCAATCACCGTGGGCGCTGTGGTGACATGGGTGCAACCATAAGAGACCGTGAAATTTTCAGGCACGGCTTTGACATAAATGACTTTTGCCGTGATGGACATGATGGGAACAAGATCATGCTGTGTAATACCCACCTCATCAGAGGGAGCCATCCCGTACATGGCAACGCCCGGACGCACCATGTCAAAATGTGCTTCCGGCAATTCAAGAACCGCCGCAGAATTGGCGGCATGGCGGATTTGTGGGCGGATTCCCATATCCGCAAGCATGGCAACCATTTCATTGAACCAGGCCAGCTGGCCCTTTGCATGGGTTTTATTAATGACGTCTGCCTTGGCAAAATGGGTGTAGACGCCTTCTACTTCAATACCTTTTAGATCTGCAATGCCTCTAGCCTGAACTATGCCTGCCGAATTTCCGGATTTTGGAGTAATCGCCTCGGGATGAAGAAATCCCAAACGGCCCATGCCCGTATCCAGCTTGATATGAATTTTTAAGGTGGTATTTAAGGCTTGGGCCTCGGCAGACAAGGCTTTTGCAGCCTGGATATCCGCCACACTTGCCCGGATACCGTGGGCCGTAAGGAAAGATATCTGTTCTGGCAGGGATTCGCCTAAAAGAAGAATGGGCGCAGTGATACCGGCTTCTCTCATGGCAACGGCTTCCGAGATTCGGGCTACGGCAAGAAAATGGCTTCCGTTTTCCAGGGCGGTTTTTGCACATTGGATTCCGCCATGCCCGTAAGCATTGGCTTTGACCACGGCGCAGAATCGGGTGTCGGTTGGAATCAGCCCTTTCAAGGTTCGTACATTCTGTCCAAAGGCGGACAGATCCACATGAACCCGGCTTTGGGGCTCAAGGAACGATTGTGCATTGGAAGGATTCATCAGTCTGCTTCTCCACGGCCATATGCGGTTGTGTATGCTTTCCATTCCGACATCAGGGCACGTGTTTTTTCTCCGGGTTTACCGTCGGCTATGACCGTATCGTCCACCTGGATGACGGGTACGATCTCTTTGTTGGATGCCGTGATAAACACTTCATCCATCTGGGCTATATCTGCTTCAGGAATAAAATCCAGCACAATGTCATATTTTTTTTCTAAAAGTTCCATCACCGCACCCCGGGTTACACCGGGCAGAATGTCTATGGGCGGGGTGATCAGGGTATTGTCTTTAAATGCAAAAAGATTGGTAGTGGTGCCTTCGAGCAGGCGGTTGTTTTTGTTTTTGTAGATGGCTTCAACGGCGCCCTGGCTGCGGGCCTTTTGCTGGGCAAATACGGCAGACAGATAGTTGCTGCTTTTGGCTTCGGGGATAAATCTTTCCATGTCTACGGTGATGATTTTGGTGCCCTTGGTGTACCACCAGTCCGGCAGTTTATGTTTAGGCGTGGCCATGACCATTAGGATGCCGTTTCCCTGGGGGGTGACGCCGTCAGAACTGATACCGCCCGTGTAGACGATACGGATATTCTCTTCATTGTGGTGCGGGTTTTTTTCTATGGTTTCCATGACAATATCACAGATCTCTTTGTTGGAATGATTCAGCTCAAGTCCAATATGGCGGGCGGAATTTTCCAGGCGCTCCACATGTTTTTCGAGACGAAAGGGTCGTTTGTTATAGGTGATCAGGAAGTCAAATACGCCAAATCCTCTTAATACGGTAATGTCTTTTACAGATAACGTGGCCTCGTCTTCGGATACGAATTTGCCGTCAATATAATAGGTGTCCATGGGTTGCTCCGTTTGTTGCGAATGTGCCTTTACTTCCGGGTAGGTCTTTGTCTGTCCGAGACGTCAGGCGTGTGCTAATAGTTAGTGCCTGAACAAAGTAATCGGCAAAATTTCCAGATTTTTGTTCAGACACTGGTTAACAAATATAGATTATGGCGATTGGCGTCAATGAGGAATTTCAGCAAGACCAAAAAGCGTATAAATATATTCTTTTTAATTTTGATTAGGTTTTATCCAGATCTCTTCCACGCACAGCACAGCTTTCTCTTTGAAATTATGTTCCATGTTTGCGCCAAAGCACTCTGCATTTTCCCCAAAAACCAGGCCTGGGTTCAACGGGCCTGTACCTTTTGTCCTTTTAACGGCATTGACCTTTTCCCACCAATGTACTGCATTTGTGGTGTTATCTTCACTAAAAATAAGTTCAAATCCTGACTTTTGTGCGTATTCCCCAAGATTTTTTTTGGAACAGAGCATGGAGGTTGACGCATTACCGGCCCAGGGAACAGGGTAGAAGGGATCAGGCCCGGGGCCATCCACAATTTCGTGTAGGATCAGCTTACCCCGGGGGGCCAGCACCCTTGAAAATTCGGCAAATGCTTTGGCTTTATCTTCGATGTTGAGTAGTACGTGCTGGCAGAGCACAGCGTCAAAAAAGTTGTCTGGATACGGTAACGCCAGCAGGGAGCCTTGTTTAAGGTTTATAGTGCCGTCCTCTTCAAAACCGCACCACCGGTTTAGCATATGCGCAGTGTCAATGAAATCTTTGGACAGGTCAATGCCATGAACAACAAGGCCGAAATTTTGTGCCAGAAGCCGGGATGTGCCGCCAATACCACAGCCTGCATCTAAAAGGGTCATGCCTTTTTCCAATCCGGCTTGTTTCATCAATTCGATAGTGGCAGGGGCTGCACCCGTATGAAGCTGGTCAACCGGCGCAAGATCCCGCAGGCTGATCTGTTCCGGATTTTTGCCTGCCTTTACAAGTCCCTGACGAATTTTTGCCCCAAGTTCCGGGCAGGTGTAATGGGCTTTGGTACAGTCATTCATATGTTTTTCCTTGTTAACGCTCCTAAAATTGTTGAAAAAAGCCTATATTTAAAAGACTGTTATTATAGATTCATAACCTTTTATCATACAGGTGTAAAACCCATGATGCTTGCAGGAGATATCGGCGGCACAAAAACGATGCTGGCGGTTTATGCCGACAGGACAAGCGTGCCGGCAGATCCGGTGCACGAAGCCCACTTTAAAAGTTCCGATTATCAATCTTTTGAAACCATTGTTCAAGAATTTTTGGATCAGACCGGTTTCAACCCCCAAACGGCCTGTTTCGGGGTGGCAGGTCCGGTAAAAAACCGCTATTGCAAAATCACTAATCTGCCCTGGACAATCGATGCTGATAAAATAGAGTATGCCTGCGGCATCCCCAAGGTTTCTTTGATTAATGATTTGAAGGCCATCGGCGTTTTAGTGCCCCATCTGGACAAAGACAGCCTTTTTACACTGAACCCGGGAGAGCCTGATCCCAAAGGAAACAGGGCTGTTCTTGCACCGGGTACGGGCTTGGGCGTTGCTTTTCTTGTCTGGACAGGCATCGGGTATCATGCCTTTGCCAGTGAAGGGGGGCATATGACCTTTTCTCCCCGGGACGACAAGGAGATTAAATTTTTGGAATTTTTGACTCGGCGGTATGGCCATGCCAGTTTCGAACGGGTATGTTCCGGCAGCCAGTTGCCTAATATTTATGACTATTTTCTGGAAAATAAAATTTTTACGGAGCCTGCCTGGCTAAGGGAAAAGCTGAATGCGGCAGCGGACAAAACTCCGGTGATTGTGGAAGCCGCCCTTGAACACAAAGCTGATATCTGTGAAGCCACACTGGATTTATTTGTCCGCGCCCTTGGCACGATCACAGGCAATATAGCCGTGACACTTCTGCCCAGAGGCGGCATCTATCTTGGCGGCGGCATACCGCCCCGCATCCTCAAAAGGCTGACCCAGTCCGATTTTTTTAGTCGCATCACTGACAAGGGACGCTTTTCTTCATTGTGCGCTGATATGCCCGTTCATGTGATTCTTGACCCCCAGGCTGCGTTGCACGGTGCGGCATGGTATGGGGTTGAGAAAGAATTCCTTTCCTAACTATTCATTGATTTTTTACCTTGATTTTATATATTGATCTTTTTTGTCTAACTGATTACGGATAAAGGACTGAACATATGATTTATATCGCGTTGTATGTGGTTGTGGGTGGTGTGGCTGGTGTTCTGGCCGGGCTTTTAGGCATTGGTGGCGGCCTTATAATTGTTCCTATGCTGACTTCGGTGTTTACGCACCAGCTTGTGGCCCATGAAGTCATTGTTCACATGGCTTTGGGCACATCTTTGGCCAGTATTTTATTTACGTCGGTCTCCAGTATGCGTTCCCATCATAAACGCGGCGCCGTGGTCTGGCCCGTGGTATTCAGGATTACGCCGGGTATCCTGGTGGGGACATTTACAGGAACCTGGATCGCTTCCATGCTCTCCACCAATTTTCTTAAATGTTTTTTCGGCATCTTTTTATACTATGTTGCCACCCAGATGCTCATGGGGATAAAACCCAAACCCACCCGGGACATCCCTGGAACAGCAGGTATCTTTGCGGCCGGCAGCATCATTGGCGTATTTTCAAGTCTTGTGGGCATTGGCGGCGGCACTCTGTCCGTGCCGTTTCTGACCTGGTGTAATACCAAGATCCATAAAGCCATCGGCACTTCCGCGGGTATTGGGTTTCCCATTGCTGCAGCCGGGTTTTTAGGATATGTGATTAACGGGCTCGGAGCCCCTAACCTGCCGCCTTACTCCTTGGGCTTTGTCAATCTTGGAGCTTTAGCAGGCATTGTTGCCGCCTCTGTACTTACGGCACCCATTGGTGTCAAACTTGCCCACAGCCTGCCCGTTGACAGGCTCAAACGCGTTTTTGCCATTCTGCTTTACGTGGTGGGGACCAGAATGCTGATTTCTGTCTTCTGGTGATTTCAGGATTAAATCCATTCCTTCTAACGAAAAAAGGAGAATAACCGACCGCGTCGATTATTCTCCTTTTATTATGGCATGCCGGGGAACGGTGTCCCCCGGCTTAATGTACTTTAATTATAGATCGATTAGCCTTTGAAGGTTGCTTTGAACTGAGCCAGAGCACCACCCAATTTCAAGGTGGGGATCACGTCTGTGTCAAAAGCACGTTCCAGTTCAAGTTTTTCGCCGTTGACTTCAAGGAACAGATCGCCGGCCAGGTCTGTGGCATCAAAGGAGACCGTGTCGCCCTGGGTGATCTTGTCGTAGTCAGCCGGGTTTTTGAAAGTCATGGGAACAATACCGAAGTTAACCAGGTTGGCCACATGGATACGGGCAAAAGATTTAACGATAACCGCGCGGATACCAAGCCATCTTGGGCAAAGTGCCGCATGCTCACGGGAACTTCCCTGACCGTAGTTTTCAGCGCCAACGATGATGCCTTCTCCGCCTGCGTCTCTGTGAGCCACGGCGCGTTCGGCAAAGGTGCTGTCAACCTGGTTGTAAGTGGCCTGCATTGCATACTCTTTAACATTGGAGCGCAGGGGCAGGAATACACCAGCAGGCTGGATGTCGTCAGTACTGATGTTGTCGCCAAGTTTCAGCAGAACTTCGCCTTTAACAACGTCAGGAAGCGGAGTGAACTCAGGCAGAGCCATGATGTTGGGACCGCGAACAACGCCTTCGGACTTGTCGGCTGTATCCGGCATGATGAAGGAATCGGTGTCGATAACCGGCGGAATAACGTTGATGGCAATGTCTTTTTCTTCAGGAACGGTGATAACACCTGTCAGAGCACTGGCAGCCGCAACAAGCGGGCTGATCAGATGACATTGGGCATCGTCGGTACCGGAACGTTTCGGGAAGTTACGGTTGAAGGTTCTCAGCGTGATGCCTTCACTTGGGGGGGAACCGCCCTGTCCGATACAAGCGCCGCAACCATTTTCCATGATTCTGACGCCGGATTCGAACATCATTTTGATGTAACCGGCATCAGCCAGCTGCATGGCAACGGATCTGGAACCCGGATAAAGCATGGTGTCAACTTTTACACGTTTGCCTTTAAGGGTTTCTGCGAAAGTCGCGATGTTTTCAAAGGAGCTGTTGGTGCAGGAACCGATGCACACCTGATGAATTTTAGTTCCGGCATGATCTTTAACTTTTTCAACATTACCCGGAGAAGGATAGATGGCGATCAGCGGTTCGATTTCAGACAGGTTGATGTTGATTTCGGCATCGTAGGCAGCGCCTTCGTCAGCGCCCATTTCAGTGTAGTCACCACCGCGGCCGCGGCTTTCCAGGAAGGCTTTGGTGTTTTCATCACTTGGGAAGATAGAGGTGGTGGCACCCATTTCAGCACCCATGTTGGTGATGGTGGCACGTTCTGTCAGAGACAGGGTCTCAACGCCGGGGCCACAATATTCAAAGATAATGCCCTTGCCGCCTTTTACGGAGACAATTTCAAGCATCTTCAAGATAACGTCCATGGCCTGGCAGTTTTTGGCCAGCTGGCCGGTCAGGTAAACTTTGGTCACCTTGGGCATGGGCATGGTGTACATACCGGTAGCCATTGCCAGAGCAACGTCATATCCGCCAGCGCCCATGAAGATCGCACTGCAACCACCGGCGTTTACGGTATGGCTGTCAGCGCCAACACCGGTCATACCAGGTTTAACGAAGTTTTCCATGTTGGTGAAATGGCAGATACCTGTGCCTGGGGGGGAAAAGATGATGCCAAGTTTAGCGGCAACTGTTCTCAGGTATTGATGGTCATCCGGGTTTCTGAAACCGGATTGAAGCATACTGTGATCAACAAAGTTTACAGCAAGGGGCTTTACCTTATCAACGCCCATGGCTTCCAGCTGAAGCATACACATGGTACCGGTGGCATCCTGGGTGAAAGCTTCATCGATCTTGATTTTGATCAATTCCCCGGGTGCCGGCAATGCAGCAGGCTCAACCAGGTGATCCTTGAGGATCTTATGTGTTAAACTTAAAGCGCTCATTTTACCTCTCTTCGTTTATGGTTATGATTAATGCCCCCCCGATCCAAACGGAATTTATTAAAAGCGTTGAAACATACTTTCATTCCTATCAAACCGAGGATTTAAATCTTTATCTCCGGTAGTACGATTGTCTGAGCAGCAAGTACGCCACTCATGCTTTTAGGATAGGAAGATGCGTTTTGTCAAGAAATATTAAATATGTTAAAGGCAGTTGTTGTTTTTTGTAAAAAAATATGGGTTCGTAGCGAAAAGCTGCGGCAGTGATTGATTGAAGTTACCGTCATTTGGGATATGCCATAAGAAGACGATTTTTAGGCGTGATTTCACAAGGAATTTTTTTTGTCATCACCGTATACCCTTTGCTGCCAAGTTTAAAAGCCCTTGTAGCATCCACGGCCAGGGGACCGTCCATCCAGCCTTCAAGGTTGCCGGTATCGCAGAGGTCAAGGTCATGACAGCATGGCAGTACCGCAAGTTTTGCTCTCGCAGACGCGGCTTTTTCGATCACCGTATCCGTCAGCGTACCACAGGCATGTACGGATACAACAATATCCCGGGCAGATAATTCTGCCTGTTCAAGGGGCATTTGACTGAAAACAATTCTATCCTTTAACCGGGGCCATGTATTGATCAAATTTTGAGACAGTGTGCGTGCATTCTCCGGAATGTGCGTATCAACGGCAAGGGCGCTGGGAGAGGTATCATCTAGTAATAATAAAATATGGGAAACCAGGCCGTGGCCGCATGCCAGATCAACAATTCGGCCACCCCGGAAATGCCTTCTGATCCGCTTTGCCACCTCCCATGCTTCGTAAAGCTCTTTTCTCGGCAGCGTCTGTGACCGGCATACCGCCCTTGCAATTTTATCAAACAGGGTATCTTTGGGAAATAACGCCTGCTGATGTATGGTGAGCCTGTTTTTTGAGGATTTTTTCATATTAAAACGCACAATACAAAGATACATGTAAAAAAACAAGGGAGCGTAACAGCCAATTATATGATATTTATTTGATTTGACGATGATTAAACGTTGGGGTTCAAAATGTCATCTTCCCATGAATTTTCTACAAGCCAATTGGTGAATATACTATTTTGATAAAGTCCGACTAAACTGAAAAATTATCCGGTATGAAAACAGAGCAACAGACAAGGGTGGAGTTGATTGACAAACAGCTTGAAAAGGCTGGATGGAATATTGATGATCCCACTCAGGTTGTACAGGAATACGATATCCTTGTTGATCTTCCTGAGGGCGTTGCCGAGACACAAACACCTTATCAGGGCCATCAGTTCAGCGACTATGTTCTTTTGGGGAAAAACGGTACCCCCCTGGCTGTTGTGGAAGCAAAAAAAACGAGTAAGGATGCAAGCATTGGCAGAGAGCAGGCAAAACAGTATTGCTACAATATTCAGAAGCGAACTTGTGGATCTTTGCCGTTCTGTTTTTATACAAACGGATTGGAAATTTATTTTTGGGACCTTGAAAACTATCCACCCCGAAAAGTTATCGGCTACCCCACGCTGGATGATTTGGAGCGGCTGAATTATATCCGGCAAAATCATAAACCGCTTACCCGGGAATTGATAAACACGCAGATTGCCGGCCGGGATTATCAGATTCGGGCCATCCGTTCCGTTCTTGAAGGCATTGAGAAAAAGAAACGATCATTTCTGCTGGTCATGGCAACTGGTACCGGAAAAACCCGCACCAGCATTGCGTTGGTTGATGCCCTGATGCGGGCAGGCCATACGGAAAGAATCCTGTTCCTCGTGGATCGTATCGCATTGCGGGAGCAGGCATTGGATGCCTTTAAAGAGCATTTGCCCAACGAGCCCAGATGGCCCAATGTGGGGGAAAAGCTGATACGTATGGATCGCAGAATTTATGTTTCCACATATCCCAGCATGCTCAACATCATTCGCAATGAGAACAAGTATTTATCTCCATATTTTTTTGATTTTATATTTATTGATGAAAGCCATCGCTCCATTTACAACACCTACGGCGAAATTCTGGATTATTTCAAGACCATTAATCTGGGGATGACGGCAACCCCCACGGATTTGATTGACCACAATACCTTTTCCCTGTTTGATTGTGAGAATGGGCTGCCGACATTTGCCTATACCTTTGAAGAGGCGGTTAACAATACACCGCCGTACCTGAGTAACTTCCATGTGATGAAAATTCAGACCAGATTCCAGGCAGATGGCATCAGTAAACGAACCATTGCGTTGGAAGATCAAAAAAAGTTGCTGCTGGACGGCGTGGATATCGAAGAGATCAATTTTGAAGGCACCCAGCTTGAAAAACAGGTGATCAACCGGGGAACCAATACCTTGATTGTGAAAGAATTCATGGAAGAATGCATCAAGGATCAAAACGGGGTGCTGCCGGGAAAGACCATTTTCTTTTGTTCTTCAAAGGCCCATGCCCGGCGCATGGAAGAGGTGTTTGATACCCTTTTCCCGCAATACAATGGGGAGCTTGCCAAGGTGATGGTGTCCGATGACCCCAGAGTGTATGGAAAAGGAGGCCTTTTAGATCAGTTTACCAATCAGGATATGCCCCGGGTTGCCATCAGTGTGGATATGCTGGACACAGGCATTGATGTTCGGGAAATCGTCAATCTCTGTTTTGCCAAGCCGGTCTATTCCTACACCAAGTTCTGGCAGATGATCGGCCGGGGTACCCGTCTTCTGGAACCGGCCAAAGCCAAGCCCTGGTGCCTTGAAAAGCAGATCTTTTTGATCATGGACTGCTGGGATAATTTTGAGTATTTCAAGCTGACGCCGGAAGGCAAAAAGATTGATCCGGGCCTGCCGCTGCCGGTCAGGCTGTTTGGTATCAGACTGGACAAAATTGAAACAGCGATGCACCTTGCCGAAGAAGACATTACCCAAAAAGAAATTAAGATCCTTCGACGACAGATTGATCAACTGCCGGCATCCTCTGTGGTCATCAAAGAGGCGGCAGTACCGTTAAATCGTTTGGCAGAAGACAATTTCTGGATTCAGCCGAACCAGGAAAAATTTGAATTTTTACGCACTCAGATCAAACCACTGTTCAGAACTGTTTCCGATACGGACTTCAAGGCCATGCGGTTTGAAAAGGATGTACTTGAGGTCTCTATTGCACGGTTTTCCAATGATAAACGTCGGTTTGATGTCTTAAGATCCGGAGTCATCGCCCAGATCGGCGAACTGCCTTTGTCCGTGCATATTGTAAGACGGCAACAGGATTTGATTGAGCAGTCCCAAAAAGAAAGCTATTGGAAAAATGTGTCCGATGACGCATTGGATCGTCTTGTGGAAAAGCTTGGCCCTTTGATGAAATTCAGAGAAAAAGACAACCCGGTATCACCCATTGAACTGGATCTCAAAGACAAGGTAAAGCAAAAAGAATATGTTGAATTCGGGCCTGAGCATGAGGCTGTCAGCATTACCCGGTATAAGGAGATGGTGGAGGCAAAAATCCTGGCGCTGGTGGAAAACAACCCGGTGCTTTTAAAAATTAAAGAAAAGAAGCCGGTTTCTCAAACCGATATCCAGACCCTGGCTGACGTTTTGACGGATGCCCATCCCCATATTACCGAAGAGTTGTTGAAAAAAGTGTATCAACGTCCCAATGCCAATTTTATTCAGTTCATCCGCCATATTTTAGGGGTTGAACGCCTTGAATCGTTTTCTCATACCGTCACAAAAGCATTTGATCAGTTCATCAAATCACATACGGACCTGAATTCCAGACAACTGGAGTTTTTAAGGCTGCTCAAGGAATTCATCCTTGAACGGGAAAAAGTAGAGAAAAAAGATCTGATCCAGTCCCCCTTTACCGTGATTCATCCCCAGGGCATCCGGGGGGTATTCAGTCCGGCCGTTATCAATGAGATATTGGCATTGACCGCAGAGCTGGCCGCATGATCCGCAGGAAAACAACGCCTGAAGAATTGGCCCTGGTGCTTGAAGAAGGGGAAGGCTACACCCTGGAGTTCAAGCAGAATGTAAACGCGGATTTGGCAAAGGAACTTGTGGCCTTTGCCAATGCTTCGGGCGGCCGGGTTTTTATCGGCGTAGATGACGATAACCAGGTTGTGGGCTGCAAATTTTCAAATGTCCTTTTTTCCAAAATCGAAACCATGGCAGCGGCTTGCGATCCCCCGGTGGCCATCTTCATTGAAAAACTGCCGGAACAAAAAATCGTTGTCATCCATGTACCCGAAGGGGCCAACCGCCCCCACCGATGCGCCAAAGGTTTTTATTTGAGAAACGGTGCCAGCTCTCATAAGATGAGTACCGCCGATATCACCGCTTTTATCCAGTCCGAAGGAAAGGTGCGATTTGATCAGCAGCTTAGGATGGATCTGGATTGGAAAGAGGTGGTTGATCAATCCCGACTGGAACACTTTCTATCTCTCTCCGGCATTACCCAGAGAGGCGACACGGAAAATCTGCTCTTCAATCTCGGGGCCGGTGACGAAAAAGAGGGCCGGTTCTACTTGAACCAGACCGGTACGCTCTTTTTTGCTAAAGATCCGGCAGCAAGACAGCCCTATGTCAATGTGGTCTGCGCCCTTTTTAAAGGCACGACCAAAGCCTATATCCTTGATCGCAAGGAGCTGACCGGCAATATCCTTGAAAATGTTGAAGATGCCCTGCTGTTTTTAAAAAAGCATCTCCAGCTTCGATGGGAGATCACCAACGACAGCCCCCGTCGCCGGGAGATCCTGGAACTGCCGGAAGTGGCCCTGCGTGAAGCCGTGGTCAATGCCGTCTGCCACCGGGATTATTTTGAACAGGGTGCCCAGGTCATGGTGGAAGTTTTTGATGACCGGGTGGAAATTCATAACCCCGGCGGTCTGCCAAGGGGCTTACCGGAAAGGGATTTTGGTAAACGAAGTGTCTGCCGCAACCCCAATATCGCAGCCCTGCTGTTACGGTGCGACTATATTGAAAAGATGGGCACCGGCATTGAGCGCATTTATGAAGCCCTTAAAAACGAAAACTGCCCCCCGGTAAAAATCGAATACGATACGTTGTTTTCCCTTGTATTTTCAAGGCCAAGTTATATAACCCCACGGGATGCGGAAAAACCTAGGGAGAAAACTAGGGTGAAACCCCGGGAGAAAACTAGGAAGAAAACCCGGGAGATTATCCTTGAGTTAATCCGTGAAACGCCGGATATCACCACGGCCCGGCTGGCCGAGGAGACGGGACTGACACCTAAAGGCATCGAATGGCAGATTGCACAGCTCAAAAAAAATGGCCTTCTTGAGCGCATCGGCCCGGATAAAGGCGGGCACTGGAAAATAAAAGAGAGTTAAGAAAACACCATGCTTCAACATAATCCTGAATTAAAATCACAGATCGACCAGCTTTGGAACAAGTTCTGGGCCGGCGGGATATCCAATCCCCTTACTGCCATCGAGCAGATTACCTATCTGCTATTTATGAAACGGCTGGATGAGATGGATTTAAAAAAGCAGTCTGATGCCGAATTTACCGGCGAGCCTTATATTTCAAGATTTGAAGACGTCTGGGTGCCGCCCGAGCACAGGGACAAGCCTAAAAAGGATCAAGAACCCCATGAGGTGGATCGCAGCACACTGCGCTGGAGCCATTTTAAGCGGATGAAGGCTGAAGAGATGCTAACCCATGTCCAGACCAAGGTGTTTCCGTTTTTAAAGGACATGAACGGGGCGGAATCCGGCTTTACCCATCACATGAAAAATGCTGTGTTCATTATCCCCAAACCCATGCTCCTGGTGGAAGCGGTCAAAACCATTGATGAAATTTTCCGGATCATGGAAAAGGATTCATCGGACAAAGGCCAGGCATTCCAGGATATCCAGGGGGATGTCTATGAGTACCTGCTCTCTGAAATCGCCTCGGCCGGGAAAAACGGTCAGTTTCGAACCCCCCGCCATATCATTAAATTGATCGCTGAACTGGTTCAGCCCCAGCTTGGGAATCGAATCGGTGATCCGGCCTGCGGTACCGGGGGCTTTCTGTTGGGGGCCTATCAGTACATCGTGACGGATATCGCCGGAAAAGCAGGGAACCGGGATTTAAAACCGGATGAGGACGGCTTTATCCGAACCTCGGTCAGCGCAGCCTATGACCAGGATTCCAAAAAGATTCTGGACCAAAGCCTTTACGGCTATGATATCGACAGCACCATGATCCGCCTGGGCATGATGAACCTGATGATGCACGGCATTGACGAGCCGTTGCTGGATTACAAGGATACCCTGAGCAAAGGGTTTAACGAACCCAACCAGTACCAGATCATCATGGCCAATCCCCCCTTTACCGGCTCCATTGACAAGGGGGACATCAACGAGGATTTAACCCTGTCCACCACCAAGACCGAACTCTTATTTGTGGAAACCATGGTACGGATGCTCCGAAAAGGGGGAACTGCCGGTGTTATCGTGCCCCAGGGCGTGCTGTTCGGCTCAGGTAAAGCCTTTGTGGCGGCCAGGAAGATCTTGGTGGATCGCTGTGAACTCAAGGCGGTCATTACCATGCCCAGCGGGGTGTTCAAACCCTATGCCGGGGTCAGCACTGCTATTCTGGTTTTTACCAAAGTCTATGATAAAGAGGATAAAGTCACCGAGCCCGCCACCCAGAATGTCTGGTTTTATGAAATGGAATCAGACGGCTATTCTCTGGATGACAAGCGAAACAAGCTTGATACGTCCGGTGATCTTCAGGATATAGTGGCCAAATTCAACACCCGGGACCCCGAAACGGACACGGACCGCAAAAACCCCAAAGGCTTTTTTGTCCCCTACCAGGAGATTAAAGATGAGAAGTATGATCTGTCCCCCAGCCGGTACAAGGAGATGGTGTTTGAAGAAATCGAATATGAAAAACCGTCCACGATCCTGGACCGGCTGATTGCCAATGAGGTGGGAGATATGGATGAAATTGATTTGATGAAAGTCGAGAGTGGGATTGTGCGAGAGTTGCTGGCGTTGAAGGGGATGGTGGGATGAAAAGAGTACAGCTTGGTGAAATAGCTGATGTAATAGCTGGCCAATCGCCACCTTCAAAAACGTATAATAGTGTTGAAGATGGCTTGCCGTTTTTCCAAGGAAAAGCCGATTTCCAAGAAAAATATCCCAAAGTTAGGATGTGGTGTAACAGTGAAAAACGAAAAGAAGCTGAACCTGGAGATATTTTAATCTCTGTTCGAGCACCGGTAGGCTCTGTAAATTTATGTGATAGACTATCAATTATCGGTAGAGGCTTATCAGCCATCAGGCCCCGTTCAGGTATCCATGCTGGTTACCTCTATTATTTTTTCAAAATAAATGAAGATCGAATCGCTAATTTGGGTACGGGTTCAACCTTCAAATCAATAACTCAAGATATTCTTAAAAAAATAAAAGTTCCAATTCCTTTTAAAAATGGTGCGCCGGATTTAGATCACCAAACCCGAATCGCCACACTTCTATCCAAAGTAGAATCCCTGATTGCCAGACGCAAAAAGAGCATCGCAGATCTGGATGAGTTGTTGAAAAGCACTTTTCTGGAAATGTTTGGTGATCCGGTTTGGAATGAGAAGCGATGGGACCAAAAGCCCATTGATGATTTCGTAGATAAATATAAGAATGGTCTGTCTCCTTCCAAAAACGGAAGAGTAAAAGGTAAAGTCTTTACGTTGTCTTCAATTACTGGGAATAATTTCCGTGAAATATTTAAAGAAGCTTTTTTCAATGGGGAAATAAAAAATTATTATCCAACTGAGAATGATTTTTTGGTTTGCCGGGGGAACGGAAATATTAATCTTGTTGGAAAAGGATATTTTTTTAAGGGTAAAGATACAGACATTATATTTCCTGATACGATTATTAGTTTAACAATAAGCACGGACAAGATTAACAAATCCTTCATTGATCAGCTTTGGAAAACTCGGTTTATTAGATCTCAGATAGAGTTATGCGCGAGAACGACCAGTGGAATTTTTAAAATAAATCAAACAGCTCTGAAGGCAATTAGAATAATTTGCCCTCCGATAGAATTTCAAAATCAATTCGCTGCCATCGTAGAAAAAATCGAAATCCTAAAAGATAAATACCAAAACAGTTTCAACGATCTTGAAACCCTGTATGGTGCACTGAGCCAGAAAGCCTTCAATGGTGAACTGGACCTCAGCCGGATTCCAACCACGGTGGACTTGAAATCAAAGGATATTAAAACGGTTGTGCCTCAAGTCGGGGAATCGGTACTGACAGTTCAAGACAAACCGGATAAAACGCCGGAAACCCGGGAGCAAATTCTGCACCGCCTGTTTAACGGGGTTATATCCGATGCGAAAAACGGCGCACTGTTCCTGGACAATTTCTGGTTGGAAGCAGAAGAAAAGCTTATTGACGTCATGGATGAAGATGCACCTCGCCTGGGCGTGGCCGATTACGACCTGTTCCGGGACTGGCTCTTTGAAATGCTGGCCCAGGGTAGGGTCGTCCAGGTGTTTAACGAGCAGGAAAACCGCATGGAGATCCGCTCTGTCTCATGATCCTTTTGCGGTTGAAAATAAACGAGCCGTTTCGGTGTCTACAGCAGGGATTTGAGCTCTATTTTCAAACCGAATGGGATCGAAGCGAAAGCCGGGGAGGGTTTGCGCCTTATGTTCTGGCCGGGCCAAACGGCAGCGGGAAATCCAACGTACTCGAAGCCCTGGCCGCCATTTTTTACCATTTGGCGTGCCAGTACCTGACCATCCGCCCGGAGGGCTTTGATTATGACGAAGAGGAAAACCCGCAAGGATTCCGGGACGAGAAATCCGTGCCCGATGCCTTCGAGCTGGAATACATGACCTTCCCGCCGGTGAGTCCGGAATACGGAGATCACAAAGTTCTGGTCCATATTAAGATCGTCAAGGTTCCAGGCAGCAGCGCCAGGGTGTACCTGCTCGATCATCCGGCTGTGGATGCGGACAAGCCCCTGTCCAGAACCGAGGCCGCCCAAATGCTGCCTGAATATGTTCTGGCCTATTCATCCGGGGAAAATGAGATTTTAAGCCTCCCGTTTTTTAAGATGCGGTTCATCAATTATGATACGTACCTTTATCATCTTACCCGGCAGTCGGATTATCCCGGCATTGAAGGCGGTATGGCCTTTCTGGATACCCAGATGAGCCAGGCCGTCTTGATCTGCAATTTTTTATTTCAGGATGAAGAGGCCCTGGCCCCATTCAAGCGGGATGTGGGTGTGGAAGGCTTGAAGCAATTTCGGATTATTATCCGGCAGCATCATCGTGTTACCTCTGACGATGAAGAGGCTATAGAATATTTTAAGGGATCAATATCTGATTTTCGGTCCGATTTTATGGTCGAATTAACAACCGGGTTAAAGAAAGAATCTCATTTCAAAGACGGATCAATTCGGAAAATCGGCATCATTGACCGGTTGACCCACTGCGCAACCTGTTCATTTTACGATAATGAAACCGATTCCCTGGTTCTGGATTATTGGGTGACGCCGGAAACTAAAAAGGCGTTTCAAAACCATTTTTTCGGCATAATTGATTTGTTCCAAAGTTTCCAGACCCTGATTTTTTTGAACCTGTATTCGGTCAGTGATAGGCTGAAACAAGATCTGTACAGATCCCAAAGCCTTTATGTGAATGAAACCGTGCCGGTACCGGCTTTAAATGAACGGATAATCCGGTTTGAAGATCTGGTCCTGTTCAAACAAGGGGTGACTGATCCTGTTTATGCCAAATCTCTCTCCGACGGGGAACACCAATTTCTGCACACCCTGGGGCTTTGCCTGCTGTTCAAAGATAAAAATGCGCTGTTTCTGCTGGACGAGCCGGAAACCCATTTCAATCCGGACTGGCGGTCAAAGTTGATTTCACGAATCAGGGACTGCTTTGCCTCTTCCTATCGAAAGACCATCCGGGAGATGCTGATCACCACCCACACCCCGTTTCTGATATCAGACAGTGAGCCTGAGAAAGTGATGATTTTTAAAAAAGAGAATCAGATCGTTACTGTTAAACGGCCTGATTACAATACACTTGGCGCTTCCATCAACAAGATCACCATGAAAACTTTTGATAAAAAAGAGACCATCGGCGGCTATGCCCAGGAAATTTTGAATACACTGAAAGAACGATTTAAAGCCGGAGAAGACAAAGAAACGCTTCTTGAAGAGGTCAATCAACGGCTCGGGGATTCAATCGAGAAGGTTCTTTTTACCAAAACCCTGCTCGACAGTATGGAAAAGGATAAAGAGTGATGCTGTTTCCGTATGTCTATGTTCCGCATCCCATGGAAATACTGAAGCATTTTTTAGATTTTATTTTTTTTGAAGTCTGGTGCAAGGCCCCTGTGTCAGGCCCCTATAGCTTTACCCTGTTTGATGATCTGCCTGAATTGAAAGAGTTGGTAGAGGCGTTTCATTATTCGGATACAAAGGGTGCAGATTTTTTCAATGGGCATGTGGAGCGTATCTATCAAATTTTTTCAAACCTTACCAACGCTCAGATTACGGAACTTGCCTCATGGTATGCGGCGAATAATGAGATTGAGAAAATTTGCTGTAATGATCGGTCTATCTCTACGGTCCGGTACAGTGAACTCGAAGCTTTCCACCCCGAGCTTGCAGGGCAGCTCTCTAACTTTTTTAAGGGGCTTTACTCACAGAAATTGATAGGCCTGGCGGATGTAAAAAAGAAAATTGGAAGCATAGATGATCACTACCACGCCTTTATGACGAAAAATAAAAAAGGTAAATGTCCCTTCTGCGGCATTCATGACGTTAAAAGCGTGTATCACAGCAAAAGAGAAGCATATGATCATTATCTGCCAAAAGGCATATATCCGTTTAATTCGATTAATTTTAAAAATCTGGCACCGGCATGCCATGAGTGCAACAGTTCTTATAAACTCACCAAAGATCCTGCATACAACTCGAAAGATCCTTTGCTAACCCAAACAAACGGAAAACGGAAATCATTTTATCCTTACGCGGCCAATTCCCATAGAATTGAACTGAGCCTGAAATTGGAGTGTGAGGATTGGGAAAACATCGAGCCGCAGGACATCGAAATATCCTTTGGACCGGAGGCGTTGCAGGAACAGATCAATACCTGGGATGATGTTTATGGCATCCGGGAACGATATAAAGCCAAATGCTGTGGAGAGAGCGACGGCAAATATTGGATTGAGCAAGTGCTTGATGAGTGGCAGGAAGACAACCGGAAACCAGATGATTTTTTAAAAACACTCTCCAGAAGCGCCGAGAAAAAACCATATGCCGAAGCAAATTTTTTAAAAGAACCGTTTTTGAAGGCTTGCAAAGAGGCGGGATTGTTCGATGGCCTATAATTCAATTTAAATGCAGGTTGCAAATAAGCTTTCAATGCCCAATCGCTTACATAATTTGGGGAAAAATTATGATTAGGTTACACACCGTTGCACCGACATGATAGGGCTTCAAGATCCTGTTGGCTTTATACCACTATCCCGGACTTCGATCCGGCATCAACGTCTTGAAAAAAACTATCCCAATATGGTAGTTTAATCGACTATAAATATATGCTTGCATCCGGCAGATCGCGATGCAGGCATTTGCTTTTTAAAATAAGGATTTAATTATGCCGCTGCTCAAAGAACGCCGGAAAACCCGGCAGATAAAGGTGGGGTCACAGCCTGTGGGGTCTGATGCACAGGTTTCGGTTCAGTCCATGACCAACACCCAGACCCAGGATGTGCAAGCCACTGTAAATCAGATATTGTCCCTGGAAAAGGCCGGGTGCGACATTGTCCGGGCAGCCGTGCCGGATATGGAGGCGGCCAAGGCATTAAAAGAAATCAAAGAGAATATTCATATTCCTTTGATTGCCGACATCCATTTTGACTGGCGCCTGGCCATCGCTTCGGCCGAATCCGGCGTAGATGGGCTGCGGATCAATCCGGGCAACATCGGCTCGGCTGATAAAATAAAAGCTGTGGTGGATTGTGCCAAAGCCCATAAGCTTCCCATTCGTATCGGAGTAAACGGCGGGTCTTTGGAGAAAGAGATCGAAAAACAGTTCGGTGTAACGGCCAAGGGAATGGTGGAAAGCGCCCTTGCCAATATCCGGATTTTAGAAGATTTGGGGTTTTATGATATTAAGGTTTCTTTGAAGGCATCGGATGTGGAACGTACCGTGGAGGCCTACCGGCAGCTTGCGCCATTGACTGATGTGCCCTTTCATGTGGGAGTGACCGAGGCGGGCGGCCTTTATGCCGGTATCACCAAATCTGCCATCGGCATCGGCATGCTGCTGTCCGAAGGCATCGGGGACACCATCCGGGTTTCCCTGACCCGGGACCCGGTGGAAGAGATCCGTACCGGATTTGAAATTTTGCGGGCATTGGGCCTGCGCCAAAGGGGTCCGGAGCTTATTTCTTGTCCCACCTGCGGACGGTGTAAAATAAATTTGTTTAAAATTGCCGAACAGGTAGAAAAAGCTTTACTTGAGCGCACAGCACGGATTAAAGTTGCGATTATGGGATGTGTGGTCAATGGTCCGGGCGAAGCCAAAGAAGCGGACATCGGTATTGCCGGCGGTGACGGTAAGGGAATTTTGTTTAAAAAGGGTAAAGTTGTCCGTAAAATTGACCAAGCATGTCTTGTGGATGAATTGATAAAAGAGATTGACGCAATGACTCTAAATGCGGAGGAAATAAATGGGAAAGAAAGTTAAGACTGCCATCACCCCCACACGGGAAGAAGATTATCCCCAGTGGTACCAGGAGGTGGTAAAAGCCTCGGACATGTCGGAAAACTCGCCGGTCCGCGGATGTATGGTGATTAAACCCTGGGGATTTGCCATCTGGGAGAATATACAGAGACAGATGGATGCCATGTTCAAGGAGACCGGGGTAAAAAACGCCTATTTCCCATTATTTATTCCCCTAAGCTATCTTGAAAAAGAGGCCGAGCATGTGGAAGGCTTTGCCAAAGAGTGTGCCGTTGTCACCCATCATAAACTGGAAAAGGGTGAAAACGGCGGGCTTGTACCGGCCGGTGAACTCACCGAGCCGCTGATTGTCCGGCCTACATCCGAAACCATTATCGGTGAGTCCATGTCTAAATGGACCTCCTCTTACCGAGATCTGCCGATCCTTTTAAATCAGTGGGCCAATGTGGTGCGCTGGGAAATGCGTACGCGCATGTTTTTGCGGACCAGTGAATTTTTATGGCAGGAAGGGCATACGGCCCATGCCACCAAAGATGAGGCCATGGACCGTACTCTTCAGATGCTGGAACTTTACGCCAAGTTTGTTGAAGAGCACCTGGCCATGCCGGTCGTCAAAGGCCGCAAGAGTGAATCCGAACGGTTCCCCGGAGCAGATGACACCACCTGCATTGAGGCCATGATGCAGGACAAAAGGGCGCTCCAGGCCGGCACTTCCCATTTTCTGGGCCAGAATTTTGCCAAAGGGTCCAACATCAGATTTCAGAGTGAATCGGGCCAGGAAGAATATGCCTGGACCACCTCCTGGGGGACATCCACCCGGATGATCGGCGGCATGATCATGGTGCATTCCGATGATGACGGTTTGGTAGTGCCGCCCCGCATTGCCCCGGCCCATGTGGTGATTCTGCCCATCATCAAGAAAGGGGCGGACAATTCAGGTGTTCTGGAAAGCGCTGAAGAACTCAAAGCGCGCTTAAGAGAGCAGACTTTTCATGGTCTGCCCGTGGAGGTGGAGATTGATAACAGGGATATCGGTGGTGCCAGAGGCTGGGACTGGGTGAAAAAAGGTATTCCCGTGCGTGTGGAACTGGGGCCCCGGGATATTGAAAACAACAGCGTGTTCATGGCCCGCAGGGATACGGGTGAGAAAAAGGGGATCAATAGAGAAGACTTTATTAATACCATCTCCGATATCCTGGATGATATCCAAAAAACCCTGTTCCAGCGCGCCCAAGCCTTTCGGGAAGCCAATACCTTTTTCATTGATGAAAAAGACAAATTTTACGATCTGTATAAAAAAGCAAAAGGTTACAACAACGGCGCTTTTGTACTGGCCCACTGGTGCGGATCAGGCCAATGTGAAGAAAAAATAAAACAGGATCTGTCCGTAACCATACGGTGCATTCCCTTTGACAGCCCGGACGAGGAGGGCACCTGTATTTGTTGTGGTGCAAAAAGTGAACGACGCGTCCTGTTTGCCAAAGCATATTAAGTATGGGTCAGGGACAGCCTAAGAGCCGGTAGAGTAAAATGATTCGAATCACCGACATATTGGACAAAATTTATGAATACAGTCCAGATGCGGATGTCTCGCTCATTGACCGGGCTTATATATATTCAGCCCAGGTCCATGAAGGCCAGGTCCGGCTCTCGGGAGAACCCTATCTGTCCCATCCCCTGGAAGTGGCCAATATTTTGGCCCACATGAAGCTGGATATGGAGAGTATTGCTGCCGCCTTACTTCATGATGTCATTGAGGATACCCCTGCAACCAAAGAAGATATTTCCGATATGTTCGGCCCTGGGGTGGCACATATTGTGGAGGGCGTGACCAAACTGTCCGCCCTGCATGCAGCCACTAAAGTGGCTCAGCAGGCAGAATCTTTGCGCAAAATGATCCTGGCCATGGCGGATGATATCCGGGTGGTGCTCATAAAATTGGCAGATCGTCTGCATAATATGCGGACACTTAAATACCATAGAAAACCCGAAAAACAGGCCGCCATTGCCCAGGAAACCCTGGATATCTATGCACCCATCGCCGCCCGGTTGGGCATCTTCTGGATTAAGAATGAACTGGAAGAGATGGCCTTTTTTTATACCCTGCGTGAAGAGCACGATCGAATTCAGACCCTGGTCAATAAAGCCAAGGACGAGCAGGAAGCGTATATTAACGAGGTGTCAACCTCTCTGCACTATAAAATGGACGAGATGGAGCTGCCCTGTCAGATCAAAGGGCGGTTTAAATCCTTTTATTCCATTTACCAGAAAATGTTGTCCCAGGGGCTCGAATTCGATGATGTGTATGACATCATTGCCTTTCGAATCATTCTGGACACCGTGCCCCAGTGTTATGCCGCCATGGGGGCGGTGCACTCCATGTGGAAACCGATTTATTATAAAATAAAGGACTATATCGGCAATCCCAAGCCCAATATGTACCAGTCCATCCACACCACGGTCATCGGCCCTAAGGGAGAGCGGGTGGAGATCCAGATCAGGACACATGAGATGGACCGGGTGGCGGAATCGGGCATTGCCGCCCACTGGTCATACAAGGAAGGCACCAAGATTGATGAAAATACCGGGGAACTGTTTGCCTGGATCCGCAATCTTGTGGAGAACCAGGAAAACCTCAAAGATCCGGATGAATTCCTTGAAAATGTACGTATAGATCTTTATCCCGGAGAAATTTACGTGTTTACCCCGGCAGGGGAGATCAAAACCCTTCCTAAAAAAGCCACACCCGTTGATTTTGCCTACCGGATTCATACCGAAGTTGGGGCCCAATGCACAGGTGCCCGGGTCAACGGAAAGCTTGTCCCCCTGTCCCATGAGCTGCGCACCGGCGATACCATTGAAATTATCACCACCAAGGGGCATAACCCCAGCCGGGACTGGCTCAATTTTGTTAAAACGGTCAAAGCAAAGACAAAAATCAGGGCCTATATTAATGCCAGGGAAAAGGAGCGAAGCTATTCCCTGGGACGAGAAATGTGTGAGAAAACGTTCAGAAAGCGCAATCAAAATTTCAACGCCCTGATCAAATCAGGCGATATTGGCCGGGTGGCAGACTCACTGGGATTTAAGACGGTTGACGATCTGATCGCCCATGTGGGATTCGGGCAAATGACGGCGCTTCAGGTGTTGAACCGGGCTGTGCCTGAGTTTGAAAAAGATTCCGAGGAGACCGATGATGCCATCATTGAAAAAACAATTTCCAAGCCCGCCGGCAAGCCGACCACCGGAGTTATTGTAAAAGGCCTCAATGATATTCTCGTTAAGTTTTCAAAATGTTGCAATCCTTTGCCAGGAGATCCCATAATCGGATATATCACCCAGGGTCAGGGTGTTGCCATACACCGGAAGAATTGCCTTAATGTTTTAAAAATGGCCAGAGAAAGGGTCATTGAAGTCGAATGGGCCAGTGGTATTAAAGAATCTTACCCCGCCTCCATCTGCATCAAGACAGACGATCGCCACGGCCTTTTGGCCGACATTGCGGCTGTGATATCAAAGGCCGGTATCAACATCTTAAACGCACACTCGGAAACATCGGACGAGGGTATCAGTGTTTTTTATTTTACCATTATGGTAGAAAGTTCCGGCCAGCTTAAAAAGGTCATGACGGAACTTCGCCGGGTAAAAACCGTTAACGATGTTAAACGGGTTGTCACTGGAGATGCTTGATTAAAGATCCGGAAAAATAAAGTCCGCGGCTTTTTTAATGTAAGCACGCTTTGGGTCAGTACTTAAAACTATGTTATTGTTGTTTTTCATCATTTTCTAACCAAAATTTAGAATAATTGAGTATACAATAAAGCCATTTTTATTTATGCTCAAGATAGTTAGGTTATTTTAAACGTATAGGACGTTTTATTTCCTAACGATTCGCCCGAAGGGTAACAATCAATTCGAGGCGGCCCGACTTAAACTTTAACCTTTAACCTGGAATACTATGGTAAACGGTTTTAATTTACCAGCCCCCGCCAGAAGGCCGGAAAGGAAAGGTCCGGTACCCCACCTCCTTGCTCTCGATCAATATCTAAGGCCCATGGTCAAAATAAAATCGCCCATATACTTGTATTTTAAGCCACCCTCGGCGTTACGCCAAAGGACACATATGTTAAATATGCTTCCATTGGCGTGCCTTGATGGTGACTTAAAATCCGGCGTATCTGTGGCAGATTTAATTCTGATCATGGGCCTAAATCAGCCACACCCTGATTTTAAAATTTTTATTTTAATGCGGAGATTTGTATGAAAAAAATCTTTATCCTGGATACCAACGTCATCCTTCATGACAGCGGATGCATTCATCAATTCAAAGACAATGATATTTACATTCCCATTACAGTTATTGAAGAGCTGGATAAATTTAAAAAAGGGAACAATGTCATTAACTGCAATGCACGGGACTTTTTAAGGACTCTGGATGCATTGTCCAGTGATACGATGCTCAACGGCGGGGCGCCCATTGATGACGGAAAGGGCAGTATTGCCATCCGCCTGGACACTGCCCTGGATCCCATAATTGAAAACAATTTTAATGAAATTACTCCGGATGTCAGGATCATAAACATTGCCTATGCCATTGCTAAAGAAAACGAATTCAAAAATGTCGTTTTCGTAACCAAAGATGTAAACTTGCGCCTGAAAGCCCGCTCCATTGGTTTAAAAACGGAGAATTATAATTCCCAGTATGTTGAAAACATCTCCGAGATGTACACCGGTATGAAGGTGGTGAATAATATCAGTTCCCAGGTACTGGACCAACTATACCAGAAGCCCTATGAAACCGACACCGCCAATCTGGGAGAAGATGTTGCGCTGTTTGCCAATGAAAATGTGATATTGAAAAATGGATCCAAGTCCGCCCTGGCCTATTTTGACGGTACCAGCCAAACCGTGAAACTGATTCAACCCAGAATCTGTTACGGCATCAAGCCGCGGAACTCCGAACAGACTTTTGCGCTAAACGCCATGCTCAATCCGGATATCGCACTTGTTACCATTTCCGGCAAGGCAGGTACTGGAAAAACGCTGTTGGCTCTTGCCGCCGCTCTGGCTAAAAAACAATTTTACCGCCAGATTTTCATCGCCCGGCCCGTTGTACCCTTAAGTAATAAAGATTTGGGGTTTCTTCCCGGAGACGTGGCTTCCAAGCTGGACCCCTATATGCAGCCCCTGTATGATAACCTCTCTGTGATACAGAATCATTTCAATGAAAATGGTTCCAACGGAAAAAATATCAAAGAGCTGATAGAAGAGGAAAAGATCGTTATTACACCGATTTCATATATACGGGGCCGATCTATTGTACGGGTGTTTTTTATCGTGGATGAGGCCCAGAATTTGACGCCTCATGAGGTAAAAACCATCATCACCAGGGCAGGAGAGGGCACAAAGATTATTTTTACAGGAGATATTTTTCAAATAGACCATCCTTATCTGGACACCCAAACCAATGGGCTTGCCTATATTATAGAAAAGATGAAGGGTCAGAATCTTTATGCCCACATTAATCTTGAGAAGGGTGAGCGTTCTGAGTTGGCGGAACTGGCTTCAAAAATTCTGTAAGCAAAGTATTTTTGCATTACCTGGGGAAAAATTACCGCCCGGGCAGGCGGGGTAGGGTATCGCGTCTTAGGTGATGTTTTGCACATGATGACGCAAGGACGCCTTGCTTAATTCTTGTCTTGAAACAACAAAATTCCGGTATGCTCATGCGTACCGGAATTTATTAAAATATCTTTAACCCTGAAAAAAAATACAGCTTTTAGTGTTGAACGGGACTCAATGTTTGGGCGAAAAGTTGTCCAGATGCAAAGCGTACAAAAATTTACAACCGGAGCAACCTGGAAGGTTGTGAGGATTGGAAATTTTTGTACAATGCCGCAGATGGGCGACTTTTCGTTCAAACACTAAGAGGCTTTGGTTACCTTTCCTGCCTTAATACAGGATGTACATACATCAATTTTTCTGACGCAACCAGGTTTAATCTCCGCACGAACTCTCTGGAGATTGGGATTGAAGCGCCTTTTATTGAGATTGTGAGCATGGCTGACATTGTTGCCTACCATTGGTTTTTTTCCACAGATTGCACATTCTTTTGACATATTTATATACTCCTAATAAAATCGCTCTATCAAAATTAAAACCCGAAATGAATACAACATATTAAAATAAAAGTAAAGGCTTTTATTTTTCTTTGTTGTTCATGTGCTTAGATAACTCTGGAATTTTTTCAAGGGCGATCTGGCTTTGATCGGTCCCGGCATAATTTTCCACAATATACTGGTACCGTTTCAGTGCAGCCTCATATTTTTTTGTTTTGTTGTAGAAGTTTGCGACATACAGTTCATGGCTGGCCATATTGTCAACGCAGGAATCAATGTATGCTAAGGCTTTTTGACTGTACTCATCTTCCGGGAATAACCGGATCAGTCTTTGAAATTCGCTTAGTGCCTTTTGGGCGGGCGTTGCATCCCGGTCTATGGTGTCTATCTGTTTAAACCAGCACATAGCGATTTGGTTGATGATATATGGCACAGCCTCATTCTTGGGGTGCATCTTTTCAAAATTTTCATAGGCTGCAATGGCCTCTGGATATTCTTCAAGATGAAAATGAGCATCAGCAATCTTTAATTCCGCCAAAATGGCGTATTGACTGAACGGATACCAGTCTTTCAGATCCGTATAAGCCTTAACCGCCCCCTCGTAATCCTCATTCATAAATGAAGCGGCACCTTCAGCTGCCAGCTGTTGGGCGTTTTTGTTCATCTGATGGGTTTCTTCGAACAGGGAACACCCTGACAGCAGAAGAAAGATCATTCCTGCACTAAGCAATTTTTTCATTTTACAAGTTCTCTACGTAGTGCTCTGCACTGACTGCAGCCATAGCGCCATCTCCCACAGCCGTTGCAATCTGGCGCAAAGGCGTATCCCTGACATCGCCAATGGCGAACACACCGGGTACGTTGGTTTGCATTTTGGTGTCCACAAGAATAAAACCGCTTTCATCGGTTTTTACGTCACCTTTTATAAATTCGGTGTTGGGCAGAATACCGATCCAGATAAAGCAGCCGTTTGCCTCAATTTGTGACTCATTGCCGGTTTTTAAATTTTTTAGATTAACTTTCTCAACGCCGAAAAAACCATCCATTCCCGTCACTACGCTATCCCAGAGGAATTCAATTTTGTCGTTGGAAAAAGCGCGTTCCTGAAGGATCTTAGTGGCCCTCAGTTCATCTCTTCGATGAACTACATACACTTTTTTGGCAAACTTGGTAAGAAAAATAGATTCCTGGATAGCTGTATCCCCGCCGCCCACGGCAACCACTACTTTGTCCCGGAAAAAAGGCCCGTCACAGGTGGCGCAAAAGGAGATGCCTTTACCCATGAACTTGTCCTCGCCAACGCCAAGTTTCCTGGGGGATGCGCCCGAGGCAATGATCAGGGACTTGGTTTTTATGCGTTTTTCTTTGAGGATAACTTCCTTGGTAGTTCCGGAAAGATCAAGTCCTTGAACCTCCGCAGTTTCGATCTCCAACCCCAGAGCCATGGCCTGTTCTTTTATTTTTTCGGCCAGATCATATCCGGAAATACCTTCGGGAAATCCGGGATAATTTTCAATCCAGTCCGTGACAAGGATCTGACCGCCGGGAACCGCTTTTTCAATCAGCAAAACATTCATTCGAGCTCGGGCTGCGTACAGCCCTGCCGTCAGGCCGCCAGGCCCGGCACCGATAATCACCAGATCATATTCAGTCATTGGAAATCTCCTTAAAGAACGCTCTTGATTGCCTCTTCAAGTTTTTCCTTTGGCACCATGCCGGTAATCTGATTGACGACCGCCCCATCCTTGAAAAAAATAAGGGTTGGAATGGCCTGAACGTTGTGCTTACTAGGGCTTATGGGGTTATCGTCCACGTTGACCTTGGCAATTGTAATCTGATCACCAAATTCACCGGCCAATGCTTCAAGGGTAGGGCCAATGGCTTTGCACGGTCCGCACCAGGGCGCCCAGAAATCGACCATAATCGGTTTGTCGGAAGTTTTTAACAGTTCGTCGAAATCTTCATCATTGAGGTGAATAATATTTTCCGCCATAGCTATTTCCTATTTTTGAGTTAAAATTATCGTAATAATAAGTTCATAATCGGTTTTTGTCAATTTGGGTCACTAAAAATAAGGATTGCTGTTGAAAAAGGGATACGCCCTGACAGGGCGTATCCCTTTTTCAAAAAATCGGGAAAAACGACCTTAACTAATTACCAGTTTTCACCGAGAACTTCAAAATGAGCCTGGGGATGGGCACATGCAGGGCACATTTCAACTGCTTCGGTCCCTTCATGCAGATATCCGCAGTTCCGGCACCGCCAGGTGATCGGGGCATCTTTTTTGAATACTGTGCCGGCCTCAATATTGGCTGCCAGGTCATTGTATCTTTTTTCGTGCTGTTTTTCAGCAACTGACACCATGTCAAAAACCATGGCAATGGCATCAAATCCCTCTTCCCTGGCAACAGCGGCAAATTCCGGATACATCTGGGACCACTCCTCATTTTCCCCGGCCGCAGCAGCTTTCAGATTTTCCAGGGTCGTGCCGATGACACCAGCAGGAAAACTGCCGGTAATCTCGACTTCTCCGCCTTCAAGAAATTTAAAAAAGCGCTTTGCATGCTCTTTTTCCTGGTTGGCTGTTTCGGTAAAAATTTCTGAAATCTGGACATAGCCGTCCTTTTTAGCCTGGCTGGCAAAATAAGTGTAGCGCATTCTTGCCTGGGATTCACCGGCAAAAGCGGTGAGCAGGTTTTTTTCTGTTTTGGTTCCTTTTAGACTTGCCATAATTAGAATCTCCTTAAATCCTTAAATTCATGTTTTATATGCGGTGCGTTGCCGCTACCATGTTACTTTTTTTCATCTGCCGTTTTACTGCGGCACTGGTCACAATAGCCTGTCAGACAGACCCTTTTTCCCGTGATTAAAAAATTTTTTTCCATATCCGGGGGCAGAGCTAATTTGTCCAAAAGATCTGCCTCAAAATCAAATATTTTGTGACAGGAGACGCAGTAAAAATGGTGATGCGCTGTTTGATTTGAGTCAAATCGTCGGGGATCACCATGGCCTTCCACAACATCAATCATGTGAGCGCCGGCAAAGGTTAAAAGTGTTCGGTTCACCGTATCAATGCTGATATTAGGGAACTGTTTTTTTACCTCTCTGTGGATCTGTTCTGCACTGGGATGGGAAACAGACGCTGTTAACACCTTGTAAATTGCTACACGCTGGGGTGTAATTTTCAGCTTGTTTGCCTTACATTTTTGGTAGAATAGATCCAATTGGGCTTCCTTTGGGGGTAATCCTAAATAGGAATAATACTTATTTAAGTTAAATAGTCAATAAAATTTTTATTGTCTTTAGTCGATATGGGATGTGCGGGCTTGATTGATAGCCATCGTGCCCGCTACATTGTTATTTCACAGCCGTAGAAAATATTTTGACCCATCCTAAATAGAAAAGAGCTTGAATGATTTCAGTATAATAACGAATATCAGCTAAAATAACCACGAATAAAACCATTTAGTTCTTCATAGCTGATGTTCTCTACCCAAGCCTGTCCGATCTGTTTAAGAAAAACAAAAAATAGATTATTTCCTTGTTTTTTCTTATCCCTGGATGCCGCCTCAATGATCTGTTCAGCGGGAAAATCAAAGGTAACAGGCAGTCCAAGGCCTGAAAGCAAATCCTTGATTCGATCCACATCTTTTTCATTGATATGCCCTTTTTGCTGGGAAAATTGTGCTGCCGCGACCATCCCTGCGGCGACTGCACGGCCATGACCGCAGGGGTTCAGTTTTTCAAACGCATGTCCGATGGTGTGCCCGAAGTTAAGCTTGCGGCGCTCCCCGGCCTCCCGTTCATCTGCCTGGACCACACGAGATTTAATTGCCACTGAGTCTGCAACCATCCTGAAAACCGTTTCCCGGTCCAGGCCCAAGGCTTTATCCTGGTTATTTTCGACAAACTCCAGAAGGGGACGATCGTTGATCAGTCCGTGCTTGACAATCTCGGCCAGGCCGTTAGAGATCTCTCTGGCCGGCAGAGTGGACAGCATGTCGATGTCACATAAGACAAACTGCGGTTGGTTGAATACCCCCACCATATTTTTAAACGCATCCAGGTTAACGCCGTTTTTGCCTCCGACACTGGCATCTACCTGGGAAAGAAGGGAGGTGGAAACAAAGCCGAAAGGGATGCCCCTTAGAAAAATAGACGCCACAAATCCAGCGATGTCACAGACAATGCCACCACCTATCGCCAGCAAAAAACTTGACCTGTCGCACCCGGCGTTAATCATTTCCCGCAGGATATATTCTACCGTAGCAAGGGTTTTAATCTTTTCTCCTGTGCCAATGGTGATCACATGCCCGGCAGGAAATGATGCGCCATAATGTTTGAGGATGTTTTCATCGGTAACAATAACCACAGGGCCCTGATTCGGCAGATAGTCTTCTACACAGGATAGAGACGCGCCTACATGGATAGCCGATGTGCTCTGCCGGCCTTTAACCGTAAACGTTTTAATCATATTTTTTGCCTTGAGAAATGGTATGGTTGATATTTAATGTGTTTACATGCGTACTTTTTTATCAATATTCGCCGGCTTGAGCAAACAAAAAAGCCCTGGGCTTCACCTGCAGGTTTTTTATGTGTTCAAATAATTTATATTTGATTTTAACTGATCTTCAATATAAACTTTGACAAATTATTTTGGAGCCATATGCAGTTAAAAGTCCTAATAGCTGACGATCATGCCATCATCCGGGAGGGGTTGCGAAGCCTTCTGGAAAACAGGGGCATACAGGTTATGGATATTGCAAAAAACGGCAGAGAGGCCGTTGAAAAGGCAATCGTCCTTCAGCCGGATATTGTGATGATGGATATTTCCATGCCTGATCTCAATGGCGTGGAAGCCACGGCCAAAATCAGGAAAGAGGTGCCCCATACCAGGGTGATCGCTTTATCTATGCATTCAAGTAAAAAGATTGTTGATAAAATGTTTGATTCGGGCGCTTCCGGATATATTCTTAAAGAGTCTGCTTTTGATGAAATTTATGATGCTATCCAGGAGGTCCTTCGTACAAATTTTTACTTGACGCCCGCCATTGCCAGAATGTGTAACGACGGCCAGGGCAAAAATAGCAGCACAGGGGAAACACAGCCCCAATTTAATAAGATTTCCCGCAAGGAACGGGAAGTCCTTCAATTGATTGCTGAAGGCAAAAAAACCAGAGATATTGCCGAAACACTGGGTGTAAGTGTTAAGACCGTAGAAACCCATCGAAGAAATATTATGAAAAAGCTTAATATTTTTTCAGTGGCCGGCTTAACCAAATATGCCATCCTTGAAGGCATCATCGCTTTGGAATAGTGGAAAAGACATAAGGCAAGTACAAAGCATCAAACGGACCAGGATACGGACTGATGGAACATATTACAACTGCAACTCAGTTTGAAAAAACAGATGCTGTGGAGGCCCTTGCCAACGGCATTGCCCATGACGTTAATAATCTGTTGACCGCCATCAAGGGACATGCCTCCCTGATGTTGAACAATGTTAATCCCACAGACCCGCTTTACAACCACATCATTGAAATTTTATCCAGTGTTGACAAAGGATCCGATCTAGCCAACCAGTTGCTCGGATTTGCCATGGCCGATGAAGTTTATTTAACACGCATGGATGCCAACAGGCTGGTGCGATCTGTGGTGGAAACTCTTAACCTGAAAGGGCGGCGGATCATTCTGGATGTAAGCCTTGATGCCAAACCTTTAATTATCAAGGGCGATCCTGAAAAGATTAAACAGGTGGTCACTGCGATCATTACTAATGCATTGCAGGCCATGCCCGAAGGCGGTAAGCTTTCTGTGCGCACGGAAGCTGCCGCAATTCTTAATGGTACGGCAGATGACTTTGGGGTGGAGTCCGGGTTTTTTTGTAAAATTACCATATCCGATACCGGCATCGGCATGGAAAGTGCCACCTTGGAAAGAATATTCAAAGCCTTTTATTCACACAAACACAAACAGTTTCCGGAAAAAAAAGGACTTGGGCTTACCTTTGCAAAGAAAATCGTAAAACACCATAACGGGGTCATTGATGTTTGGAGCTCTTTGAACGTCGGCTCCTCTTTTTCCATTATTCTGCCCCTGGCAGAGTACAATCACAACCATCTGGATGACATGCCCTCTGCCCAGGAGGAGTTGAAACTTGGCCATGAGTGTGTGCTTTTGGTGGATGATGAACAACGCATTCTTAACGTTGGCCGTACATTATGCAAGGCCCTGGGGTATACGGTTTTTACAGCGGCTTCTGGTAAAGAGGCCTTGAAAATCTATAAGGATAAAAAGGACGACATAAATGTTGTGGTTCTGGATATGATCATGCCGGGTATGGACGGACTGGATGTGTTTTTAGCGCTGAAAAAACTTAATCCTGATATCAAGGTTCTGCTTTCCACAGGGTATGCCATTGATGAAAATGCCCAGGAGATGCTCAGACAGGGGTGCAAAGGATATATTCTCAAGCCCTATTCCGTGGTGGATTTTTCACATAAGTTAAGAGAGATTCTTGAGTGAAGGATTATTTCCGATGTTTGTTCTATTCTGGTGTTTGACGATAAATCAGCCAGGCTGGACATTATCTCCGGGGTGCTTCTTGTTAAAATTCGAGCTTTCGTTCAAAGGCTCACTGAGTGGGTGCTGGGGAAACGTCATCATTCCTTGACACAATTTTCCTGATTTTTTATAGTCTTTTGAACATTCTTGAATCCATATTTTGAACGGCTTTTTACGTTGGCCGGGAATGGTATGGATCAATCTCAACTTTGCATATGGATTTAAATGATAAATTTTGATAACACCGCTCCTGTAAAACTCAAAGGTGCCGGTGGCGGGTTGTGGATTACCATAGACCCCTCCCATCCGGAGTCTGAAATCATTGCTGAAACCGACAGATTGTTGAAAAAGCTCAAACATCTGGCTATAAATGCGGATGTGATACTTGATGTTGGTGATGCCGGCGGGCAGGAGGATCTGGTTGCCAGGGTAAAGGCGCACCTTGAAAGCAATTTTGAGCTTGGCACGATTTCGACGACCCCCAAAAAACGCTCCATTCCCACCGAACGTCGCCGTCAAAGGGATCTGTCCAAGGGTTGGAATCATCATAAAAGTGATGTGCTTATGCTCAGGGGGCGGGTACGTTCCGGGCAAAAAATCAATGCCAGAAAGCATCTGGTCATCACAGGGGATGTGAATCCCGGTGCCGAGCTTACCGCAGGCGGCGATGTTATTGTGCTTGGCACCCTGGCTGGAAAAGTTCATGCCGGTTACCCGGAAAATGATGAGGCCATAATATTTGCCCTGGTATTTAATCCAAATCTGGTAAAGATCGGCTTGGTGACAGCCACCGGCGCTGGCGAACCAGGAAGCCAGGGGCCTGAATTTGCCTGTGTGGATCAGGACGGGATTGTGGTCAAAGATTATATGAAAGAAAATCCGTTTAAACGGATGCCCTGGCCGGAAGTGATATAAAGAAAAAACAATCATAACTATTGAGGTGTAACTTGGAAGGTAAAATTATTGTCGTAACATCTGGAAAGGGCGGCGTAGGTAAAACAACAGCGACCTCTTCCATCGGCGCAGCCTTGGCTCTTGAAGGAAAAAGGGTCGCTATTGTGGATATGGATATCGGACTGCGTAATCTTGATGTGGTTATGGGCTTGGAAAACCGGATTGTTTTTAATATTGTGGATGTGGTACAGGGTCGGTGCAAGATTGACCAGGCCGCCATCCGGGACAGACGTATTGAGAATCTTTTTCTTATCCCGGCCTCCCAAAGCGATAATAAAGATGTGCTGTCACCGGCAGGTGTTGAACGCGTGGCCAAGGAATTGCGCAAAAAATTTGATTATGTGATTATGGATTCTCCGGCCGGTATTGAAAGAGGGTTTGAAAATTCCATTGCCGGCGCCAATGAAGCGGTTGTGGTCTGCACCCCGGATGTATCAGCCGTCAGGGACGCGGATCGCGTTATCGGCCTTTTGTATGCCCGCTCCCTGGAACCCAAACTCATTGTTAACCGTCTTGAACCGGCGCGTGTGGAACGTGGGGAAATGCTCAGTCATGAAGATGTGTTGGATATTTTATCCATTGAACTGGCAGGGCTTGTACCCATGGATGAAAAAGTACTCATATCCTCCAACACCGGTACGCCCCTGGTGCTCCAGAATGATTCCACTGCCGGACAGGCTTTTCGTAGGATTGCCAAACGTTTGAATGGCGAAGAGGTTCCCATTGAGGTGCCAAATCAGAAAACCAGCGTATGGAGCAAACTGAGTAAAACTTTCGGGTTAAGATAAGGAGCGTTGAATGCTGCAAGAATTTTTGAGACGGTTCACAGGCCAGAAAAGAAGTAGTGACGAAGCAAAAAAGCGGCTTCAATTTTCTTTAGTTTACGATAAGCTGGAAGTGAACGACACCACTTTGACTGATCTTCAGACGGATATCGTTAATGTGATATCAAAATATTTTGAAATTGATCAAAATGCATTGGAGCTTAAGGTTAAAAACGATAAAGATGTCTCTGCTCTGGTGTTCAATACCCCGATTCTCCATGTAAAAAGAAAACGGACATAGCCTTTACTGTACTTCAGCGTCGAGAACTCATTTTAAGATATAAAGTGTCGCATCTTACGCTTTATGGCATAGGAGATGCCGGGCTTTCAAATAAATCCGCCCCGGAAACAAATAGTTTTCGGGGCGGTTTTTAATTTTAAGGCCGACGTTGAACGATAGAGGTTTACTCTATCGGCTTTACCGTTTTAATGGCCAGTTCCTGTAGTTGGGCCGAGGCCGCTTTTGACGGTGCCTGGGTCATCAGGCAGGTGGCCTTCTGGGTTTTGGGAAAGGCTATGACGTTGCGGATGGAGTCCTCCTGGCAAATCAGCATAACCAGGCGATCCAGACCAAAGGCCAGGCCGCCGTGGGGCGGGGCACCGAACGTCAGTGCCTCCAAGAGGAAACCGAATTTTTCCTTGGCTTCTTCTTCGCCGATGCCTAAACACTTGAGCACCCGTTGCTGCAGTTCGCTGTCGTGGATACGGATGCTGCCGCCGCCGATTTCAATACCGTTCAGCACCAGGTCATAGGCCCGGGAGTTGACTTCCAGAGGATTGGTCTCTAATTTGTCCAGATCCGATTCCATGGGTGCGGTAAACGGATGGTGGAGGGCCTGGTAGCGTTTTTCCGTTTCATCATATTCGAACATGGGGAAGTGGGTGATCCAGGTAAACTTGAACTCATTATCATCAATGAGCCCAAGCCTGCGTGCCAATTCATTTCTCAACTGACCCAGGGCTTCATTGGTGATTTTGGGCTGGTCCGCCACGAAAAAGACAATGTCTCCGGGTTCAAGATCGAGGCGTTGCTTCAATGCTTCTTTTTCATCATCAGAAAAGAATTTGGCAATGGGGGACTGCCACTGATCTTCCTTTATTTTTATCCAGGCCAGGCCCTTGGCCCTGTAAACGGCTGCAAATTCTGTGAGTTCATCAATCTGTTTTCTGGAGAAATCAGCACAGCCCTTGGCATTGATAGCCTTGACCAGCCCGCCGTTTTTAACCACAGAGGCAAACACTTTGAAATCCGCATTGGCTACAATGTCGGATACATTTTTTAATTCCAAGCCGAATCTTAAATCCGGACGGTCCAGGCCGAACCGGTCCATAGCCTCGGCCCAGGTCATGGTGGGGAAGGGGTCAGGAAAGTCCACATCCAGCACATTTTTAAATATAGCTTTGATTAACCCTTCGGTGATCTCCATCACCTGGTATTCATCCACAAAGGAGAGCTCCATATCAATCTGGGTGAACTCAGGCTGGCGGTCCGCCCGCAGATCTTCGTCCCTGAAGCATTTGACAATCTGGTAATACCGGTCAAATCCGGCAACCATCAAAAGCTGTTTGAACAACTGGGGGGACTGGGGCAGGGCGTAAAAATCACCCTGGTTGACTCGGGAGGGAACCAGGTAGTCCCTGGCGCCTTCAGGGGTGCTTTTGGTCAGAAACGGGGTTTCGATATCTATAAAACCGTTGGCATCCAGAAAATTTCTAACCGTCATGGTGGTTTTGTGCCGGGCCAGAATATTGTTTTTAAGCTGGGTGCGCCTTAAATCCAGATAACGGTATTGCAGACGTATGGTTTCCGAGGCATCCACCCGGTCTTCAATCTGAAAGGCCGGTGTTTTGGCTCTGGAAAAGATCCGCAATTCGTCTACAAGCACTTCTATGGCACCGGTGGTCATCCTGGGGTTTACCATGTCGGCAGGCCGTGCCGATACTTTTCCTTTAATGCCCAGGACATATTCATTTCTGATTTCCTGGGCTTTTTCATGGACAGCCTCGGAGACCGACGGATCAAATACAACCTGGGTAATGCCTTCCCGGTCCCGAAGGTCCACAAAAATAACGCCGCCGTGATCCCGGCGGTGCTGAACCCACCCCATGAGTACGACGTCCTGGCCAATCTGGCTTTCTCCCAACTCAATGCAGGTGTGTGTGCGTTTCATATCTCCAAGTAAATCAGTCACTTTTATTCTTAAACTCCATAACGATATTAATGTTTAATTAGTTTTGCCAGGTCATTTACCAGATTATCCAGCCCGATTTCAGTCTGCTCCTTGGTCGCCATGTTGCGCAGCACAAGTTTTTTTTGGGCAAGTTCATTGTCACCGACAATGAGAACAAAATCGGCATTGAGTTTATTTGCCCGTTTCATCAGCGCTTTCATACTTTTTCCACGGAAATCCGTATCTGTTCTTATGCCCATGGTATTAAGCCGGCAGGACCATTCAAATGCATATTGCAGGGCGTCTGCCCCCAGGCTGACAATAAAAAGGTCCGGGCCTGTTTCACCGGCCTGGTTGTCAAGCTGCTCCATTACTTCGACCAGGCGGTCAAACCCGATGGCAAACCCAATTGCCGGTGTCGAAGGACCGCCAAGTTCTTCCACCAGACGATCGTACCGACCGCCCCCGGCAACGGCGGACTGGGCACCGAGGGTTGTGGTCTGGATTTCCCAGGCCGTACGGGTATAGTAATCAAGCCCACGAACCAGGGTGTCGTCGATTATAAAATCCACCCCCAGTTTTTCAAGGCTGTTTTTCACGGTTTCAAAATGGGTACTGCAATCCGGACATAGATGATCCACTGTAGCCGGTGATCCCTCAAGGGCCTGCTTGCATGCCTGTACTTTACAGTCCAGTATCCGCAATGGATTTTTAACCAGTCTGCGTTGGCAGTTCTCGCACAAATGGTCTTTTCGTTCGCCTAAAAAATCAAGCAGGGCTTTTTGGAAATCAGGACGACAGGTCGGGCAACCAAGGCTGTTGATATGGGCTGAAAGGCCTTCAAGTCCAAGACGGCGTAACAATGTGTGCAAAAGAAAAATCAGTTCACTGTCAATATAAGGGGATGCTACTCCGAAAACCTCTGCGTCAATTTGGTAAAACTGGCGGTAGCGCCCTTTTTGCGGACGCTCCCGACGGAACATGGGGCCTGTCAGATAAAATTTGCGTACCGGCTCGGCCGCATACATTTTATGCTGGATGTACGCCCTGCAAATGGATGCTGTGGCCTCGGGCCGAAGCGTGAGCATTTCACCCTTCCTGTCTTCAAAGGTGTACATCTCCTTTTCAACAATGTCGGTTGTTTCTCCGATACTCCGGGCAAACAATGCTGTCTTCTCCACGATAGGGATACGGATTTCCCTGTATCCAAAGGATTCAAACAGGGCTGCCGCTTCTTGCTCCACCTTCTGCCACAGAGTAATCTGCTCTGGTAAAATATCTCTGAATCCGCGTATGGTCTGCATGGGTTTTATATCTTCAATCTTTGTTGTTTGTTACCAAAAAAATATACAGCCGATCTATATAGTTTAAAATCAGTGTCTTAGTCAACATATAATATAAGGACTTGATAATTGTCATTACGGCGTTTGTGGTAAAAGAATTGCAGATGATTTCCTATAATTTTAATGGACCGCAATTACAGTTACGCCATACTCAAATTCCCGCTATCCTTCTTTATGATTTATTGTAAAAAAAAATAAAATTTTTTGTTGCGCTTGCTGAATTGAGTCGCTATAGTACCCCAGAAATCGAAAAGCTACCACCAACGAGGGGGTGCATACAAATATGTCACAAGGCATACGATCATTCAAGTTCGAACAAGAAAAAGAATTAACTAATCCTATCTCCTTGGCAGATCTGCCTGTGCCTCTTTATTTAGTTAACGCTATTGCTTTAGGCAACACCATGCCTGCACCATTCGCGATGTTTAAAGATGCCAAACACAGCGAAAAATAAATTGACAATACCATACGATAGTTTTTATAGACTAACAATTGATGTGTTATAGATAAGGTTAAAACCCCATGGCTGCCACCTGTCCGCTTTTTTATGGAAGCATATTAAATTTCGACGGTGAATTTTGGCTGCACTATCCTATTGACAAAACGGAAGTTCCTATCCTATATAAGTTTAAACTTGTTAACAGATGTTAAGAGATCTTTAAAAAGATTATTTAAATTTAGCAAATTCCCAATAAAGAAAGGAGGGCTTGATAGGGAAAAGTTTAGGGGGAACTTTAAACCTTCTTGCGACGAAGCAAAACAGCCAAAAACCCCTTGAAGCAATCTGTGAACCATGCAAGGGTAGGCTGGATGCTTAATAAATTGACATTTATGTTTTGCGAAAAAACAAAGTGTTAAGATTGAAGTCTGTTGGTAATATCGAATGAATTGAGAAGTTTTATTTAATTAAATTCACACAATTATCAGGGAGGAAAAATGCAACTAACTGGATTAAAATACGGAAAGCAATTGATGGATACAGTTGATTTCCCCGTAGCAGAGACCCTGACAGAAAATGCTACCAAAGAACAGATTGAAGCGCTGATCAAAAAAGGCGGCAAAGTCGTTGTAAAACCCTCTTTTATGGGCAGTGCCGGTAAAAAAGGAAAAGCAGGGCTGGTAAAAATTGTCGACAATTATGCAGACGCCAATCAGGCCAGAAAAGACCTTTGCTTTGCCGAATATCAGCAAGGCCCTACGACACATAAAGCAAACGGTTGCACATTTGAAGAATTTGTTGCTTCCGATGCAGAAATTTATGTAAGTATTACAACCTCTACAATCACCAGAACACCGACCATGTTGTTGATTGTTGAAGGTGGTGTTGAAGTTGAAGAACTGCCCGACGACAAAAAAGCCATTGTTCCCTTTAACCCCAATGAAGGCCTCAGAGGCTATCATATCAATGACGCACTGCTGAAACTTGGATGCCCCAAACCTTTCATCAGCCCGCTGGTACAGCAGCTTCCCAAACTGTGGGATCTGTATAACAATTATGGCCTGACCATGATTGAGCTGAACCCCATTCGTATGAAAAAAGGCAAACGTCCCCTTCCGGTGGCTTGCGACGTTAAAGCAGCTTTCGACCAGGACGATCCCGCACATACCCGCATCAAATTCCCGAACGAAGTATTTGCTACCGAACTGACTGATTTTGAAACTGAAATCAACCAGCTGAGAACCTATCAGGGACAGAGCGACGTTGTGGAACTGAACCCCAATGGAACCATCCTGCCCTTCATGTTCGGTGGCGGTGCCAACAGTGCAGCCACTGAGGTTCTGGGCGACAAAGCAATGTTCTCATCTGACTTTGGTGGAAACCCCCCCTATGCAAAGATGAAAGAGATTGCAAGCATTTGCTACAGACACTTCCTGAAAAATGCCAACATTGTTCAGATTATTGGTGGTAAAGCAAACAACACCGATATTTTTGTTACCATTAAAGCGATGCTGGATGCTTTAAGAGAAAATATTGCACTGAATCCTGATGTGCACGTTGTAATCGGCCGTGGTGGTCCAAACGTTGTGCAGGGAATGATTTATGCCCGTGACCTTCTTGACAGTATGAAGATCCCTTACAAGATGTTCGGTTTCGACAGTAGTATGATTGGTGTATTGAATTACACCCTGGAACTGGATGCATGGATTACAGCAAATAAAAAATAATTATTTGCCGGGTCAAAAACAAAGGTCAAAGGTAATCTGACGATTTAATTATAAATCAAAAGCATTTTAGCAATTTAAACAGAAATTAAATCATTTTATTGGAGAAGCTATGAGCCAAACTAATCCGTTCCCCTACTACGTGGGAGTAAATAGTCTAGAAGAAATAGCAAATAAAGATTCTCGCTGCATCGTAATGAATCTTCTGGGTGGTGAAAGTAGAGGTGTAACCCCCACATCACATGAATTCAGTGGCGGCAACATTGTTGCTGGTGTTCAATATGGTAAATCCGGTGCAAAACTGGAAACCAAAATTGGTGATATCCCTGCATACGGCAGTGTTAAAGAGATCGTTGATGCCGGTATTAAATTTGATGTCGGCGTTATCTATCTGCCCCCCACAGCGGTTGCTGCTGCTGCCGCTGAGCTGATTGCCCACAACCCCGATCTGACCAAAATCGTTATCCTGACTGAAAAAGTTGGTGTTAAGGATTCTGCATTTATCCGTGCCATCGCACAGGAAAATGAAATTGACGTATTTGGCGGAAACTGCCTGGGTATTGGTAACTCCTGGGACCAGGTTCGTGTTGGTGGCGCCCTGGGCGGAAACAACCCCGGTGAATCCCTTGTAAAAGGTAGTGTTGCTGTTTTCAGTAACTCCGGTAACTTCAGTACCACCATTCCTGAATACCTGAAAACTGCAGGTTTCGGTACATCTACCGTACTTAGCTCCGGTAAGGACCTTTATATCCAGTTTGCCTTCCCCGAATTCCTCTATTGTGCAGAAAATGATCCGCGTACCAAAGCGATCTTCTGCTACATTGAGCCCGGCGGATATTATGAAAAACAAGCCCTTGACTGGGTTGCCGACGGCACCATCAAGCTGACCAAACCCATCGTATGCTGCGTAACAGGCCGCTGGAAAGCCAACCTGAGCCGCGCGGTTGGTCATGCCGGCGCCATCGCTGGTGGTGGTGATGATGCCCTTGCCAAAGAAAAATGGTTTGATGAGTACTTTGGCGTGGATATGTTCAACCCTGACAGCCCCAAATGCTCCAAAAAGGGTGTCAGAATTGAATCCATCCAGGATGCCCCCCCTGCAATGGCCGCCATCTACAAAGAGATCGGCGAAGAACCCGATTTTGAAGCATTCGGCGACCTGAGCCTGAAACCTTGGTTTGTCAATGAACAGGGTATTAATCTGCCTGAAAAGCTCAAAATGAAAGCTGTTGAAGCCATGGAACCCTACAACGATGCCATCAAAAAACTTGGCAACCAGGTAGGTGCTCAGCTGACCAGAGAATCCATGCGTAACAAGTCCGGCGCAAGCCGCATGAACCCGAAAACCGACGTTACTGAAGTTCACGGCGTTCCGGTTCTCGATCTTGTTGTAAAGAATTTTGCACTTTCCAACTTCTTTGCCGTATCTTCCGTACAGCCCGATGAGAAATATCTCCCGGTGGCCAATGCCATCATGAACTATTTCACAGCTCTGGGTACACAGTATATGGATATTACTGCCCGCGCCCGTGCTAACGGCGCGCTGCCCAATGCTTATCTGGGCGCTGCAGTTTTGACTTCCGGTAACTGCCAGCTGTATCAAGACATGACAGAGATGACCAAAAATATGATCAATCTCTTCTATGTTGACATTTATGGCGACATGTCTGTAAACGATGCTCTCGTTACTGAAAAACTGTCCCAGAAGATTATGCCCCAGGGTGAAACCACTGCTAAAGAAGCAGAAGTTGCTGCATACTTTGGAGACCTGCTGGCCAAAGAAGGGCTGGAAACCATCTTTACCAAATATGCCCAGAAATATGCCGAAGCAAACAGTGATGTAAACAAACTGAGCCTGATGCTGGCTGCTATTTCCTTGAGCCTTATCTGGACACCGCTTGTTGACAGGCAGATGACTGTTGAGACCGCTCACGAAGTTGCCACTTACCTGGCATGCAACGGCGTCCTTGTTGGTTGCTGCGCACCCCAGTATGAAATCAACGATTTCTACAAATCCTTGGTAGACTTAAGCGATCTGTCCGTGCTGAATACCGACTTTGCAACAACTTGCTTTAAACTGCTGTTCAACCGCGAACCTGAAGTCAAAGAACAGTTCGCCATCAACGGCCTGCTCAACCTGCTGATGTCCAACGGCCCGGGTACCATCTCTGCCAAGGGTGCCAAGGAATCCGTCAGTGGCGGCAACTTCATCGCTACATGCTACTCCGGCTGGATGAACAACACTGGTCGTGACCATGGCGGCAATGGTTTTGAAGCCATCAAGTTCCTCAAAGACGCCTTTGGCGACTATGATCCGTACCTGGAACCGGATACCGAAAAACGCAATGCCAAGATGAAAGAACTGGCTTTGGCCACTGCCCAGAAATACCTGGATACCAAATTGACAGCAAAACGCGAAGGTATCATGAACTACTTCAAGGTTCCGTGCGTAAACCATCCGGTATTCAAGGGAAAACCTGTCAACTACGATCCGCGTGAAGTTTTCATGGACAAACTGTTCACTGAAAGAAACGAGATCAACCACTTCCAGGTATTCTATCATTATCTGGTACAGTCCATGTTTGACGTGGGCGCCACCAAGAACGTATTCTGCGTTAACATTGACGGCGTTATTGCCACCATCTCTCTGGATCTGCTCTGGAAAGACGTTAACAGCGGAAAAATTGGTTCCAAAGAGATGCAGGATATCGCATTCATCATGTTCCTGCTTGGACGTATGGTGGGTTGCTCTGCTGAAATCGCTGACCACAAAGCTCGTGGTAACATCATGGATTGCCGTACTCCTGCAAGCCAGGTTGAATTCGTTGGCTAAGATTCAATCGCGATAAATAATAAAGTTAATTTTTAACTTTATTGTATAAATACAAAACTGAGCAAGGTTTCTACAACTTGCTCAGTTTTTTATTTTCTTGAATGTTTTCCTATAATCATTCAGCGGGTTTCATTTTATTTTCTAATTAATGTTTGAACGGACACTCCGTATTTGGACGAAAAGCAGTCCAGATGCATGGCGCAGAAAAATTTAAAACCGGAGCAACCTCTTGGTTGTGAGGATTTTTAATTTTTCTGCAACGCCGCAGGTGGACTGCTTTTCGTTCAAATAGATAATTTAAGTAGAATATCCTGCATGGTTCTGCTATCAATAATTAAATGAATTTAAAAGGAATTGTTAGATTGTTTCACATGAAACTGTGAACGAGCTTCGATTCGAATCTTTGTATGATTTCATAACCGAAAAGGACCCGTTTCGTGAAAGGTTACGTTCAGGTTTACACCGGCAATGGCAAAGGGAAAACAACTGCAAGCCTTGGCCTCGCAATCAGGGCGGCAGGGGCAGGGCTTAACGTATTTATCGTTCAGTTTATGAAACAGGGCATGTATTCAGAAATAAAAGCGCTTAAGAAATTTGATAATATTATAGTTGAACAATATGGTGCCGGGGAGTTTGTAAAAGGAAAACCTTCTGATGCAGAGACAACTAAATGTCGGCAGGGTTATGAACAGCTATGCCGAATTATTAAAGCAGGGAAGCATGAGCTTGTTGTTGCTGAGGAGGCAAATATAGCCTGTTTTTATGGCTTACTTTCAGAAGAGGATTTATTGTACCTGATTGACATAAAGCCTGATCATATGGAGCTTGTGTTTACCGGGCGCAACGCACCTGCGTCTATTTTAGATAAAGCAGATCTTGTAACGGAAATGACAGAAATAAAACATTATTATCAACAAGGTGTAGGGTCCAGGGTCGGAATTGAAAAGTGAAATAGACAACATCAAAGCTGAACAGGCCGGAAATATTCCGACATTGGCAGATCTTGCTCTAAAGTATGGTACGATCTCAAAAGATCAGCATGATTACCTGATAAAACTTTTTGCTTTTAAAAAAGAGCGTGTTGATTTTGAGGATCTGTTGCGTGATGAGGGCATGGCTACGCAGTATCAACTAGGCCTTTTAAAGCTGATTCGAGAGTACCAAATAGTCCGCAAAAGCGGCGAAGAATTTGGTAAAATTGCGATTGACAAAGGCCTTGCTTCTAAAGTCGATATCAATCAAGCTTTGGAATTACAAAAAAAAGAATTTAAAAAATCCCGTCATAAAAAACTAATTGGTGATATTCTTGTTGAAGCGCAGATTTTAACAACAAAGCAAAAAAATTTAATCCTCAAAGAACAGGCCTTGTTTAATAAGCAAGATTATGACTTATCCTATGAAAAAAGTAAAATATATGATGTGTCAGAAGAGGGTAGGGATAAAAACGATGAAAAAAGGTCTGAAATACGTATCATCGTTAGTTCGGATCGTATGACCGCCTGGATGGAAAAAGGCCCTTCTGATGGCAATGCGATCACGTTGAATCAGGTTAAAGATGCGGTTAGGGCGGACGGTATTGTAAACGGCGTGTATCCAGATGCTTTTATTCAGTGTTTTCTTGAGGCTGGTGTTAATAAATTCCCTGTTGCCCGGGTGGACTGGTATAATTTTTTGATGTCCCAAAGTAATTTTTCTTTATACATAAATGAAGATAACGGCAATCCAGCAGAAAAGAAAAAAGGAGAAGTTCTGGTTGAGCAAAATAATGCAGTCATAGAGGTTCAAATTGAGAGTGTGTATGGTGAAACTGCAAACGCTGCACAAGAAAATAATTTTCCTGTTCGTTGCGGCGAAAATACGAGATGGTCTCGGAATAAATTAAAAATTCTTTCGGCACAATCAGGAAAGGCGACGCTTTCAGCTGCCAGAAAAGTATATGTACATCCTGAGGTCCATGTTCTGGAAGATGCGGATTACCGTTACGGTCCTATTGAACCCTATGCCGATTTGTCGGTATCAGGCACCATTACCGGCGCATATATAGTAACAGCAGGCAATTTAAGCGCTGAGGAAATCCGGGGCACAAATATAGATGCCATAGGTGATGTTCATGCCAGAGTTGGTATTACAGATGCGACGATTCGTGCCGAAGGTGATGTTTATGCCAGGTATATACACAACAGTACAATAGAAACCTTTGGCAATGTATATGTTCAAAATGAGATCATTGACGCTCAAATCAGATGTGCTGGAAAATTTGAAAGTCCGAAATGCAGATCGATTTCATCAAAAATTTATGCCAAGAATGGAATCGTTTTGGCAGGCGTTGGGAGTGAACGGTCAAAGCCAAGTATAATTGTCGCAGGCGGCGAACAGCATGTCATTGCACTCTCAGTAGACATTCTGGATAAAATAAATGCTATTTACAACAAATTAGATATTCTCAAAGATGAAAAGTACGACCACAAATCCCAATCGGAAAAAATTTTTCAGAAAATGATCGAGCTTAAGACATTTCATGACAACGCCAAGAAAAAAAAAGATAAGCTGTTATCTGAGCTTGATAAAAAAAAGCAACAGATAAATGAAAAAATTTTAACCAACATCCGGATGTTGATTTCATCTTACGAGAAGCGTATGAACACCTCCCTTGCTTCATTAAAAGCAATGAATTCTTCCAAAAAAGAGCATGATATGTATGTTGATGAGCTTGAAAAAAAAATTGCCATTTCTACCGCATTGACAGAAAAAGAGATTCTTTCACATGAAAAAACGCTTTTTGCATATTTGGAAAAAGCAAAAAAGGAAAAAGGCGTTTCAATTATAGAGATTAAAGGAAAAGCTTATGCCGGCACCGTATTGGGTGGTGTTTATCGTGTGATGTCTCTCTCAGACGATGGAAAAGGCTTTAAGGTTAAAGAGGTGTATCGTAAAGGACAGTATCCTGAATTACAATTTACCCCATCGTTGTAAAAGTCATGAAGCTTTCATGTTGCCCTGAAATATAGACGTATGCACAGCCCCAGAGGGAGAAAGTCGACTTTTTATCAGGTGCACCTGGTCTACAGAATAGATAATGGCACCAGTTTTCAGTTTAAGAACTTTTTGTAATTTGCTCGGGCTTACTTGATGGCGTATCCGAGATAGAGTGATGTGGGGTGAAAATTTTGTTTCTTTAGTACATTGGTGGCATCTTTTTAGTTTAGTATCGATGGTTTGCTTTAAAGTCATTAATTCTGGATTTGCCTTGTCCGGACCTATCCAGATTATTTTTGGGTAGCGTGTATTCGGGAAAAAACCAATCCGGTTTAATGTGATATCAAAACACTGTGATTGGGCAATCGATTCAGAGATAACTGTTTTAATGCAGGGCAACGTTTGCTCAGGTATGTCCCCAAGAAATTTCAGGGTTAAATGGAAATTTTTGGATGAAGGCCATCCTGCATGAATGCCGGTGGCGCGAATTGCCTTTTGAACCTGGCCGAGTTGACGCTTAGTGTGGTCGTCTATCGTGATTGCAATAAAACATCTGATCAACCTATCGGTGTTCATATTTCGTTTAAAATTCAAACATCTCTCCAAAATGTTTCATGTGAAACAAAGATATCGTTAGCAGGTCTGGCTAAGCGTATGGTAGCTAGTCGATACTGAAAAAGCATTTTAGTAACTGATTTTACTGGAAAAAATTGCTAAAATTTGCTATGGTATTTGCAAGAAATTGATTCTAACCTTAATGTTTTCTTGCAAATTTTATCATGAAACCGACAAAACCACCTATAGAGGATAACCAAGGAGATCTTTTCCTGCCCCAACTCGAAAATATCATCTCCCTTGGCCACAGCCTGGTAAAATTATCCCGAGCAGTAGATTGGGACGCATTAGATAAAAAATTCGGTGTAACTTTTTGTGAAGATAACGGAAGGCCTGGGATTTCCACCAGACTGATGACGGCTTTGCATTACTTGAAGTTCACCTACAATCTAAGCGATGAAGCGGTAGTGAAAGGCTGGGTAGAAAATCCGTATTGGCAGTACTTCAGTGGAATGAAATACTTTGAGCATGAGCTGCCTTGTGACCCATCCAGCATGACGCGCTGGCGGAAGAGGATAGGCGAAGTCGGCGCAGAGGAGCTTTTGAAAAAGACTATTGAGGCTGGGTTGGTGCTAAAGGCTGTCAAAAAATCCCAGCTTCACAACATCAATGTGGATACGACGGTTCAAGAGAAAGATGTTCGGTTCCCGACGGATGCACGGCTTTATGATCGGGCCAGAGACCGGTTGGTAAAAGCAGCTAAAGATCGAGAAATCAATCTACGTCAGAATTACAATCGGTTATCCAAGCAAACGTTACTCAAGCAAAGCCGTTATGCGCATGCGAAACAAATGAAAAGAGCAAAGAAAGCAACCAAAAAACTCAAGACCTACTTGGGGCGTGTGATAAGGGACATTCAAAGGAAGTATCCTACCCCGGATAAAGAGATGGATGAACTCTTAAATGTGGCGACCCGTATTTGGAGCCAAAAAAGGAAGGACAAGAACAAAGTTTATAGCGTCCATGAGCCTCATGTTGAATGTATCAGTAAAGGTAAGGCACATAAACGCTACGAGTTTGGTTGCAAAGTCAGTGTTGCAACAACAAGTCGTGGTTGTTGGTTTGTTGGGGCAATGGCCGTTCATGGCAATCCATATGACGGGCATACGCTATCCGAAACCCTGGCCCAGGTAGAACGAATTACACAGAAGCCCCAAAGATCCTTTGTCGATAGAGGGTACCGAGGTCATGGCTATACCGGAGACATTGAGGTTCATGTTGATAAAGTCCGAAGAGGTCGCACTTCAAAAAGTTTATGGCGTTGGATGAAAAGACGAGCAGCAATTGAGCCGAGTATCGGACATTTAAAACAGGAGCATCGGATGGATCGCAACCGGTTAAAAGGTAAAGACGGGGATAAGATCAATGCGATCCTGAGCGCCGCAGGTATGAATATCAGCAAGCTGCTACGGTGGCTGGTTGATTATTTTTTACTTTTGTTGGGATTAAGGCCGACCGCCCATGCGTAGTGGGTGGTGCCGACCAGTTTTGGTATATAGGTTTTTCAGAATCGACTAGCTATGGTCGAACGATATAAGCATGGACCTGATCTATGTCCATAGCGTCAACCCGTTCTATAACAAAAGATACTTCCGGGTATGTTTGGGCAAGTCTGGTAATATTACTTTTTCGGTTGCCCTGAAGTCTGGATAAGGATCGTGGGTGTACCTGAAGCACTACCGTTTTTTTGTTTCGTTGATTAAGCAGCTTTTGTCCTATAAGAGCGGTATTGATTTTTTCACAGGCCTGATCAAACATAAGGGCGGATAAAACAAGGTGGCCAAACGCTGGGTGCCATGGACCGGCAATCATTTGCTCTGAATCATCCATCATCTGTGTGGCCTGCAACCCTATTCGGGCCAAGGCAATTTTTGCATTCTTAAAAATCGTGACAACTTTTTTTGTCTGATCAACAGCTTCGTTAAGACTTAACGGTACATATCGTCCGGTCCTAAACCATTGAGCGAGCTTGGAGCCTTGCAGGACCAAAAGCGGATAGATCCTGGCAAGATCCGGTTTAAGTTCAGCTATCTTTTGGGCGGTACGTACAACGCCGACTTCGTCATCTCCAGGCAATCCAATCATCACTTGTACGCCTGTTTTAAAACCGTGCGCCTTTAGCAAGGCAAGTGCATTTCGTGTGTCCTCACTGGTGTGTCCACGTTGAGCCAGAGAAAGGACATGATTATTCATGGACTGAACTCCCAGTTCCACGGTTTCAAGTCCAAAGGGCTGGGTAAAATTCAGAATCTGAGGCGTGATGGTGTCAGGTCTTGTAGAACAACGAATGCTGTGAATTTCTCCTTGCCGGAGCCATGGCTGTGCCGTTTCAAGTAAGGAGTGGATTCTATTAGTTTCCAGCCCTAAAAAGTTACCGCCGAAAAAAGCCAATTCCACACGAGACCGGTTTTTTTTAAATTGAAGATAGGTTTGGATTATATCCGATAGGCGGGCTGCTTCGCTGGAAAAATTCTGGGTCTCTAATGTTTGTTTAGCGATCAGTCGCTGGTTACAGAAAATGCATAAATGGGGGCATCCCTGATGGGGTATAAAAAAAGGAATTACCAGAGGCTGGGACATGAGGGCCAATTTAAGATTCTGGGTTCAAAAGAGCCAACGCTTTTCTAGCAGCATCCTGTTCAGCGGCTTTTTTGGTTTTTCCGGTTCCCATGGTTGAAACCGTATCCAGGTTCAGACAGATCTCGAATGTTTTGTCATGGTCCGGGCCTTTCTCCTGGGCCAGGGTGTAATAAGGCGTTTTCCCAAAGTGTTCCTGGGTAAATTCCTGGAGACCGCTTTTATAATCAATAAAATCGGATGAGGCCAGAATCTGCTGTACCGGATCATTAAAAAGCCGGTTCACCATGGTTTGTGCCCTGTCAAATCCAGCGTCCAAATATACCGCAGCCACCACCGCTTCAAAAGCATCTGATAAAATCGAATTTTTGTCACTGCCGCCTGAAAGAGACTCTCCTTTTCCCAACTTAATAAACCGGCCAAGATCAATTCTGCGGGCAATGTGCGCAAGGCCTGTCTCACTGACAAGATTTGATCTAAGGCGGGACAGATCTCCCTCATTTTTCATAGGATCTTTTTCCATGAGCAGATGTCCCACACATAGACCTAAAACCGCGTCGCCTAAAAATTCAAGGCGTTCATTGTCTGCATCACAGATATTCTGATTTTCATTAAGATAGGATCGATGACACAGGGCATTGGATAAAAAGGCGCGGGACTGAAATCGGTAATCAAGATTTTGTTCGAGAAGATCCAGTCTGGGAATGGTCTGAATTTCAATCAGTCGATCGTTCAATGTTTTGAACACAGACAAGTCCACATTCAAATCGCCTCTGCCCCTGCCAAGATCGACGCCTTTGTTAAAGCTCCCATGAAAATCTGATCCACCCGTCGCTACCAAGCCTTTACTTTGTACAATGTCGGACAGGTATTTTTTTAGGGCGGAATCGTGCCCTGAATAAAAGACTTCAATGCCTGCAAGACCGTACTCGACCAACACGTTTACAAAGGTATCCAGGTCGTGGGGATGTTGGAAATCTATTATACCAGGATGGGCCAGGACCGGCAGTCCACCGGCATCAAGAATCAGGCGGATGGCATCCTTGCAAGATATTTTAAATTTATTAACATAGGCGGGTTTATCTTTACCAAGGTAAAGATCAAAGGCCTTGCGGAAATCAGAAACGTACCCTTTTTCCACGAGCAGTTCGGCAATGTGGGGGCGGCCGGTCTGCCGTGTGCCAAATCGGTTTTGCACCTCTTCCAACGTGATGTCAAATCCCAATGTATTAAGTTTTTCAATTATTTTGGGATTTCGGTTGGATCTGGCCTCAGCTGCACGGGTCAATGCCTCGTTTAATTTACAGTCATAAACGGAAAATCCATATCCAAGCATGTGAATACTGCCTAGTGACTTAAATTCAGGAGGGGGCTCACACGAAATTTCAACACCGGTGATAAATTCAAGCGGGTATGAATGAACAATGTTTTTTATTTCAAGAATTCCGGCAATGGTGTCGTGGTCAGTGAGCGCAACTGCCTCAATGCCGGTATCTCTGGCCAGATCAAGGATTTGTCTGGGCGTCAGGGAGCCGTCTGAGGCAGTGGAATGTGTGTGAAGATCGATCAAAGCCTGCTGTAAAGCCTGTAACGGGGAATTAAATTCCCAGAGCCTTCTCCATGTTTTCTTCACGGGTTTTACACTTGATGCACTGGGTTGTTACAGGCCGGGCTTTGAGTCGTGCGACTGAAATGTCTTCCTCACACATTTCACATTGGCCGAAGGTTCCGTTTTCAATCCTTTCCAATGCTTTTTTGACTTTTTTAATCAGTTTGTGTTCCCGGTCCCGGATGCGCAGTTCAAAACTTCTGTCCGCCTCATGGGACGCACGGTCGGTGGGATCAGCAAAGTTCTCCTTGGGTTCGGTCATGCCTGTAACGGTTGTGTCGGCATGGGAGAGCAACTCATTGAGCCGTTCAGTCAACAACGCTTTAAAATAATCCAGATCTTCCTGTTTCATGGTGTTGTCCTTCTCTTAAAGTGGATTTTGCGCGACACCTAAAAGTTCATTAATATATGCTTATATTTTAATGATGTAAAGCTTTTTTGTCAATATTCAGGTTTCGTTAAATTCAGCAGATTCTAGGCAACTGCTCGCCGGTCAGCATATCCACCATCCGGGTGCCACCGATAAATGTCTCGAGCACAACCCGTCCTGGGTCTTGGCTTGTGACCTCTCCGATGATCACAGCCTCTTTGCCGAATTCATCCTGCCGAATTATATCCAGCACCTTGTCTGCATCTGTGCCAGGCACAATAGCAATGAGCTTACCTTCATTGGCAAGGTACAGGGGGTCAAACCCTAAAAGCTCGCAAATGCCCTTAACCGGTTCGCGCACCGGCAGCCGGTTCTCAAACAGCCGTATTCCAACAACTGACTGGACAGCGATTTCGTTCAATGTTGTACCAAGGCCGCCACGGGTGGGATCCCGCAGTACGTGCACCGGGCATCCTGACTCCAGCACCGCTTTAACCATGTGGTTTAAGGGCGCGGAATCGCTTTTTACGTCGGAATCAAATTTCAGTCCTTCGCGTTCGCTCAATATCGTGACCCCATGATCGGCAATGGTGCCTGAAACAATAACTTTATCTCCCGGCAGTGCTTTATCTCCCGATACGTTGACGCCGGCGGGAAGGATCCCGATCCCGGAGGTGTTAATGAATATTTTGTCAACCTTTCCCCGCGGGACGACTTTGGTATCTCCGGTAACGATCCGGACCCCGGCCTTTTTGGCGGCATCGGCCATGGATTGAAGAATTCGTTTAAGATCAAAAGCGTTCATACCTTCTTCAATGATCAGTCCAACCGATAAATACAATGGGGTTGCTCCGCACATCGCCACATCATTGACCGTGCCGTTCACGGCAAGCTCGCCGATATTTCCGCCAGGAAAAAAAATGGGATCCACGGTATAGGAATCCGTTGAAAAAGCCATCCGGCCGGCGGGTATATCAAAAACGGCTCCGTCATCTTGTTTTGCCAGCAGCTTGTTATCAAACAAAGGCAAAATTAATTCCGAAAACATGGCATGGGACACTTTACCTCCGGCACCGTGATCCAAAAGGATTGTATCATTATCTTTCATTGTATTTTCCTTGTCTTATTATCGACTGTATTTGTAAAAGGCTGCACAAGCCCCCTCGCTGGAGACCATGCAGGGTCCCACCGGATGCATGGGGGTACAGGCTTTTTTGTAAAGTCGACATTGGTCGGGCCGCTTTAGCCCCATTAAAATTCGGCCGCAGTCGCATCCGGCAGGTTCTTTGGTATCCGGAATTGACATCTCGAATTTCCTGGCAGCGTCAAATTGTTGAAACGACGCCCTGAGCACCATGCCTGAATTCGGAATACTTCCAATCCCACGCCAGAGCGCATCGGCTTTTTCAAACACCTGTTCCATGATTGCCCGGGCCTTGGGGTTGCCGGCATCAGCTACGGCTCGGGGATAGCCGTTTATCAGTTCCGGAGTATTGGATTCATTTTGTTCCACCAGTTTAAGCACTGCTTTTAGGATATCCACCGGCTCAAATCCTGTAACCACGGAAGGTATCCGGTATCTTTCAAAGGTCGGGGCAAATGCGTCAAGGCCTGTGATTACCGATACATGTCCGGGCAGAATAAACCCGTCTATCTCGACGCCGTCGGTCTCCATGAGCGCGGCCAACGCCGGTGGGGTCAGTTTATTTGCACTGTAAATGCTGAAATTATCTACGTCTTGGGCCTTGGCCATGAGCACAGCCCCTGCAATGGTTGGAATGGTGGTCTCAAAGCCCACTGCACAAAAGACCACCTCTTTGTTTGGGTTTTCCTTTGCAATGGCCAAAGCGTCGAAAATGGAATAGACCATACGAACATCCGCACCGTTGGCCTTTTCTGCAGCCAGGCTGGCACCGGACCCCGGCACCTTCATCAGGTCACCAAAGGTGGTTAAAATTACATCTGGTCTGCGTGCCAGCAACACATAGGCGTCAATGTCCTTTTGAGCGGTCACGCAGACAGGACACCCCGGTCCTGATAAAAGTGTAATGGTGTCGGGCAGTACAGACCGAATGCCGTAACGAAAAATGGCCATGGTATGGGTACCGCACACTTCCATTAACCGCAACGGGCGGGTGCTTTTTTCCCGAATTCGGGCCACCAGGGCTTTTGAAATTTTAGGATCTTTAAAATCCTGATTATATGTCAAATTCATGGATTACCTTTATGTTTTACAATGTATGTTGAAAGGCTGCGGCCGCCATGGTCTGGCCCAGAGCAATGCCGCCATCCCCGCAGGGAACAATGCTGTGGGTATAGACCTTAAAGCCCTTTGCTTTAAGCAGATGGGTTATCTGGGAGAAAATCGCATCGTTATTAAATACTCCGCCGGACAGAACAATCCGGTCAAGTCCGGTTTCCTGCCCAACCTGTGCGGCGGCATCCACCATCATCCCGGCTAAGGTTCGGTGAAACCGCGCAGCAACGTTACTCCGGGGCTCCCCAGTTTTGATATCCGCCACCATCTGACGTACCCAGGGGGCGGCGTCCATGATTTTGCAGCCGTCATCCTCTGCGATTATGTCAAAAGGGTAGGCGGTGTTTGTGGTTGCTTTGAAATTTGCAGCGGCCTCCAGAGCAATGGCAGCCTGACTGTCATAAGAAATTTCATGGCAGATCATCAAAAGGGCGGAGACTGCATCAAACAGACGGCCTGTGCTCGACGTCAACGGGCAGTTTATCTGCCGCTCCATCATTTGAATTAAAAATGTTAGTTTAGATTTGTCCAAAGCGTGGATAAAAGGAATATCCAGATCCATCATCCCTGATCCGTATACCTTATATAACAAGGACACCGCCATGCGCCAGGGTGCTGTCACCGCGGCATCTCCTCCCGGCATGGGCAGATAATTCAGATGCGCCTTTCGTTCAAACCCTTCATCAGTACAAGTCAGGATTTCACCGCCCCAGATGTGCCCGTCCGTACCTAAACCTGTGCCATCCAGGGCCAGGGCAAGTACCTCTCCACCCAGGTGATTTTCCGCCATGCAGGAAAGGGCATGGGCATGGTGGTGCTGGACCCCTATCAACGGCAACCCCTGATCCCCAAGCATTTGGGCGAACTGTGTGGAAAAATATCCCGAATGCAGGTCATGGGCCACACAAGCGGGTCGGATATCCAGGATTTTTTGCATATGCTCAATGGTGTCTTTATAAAAATTTTGGACCTGCATCGATTCGAGATCCCCAATGTGTGGGCTTAAAAATGCATACCGGTCCCTGGTTAAACAGATGGCAGATTTCATTCCCGCCCCGCAGCCAAGAATATTGGCCATTTTATCACCTGTCGGCGGGGTGATATCCACAGGCAGGGGGGCATATCCCCTGGACCGGCGCAAAAATCGTGGTGTTCCCTGTTGGATTCTGGCAATGGAATCATCGGCTCTGAAATAGATATCCCGGTCGTGGAGCAGAAAATAGTCGGCAATATGAGAAAAGGCGTCCAGAGCGTCTGCATTGTCAATGGACAAGGGTTCGCCGGACCGGTTCCCCGATGTCATGACCAGAATATCAGGCCCTTTGTCCAAAAGCAGATAGTGCAACGGTGTATATGGCAGCATAATGCCCAGGCAAGTATTGTCCGGTGCCAGGTTCGGCGCCAGTCCCGCCGTGTTTATGGATCGGGTGCTCGCCTTTTTTTTCAGTAATACAATGGGACGGTGATAGGATGAAAGCAGTGCACTTTCATCTTTATCCATGTGAACATGGTCAAATAGAGAGGAGTCCCAAGCCGCCATCAGAGCAAAGGGTTTATGAGGTCGTTTTTTTCGTTGCCGCAGCAGATCAACAGCCGTTGCGTTGGATGCATCCACAGCCAGATGGAACCCGCCCAGGCCCTTAACCGCAACGATTCTTCCCTGCCTGAGAAACCGGGCCGCAAGCACCATGGCTTGTGCCGGATCAGTTCCGTCCACCCGTTTTCCTGTATTATCCGTTAAAAACACCTGGGGACCGCAAACAGGGCAGGCATTGGGCTGTGCATGAAATCGTCGGTTTAAGGGGTCTTCATATTCCTTGAGGCAGTCCGGACACATGGTAAAGGATTTCATGGACGTTTTAGGCCGGTCATAGGGAATATCCTGGATAATGGTGTATCTTGGTCCGCAATTGGTGCAGTTTATAAACGGGTATTCAAATCGGCGGTCCGCGGCGTCATGCATCTCTTTGAGACAATCCGGACACACCCCGACATCCGGGGATATTAGGGCCGATTTGCTCTGGGTATCCCGGCTTTTGATAATCGCAAAATCAGTCAGGTTCAACGGGGGCGTATCTGTTGCAACGATCTGTGAGATTTGTGACAGCAGCGGTTTTTTATCAGGAATTTCCGAAAGAAACGCATCCAGATCTTTTGGCGTACCCTGAACAAGAAGAGCCACACCAGAGGCCGTATTGGATACATGCCCGCAAAGATGATGTGCGTGGGCTAATCCAAATAAAAAAGGGCGGAATCCAACACCCTGGACCACCCCTGAGATTTCAATTTGTTTTGCCGACAGACCCGAAAAAGCCATTTAAAAACGTCAGGCCGGATCGCCACCCAGTTCAAGTATCTTGCGCATATCTGCAATGGTTTGCAAGGCCGCCTCTTCATCTACCTTTGAAATGGCAAATCCGGCATGAATAATAACATAATCCCCAATGCCGGCATCTTCGAGCAGCATCAGACTGGCCTCCCGGACCACCCCGTCCACTTCCACCTTGGCCAGCGCATTGTTAATTTCTATAATTTTTGAAGGTACTGCTAAACACATAGGTTTTATATTCCATCCTGTTGTTTTTATTTTGGATCATTAAAGGCAGTATACCATAAGTTGACTTACGAACAAACCCAATTCATTCTATTCTGTCGGGAAATGTAAGAATGGAGCGATCTACCAGTTGAGAAGTTCGTTAATCTCTTCTTCGGTGAGCAGGTTCTTAAGGTCTTGTCGGCGGCGATCCGGATTTTTTCTGCGTTCCTGTTTTCTGCGGTCAACACCGAGGCGCGCGTTGAACACAGAGCGCAACCACTCAGAAAAGGTGCGTCGCTGCTTGCTTGAACTGTTGCGAAAGTCATGTCGACGTTCAACCCCGCTGCGTCTGTCGCTATTACCACGTCGGTTGTGCTTGTTTTGGCGTCGGTCTTGGTGCGGAAGGATTTTGGGGGGGCTCGTCATGTCTAACATCGCTTTATTTTTTATCTGCTTTTTTTCTTAAATTGTCGCTGATAGGCATCTCCTGATGCCGGATTCTTCACACAGGCAAGGCTCTTGACATTGGCTGTACAAAATTTTGGCAATCCGGACAGCGTTCATTTCCAGCTAATTTTTTCGAAACGTCATAAGATAGGCATTTGCTTTTTGTCAACCAAAATATACAGGGCTAACGCATGTAAAAATTCTAAGTGGCCTATGATCCTGGCGTTATCTACCAGTCATGCAAACATCACGTCCTCCAAATACTGTGTATCCATTGCCGCATTCAATCTTTTTGACTTGATGCTCCCTTTAAAACTTTTATTTTCTTTAAGCAGATTTAAGGCAATATGCCGAATTGCCGCAAAGTTCTCCGGCCCGAATCCTTTCCGTATCCTGCTCTCATCTTCCCGGAAAGCGATATCCAATACCCAGTGAAGTGAATTCTCAATTCCCCAATGACTTCTGACAGAAGTTCCAAATACCTGCGCAGTACAATCAAGACTGGATATATAATAACGCCTGTCACAACTTACTTCCCCGTTAACATTCCGGGTGCTTTCAACCATCCCCAAAGATTTTAAACCAGGCCAATTTTCTTTGTCATCAAGCCAATCAATATCACGGGTTATGACATTCCTACGGGTCTCAATGCGTCCATGCCCACCATCTACTGTTTCATATTCATCGAAACAGTATCCCTCTTCTTTCATATTGTTCATGTGGTCAAAAAAACGGACTGTATTTTCATAAAGGGTCTTGTGGTTTTCTTTTAATGCCAGAATGTAGTCACAATTACTGTCAATTATGGTTTCCGCAATTTTTTTCTGTGTCCCCATGGCATCAATGGTGACTATGCAACCGGATAGATCAAGCAACTTTAAAAGATAGGGAATGGCGGTTATTTCATTGGATTTTTCTTCCGTTTTTAGTTGCCCGAGAACTACCTGATTTGCAGTTGCCCAGGCACTAATCATATGGATGGCTTTTTTATCCTCAGATCTGTTATGAGAGCGTCTCAGGGTTTTTCCGTCTATCGCCACAACCTGGCCTTTGGTTTGTTTGGCTACAGAGGCAATCCAGTTTTTGAAACTATTTTGAAATTCTTGTGGGTTCATCCTTTCAAAAATTCGGTCAAAGGTATCATGTGATGGGATCCCATATGGCAATTCCAGGAATTTTGAAAGCCATCTCTTTCGCTTTTTTCCAAAATTTTCAATTTGTTCGTAGGTATCGGCCCCTGCGACAACGCCACATATTGCAATAATAATCACATCAATTAATTTATGGAGCTTGTTGTGGTGCCTATGATCTTCAATCGTCTCAAAGTATTTATTTATGTTGTTTTTACCCATTGGCAACTCCTTGTTTTTGTTGCCAATGGGTACTACAAATTAAACGAAAAATCTAGCGAAAAATATTCCTTTTAAAATCAAATAGTTACGTCATGTATGTTATGAAATGCTAACTTTTTTCCTAAAACCCACAGAATGCCTGCCATTTTTTTACATGCGATAGCCCTGCCAAAATATAAAACATTTGCAGAAGATTGAGATCCCGGCATCATTCTGGTATATCCTGATCCATCATGGCATATATTAATAAACAGATGCTCACGGCTGTGGTGGCTGATGAACACGGTAATATTTTTGAACTGGACGGGTATGCCGCTGCAGGCATGTCTGGAAATGAATTTTTTATTTTGACAAAAGCTGGTACCTGCCCCATGCCCCACGGCAGTGAACTGATGATGCTGCCCGACAGAGCCCCCATTGTATTCAATCTGGTCACGGACCGGTTTGAAATCCTTAAAACCAACCCCTTTCAGCCTGACCAGCGGATTTATCCGGTGGGTGTATTCAACTCTCCGGGATATGTGAACCTGCATTTTTGTGCCTATGATGATGCCGGATTGGATACCCCTCTGCCCCTTTTTTCTTATGGTGCTGTGGGGTTTGGAAAAAATGATTTTAGGTCGGCCGCACTTCAGGTGGATGACGAACCCCGACAGGATCTCCGCTTGATGCCCATTGCCGGCGTTCAACGCGGCGTTGAAAAATACAGAAAAAAATATCCGGACAATCGTCTGATGCGCCACCTGGAAAAATGTGCGTTGGAATATGGGTGTCCGGCCGGGAAAAATTTTTTCCTGGGCCGGTATGAAGCCCCGCTGCCAACCTCCGTGGTCTGCAACGCCAGGTGTCTTGGGTGCATATCCCTTCAAACGGAAAATAATCTTTGCGCCTGCCAGGACAGAATCGCCTTTATCCCTGATCCTGAAGAGATTGCGGGCGTTGCTCTGGAACATATCCTGAAAGTTGAAAAGGCCGTGGTCAGTTTCGGCCAGGGGTGCGAGGGCGAACCGTTAACCTCGGCAGATGCCATTGAACAGGCTATTGTCTTGATCCGGGAGAAGACCAGTCAAGGCACCATCAACCTGAACTCCAATGCCAGCTTGCCCGACCGGGTGGCGCGTTTGTGTAACGCGGGGTTGGACAGCATGCGCGTGAGTATGAACTCGGTGCGTAAGGAGTGTTATACCGCCTATTTTCGTCCCAAGTCCTATTGTTTTGAAGATGTGGTGGACAGCATAAAAAGGGCCAGGGCAAAAGGGCGTTTTGTGGCAATCAATTATCTGAACTGCCCGGGATTTACCGATTGCAAACAGGAAAAGCAGGCGCTTTTTGATTTTATCCACGACACGGACATCAACATGATCCAATGGCGCAACCTGAATTTTGACCCCCGGCACTATATCCGCATCATGGAAAAGGCATCACCTGGCGGGGCTTCTACGGGCATGACAAACCTGATAAAAGATCTAAGTCGAACCTTTCCCCGTCTCATCCACGGCTATTTCAACCCACCCCGATAATATCATTGAAAAACCTTGCTCGATTTGATTTAATCCATAGTTTATTATTAAATGGTAGTTAAATTGTTAAGGAAAGGGCGGCATGTTACCCGATATCAGCGGCATCATTATAATAGCCGGAAATTACGGCAGCGGCAAAAGTGAGACGGCTGTTAATCTGGCAGCTGTATCCCGGCGGGGGGGCAAAAGTGTCAAGATAACGGATCTGGATCTGGTCAACCCCTATTTCAGGAGCCGGGACGCCAAAATGCCATTGGAGAACCTGGGGGTGGAAGTGGTGCTGCCGGATAAAAAATACATGCATGCGGATCTACCCATCTTGACCCCTGCTGTTGCCGGTATGATTAAAGACCCGGCCCAGTTAACCATTTTGGATGCAGGTGGTGATGATGCAGGGGTAAAGGTTCTTGCGGCCCTGGCTGACGTGCTTGAAAAAGGTGATGTCAGATTGCTGCAGGTGATCAACTCATTGCGCCCCGAGACCTGCGATGTTCAAGGCTGCCTAAGAATAAAGGCCAAAATTGAAGCTGCCGCAAAATTGCCTGTTACAGGGCTGATTTCCAATGCCAATCTTCTTGACGAAACTACCCCGCAAATAATTTACGACGGCTACAATCTGGTGCGTCGGGTATCCGACGCCACCGGTCTTAATATTGAATTTATAACAGCGTCCACCAGGCTTTTGCCCCAACTGGCCGTGGAACGGATCTCTTGCCCGATCCTGCCCATTGACCGTTTGCTGGCTCCCCCCTGGACACGCACTTAACACCAAGGAGTACTACGTACAATGGCCTATAAACACATTATTGATGTCGAAAGGTGCAAAGGATGCGGTCTCTGTGTGCATTTCTGCCCCAAAGACGTGCTTGAGATCTCCGATAAGGTTAATGCGAAAGGGCATTTCCCGGTCTTTCAGGCCAGACCAGAGGACTGCATTTATTGCGCCATCTGCTGCACCATGTGTCCGGATGTGGCGATTAACATAGTCGAAGAGCAGAATGCATAATCATTTATTTTAAGGACATAAGGACAAAACACAATGGCTAAAGTCTTAATGAAAGGCAATGAAGCAATCGGCGAAGCCGCCATCAGGGCGGGCTGTCTGAACTATTTTGCATACCCGATCACACCCCAGTCGGAAGTCGCCGAATATCTGAGCAAGCGCCTGCCCGAAGTGGGCGGCGTGTTTCTCCAGGGCGAAAGTGAAGTGGCCGTAGGATATATGATTTTTGGTGCCTCGGGTGCCGGCGTGCGTGTCATGACCACCTCATCTTCTCCGGGCATCAGTTTGATGAGTGAAGCAATTTCCTATATTGCCGGGGCCGAGTGCCCGGCCGTATTTGTTAATATCATGAGAGGCGGCCCGGGGCTGGGCGGGATTTTGCCGTCCCAGGGTGATTATTTCCAGGCAACCAAGGGCGGCGGCCACGGCGACTACCACTTGATGGTCCTGGCACCGGACGGTGTTCAAGAAGCCGTGGAGATGACCATGCAGGCGTTCTCCCTGGCAGAGAAATATAGAAATCCGGTCATGATTATGGGCGATGGCATGATCGGTCAGATGATGGAACCGGTGGAGTTCCCCGATGATCTGAAAACCGAGCCCAGCAATAAAGATGACTGGGCCACCAACGGTATGTCCACCCGAAAGAGCAAAAAGCCGAATCTGGTGAAATCCCTGTTCCTGGACCCAGTTGAATTGAACCAGCACAACATGAATCTCAAAGCCAAATACGAACAGATGAAAAAAGAAGATGTTCAGTATGAGCTTTATAATACGGACGGAGAGTATCAAATCCTGCTGGCAAGCTACGGCACCATGAGCCGTGTATGCCGCACAGCCATTGACATGCTCAAAGAAGAGGGCATAGAAGCGGCCATGTTCCGGCCCAAGACGTTATTTCCTTTTCCTGAAAAACAGGTGCATGATGCCGCTGCCAAAGATAGCTGCAAATGCGTTATCAGTATTGAAATGAGCATGGGGCAGATGGTGGAAGATGTCCAGCGTTCTGTTATGGGCAAAAAACCGGTGGAATTTTACGGGGAGTGCGGTGGAGAAGTCCCGTCACCTGAGAGAATCATCGAAATCGTAAAAGAACTGATCGGGTAACGCGCCGGTCAAGGAGAAAATAATGGGAAAAGCTTTTTCTACGCCAGAGGCGTTAACAGACAATCACACCCACTATTGTCCCGGCTGCACCCACGGTATTGTCCACCGGCTGGTGGCCGAGGCCATAGACGAACTGGGCATTCGGGAAAAGACCGTTGGCATCGCCCCTGTGGGATGCGCTGTCCTGATCTATAACTACTTTGACTGTGACTTCCAGGAAGCTGCCCACGGCAGGGCCCCTGCCATGGCAACCGGTATCAAGCGGGTGCGCCCGGATCTGACGGTATTCACCTACCAGGGAGACGGGGACCTTGCCAGTATCGGCATGGGTGAAATCATTCATGCTGCCAACCGGGGAGAAAAAATTACCGTCATCTTTATCAACAATGCCATTTACGGTATGACCGGCGGGCAGATGGCCCCCACCACCATGCCCGGCCAGCGGGCCACCACGGCCCCGGCCGGCCGTGATTCAGGCCTGACAGGTATGCCCATCCGCATGGCCAATCTGATGAGTGAAATTGTGACCCCGGGTTATGTGACCCGGCAGGCCGTGCTCAAGCCCCAGATGGTCAATAAATGTAAAAAGGCGATTAAAAAGGCATTCCAGTACCAGATGGACAACACCTGTTTCAGCTTTGTGGAGGTGGTCTCCACCTGTCCCACCAACTGGGGCATGACACCCGTGGATGCTTTGAAATGGGCCGAAGAAAACTTGCTGCCTTATTATGAACTGGGCGATTATAAAACCCCTGAAGACGCCTAAAACAGCCATGGGCGGGTCTGAGCTTATCGGCACAGACTTTAAGCCCACAACGAAAGCTGAAAGATCTGTGTCAGTTAAACAGACTTTCTTAAAAAATATTGGGAGAGACCCATGCAGACAGAAATAAAATTTGCAGGATTCGGCGGCCAGGGCATTCTTCTCAGTGCCAAGCTGCTGGCCTATGCCGCAATGAAGCAGGGATACCAGGTGGCCTGGATTCCCTCTTACGGACCTGAAATGCGGGGCGGTACCGCATATTGCACCGTTGTGATCAGTGACAAGCTCATTGGATCACCCATCATCAAAAGCCCCGCTCACCTTGTGGCCATGAACCGGCCCTCCCTGGAGAAATTTGACGATACCGTCAAACCTGGCGGGATTGTATTTATCAACTCGTCATTGATCCCGGTTAGAAGTCAGCGCAAGGATGTGGTTGAACTGGTGGTTCCAGTCAATGATATCGCCATTGAAGCAGGATCTGTCAGGGCTGCCAACATCGTTGCTTTGGCCGCATTTGTCGCCAAAAGCAAGTTGGTGGAACTGGATCTTTTGAAAAAATGCATCAAGGAAGAATTTGCCGCCAAACCAAAAATTATTCCTTTGAACATGGATGCGTTCGACAGGGGAGTGGCTGCCGCCCAGGCATAGAAATAACGGTCCTTTAAAAAATATCAAAGGCGGGAAGCGTTTTACAGCTATTTCCCGCCTTTGAATTATGGGCTTACCCCGTCATTTTAAAAATTTAACTTTACCCCGGCATAGGCCGAGAGATCTGCGGTTCCATATCCGGACGCTTCTTCATATTCTTCGTCAAGAAGATTCTGTATGCGCCCAAAGACCTTCACGTTTTTACAGACCTGATAGGAAGCTGCCAGATTGATCAGGGTATAGGCATCTAATTCTTCCCCGTCATCATCTCTTTTACCGACGTATACCGCATTCAAATTTATCTTCAAAGCATCCATGGGATAAAAATTCATACCAACAGAACCTTTATGCAACGGCCGCCTGTCAAGCCGGGCTCCATCTCTATCCTTTGTATCGGTATACGTATAGCCAATCTGAAAATCAAAATAATTACAAGGGTACCAGGAAAATGTTGACTCGATTCCCTGGGTTTGAATGCCATCGATATTATAATATCCATCGATTAGATCATAATCAATGTAGTCATCAATATCGTTCCAGAACCATGAGATTGCAATCACCAGCTTTTTATCTAAAAGTGGTTGTTCAATGCCAATATCAAATCCGATGCTTGTTTCGGGATTGAGCTTTTCATTGCCCACAACATAGTATCCCCAAATACCTAAATCAAGATCGGGTCCGTAAAGCTGATAGAGGGTAGGGGCTTTAAACCCTGTTCCGACCGAGCTTTTAATCTGGGTGCCGGTTGCACTGATGGTATAGGTTGGGGCGACACGCCAAGTGGTCTCTCCGCCAAATGCGTCATGTTCATCATAGCGAACGCCGAATGCTGCCGCAAAATTTCCTATGGTCAACTGTTCCTGCAAATAAACCGCGTTGTTGGTTGCCTTTTCTTCAAAAGACCCATCATCATACTTTTCATCTTCTGTTTCCATACCGACAACAAGGGTATTCTGGTCATTGATAGAAAACGTATGCTGCATATCGAACTTTTTTATTGTGCCGTTATAATTATAATCACTTAGGGTTTCATAATCATATTCCCGCTCAATGCTGGTATAAGAGCTTCCCACTGTCATCTGCCAGCGATCCTCAAAAAAATGAAATGTACCGCTCAGACGGCTTGTTGTTTCATCCGTATCCTGGGTGTCTAAAGAATCTGTGGGGACAAAGCCTCCTTTTGTTAAATAATAAGAAGATCCGTCCAAATCATATTTAGATTCTGCAAAACGAAGATTAAAATTGAGATCCAGGATTTCGCTTGGCGTTGCATTGATTTTGAAGTATGCACTTGTATTTTCATATCCATCATCTTCGCTGTTTCCTGCTTCTTCTCTTGCAGATGAAAATTCATCTGTTTCCGTACCGGATACAGTAATAGAGGTGGTTACATAATCATTGCCGAATGAGCCGCCTGCCACGCCGCGTTTGGTGCTGTAGGAACCTGCTTCACCTAAAACATACCCCGTTGGTTTTTTATTTCCTTTTTGGGTGATAATATTAATAACGCCGCCTATGGCATCAGAACCGTAAAGAACACTTTGAGGACCTCTGACAACTTCAATGCGTTCAATATTATCCGTTGTCAAATTGGCAAGCTCTGCACTGGCATCAGTATTTGAAACGTCTCTGAATTCAACACCATCGATTAACACAAGGGTATGCCCCCTTGTCGTGCCGCGTATATAAACGGAGACCGCCGCCCCTAAAGAACCGGCTTGCACCACGTCTACCCCCGGCACACTGCGCAGCACATCAATCACATGGGTCTGTTGCTTAGCTTCAATCTCTTCCGAGGTAATAATAGTAACCGAACTTCCCAGCTGTGAAACGCGTGTCGGTGTTCTTGTTGCACTGACCACAACCTCTTCTAAAACAGTTGTTGCTTTTGTCGATATATCATCCGCCAAGGCATTTATGGGCGATAGATAAAAGGCAAAAATCAAAATAGACAATTTCATTACTCTCTTTTTCATTGTAACGCTCTCCTTGCAATCATCCGGGCATAAATAATCAGGACCAAACATTTTAATCCGGGATTTCCCAAGTTATCTCAGAATTTTCATACCTACCCAATCCTTGAGGTCATCGGCACCTTGTCCAGGCAGGTCTTCTGACTCCCGGGTTTTGCTTCCTCTGCCTTTTTTCCACTCTTGATACCAGCGGTTTAATGCAGAGATCGCATCCGGTTACAGCGGCGGGCCCGTTCCTGAATTTCACAGGATTCCCTTTATGACGGTTTTACTTAAAACGGCCATTGTGTTTTTACACACCTAGACAAACTTGTGTATTTCTATATCTGATGAACATTATTTGTCAAATGGATAACAGCTTTCACAACGATACTGAGCGTTTATCAAGAATTACAGCAGGCAGCGGTCCTTTCGATAAACACCCAGGGCCGGCCGGAATCGGGATTTTTTTCCACCCGGACGGGGGTATGATACACGGCCTGGATGTTTTCCCGTGTCAAAATTTTTTCCGGGGTGCCAATGGCATGAATCCGCCCTCTCTCCTTGTTTAACAGCACCAGATCATCGGAATATTCAGCGGCCAGATTTAAATCATGAATCACCATGAGTACGGTAAGCCCTAAGCGATCCCGCAGTCCGGAAATTAGATCAAGCATTCTGCTTTGGTGGGTGATGTCCAGATGCGCTGTGGGTTCATCCAGCACCAGGAATTCCGGTTCCTGGGTCAACGCCCTTGCAAGGGCCGCCAACTGGCGCTCCCCGCCTGAAATCTGGTCCATGGTAGAATCGGCAAGGTCCAGGATGCCGGTGACGGTCATAAAATGCCGGGCAAGTTCCCTGTCTTTGCGGGTTTCAAAAAACTGAAATGGTTTGAAAAAAGGCAGCCGGCTCAACAGCACATAGGCCTCAACCTTCATGGGCATGGGCACCTGGTTTTGCCGCACCACGGCCATCTGCCTGGCAAGATCGGCCCGGGTCTGGGTTGCAATATCCTTGCCTTTGAGCACAATGCGTCCCTTGAACGGTGGCAGGTTCCCGCAAACCGCGCGCAGCAGACTGGTTTTTCCTGCGCCATTGGGACCAATAATGGAAACGATCCGGCCTGCCGGTACATTAAAACTGATATTTGACAACACCTGACGCCGGCCAAAGCCCAGGGTGATATCCTCAACTTTTATCAACGGCGATAGGCTCATAGGTTTTCCTTTTTCCTGGAGATGGCCCAGATGAATATCACGCCGCCAATTATGCCGGTGATCACACCCACGGGCAGTTCCATGGGCGCGATCACGGTCCGGGCAACCACATCGCATATGAGTAAAAACACCGCACCACCCAGATAGGAGGCAAGCAGGAGAATCCGGTGATCCGGCCCTGTGATCAGGCGTATGAAATGGGGAACAATCAACCCCACAAACATGATGACCCCTGCCATGGATACGGACAGACCGGTGAGAAACGATGCAATAAAAAAAATGCCTTTCCTGGCCCGGGTCGTATTCATCCCAAGATTTGCGGCCTCTTCTTCGCCCAGGGCAAGGGCATTGAGGTCAAAACAAAAAAAGTAGGAGAAAAAGAGACCCGCAAGAGACCCCGTCAGGGCCATGCGGATCAGGGTCATGTCCGGTTCGTCCAATGAACCCATGATCCACAGCACAATGGTCTGAAGATCGTCGGTTTGGGCCAGGGCCATAAGCAGCATGACAAGGGAGGAGGCCACATAGGAGATCATGACACCGGTGAGCAGCATCCGGTTGGAACGGATATGCCGGGTGCTTTTGTTCAGCCCATAGACCAGAAAAATAACCAGGCTTGCTCCGGCAAACCCTGATAATGGATAGGCAATGATGCCTATTGTCCCGTATAGCTTGAACAAAATATTGATGCAGATGCCCAGGGATGCGCCGCCTGAAATCCCCAGGGTATAGGGCTCCACCAGGGGATTTTTAAACATGCCCTGGAGCAGGGTGCCTGCAAGGCTCAATGCCCCGCCCACGGCAATCCCAAGCAGGGTTCGCGGCAACCGGATACCCATGAGAATGCCGTAATCGGCACTGCCCGGCCCTGCGCCAATGATTCTCGGGATGTCGAATAATCGGATATCGGCACTGCCCACGGACACAGACAGACCTGCGGTAAACACCAGAATTACAAACAGGCTTAAGGAAAACAGGCCCCATGACTTGGGATTGGCTTTCAATTGGGATCCTTTGCGCTGTTGATTTCCGGGTGGATCAGGGCCGCCACCTGCTTAAGGCCGGATGCAAAGCTGACTGGTGTGGGGTGGCAAATCACTTTGGGATCAAGCACGTGAATTTCATTGTTTCTGGCAGATGTCAGGGAGGCAAAGGCCATCCACCGTTTTTTTTCAAGGGTTGCGGCTTTTTTATTTGATCCCATGGTGGCCACGAGAATGACATCCGGATTCTGTTTAATCACCTCTTCCCGGGAATAGATGCCTGAAGGCTGGTCTTCGGCGATGTTAACGGCATTGGCCAGGATAAGATATTCATTGATAAACAGATCCTTATTTACTGTGTGAAGGGGTTTAAGGCCAATTTGGATAAAGATCCGCCTCGGAATTAACCCGTCAACCTGCCTGCGGACCCTGTCCACATCATCCGAGGCTTGTTTTATAAGGGTTTTGCACTGGGCTGCTTTGCCAAGGGCCTCCGCAATCTTCAGGGTAATGGCACACATCTGGTCAAAGGTTTTGGGGTTGCGGATCTCCATGATCCGCAGACCCTGGGAACGAAGAATTTTGAGCTGCTTTTTTTTGCTTAAAGGAGAGGAGATCACGAGGTCGGGTTGCATACTGATGATCTTTTCCACATTCATTTGGGTCACAGATCCAATCTTTTCTTTCTGGGCTGCCTCGGGGGGCACTGTACAATACGTGGTGTCGGCAAGCAGCTGGTCCTGGGCTCCCAGCAGGTAAATGGTTTCCGTGATAAAAGGAGACAGGGATATCACCCGGGCAGCCGATGCCGGTGCTTGGGCTGCAGACCAGGTAGGCGTACAGACCAAAGCCAGCCAGACCAGAATTGTTTTAGGGAGGTTTAGCCTGTCCATTATTCGTTTTCTTCTCCAATCCGGGCCTTTGCGCCGGTCATAACGGCATTCAACGCTTTTTTAATCACAATGGGAACATGATCATCCCGGGTTAAATCCATGATCTCAATGGGCCGGCCCGCAATTTTTTCCACCATTTGTCCGCACCACAGGTCAAAGGCGTCAAGATTTTTCACCTGCCCGCGCTCATGGGCATCGCTCAGCGCCGAAGCCGATTCCATGAATCCTGAAATTTCTTTGTTCAACAGCAGATGCTCCACCATGCTGCTGAACTCACTTTTCTTTTGCCCGCAATTGCACTGGGCTTTGGTGGTAAGCTCATAAATGCTGATATTTCGTTCTTTTAAACGTTGAATCACGTGGCGGCCGGTCAGGATTCCGTTCTGTTTTTCCACGGCGCCTTTAACCCCTGCGTAAACCGCTTTTGCAATGAGTTCTCCCAGTTTTGAATGCCCGCCTGCATTATCTATGGTTTCACCCTGCCCGGCCACCACCACGATATTGTCTGTGCCGGTTCCCGTGGCCGGATGTGTCGCTCCGGAAGCGCTTGAACGGATGTCCAGGTCTTCCAGCAAAGCTGCCTTGGCTTCCGTTGCCGAAATAATTGCCCGGGACATGGCACGGTGAGTCAGGTGCATGTTGGTTAGTATCAATATATTAATGGTGCCCGGTTCATAAAACATGCCTTCATCGGTGCCCATGCGCACGGCATTGGACATAACGCCTGCCGTAACCAGGGCCGTGACTTTCATTTCTTTAAATTTCTCGGTCCGGATGGACAGATTGCCCATATCCGCCCCGGTCATAAGCAGGGCTGTTGTTTCGCACTTTTTGCCGATGGCGTCAAGGATGCGGGTGCGAAGGGCATCTATGCCTGCCAGATGGCCCGGCATCCAGGTCGGTGGCGGGGTGTAGTGGTTGCCCACAGTTGTGATATTATCCCGCCAACCTTCCAGGGTGGACAAAACAGTCATGGGCGTTTTTAAATCCACGGCCAGCGTTTTGTTGGGATAGTCAAACACGTAGGCATTTATAATGGATGCTTTCTTTACATAGGAAAAAGCCTTTGCAAGATCCTGTTCAAGTTTAATTTCATCGATAATTCCGGAAGGATGGACGTTATTTTTCTCATCGGCAAATTCCTGTGTGTAAATCAATGATGAGAGATAGGCCACAAAGTCGGAGGTGTGAACCGATGCCCGGCAGGTCAGGTCACAAGGCAGATAATAGATCTGGTGATTTCTTACTGCATCCACATCCTTCCATCCCGGCGTTGAAAAAAATTTCTCCGCCACCCGTTTATCATCACCGCACCCGTAAATCACCTGGGGATTAAAACGGGTCCACTCTTCTTGGGTTACGGGCACAATTTTCCCTGTTCTGCCGAAATTCGGGGCTTGGCCGCCCGCGGCCCGTATCATTTCTGCCTGAAACGTATCAGTTCCCGGCGTCATGATACTGTCCCTGCCCATAAGGCGCATCACCCGTTTAGGCGTTACCTTTGCCCTGGCCAGCTTTGCTTTGACATGGGCCAGGTTGTCCATGTTCTTTTTCACCAGGTCCAGAGCCTGGACTTCATGGCCTGTGATCCGGCCAAGTGTTTTCATTTGTGCCCATGCCTGGTCCAGGGCGTTTGTGTCATAAACAAACACCTTCAGTCCGGTTTTTTTTGCATCCTCAATGATCCGGCTGTGAAAAGAAGCAGCAATGAGCAGATCCGGATGAATTTTTTTGACATGGACATAGGAAGGATTGAAAAAACCGCCCACAACCTCTCGCTGGTCGGATCCCGAAAGCGTTACATCATGGTAGGTGGCACCTTTAAGCAGGTTTCCTGCCCCGATGGTTACAAGTATTTCCGAAGCCGTGGGTACAAGGCTGACTATTCTTTGGGGCTGCTGATCAAAAACAAGGGTTGCACCGGTACTGTCCTGTACCTGAATCCGGGCTGCTGATACCGTCATACTCCCCAGGCAAAGCCCCGTGAAGAGAACTGCAACGATATAAAAAACAGGAAGATAACGGCTACGAAGAAAATATTTTAAAAGTGCCAATGTACTATCCTCCTTCAGCCAAAGACAAAGGGTTCAATAAGATGTTGTTCCTAACCCCATCCCGGGCCAAGTTAACATAAATAAACACATTGTGGAGTTTGACAGTATCAGCTATGCTCTGGTTCATAATATTTAAAATTGATTATTGATTTTTCCGGTCAAGGATGTTCTATTTCCAATAGAGTTGATTTTCAAGCAAAGCCAATCTAATAGCTTATTAATGAAATATCCAATATATAAAATTAAAACATTCGATAAAATAGAACAATTAGGCACAAAAGAAAAATTTTGGTTTTATACCCAAGAAGATAAGATTAGCCGATTATGCAAGTTTGGAAGACTTGGTACCGGGGAAAACTGGGCTGAGAAAGTCGCCAATGAAATTGCAGAGATTTTAACAATCCCTTGTGCAAAATATGATTTTGCCTTGTATCGGGACCGAGAATGCGTCATTTCTCAAAATTTTGTCCCAGAATACTGTAGATTGATTCATGGCAATGAGTTGTTGGTAAATCTAATAAATGAACATTACCCAAAAGATCAAAAATATAAGGTTACGGAATATGAGCTAAAATCTGTTGAAAAAGTATTCAAGGCTCTAAGAGGGATTATTAATTTACCGATTAACTATGAAAAACATGCATCGGTTCAATTTGCAATGGATATGTTTGTTTCTTATCTTATGTTAGATTGCTTAATATCTAACCAAGATAGACACCATGAAAATTGGGGGATCATTTTTGATAGTAAAAGTCAGAAATATCACCTCACCCCAACTTATGATCATGCCTCAAGTCTTGGTTGTCGTATATCAGATGAAGAAAGGAAAAAACGGCTAACAACTACAGATAAAAGGTACTCTGTAAGCGCTTTTGTCCAGCGAGCTAAAACCCCAATTTACAATAGCAAATTTAAGCAGCTTAATACTCTGGATGCTTTTTTGAAGATCGCCAAAAAAAATAAAAAAGCTGCAATCTACTGGATAGAAAAGCTAAGCAATATAACCGATGATTCTTTAAAAAAAATATTTGACAGAGTGCCCGTTCATCTTATAAGCTGCGCCGCTACAGAATTTGCCGTGTCAATAATTAAAGAGAATAAAAGTCGACTGATGAAAGCTAAAGAGAAACTGACATGAATACTTCGAAGCTGATTTTAGCATGGAGAAACCACAATAATCATGATTGGGTTCCTGTCGGCAAGTTATCTTATTGTAATAGTCAATACATTTTTGAATATACTGAGGGAGCTAAAAAACTTTACAAAGAAGGGCAGTTCGCTCCATTTTCATTTATGGAGAATCTTAACGAAGTTTACCGTTCGGAATCCATTTTTCCCATTTTTATGAATAGATTGATGCAAAAATCTAGACCTGAATATGATAATTATCTGAAATGGTTAAATTTGACTGAAGAAACGGCATCCCCCATAGAAGAATTGGCGAGATCCGGCGGTATCAGGGCAACTGATGACCTCCAATTATTTCCTTTTCCAACCTCTCATGGTGGTCAGTATAAGGTTAGCTTTTTTAGCCATGGTATTCGATATCTACCAAGTTCGTATGTTGATCGGCTAAACGACCTGGATGTCGGAGAAAGATTGTTTATCATGTTTGATGTTCAGAATAAATTCGATGCGAATGCTCTGCTGCTGAGAACAAGTGATCCTGTTGAAATTGTAGGATATGTACCTCGGTTTTTTTCTCACGATTTCAATAGATTGATTAAGATCAATGGGGCCCAAAATACAATTGTTGAAGTCCAAAAAATCAATCAAAATTCACCATCTCAGTTTAGATTGTTGTGTCGATTTAGGACGAAATGGCCTAAAAATTTTGAACCGTTTGAAAGCCCTCTATTTGAGTAATTTCATTTTAGTATATGTTCTACATCCTTCCAAATATTGTGGTCAGCGGGAATCTTCCGATTAACTGCCATGGGCTGACCAGGTTTTTCACCGTGGTTCAGCCCACAACAAAAATTGAAAGATTTGATTCGGTTACACAGACTTTTTGATAAAATATACATCACAATTGCTCACTGCGGTGCAATCATAATTTTCGTTTATCCTTAAGTACGGCATTTGAAATGACAATACGCTGAATCTCGCTGGTGCCTTCGTAGATGGTAAAAACCCTGGCGTCCCTGTAAAACCGTTCCACAGGGTAATCTTTGGTAAACCCGTATCCGCCGTGGATCTGTATGGCCTGGGCCGTGACTTCCTGCACCATTTCAGAGGCAAAGAGTTTGGCCATGGAGGCTTCCCGGGTGAATTTTTCCCCCCGGTCCTTCATGGATGCTGCTGAAAGAATCAGCTGTCGGGCCGCCTCAATCTTTGTGGCCATATCCGCAAACTGAAAACGAATGGCCTGGTGCTTGGTGATGGGCGCGCCAAACTGCTTGCGCTTTTTGGCATACTTGACCGCTGCATCAAAGGCGGCCTGGGCCACACCAAGGGACTGGGCCGCAATGCCGATCCTGCCGCTGTCCAGGCCGGACATGGCGATTTTGAATCCATCGCCTTCCTTGCCTAAAATATTGGTCGCCGGTACCCGGCAATTTTCAAAAATCAGATCAGTGGTGTCCGATGCCCGCAGCCCCATTTTGTCTTCGTGATGTCCTACAACGAGACCGGGTGTTGTCTTGGGGACAATAAAACAGGATATGCCCTTGTGTCCCTTGGTTTCGTCGGTTTTTGCCGTGACAAGGACCACGGAGCTGTTTTCCCCGGACGTGATAAAGCGCTTGGTCCCATCAATCACATACTCATCGCCGTCCTTGACGGCTGTGGTGGTCTGGCTCACCGGGTCAGACCCGGCATCGGGTTCGGTCAGGGCAAAGGCCCCGATGATCTCCCCGGAGGCCAGGGGTGCGAGAAATTCCTGTTTTTGTTTCTTTGTGCCGAATTTATTGAGCGATTCGCACACAATGGAATTCTGGACCGACATGACCACGGAGGTGGATGCACACGAATATGCGATTTCAGACAGGGCCAGCACATAGGAAACCGCATCAGCCGCTTCCCCGCCGAACTCTTCGGGCACCATCATACCCATCAGGCCAAGCTCCCCCATCTGTTTGAAATTGTCTGCGGGAAATTCTTTGGTTCTATCCCGTTCCGCAGCAGTGGGGGCGATGACTTTGCGTGAAAATTCACGCACCATATTCTGGATCATCACCTGCTCATCAGTTAACTTGAATAACATGGTATCTCCTTATTTTTCAAAAGACGGATTTAAGGCGCATAGACCACGACAATCAGTTCGGCATCGTGATCGCCGATATTGCGCAGGTCATGCTTGATCCCTGAATTAAAATGAAGGGATTCCCCTGTTTTCAAGACATTGATATGGTCCCCTACCTGGATTTCAACTTCACCGTCCAGCACATAGGCAAATTCCTCGCCCTCGTGCTGAAAGCTAACTCCTTCATGCCTGGCACCGGCTTCTACAACGATGCGAAAGGCCTTTAAGTGGTTGTTTTCAGCACCGTGCGACAACGGCGTATACGCATAATTATCCGTGCGCTTGGTATAGGCATCGGCCCGGGCTTCCACCGAATCATCGGACTCATTGAGCAGAAAGCCGGAAGCCAGTTGAAGGGTGCGTGAGAGCTGGAGCAGCGTTCCCACTGATGGCCGCTGCGCTCCGCTCTCAATTTTTTTAATAAAATCTTTTGACAGTCCGGTTTCATTGGCCATGGCGTCCAGGCTGAGTTTTTTATCCAGCCTGGCACGCTTGATCCGGACGCCTACATGGGTAACTTCTTTCTTTTTAGCCATACTATCTCCAATAGTTTGAGGGTGATCAAACTCCATCTTTGACTGAGCGCTCGTTCAGCGCCGATGGACTAAAAAATACATAAGGTTAATTTACTCTACTACTTCAATCCAGCCTTCAGTATCTTCAGCTTTTCCGTACTGAATGTCAGTGACGGCATTATAAAATTTCATGCATGTTTCACCGGGATTTCCATCTCCGATATTAATCACTTTATCTTTATAGCGCAACTCTCCCACAGGGGATACAACCGCTGCGGTTCCGGAACCGAACATTTCCTGCAGGGTGCCGTTGTCGGCCGCGGCAATGACTTCATCTATGCTGATTTTGCGTTCGCTGACCTTTATGCCCCATTTTTTGGCCAGTTCAATAACTGAAAAACGGGTAATGCCCGGCAGGATGCTGCCGTTGAGCATCGGGGTAACCAGTTCGTCATTGATGAGAAAGAAAATATTCATGGCCCCGACTTCTTCAATATATTTAAGCTCTATACCATCGAGCCATAATACCTGATTATACCCCTCTTTTTTGGCCTTTTCTCCGGCCAGAAGGCTGGCTGCATAGTTGCCCGGGGTTTTAAACTCGCCGACGCCACCGCGGACAGCCCTGACATGGTCTTCACAGACCCAGATTTTTACAGGCTGCAAGCCTTGGGAATAGTATGATCCCACAGGTGAGAGAATGATAAAAAACTTGTATGTGTAGGATGCCCGGACACCCAGGTAAGGATCGGTGGCCACGATGGTGGGCCGGATGTACAAAGAGGTTCCCGGGGTTTCTGGGATCCAGGCTTCTTCAATTTTAAGCAGTTGTTTCAGCGCGTCCATGACAAAATCGATATCAATTTCAGGAATGCAAAGGCCCTGGCTGGAACGGTTCATGCGGGCAAAATTATCACGGGCCCGGTAGAGCTGAATCTGTCCGTCTTCAGTTTTATAGGCTTTCAGGCCTTCAAAGACTGCCTGCCCGTAATGCAGCACCATGCTTGCCGGCGACATGGAAAAATCGCCGAAGGGTTCAATGCGGGCATTGACCCATCCCTTGTCCTTTTCATAATCCATGACAAACATATGGTCGGTGAATACCGTACCAAATCCCAGGTCTTCATCCTTGGGGCGGGTTCCTGGTTGAGATACCCGGGTAACTTTAACCTCCATTGTGCCTCCGTTCTCAATTCGTGTTAACTGTCATTTAACCGGCCGGCCTTATACCTTATTATATAAGGGTGCATTCCGCACAATGCCGGTTAAGCCGCTCACAGCAAAGCAGCCCATCCTTTTAGTAAGTTGCCATATTAGGACAATAATAAATTGAAAGCAAAGAGATTTTAAATGTTTATTTCAAGTCCGTCATAGGCTGTGAAAACTTCCAGGTCTTTGGCTCCGGGGTAGGGGCAACGTCGGGCATATTTTTGTGCATCTATGGCATGCTGCTCCAGGCTTTCATCGCAGGAAGCCGGATCGTTGTGGTACAGGCAAAGCCTTTTTACACCCGACCTGAGAGCAAGTTCAATACCTATCATGCTGCTTGAGTGCCCCCAGTCCTTTTTGCTGGTTAATGTGTCTGCAAATTTGTACTGGGCATCAAACACAACCAGATCTGCATTGTTAAAAAACTGCACAAAAGAGTAGTCATCCCTGTCCACATCGTCATAATGTTCTGAATCTGTTGAATATACAAAGGCTTTATTGTTTTGTTCAAACCTGAATCCAAAGGCGTCCCCGGGGTGGTTCTGTTTAATACCATTTATTGAAAATCCCCCTATTTCATAGGTTCGATCAATTTCCAGCACGTTGAAAGTAATATCGGCACCCATGGCTGACAGGGGAATAGGAAAATTGGTAAAATTCTGCTGAAAGCTCATGGCTTCTTCAAGTTTGTCGTGATAGCCGTAAAAGTTAATGGTGCAGCCTTTCATATAAGCCGGTATAAAAAAAGGAAACCCGCTGATATGATCCCAGTGAAAGTGGGAAATAAAAATATGGATGACAAAATTTTGCGGACCGTCAGGGTTTATGGCCGCTGCGAGAGAGGCCCCAAGATCCCGGATCCCGGTTCCACTGTCGCAGATGATGATTTGTTTTTCATCTTCCCCCTTAACCTGAACACACGATGTGTTTGAGCCGAACGTTCCCCGAATTGAAAAGGGTAAGCCCTTTATAAACCGGTTGATTTCCTTTTCCGAGGAAAGATTATGAGGTTCTGCCATCTGCAGTGCTTTGGCAAGTTTATGTTCGATGTCACGCCAAGAAAGTGAAATAGGGATTGAGCCCCTGCTGCCCCAGAATTTGATATTCAAAGTTATTAGCCCCCGTTTTATGGGTTTGCTTCGGGATAGAATTATTAAATATAAATAACTGTTTTATCAAATAGTTGCAAGTAATTTGGACTGTGGGGCGGATAATGGCATGTTAAAAAATAAGCGTAGTTCCCATTTTTAAATAGTGTCTGAACGAAAACCTGGAAATTTTGTTGAGTACAAGGCGGCCTGAAATTAAAACCTTCGGAATACAAGGCGTATTTCGAGGATTATAATTTCAGGCCAACGCCGTAATCGGCAAAATTTACGGTTTTCGGTCGGGCACTAAATAGTTTACTTACGTCGGCCTTAACTTTGGCCTCATCCACCAAGTGGGGGATGGTGATCTGGGCTCCATTGGGGCTTGGGGTGTTGTAAACGATCACCATATCCCTGGTATTGGGATTGTGGGTCCGATTTTTTCGGGCTACCCAGCCCGTTGTTTTGTTCTTCTGAATTTTGGCTGTATGCGTATGAGATGGTCGGACTTGATGTCGTGTTGTCAATGGTGCCGTCACTGATGAAACTAGTTAAGCCAATATAGATTCGGTTGTCTTTGTTGTCAGTATAGGTGCTTGTGTTGTCGATGGCTGAGAGGGATTCCGGCGAACCGATATATATGGGATAGCTCGCACTGTTTTTAAATGTGCAGTGTTCGATGGTCAGATTGTTGGTACTGTTGGTGTTGAGATATACCATGCCCTGTCCTGAAGCGCCTCCATTTTCAATAACGCAGTAGCTGAGGACGCTGCCTTCACCCGTATATGCGTTGAAATATAAATAATACCATGGTTCATCACTGCTGCCGGTAAAAGTGATGGGACTTTCCTTTGTCCCTTGTGCCACCAGTGTGCCGGTTGAATCGTTGCCAATATAAATTTGTCTATATGGGCCCAGGTTCATTTCAACACCGGGCGCAATAGTTAAGGTGGCATTGTTCTGGATATAGAGAGAGCCGGAGAAAAGGTAAGGCGTTCCGGCATTGACCATGGTGCCGTTGTTGGTGAAACTAGTCAGGCCGATGTAGATGCGATTGTCGTTGTTGTCAGTATATGTGCTTGTCTCGTCGATGGCTGAAAGGGATTCCGGTGAGCCTATATATAAGGGATAACTCGCACTGTTTCTGAATGTGCAGTGTTCGATGGTCAGATTGTTGGTACTGCTGGTGTTTAGAAAGACCATACCATTTCTTGAAGCGCCTCCGTTTTCAATGACACAGTGGCGGAGAATGCTGCCTTTGCCGGTATATGCGTTGAAATATAAATAATACCATGGCTCGTTACTGCTGCTGGTAAATGTGATGGGATTGTCTTGCGTCCCCTGGGCTATCAGTGTGCCGGTTGAACCGTTGCCAATATAGATTTGTTTATGTGGATCCAGCTTCACTTCAACACCTGGCGCAATGGTCAAAGTGGCACCGTTTTGGATATAAAGAGAACTTGTTACCACATAGGGTTGAGCCGTATCTTCCCAGACGGTATCCGTGGTAATATATCTGCTGACCTCAATATCGGCCAGCACCTGATGTGTTTGGGTAAACAGTAAAAAAATCAGGGCTGAAAAGAGCAGTCCGCTGATTTTACCGGGCACTCGTTTAAAACACCTCATTCATTCCTCCTTTTGGTGTGAAATTAAATAGTTAACGGCCCTTCTGATTTTTCATAACCACCTCACAAGCCGGTGTAATTTAGCAATTCTGGTACCGTTTGATCCCTGGAGTAAAGTGTTTGTTTAAAACCTGGTAAGTGTACTAGGGTAAAAACAGATCAATCATGAAGATCAATTTTAAATAAAAAATCCGTCGGGTAAGACGTGTGGGGTGGATGCGGAAGATTAGGTGTGTTATTAGTTTCACAAATAATACAAGTGCCAATCTGTATATAAAATTTATGCTGACAAGAATATTTGCTTTGGAGCCATATGGCCTGGCTGCTCCATTTTTAAGCCCTGGGAGCAAACATTATAAATGAACACTGAATTGTCAAAATCAGATTTAAAATTGATGATGGACATCATCCATGAGGCTCTCTATTGTGATGATCGAACCGACTTTAAAGATTTGCTGAGTAGAATGAAGGCTCTTGTAGCCTTTTCATTTGCCCGGTGCGGATTTGGAGACAGCAGGGAATTTGAACTGAGAAAGATGGGTGCGTTTGAAATGATAACGCGTTTTCCGGAAGAATGGGAAACAAGGTACGCTCAAAAAGAATATTTTCTTTCAGACAACATGGTCCTGGCTGCGATGAAAAAAAAAGAACCGGTTTTGTGGTCGGATCATGCATGGATTGATGGTCTGAGCGACAACAGGAATGAAACCAGCCGGAAAATACTTGCGGAGGCCGCTTCCTTTGGGTTGAGCAATGGCTGGCTTTATTGCCTCTTGGGAAGGCGTTCAACAGAATTTTCTTTTATTTCCCTTGGCGGCGGTGAAATAAGAAAGAGCGAACGATCAAATAAAATTTTAAATTATCTCCTTCCTCATCTTGGAGAAAGCATAAAAAGAATCATATTTGGACAAAATAAGAAGCAGGTCGGACTTACGAATCGTGAGCATGAAATTCTAACCTGGACGGCTGCCGGCAAAAGTGCATGGGAAATTTCAGTGATTTTGAATATCAGCAGCAGAACCGTTGAATTCCACATGGCGAATGTTTTGAAAAAACTGGATGCGGTAAAAGCCGGACAAGCGATTGCCAAGGCCTTTTCAATGGGGCTGATTGAATATTGATGGCGTCGCCATCGGTTGGACGTTTCAAGTCAGTCAAACAGTTTATTTACGGCATCCATCACTTTAGCCTCATCCGTCAAATGGGGGATGGTAATCTGGTCGCCATTGGGGTTTTGGGCATTATAGTCAACCGCCACCTGTCTGGCATTGGGGTTGCCGGCCCAGTTTCTTCGGGCTACCCCGCCCATGACGTCCCAGAGCATGGCGGATTTGATGATTGAATCCACCTGTTCGCTGCCATCGAGCACCAGGCCGAACCCGCCGTTGACGGCCTTACCGATACCGGTGCCCCCGCCGTTGTGCAGGGCTACCATGCTCATGCCTCGAGCTGCATTGCCTGCAAAGCAGTGGGTGGCCATGTCGGCGCATACATTGGAACCGTCATAAATGTTTGCGGTTTCCCTGAACGGAGAATCCGTGCCGCCGGGGTCATGATGATCCCGGCCCAGCATGATGGGAGCGGAGACTTCTCCTGTTCGGACCATTTTATTGAATTTCAGGGCAATGGAGACCCGGCCTGCCGCATCCTGATATAGAATCCGGGCCTGGGAGCCCACCACAAGTTTGTTTTGTTTGGCATCCTTGATCCACACATAATTGTCCCGGTCATAGGAGCGGCGGTTCGGATCAATGCAGGACATGGCTGCCGCATCTGTTTTATCCAGGTCTTCGGGGTTACCGGAAAGGCATACCCAGCGAAAAGGGCCGTAACCGTAATCAAAAATCGGCCCCATGATATCTTCAAAATACGACGGGTAGACAAATCCGTCCTTGGCATCCACACCGTTTTTGGACACTTCGGTGACACCGGCATCAAACACCGCTTTCAAAAAGGCATTGCCATAGTCAAAGAAATAGGTGCCTTTGGCCGCAAGTTTCCGGATCAGTTCATAATGTTGCTTGAGGCCGGCATCCACCAGGCGTTTGAACCGGGGCCTGTCTTTGGCCAGAAGTTCGGTGCGTTCCTCGAAGGTCAGGCTGACCGGGCAGTATCCGCCGTCATACACCACATGGCATGAGGTCTGGTCGGACAACAGATCCACGTTCAAATTTTTTTTGATCAAAAAATCAAGCAGATCCACGATGTTGCCGTGGTAGGCAATGGAGGTGTTCTCTTTTGCTTTTATCGCGTCCTGGGTTGTTTGGTAAACAGTTTCCAGGTTATCGGAAACCACATCTACCCAGCCCTGCTCATGCCGGGTTTTGACCCTGGACTCATCCACCTCTGCGATGATACAGGTCGCCCCAGCTATTTTTGCCGCCTTGGGCTGTGCCCCGCTCATGCCGCCCAGGCCGGATGAAACAAAGAGCAGGCCTGCCAGATTCCCGTCTGCGGGAACCCCGCACATCTGCCGTCCTGCATTGAGAAGTGTGTTGTAGGTGCCGTGAACAATCCCCTGGGGACCGATGTACATCCAACCACCGGCCGTCATCTGGCCGTATGAAGATACTCCCATCTGCGCAGCAATCTCCCAGTCCTCCGGGTTGTCATACAGCCCCACCATAAGCCCGTTGGTGATGATCACTCTGGGGTTATCCGGTGCCGAGGCAAAGAGTCCCAGAGGATGTCCGGACTGCATCACCAGGGTCTGGCGGTCAGTCAGCGCTTCCAGGTAACGTTTGATCAGCTGATACTGCATCCAGTTTTGGCACACGGAGCCTGTCTCCCCGTAGGTGACAAGTTCATAGGGATACAGGGCCACATCAAAATCAAGGTTGTTGTCGATCATCACCTGGACGGCTTTGCCTGCCACACATTTTCCTTTGTATTTATGAATGGGTTTTGCCTTGATATGCCCCTGGGGACGAAAGCGGTAGCCATAAATTCGCCCCCGGGTTCGAAGTTCTTGTAAAAATTCAGGAATCAGTGTGTTATGAAGCGTTTCAGGGATATAGCGAAGGGCGTTTTTCAGGGCTACAGCGGTTTGAGACCGGGTCAGACGAAATCCTCTGTCAGGCGCCCTGCGGACATGCGGGCGACATTGTTTTTCAGCAGGCAGGGTATCGGGTAAGCAGATGGTCATGGCCGGGGCAGACGGATTGCTCATGGCTTTTCTCCTTCGTGCTGTCCGGCAGGAAATGGCGCCTGCCGATGGATTTGATTGGCTTGTAAGTACAAATTTATCGCCCGATAAAACACATGTCAACGCTTATCTTGACCTATATTTTCCTTAACTTTTCCATGTTCCTGCAATAATCTTTTTGACAATGCATTGACGTTCATGACAGTTAAAGGGGATAAAAATTTATATCCCGGCTGGTTCGGGAATTTGTAAATGGTTTTTTTGCTTCTGTGATTCTGTTTGTAAGAATAAGGATATGCGGCATGAACAAAACTCATCAACTGACAGTATTTGATTTTTTCCACAGAAACGCTCTGATGAACGGTCTGGGATGCGCCCTGTTTTATAATGGTGAAACCCGCAGTCATTCAGAACTGTTTGACGATGCCTGCCGATTGACCTGCGGCATGGCAGAACTTAATCTGGCTGCCGGCACCCGGGTGGCCGTGGTCGCGAAAAATTGCCCGGCATTTTTCCATCTGTTTGCATCGGCTTCCGCCTTAAACCTGTGCCTTGTACTCATTAACCGTCGACTGGGCGAAGACGAGCTGGCCCATGCACTTGATGACACCACGCCACAGGTGGTTATTTATGATAATGAAATGAAAGATAAGATCGGGCCGCTGATTCAGGCGCGAACCGGTATTGACCATAGCTTCAACCTGGCGGCGGATTTTTCCTCTCTTTATGCGCCCGATCCCCAGGGTGCCATTGAACTGGCCGCCGATTCCGATCCGGACCTGGCCTACATTATTATACACACCGCAGCAGTTCAGGGTAAACCCAGGGGGGCGGTGCTCAGTCAGTCAAGTCTTATTCTGGCCAACCTTCAGTTGATGCATGCCTATGGACTGGACAACACCAAAACCTATTTAAATATTTTACCCTTGTTTCACATCATGGGGGTGAATATCGGGCTTGGCACGCTCATGGCCGGCGGAAAAAATGTGATTATGGAGCAATTTTCCCCCCAAGACAGTATTGACTTAATTCGGGAACACAATGTGTCGATTTTCGGCTCCTTCCCTCCGATTCTGGGCCGTATACTGGAAAGTATCCAGTCCCAGGATACGCCGCCGGATTTGCCCAGCCTTGAAATTGTCGCAGGCCTTGAGAATCCGGAAACCGCCAAACAATGGGAAGCAGTTACAGGATCAAAATTCTGGATCATGTACGGACAGACTGAAACTTCGGGCCTGATTACCTTTTCACCCATTTTTGAGGCGCCCGGATCTGCGGGCCGGGTATCGCCCCTGGTCAGGATGATCGTTGCCGATGATCTGGATCATGCCCTGGCGCCAGGCAATACCGGCGAGATTCTTGTCAAAGGCCCCCTGGTATTTAATGGATACTGGAATGCCGACGACCTCAATGCCTTTACATTTAGAAACGGTTGGCACCATACCGGTGACATGGGGCAGCTGGATGAGAACGGATACCTTTATTTCAAGGGACGAAAACCGGAAAAGGAATTGATTAAACCCGGCGGAGAGAATGTATTTCCCGCAGAAGTGGAAAATGCCCTTGCCAGTCATGGGGCTGTGGACAAGGCATGTGTCTTCGGCGTGCCGGATAGGGAATTTGGAGAAGCCATCAAGGCTGTATGTACCCTGAACCCCGGCTGCACCGTTGAAGAAAAAGAGTTGATTGCCTATACCGGCACCTTGATTGCCGGTTTTAAGAGGCCAAAATCCATTGTATTTGTTGATCAGTTGCCCCTGACTGCGGCAGGAGATATCGACCGTTTTGCAATCAAAGAAACATATAGCCACGGGCAATAAACATTATACACTGCAAACCCGGCACAATCCTTGCCTACAAAGATTGTGCCGTTCAACTTTGCACTCGGTTTTTATTTTCTCCCTTCCTTATTGTTTAATAATGGTTACTTCTTTATTGACCGACATAAAAGTTATCTGTATAAAACTTATTCGCAGTAAAACTAAAAAGCATCACAAGTTAGATTGTGAATTATAAAAGGAGTTTTTTTTAATGACCGTCATCAACCTGAGACAAATGAAAAGGAACCAGACCGGGGTTATAACGTCGGTAAAAGCGCAGGGCGAAATGGGTCGCCGTATAAGGGACATGGGTATTGTCCCGGGAAAGGAGATCACCATTCAGGGTCGGGCCCCGCTTTATGACCCGGTGGCATTGCGGATTATGGGCTTCACGTTGACCTTAAGGAACAACGAAGCCGATTATATTCAGGTGGAGGTAGAGTAAAATGAGTATCGCCATTGCCCTTGCAGGGAATCCAAATGCCGGAAAAACAACCCTTTTCAACGAATTGACTGGCGCCCGCCAGCAGGTGGGAAACTATCCTGGGGTCACGGTTGAAAAAAAACAGGGCACCTGCGTTTCCGAGGCCGGCACCTTTGAAATTATAGACCTTCCCGGCACCTATTCTCTGACCGCCTATTCATTGGAAGAGGTGGTGGCAAGGGATTACCTGGTTAATGAAAGACCGGCCATGGTTGTTAATATTGTGGATGCCGCAAACCTGGAACGTAACCTTTATCTGTCCGTGCAGTTTATGGAGATGGGGATTCCGGTCTGCCTGGCCTTGAACATGATGGATGTGGCTAAAAAAAGAGGCATAGAGATCGATCTTGACAAGCTGTCAGATCTTTTGGGCGTTCCTGTGGTGCCCATGGTGGCCAGAACAGGCAAAGGTAAAGAAGAGCTGCTGGCGCAGGTTGCCAAGGGGATTGATAAATCTGCCTCGCCTTTAATGATCTCCTACGGCCAGGACATTGACAAAGCCCTGGATGAAATTGAAAAGATCATCGAGGAAAAACAGTTTTTAACCGATATCTATCCCTCTCGCTGGGTGGGCCTTAAATATTTTGAGAACGATACTCAGATTCTTGAGCTTGGCTCTACCCGGGACAAAGAGACACACGATAAACTCATAGAGATTGGGAATAAACTCCAGCGTCATATGTCCGCCACCCTTGACACCCATCCCGAAGGCATGATTGCCGATCAGCGGTACGGGTTTATCAACTCCGTACTCAAACAGAATGTGATCCGGTTTGCCTATGACCGCAACCGGCTTCAGCGTTCGGACCAGATCGATAAGGTGCTGACAAACCGTTTTCTCGGACCTTTGATTATGGTCGGTGTGCTTGCCGCCTTGTATCAGTTTACCTTTACCTACAGTGCGTTGCCCGTGGCGTGGATTGAAGGCCTTTTTGGCTGGATCAGTGGTATGATGGATGCTGTTCTGCCTGATGGCCTTCTCAAATCCATGATCGTCTCGGGAATCATTGACGGTGTGGGCGGTGTCATGGGGTTTGTGCCGCTGATTATGTTCATGTTTCTGGGCATCTCATTTATTGAGGATTCTGGATATCTGGCCCGGATGGCCTTTATGCTGGACCGGGTTTTCCGGATATTCGGGCTTCACGGCAGTTCGGTCATGGCCTTTATTGTTTCCGGGGGTATTGCCGGTGGATGTGCCGTGCCCGGCGTTATGGCGGCCCGGACCCTGAAATCTCCCCGTGAACGGCTGGCGACCCTTTTAACGGTGCCGTTCATGAACTGTGGTGCCAAACTGCCGGTGTATGCCCTGCTGGTGGCGGCCTTTTTTCCAAATAAGCAGGCCTCGATCATGGTCATTTTGACCCTGATTTCCTGGATCGGAGCCCTTCTGGTGGCAAAATTGTTGAGAAGTACAGTGATCCGGGGCGAATCCACGCCCTTTGTCATGGAATTGCCTCCCTATCGTTTTCCTACGCTCAAGGGGCTTTGGATTCACACATGGGAAAGGACCTGGCAATATATGAAAAAAGCCGGGACCGTAATCCTGGGGATCTCCATTCTGCTCTGGGCCATGATGACCTTTCCCGGGCTGGATGAAAAAACCTCGGCAAAATTTGAATCCCAGCGTACAGCAATTACCGATTCAGTTCCGGCAGACGTTTTAAAAGAATTTGAAACTGCAGATGAAGGTACCGAACTTTCCCCTGAGGCTCGGGAAGTCCGGGATGCTTTGGCCGGTATCGACGGCCAGGCCGCTCTGACCCGGCTTGAAAATTCTATTGCCGGCAGAATCGGCAAATCCCTTGAAAATATTTCTTATCTGGCCGGATTTGACTGGCGGACCAATATTGCCCTGCTGGGTGGGTTTGCGGCCAAGGAAGTGGTGGTCTCCACACTGGGAACAGCTTACTCCCTTGGGGATGTGGAACACGGCAGCACAGACTCTCTGGGACAAAGGCTTGCCAAGACGCCGGGTTGGGGGCCTGTAACCGCTTTTGCCCTGATGATTTTTACGGTTTTTTACGCCCCCTGTTTTGTCACTGTTGTTTGTATTGCCCGGGAAACCGGATCATGGAAATGGTCGGCTTTTTCAGTGGGATTCAACACCGCCCTGGCCTTTGCGCTGTCTGTATTGACCTACCAGGTCGGCTCCCTGCTTATTAATTAAGGAGGAAAAAAATGGAAAACATTCTGGTCGGACTAATTGTAGCCGTGGCATTGTTTTACTGCATAAAAAGATTGATGAATGCTTTTCGAGGAAAGTCCTCGTGCAGTTGCGGATGTGAAGGGTGCTCGCCCGGTCCCCAGGAGAACTGCTGCGGCCAAAAAGAGGGTTCGGACAAAGACCGGCCAATTTTAAAATAATGGCCATGGGCCAAGCCTGGTCTATCAACGCCCAGGCTCGGCCTAAACCAAAGTTTGCAAAATCTTAATAGTTTATCCAGACTTTTTTAAAATAGGAAGCGAACGATGGACACCCCAGGTGCGTTTGTTGCAAAAATATATGATCCAGTCCTTTATTTTGCCCTGAAAAATATCCGGCAGGATATAATCCGGTTGATTCCGGACCATGACGTACGCATCCTGGATCTGTGCTGCGGTACCGGCGATCAGCTCAAAAGATTGTCTGATGCAGGTTTCAGCAATTTAAAAGGTGTAGATTTATCCCCGGATATGCTTAAGGTTGCCAGGAGAGGCAACAAAATAGCCACGCTGATAAAATGCGATGTACGGCACACAGGCTTGCCCGGTGCAAGTTTCGACATCATCATTATTTCCTTTGCAGTGCATGAGAAACCTGCTGGGGTGCAAACGAAGATGATCGCAGAGGCCAGACGCTTGCTCGCACCTGGCGGACAACTTATCCTAGTGGATTTTTCTTTGGATGATCAGACTAAAAAAACCAGCAAAATTGCTGTTGATATGATTGAACGTCTGGCCGGCAAAGAACATTATCGAAATTTTAAAGCCTATGTCCGTAACGGCGGCATGTCCCCTTTAATTCGAGACTGTTTTGAAATCCGGCAGCAGATCCGACATGCGCGGGGTGCCGCCAGTATCTGGATAGTGACACCCAAATAACGGAAGATGCATTGGAAAACTGGTCAACCTATCTATTGAAGTGTTCAGAATTAAAAAGACCCGGACAGATAAAAAAATTAAAACCCTGCTAAATTGGAATTTAAGTAATGAAGGCGGTTAAAATACTCTATGATCAGCTAAGCCCCGAGGCGCTTGAAGGTGTTGTTGAAGAGTTTGTGACCCGTGACGGTACTGATTACGGGGAGAGGGAAGTGCCTCTGGAGATCAAAATAAACCAGGTTATGAATCAGCTTCGAACCGGAGCCGCCGTTATTGTTTTTGATTCGGAATCGGAAACCTGTAATATCTTCAAAGCCAATGATCCTGTCTTAAACGGTATCATTTAGAACGATTAAAGGCGGAGCAGATATTGCCCCGCCTTTTCCTTGAATTATTTGTAATCGTAAAATCCCTTGCCGGTCTTGCGCCCTAACCAACCAGCTTCCACGTATCGTCTCAACAGCGGGCAGGGTCTGTATTTGGAGTCCTTGAAACCGTCATACAGCGTCTCCATGATGGCCAGGCAAGTGTCCAGGCCAATGAGGTCGGCCAGGGTCAATGGCCCCATGGGATGTGCCATACCAAGCTTCATGACCGTATCAATGTCCTCTTTGGTACCCACGCTTTGATAGAGACAGAAAACCGCCTCGTTGATCATGGGCATCAGTATCCTGTTGGCAATGAATCCGGGGTAATCATCGGCTTCAGCCGGAACCTTGCCGAATTTTTTAGACAGATCCCAGGTCATTTGAAACGTCTCTTCGGAAGTGGCAATCCCTTTGATGACCTCCACAAGTTTCATCATAGGTACGGGGTTCATGAAATGCATGCCGATCACTTTGTCCGGCCGGGAGGTTTGGGCAGCAATGCTGCCGATGGGAATGGATGATGTGTTGCTGGCCAGGATTACGTTTTCCGGGCAGACCTTGTCCAGATCCCGGAAAATTTGAAATTTCAGGTCTTCACGTTCTACTGCGGCTTCTACCACGAAATCGGCTTTGGCCATATCCTTTAAGTCCGTAGTGGTGGTGATTCTGCCAAGGGTGGCATCCTTGTCGGCCTGGGTTATTTTTTCTTTTTTTAACAGCCGGTCCATGGAGCCTGAAATTGTGGCAAGTCCTTTTTCGCAGAACTCTTCTTTAATATCGCTCATAATTACATTCATACCTGACGCAGCAGCCACTTGGGCGATGCCGTTGCCCATCTGACCTGAACCAACAACACCAAAGGTCTTTACTTCCATTGTCCTGTTCTCCTATGCATTCAACTTGAAAAAAAAATTTATCTAACGATTGACTATTAGTGCCACAGCCTCCCCGCCGCCCAAACAGAGCGAAGCAAGACCGGTTTTTACATCTCTTTTAGCCATTTCATACAATAACGTGGTCAAAACCCTTGCTCCCGAGGCACCGATGGGATGCCCCAACGCCACGGAACCGCCGTTCACGTTTACTTTTTCGGGATCAAGCTCCAGAACTTTGTTGATGCCGGTTGAGGTGCCGGCAAAGGCTTCGTTAATTTCAAATAAGCCCACATCATTGATAGTGATCCCTTGCTTTTTTAGCACCTTGGGAATGGCATAAATGGGGGCCATGAGCACATATTTCATGTCAATGCCATAAGATGCCTGGGCACCGATTTCAGCCATGATGGTGCATCCCAGTTCCTTTGCTTTTGATTCGCTCATGACAACCACAGCGCTTGCGCCGTCGGATATGATGGAGGCATTGCCTGCCGTGCCCACCCCATCTTTTTTAAAAGCGGGCTTCATTTTGGACAAAAATTCAAAGCTTGTCTCCTTGGGGCATTCATCCGTATCAAAAATTTTGGGGTCACCCTTGCGCTGGGGGATTGAGACAGGCATGATTTCATCTTTAAACCGCCCCTGGGCCACAGCCTTGTTGGCCCTTGCATAGGACTGGGCCGCAAACCGGTCCTGGTCCTCACGGGTTACGTCCCAGCGCTCGGAGCAAAGCTCATTGGACATGCCCATGTGAAAATCATTAACAACATCCCACAGTCCGTCATGGACCATATGGTCCTCAATGCGGCCCGGCCCCATGCGGTGCCCCCATCTGGCCTTGTCCATATAATAAGGCGCCATACTCATGGTCTCCATGCCACCGGCCACCACCACATCCGCATCGCCGCACTGGATGGCCTGGGCGGCCAGCATAACGGCTTTCAGAGATGACCCGCACACCTTATTTACGGTAATGGCTTCAACCTCCCAGGGAAGACCTGCTTTCACCACAGCCTGTTTTCCCGGATTCTGGCCGTACCCGCAGGGTAGAACCATGCCCATGATGCACTCATCCACCACGGCATCCTCGATATCAGCACGTCGGATTGCTTCCCTGATTACAAGGCCCCCAAGTGTTGTGGCACCCATGCCGCTTAATGAACCGCCAAAACTGCCTAAAGGGGTTCGGGTGGCACTGACGATTACTGCTTTATTCATTTTACGCTCCTTTATTCTTTTACCCTGTTTTTCTTGGGCCAAAATGCCAGGCATCCTATGCGCCTATGCTTCCCGTCCATTTTTAAGTTAGTTCTGTATGACATATTCCGTGGATATTTTCCAGCCACTTCATACAATGCTGCAGGGTAACCGCATTTATATTAAGAAAGTCATCGCTATCGCTATCGGGATCGGGATCGAAAACAATGGACATTTTGATCCCGATAGCGAGATCGATTGTGAAGTTAAAATAGCCGGCAAAATTGTAAATGCGGTTACCCTGTACAATGCCGCAGGAGGGGGCCAATATTGTTGACTTAAATTTTTTGGCAGTACCGGGAAATGCCCGGAGCAGGATGGGGGAGATCACGAAGATTTTTTAATAAATAGTGTCTGAACTAAAACCTGGAAATTTTGTCGAGTACAAGGCGGGGGCAAATTTTAACCGGAGGAATACATGAAGTATTTCGAGGATTAAAATTTGCGGCCAACGAAGTCATCGGCAAAATTTACGGATTTCGGTCGGGCACTAAATAAGACCCAAAATAAATTCTGTCTGGGTGGAAATGTACTGGTCTATGGTAAAATTTTTTTTAAGATACCACCGCCGAAAGGCCCACATATGACCGAGCACGGAAATGTTGTGCCCCACCAGGCTGCATGTTTTTTCATCCAGATGGGGGAAATCATTTTTTCCGGACAGTTGGGCCAGGGCTTTAATAAATGTATTGGATATGTCCAGTTCTGTGTCCAGCACCCTTTTTTTCCATTTGTCCGGCAGAAACTGGGTGACCTGGTACATGAGCAGCACATGGTCCGCCATGTTGTCACACACGATAAAATACTGGCGGATGGCTGCGGCCAGTTGAGCCTTTTCACAGACTTTGCCGGACAAGGCGTCTTTCACGGCATTTTTGACCTCTTCATGGATGGTGCTGCACACCAGATACAAAAGATCCTCTTTGGAACTGACATACTCATACAAAGATCCGATGGAGAATCCGGCGGCTTTGGCAATCATCCGCGTGGTGGTATTGTGGTAACCATGTTCGATGGATAGCTTGACCGTGGCATCAATAATCTGTCGACGCCGTTTTCGAACCAGCTTTTCATCTTTTATTTGGGTGGGGACATCTGCTCCGGATGCAGGGTGCGCCTTTTGCCGGGCCATGGGTGCTCCTTAGGGTGGACAAAAATATTTAGAGCCTCCCGGGGAGCTGGACGACCGTCTCCCCGGGAGGGAATGTTACAGGGTATGCGTCATTAATGAATGCGCTTTAGATACAGATATCGGGACTGAGGCGTAGTACCGGCACCGGGCTGTGACGAAAAATTTTTTCAATGGTGCTGCCCAAAACAAATTTGACCGAGCGGCTGTGACCTAAGGGGCCTAAAATCAAGGCATCTGCCCTGAGGCTCTTTGTGGCAGAAAGGATTTGTTCGCAAGGATCCCCCGAATCAATGGTAATATCGATCCCTGACAAATCTTCAATGCCTGCAGCCTTTATCTGATCTTCAAGCCGGTCCTTTCGCCGTTGCTTGGCTTTGGGTAAAAATTCTTCCTCAGAAAAGGTGTTTTCCGGGATGTAATGGGATTTAATCCAGGTCAGTTCCTTGGTGCCAATGCAATGGACCACATGAAGCTTTGCGCCTGTTGTTTGGGCCATCCATCCCGCCCTTGCCAGGATATGTTCGGTCCAGGGAGAGAAGTCCACCGCAGCGACAATCGTTCTCAGTTCTCCGGGTTGCGGCAGTTCAGTGCCTGAATACATCCGCTTAAAGATATGTTTATCCCTGACACTGAACAAGGCCTTTCTGCAGTGACGAAAGACAAATTCCGCCGCGCTGCCGAACATGAAACTCGACAGGTTGGAACGCCCTTTGTTGGCCATGACGACAAGGTCTGGACCAACTTCATCAATCATGCTGAGGATCTCTTCGGCAGGGTATCCCATTTTGATACGGATATCGGTTTTGCCGTCGAATTCAGGGTAACGTGTCCGGATCAGTTCTTTGATCTGGGCAATCCTCTCTTTTTTAAGTTCCTCCAGATACTCCTTGGTGTCCTCCCTGCAGGGGTACATCATTCCGGCCATGTAGACCGGATTGACCTCGCGTAAAGGGACAATGGAACAAATGGTGACCTTGATATCTGCCTGTTTTGCCATTCCCAGGGCATAGCCCAGGGTCATGGGTGAGTAATCAGACAGGTCAATACACGCCATAATATGGTTGAACCGGTTCATTGTCTGCTCCTGAATTTATCGAAATGTTACTTTTTCTTGTGTCCATGACCAGAACGGATTTATCACGTTTAGTTATAATGCGAACAGCTGCCGTTGAGGTAAAAAATGTTTTTAATCCATGAACACCTTTTAATCAATTGTACCACCTTCATATGTGGTTGTATAGGCAACCGAATGGATTTTCGGATTGTCGATTAAAAAAAACGGCAAAGAGATCTGCTCTTATCTGCAAGGAAAAAATTGTGGACTTGTCTGTTTTTATGAATACTGTTTATGATTATAGGCACTGGAACCTTTAAACGTATAAGGGAAAAGAGATATGGCCGATTTCAATCCCCGCTATTTGGCGGATTTACTGATTAAGGTTGCCTGGGAGGATCAAGGATATCGTCATCAGGAGTATTACTTTGTCAAAAATTTTAATTTTTACCGGGATGTTTTTCCCGGAACCCTGATGGAAAAAGCGTGTGACGCATTGCACGATTCAAATACCTTCAAGATTCGTGTCGATGCCAGCCGTCTGGTTCCGCCATATTCAGAAAATAATGTTTTTTCTCTGCCCTTAGGCCGGGTGGATATGAATGACAACATCATTGCCGTCCCCAACCGGTTTTATCCCCGCCAGATTTTAAAAGGGGTGTCCGGCATTTTTAAAGGAAATTTTATTCCCTTTCGGGTGGCGGAAATAAATGACACTCATCTGACCGCAGATTTGAACCATCCACTTAGCCGAAAAGCACTGGACCTGGAATTTCGCATTTTAGATTCCCGTATCAGCTCCCGGGAGAGGGGCGGAACGAGCACGGACTGGCTGGAAATGGCCCTGGACGGGCCGGGAATTCAGGCCGCTGCTTTTAATGGGTTTGCCAATGCCATGGATACGGTGGATTTTGAGCGCAAAGATCCGGGCCGGGATGCGGATTTTTATGCTGTAGACCGGCTGGTGGGTCACATCGACCAGCAAGCCCATGACAATTTAGTCCGAATTTACCAGGATTTTTTCAAAGATCATGATGCTGTTTTGGATCTGATGGCAGGGTGGCAGTCCCATTTGCCGGACGGGACCAAATTTTCAAAGGTCGCAGGTCTGGGGATGAACCCACATGAGATGGATGAAAATCCCTGTCTGACGCAATCATTGGTTCATGATCTTAACGAATCCTCTGTGCTGCCTTACGAAGATGCTGGGTTTGATCATGCCGTCTGTTCCCTATCCGTAGAATACCTGACCCATCCTGTGACAGTATTTAAAGAGGTGGCCCGGGTTTTGAAACCCGGCGGCCGATTCATTGTCTCTTTTTCCAACCGGTGGTTTCCGGAAAAGAGCATTTCCCTTTGGGAGAATCTTCATGAGTTTGAACGGGTCGGGCTGGTGATGGCGTTCTTTGACAGCGCCGGTTGTTTTAAAGACCTTGAAACCCGATCGGTCCGGGGATACCCACGCCCCCTTGACGATACACACATCAATAAAACCCTCATGTCTGATCCGGTTTATGTCGTTGCCGGAACTGTGATTTAAATCCATTGCCCGGCTGAAAAATCACTGGATTGACAATTATATTTTGATCATGCGGTGACTGTTTGCAACGCTTTGGCCGTTCGTGACTTGATGCTTTTGTTAAAATCATATACTATACATGCTTCCAAGTCGTGTTCAAAAAGACATTAGCCATGGCCTGGGGAATAGTATTCCTCGATGTTGGGGTAATTAATATCATAAGATAACAAGGCAACAGTATCCACAAATAGGGTACGTATGTTACATCTGAGATACGACCGCCGCTTTATCTAAAAAAGCCCCTTAAAGAAAAAGAAGAAGAGACATTCTATTACAGGTAAGACTTAAATGAGCGATAAACCTAGTTACGAAATGCTTGAACAACAGATCAAACAGCTGGAGCGCTCCGTCCAGGGCGCCCGCCGGGCAGAATTGATCAATAGAACGTTGTTTTATATTGCATCCGATTTAAATTCTTGTGATTCCCTTGCGGATCTGTATGCCTCCATATACAAACGGGTATCAGATCTTATGGATATCTCCAATTTTTTTATCGCAATTTATCATAGAGATCAAAAATCCATACAATACGTATTTCGAAGGGACCAGCAGTCAGACTTATCTCCTGAATGGATATACAATTTTTCTGAAAAGCCTTCGTTGACCGGTGATGTTATTATAAATAAAGCACCGTTACTGCTGGATGAGCAGCAACTGATGGATCTTGAGTCCAAAGGCCGGGTGATCGGCAAGCTGCCTAAAAACTGGCTGGGGATTCCGTTGATGGTCAAGGATGAAGTTATCGGCGTGATGGCAGTAAAAAGTTATACCAATGCCGTCAAATACAATCAATCGCATGTGGAACTGCTAAGTTTTGTTTCGGATACCATTGCCACGGCCATTAAAAAAAAGCAGGCGGAGAATGATCTCAGCAAGGCCAAGGAACGCCTGGTCCGCAGCCAGAAGCTTGAAGCCATCGCCACATTGGCCGGCGGCATTGCCCATGATTTTAATAACACCCTTTCCGTTACGCTCGGCAATATTAATTTAGCCCAGATGGCGGCGGCGAGTGGAACCATAAGGGGATATTTGGATGACGCAGAACAATCGGTCCTGCAGGCAAAAAATCTGGCGGCTAAATTTGTAATTTTTTCAAGCAGCAGTACCGTGGGTATTAAAACCCACATTGATTTGACAGGATTTATTAACGCTACCCTTGACCAACTGAAACAGGAAAAAAATATTGTGTCGCTGTTTGAGGCCTCTGATCTGCCTCCTGTTATTGAAGCAGACCGTGAAGCCCTCAATGAAGCGCTTAAAAATGTTGTTATCAATGCATCAGAAGCTATGGACAATAAGCATCCGGTGAAGGTAACGGCCCAGCTTTATGGCAAAAGAAAAGGCATGATTGTCATCTCTGTCACGGACCAGGGCAGAGGGATCAAGTCGGATGATTTAGAAAAAATTTTTAATCCCTATTTTTCCACCAAACCCAAAGGAGGGAATCGGGGAACCGGACTGGGGCTCTCCGTCGCCTGGGCCATTGTGAAAAATCACCAGGGCAATATTCAGGTTCGATCGTCCTTGGGCCAGGGTACTTGCGTGGATATCATTTTGCCCATTTTTCCAAAAGATACATCCAAAGAGACCAAAGATACCACCAAAGATACACGTAAGCCCAAGGAGGTGGAAGCCCAAATCATAAGACCTGCCAGGGCAGCTACCCGAAAACCCCTTGTCCTGTGTATGGATGACGATGCCATGATTTTGGAAATTACCGAAATAATTCTTACCCGGCTGGGTTACGAGCCGATTCTTGCCAAGTCCGGCGAAGAAGCGGTGAAAAAATATCAGGCCTGTCTTGTGGAAGGTAAAATTATCGGTAAGGTGATTCTTGACCTTGAAGTGAAGCATGGTATGGGAGGTGAAGAGACCATGGAAAAACTGCTTGCACTGAATCCTGGGATCAAGGGCATTGTCTCTTCGGGCTATTCCAATGATGCGGTCATGGAAAACCATGCGTTGTTCGGATTTTCTGCGGCTTTGTCCAAGCCTTTCTCTATCACGGCGTTGAAACAGGCCCTTGAAGATTTGTAAGGCCCATGATCCGGCATGGGCTGACCCGGCCTGTCGATATCCAGGTTCAGCCCAACTGATATAAGGGCGGTTACTTCCGCCGTATTTTTACTGAATTGGCATGGGCATCCAGGCCTTCGGTCCGGGCCAGGGTCATCACATCATCTGCTTCTTTTTCAAAGGCGGCTTTTGAATAATGGATCAAACTGGTTTTCTTGGTGAAATGAGAGACGCTCAAGGCCGATGAAAACCGGGCCGTACCTGCTGTGGGCAGCACATGGTTGGGGCCTGCAATATAGTCGCCCATGGGTTCGGGTGTGTTCGGTCCCAGAAACAAAGCGCCTGCATTTTGAATCCTGTCAATATAGTCAAACGGCGATTCCACGATCACTTCAAGGTGTTCAGGCGCCAGGCGGTTGGACAGGTCAATGGCCGTATCAATATCCGGTACCACTAAAATGGCACCGAAATTATTTATGGCCGGTTCGGCAATTTCCTTGCGGGGCAGCGCATCAAGCTGGGGGCCGATTGCAGCCGCGACCTTTTTCGCCAGATCCTGGGAATCGGTCACCAGTATCGCCGATGCCAGCATATCATGCTCTGCCTGGGAAAGCAGGTCTGCGGCAATACATTCAGGATCTGCGGTTTTATCTGCAATGATCAGAATTTCACTGGGGCCTGCAATCATATCAATACCAACGGTTCCGGAGACAATTTTTTTGGCAAGGGTGACATAAATATTTCCCGGCCCCACAATCACATCAACCTTAGGCACCTGGGTCGTTCCGTAAGCCAGTGCCCCAATGGCCCAGGCAGAACCTGCCTTGAATACCGAATCAATTCCCACGGCCCGGGCTGCGGCAAGAAGATGGGGATTGATTTTTCCGTCAGCCATGGGCGGCGTCATCAAAGAGATTGATTTTACACCTGCCACCTTGGCCGGAATTCCGCCCATGAGGACAGATGAGACCAGGGGGGTTTTACCGCCTTTGGCACCGGGGGCATAGATGCCTGCCGCTGCCACCGGCCGGACCATCTGACCGACCATCACCCCGTTTCTGGGGGTATCCATCCATGAATTCTCCCTCTGGCGGCTGTGAAAGGCGGTCAGCTGTTCAACGGCCCGATCAAGGGCCTTTAAAAACTGCGGGGTCATCTGTTCCAGGGCATCTTCAAACTCCTGCTCCGTCACTTTGAACGTATCCAGGGTAACAGCCGGGGAATCAAATTTGTTGGTGTATTCGATGAGGGCCTCATCCCCTCTTTGTTTAACATCATCTAAAAATGCCTGGACATTGTCCTGATCTTCCCTGGAAAATCCTAAACCTCTGTCTATGGTATCCTGAACCCGTTTTTCCGCTTCCGGGGAGGGGTAATTAAATATTTTCATGGTGTGTCTCTTTAACTTATGTTCCTTTTTGGCCAAAAAGGTGTCTCTATTGTTTCCAATGAGAAACAGGGCCGCTGAATAAAAGATAATATATAACAATTTTTAACACAGAAAACCAATGTCAAGTCCAAATAGATTTAAAAAAATTGAAACAAGACCAGGATATGGGCTTAAGGTTCAGACACTGATTAAATGGGTATTGTTTTGAATGGATTTTCCCATTGACACCAGCAGCCTTTATTATACCATTGTGCCGTTGACAGAAAACGCCCCGGCAGCGCGTTTTGCCGTATATTTATAAGTACTTTTTTTAAGGGAAAAATTTTGTATATTTCTAAAAACATTAAATCTTTGCGATACAGCGTAATACGGGAAATGAGTCAAGTCGCAGCCCAGTATGAAGATGTCATTTCACTTGGCATCGGCGAACCTGACTTTGATACCCCGGCCCCCATTATCGAGAAATCCTTTGAAGATGCCCGGAAAGGCCATACCCACTATACCCATGCCAAAGGCGATCCTGAGCTCATCGAAAAATTATCCTGTTGCCTGTCAAAGGACCTTGGCAAACCCGTTCCCCCTGAGTGCATCATCATCACCCATGGGGCAATGAACGGCCTTGCAAACGCCTTTAGGACCCTTATGGATCCAGGGGATGAAATCATTGTTGTCGAACCCCATTTCCCGGATTACCTGGCCCATATTACCCTGGCCCATGCCGTTCCCAAATATGTGCCTTCGGGATTTGATAAAGGGTTTTTACCGGATCCGGCTGACATTGAAGCGGCCATCACGTCAAAAACAAAAATTATTTTGATTAATTCGCCCAATAATCCCACCGGCACGGTGGTGCCCAAAAGCCTTTTGGAAGAGATCGCAGCCATTGCCAAGGCCCATGATCTTTGTGTGGTGTCTGATGAGGTGTATGACCGTATCTCCTTTGCAGGCCGGGCCGCATCCATTTATAATTGTCCGGGGATGGAGAACCATTCCCTTGTCATTAATTCTTTTTCCAAAACCTATGCCATGACCGGATGGCGGGTGGGATTTGCCTATGGGCCCCAACCTGTCATTGATCAGATGGTAAAAGTGGGTAACTACGCCATAGCCTGTGCGTCCAGTGTGAGCCAGCGGGCAGCCCTTGCAGCCCTGGATACGCCGGATGAGGTGATTAAACAGATGTCCGATACTTTTGAACGCCGGATGGATCTGGTTTGTTCGCGGCTTGAAGCCATGCCGGAGGTTCGGGTCAATCGACCCCAAGGCAGTTTTTACGTATTTGCCGACATCTCCAGCATCACCAACCAATCCAGGCAATTTGCCCTGGATCTGATAAAAGAGGAAAAAGTCGTGGTGGTACCCGGATACCCATTCGGGCTATCCTGTGAGGGGTGTATCCGCATTGCCTGCACCATAGGCCGAGAAAAACTTTCTGAAGCCATGGATCGCCTGGGGCGGTTTCTTGCTGCAAGAAGGCATTGATAACCGCAGGTGGAATAAAGAAGACAAAACCTCTGCCCTAACTTGCCATTCCGTGGATTAATGACTATGATACGCCTAATTTTGATCATTTGATCAAAAAATCCTTGACACAATCACTGCTTGTAACTATATTTTGATCAAATGATCATAACAAGGAAAAAATATGCCAAGACCCAAGCGACCCAGATGTATTTCATCCAAACCGGCCATTAAAGGCTTCAAGCCCAGAGGAACTATGGAGACCGGAGAGGTAATTCTGTCCTTGGAAGAATTTGAAGTCCTTAAACTCATAGATTATGAGGGTATGGATCAATCCGGCGCTGCGCAGGTGATGGATGTTTCCCGACAAACCGTTGGAAGAGTTTTAAAAACCGCGCGCTATAAAATCGCGGAATCTCTGGTGACAGCCAAACGGCTGACCGTTCAGGGCGGCTGCTATGAGATGCGGGGCCGGGGAAAGGGCAGGGGGTGGCGGCATGGGTGCAGAAATTCCCAGGAACGTTAAAGGAGGTGATACCATGAATAAACAACAAAATAAAGCCGGCGGCCGGTGCAACGGCCAGGGCGGTAAAGGAAACCGGGCAGGCCAGGGCAGATGCCAGGGTGGTCCCGGAAGATGCGGGGCCGGCACAGGGCAGGGCCGGGGCCAGGGCCAGGGCCAAAAAGGCCGGGGCCAGGGCAGACAGGCCTGGTAATTATAAAACCGATCAAGCAACCGGAATAATCCGGTTGCTTGATAGCACTTCAATATTGGAGATTATATCCATGAACAGCGAACACACCCTTTCCGAAAGTCTTGAAGACTATCTTGAAGTCATACTGGAACTCCAGGTCATGAATACGGTTGCCCGGTCAAAAGATATTGCCGAAAGACTGAATATTAAATGCGGGTCCGTGACCGGTACACTTAAAAAATTGGCTGACCGAAAATTGATCAATTATGAACCGTACGGCTATATCACCTTGACCCCCAAAGGAGATAAAATCGCAAAAGAGATTACAACCCGTCATAATGTGTTCAAGCATTTTTTATTCAAACATGTGGAGCTTGATGAAAATGTTGCAGAACAAACCGCGTGCCGCATGGAACACGCCATGAACCATAAAAATTTTATGAAATTCAAGGCGTTTGTTAGAAAACTGGATGCCTGACCTGACACGCAACGGTTATCCTTCTGCGTCCTTACCATCAAAAATTTTTCGAATTTTTTCAGAAAGGGATTGAGCAGAAAAAGGCTTGCCGATGAATTGGGTAATCTCATCATGTATGCCGTGGTGCCTGATCATGTCTTTAGAGTAGCCGGACATAAACAAAACTTTGAGGTCGGGCCGCGTTTTTATAAGCGCTTGGGCCAGTTCCGGTCCGCTCATGTCCGGCATGACCACATCGGTTAAGAGAAGGTCAACGGCACTTGTGTAGTCTTTGCAAACGGTAATGGCTTCATGGGGATTGTTTGCGACGAGGACACAATACCCCAGTGCTTTAAGAATCGTTAACGCAATTTTAAGCACTCCGGGGTCGTCTTCAACCACAAGGATTGTCTCGTTGCCTAAAAATTTATTTTTTTCACAGGCTGCTTCTCGTTTTGGCGCCTGACGAGGCATGTGGCGGGGAAAGTAAATTTTAAATGTCGATCCAATGTCTAATTCGCTGTCGACTTCAATTGCGCCCTTGTTCTGCTGAACAATACCGTATACGGTGGCAAGCCCCAAGCCCGTACCTTTGCCTTCGGTTTTTGTTGTGAAAAATGGTTCAAAAATATTATCCATTGTTTCCTTGGTCATTCCACATCCGGTATCACTGACACAAATGCAGGTGTAATCACCGGGGATGCCGGCTTCATGGGTTATGCAGTAATTCTTATCCAGGGTCGTATTGGCTGTTTCTATGATTATTTTTCCCACGCCTTGAATTCCGTCGCGGGCATTGGCACACAGATTGGTCAATATCTGAGTGATTTGTCCCGTGTCGGCTTTGACCGGCCAAAGATCGGCTAACGGCCTCCATTCCAGATCAATAGATTCTCCGATCAATCGGCGAAGCATCTTGGTGAGGTCACCCACTACTTGGTTCAGATCAAGAATTTTTGGTGCGATGGCCTGTTTCCTTGCAAAACCAAGAAGCTGCCGGGTCAGATCTGAAGATTGTTTTGATGCTTTCACAATTTCTTTAATATTATTGGTGAATTTAGCGTCGGGCGGCATAGTCAAAAGCGCTATTTCAGCATTTGCAAGAATGGTGGTCAACATATTGTTGAAATCATGGGCAACCCCGCCTGCCAGGCGGCCGATGGCCTCCATTTTTTGTGCCTGAATCAATTGGGATTGCAGTTGTTCCCGTTCATGTTGCGAGCGTTTCAGGTCGCTGATCAGCCTGGCCTGCTGAAGATTCTGGTAAGCCATGGTGGACCAATAATTTATCAGATTATAAAGGACCTGGGTAATATCTTCAAAATGCTTGCGGGACATGGATGGTATTTCTTTGTATGCCTTGATTAATTCTTCTTGGTCAGCCCCAATACCAAGGGCATATTCTTTAATCTGTTTTTCTGTTGTGAGGTTGTTCTCGTCCCGTACCTGGCCAATCCCCCAACTGCCCAGATGCCGCCCCCGGATTTCAACAGCAACGACGCCGCCCAGTATTCCGGCGCTCAGGCAGCAGCTGATGTTCGGCCCGCCTTTGATCGGCCGACCCTGGGATTCGTCAGAGGCGATACAGTTGGACAACCCTGTTGGGGTGCAACGAATCATTGAGCAAAATCTGCAAAAATTACTCGGTGCTGTGATGGGGGTTCCGTCCGGCCGGGTGATAAGAGAGGCAACCCCCATAGCCTTGGCAAATTCATCTTGGATTTTTTGGGTTTCTTTAAGATCAAACAGATCTTCAAATTCAATTCCGTCAGGATTATCAAGGGGTAGGGTCAGGGTGATAATTTTTTTTTCCAGGGCCTTTTCCATCTCTTTTTGCCTGGTGATATCGTCAAAGATTCCCAGCATCCCGAATATTTTCCCCTCTTCGTCCTGCAAGGGGGCTATGGAGGTTTTTATCCATGCCTGTTTTCCGTCAGCGTTGTGGGTTTTTTCAATGATGTTGGTTTTGGGTTTTCCTGTTGCCATCACTTTCCGGTCATTGGTCTGAAAGTTTGCGATTTCTTCGCTGGAGCCTGGTAAGTCTGCGCATGTCAATCCAATGATCCGGGAAGGCTCCTTTACGCCGGTTATCAATGCATAGGCCTTATTGCAGCCAAGATAACGCCCCGTCCTATCTTTCCAGAAAATAGACTGGGGCACGCTGTTGATTATTTTTTCAAGAAGCTCCTTGCTGCTGCGTATCTGTTTTTCAGCATTTTTGCGATAAAGTATGTGTGAGCCGAGAAAGGCAATTATTGATAAGAGAATCACCATACAGGCGGCAATGCTCCATACAAGCTGCCTGTGGAGCGAGTAAAATGAATCCGGCCGGTTAATCACGATACTGTCGGCAGGCAGTTGTTTAATGTCTATATTAAATCGTGACAAAAGGTTGTAATCAAACTCATAGGGGTTGGGGCTCTTGTTGATGATTGGAATATTGTTTGCTTTTTCCCCCTGCAGGATCTTTTGCGCCATCGTGGCTGCTGTTTTACCTTGAAAGTATCCGTTGATAAGCTTGCCACCGACGATTCCCATGCCTAAATATTCTTCCCAAAGGCTGTATACAGGTACGTTGCAATGTTTTTTAAGCATTTTTTTAACGTCATTTATACTGATCCGATTGTTATATTTATCAGAGAACAGCGTCAACCACAGGACGATGCTCTCTTCGGGCAGTTCTTTAAGCTGCTTAATTATTGATGGTCTCTCTATTTCGTTGGACAGTTCAAAATTTATTTTTTTATTAAAATGGGGAATAATTTCGCCAAGCTGTTTTCGAAGCGCAATCCCGCTTACAGTTTTATCCACAAGTGCGAATATTTTTTTTGTCTTTGGATGCAACTGCATTGCAAGCGCTACCGTTTTTTCCAGGTCCGGTGACTCAATGACGCCCGTGTACTGTTTGTCTTTGGGAATTGATGATTTTTTAAAATCGTTAACGCCGCAGAAAGCGATGGGTATTCCCGGAAAAAGGGTGGCAGAGTGGCTGAAAAGGAAATTAAAGGCATGATCGTCAGATGAAATAACGACATCAATGGCTTTATCCCTATATTTATGCTTCAATAATTGTGTCAGGTTTTCAAGGTGTTGATTATCATAATTTCTTTTTGTATCCATAAATTCAAAAAAAAGTTCCATATTTTGCTCGGTTTCGTTAAGCACCGATTCAATACCTAAAGATATTTTGTCATTCCAGCTGTGCCCCTTGTGGTAGGAATGGAGAATAAGTACGCGTTTAAGTGATGTGTCCTGAGCAAGTGCTGTGCTGTAAAGCCAGAAAATTATCCAAGAGGAGAAAAGACAAACAAATATAGTTGAGAATAACACTTTAGTTTTTTTCTGATGGCATGATTTTATCATCAATGTTTTCTTTAATTTTTTAGTAAGTTGGATAGAAAAAGGTTTGCCTCAAATCGTTGGTTTTGATCTTGGAACTGGATTGGTAATTAGGGGAGCACAGGGGAATCTTATAAGAATAAAGACCAACCAGACTCTCAGTACGGCTGTTTCTGAATTGTTGAATTTTAGGGCTTTTGATGGTCATCGTCTTAATTGCTCCGCTGCCCTGATCGTTTTTTTATAGTGAAATTACCCTATACCACGCCGAGTTGATTTGTCAATTTGAATATCCGTTTAATAGTGTCTGGTATGATCTAGTGCCTGAACGAAAACCTGGAAATTTTGTTGAGTACAAGGCGGAGGTAAATTTTAACCGGAGTAATACATAGAGTATTTCGAGGATTAAAATTTTCGTCCAACGAAGTAATCGGCAAAATTTGCGGTTTTCGGTCGGGCACTATCTAAAAAGAGATAACGATTTGACCGAGCATTCCCCTCGTGTCGGCTTACGAAATAACGGCGTTATGAAATCAGAAACAGGCTTAACTGGGGCCAGTAGGTGATGATGAGTACCGACAGCAGCAGCACCAGCATGAACGGGATTGTGGCCCGGTAAATTTCATCGATAGGTTTGTTGAAGCGGTAACCTGCGATGAATAGATTCATGCCTACCGGAGGCGTGAAATATCCGATCTGCATATTTGCCAGAAAGATGATTCCTAAATGGACCGGATGTATACCGTATTCTATGGCCACTGGCAGCATGAGCGGAACCATGATGATGATGGCCGAAAAAATGTCCAGCATAGCGCCCAAAATCAGCAGGAAAATATTGAGCAGAATAAGAAACACCAATTTGTTGGATACAAAGGTTTCACAGAATTTGAATAGTTTCATGGGTGCTTCGGCATCAATGAGATAATTGGTCAGGGCCAACGATACCCCTAAAATGAGTAGGATACCACCCACCATAACCATGGACTCCCGGATGATGCCGGGCAGTTTTTTTAATGGTATTTCCCGGTAGATCAAAACTTCCACCACCAGCACATACATGGCCGTTACCGCCGCAGCCTCGGAGACGGCAAAATATCCGGAATAGATTCCCAAAAATACAAACAGGGGCAGGGGTAACTCCCACCCGGCCGCTTTAAGTGCCAAAAGGCAGTTTTTAACTGAAAACCGGGTTAGCGGCACCTGATTTCCCCGATTGGCCCAGATGCTCCAGGTCGATAACATCACAATCATAAGCAGTGCCGGGAACAAACCGGCCATGAACAGGTTTTCAATGGAGACCTGTTCGCCGCCGCTCATTTGCTGGGCAATGATGCCATAAAGTATCAGGGGTAAAGAGGGTGGCAGCAGCAGTCCGAGACTGCCCGAGGTCGTCACCAGTCCCAGGCTGAACCGGTCTGTATATCCGGCCTGGGTCAGTGCCGGGTACAACAGCGCCCCCATGGCCACAATGGTCACCCCGGACGCTCCGGTAAATGCCGTGAATAAGGCGCACACCACAAAAGAGACAATGGCCAGTCCGCCGGGCATCCATCCTAGAAAGGCCTGGGTCAAGGTCACAAGCCGCTGGGATGTGTTGCTTTCTCCAAGGATATACCCGGCAAAGGTGAACAACGGAAGGGCAAGCAGGATAGGGGTATCGGCAATCCGGTACAGCTCAATGGCCATGACCGACAGATCAATTTCGGCCAGATAAAATCCGTACATGGCCGCAGCAATGATCACGGTGAACAAGGGTGCGCCCATCAGGGCAAAAACAATTAACAGACCTATAATCGTAAATGTCATGTCATGAATGCTTCAAGGATCTGTGGTTGACTATTTTGATCAGATTTTCCAGGAAAAACAGCGCATATCTAATAGTAATTATCCCGAATGCAAAGGGAATTACAAGCTCACAGAGCCATACGGGCACCGAAAAAAAGGCAGACATCCCGTCGGTCTTCTCCATGATGACAAACCTTGCGCTGTGCCAGGTCATCAGCGCACAGACACTTGTTGTAAACAGGTAGACCAAAAGCCCTGTAAAGCGTTTAAGACCCGGGGGCAGATATTTGGATATGATATCAATGCTGATGTGATTATCGGTTCTTGATGCCACCATGGCGCCGATAAGCCCAAGCCAGAGTACCAGTACGCGGATCAGTGGGTCTGCCCAGACTATACCCGCATCAAAACCGTTTCTTAAAACAATCTGGAACACGGCAAGACCAATCATGAGCAAGAGCAGGCTTACCAGAAGCGTATCTTCAATTTTATGGAGAAGCAAAATCACACGGGACATATCAGATATTTACCGATTCTCTATTGGTTTTTCCGGTACTGCGCAAGCAACGCAGTAACCTTATCTGTCGGTTCTTTAGGTAGATCTTCGGCATCGATCATTTCTTGGGATGCTTTGGCTGCGGTTGCCATCCACTCATTCATCTGATTCTGGGACGGGGTAATAAATTTAATCCCCTGTTTTTTTAGGGCTTTAATGGCTTTGATATTGTCCTGCCGGTTGATGCGGTCTAACTCTTGAAGTGCCTGGGTCATCATGTCGGAAACGATTTTCTGGTCATCCGGTGAGATTTTGTTAAATGCCTTTTTATCTATGGCAAAAACGGCATAGATATAGAGCAATGGAATATTGGTAATATACTTTATTTCCGTGTGCCACTGGAGCACAACAGCGCCGACCGGGGAGGTGCCCACGGTGTCAATGAGCCCGGACTGCAGCCCCGTGCGTACATCTGCCAGGGGCAGGGCAATGGGAGAGACCCCGAAACTGCTCACGGAATCCACAGTGGATTTATCATTATCCGGCACCCATATTTTGCGGTCTTTCAGATCCCCCACGGATGCAATTGGCGATTTAGACATGATATAGGCAAACCCGCCGCCTATGAGGGTAAAACAGACAAATCCGGCATCATCTAAGCCTTTAATGATGTAGTCATCCATATGTTGTCGCACATAATCCACCTCTTCTTGAGATCTGAATTTCATGGGCTGGGAATAGATCTGATTGCCCGAAAACAACCCGGAAAGACTGCCTGCCATGAGCGCGCCGCCCTGGAGCTGCCTGATACGTATTTTGCGTAATACGGCCTTGTCATTTCCCATGACCCCGCCGGGATAGAATTTGAATTTTACACGATTATCCGTGGCTTTGGCGACCTGGTCGGCACCTTTGCGCATTTGTTCCATCCACGAGGAGCCTTCCGGTGAAATGGTGGCAATTTTTATGGTTACGGATTGTGCTGAACCACAAAAAACCGTGATCATCAGAATACAAACAAATACTTGCACAAAAGATTTTTTAAACATGATTGAATGTCTCTTTGGAGTTAAAAATAGTCGTCAGCCTCATCCAGAAGCTTTTTGGCCTGCTGCTGGGCATAGGTGTTGACCAGGGTATAGCCGTCTATGTTCGGGTCTGTCTCTATCACTTCTTTAAGCAGGTGATCGAAAAGCTTTCTGTCAAACATCATTTTGGCGTATAAGTTTGCATACATGACTTTTGCCATCAGATTTTTGCCCCTTGACATGGAAATGGCTTTTTCAAAATACTGCTTTCCCTGTTCGGGCTTTCCGCCTAAGGCCGGGGGCAGAAAGGTAGATAGGGTGCCCAGATACAAATAGGCGGCGCCGTCCTTGTAAGTGTCATCCAGTTCTATGACCTGATTCATGATGGTCTCGATTCTGGCAATGTCGGCCAGGGCATTGAAGTCATCCTTATGGGCCATAATCCAGGACGCCCAAGCATTTCCCAGAGTAAACAGAAACGGCAGTTCGTCTTTTTCCATGGCGCTTACAACGGCGCTGAATTGATCAAAGGGTTGCTGCTTTAACTCACAGGCATTGCTTTGGGTAAGGCAGACACTTTTTAGGGCATAATTCATGGCTTTGTCTGCAAGTTTTCTTTTTCTCTCCTTGTCCGTGACAAAGACGTCTGAATAGGCAGTATACAGCCGGGCACCTGAACAGAGCATATCCGGGGAATCAGGATCCTGGTCAATGAGGCCGTCAACCATGATCAGGTAGGCAGGCGCACCGGATTCCACCATGGCCATGTCATTATTGTTCAGGATACTTCTGGACAAAGAGGTCATCATGTTGGATTTTATACCGCATCCTTGGGCAAGGAAAATCACGCCCAGGACCAATATGCAGAAGATAATTGATCCGTCAGCCCTTTTTATATGAAAGCGCCGACAATTTACTAAGTTACTTTTATGTTTTGTTGTGGGTTGAGTCCGGGTGTTGATAGACCGGGTCTGCCCGTGACTGTTTAAATGAAACGGCATCCGCGTTTCCATTTTTTTTCCTGTTTATTTTGAATTCAAAGGTAAAAGATTTTTATTAGAGATTAATTAAAAAGCCCATAATTCACGATTGAAGGTAGCTTTTTTAATGGAAAAAATCAACCAGGCAGGATGAGAACTGCTCCATTTCCAATCCTCAGGCTTTTCAACCATTTTCGCCCTGGCCGGATTCAGGACAACATATCGGCACAACTCCAGCAGATGGGTCTTTTTTTGAACCAATATAGCTTTGTACCGGCCCTGGAAGGTATGCCCACCCGGTTCTGCGGTTGAACGACTGTGTGTAAACTGGGGTGATGAAAATCGACTGTTTTACCCCATGCAAAAATGTTCCAATTTTTGTTTCCTAATTTTTATCAGCCGATTTACCTTAACCCTTCTTGCTTGCACGGACTTGCCGATGTTTTTCCTGAACCACTCATTTACGGCACTGGTTTTAACGGTTTCCAGGGCTTTCTGTACAACTTCACTGGTAGTTTCAGCAACCATCGCAGCAAGTCCTAAAATGAAAACCGTGAAGCCACTTTTGGCCTGATCCTGCTCAAGTCGCTTCATTTTACCAAAAACGGACTCAATAACCTCAGACGATCCAAGCAAGCGGTCGTTTTTACCGGCTTTCTGAGATTCCTGTTTTACAAACATGAGCAACTCAGACCGAATTCGCTTTCCTTGGATAGTCCGGGCGGTAAAGGTGGGGATAACGTTTAAATCATGATGAGACTCTCTATAAAATCCTTGAAATTTGACAAACATTTCAGCTTCCTTGACAACGGTCACAACATCCTTCCACCTGTAAAGATCATTCCGAAACTCTTTCAGCCAACCGAGTTGTTCGTCAAGATAGTCCTTGGTACAGTCAAGGCATTCAGTCGACTCAGGACCATCCATAAAATGAAGTTTGTCTGTTCCCCATTTGATCAAGGTGTCAACATTCATATACCTGGCCTTACTTCTCTGATTCGGAGGTGCAATCGCCGCCAGAGTCGTCTGCTGGACCTTTTTTCTTGTGGAGGCAGCATTGGCAATGAAACATTTCCAACGCTCATCGGCATCAAGTTCCCGTTTCAAAAGCGTTGCGGCTTTATGGGTGATGTCATAGACGAACGTAGTGCCGGGGAAGGCTTTGCAAAACTGTTCGATGCCGGATTTAACATCCGAACCGTGATCACTGATGATCTGTTTGGGAATACCGGTTTTCTTAATGGTGCTCTTCAATTGTTTGTAAACGACATCCCCGTTGGATTGGCTGACTGGAAATAATGCTAACGGTTCGACATCTTCATGGGAGAGATTTGTTTCGGATTCAGGGAGACGGCTTTGTCGAATTCCTAAAATCAGCAGGCATTTCTCTTTGCCCCATTGAACGGTATGATCAACAATCCAGATCCAGTCATCGGCTTTCTCCTTTTGCCGGGTCAGCTTGTAATAACCGAGCCGGAGAATCCAAAATCGACCTGAGTACCAGGACGGAGCCTTGTCCTCTTTTTTAAAAAATGTCGACATCAGCGAGAGGGTTCGCTCGGCACCCCTCAAACTGGCGCAGGATTTCAGAACAAGCATGATGAACAGATAGACATAACCTGCGGAATACGTATGGAAACGAGGTTTCGTCCCAAAGCCCGTCAGAGGTTCTGGTCTTACTGCTATGGGTTGAGATTTTTTTTTAATCGTTCGATCTCCTCCTGCATCTGTTCGATTTGCCGAGCCTGATTTATAATGGTCGCTTTGTATTCTTTTTTGTTGTGTTCCATATATTTGATTTTTTTTCGAAGCAGTTTGATTTGATATTTGGCGTCTTTTGTTTTTGTTTTCCATTGATCTCTGCTTTTTTTAACAAATCGTACCAATTTTGATTCCGGTGTTTTGAAGCTGAGAGGTTCCTTTTGATTCTTTTGTTTAACGGTCATTTTTTTCCTCATGTAATGGAATTAACTGTGTGTTTTACATGAGAGTATAACTACCTGATATTACAACAAAAATTTAGAATTATTTTTTCTTCTATAATTTCAATACATTACCACTAAAACCGGGTGCCATTGTTGGAACAATTTTATCATAGATTTTCAGACCATATGGGGCCAATTTTCATCACCCCATGTGTAAACTCCGTTGAACTGTCTTATACCGCGGGAATGTGTCGGATCAAGGGTTTGGCTATAAGCTCACCGAATCACTGATGATCCAAATCCAACATTTCTTAAGAAATATTTTTGGATCCAGGTGTTGGTTTATCCCCATAATAATTCATGGTCAAAATATATTTCCGGTATATTTCCGGGGACACCTTACTTAATTCTAAGCAATTAAGTAAGGTGTCCCCCGAATTTCTATTTTCAGGGTGTTTTTAGATATTATTTGCTTTTATTTCAGTGTGGTAGCTGAGCCAGACTCCTGAGCCATTCCAGAGCCATCCTCTCTTGAGCCACTCCTGAGCCAGTCCGCCCGACCCACGGATCCTGATCCCCAAATTTTCCCCTCATTTCATTCAAAGCTTCCTAAACAACTCTGAATTCAAACCATCTAAGTTTCCATCAAGTCCACGATTAAGTTCAAGAATAATATCAAGTCCACGAGACAAATCTGGTTCTAACTTGACAAAATATCGTTTTGGAAAAAAAGGAACATGCCAGATTTTTGGTGCCGGGCCTATAATAGTCATAATTGTCTCTGTTGGGACTCTGCATTGAAAAGCAACAAAAGTCTTATAAGCATATTGTTGATCATGCAAATAGGCTCTTGCTGTATCTTTAGTCAATTGTTTATTATTGGAATTATTATATACAGCCATTAAAAAAAGCGGACTGATAATTATATATCGATTTTTAGGCTGTAGCTTATCGCTTGCATTTTTATAATTGTAGAAAATGGTACCAAACCCTGCAAGGAAAATTAGTAATATCATGAATACTATAGTTTTATGATTATTTTGTTTCATTTGCATGGATTTTCCTGTTTCAATGATTGTGGTTTCGGTTGATCAAAGACTCCTTGAGATCTTGCAAATTCTATCCAAACCGCCATATGCATCATTGGAATCATTGAAGGAATATTTACTAATTCATCTGGAGCCCCCAAGATATCTCTGGTGAAACCAACAAAAAGGTCATGTATCTGACCAAATGTATAACCAGCAGGCAGATGTTTTTCTATGGTTTCACTAATTATCCCACCCGGAGGAACAATAGTATCGGGACGGCCAACCTGACCTGGTTTTTGCCAATCCTGCCTAAACCAAAAAAGTCCAAGTGGGTCGATTAAATTAACCGGATCATTTAGCACATACCCATAAAGGTTCGTATCCCCACCGGCAAACAGTATGGGGTCTTTTGCGGTCCATTTTCCGATTTCGGGCATGTAATCTCGATGCCCGAAGCGGACCAGGGTGGTGGCGCGGTCATGGAGGCCGCCTGCAAAACCGAATGGGACTGTCAAGGACTCATCACTGTCACTTATTACATTACCAAAGGTATCGTAGTCAATGCGCTTGACACTATTGCCCGCGCTGTCGGTGACCAATCTGAGGGAGCCGACCTGGTCGTAGATGAGATAATAAGTGCTGCCGTTCATCTTCATGGCATAGGGCATGCGGTCATCCGCATATATGAAGCGTTGATACAGGGTGGCGCTGCCGTCATAGACGGCCAGAAGAGTGGTCAAGCCGGACCAGAGGTATCTTTCCTTAACACTGCCGTTAACAGCCCTGGCAATGCGTCTGCCTAAAGGATCGTTGGTGTAGGTGATGGCTGTTCCATCGGGCAGCGTCACTTGCATCAACTCCCCTGTGGAGGAATAGGCATATTCAGTGGTTTCTAATCCATCTGTCCTGCTGCTGAGGCGGTCATCCGGGTCAAAGGTGTATTGAACCGTTCCTGCGGAAATTATATGGTCTTCATTAGAATAGCTGAAAGTTTTTCCTGATATATCCCGCAGCCTGTTCATCTCATAGGTACGGTTGCCGTTATTGTCGTACCGGTATTCTTCAACAAGGGTGCCGTCGGTGGTCACGGTGAGCAATTGCCCTCTGTCGTCATAGGTATAGGCCGTGCCGGAGCTTGTTCCTTCAATGCTTTCTGTTTTATGGGTGATCCGGCTGCCATCGTTTCGTGTCAGTGCAAGGCTGAAGGTATTATTGCCTGAAATTGAGAAGTTATAGCCGCTGGTTTCTCCGTAACCGTTAAAAGACCGTGTTAAAGAAAATGTGCCGTCAGACACCGATTCCGGCAGGCCGTTGCCGATATTGCGGCTTATGGAGAATCTGCTGGATGATGTCAGCAGGCCATCGGCGTCATAGTCCAGGTTTTCTGTGCCGCCGGCATAGGTCATGGCAGTGGGCCTGAAATCGTTGTTGCATTTACGGGTGTCCTCGGAAATTCCCTGGTTTTTCACCGTGGTTCAACCTTCAACAAAAGATCTGTGCAGGCTGCAGGGTTTTCTTATAAAAATTTCATAATTATGGATATAATTGCTTTAAATCATGATATAGTGAATTGATTTATCGTGTTCCAAAAAGATTAGATATGATGCCTTTCAAAATGAGATCTGCCATGTTACCGGAACAAAAATCCTCCCAGATATGGGCCTCAGTCCTGTTTTTTGTATTAATTTTTTATAGTGCGGTTCAGGCTGCCGGGCCGGTGGTGCATATCATTCCCGTGTCCGGAACCGTTGAGCCGGGAATGGCTGCATACCTTAAACGGGTGGTCTCCTCCTTTGAAAAGGATGACGACGCTATCCTGGTATTTGCCATGGATACCTTTGGGGGGCGGGTGGATGCCGCCTTTGATATTGTGGAAACCATCTGTACCGTACCAAAAGAAAGAACCATTGCCTATGTGGAGAAAAGAGCCATTTCCGCAGGTGCGCTGATTGCGCTTTCCGCAGGCACCCTGATCATGAAGGAAAATACCCTGATCGGGGACTGTGCGCCTATTATTCAGACCAGTGAAGGTATCAAGGAAGTCGGGGAAAAACATCAGACGGTGTTGCGGGCACAGTTTCGCACCCTGGCCAAACGAAACAACTATTCTGAGGTCCTGGCCGAATCCATGGTCTCCAAATCCATGGAGGTATATAAAATTACCCGGGGAGACCATTCTGAATACATGGACAAAACAACCTGGCAGGATCTTTCCGAAAAAGAAAAGAAAAAAATTACCCGTAAGACCACCATTGTCAAGGAAGGCGAGCTGTTGACCATGGATGACAAAGAAGCGGTCGAGCTTGGGTTTTCCCGTCAGAGTGTTGCAACCCTTGACCAGGCCCTTGACGTGTTAGGTTACGGGGCGGCTCAAAAAATTGAGATATCGGAAAACTGGTCGGAAACCTTTGTCCGGTGGCTCCAGCCGTTTTTATCGATTCTCATGATTATAGGCATTGGTGCCGTGTATACGGAAGTCAAGGCCCCTGGATTCGGTATCCCCGGCATTATAGGCATTATTTGCCTGGGACTGGTTTTTTTCAATCAATACCTGGTGGGGCTTGCCGATTATACAGAGATTTTGGTATTCATCATCGGTTTTCTGCTGCTGGGCATGGAGATGTTTGTCCTGCCGGGATTCGGCATTGCCGGGGTCAGCGCCATTATTGTTCTGGCCGCAGGCCTGGTACTCTCTTTTCAGAATTTTGTGCTGCCAGATCCAAGCCTGCCCTGGCAGGGCGAGCTTATGATAAAGAATCTGGGATTGGTTATGGGCAGTGCCCTGGCGGCGCTTCTGGTGTCAATGTCTGCAGTACGTTTTGCACTGCCCAAGCTGTCAAAGGTGATCAAGGGGCCGTATCTGGAAGCTACACTACAGGATTCCCGTGCTGAATCCAGTGAGGCTTTGGGTATCAATGCCGGTGATGAAGGCATTGCTTTGACAACCTTGCGGCCTTCGGGCAAGGTTCGTATAAAGGACAGGAAAATTGATGCCGTTACCCAGGGTGATTTTATTGATCCCGGCACATCGGTCCGGGTGACCCGGATCACCGCAGGCCATGTTATCGTTGAAACAATTATGGAAAAGAGGGAAAAATGAGCGCCTGGATCCTGCCTCTGGTTTTCCAGATTCTGGGAATTTTTACCGTTGTTGCCGAAATCTTTTTACCGTCCATGGGGCTTTTGTCCGTCACTGCACTGGGATTTATCGGTTACTCCCTTTTCCTTGTGTTCACTGATTTTCCTATTTCAGTGTTTTATGCCGTCCTGGGGGCGGATTTGATTTTGCTTCCCGTGGTGTTTATTCTGGGGTTTAAAATTCTGGCGGTTTCTCCGTTGTCTCTTAAAAAAAATTTGTCTGCATCACAGGGGGTGGTTTCCCAGTCTCCGGATCTTGAAAATTACCTGGGGTGCACCGGACACAGTATTACAACCCTTCGTCCGTCCGGAACCGCTCTGATTGATGGTGTCCGTCTGGACGTGGTTACGGACGGAGAATTTATCGAGGCAGATGCTCCCTTAAAGGTCTGCAAGGTCACTGGTAACCAAGTAATCGTCTGTCGTCAAGACAACATATAATAATTTAAAAAAAGGTGATTAACATGCAAATCATGTCCATTCTTTTTATCGTTGCCGGCATCCTCGGCCTGGTAATTGTTTATTTTGCTTTTTCATACATTGGGCTGTGGGTCCAGGCCCTGGTATCAGGGGCCAGGGTCGGGCTTTTTAACATTATTTTCATGCGGTTCAGGAAAGTGCCGCCCAAGTTGATGGTGGAATCCAAGATCATGGCTGTGAAAGCCGGGATCGACATTGCAACGGACGACCTGGAGTCCCATTACCTTGCCGGCGGAAATGTTTCCCGGGTGATCCAGGCACTGATTGCTGCAGACAAGGCCAACATTGAACTCTCCTTCAATCGCACCGCTGCTATTGACCTTGCCGGACGGGATGTGCTGGAAGCCGTACAGATGTCGGTAAATCCAAAAGTTATTGAAACCCCTATTGTAGCGGCCATGGCAAAGGATGGCATTCAGCTCAAAGCCATTTCCAGGGTTACGGTGCGGGCCAATATCGACCGCCTGGTGGGCGGAGCCGGTGAAGAGACCATCCTGGCCCGTGTGGGCGAAGGCATTGTAACCACCATCGGTTCGGCCGTCACCCATAAACAGGTGCTGGAAAACCCGGATACCATATCTAAAACGGTTTTAAGCAAGGGGTTGGATGCCGGCACGGCTTATGAAATTCTCTCCATTGATATCGCGGACGTGGATGTGGGTAAGAATATCGGTGCTGAACTGGAAACCGACCGGGCCGAGGCAGACAAGAAGATCGCCCAGGCCAAGGCCGAGGAAAAACGGGCCATGGCCTTTGCCCAGGAACAGGAGATGAAAGCCCGGGTTCAGGAGATGAAAGCAAAGGTGGTGGAGGCCGAAGCCCAGGTTCCCCTGGCCATGGCCGAGGCGTTCAGGAGCGGCAATCTTGGGATTATGGACTATTATAAGATGCAGAATATCAGCGCAGACACCCGGATGAGGGACTCCATTTCCGCCCCTGATCAGCCTGATCAGCCGGAAGAGCCTTTGAAATAACGGCCATGGGCCGTCCTTGGTCTTTGACCGTGGTTCGGCCCACAACGAATATTGAAATATCTCTTTGGCTTACAGAAAGTTTCTTATAAAAAAGATATCGAAAACAAGATCAGGATAACAGTATGGACTTTAGTGATTTTATAACGTTGATCTTATTTTTTGTTTTTATTTTTGCACCCCTTTTTAAACGAAGAAAAAAAGTAAAGGTGCAAAAAACAGGCAAATCAAAGCCGAGCGGGTTTGACATTCTGGGCAAAATTAGAGAAGCGCTTGAAGAGGCGGCCCGGCAGGCCGAGCAGAACCGGAAAACAGAAACATCCGGGCAAAGTATGCACGCTCCGGGGAATCATGAGAGCCCCTTTGACCGGTCCGGGGAAGATGATCTTGATCAGGCCTTCTGGGATGAAATTGACGACCGGGAAGATGTTGATTTTTATTCCGGTAACGCAGATGCGCAAGTCCTTGAGCCGATTGAACCTGCCAAAGAAGCCCCGATTTTTGCTTCTCAAAACAAAGAACGCCATAAAAAAGCGAGCAATAGACCGGAAACAAGGGATGCAAAAAATTGGGGGCATAATAAGCGGCACAGACGTTGTGGCCGGTCCGGTCCGGAACGCTTGCCGGTCGGGGCCCGGGGGCTGCGCAAGGCTGTGGTCTGGTCGGAGATCCTTGGGAAACCCGTTGCATTAAAGGATTCAGATACGTTTTGCCGGTATTGACATAACGTATCGTCCGGTCTTGCACTAATATTGGGCGTAATAACTGATGACAGGTGTCATGCAAAGCAGGCACCTGTTTATTTTTTGCCATCAAATACGCTTATGATTAAAGCCCTGTGCCGTTTTATTCTTTGAGCTTGATGACTACAAGCGTGATTTTCTTGATCCTTCCTGCCAACATCCGATGCCCGAAAACCCTGGTATTCAGTTCAGGTTGGTGATATAGGAAAGCGAACAATATCACAGACAATATGGATGGCATATGTCCAAAAAGAAGATTTTGCTGGTGGAAGATCACCCCATTTTCAGGTTGGGCCTGGCGGAATTGATTAATCAGGAGCCCGACTTAGCCGCATACGGCAGTGCCAGAGATGTTAAGCAGGCCGTTGATGAAATAAATCAAATAAATCCGGACCTTATCATTGCGGATCTCTCCTTAAAGCAGTCTGACGGTCTTGATTTGGTCAAATATGTCAAACAGCATCACAGTAATATCCCTGTGCTGGTGCTTTCCATGCATGATGAATACCTTTATGCATCCCGGGCCTTGTCTGCCGGTGCCCATGGCTACATCATGAAACAAGAGGCTGTGGAGTCTGTGGTCAAGGCTGTCCATCTTCTGCTTGACGGCAAAATTTATTTAAATGAAAAGGTCAAGGAACACATCCTTTTTTCCATGGCCAACCCACCCGAGGCACAGGAAAAAAGCCCCTTTGATCGTTTAACCGACCGTGAACTCCAGGTTTTCAAGCTGATCGGCAGGGGGTTTTCAACCCGGGAAATCGCCGAACGTTTGTTTTTAAGTATCAAAACCATTGGAACCTACAGGGAGCGGATCAAAAAAAAGCTTAATATCAAACATGCCAGCGAACTGGTCCGCTGCGCCGTGCATTTTGAAAAAACAGGTCAGATCGGTATTGTGGAGTAAGGCCTACTTTTTCTTTCGACGTCCTTTTTTCTTTTCCCATTTTTCATTTGCCAGGATCATCTCTCTGATATCTTTTGATGTCTCCGTAACTTCAACCGTAAAGGCATATTCATCCTTTGATACCTTTATGGTTTCGATCTGTTTGCCTAAAAAATCCTGGATTTGCGTTAACAGGTTCTTTTCTTCACTGCTGCAAAACGATATGGCCTTTCCCTTGGCCCGGCCACGGCCGGTTCTGCCGACCCTGTGGACATACATCTCTTTTTGCTCGGGAAGGTCATAGTTAATCACATAATCAACATTGGGGATATCAATGCCCCGGGCCGATACATCCGTGGCAATAAGGATCTTGTCCTCACCTTGCTTAAACCGGTCCAAAACCGCCAGCCGCTCGTCCTGTTCTTTTTTACCATAAATGGTCAATGCGTTGATGCTGGATCTCTCCAGGGCCTTGGCCACCCGTTCAGCCCGGACGGTGGTCCTGACAAAAACCAGGATTTTGCTGTCCGGATTTTCCCGGATGAATTTACGCAGAAAAAAGCGCTTGTCATCCATCTCCACAGAGATCACATAGTGGGATACATTTTTTGATACCGGATCTTCCGGGGAAATCTGGATGCGCACAGCCGAGGACTTGACCTGTGAATAGGCCAGTTTTTTAATGTTTTTGTTGATCGTCGCTGAAAAAAACAGGGTCTGGTGCCTCTGTTTCAACAGGCGCTTGATACACTGGATATCCTCCAGAAATCCTTTGTCCAGCATTTGATCGGCTTCATCAAGGACTAAGATTTTAACCTGACGGATATCAATGGCTTTCTGACTGATCAGGTCAAACATGCGGCCCGGCGTGGCAATCAAAATATCTACGCCTTTTATCAGTGTTTGAATCTGCTTGTCCTGTTCCACCCCACCAAAAACGGCAAAGGGTTTCACCTTGGTTTTTTTGCATAAATTCATAAAGACGTCCTGAATTTGAACGGCCAACTCCCTGGTGGGAACCATGATAATAGTTTGGATGCCGGGATTTCTTTGGGTTCTTTTCTGGTTCAGAACGGTATTTATCACAGGGACCGCAAATGCTACTGTTTTTCCGGTTCCGGTCTGTGCAATGGCCAAAACGTCCTCACCCTTTAAAATAGAAGGGATTGCTTTGTACTGAATATCTGTGGGCCTGATAAGCCCCTGGGCTCTCAGGTTGGTTTTCAGGGTGCTGTTTATTGCATAGGTGTCAAATTTCATATGTTTTGCCTGTCTTGGGGTGGTTCATTTTGTTGAAGTTATCCGATCTCAGCCTGTTGCCCGCTAAAAGGGCGATAATTTAAAGTATCCGGATCGTAACGTCAATGCTCGAAAGGAAAAAGATATTTTTATTCTGGCCTTCATACCGGGTTGAAGCTATAAGGTACCCGTTTAAGTCTGAAAAGAAAAGGGGCCGTATAAAAAATGAATAATATTGTACAGTTCAAACACCTGTAGAAACGCCTACCTCTTCAAAGGTCTTAATATCCGCAAGAATGCGTGTGGCAAGATCCAGAAGCTCCATGCATACTGCAGCACCCGTACCCTCCCCAAGACGGAATTTTAAATCAATCAGCGGTGTCAGCCCCATACGTTCATGCATAAATTGGTGACCCACCTCAACTGATTTGTGAGAGGCAAAGAGATAGTTTCTTGCCGCCGGGGCCAGTTCACAGGCAATCAGGGCGCCTGCCGTGGAGATCAGGCCGTCGCAGACCACGGGGATGCCTTGGGCGGCAGCACCGATGACCAGCCCTGCCAGTCCGCCGATTTCAAGCCCCCCGACCTTGGCGAGCACATCAAGGGGATCCTTGGGATCGGGCTTGTTTATATCCAGCCCTTTTTGGATTGCCGCAATTTTTTGGGCAAGGCCTTTATCGTCCACCCCTGAGCCCCGGCCGGTCAGACGCTCCACGGTCAATCCTGAAAATGCTGCGATAATGGCAGTGGATGGTGTAGTATTTCCAATACCCATATCCCCTGTACCCAGCAGATCCACAGGGGTTTGGGCATGCAGTTCATTGACGATTTCAATGCCGGCCTCAATGGATTTAATCGCCTCTTCCCGGGTCATGGCAGGGCCTCTGGTAAAATTGTCGGTGCCGTGCCTTACTTTCTTATGAAAAATGGGAAGTTCCGGGTCAAAGTCGTAATTTACGCCGATGTCCGCAGCTTTCACCTGGGCTCCGGCATGTTTGCCCATGACGTTGACGGATGCACCGCCCCCAACGAAATTGAACACCATCTGGGGAGTGACTTCTGCGGGGAAGGCACTGACCCCTTCTTCGACCACACCATGGTCGCCGGCACAGGTAATGATATATTTGTTGGTTAAATGGACGTCAATGGTGCCTTTGATGGCAGCCAGGCGGGCACCGACATCTTCCAAAATTCCTAAGCTTCCCGGGGGTTTTGCCTGGTCCAGAAGCCGTTGTTTGGCGTTTGAAAGCGCCTTTTGATTCAGTTCGGGTTTGATGGCCGAAATGGTTTGTTCAAGCAGGGACATTATTATACCTCATTGATCTGTCCTGCAGCCATTGATGATATTTTGGCATGCAGGAATATTTTCCTGCAAAACCCTTTACCATCGTGTCCTGCATGACAAAAACCTTAAAGCACGTCTTCTGACTCAGGGGCTTGGATTTTTTCCCCCAGGCCTTCCCAGAAATTTTTCCAGTGGCACGACAGGGGGAGATACACCCCAATACAGCGGCGGGACCGTCACGGATTTTCACCGTGTTCCGTTTGCTAAAGATTTGACAACATGTTGTTAATGCGTACCCTAAACTTGTTTGATCGCAAGGTCAATCATTTTTAGGGTTCTTTCCCGGCAACTTTTTAATGATAGAACTGCCGGGGTATGCTATCATTTTAACTGCTGTCTTTGGATTAAGAAGCATAAAAATAATCGAAAAGGGTTCAATACATTATGGAATTAAGACCACTAGGCATCGCAAAGGAAATTATTGAGGATACCGGGCTTGAACTGACATATAACTATGATGATCTGGTTTTTGTTCAGCATAACCCCTTTATGATCCAGTTTGATGATGATAACTCCAAAAATTTAAAGTTGTATTTCAATGTGGATTGTGAAGAAGATGCTGCCGAAAAACTTGAAGCACAATTAAAGAATGCCGCATTGCAAAGGGAATTTACCATCACCCCAAGCGGGAAGTTTGAGATGACACAAAAAGAAGGCACAGAAGAGATCGATATTAAATTTATCGATTAGGTATCATATGTCAATGTGTTCAGGCCGCTTTTGGCGGCCTGAAATATACTTTCTGGGTCACAGTGAAGGCGACGGATAAAAATACAGTAAAATAACGGGGCTATTTTTTATTTCGGCCTTTGAGCCATTGCGCCAACAGAAAAAATCTGGTGTGCAGAAATCTGACAATATAACCGACCAGCACAGCCGCCACTACAGTGCCTTCCCTGATACCTTCCAGCGCACCCAGAAAAAACAGAGAGCTGACAACGCCAATGACGACCAGAGAGGAATCCGTACCGATTTTGGTTTTTCCAAATTCCACGCCAAAGGTTTGGGTCAGGGCCATGGCCAGCCCCTCACCGGGCAGATAGGTGAGTGCGGCCTTAACTTCAAAAAATACGCCAATACCAAGGATCACACAGCTTAACAGGCATAGAACTGCCTGTTCAAAATAGTTGACAGGCGTCACCCAGTCGGAATATTTCATGATCAGATCAATGAAAAAACCAAAGAGAAAAACCACAGGGAATTGAACCAGTTGGAAAATTTTGTATCGTTTGCCAAGCAACAGCATCTGAAGAAAAATGAGCAGCACATTGAGAATAATAGTGGTCTGACCCAGGGTCAGGGGAAAGGTTAAGCTGTAAATATAGGGTACACAGGAAATAGGCGAGACGCCAAGATCTGCTTTGACCGATAAAACAACACCAGCGGCCATGATGAATAAGCCGACGATAAACATTGCACTCTGATTTAATATGTTTTGTTTCATACTCCAATACCTGTCTGAAACCTTGCTCTGTCGGTAACACATTATTTCATCAGGCAATCCCAGGTGTTAACTGGGCATCAATAAGGCTTTAAGGTTTGGTCTGTGGACTGCCGGCAGGGTAAAAGGCGAATTATGATTTAAATAACATCCATGGGTTGATCTAGTCTATCGACACCCGGACTTAACTCACGACAAAGAATGAAAGTAATGTTACAATTGATTGAGACTTTCATATAGAATTATCCTGTTGTTTAAGCCGGGCAGATTATCCGTCCGTTTTTTTGTTGATTAAAGCTGGAATTAATACCACTGAAAGTGACATAATTCAAATTAAAAATGACAGATACAATAATCTTAAAAAGGTCGAATCATGAAAACATTTAAGCATCTCACCAATCCCGTTCTCTATTCTGGTCCCCGTGAGATCAACAGACTTTCCGGGCTGCTTGATTTCTCCACACCGGTCTTTTTTATCACAGGGCGTCATTTTGCAGATACTACTGCCTGGCAAACACTTGAATCTCAATTGAGGGTGGCCGGATGCAAGTTTCAGAGGCAGACCGTTCATGGGGAGCCCGGTCCGGATATCGTTGATGATCTGACCGAACAGGCGGACACGTTTAACACAGGTTGCGTGGTGGGAATCGGCGGCGGATCTGTTCTGGATGCAGGCAAGGCGGTTGCGTCCATGCTTTGCCAGGAAGGTTCCGTCCAGGATTATCTGGAGGGTGTGGGTACGAAAGAACCTGAAGGGAAAACCGTCCCGTTCATTGCTGTGCCTACAACAGCCGGCACCGGCAGCGAAGCCACTAAAAATGCCGTGCTCAGCCGCCCCGGTCCGGACGGCTTTAAAAAATCTTTCCGTCACGATGCCTTTATTCCCTCAACAGCTATTATTGATCCGGAACTGGCAATGGGATGTCCGCCTGAAACAACCCTTGCCTGTGCCCTGGATGCGTTCAGCCAGCTTTTGGAATCTTGTGTTTCCACAAACGCTACACCGCTCACCCAGGCATTGAGCCGACAGGGCCTTCGCCTGTTTGCCCGGGGATCGCGGCTCTTTTCGGATAATCTGTACCAAAGTCGCGTGGAATTGTCTTTGCGATGGGATCTGGCCATGGCCGCATATTTGTCCGGGGTTACCCTTGCCAATGCAGGTCTTGGCACAGTGCACGGCATTGCGGGGCCCCTTGGCGCATTTACCTGTGTACCCCATGGTGTGGCATGCGGCAGCCTTCTGCCCCGGGTTTTCACGATACTGACCGAAGATATGCGGGTGGAGGCCCTGGATGAAGTGGGGGCCTGGCTTTCCAGGGGAATTGACGCAGTTCCCCAGCCCGATGATTTTCAGGTTGCCTTGGACTACATGAATGCCTGGGCTGACCAATTACCCAAGCTAAGTGAGTACGGGCTGACGGAACAAGATTTTGATAGCGTGGTTAATGCATCGGCCAATAAAAATTTCCCCATTCAATTATCAGCACAACAGATGCGGGATGTTCTATCGGCATGTATGTAGTGTCCGGAAATAGCCTTGACCTGCTACCCCTGCTGATATAGGGTTTTGCATTTTAACCGAAAGCAGGCCTTTTTATATGCACGTCACAGACCCGTCTGAGGTAATTGTTCCCAAGACTTTTTTGCGCCTGCTTCTCAGCCTGGCGCTCCCCATTTCCCTGCAAATTTTTTTGACCAGCTCCATGGCCGTCATAGACATGCTCATGATCGGTCGGCTTCATGATGCGGCCGTGGCCGCCGTGGGCATTGCCAATCAGTTTGTATTTATCTTTTTTGTCATCCAGTTCGGTGTGCACTCCGGCGTTGCCATATTCACGGCCCAGTATTGGGGCAAAAAGGATCTTTCACGGATTCACCAGTTGTCGGGCCTTGGGATTCTGGTCGGATTTGTCATCGGTTTCGTGTTTGCCGGTGCTGCGCTGTGTTGTCCGGGAGCTGTAATTGCACTATTTTCTAGTGATGCCGACGTTGTCCGCCTTGGGGCAGAATACCTTGGTATTGTGGGTGTTACCTTTATTCCTTTTTGCGTCACCTTTTCTTTTATGACCAATATGCGCAGTATGGGATTTGCCGGTGTCCCTTTGCTCTCTTCCTTCGTGGCCGTGATTATCAATATTGTACTCAATTATTGCCTGATTTTCGGCAACTTCGGCTTTCCCGCAATGGGCGTTAAAGGTGCGGCCATCGGCACCTGCACGGCAAAATTGCTTGAAACCGGCCTGTTGACGGCGATCATCTACCTGAAACCTTACCCGCTTGCTGCGCCAATAAAAAAAATGTTTTCCTTTGATTTTGCCTTTGTCAAGCGGGTTACTACTACGTGCTGGCCTGTGTTCCTCAATGAATTTTTCTGGGTCACGGGCGTGAGCATATACAAACTGGTTTACGCCCGCATGGGCACTGAAGCGATTGCTGCGGTCAATATCGTGGCTACCCTTGAAGAATTTTTATTTGTTCCCTTTTTTGGTATTTTTCATGCAGGTTCTATTCTTATCGGTAACAGCATTGGGGCAAAAAGATACGAACGGGCATTCGCCTACGGCAAATTCATGCTTTTGACCCAACTGCCCATGGCCCTTGGTGCGGGGCTTGTACTCATTTTGTGCCGGCATTTTATCCTGGGATTTTACAATATTTCAACGGCCGCCTATGATAACGCTTATTACCTGATGCTGACAACCGGTCTTATCTTCTGGACAAAGACCACCAATTTCACAACGATAGTTTCGGTGTTCCGGGGTGGGGGCGATACAAAATTCGGATTTCTTATAGATTTGAGTGGGGTGTGGTGTATTGGCGTGCCCATGGCTTTTTTCGGCGCGTTTATTTTTCACTGGCCCGTATATGGTGTCATGGCCTTGATTGCCCTGGAGGAAATGTTTAAGCTTATGGTAGGACTGCCCCGTTTTTTTTCAAAGAAATGGATACGGAATCTTGTGGCAGATCCGCAAATATCACCTGAAAACAACCCTTGAATTCTGTGTTAAAAAAGGAGGCAGAATTGAAATATCTGGGTGCCCATGTAAGTGCTGCAGGCGGCGTTGAAAACGCGCCGGTCAATGCCAAAAAGATCGGCGCATCCTGTTTTGCACTGTTTACAAAGAATCAGCGGCAGTGGCAGGCTAAACCCTTATCAGACCAAAACATTAATCAGTTTAAATCAAACTGCAGAACTTTGGGATTCGGACCGGGTCAGATTCTTGCCCACGACTCCTATCTGATCAACCTGGGACATCCTGAACAAGCCGCCTTGGAGAAATCCAGACTTGCGTTCATAGATGAAATGCAGCGATGTCATCAGCTTGGCATTGCCATGCTCAATTTCCACCCAGGCTCCACGTTAAAGAAAGTCAGCATGGATGACTGCCTGACAACCATTGCCCAATCCATTAACCTTGCCCTTCAAGACGTGCCGGACGTCGTTGCCGTCATTGAAAACACCGCAGGTCAGGGTAGCAATGTGGGATTTGCCTTTGAACAGATAAAAGCCATCATTGACCGGGTGGACGATCAATCCCGCATTGGGGTGTGCATTGACACCTGTCATGCCTTTGCTGCCGGTTATGATTTGGTTTCCCGGGAGGGTTATGAAAAAACCTGGGACCTGTTTGACACAATTATCGGCTTTGACAGATTAAAAGGCATGCACTTAAACGATGCCAAAAAGCAGATTAATTCCAGGGTGGACCGGCATGAAAGTATCGGCAAGGGACAACTTGGCCTTGCCGCTTTCCGGCAAATCATGGCGGACAATCGCCTGGAACATATTCCCATGATTCTGGAAACACCTGATAATGACATATGGGCCGAGGAAATTTCGTTGCTGAAATCGATGAACAATCCTTAATCCCGGTGGAGGAGGTTATATGAGAATCTGGGATCTTCATCCAGGATACCTGAACCGCCAGAGTCTCTTAGGCGAACACCGGGAGCTTCACGGCATGGTCTCCATTCTCAGCAACCATAAAAAAGGCTACGCCCGGCATCCGGAAACCTTGCGCTGGATGAATTTGGGTTGGGCGCTGAACAAACGCCACCAGTTGTTGACCGCAGAGATGACGTTGCGCGGATATAATGACAAATCGCCTGTGCGCACCCGAAAAAATAATGGGCTGTGGCCTGACTCATACATTGATGAACCCTATGTTCAAATCCAGTTGCTGAGACAAAAATACCAGGACAGGGAACCGGGACGTATTCCTTTACCCCAAAATGCCCAGCAGATGTGGCGTCAGCACAAATATGCCGTCATGGCCCGGAGTGTGCCCCTGTACAAGAAAATAGGGGCGGATGTGGCTCGCATAGGTCCCCGGGATGATTTCAGCGGCCTGGCCCGACTGCTGGTGGAAACGTTGCGAACCCAGCCATCCCAGGGCGGATTAAAAAACGCGCTTCAGCATATGTGGGGATATGTGTCGGACATATATGATGGATCCCGGAAGACAGTGAGTGGCTGGTCCCTTGGGGTGTTGCTGGACCGGATTCAGGATCTGGCCATCAGACACCGGCAACCGTATTTGATGGAATCCGTCGCGTTAAGCGAACTTGCCGTGTGGATACAGGACAATCGCCTGTAACTTTATGTCATTCTCTGTCTCCATGTGTCCCTCCCGTTATCATCAATAGACTGAATTTGAGACATAATAAAAAGTTAAGTCATATTTTTAAAACAAGAGCTCCGAGCCTTTCTCACCTTTCTGAAATCATTGACCGTTTTCTTTGATACCATTATTGCGGGGGGAGGGCTTTGCTGCATTTTAATGATTCTTGATTTCTTATATTGGCTTGTGTAACATGATCATATTCCACTTTATTTCATGGATTTAATTATTCTTAATCTAAAAACCGTAGTAGTATAGGAGCCCTATGAGAACCAAAATTTTTCTCTTATCGCTGTTGATATTATCCGGCTTTATTGTGACTATCTTTGCCATGCAAGATATCGGCAAAAGTCAACAGGCCTTTCATGATATTCGGCAATCCTCTATTCTGGCTAAAGAAATCAGGTACTACGATGAAGTTCTGACCATGTCTGCGCGGATGGCTGCCGTACGCGACAGCAGTTTTTGGATTGAGCGGTACAACAACCATGTTGATCTGCTTGACAATGCCATCAACCAGACGATTGAACTAATTCAGGACATTTCGGGGCCCTTGCAGCGCATTGATGATGCCAATCAAAAATTGATAGCAATGGAAGAGGCCTCATTTGAATACAGCAAAGAGAACCAGTTTAAAAAAGCACAAGCCATCCTTTTCAGCAAAGAGTACATCCGCTTAAAAGAGCAGTACAAAGACGGGGTGGACCAGGCTCTGGCAATGATTGATACGACCAATGCCGAACATGTTGCCGCGGTGAAAAAAGATCTTTTACTAATGCAGTGGACCATTGTCTTCTCGATAGTGATGATCATCCTTGCCTCATTCTATATTTACCGAATGATTAACAAATCGCTTGAATCAACCAACCGTCTGCTTGAGGCGATTCCCTTCGGGGTCACCCTGATCAACAGCAATAAAATCATACGCCATGCAAATAAAGCGGCGCTTAACATGATGCAGCGCAGCGAAATCGATGTCGTCGGCAAGATATGCCACCAGTTTATATGTCCGGCTCAAGTCGGCAAATGCCCTGTGTACGACCTGGGCCAGCGCGTTGATAACTCTGAGAAACGTTTACTGCTTAACGATGGTTCCCAGATACCGATTTTAAAAAGTGTACAACCGATTACCGACATCAATGGTGAGAAGTTGTTGATGGAAACTTTTGTGGATCTTACCGAGCGTAAAAGAATTGAACATGAGCTTGAAATTGCCAAAGACAGGGCCGAAGATGCCTCCCGTGCAAAAAGTGCTTTTTTGGCCACCATGAGCCATGAAATCCGTACGCCCATGAATGCTATTCAAGGTATGACCGACCTGTTGTTGCAAGATACGGAACTGACCCATGAGCAGCGTGAGTTTGCAGAGACGATTCAATCATCCAGCGTTGCGCTGCTGGCACTGATTAACGACATTCTCGATTTCTCTAAAGTCGAAGCCGGCCGTATTGAACTTGAAAACATTGACTTTGACCTGGAGCATATGGCCAATGATATTGTCAGGCTCTTGGACAGTAAAGCCGCTGATAAAGGGCTCAAGCTGATCGTTGATTTTTCACCCGACTGCCCGCAATACATTAGCGGAGATCCGGGACGCATTCGCCAGGTGGTAACCAACCTTGTCGGTAATGCAATCAAGTTTACCCATAAAGGGCATGTGTTGCTGCGGGTGAAAAACGAGACTTGCGATGCCGGCGGGGAACAGCTGCGTTTTGAAATTGAAGACACCGGTATAGGCATATCAAAAGAACAGCAGGAGATGTTGTTTGAAACCTTTGTGCAGGCCGACAGCAGTACCACCCGCCAATACGGTGGTTCCGGCCTGGGCCTGGCCATAAGTAAGCGCCTGGTTGAACTGTTTGGCGGCAGCATTGGTATTGACAGTGACGTTGGCGCAGGTTCCACATTTTACTTTACCATCCCATTATGCATTGCAGAAAAAGCGACAACGCTGCAGTATGCCAGGCTTGATGATGTGCATATTCTGGTTGTGGATGATTATGAACCTAACCGCACGGTGTTTAAAGGCCAGCTCGAAGCCTTCGGAATGAACGTTGAAGTGGTTTCCAGCGGGCCGCAAGCGCTGGCGCGCATGCGTGAATCTGCCAAAGCGGGTAAACAGTTTGATATCGTACTGAGCGACCAGAACATGCCGGAAATGGATGGCCAGACCTTAACCCAGATCATCAGCAGTGACGATGTGATCTCAACGTCGGTGGTGGTGGTCACCTCTTCGGGACATCGCGGCGATGGAAAAGTCCTGCATGATGCCGGGGCCGGCGGTTACCTTGTCAAGCCGGTTGACCGGCAAACGCTTTACAATTTTTTGACAACAGTCTTAGGCGTTAAAGATAAACCGGACGCACCATTTATTACCCGCCATGTTTTGGCGGAAAACTTTCGTCGTGTTGAAACACATGATACCGAGCAGTCTTTTTCCGGGCACGTTCTTGTGGTTGAAGACACGGCAGCCAATGTGATTGTCATAAGAACACTGCTGAATAAACTCGGCCTGGATGTGACCGTTGCCAATAATGGGCAGGAGGCTCTTGCGCTATACAAACAGGAAACCTTTGATCTAATTTTTATGGATTTGCGTATGCCGACCATGGACGGCTTTGAGGCCACACGCGCCATTCGGGCGTATGAAAAAACCAATGGAAAATACACCCCGATTATTGCCCTTACTGCTGATGTCGTGGCTAAGACAAAGCAGGAAATCGAAGATGCGGATATGGATGGGGTTGTATTAAAACCGTTTAAACGCAACGACATTGTTACCGTATTGACACACTATTTTTCCGGGAAGACACCGCCTGCAGAACCGGACACCGCGCCTGATGCACCGTCAGAAAGGAAAGAAATGGTGATTGACCGGGAACAGGTCGCCATGATGCAGGAGAATTTGGGTGACGATTATAGTGAATTTTTAGAGACCTATCTTGATGACGTTGAGAAAATGCTCAAAGAGATGATGCAGGCCGATACTTCTGACGATACCAAAACCCTTATGCGACTGGCACACAGCATCAAATCATCCAGCCTCAATGCCGGTGCCGTAAGCCTTGCTGAAATGGCCAAAGCAATGGAGCTTGCCGCCAAAGAGGATAAGCTTGCCAATGTGGCAGAGCAGATTGCCGCCATGCAGAAAGCGTTTCATCGTGTTCGTGAAGCGTTAACCCCAACCATAGGAGCCTGACCATGAAAATATTAATAGCTGACGATACATCCAGCGACCGCTTTGTTTTAAAGTCTTATCTGAAACAACTCGGCCACGAGGTCGTTGATGCTGCCGACGGCCAACAGGCGGTTGAGGTCTTTATTGAGCACCACCGATCGTTTGACCTGCTGATTTTAGATGTTATCATGCCGAACGTTGACGGATATGGTGCCGCGCGACAGATTCGTGACATTCTGGGAGATGAGTGGCTGCCGATTATCTTTTTAAGCGGTCTGACCGATGATGAAGACCTCGTGGCCGGTATTCACGCCGGTGGTGATGATTACCTGTTTAAGCCGGTTAATAAAGTTATATTAAGCGCCAAAATGAATGCAATGCAGCGTATCTCAAATTTGCGGCAAAAGCTTTCGGACAGCAACAAACGGCTGGCCCGAATCGTCAATGTTGACGGGTTGACCGGGGCATCGAACCGGTATCATTTAGATGAGTATTTAGAACGCGAGTTTTTGCGCGCACGGCGCAATCAGGTACCGATCTCAATTGCGATGGTCGATGTCGATCTGTTTAAATCGTTTAACGATAGTTATGGCCATTTAGCCGGCGATGAGTGCTTAAAGGCCATTGTTGAAACCATTTCGAAAGTATGCCGGCGCGCTACCGATTTGGTCGCGCGCTATGGTGGTGAAGAATTTTGTTGTGTTTTTTCAGAAAATGACCTTTCATCCGCTGCGTATTTGGCAGAGAAAATGCGCCAGGCAGTGGCGGATGCAAAACTGGGCGAGCAGATCACCAAGACCGATCGGGTCATTACCATCAGTATTGGCGTGGCAAGCATGATTCCTCAACTAAATGATTCGGTGCTTGATTTGGTTCACAGGGCAGACCAGGCACTTTATAAGGCCAAAGAAAACGGCCGCAACCAGGTTCAAACAGCGCCTGAAAAATAAGGCAATCATGAAAGGAAAATTTTTACGCTTCTTTCATTTAAGCGCCAAGGTTTTATGATTACGGCAATATGTACAGCCAATCCACGTCTCAGGCCGACTGCAAGGTCACAACTTACCTTTTAACATATCGCCAAGCCCGGCAAAAGGATTGGTGGTGCTCCCAGCTTATCTAAAATCAGCCGTCACGTAACGCATTTCCCCTGACAGAAATGAACGCACCAGACCGGGTGAAAAACAAACTATAGCATTTTAATATCGACTTTTATTGGCTCGATTTTTGCTTTGGTGTTTTTAAGCGGTAAGAGGTCATTTACCCAAAAATAATGCCGGGCAAGACCATGATTGGATGATTATACAAGGCGTTTAACAATGTCGGCAGGCATGAAAGCTTGTGCCTGAACCGCAAACCCATGTTTGGAGGGCATAAAGGAAGAATAATATGAGCAATTTGTCAGCATTGACCATGACCATTTGCCTACCGGATACCCTGCCGCCTGAACTTATGCCTGAATTTTTAAAAAAGCTAAAAACCTGGGGCTGGATTTAATTATGCTTGAGTATACGCCGATATCCCAGTTTGCCATAGGGACCGACCACAGGGTAAAAATCTGGAATAAAGCTTTTGAATCTCTCACAGGCGTTTCCGCTGAAGAGATTGTCGGCACCGACCACCAGTGGAAGATTTTTTATTCCAGCAAACGGCCGGTTTTGGCCGATCTTGTTGTCGAGCAGGACTATAAAAAATTTCTTGAAATATACAGCACGAAAAATCCGGCGCAGTCCAGCCTTGTGCAGAATGCCTGGGAGGCAACAGACTATTTTGAAAATATTAATGGAAAACCAAGATATATAAATTTTCTGGCGGCTCCTGTTTTTGACCAAGAAGGCAAGATCACAGGCGCAGTCACAACGCTTCAGGATATTTCCCTTCGCAAAATCCAGGAAGAGACAATGAAACGTGAATCCGAACAGCTCCAGCAACACTATTCACTGTTTCGGTCTTCAATGGGTGAACGCTTCAAGTTCTGCAATATCATCGGCAAAAGCCGAAAAATGCAGGAGGTTTATGGCATAATTGTACGGGCGGCAGGCAGTGCTGACAGTGTTGTTATCCAAGGCGAATCGGGGGTCGGTAAGGAGCTGGTTGCAAGGGCGATACACGATACCAGCCAAAGAAAAAACGCTCCGTTTCTTTCTGTTAATTGTGATGCCATCTCTGAATCTCTTCTGGAAACCGAATTTTTTGGTCATGTAAAAGGAGCCGCTACTGGTCCCCATAATGACAAGAAGGGCGTTCTTTCCTATGTACAGGGCGGCACCCTGTTTCTTCATGAAGTTGGTGAACTTTCCCTGAGCATGCAGGTTAAGCTCCTACAGGTAATGGACGGGGGAGGGTATTCACCGGTTGGGAGCAATGAGGTCCTTTATTCCGAGTTCAGAATTGTTGCCGCCAGTACCCGGAATCTATGGGAAGAGGTTCAAAAGGGCAGGCTTCACAGCGATTTTTTTTACCGCTTGTATGTCATACCGATAGATATCGCGCCCCTTCGTGAACGGAAGGAAGACCTTGCTCTCCTTGCAGATTATTTTTTCAGCCGGATGAAATCATCCCTTCACTTTTATGCCTTACCCGAACAAGACATACAAGCGCTATACAATTACCACTGGCCCGGAAATGTCAGGGAACTCCAGAATGTTCTGCGCAGGTACATTGGCTTTCACGGTCTTGATTTTACTGCTCCACCGAATCTCGCCCTCCCAGCGAGTCCACCCCCCCGACCCCCGGGACTCATGGCCGTTTCGGATTTGGGCGCAGACCTTCCCCTGCCTGATGCCGTGGCCCGGTTTGAGAAACAGTTTATTCTTTCTGCACTCGAGCTCTCCCGGTGGCACAGAGGAAAAGCCGCTAAGAAAATGGGCATTTCCCCCAAGACACTTTATCGTAAAATGATGACCCATGGGATAAATCTGCCTTGAAATAAGACAGATTGGTCCTAATTTGGGTCATATGCGCCCAATAGCATCTTTTTGCCTTGTTTTAATTCTCACCTCACCCTTTTTTTTCAGAAGAACTAAGAATAAATTTATTTGTAATTAAGCCTGCATGTTGAGCTTTCAATAATTATTAAGCGTACCTCAAAACGATGATGACAAGGCCTTTCAGGTCTTTAAGAACGATCCAAAGGATTGTGACGAATGATGATGGACATATGGGCTGATTATTCACGGCAATAAACCGACTCGAAGCCTGCAATAGGACTATGGCACAATGCTTGCTAATTCTGTTAAAAGTATTTTACAATTTTTAATAATTTACAAATAGGAGTATGAAAATGAGAAATGAAACGTTAGCAAATCCTGGACCTCTTGGATTGATGGGCTTTGGAATGACAACCGTGCTTTTGAATATTCATAATGCCGGTTTTTTTGAAATCAGTTCAATGATTCTGGCAATGGGGCTTTTTTACGGGGGGGCAGCCCAGATTATCGCTGGTATTCTTGAGTTTAGAAAAGGTAATACTTTTGGTGTTACGGCCTTCATATCTTATGGTCACTTCTGGTTGACCCTGGTGGCACTTATTCTTTTGCCTAAGCTTGGTTGGGCAGATGCAACACCCGCAAAATTCATGGCCTGCTATCTGTTTATGTGGGGCATTTTTACAATGTTCATGTTTTTCGGGACATTAAAATCTAACAAAGGCCTTCAGTTTGTTTTTGCATCGCTGACAGTATTGTTTTTTCTTCTTGCAATCAAAGACTGGACAGGTTCACATCTTATCGGAACAATTGCCGGTTTTGAAGGCATCATCTGCGGAATGAGCGCTATTTATCTTGCCATGGCGGAGGTTCTTAACGAACAATACAGCAGAGCAATTCTTCCGATTGGCTAATCCTAACCCCAAACGCCCCCCTTTTCAGAAACCTGAAAAGGGGGCTCTTAAAAAATCATCAAAATATCTTCGACGTTTATAATCCTGAAATTCCGCCTTAACCTGTCAGCTTTGTTGCATATCATGCTTTGTCCGATTCTTATATACGCTGAACAGGGAACCACCATGCATTAAAATTCGCCTGCCCGGGACCGGGGACTATTGATGCGGATAGGCTGAAGCTATGTTTTCGTTGGGTCGATTTAGGGGCAATTCATCCTGCCGAAATCTACGGCAAATTGTTTCGCTGTGATGCTGCTCCCCCCAACAGCAAAAACAGTCAGGTCACTCCCATCCACATCACAGTCGTTGTCAAAATCTCCTTGGCACCGCAGCATGATTGAAGCCCAAGTTTTTTCAATTTTACTTAGCGGTTTGACACTCTTATAGATAGCTACATTATCGATTACGCCACTAAACCCTTCATTAAGTTCTGGAGATTCAGCTATAAAAATAGGGTTTTCATTTGCAACAATGCGGTCATTTTCTATAAGTTCTGTTGTCCCCCCCAACTTTCCGTCGAGATAGATGTTGAGGTTTCGCCCATCAAATGTCCCAACCACATAATGCCATTGGTTCAGACTCATTGCATTAAAATTCGTAACGTCCTGATATCCATTATTCTCGGTAAGAATCTGAAAATGCGGGAGCCCGTTGGTTCTTGCCCCGAGAAGATACACAGGCGGCTTCGAGACAATGCGATTATATCCGGAATATACATTGTCCCAGTCCGTGGGATAGATCCATGCCTCTATGGTTAATTCCTCTGTTGTGGTTTGGTCCTCTTGATAGGCAACCTCAATGTTGTTCTGAGCGGACCAGTCAAACAAGAAGGCGTTACTATCATCAACCCCTTCTCCAGGTGAAAAAACAGCCCCATTCACTGTGCCGTCATTCCCATTGCCAGATGAGTCGCTTACTGTACTCCCATTTTCAAAGTCAAAAAAGAGGACCAATGAGGAGAACACATATTCATCAGCTCCGATGTCTATGCCCACTCCGAAAGGCCGCTCTTCACCATCAATATCATCTATAGGCGCTCCTTTTAACGTTCCGGCATCAATGCAAGGTGAGTCTGCCGACAAATGATAATCCTCGCCACCAACGAAGAGTGGCTCTTTTCGAATATTGCCGTTAATATCCTCAAAACCATCTTGGTCAATGTTGGAGTAGCTGATGTTTTCAATGCCGGAGGATACTTCAGGGAGGGTGTTATCCCAGAGGATACAATTAGTAATAATGGGCCATGAAGGGTAGCCCTGACAAATAATTCCGCCGCCATAATTATCAGACTGATTACCGGTGATAGTGCAGTTAATAAAGGTCGGTTCGGCATAATCCTGGCAAACAATTCCGCTGCCCACGGGAGCCTGGTTAGCAGTGATGATACAATTTTTAAGGATAGGCAAAGCACTTCTGTAGCAACGCATTCCACCGGCCAGATTGCCGGCGTGATTGCCTTTAATGGTGCACCCGGAGATAGTTGGCGATGAGCCATCCGTACATTCAATTCCGCCGCTCTGAAAAGCGGTATTATCACAAATAATGCAGTCCGTAATGTCAGCAGAAGAGTTAGACATAAATATTCCGCCGCCGTCATCGGCCGAGTTATCTGATATAATGCAATTGCTGATAACTAGTCCGGAGTTGGTAATGTAAATTCCACCACCACTGGTGGAGATACCGTTGGTCAGTGTAAAGCCGTCTATCTTTGCGCGTGTCACGTTGTCGGCAGTCATCACAGAACCATTCCCGCTGCCATCGATAATGGAAACTTCTGGGCCTGTCCCCAAGATTTCCACACCGCTCTTCATGGAGAGATTCTCATTGTACCATCCGGCTGCCACGTGCACGGAGCCAGGTGAGGCAACGGCCTCAATACCATCCTGAATACGATTAAAGGCATCATAACCCCAATCGTGGCCACCCGCATTGTTTTGAGCATAGTCATCGTCCACCCAAACCGTTGTGGCTGGTGGCGGGGCGGGCGTTGTGAACGACATATCCTCTCCATAACCCGTGCCATCACCAACCGCTTTGGCTCTAAAATGGTATGTTGTGTTACTACTGAGACCGGTGAGGTAAAAAATGAAAGCGCCTTCGCCTGTCATCGTCTGTGATGATGTCTCATGGCCGTAACTTGTATCGAACCCCCACTTAAATTTAACCTGTACCGGTGTCGTCGCGCCTGTGTTTACCAGTGTACCTCGTAAAATAACTGAATCGCTGGTCACATCAGCGGCCGTGTCGGTTGAAACCTCAGGTGATGTTTTTGGAACAACGGATACCTGGAGCGTATCTTGTCCTGTTCCCCCATCATCATCCGTGACGGTCAGTATAATTTGGTATTCGCCTATTTTGTTATACTGGTGGCTGACACCCAAGTCGCCGCCAACAGTCGTCCCATCTCCGAAATCCCACTCGATTGTGTGTATATCTGATTCGCCTGGATCTGTAATAAGCCCGGAGAAGCTGATAACGTCGCCTGCGTTTACCTTTCTGTTGGCTCCTGCTTCTACTATCGGTGCGAGATTGTTGATGATTATTTGCGCTGTTGCTATAGCGTTGAAATCGCCATCAGAAACTTCCAGGTTCACTATCCCGGAATAATCATCAGCCCATGCATGATGTGCAGTTGAAACAGCAGACCATTGGGTGTCCCAGACGCCATCGCCGTTGAAATCCCATCGATATTTTAGTTGATCGCCATCTGGATCCTCGGAGTTGCCGCCGTCCAGCATCACTAATGACCCCTCATCGGCGTTATAAGGCCCCCCGGCGCGAGCGATCGGCGGGCTATTGGTGACGGTCACGGTAAGCGTATCTGAGACAGGTCCATTTCCGGCAACATCATCAACAGTCAATTTTACAGTATGCGGCCCGGAGGTAGAATATCCATTGGTCAGACTCGGGCGAACCCCGATCAGGTCAATATCGTTGTCCGGTATTCCATCCTGATCGCTATCTACCAATACATCGGTATCCCATGAATAGCTTGCGATCCCGAAATCATCATGGGATTGGCTTGCATCAAAAGATACCGCGGCCATAAGTCTCACCGTTTGATCGGAACCGGCGGATGCAACGGGCTTTTGAATATCAGATTCTGATGTGACCGTAACAATCAGAATATCACTGACGGGACCATTTCCATCTGCGTCATTCACCGAAAGCTTCACTTCGTATGTGCCGGGGGAAAGATACCCCCCGACGTAAACAGGCTTTGCACCGGTCAAATCAACATCATTATCAGCAATTCCATCGCCATCGCTGTCAATAGAGGTGTTAATATCCCATGCATAATTCACTATGCCGGCGTTGTCTGTTGAAGCGCTTCCATCAAATAACACGGGTGTGTCAACCAGTACAACCATATCCGCTCCGGCATTCGGCACGGGGCGTATCGAATCGTTAACCGTGATGTCTGCGCTCGCACGGTTATTGTCATAGGTTTGTTCCAGAAATTCATTAAAAGGACTTATGATTATATGGATGGTGTGAGTTCCGCGAACAGCTTGCCAGGGTATGGAAACAGTTGTGGTTTCTCCGGCGGGCAGATCAATCGTTTTTTCACCAATAGAAATGCCTGATTCTTCCGGATCCCCATCAAAGAATAGTATTTTGACCTCATTCGCGTCAATGTCTCCAATATTTTTAATCGTTGCCGTTATTGTCACAGGAGCTCCATGATTGGGATTAGTATTTGAAAAAGCTATGTCGGAAGGTGAGATAGCCAGATCGGGATACAACTCTACCCATGTCGCAGTCCGAGCAGTTCTGTTATATGTTTTCCCCTCTTGTGAAATCACTGCATTAACGGTAATGAGATAGTCTCCGCTTAGAGTGGTATTATCGTATGTCCCCCTGTAAATGTTATCACTGGCTTCCATATCGCCATGCGCTCCGTCATCAAACAAGAGGATCGTTTCACTGGAAGCGTCGGGTTTAAGAATGTGTGCTGTAACCGAGGTCGTCTCCGGTAAAAAATCATCATACTGGACATAAGCATATACTTTAATGGTATCGTTAGGTTTATAGCCATTTTGGTCAGTCCCTGTACCGACAAAAAGTTTTGTCTCCATAAAAATTCTTATGGCATAGCTGCATTCATTTGTTGAAATACCCGGCTCGGTAACTTCCAATGTCCAATTGCCCACTTCAGGGTTTGCAATTTCATATAAGATATAATCATCTTGCTTAATAACGCTTATGTCAGGATCGGATGAATCAATTCTTGCGCCGCTTGGGGAGGTTACCGTCAAATCAAGCGCACACCGTCCCTGCAATTCAAATATTATACTGTCAGCGGTAGCGTCAATCTGGGCAACATGAGAGGCTATACCACTCGGTTGGATTGTATCATTGATTGTTTCTATTTGATGGGTTGCTTTTTGACTATCTTGTGTAGGTTCTAAGGGGTTTTCAAAACTGCTTGTGGAATCTTGAACCATGTTTGCAAATGAATCGTTGTGAAGTATTTCATTCGCTTTGGCAATTACACCAAGTTCTTCATAATAGCCTGGATGGTCGCCCTCATTTATTTTAAACCATACTACATTGTCCAAATATGCACTGTAGCCGAGAACAACCCCGTCCCCTATCCGTAACAAGGCAGGAAAGGTAATATTACCCCCTAATATTTTTTCAAGCCCTTTGTTATGTGTATGTGCAAAGGTACGGTAATATTCACTATCCTGGGCAATAACATAATATTCAGTATTTGGGTTAATTAAATCGATGCCTCTTTCACGAGTGTCAGCACAACCATCGTGTCCGTTCAATTCCCTCAGGAAATCACTGTGGGGTCTAATACTCCTCCCTCCCCCTTTTTCTCCTTCCCAGGGTTCTAAGAATATTTGACCCAATAAGCTAACATCTGTTCCATGATGCGGAGAGGCTTCACTGATAAATTTTCTGACATCATTTCTATAACCTTTCTGAATATACCATCTGGCAATCAAACCGCCCGCACTATATGCTACAATATCAACCTTTTTTGTCCCAGTATCCAATTTCAGTTTACTTATCTCTTCGGAAAGCTTATACGCCCATTTATAAAGATCGCCTGTCCGTGGTTGAATAAATAAATTAGAATCTCTCGTTGTGGCCTTTGGGTCTTCTATCTCAGGGCGATAATGAATTTCGCCATATTTGGGCATGTCCTCCCAATCATAGCCACCAACAAATACGACCGGTGTGCGCCTTACTTTTATCTCTCTTGAAACTTCTGACCACGCACCTTCATTGTCCCATACTCGCAAAGATATTTTATGGACGCCAATTGGCAGATCAGAGATAGTAAATGATTTGGAAGTGCTCAGCAGTCCGCTTATATTGGAATTCCATTCATAGCCTGAGATATATCCGTCAAAGTCAAGTCCAACACCGTCAAAGGTCATCGGTTCTCCCAATATTAATGTCGGATAACCATTGCTATCTATGCCGGTACCTCGTATTAAACTTATATAAGAAACCGGAGGTTTATTTACTCGTATACTGCTGGTTATTTCCGGAGACCATAACGGTGTAAATGGTTTAGTGTACGGGGTACTGTCCGCCACTTGAAAGTAAATAACATGACTTCCAGCCGAAAGCTTATCGGTTGCAAACGAGCTTGAAGTGCTTAACACACCATCTTTATGCGACCGCCATTTATATTCGGTTATATAATCACCCGGATCCGTATCTGTTCCGTGACCATTGAAATACACAGAATCATCAATTTGAGTTAAGATAGGTGAAATAGAATCGATAAATGCCGACGGCGGATGATAAGACATGCTGGCATACAATTTGTTCCCCGACATCCACCCCATAACACCGCTATATTCGATTTTATTCAAATCTCTGTTTTTATCGTTGTCGTCCTGATCACGCACGGATGTTCCATTTATTAAAAGATATTCGATTGAATAAGCAGTATCGTTATTAGGGGATTCCAATGAAGATTCGGTAATTAATCTGCCCACATCTTTGTCGGTAACGCTGCCTGACCCGGCACTAGTTTGTGACCAGGATTGTGGTGACGCAATATACGCAGCATGTAGTTCATTTCCAACAAACCATAATTTTACGCCACCTCCCTGGACGCTATACTCACCGTGGTATGTGGTCCCATTAACAGTAAGCGCTAAACTCGTCCCGTTGGTCCGGTTACCAGACATAGTCTCAATAATTTTATCCGTATCGTTCTTATTTACGCTGTTACTACCTGCTTTTGAGCCGGACCAGGTAATTGAAAACTGCGCATTGTCACTGGGAAGCCACTTTTTAACGCTTGAGCCTAAAATAGTATATCCTACATAATATACAAAGCTTTTAAGACTGCATCCATCAGTTCTCTCTTCGATCATACTACACCAAGGAGAACCTCCTATGTGCGGATTAGCCCCATCATATCCAGTTGATGATATATTTATTGAAGGGGGGCTATCAAAAGAAATACCATAATGGATATCTGCTCTGATTTCCCTTCTTTTACATTTTAAGTATGTGCCTGATGCAATACCTGGAGTATCAATAAATGCTTGTTTATATTCACCACTAGTCCAGGCATCGTAACCCCATATCCCGGAAGTTGATGCCGTGACATTAATGGCATAACTAAAATTGATGGGTGGACTATCTGTTCCTGTCGCTAAAATGCCATATTGGAAAAATACAAACTTCCCTATCCCTATGGCCCCCCCTCCATATATTGCCTCCCAAGTATGCGAACCAGACGTTAAACCGGAAACTACGCATTTGCCATTCGAATCGGTTTCGTCGCTCAATATGCCATCAATATAGATATTCACATGTGCTTTGGCATTGCCTGCTTCAGTTGCTGTAAATGTGGCCTGATTTTGTGAAGAGATTACTGCAGTGGTAACCGTCACATCAATGGTCTGAGCCAGTACTGCGTCGGTAAAACCAAAGATAAAAATAGCTAACACGCTTGAAACAGCCACTGAGGATGAAATTTTTATGTAAAAAGCTTTCATGACTTTTTATCCCTTGGAATAAGAATGATGGATAGGGATTTCCTTTTTTTAAAGCAAGCTATAACAAAGAATAAAAATATTATCAAGAGCTTACAATATGGTCTATTCCGGCACTACCTCGGGGCACAGCCTTTAAAGGCTTTTGGCAAAAATAATAAACAAAAATCTCGCCCTACATTTACTAATCCGCCGAACCGATACATAGTTCATCCAGCAATTGAATTAGTTGGTTGGTTTCTGGTTTAGTGACATAATTATCCGCTTTTACCGCATTGCACTTCGCAATCATCTGTTTATTAATTAAACTTGAAAACATGATGGTAAAAATGTTTTTAAGGTTTGGATTCTGTTTCACATTTTTACATAAAGTCAGTCCATCCATTTGGGGCATTTCTATATCGCTTATAAGAACAACTTTACTTAAGTTCTGTTCACCGTTTCCAAAATTAATTTTTAAATGTTGAAGCGTTTGAGAACCATTTTCAAATTCCGTAATGTTTGAGAACCCTGCTGATTTCAAAGCACTTGACACACCCTTTCGTATCGTCGATGAGTCATCTGTAAAAATAATTTGGAGTTGATCCCTTGTAATACGCTCATTTTTTGAAAGATTTTCCTCACTAACATCTTCAATGATAAGATCTGGAAAAATCGTTGATAAAATATGCTCAAGATCAACGACCAATATCTGATCACCTTCAATGCTTACTGAACCAGTAAAATAATTTGTATCCCCGATGGTCTGATCGAGTGGTACCAGGTCTTTCCAGGATATCCGATATATACGTCTTACACCATTAACTTTGAAACCATTTACAGAATTATTAAATTCAGTGACAACAACGATTTCTCTTTCATATTCAATGGTCTCCTCAATATCAAGTATCTGTGCTAAATCCATTACAGGAATCGTCTTGTCCCTGTAAAGTAGCATGCCAAGAACTCCCGGCACCTCATGGGGTAGAGTGGCTATTGATTTTTGATCATATTGTTGAATAGATTGGACCTTGGCAACGTTAATCCCGAAAGGCTGGTCATTTATCAGGACCGCGAGCAGCTCCAGTTCGTTGGTGCCTGACTCAAGCAATATTCCCTGCTCACTCATAAGATGTCTCCCATTTTTAAAGTGTGATTGAATTACCATTGTTTATAAACGAATCTTAGGTGATTCGCATGAAGTTTTTATTAATGTAAATCCCCTTAACGGGGTTTGGTCATAACAGCGAGCTTATGTTGAGTGGCTTGAGTTCGATACGATCATCTTTGGGGCGTTCTTCTTTAGTCAATTCTTGCTTGTCATGAATTTCCCTGTTGATAGGTTCGTTGGCATCTTCTTTTAAATTAGAATTTTTTTCGTTCATTTTTTTCTCCATCGGATTATCAGGTCCCCGCTTTTTTGCACTTTTTTAATTGTGATCCGGTAATCCTCCTAATGCAGGCATCTATGCTGGTTCATGACTGGTTTTTATACGCAACCACTTTGTTTCTACCTGCCTCCTTGGCGCGGTAGAGGGCTTTGTCTGCAGCAGCAATGAGGCTTTCCATATTTTCACCATCCAGAGGGAAAGAGGCAACGCCAAGAGACGCCGTTACTTGCAAGCGTTCTTTATTATGCACGACCATGACATCCTTTTCGATTCCCCTCCGAACTTCCTCTGCTCTGTTAAGCCCGTCTTTCATGGTGCATTCAGGCAAAATGAGCATGAGTTCTTCTCCTCCATATCTGCACGGGATATCCTCCATTCGCACCGTTGAAGTAAGAAACCCGCCCAGTTTGCGCAGAACCTCGTCCCCGGTTTCGTGGCCATATGTGTCATTAAATCGCTTGAAGTGGTCGACATCAATCATGATTACGACCAGTGACGCACCTCGTCTTCTTGCACGTGCCAATTCACAATTCAGCGCTTCCTCCATGTGTCTGCGGTTGAAAAGGCCGGTTAACCGGTCACGGATGGACTGCTCTCGAAGGCTTTCCCGGAGGCGCAGGTTAACGAGACTTGGGGCGTAGCGCTCCACCAAACCGCCAAGAAGTAAACGTTTTTCCTGTAAAATCCGGCGTCGTTCCGGTTCCTTATATTCCTTTATGGCACTGTCAAAAAGCATGTGTGCCATGCCCAGGACCTTCCCCTGGGCGTTCATTGGTACGCAGATGGTTCCACACGCCGGTTTTTTGCGTACATGTATGCACAAAGGATCGGTATCAGGCTCCAGAACCATATGGGCCTTCCCCCGTCGAATTGCCCAGCAGTCGTTGTGGGCGAATTCTTCATTGCAGCTGTGTCCGTCTCCCCAGGAGCCGACAACGTTAATGCTCCAGTTGTCCTCGTCGAGGATGCCCAGGCATCCGGAGTCTTTTGGAAACAGCTTTGCGCAGACACCCACGGCGACACGATATGTTTCCTCCTCGGTTTCACAAGCCTGCAACAATTCACCCATTTCATTCAATATGGCGGTCTGTTCCGAGCGATCATCGGATGCTTCAATCAGTCTTTGAAGTTCGGCGTTTGAGTCCATCAATTCCTCGGTGCGCTCCTTGACCATTTCCTCCAACTCGTCCTTGTACCGTCTCAGCGCCTCCTCGTTCTTTTTCCACTCGGTAATATCCATGATGTTTAAGGAAATGACCCGCTCTTCCTCATCCGCCGGGAGCGGGGCCATATTGAGGAGCACATGGATCTCTTTACCGTTGTTGTGTCTACCAAGCGCCTCTATCGAACCGTACCCATATTTTTCCAGATCTTCGTAGATTTCCTGGCCGCAACGCTGGTATTCTTCTTCGGAAGCATAGAGCATCCGCACATCCTGGCCGACAATCTCCTCGCGGGGGTACCCGAAAATTTTACAAAACCGGTCATTAACCGTCATGACTACCCGATTTTTGCAGACCCCTATCCCGGTTGGCGTGCTGCGGAAAATGCTTGCCAGGAATTGTTCGTTTTCCTGTAGGGCCTTCAGGGTTCGTTTGCTCTCGGTAATGTCTCGAAATTCCACCACGCGCATGGTCTTGCCCTGGTATGGTATCATCTTGCCTTCCAGTCGAAGCGGATACTCTTCACCGTTTTTGCGCACGCCCATGGCTTCATACGGTTCCTCATATCTGGACTTGATGTTGCCCATGACCAGTTCCCGAGACTGGTCGGCAATGAGCCGCAATCCGTCCATACCAATGAGTTCGTCAAGTCTGTAGCCAGTGATGTCTGCAAGCCCCTGATTACAGTCCAGGATCACGCCTTTGTCATGAATGGAGATGCCGCCAAACGAGGCATTGTGCAAAGCCTTGAAGCGTTCTTCACTGGCCCGAAGTTGATCCTCGGCATGTTTCAGGGCCGTGATGTCGAGAATACTCGAAATGACAGTATTACCGTTTACCGCACTGGCAAGCCGGGTTGAATCAATCCGAACGTGTACCTCCCTGCCGTCCTTGCGGACCATGTGCGCCTCAACAGTGCTGATTCCCTTTTGTTCCAGCTGGCCGTATATCGCTTTCCCACAGCGTTGGAACTCTTCTTCAGAAACATAAAGTTTTCTGGTCAGATCCCCCACAAGCTCTTTTCGGGCGTACCCGAAGATTTCGCAGAATCGGTCATTGACGGTTTCCAACGACCGATCGGCCACGACACCGATTCCGGTCCGCACGGTACGGAAGATGCTCGTCAGGTACTCTTCACTTTCATGGAGGGCCTTTAGCATCTGATTGCGTTCCGTGATATCCCGATTCGTGGCCAGAAGGTACTGCTTGCCTCCCCGCTGGATGCAATTCAGGCTGATTTCAGCGTCAATTGGTACACCATCCCCACGCAGATGACGCCATTCGAAAACCTGGGGCTCCCCGGCAAGCGCGGCGTTGATGCGTTCCATGCCTGCCTGTTCGGATTCAGTGCCATCGGGTTGCTTTTCAGGTGAAAAATCAAACGGTGAAGCACCGATAATCCGCTCACGCGCCACACCGAATGCCCTGAGCGCACTGGCGTTACAGTCTACGAAGTGATGCTCGTCCATGAGGAGAAGGCCATCATGCGCTTCCTCGAACAGAAGCCGGTACCAAGCTTCTTTTTCGTGTTGCTCAGTAATATCCATGACCGACAACACGATGTCCGTGGACTCCGCACCTTTGTGTGCAACTGCCGCACCGATCAGAACGTTCAGTTCCAATCCATCCTTACGCCGCCAGCAAGTATTCACGAAACAACACCCAACCCTGGCTATTTTACTATAAATTTCCTTGCCGACACGTTTGAATTCATCTTTGTCTGCATACAGCTTGCAGGTTTCGTGGCCGATGATTTCATCCGGGGGATACCCCGTAATCTCCCACATCCTCTCATTGGCCGACGTGAGCACCCGATCCTTGAGCGTTCCAACTCCTATGGGCAATGCGCTGACTAGGCCCCGCAGGGACTCCTCACTTGCACGGAGCGCTTCTTCGCCTCGTTTTTGTTTCCTGCATATACTGGAAACATATAATCCGGATACCATGCATAAAATGAACACAGAGAATTTGTTGAACATACTGTACGGTGGAATATTGACGGCGAAAAAATCTATAAAAGTTCGCCCATCGCTGAAGGCAACGGCGTTAACCAAGCTTTCAACAATCCACCAAGCGCACCCCAATAATATAAAAAAACTAATGATATAATTCGTTTTTTTACTGTTGATTAAACGTTCAAGAAGAAATACCCGCCTAATGAAGCCCATATGAAGAAGAACATCCGTTAGAAGCAGAAGTGTTAGCGCCACGGCCCCTTGTTTAATTGCTATAAACGTTGAGACTGTCCAAGGGATGTTATTCGGGGCACTTGACGCCCATGACCAAGATGGCGGGTTTAATGATACAATCCACCGTGTCAGAGTGAACAAGTTCAGTGTGGCGAATATGCGGAAAATTATTTCAGCAACATATGGATTCATCCACCATTTCGTCTGTTGAACGTTATTTCGTTGTTCTGCTATCCAGCCGTGCCACACAATCCAAAGCGTAAACGGCAGAACAGCAGGGACAACTGCGTATCCACTTGCAGGTCCCCAAATCCACCACATGCTTTGGCATCCACCGGCAAGAGCGGATAGCAGACCATATTTCCATCCCCAACTCAGGGTTATCAGCAGGGGGAATAAAAGTCCGAATAAAACTGCAACCGTGTAAGAACCAAAAGGAAAAATGATCGTATGAAAATTAAGAACAAAACCTAATACGCCAAATAATATTGAAATAATGGCCTTATAATAGGATCTTTTTCTTTTTGCCCTTTTTGAAAGTGTTTGCATCATGCCCTCTTTTGCGTCGGCAATTGGGAATAAAAAATAATTGTCAGCACTTCCGAGCGAACACTAAAATGATGATTTTAGGAAGATATTACCCTGAAACATGTTATAATTACAATAGGTTCAGTTGAATTATATTGGAATCAAATGAATTGTCCTGTTTTTCGTCGAACAAATCCCCAAACTTTCCATGTCAGTCCATTTTTTTTAAATGAAGGTTTTTTGTGACCTCGCTGCTTTATTTTAGATGTGTTTGGGTATAATTGCACCCTTTTAAGAAAATTATTCGACCATCATAATATTGTGTCTGCCCTTAGAATTTACATGGCAAGTGCCGTGTGTGTGGATAAATTAAACGTTTTGGTTTGATGCGTTTTACGTTATGGTGTCTTCCAAATATATTATTATACTTAACTGACAAAGGGGTAATGCCATGCCAATTGCAGACAAGATGGTCGGGATCGTAGAATCCGCTTCTATGATTCGAAAAATGTTTGAGGAAGGCATCCGAATGAGAGAAAAGTTCGGGGCTGATAATGTGTTTGATTTTTCTTTGGGAAATCCCGATGTGCCGCCGCCGCCGGTGGTCAAGGAAACGGTTCTGAATATAATCAACGATGCCGCAACCTCCCACGGATATATGCCCAATGCAGGATATCCCTGGGTGCGCCAGGCCGTAGCCGATTATCTCAATGCCCAGTGTGGCGTTGGGATGACTGCGGATCTGGTGATTATGAGTGTCGGGGCGGCCGGTGCGCTGAATGATACCTTAAAAGCGTTGGTCAATCCCGGAGAAGAGATTTTGGTGCCGGCCCCCTATTTTGTGGGGTACAACCAGTATGCCTTTATTGCCGGGGCCGTTCTTAAGACCGTCTCTACCCAGTCTGATTTTCATCTGGATCTTGGGGCTATTGAATCCGCCATAAATAAAGAGACCCGTGTTGTGCTCATCAACTCCCCCAACAACCCCACGGGTGTAGTGTATACCAAACAGGAACTGGATGAACTGGGCCAGCTCCTGGAAAAGAAAAGCCGGGAGTTTGGTAAACGCATCTATCTGATTTCGGACGAACCCTATCGCAAGATCGCCTATGATGTGGAGGTTCCCTGGATGTTCGGTGTATATGACCATACCATTGTGTTGACCTCCTATTCTAAAGAGCTCTCCCTGGCAGGGGAACGTGTTGGGTATCTTGCGGTTCATCCTGCTGCTGAAGATGCGCAGCTGATTGCGGCGGCTGCCGGTGTGGCCAACACTATGATGTTTGTGAACGCCCCGGCCCTGTTCCAGCAGGTGGTAGGAAAGCTTCAAGGCGTGTGTGTGGATATTGATATCTATCGCAAACGCCGGGACATGATCTGTGACGGGCTTGCTGCAGCAGGGTATGAGTTTAACGTGCCCGAAGGTGCATTCTACCTGTTTCCCAAAACCCCCATTGAGAATGATGTGGAATTTGCAGGATTGCTTAAAGAGGAGAATATTTTGGTTGTGCCCGGTTCCGGATTCGGTGGACCCGGCCATTTCCGGCTTTCCTATGCGGTGCCTGAACAGTCCATTACAAATTCCATAGCCGGTTTTAAACGGGCCATGGAAAAGGCTCAAAAGCTCAAATAACGCGATTCTTAACCACGGAAGACACGGAAAATTAGGGCAACCCTTTCTGTGTTCTTCCGTGGTTAAGTTAAATTTTTTTGACATTGACAAAGAAACCGGTTCTCACCGATGAGTTGGTCTCATTAATACCCGGTTGGCCCTGTCTGACCTGGCATTGCCTAATTAAATAAATGATTCTAAGCTGTTATCAAAGCGTTTTCCAGATTACCGGCCGTGCGGTGTACAAGGCGTCAGGTCTGATCCGATATCTATCGATCAAGCATTTGGATCGGTATCGGTCGACGGCATATCTTTATCTTCGAGAAGCTCGGCCATCCAACTCTGATTCTCTATGGAGATGGTGTTTTCACAATTAGTAATAAATGTTCGCCTCGCAGTTGGATCTTCACGATTTGTAAAGCGTTCAAGCAGGCGTGTCAATCGGCGACCAGTCGCTCGGTAACTTAGCTGCAAATATTCGTGTCGTTCTGCATAGAAGTGCGAGGCAATCGCCGCACTGAATGCGCCAATGACAGGAATCCATCCCGGCATGAGGCCAAGCCACTCCCACTGGGGACTGATCCCGGAGAGACCCGAAAGACCGCTCAGGACAAAGCCGGCGATCGCAAACACAATGGACCAGTACTGTGCTTGTTTGACCTTTTTTCCATGTTCAGTAGTACTGCGTCGATACCATTGGATTTGATCTTCAACGCGCTGTTTGATGTACGTTTCGACAGGCATTGGATACTCCGGACGGCGCTTCATTCTCTCCTCGTCCGACAAGACTTCGCTAATGATTTCCTTCTCGACCTGTTGAACAAGTTGGTCCGTTTCGTCGTATAGTCGCGTATGTGGATCATCCGTATCATAAGGCGGCGTGCCTGTTACGTATAGATAAGTATGTGACTTTAAGGCCTCAGCGGTTGAGCGTGCCCGTACTTGCTCTTCTTGGTTTCGGCGGGAAGCAAGTCGCTGCATGATAATTCCCGCAATCGCAATGGCTAATCCCGCTATACATCCGAGCACGGGCTGCACCCAATCTGCAATTATATGGCCCCCAAGCCAGGGCTTCAGTTGTCCGGCAATCTTCGGGTACTGTTCGGCAAATGCGCCGACCGCCGCACTAAAGAGTGTGAGGTACAGAACAACTCTGCGGCAGCTTTGTAACGTGGTCTTAATCCTTCGGGCCGTTGCCGCCCATACGCGGTACTCACCCCAGGTATTGTTGTGTGAATGACTTTGATCAATATCTTTTACGTTATTTGCATTTGACATGGTGACCTCACAAAAAATGGTAAACAGAGCGGGTTTAATATATAGTCTCTGAACGAAAACCTGGAAATTTTGTTGAGTACAAGGCGGCCTGAAATTAAAACCTTCGGAATACAAGGCGTATTTCGAGGATTAAAATTTCAGGCCAACGCCGTAATCGGCAAAATTTACGGTTTTCGGTCGGGCACTATCTATCAATATTCACGGTTCTGACCTTCACTCTCCATAATTTAAAAGTTCCTCATTATTTATAGATAGAATCATCTTTCGCCCACGAATCCTGATCGAACACATAAATAACTCCGGAATATGGCGCCAAACTGATTTCCCCTGCGATCTCCCATGTTTTATAAGCGCTCGTTTCGACAACATCGGAATACCGGTTTTTAAATTGGGGATCGTACTTCTTGTTGTCACCATTAAAGACCAGCTGCCAATGGCCATGAATCGGAAAAGGCAACCAATAGGACTTGTAGTAAACGTTTCCAAAGTTGAGTACAACCACGATTTGATCGCTTCGGCTGTAGGCAAGGACCTTTGCATCGTGGTTTTCGTGTAGCGTGTCGTATTGGTTGCTCGAGAGTCCACCGGTCGGCCCATCGCTGTCCGTTCGGAGGTGGATGAGGTCGCGGAAGGCTTGCACGTAACCGGAGTTGGTCTGGTTCCAATCGAAGTGCCATTTTGCAGAATCGAAGGCGCGGCTTTCCAACATCTCCTGGCCGTGAAACAGCATGGGAATTCCCGGAGCGGTCAATAACAGGGTCGCTCCGAGCAGGGATCGTTTTCGCGCGTAGTAGCTGTCTGCATGCCGCTTGTCGATTTGTTCCGGGAGTCTGGTTCTGGCGTCGTCGTGGGACTCGAGGTAAAGCACCCTTTCAAAAGGGTTGTTTGAGACGTGAATAAGCTCGCCTTGTATGGCTTGGATGTCTCGCTGCGGATCTTCTGGTTGTATAAGGACATTGCGAACGATATTGACAAAGGAATATGACCACATCGCAGTTAGTGCCATGTTCTCGGTTGGCCAATCGATTCCATCAGGAGCCCCTCCAGTGATCAATGCATCGGGCCATCTGCTTCGGACCTCCTGATTGATTTCTCGGATGAGCTTAAAAGATTCTTCATCATGTGGGGAGGATTCGGGGTAATAGCTCAATGTCACACTAAAATTGACCGTATCCCAGTGGATGCCATCGATGCCGTATTCCTCGAACCACATCATGACATTGTCGCGTAAATATCTTCTGACCTCTTCTCTGCTGATGTTGTAGTTTGGTCCCCAAGCCCCCTTGGAACGGGGGGCTGTAGAGGGAAAGAAATAGCATCCATTGTCTTGCTCACCATTTTGTCGAGCATCAAAATTCCACAAGAGGTTTTCAGGGCCTGCGTGGGACAGACACAGTTGGAGCAATACGCCGATCCCGTGGGCGTGGGCCTTTAAAATAAACTGCCTGAGCGCTTCAGGGCCACCAAAATCCTCTGTCACAGCGAAGATGTGGGACGGATCGAACCCCCAGGAGTTGCCGGTAGGGCGGGTATGAACAGGCATCAACAAAACTGCGTTAACGCCTAAATCAACCAGGTAGGAGAGGCGCTGGGCGGCCGTGTGGAATGTGCCTATGGCGTCTGAGGGTCTTCTATTAAACGAGCCGATGTGTATTTCATAGAGTACCAGCTGGTCATACGGAGGAAGCCTGAATTCATCCTGGGCTCGTGGTCGACGATCACAGATGATGCCGTTTGGGGTGTTATTGAGCTTTCGTGCATAGGGATCAACGTGCCAAGCTTCGTGTTTGCCGGTGGCGAGTAAAAGCTTGTATTCCTGTCCGATTTTTGCATCTGCTGTAAATCCCTGCCACGTGCCGTCCCCGAGGGGGCGCAACTCTTCGTAGGACTCTCCTGGAAACGTGGCCACTATGACTCGATCGGCGTTCGGCGCCCACATGCGGAAGTAGGTCCCCTCTTTGGTAGGCCACGCGCCAAAGAAATCTTCGGGAGGCGTGCTGTCCAGGTGGGCGTTACTGTCGGGATCGTACACAGCCCCATCAAGGGTATGAATTCTGACCGGTCCGTACCCCACCGAAATGCGCCGGGTCTGATTGCCGGCGATTTGAAGCGTCTCAACTCCGCTCCCGCTTGAATCGGACCATTCGATTCTCACCATGCAGGGTTCTGTGTCCGGTACTTGGATGCAAAAACCCGGGATTTCGGATAGCGGACCCAACGCCAACTCCGCCCCGGACCGTCTAACTGCCACTTGTCGCATACGTACCCCATCGAACAATCCTGAATAACCGCGTTCGAACAGGTCAAAAGGCGGTTGCCCAGGGATGGGAACGGTTTTTTCGCCCCGGGAACTCAAAGCCAGGTTGAACGCCCAGGTCGGTGTCAATGTCAAAGCGGCCTTTGGAAATGACGGTACCGCCCGCCGCGCCCATTGGCCCAGCCCCTTAGTACGGCCTTTGTCCTTTAATGTGGCGAGCACCTTGTGAAGTTCGTCATCCAATTTTTGTCTGTGTTCCTCCACGCTTTGACGTGTATCTTCAGGTTGCCGGTTACCTGCCGGCGCGGCAAGGGTCTGTTCGAGATACGCCACATTCATTCCATGCCAGGCGATGATCTCTTCAGACAAGAGGGCGGGCGATATGGATTTATGACATTCATAAATGATCTGCCATGCGGCCTCGGCACGGGGATCGCGGGTGAGGGACTCGCCGAGCACCCGACGGACATCTGTCTGAAGCACGAGGCCATTGACGCCATAGGCCCCGACCAAACCGGAGAACCACAGGGCGCCCTCGATGTCGGCGGACAGGTGTGGCGCCAACTCGCGACGGAGCGCCCCCACAAGCTCCCCTTCCACGCGGACGGCAGGGGTGGTGAGCATGGCAAGCTCCACGCACTCGCGTGTAAATTCCTTACACAGGGCTTCATGCCCGGAAGAATACTCAGGCATAGTGTCGATGCCCTTGAGGCTGTGCGGTCAGTGGCCGGGCGGCTTCGCGGACCGACGCACAGCGATCCCAGGTGATGATGGCGAGCTGTTTTTTCAATGCCGGGGAATATCTCCTTTGGGCATAGGGACTCAGTACGGCAACGGAGCAACCCCTTTGGCGGCAGGCAACAGCAAATTGAATCCACCTCGCTTCGTCGTCAACCTGCATCAAACCGCCTCCCGGCGCACTGCCCAAATCGCTCAATACGACGATGGGGGTTTCGGAGATCGGTACCTCATATTGCAGCTTCCCACGATTACGGGATGCAACTTTGCGGTCCATGGGAGATCCGTTTGTGCGTAACACATCTATGGCGTCATTGCCAAGTACGGTTTCGAGTACGTTGACCAGTTCCACCTGGTCCCGCCGAAACGGGAGCATTCCCTGACTCACATCGAGCAGCACCTGTACTTGCCGGGATAAGCCTCTGACGACTTTCCTGGGCAGAACGGACACGTGCCTGCCACGGGCCAACACTTCCACTACGCCCCGGACATCCAGATTTCGGCCGGGACGCCACGTTGATGCCAGCATGCTCAAAATGGATCGCTGGCTTTTGGGCGGAAACAGAGGCTGCCGGTAGGGCAGGGCTTTGTTGTGATCGGTTACGCTATAGGCGTCTAATCCTGGCGTTTGGGCCAGTTCAACGCTTGCTGCGATGGCATTTGAGTAAGCGATGGGCTGCAAGAGCTCGTGTGAGTATGATTCTTCATCCATCGTTTTTTCTATTTCATTAGTTGGTGACTCCCTGGTTTGTGGCGGCTCGGTTGGGGGCTGTTGGGGGCCGGTGCATTTGTTTGGCGAGGGCGCTGGAGATTGATTTTCGCCTTGTTGCTGCTCCTTTTCCGTGGGCTTGCACACTAATCCCTGATCAGTAAGAACCCGTGACAGGGGATCTTTTGGGGAGACGGGACCTCCAAGGACTTTGATGATGCGGAGCAAGTCCACAAACCCAATCGGGGTACGACAGTACTGTGGCGGATCGTCTGTTGCAGCGTGATGCTCGGCCCGAGGTATGGAATTGTCATCCGTCATGGCGAATCGGTTCTTTTTTTCAGCGTCATTTCGGCCACTATCTTCCATGTCTGATCTTGGTCGTCGGGATTTATTTTGAGAATCCGACATGCTCGAACTGCATCTAAGTATTCTGCAGTGCCCGGCGGACGGAGTTGTTTAACCTTCGCCTCTTGTCTCCATTCAAAGAGCTTTTTTGCCACCGCCCCTGCAATTTTTTTCTCCTCATCAGAGTGGGCAATGCGGTCTTGTTCTCTATGGAGTTCGGCGATCTTAGTCAGGTGATTGACAAAATCTTCCTCACCATCCGGCAGCACGAGCTCGTGAATGATGCACCGCCGCAGAAAGGCTTTGGGTAAATCCCGCTCCTGATTGGTGGTGATAACGATGAGGAGGCGTGCCAGGCCGTTTTCATCAATTGCGCTTGTTTCTGAACGCACGGTTTGGCCGGTTTCTGACACCTCGAATACATGGGAACCCAGAGCCACCAGCAAGTTGTTTGGTACATCCGGATCGGCCTTGTCAATTTCGTCGATCAGAATGACCGCCTTGTCGCAGGGGCGTTTCTGGTTCAGTTCAGCGTTCGGTTCCTGGGGAGCTGACGGGTCCTGATCAGCGTTCATTCCTCTGCGTAATGCGGATTGGCGGTTGATGGCCCACCAGAACACGCCAGGTTCAATGAACAGGCCGGGATTAAGTCGCGCCTGCCTGTCGGCGGGGGCGTCGTTGATGGTCACCTGAGCTTCAGCCAGCCGTCGTACGGCATCGTATGTGTAAAGCAAATCTTTGGCCTCGGTCCTCGCCGTGACCACGTGCTCATAGTATCGCCACCCCAGGTTTCTGGCGATATATGCGGCAAGGGAAGATTTGCCGACACCGGGTAGTCCGAGAAGAAGAAGCGGCCGGCAGGTAATCAATGCGACCTTGACGGCTGTCTTGAGTTCAGGCGTCATGTGGTATATGCGACCATCGCGGCTGTCCGGCTCATGTGATGGGGAAATGTTCTTGTTGTCCAGATCGTTGCACCATTTTTCGTTTAGGACTATTTTTGCGGCATCAGTCATAATGTATCTCCATCTGAATCACGATTTGTTACTCAAATTCTTTGCGGAAGTTAAAGTAACTTTGTGTTAGCTGTCTTTCCTCTTCAAAACCGACATCCATGGTCGCGAATACACCGTTTTCGGGATTGCACGTGGGAGGAATGTCACTACTGGATCTAACTCCTATCATAAAAAGCGGAAGCTCATCCCATCGAGTATGGTGAATTGCTGTTGCAAACTCTTTTGCACTATCCAAATCAAATACATCTGGTTGTTGGCCTTCTTGGCAGCGTACAAAAATATACCTGTGATCAGAATTCTGGAGCTCCTTGACGTTACGGGCGAGCGGGGCGTACTCTTGGACGGTTTGGTCAATTATCACGCCCAGCTCTTTTTCCCCGCCATCTCCCATGACGCCGTTTAACTGAAGAATTTCTATTTTTTCCGCCACCCCGTGGGCACGAAGGAAGTAACGCTCCACCATGTCTTTGATCAAAGCTCCGCTGGGTGACATCACGCTAAGAATGAACACTGTACGCTCCGACGGATTAGAGTGATTGCATGCTTCTTTGATGCGAATGGCGGTTTTGGCTGATACCAGGGTAAGCCCGACGTACTTAAGAAGTGCTTTCTTGGTTGCCGCGGAGTCGATGCACTGCGAGATAAGCTGGAATGCCTTGATCGCATTGCGTGGAGGGGCGGATATGAAACCATCGGCAATGGCTTCTAGTTTTTTTTCAGGGGGCATTTCAAGGACGGCTGTTTGAGTCGCCAGATCAGCAATTGGTTGTTCTTGCGCGGGATGCTGATTTGAAGGAGGCATTCTAAGGGCCTGTAGCGCGTCGTCAAGAAACGTGGGGGCGTCAATGGCAGTTTTAATTCTGCTATGGATCATCTCAAACCATTGTTGGAGATATTTTGGGCGACGGACGACGACAATATTCTTAAAGTGATCGGAAATGATCTTGGATAGCTCATTTGCCAACGCATTCGCAGCGTCTTGATAGTCGCGGATTACCTCGTCTTTGCTCATCTCCCGAGTCGGCAAGTTGAGTTGTATTGGATCGTGTTCTTGAAACTCTCTGAGCTGCACCGGCTCAAAATGTATAAGATCTTCCTTTGTAAGCTTTTTTCCATCCGGAGTCACATCAATGCGAAGAAATTTGAATTTTTGCTCCTCGAACTTTTGCTCCATTGCATGCCGCCACAACAGGATATTGACCTCGAACTGCACCCAATGGCTTTTCGCTGATTCGGGGGTCAATATAATTACTCCCCCGCAACAGGTGTGAAGTCTGCGAAAGATTTCAGGGCGCCATAGCTTCCCTGTCTGCAAATCCAGCGAATCCACAAATGGTTCGACGTTTGCGGGCAAGTTCTCTCTTGTCTTAAGCCCGAGAAGCTTGGCAAAGTGCTTGTTCAGACTGTGACTTATGAAGATCTCTGCCGTAGATGTCATCGGTATGGCGTCCTATTTTTAGCGGATAAGAACTTGCTTTTTAAGTCTCAGAATATACAAAAAAAATCATCCATGTCAATAAGGGTGATACCTGATTGAACGCAAAATTTTAAAACCACATCCGTAATGGTCTGGACCAGGAGGGGTGACAGACCCAAATGATAACCCTGCTGGATCTATATTGAGTATTTTTTTTCTTATTAGTACTTTTTTTTCACAGAAAAAAATACGCTAATATTCCTGAAAAATGCATCAAATGGCTATCTTAATTGTTTTGCGCAGCGGTACCTTTTTTGCATCTCCTTATTAAATTGAAGTGTTTATTTTCATTGTTTCAGAATAAAAAACACTTCTATTACAGCCTGATCTTGAAATTCATGCGAAACTCCTCCGGAACGACTTCTTGTTGATTGGATCGCTAAGGCAGCAGTTATACTAATAGCAGGCTCAGAAGCAGCGACAATATCTATAAAGCTATTTTTACCCGGCCGCCCCCCCCCACGGCGGTTATTGATATTAATAATTTAGCTTGAGAAGGAGAAAAAAAATGAAAACCATGTCAAAACTTATTCAGCGGTTATTGCTAAATGCTTGTTTACTGACCTTTCTGGTGATCCCGGTGTCGGTTATGGCCAGGTCAACACCCGTCGAAGTCCAGAATTTTCCCGAAGTTCAGGCAGTAGAAGATGTTCACCATCCTGCAAACCAACCTTACCATTGGGATGAGTACAGGAGATCGGAAATTAGCGGCTCGACATCTCTTGCAATCGGCATAAGCACGGAACTTGTCCCGGAAGGTAAAAAACTGGTGATTGAGCATGTTTCATACAAAGTCTCCAGCGCCGGATTTGAGGGTGCCCCCACAGTTAGCCTTGATATTTTGTATGAAAATCCATCCGGAGGTATCAGTTGGATCGTCACCCATTACTTGATCCCCCAGCGCTACCAAGGGTCAAGCAGCCTGAATTATACAGGTTCTCAGCCAATGAAGCTGGTCCTTGGGCCGAATATGAAGATCCAGATTGGGGCGAGTGCACTGGTCACCGATGATACTTCCATCACCGGTGCTGTCTCCGGATATTTTGTTGATATGGAATAAACAGATTTGCGCTACGGAGGTATGTAGATGAACAGATTTTTTGCAATACTCTTCAGCCTTGCGGTCCTTTTCGCATCACAAACTGCTTTGGCGCTTACCATTGATTTTGACGATATGTCTGCCGGAAATACGGTGTCAGACATCGGCGGAGTCTCCTTCAGTTCAAACACCGGCCTGGATTTGAGTGTATTTACCGGCCTTCCAACAACTTCAGAGTCAAATTATTTAGGCGTGGCTGATGATGGTGATGGATATTTCCTGGGCTACTATGGAGATGAGATATACCTGGATTTTGTCGCCGACGTTACCGGTATTTCCGTTACCTTTATCGGAACTCCGAATGATGATGCCGAATATTCCATTGTCACTGATGAAGGCAGTTCCTCAAAAACCACAAAAGACTACTCAATAACAGATGAAGACGATGTGTATACAGTGATTTTTACTTCAGCGATTTCGTTTGACTCTGCAACCCTCACGGCCTCGGGAGATCTTACATCATATCATATCGATGATATTGTCATCACATATGCTGATTCCACCCAAGTGCCTGAACCGTCTTCTGCGATCCTGTTGTTGCTTGGTTTGATCGGATTATCCCGCTTCCGTTTAACCAACGGCACCAAGCCATGATATAAGAAGTTCCGGTTCCTGCCTAAAATACTGCCAGGTAGGAACCAGAACCCGCCAGCCGGCAGGCTTAAACGGTATCTTCTATGAAAGAAATTACTTGTTGGCGGTGGGGCGGGCCATTACGCACATTATAATGTGTATTAGTTTTCCAGGTGTATCAGGACGATGCTCAGAATTTTCCTGGGCCGGGTTTAAACCGATAAATGGGATTGAACGATTTCAGGATTGTCCTCAAGTTCCCGGGTGGTCAGATTGTTGACAATTTCCCCCCGGGTGTCCATGAGATAGTGGCGGCTTGCGACCTTGAGCGCCATTTGGTGATTTTGTTCGACAATCAAAAGGGTGATACCTGATTGGACGCAAAATTTTAAAACTACATCCGTAATGGTCTGGACCAAAAGCGGTGACAGACCCTGTGAGGGTTCGTCCATGATAATGATCCGGGGATTACTGATCAGGGCCCTGCCAATGGCCAGCATCTGCTGCTGACCACCGCTCATGGTGGCGCCGTCCTGGTGAGATCTGTCGGCCAGCACCGGAAAATGGTCGTATACTTTTTCAAATGTCCAGGCGTTCTCACCACTGCCCGGCCGGGCTGCCAGTCGCAAGTTTTCCTCAACACTTAGCCCTGGGAAAATGTGGCGTTCCGCAGGCACATAGGCTACTCCCAGCCGGGAAACTTTGTGGGGCTGCCACCGGGTGGTTTGCCGGCCGTCAATAAAGATGTTGCCGGACCGGGGCGGGGTCAGGCCCATGATGGATCTTAAGGTTGTGGTTTTTCCGGCACCGTTACGCCCGATAATTGAAACGGCTTCCTGTTCGTACACGTGCATGGACAGCCCCTGGATAACGTGGCTGTCGCCGTAATAGGTCTGCATCTCTTCAATTTCAAGGATCTTATGCCGCTTTTCCAAGGTATGCCTCTTTGACTTGCTGGTTGTTTTGAATTTCCTTGGGCGTACCTTCTGTAATGATGCCACCGTCCTGGAGGACCGTGATTCTGTCTGAAATCCGCATGACCATATCCATATCGTGTTCCACCAGGACAACGCTGATATTGTCGGCCAGATCTCTGATCAAGTCTGCAATATGATGGGTTTCCGAAGGCGACATGCCGGCTGTGGGTTCATCCAGAAATAGAATCTTGGGATCTCCGGCCAGGGCAATGGCCACCTCAAGCACCCGCTGATCACCATAGGCCAGGTTTTTGGCCGGCAGATCGGCCATTTTCTCCAGACCCAGGCGTTCCAGCATGGCCCATGTATCTTTAATGACCGGTTTTAATTTTTGTTTTAAGGAAAATATGCGAAAAGAGCCCCCGACTTTGGCCTGTCTGGCAATTCTCAAGTTTTCAAATACACTTAAATTCTCAAACAGGCTGTTGATCTGAAAGGTCCTTGAAATACCCATTTTAACCAACTCATGGGTGGGTGTGTTGGTGATGTCTTTTTCCTTGAACAAGATTTTTCCAGAACTGGCCCCGATTTTACCTGTGACAAGATTTATAAAAGTGGTCTTTCCGGCACCGTTGGGACCGATAATTGAGGTTAATCCATTGTGGTCAATACTGAAACAAACATCGTTGGTTGCCATTACGCCGCCGAACTGACAGCATAAATTCTGTGTACAAAGTAATCCCCTCATCGTTACTCCTTTCTCAATCGTCTGATATGATCCGTCAGGCCGGCAAATCCGGTCGGCAGAAACAAGACAAGAAAAATGACCACAAGCCCGAGAAAAATTTCCCAATGCTCTGTCATCGTACTGATATAATCCTGGATGTAAATAAAGATGGCCGCACCGGCCAGAGGTCCCCAAAGTGACCCCATGCCGCCCAAAAGGACCATCATAAGCACACCGGCTCCGGCAAAGACGCTCATGGTGGAGGGCCCGATATAGCCTTTATACAGGATAAACAAGGCCCCTGAGATACCGGCGAGCAGGCAGGCCAGCAACCAGCCCAGCAGTTTGTATTTTCTAACATTGATACCGATAAAGGCGGCCCGGCTCTCATTTTCACGAATGGCTTCAAGCACCGCGCCAAACGGTGAATTGATGATTCTGCGGGTGAGGAAAAAACATAAGGCGACAATGACCAGTGTGAACATGTAAATCACTATCGGGTCCCCGGAATTTCCGATGGTGATGCCGAACAGGCTGATATCCGGATTGGGCATCCCCATTAATCCGTCATCCCCGCCGGTCACATCATACCATTTCCATACAATGGTATGAAACATCATGCCGAATGCCAGGGTCAGCAAGGCAAAGGTCAGCCCCCCGGTCCTGACCTGGACCCATCCCACGGGTACTGCCACAACACAGGTAAGGGCAATGCCGGCCAAGCAGGCAAGCCAGAAGGATTCCGGGGAGACATGGATTAAGAACAGTCCCACCGCATAGGCGCTGATGCCCAGATAGGCGTTGTGCATGAACGACAACAAGCCGGTATAGCCTAAAAGCACGTCCAGGCTCATGGCCAGTAGCCCGAATATCATCATTTCAGTGATCAGGCTGATGTAAAACCGGTTTCCGGAGACAAACGGAAACGCGGCCAGGCCCGAAATAAGGATAACAATAAAAACTATCTTTAGGGGATGAAACCCCGATTTTATGCCGGGTATGGTTGTTGTACGATCCATTATTCAAACTTTCCCTCTCCAAGGAGCCCCCGGGGCATGAAGGCAAGAATCACCGCCATGAGGATGTATACGATTACCATTGCCAGGTCTGTGATAAAAAATTCAGCCAGCGTCTGGACGGCCCCGATCAACAAAGCGGCAATGACTGCGCCGCGAAGACTTCCAAGACCGCCGATAACAATGACCACAAAAGAACTGATCAGCATTTCTCCGCCCATCAGCGGATCAATGGTGGTCAACGGACCTGCAATAATCCCTGCCAGTGCGGCCATGACGCATCCAAGAAGAAATGCACCGATATGCACATAGTGCATGTTCACTCCAAGACAGGAGACCATTTCGGGGATTGTGCTGGAGGCCCTGAGAATAATCCCGATTTTTGTCTTGTTTAAAAACAGCATTAAAGCGCCCATGATGAGTATAATCAGCAGCAGGGTCACCAGTCTGAAAACCGGGTAGTCCGTACCGAGTATGGGCAGGGTCCCCTGCATGAATTGAGGCAGCTCAATGAAGCGGGGTTCGTTCCCCCAGATGTATTTGATTGAGCCGTCAAGAAAAAACATCAGTCCATAGGTCAGGATCAAAGTGTATACCATGGATCTTTTCCGCATGGGCGCAATGATGGTCCGTTCGATGATCAGCCCGATCCCCCCTACGATGAGGGGGGCAATTAACAGTGCTGCGAAAAAGTTCACCCCCGCTGCCACAAGCGTGAAACCTGTGTAAGCGCCCACGGCGTACAAGGCACCGTGGGCCATATTCATGATGCGGCTCAGCCCGTAAATGATGTTCAAACCGATGGCTACTATGAGAAACACGCCGCCAAGAACAAGGCTGTTCAATGTAAGGTCGACTATAATGCTCAGTGTTCCGCTCATAATTTTTACTCAGGTGGGCCAAGCTCGGCTGCAGGGAATGTATGAAGTACTTTCATATATACCTTGGCGCCAAAAGGATTTTCCGGTGCGGCCATGGTTTCCGTCAGAACGGCGTCATTGCGCATGCAGTTGTCTTTTGCGGAAATCCGGACCGTTCCGTAGGGGCCGTCGTAACTGATCCCTTTGAGGGCTGACGCAATGGCCTTGGCATCGGTACTTCCGGCTTTCTCAATGGCGTTAAACAGGTTCATGGCGCCCACATAGCTGTGGACGGCCGCATCCGATGGGGTGGTCTTATATTCGTTCCAGAACCGCATCTCCCAGTCGTCGGAGGCCGGATTGTTGACATCCCAGGACCAGTCCGATACGCCGAAAATACCGTGGCAAGCTGTTCCTCCGGCTTCCAGCTCCAAGGGGCCGGGCGCTGCCGCGGAAACCAGTTTCACTTTGTCCTGTAGGCCGAAATCAGAGGCCTGTTTAGCAAAAATCGGAATTACGTTGGTGATAAAGGCCATGTATACGCCATCTGCGCCGGATGCTTTGATTTTACTGATATAAGATGACCAGTCCTTTGTCTTGATGGGGGCTTTGTCATATTTTTCATTATAAATTTTAATGCCGTTCTCTTTGGCCAGTGCGATAAATCTTTCCCCGGCATCATGGCCCCAGGAATAATCGTGGACAAGGACGTAATAGGTTCGGTCTTTCAGGTCGGGCCGTGCCAGGATTCCCTTGATGTTGCCGACGGCTGTCTGGTCATTGGCCAGCTGTCCGGATCTGAAAACCATGGGGTGAAGACCATAAAATTTGGTGGTCATGACATGGGTGCTTAGAAAGGGGACATTCAGTTTGTTGATGTTTTTGGCAAGGGCAAGACCCACGCCACTGGATAAAACACCGATCAATGCCTTGCAGTCATCTTTGTAAACCAGTTTTTCCGCCTTTGAAACTGCGATGGGCGGTTTCACCTGGGTATCTTCAACCAGCAGCTTAATGGGTTTTCCAAGCACCGTTCCTTTTTCCCGGGCAGCCATTTCAATGCCATACTTCATTTCCAGTCCGCCCTGGGCGGCAATTCCGGTAAGGGGTACCAGCACACCGATCTTAACAGGCTTTTGGGCACACACCGGATAGGGTGCAAGGAACATTGCAGCGATCATAATACTTAATGAGATAGTGATAAATTTTTTCATCTAAAACCCTCCTGGTAAAAAGTTTGGCAAAAGTTGGTTGTCCGGCAACGGCATTAAAAGCTGCGCCGGCCGCGCGAACGCCCCTGGGTCCGGCAGTTCAACCGCCGGTCCCAGGACTGAAGACGTCGTGGCAACGTCCTTGTTCTGGCGGGCGGTTTACAATACGCGGTATGCGTAGTAAACAATCTGTATTTTGTCAGAAAAGTCTTTGTTTCCAGGTAGATATGGTTTCGGCTCAGAGACCAGAACTTCTTCCAGGACCTTGTCGGCCTTAATGGCCTCAAGTTTTCCGGTAAATTCGGCATCAATCATATCCGTACGATGGGAAAAAATCACCATGCCGCCGGGTTTGGTAATCCGGGCAAACTCGCGAACAACCGCGGGCACATCATCAATGTAGGTGAGTGTGCCAATGCAGATCAGATTGGCAAACTGGCCGTCCTCATAACGGAAGGGTTTTTCATGCATGTTGACAATGTGTACATCTTCATACACGCCTTTGTCTTTTGCAACGGCGGCAAAATCGGGGCTTAAGTCAAAACCGATAATGCTTTTAAACCCGGCGGCATTCAGTGCTTCGCCGGTCAGTCCGCTGCCGCATCCGGCATCACATACGGTGCCGTCAACCTGCTTGTATTCATTCAGTAGTGCCGCAGCTGTTTCCGGTGCGTCATAATCCCAGCTTTTTACTGAATCTTCGTAGTCTTTGCCCCAAGTGTTGTAATATTCTTCAACCTCGGTACTTTCCTGACTACCATCTGCAAACCATTTGTCATTGCCCAGTGTTTCTTTTTGTAGTGCCAAGATATTCTCCTTAATTTTGGGTTAGCGGATCGGTTTTTCTCTTTCCATCCGCCGTTGTGTCTGATTTGGAATTTAAAAACTCCATATTAATAAACGCAATTGTAATTTTAATTTTTGATTAATTTTTTCAACAGCGCATTAGTTACAAGCTATCTCTTACAAGGTCAAGAAAAAAATGTATAGAGTTCGATATACATTTTTTATGTTAGGATTAGTTTAGGGTGGTAATATTGATATTTATATCGGATATAAGCGGCGATAGGCGGTGCTCATAAAAAAATAACATTTTATTATAACACTATAATTTATTTTGTGTATGGGGCTTTATGTCGGCCGGGGTGAAGGGTAATTATATCGGGGCCGATGTATTGAGTCGAAAATAAATATGGCTTAGGGGGGGATATTATGACCGTGTAACCCATGTTCCACGCAACTCCCTTGCCGGGTCATGCACTGGTGGGGTTAACGTCCAACAATTCCAACAAATAAATTGATTTTTATTTGAATTTTTGGCATGTTGCTGTCCGCAGAAACATACGATAAAACCATTTGAGGTTAGATATAATATGGATACAAAACGACTGATGCTGGGAAACGAAGCTTTGGCCTATGGTTTGCTGAAAAACGGCTGCCAGATGGCCTGCGCTTACCCCGGCACCCCTTCTTCGGAAATTCTGTCCGCAGTTGTTTCCTTTAAAAAAGAGATGGACCTGGATATTCATGCCCAGTGGGCCGTGAATGAGAAAGTGGCATTTGAAACGGCTTATGCAGGCGCCCAAGCAGGGCTTAGAACAGCAGTTGCCATGAAACAGGTTGGCTTGAATGTGGCGGCCGATCCTTTGATGAGTTCCGTGTATTTGGGCGTGAAAGGCGGTTTTCTGGTGATCAGCGCCGATGATCCCGGCCCCCATTCCTCCCAGACCGAACAGGATTCGCGACTGATGGCGGTCATGGCCAAATTGCCGGTATTGGATCCCGATTCCCCGGCCCAGGCCGCCGAACTTGCCGGTATTGGTTTTGAACTCTCCGAAGCTTTTGAGCTTCCGGTGATGCTGCGGCCTACCACCCGGGTGTGTCACTCCCGCCAGAGCATGGATGTGGAAAAAGTTGAGATTGAGTGGCGGCAGGCCGCCTTTGAGAAAAATCCGGGCAGATGGGCGGCAACCCCGAAGTTTCGCCTTCAACTCCACAAAGAGCTGGAAGCCAAGCTTGCCAAAATCGCAGACTATGAACCCACCCGTCCCAAATTAGTGTCCGGCACGCCCAAAGATGGTGGGCCGGCCATTGTCGTGGCCGGTGTGGCAGCGGCCAATGCCAGGGACATTATTAAAGAACGACATCTGGATATTCCTGTATACCAGGTGGTTCAACCCTTTCCGCTGCACGAATCGTTTATCAGTGAAATGGATGCCTATGATGAGATTCTGGTGCTGGAAGAGACCTGGGGCATTATTGAGATGCAGCTGGCAGACAAAAAACGGGTTAAAGGCAAAAACACGGGCTTTATCTCTCCGGCAGGCGAACTATTGCCCGAAAATGTTGAAGAACGGATCTGTGCCTTTGCCGGGGTGGATTATCAGGCCCCGCAAGTCACTGCGCTGCCCGGGCGGCGTCCCACTTTGTGTGCAGGCTGTCCCCACCGGGCAAGTTTCTATGCTATTAAAAAGGTTGCCCCCAAAGGCATTTTTACCAGCGACATCGGATGCTACACACTGGGCTGCAACTTAGGGGCCGTGGATACGGTCACCTGCATGGGGGCCGGCATCAGCCAGGCCGCAGGATTCACCATTGCCTATGCCAAAAACAAAAAGCAACCGCCTGTTTTTTCCACCATCGGTGACTCCACCTTTTTCCATTCCGGTATTACCGGGTTGATCGAAACCGTTACCAAAAAAATCCCTTACGTTCTGGTGATTTTGGACAACCGTACCACGGCCATGACCGGCCACCAGCCGACACCGGCCACGGGCCGGGATGCGTCAGGCGATCCGTGTGTTGCCGTGAGTATCCCTGACATTGTCAAAGGTTGCGGGGTCAATTTCATTAAAACCGCAGACCCGTATGATCTGCCGGGATTTATCGACATTCTAAAAGAGGCAAACGCTTATTGCAAAGAGAACGGACCGGCGGTGGTCATCGCCGAACATCCTTGCCTGCTTGACATGGACAAGGCCGAACTTTCTGCCTCCTTTAAAAAGGTAACTGTAAATAAGGATGTCTGTGACGGCTGCGGATATTGTGTAAGCCAGTTTGAATGCCCGGCCCTTAGTATGGACAACGAGACGGAACAGGTCTGCATTGACGCAGGGCTTTGTACCGGGTGCGCGGTCTGTTCATGTGTCTGCCCCAAGGGTGCACTTGTACTTGAAAACCAGGAGTAAAGATCATGTCAAATAATCATCAGATTATCATTTCAGGTTTGGGCGGCCAGGGCGTTCTTTTTATCACAAAACTGCTGGCAGGGGCGGCCATGGCAGATAACCTGCCTGTACTCACTTCCGAGACCCATGGTATGGCCCAGCGGGGTGGCAATGTCATCTCTTATCTAAAGATCGGTGACTTTTCAGGGCCGCTGATCCGGCCTGCCACGGCCGACGCCTTAATTGCATTGAAAGCCGAAAGCTTTGCCCATCATTCCTATTTTCTTAAACCCGGCGGCCTGGCCGTGGTGAACAGCCCTGATCCTATAGAAGATGACAAATACCGGGTGTTTTCCGGGGACGCTGCTGCCCTGGCCCAGGCGGCAGGCAATGTACGCAGTGAAAACGTTGCCATGCTCGGCTTTTTCCTGGGCGCCATGAAAGAGGATGCTAAGCTCTTCAACCCGGACAGCCTTGCCCGCATGATCAAGGAGAAGTTCCAGGCAAAACCTGCGGTGGCCCAAAATGTATTAAGCCTGCTTGAGTCAGGCATGCAACTATATGAAAAAAGGTAAGTCAATGAGTTTTATCCCTTTAGATATAACCGGCGATCAGATTGCAGATATTCAGGCCCAGGGTCTGAAATGGACTGTGTCCCACGCCTATAATAATAGTCCTTATTATCAAAAAAAGCTCGAAGAGGCAGGCTGTAAACCCCAAGACGTTAAAGGTCTGGGTGATCTGGGAAACCTGCCCTTTACCGACAAGCACGACTTTCTTGACGACTATCCCTTTCCCTTGCGGTCCGTCCCCATGTCCGACATTGTACGCATCCACGGTTCTTCGGGCACCACAGGGAAAAGAAAGATTCTGTGCTACACAAAAGAGGATGTGGATAATTGGGCCAACATCTTTGCCCGGTGTTATGAGCTGGCCGGTGTGACCAACCAGGACCGGGTTCAGATTGCCGTGGGCTACGGGCTCTGGACGGCTGGTGTCGGGTTTCAAAACGGGTGCGAACGTTTGGGCGCCATGGCTGTGCCATTAGGTCCTGCCAACGTGGACATGCACATTGACATGCTGCTGGATCTTGAATCCACGGTATTTTGCTCCACAGCGTCCATGGCTCTGCTCATGTCCGAAGAGATTGAAAAACGCAAACTCACGGACAAAATTAAATTAAAGACCATTATTTTAGGGGCCGAACGCCACAGCGCCTCCATGCGAAAACGCATCCAGGATATCACCGGGGCCGAGCATATTCATGATATTTACGGTATGACCGAGCTGTACGGGCCAGGTACCGGCCTTGATTGTACGGAACATGCAGGGATTCATTACTGGGCCGATCATTTTATTTTTGAGGTGATAGACCCGGTGACATTGAAACCTGTGCCCGCCGGGAAAGAGGGCGAGCTGGTGGTCACCACCTTAAAAAAACAGGGCACCCCGTTAATCCGTTACCGGACCCATGATGTCACCCGGTTGATCCCTGGACCCTGTGCCTGCGGCAACCCCTTTCCCAGGCATGCCAGAATTTCCGGCCGGACGGATGACATGTTCATTTTCAGGGCCGTAAACATCTATCCCAGCCAGATTGACCATATCTTAAGCGACATTAGCGGGGTGGGCAGCGAATACCAGATTCACCTGAACCAGGATGCAGACGGCCGGGATTACATGACCATCCGGGTGGAGCGCACCAATGGTGCCGGTGCAGGAGAAGACAACGGTCTGGCCGACCAGGTCTCCGGCCGGATCCGTAAAAAATTGCTGGTCAGATCCCGGGTGGAAATTGTGGGTTACGGCGATCTGCCCCGGACGGAAAAGAAGAGCAAACGGGTGTTTGACAACCGTCCATCCGAATAACGGCCATGGGCGACTTTGTATATCGGCTCAACCCACAACAACACATGAAAGTAATTTTGGAACTTATTGGCACTTTCATATTAAATTTACTCCCTGCGGGGAAAGACAAAGGAGTTAAGATGAAAAAAGTCTCATTATTTTTCTGTGTTCTGGCAGCGGTAGCCCTGGTTTCCGGAATCACCCCTGTAACGGCACAGGCCAAGGTCAGCTTAAATTATGCAAATTTTCCCCCTGCGCCTACCTTTCCCTGTGTACAGATGGAAAGATGGAAAACCGAAATAGAAAAACGCACGGACGGCGCTGTACAGATCAACACCTTTCCCGGCGGTACACTTTTGGGTGCCAAAGACATGATAGACGGGGTTATTAACGGTCAGGCCGACATCGGCTGTATCTGCATGGCTTACCAGCCCGGACGTTTCACCGTAACCAATGCCACAAGCCTTCCCCTGGAAATTCCTGATGCCAAAATCGGCAGCCTTGTGCTTCTGGATCTGTACAACAAATACCAACCCAAGGCCTTTGATAAAGTCAAGGTGTTGACCATGTTTGTCACGGCGCCTGCAAACATCATGTCCAAGGCGCCGGTGGCCGAGCTTGCTGATATCAAGGGACTGGATTTGCGCGCATCCGGCGGTGCGGCCCAGATTCTTAAATCCTGGGGTGCCAACCAGGTGGGTATGCCCATGTCTGACACTCCCGAAGCACTTCAGAAAGGCGTGGTCAAAGGTGTTTTCTCCTCTTTAGAGGTGATGAAGGATCTTAAATTTGCTGAAATCTGTAAATACATCACCATCACCGACACCGTGATCTATCCCTTTGCCGTGATTATGAACAAAAGCGCTTGGAATAAACTACCGGATGCCGTTAAACAGGCCATGGACGGCATGATCGAAGAACAGGCCGCCTGGACCGGCGAATACATGGACCAGCACGTCAGCGATTCCATTGCCTGGTCACAAAAAGAACACCAGGTGGAAGTGATTACCCTGTCACCGGAGAAAAAGGCCGAATGGAATGCGCAGCTTGCTCCTATTACGGAAAACTGGATCAAAAAGGCCAATGAAAGCGGTCTGCCCGGTGCCCAGATTGTTAAAGATATTAAAGAATTGATTGTAAAGCGAACCGCAAAATAATCATAACCCTATGGAAACCATTGAAAAAATAAGCGACATCCTTAACCGGTGCGCCGGGATCATCGCCGGGACCATCCTGGTGTTCATGATCCTTTTAACCATGGGCAATATTGTCCTGCGCAGGGTGTGGGTGCCCATCCGGGGCACCTATGAGATCATGGGATTTGCCGGGGCCGTGATCACGGCCCTTTCCATGGGCTTTACCCAGAAAAAAAGAGAGCATATCCATGTGGATATTTTAATCAGCCGGTTTCCGCGAGGCCTCAAAAAGGCCGTCTTTGCGGTGAATAATGCCTTATGCACCCTGTTTTTTCTCGTGGCCGCCTGGTTTGTGGGCCGCCGGGGCATGACCCTGCTTGAAACAGCCGAGGTGTCGGAGACCCTTCGAATGGTCTATTATCCCTTTGCCTTTGTGGTGGCATTCGGCTGCTTTCTGCTGGCGGTCATGCTGTTTATTGATCTGATCAAATTATTTGTTTTAAAGGATTCCAAATGAGCCTGACCCTGGTGGGCATCCTCGGGATAGCCGTTTTGATGCTGTTGTTGTTCGTCTTCGGCATGCCCGTAGGCTTTGCCATGGCCCTGGTTGGCTTTGGCGGTTTTTCCTACATTATTAACTTCAATGCCGGTGTAAACATGGTCAGCCAGGAGTTCTGGTCGGTGTTTTCCAAGTACGGGCTCACCGTGATTCCCTTGTTTGTGTTCATGGGACAGATCGCCTTTTATTCCGGGGTCAATGAACGCCTTTACAAAGCGGCGTATAAGTGGGTCGGCCATATCCGGGGTGGGATTGCCATGGCCACCATCATGGCCTGTGCCGCCTTTGCCGCCATCTGCGGGTCCAATACGGCCACGGCTGCCACCATGACCACGGTGGCATTTCCCCAGATGTCCAATTTCAGGTATAAGCCCATGCTCTCTTGCGGATCCATTGCCTGCGGCTCCACGCTGGGCGTTGTGATTCCGCCTTCCGTGGTGCTTATTATCATTGGCCTTTCCACGGAACAGTCCATCGCCCGGCTTTTTTACGGCGGCATCGGGGCCGGGCTTCTTTTGTGCCTGCTGATGCTGCTCACGGTTTATGTGGTCTGCCGTTTGAATCCCGAATGGGGCCCGGCCGGTCCCAAATCGGATTTTGGCGAACGTTTCCGGTCGCTTTCCGGTGCCATTGAGATGCTGGTGCTGTTTTGTTTAATCATGACCGGGCTGTATGCTGGATATTTTACCCCGTCCGAAGCTGGCGGGGCAGGGGCCTTTTTCGCCGTAGTCATCAGCCTGGTCCAGCGGACGCTTTCCTGGGCAAATTTTAAAAAGGCCATTATGGATACCCTGCGGGTCTCTTGCATGGTCATCATGCTCATTGCAGGGGCCATGATCCTGGGCAAATTTTTAACCATCACCCGTATCCCGTTCAACATGGCCTCCTGGGTGGCGGGACTGAACGTGCCTGATCCAATAATTTTGGCCGTCATTTTCGGCATGTATGCCATTGGCGGTGCCATTATGGATGCCCTGGCTCTGTTGTTGATCACCATCCCCATCTTTTTCCCCGTGGCCTCCCAGATGGGCTGTGATCCCATCTGGTTTGCTGTTCTTATCACCGTGGTCACAACCCTTGGTGCAGTTACACCCCCTGTGGGAGCCACCACCTATGTGGTGGCAGGCATGGCCAAGGGCAGCACCTTAAAAGAGGTGTTTAAAGGGGTGACCTTTTTTTTACCGGCCTATCTGATCTGCATTGTGTTGCTGATGGTGTGCCCCTGGATTATTACTTTTCTGCCTGGACTGCTGTAACGGCCATGATCTGACGGACACAACAAACGATGAAAAACATTTGAACCACGGAAATCATGGTGTTCTATCTTCCGTGCTTTCCGTGGTTAAATTTTTTCATATAAAAAAATTTAACCACGGCATTTTACATTAAGCCTAAAAATGCGTATGCCTTGAATATTTCATGGTTCGGTTGACAAAAAGGTGCGCCTACCCTAAAAATTAATAATGGCTATGGTTCGATCTGGTCTATCAACATCCGGGCTTGCCCCACAACAAAACATGGAAGACACTTAGCAACTTATGGGCACTTTCATGTAAATTCGAATAGATTCAACAACAAAAGAAAAAACGATGCAAGTTACCCTTGGAAATGGAGGATTTAAAACATGGCGTTACGAATAAACGCGCTTCTTCTGGTATTCTTTACATGCCTTTTGGCTCCGGGCTTTGACTGTGCTTTTGCCCATCCTTTACAATCGAATCTCGAAAACGCCTGGCATGCATATCTTAAAGCAAGCAGGTCAGGGAATGAGTCGGAACTTCAAAAAACTATGTCCTCCTACAGCCTTTTTACGTTAAAAAATAAATTAATTTCAGCTCAGCGGTCGTTAACACCTGATATCATAAAAAGTTTTGCAAAATACAGCCCTGATATTTCCAAAATGGAATTTGCACGCGTCATTCAAAGAGGTGATAATGCAAACCTTGTATATGTTGGAAATTCTGGAGAAAAAGATGCCAAAGGCAACCCTACCGTGACTTTCAGTTCCATTAAATTCGTAAATGAGTCGGGATGGAAAGTGGAAGCTATCATGAGTTGCGACAAGCCAATGTATCATGATGATGGCCGGAAAACACGGTTTTATGAGTCAGATCTGCGACCGGCCTGTACCATGGATGGGAAGGTGAAGCCGGCTCCGGCCTTGGTCAAAAGGCCGTATTCATCGGCTCTGCTTGATGTCTTCAGTTATGGTTACCAGGCCGAGGTGACAGTGAACGGTGTCCCCCAAAAACCGGTCACAGCCAGTTGGTCCGGGGTGCTGATCGGCGGTCTTTGCAAGAACAAGAATGAAATCAGTATTAAAATGACAAAATTATCCACAGCCAATCAGCGTGTCCCTAAAATAAGAATTCGTCAACTTCTTAAAAATCGCACAACACGGGAGGTTTTGAAGTTTGAACCGAAGAAGAAAGTTGAGGGGGTTCACACCTTTATCGTTTCCGTGAAATAGTTTCCATTATTAGGAGGTGAATTATTATGACAAGTATGAGGAAAATACATAATTACAAAGGCTTTTCCACAGAATCAGACAATTCAATCTTTAACATGGAAGATGCTTTCGGCGCCCATCATTATACCAGGATCAACCTGGTGGTCAGACGTGCCCAGGGCTGTTGGCTCACCGATGACAAGGGGAACAGATACCTGGACTGCCTGGCCGCCTACTCGGCTGCCAATCCGGGGCATCATCATCCCGCCATTACCAATGCGTTGCTCAACGCACTTACCGGCAATTATGCATCGGTGATCTCCAATGTCGTATTCACTGATCCATTAGGCATTTTTCTTTCCGAATGTGCGGCATTTGCCCCCCAGCTTGCCCCAAGATTTGGTACCCACGGTAATAAGGTTTTGGCCAAAAATGGGGGGGTGGAATCCGTTGAAACGGCAATCAAAGCCATGCGTTACTATGGGTTCAAACAAAAAGGCATTGAAGACGGCAAGCAGGAAATCATTGTATTTAACAGTAATTTTCATGGTCGTACCATTTCTGTGGTCTCCTTTTCTTCCAATAAAAAATACAGAGAGGGGTTCGGTCCTTTAACACCGGGTTTTGTCTCTGTGCCTTTTGGGGATCTGGATGCAGTTAAAAAAGCGGTGACCCCCAATACCTGCGGCATTCTTGTGGAACCGCTGCAGGGGGAAGGTGGTATGCGTATACCGCCCAAAGGTTTCCTCAAGGGCTTGAGGGCGCTGGCCGACGAAAAAGACCTGTTCCTGGTCTGTGACGAAATTCAGGTGGGTTTGGGCCGTACCGGCAAGCGGTTTTGCTTTGAATACGAAGGCATTGTACCCGACGGTTTAATTCTGGGTAAGGCCCTTTCCGGCGGCCTGGTGCCCTTGTCTGTGTTCATGACCAACACCAAAATAATGGATATGATTTTTTCCAAAGGGTCTGATGGTTCCACATTCGGTGGCTATCCTTTGGCCTGTGTGGCGGGTACCGCTGCCCTGAAAGTATTTTTGGAAGAAAAACTGGATGAACAGGCTGCCGAAAAGGGCGCACGATTAAAAAAACGCATTGAAGATATCGGCAAACGCTCTCCCCATGTTAAGGAGGTTCGGGGCTTGGGGCTTTTCATCGGGATTGAAGTTAAAGATGGCAATGCCATGGAGTTTTGCCGCAAACTGATGAAAGAAGGGCTGGTGGTCAATGACAGCCACGGCCACACCATTCGCATTTCTCCGCCCTTGATCATTAATGATGCGGAGATGGATTTCATGGTGGAACGTCTGGAAAGGGTGCTGGTGCCTTAACGCAGTATCTGAAATGATTTTCCATTAAAATGCAGGCTGGTCATTCACATGACCAGCCTGCTCTTGTCTTCACAGACTGGGCCTACCAGCATCTGGCAGCGTGATGACGATACTGGCCGCCACAATTTCCCGCACCCGGACCATATCCCCGGCCGCCCATGGGACCTGAGATATTGTGCTGCTGGGCTTTGGCTCTCAGCATATTCTGGGTTTTGCTTATATTTTCGGACAGGGCCCTGGCTTTTTGGGGATCAGGGTTTGGGCCTGCCATCACTGCATTGAGCTCAGCCCGGTCGGCGCATAGTGATGTACGAAGCGCCTGGGTATCTTTATAGAAGGCGTCAAGGTCTTTCTGATTTACCGCGGGCTGATTATTTAATCGTTTTCCATAACCGCCGTTGCCTGCACCGGACCCGTAACCGCATCCCCAAGCATAGGCACTGACTGCAAAAAATCCCACGATAAAAAGTGTTGTGACTGCTGTGATCGTTGTTTTCATGATAAACTCCTTTTTTTTAAGTGAAGTGGTTATAAATCTTAAGTTCTTAAAATATGTACGCCGTTCGAACTCCATGAACCTTATGGACCTGATATTGCAACCGGTATGCCAGAAGAGTTGTAAACTTTTAACGGCTTGTAATTACGGGCCTTTTGGCCTTTTGAAAATTTTATCTATTGTAAAAAGGAGACGTTGTGATTAAATTTTAATCACTTTGCCGGATGACGGCGGTTAAAATTTAATCGGTCAGTAGTAAAATTATTATGCCAAATAAAAAAATACCCTATCCATACCGGTCCATATCACCCTGGGTGATCATTGGCATCAGTGTGGTCCTTGTGGGCGTGGTGGCCACCCAGGCCGTCCTGAATTATAACCGTGAAAAAAAATATATGGGGCAGATCCTTTCTGAAAAAGGCGCGGCATTGATTCGATCCTTTGAAGCGGGATCCATCACCGGGATGATGGGCCGGATGGGAAGTGAGGCGCATCTGCAGACGTTGATGGAGGCAACGGCGGCCCAGCAGGACATCTCCTATATCGTCATTGCAGATCAATCCGGTCTTGTCCTTGCACACAATCAAAAGGATAAAATCGGAACCCCGTTTACTCCGCCCCTCTTCAAAGGGGATGCGCAACCCTCTGATACCCCCCAATGGCGCACGGTCAAGGGGCAGGAATCAAAAGACTATTTTGAAGTTTATAAAACTTTTTTACCGACATTAAGAGGTCATGGGAAACATGGCCAGGGTAGAGGTAAAGGGTTCGGAAGACACATGATGGGAAACGAACACACGAATGGTTCCCATGAGTGCGCCAATGAGTGCGCCCAAGGGTGGATAAGAGGCCAATCCCGGCAACGTCTTTTAGATCCGGAAAATGCACCGGTTATCGTCATCGGGATGGACATCGCACCGTTTGAGCATGCCCGCAAAGAAGATATTCAAAACAGCATCATCAGCATTGCCCTGATTTTATTCTTAGGGCTTGGCGGCATTGTCTCCTTGTTCTGGGCCCAGAACCATGCCCGTTCCCGCAGGCTTCTTCTGGATACCCGGGCATTTGCCTCCGAACTGGTTGCCGGCCTGCCCATGGGAATTGTGGCGGTGGATGATGCTGCAACGGTCATCTATGTTAATGAAACCGCTTCCATCTTTTTGAAAAAAGCGCTTGACCAAATAAAGGGTAAAAAGGCGGACCAGGTGCTACCGCCCTCTTTGTTGACACGGTTTGACCAGGTGAATAAAGGCGGTTTGGTTTCAGAACAGGAATTGAAATTGCCCTCCTCTAACGGTAACGCAATTCCGGTCTCCGTGACCATTACAAAAATTGTGGGTTCCCAGGGCAACTTCATCGGCCATGTGTTCATTCTTAACGATTTAAGCCGGATCAGGGCCCTGGAGCTTGAGATCAAGCACAAGGAGAAGTTGGCGGCCGTGGGCATTCTTGCGGCTGGTGTGGCCCATGAAGTCAGAAATCCCTTAAGTTCCATAAAAGGCTATGCCACCTATTTCAGCAGTCTGTTTGATGCCCAAAGCGATAATAAAAAAGCCGCCACCATAATGGCTGAAGAGGTTGACCGGGTGAATCGGGTTATCTCGGAACTGCTTGAGTTTGCCCGGCCCATTAAACTGGAATTGAGGAAAAGTCGGATTTTTGAACTGGTGGACAAGGCGTTGCGGCTGATAAAATATGAAGCGGATCCGGCAGGCATAAAAATCATCAGTTCCGTTGAACCGACCCTGCCCGAAGTTGAGGTGGATAAGGATCGGTTGACCCAGGTGCTGCTTAATATTTTTATCAATGCCATCCAGGCCATGCCGTCGGGCGGCACCTTAACCGTCAACGTTAAGGCTGTGGAGAACAAGGTGCAGTTTGAAATTTCAGATACGGGCAATGGTATATCGCCCCAAGATCAGGCCAATATCTTTAACCCCTATTTTACTACCAAAAAAAGCGGTACAGGCCTTGGCCTTGCCATTGCGTTTAAAATCATCGAAACACATGGTGGGACCATCACCATTGAAAGTCTGAAAAATAAGGGGACCACCTTTGTGATTTCAATCCCCCTGGAACAAAACAAATTGGATGAGAAGGAAGAGGACCTGATATGAAAGGCCGCTTACTGATTGTAGATGATGACACCGCCCACCTGTCAATGCTAGAAACACTTTTAAAAAGTCTTTCTTACACCATTGAATGTGTCAAAGACGGTGCAGATGCTATCGAACAGGTGCAAAAAACGCCCTATGACCTTGTTCTTATGGATGTCAGAATGGCCAACGTGGGCGGCATGGAGGCGCTCAAAGAGATTAAGCACTTTAACCCCGCCATACCAGTCATTATCATGACCGCATACTCTTCGGTGGATAAAGCAGTGGAAGCCATGCGGCTGGGGGCGGATGACTATCTGACCAAGCCCTTGAATTTTGAGGAGCTCAAGCTTTCCATTGAGCGCGTAACCAAACATCTACAATTGTCCCTGGAAAACAGTCAACTGAAAGAACAGTTGCTGGGCGAGGGCGACTTCTCCGGGATAATCGGCACCAGTACGGCCATCAGAGAGGTGATTGATACAGCTAAAATTGCGGCTCCCACCGATGCGAATATTCTAATTTCCGGGGAAAGCGGTACCGGCAAGGAGTTGTTTGCAAAGGCTATTCACAAAAACAGCAAACGAAAAGAGAATGCTTTGATCTCGGTGAATTGTGCCGCGTTGAGTGAAACCCTTCTGGAATCTGAACTGTTCGGCCATGAGAAAGGGGCGTTCACCGGGGCGGATAAACCCAGGGACGGCCTTTTTAAATCGGCAGATAAGGGGTCCATTTTTCTCGATGAAATCGGCGAGATTCCTTTATCCATGCAGGTTAAACTGCTCAGGGTCCTCCAGGAAAAAGAAATCCAGAAAGTGGGGTCCGATAAAGTTACAACCATTGACGTACGTGTGATTGTGGCCACCAACAAAAATTTGGAAAAAGAGGTGGAAGCGGGACATTTTCGCCAGGATCTGTTTTACCGGCTTAATGTGATCAATGTAAAGGTGCCCCCACTGCGGGACAGATCAGATGATATCCCTTTGCTTGCCCAGAAATTTTTAGACAGGTACACCCAAGAGAATAAAAAAGATATTAAAGGGTTTACCCCTATGGCAATGGATGCCCTGGTCAAATACGGCTGGCCGGGCAACGTGCGTGAGCTTGAAAACATAATTGAACGCGCCATTATCCTGTGCATGGGCCAATATATCTGTGAAAAAGATCTGCCCTCTAACGTGTTAAAAGATTATGAACCAGAAAATATGGTCGGCCATGATTTTTCCGGGGGCGGGAAAACCCTGAATGAAATAGAAAGTATCGCTCTGATTGAGACGCTTAAACAGACAAAGGGCAACAAAACCGAAGCGGCTAAAATTCTTAACATTACAAGAACGACCTTGAACAACAAGCTCAAGCGGCACAACCTGGACCTGGATAAAATTTTGCCGGCAAGTCCATAAAATATTTGGAACAATTGAACTGAAACAACAAAAAAAAGACATAAGGCTTGAAACATTTTTACAAGTATTTTAGATTAAAAAAGTTATAAAAGTCATTCTTTTGGCATAGGGTTAGGCCCGTGATCAAAATAAAATCGCCCGTATGCTTGTCTCTTAAGACTCCCTCGACGTTACGCCAAAGGACACATTTTTTAACGGTAAATGGGAAGTAGTTGATAAGGACGCCTATGTCAGTTACAACTTGTCTTCAGCTGTCTGTAATAGTCTCTTTGCTTTTTCTGGCGTTTGGCTGTGGAAACGTGAAATCCCCCAGCCCTGTCCAGACTGTTTCAAAACTTGAAAAGAGTCCCATAAGGGCAAAAAAGGCACGGGTTGACGTTTCTATTGTTCCGAAAGAAAAAACAGCATCGGCACCTGTATTAAGATCATTATTGAAACCTGTTCAAAAGTCGGTTCCCCAAGCTGTTCAAGCGGCCCGGCAACCCATTTATTATGAAATCGGCAGGGCCTCCTTTTATGCAGATAAATTTCAGTCTCGGAAAACCGCCAGCGGAGAGCCCTTTAACCAGAAGGCAAAAACGGCAGCCCATAGACAACTGCCTTTTGGCACCAAGGTTAAGGTGACCAATAAAAAAAACAAGAAAAGTGTAATTGTAACCATCAATGACAGAGGCCCCTTTGTAGAGGGCCGAATCATTGATCTAAGCAAATTTGCCTTCAGCCGCATCGGCAATACAAGGGACGGCATCCTGAATGTGGAAATTCAAATTGTCGATCAAAACGATCTTGATCAGCATGATTATGATCCTGATCAGTCATAAACAGTAACGGATCAGCACGCTTTGTCATTAGTTGTTGCGCGACCGAAAATCCTAATCAGAAAAAGTTCGAGGGTTTCAGTCGGGCAATAGTTAAGAATTGGTCAAATTGAACGGCCTGGCTAAAGTTTTTTAATCACTCTACTGGAAAAGCTCAACTGCAAAGCCTATGCAGAATTCTCTACGCAAATTATCCCAGCCGGATGATTTTTCATCTGAGCCGGCGTATCCAATACGCGATCATCAATTACAAGACGCCTCAAGCACATTATTTCAAACTCACTTGAGTCAAGCCGAAATGCGTCTAATGAAAGCCGGGAGTAGCAAACAGACGTGGCGCACCATTCGAATGATGTTTGGTTTTTTATTGATCCTGGCACTGATTTTGGCGGTGATTTATGAGCTTGAAACCTCCAAGCTTCAAGCGCATTATATCAGCAGATTGGCGGCAAAGATCAGTGTGCAGATTGCTTCCGGGGAAAGTCCGTCCATTCAGTTCCCTAAGGCAGGGCCCTATGATACGCGGCTTGGGTATGTAGAATTGCCGACATTTTTTCGAAATCTCGACGTCGCCGGTTACGACATCGAAGCCCAGGCCCGCTTTTCTCCTTTTATGCTTGAATACACCCAGGCTGGATTTTATCCTGCGTACCGGGAAAAATCCAATGCCGGTCTTCGCATTAAAGACCGGTTAGGACGCCGTATCTATGCGGCTGCCTATCCTGAACGTGTTTTTTCTGATTTTAGCCAGATCCCGGATATTATCGTAAACAGTTTGCTTTATATCGAAAATCGAGAGCTGCTGGACCCTCGCTACCCCCTTAAAAATCCCGCCGTGGAATGGAAACGTCTTACCGCCGCGGCTCTGGAACTGGGGATGAAAGTAGTGGACAGCAGTCGAAATGTTCCAGGGGGAAGCACCCTGGCGACCCAGATAGAAAAATACCGCCATTCGCCCCAAGGTCTGACGCTTTCTGTTAAAGATAAATTTCAACAGATGGCATCCGCAAGCATGCGTGCCTATCTGAACGGAGAGGAGACCCTGCAGGCCCGGTATCGCATTGTATGCGATTTTATCAACTCCATGCCTCTTGGAGCGATTTCCGGTTACGGGGAAGTCATGGGGCTTGGCGACGGTTTGTATGCCTGGTACGGTGTCGACTTTCCCCAGACCGTTCGGCTGTTGTCACAGCGCCCCTCAAACTTATCCGATTCGGTCGTAAAAGTCAGAGCAATGGCGCTGAAACAGGTCGTCAGTCTTTTTGTTGCCCAACGCCGTCCATCGTATTTCCTTGCACAAGATCATATGGCCCTAAAAGCTAAAACCGACACTTACCTTCGTCTGTTGGCCCGGGTCGGTATCATCACGCCAAGAGATCGGGATGCAGCGATCGCGGCACCGCTTGTTCTACAGGAACGGGTTGACCCGCCAAGTGCCCAATCATTTTTTTCTCGAAAGGCGCTCAATGCAGTCAGAGTCCAATTGCTGAATTTGCTGGATGTCGACCGGCTGTACCGTCTGGATCGCTTTGATCTTTCAGTTACCAGCACGGTGGACCAGTCCGTACAGCAGGAAACAACGACTTTGCTCAAAAGTTTCAGTGACCCCCTAGCTGCTAAAAAGGACGGGCTATATGGTTATCACCTCCTTGGAGACGGTGATCCGTCCAATATTGTCTACAGCCTGACTTTGTACGAACGGTCTGACGGAGCCAATTTTATGCGCCTCCAGACAGACACGCTTGATCAGCCGCTCAATATCAATTCGGGTACCAAGCTTGAACTCGGCTCATCGGCCAAATTCCGGACATTGGCGACCTACCTTGAGATCATTGCCGGCCTCCATAAACAATACCGTTCGCTCTCCCTATCAGAATTAGCAAATGTGGAGGTGGACCCGGCGGACGATTTGAGCCGCTGGGTAATCTCTTATCTAAGCAGGTCCGGGGACAGGGCTCTTTCCGCCATACTGGCCTCCGCCATGCAGCGTAGCTATTCGGCAAGTCCCGAAGAGAAGTTTTTCACCGGCGGCGGGGTCCACACCTTTTCCAATTTTGACACGCGGCATGATACCCGAATGTTTTCAGTGCAGGATGCCTTCAATCATTCGATCAATCTGGTATTCATTAGAATGATGCGAGACATTACCCAGTACTACAAATATCAGATTCCAGGGGTTCGGCAGCTTCTGGCAGATGCCACTGACCCCCGGCGGCACGATTATCTGGCTAAATTTGCGGATCAGGAGGGGCAAATTTTTCTTCAGCGGTTTTACCGCAAATATGCAGGGAAATCTTTTGATGAGGCCTTTGACATTTTGCTGGAGGGTATGCGCCAAAACCCGAAAAATTTGGCTGCCGCTTTTCGATATATCAAACCGGCAGCCGGGTTCAAAGAATTCAAGGCGTTTCTTTCCGGTCATTTGAAAAACGGACAGGCTGCCGGCAATCGTTTGCCGGAACTTTTTGAAATGTCTGGTCCCCATACCTATTCGCTTGTGGAGCTTGGCTATATTACCCGGGTTCACCCCCTGGAACTGTGGACGCTGGCCTATTTGAACCGGCACCCGGATGCAGGCCTTGGTGAAGTGATTCAAAACAGTGCGGCGGAACGTCAACAGGTCTATACATGGCTGTTTAGGACCTCCAGAAAGAACAAACAGGATGTGCGCATCCGAGCCCTTCTCGAAGTGGAAGCGTTCAGTGAAATATTTTTGGCATGGAAGCGTTTGAAATACCCGTTTAACAGCCTTGTGCCATCCTATGCCACCGCCATCGGCAGTTCTGCAGATCGGCCGGATTCATTGGCGGAACTTGTGGGTATCGTTTTGAACAAAGGCAAATGGTATCCTACCCTCCAAATTCGCAAACTTTGTTTTGGAGAAAAAACGCCTTATGAAACCAGGTTGGCTTATAGAAAAAGCCAGGGGGAGCAGGTGATGCACCCTCAGGTTGCTATGGCACTTCGCCAGGCGCTTTTAGGGGTGGTTGAAAGCGGAACGGCCCGGCGGATTCGCAACGCGTTTTTGCTTTCCGACGGCACCGATTTGGCTGTAGGCGGTAAAACGGGCACTGGCGACAACCGCCACAATATCTACGGTTCAGACGGACAACTCATTTTATCCAAAGCAATAAACCGCACTGCCGTGTTCGTATTTTTCATCGGCGATCGCTTTTACGGCGTCGTCACCGCCTATGTGGCGGGACAGGATTCCGACGACTATACCTTCACAAGCGCTCTTGCAGTACAGATTCTCAAGGCCGCAGCGCCCCGGTTGATGCCGCTATTGGAAGCCGACGATCAGCAGTAAGATCGGTTAATTTAAAAAGTTTTTTGTAACATCTTGGAAAATCACTGAAATATTTTAATTTTCAAGATCGAGCCGCCTTCTTTGGATATGCGTTATGCATGGAAACAAAAAAAAATATGGTTGCAATCTATAGTGTTTAATGTGAAAAAGCGTTCTGATTAATGTGAGAGGGGATAACAAAGAAAACGAGATCAGGAGGTATTTTTTCATGCAGAAAGCTATTTTTTTCGGGGACGCGTATGCGAAAAAGTCGTTAAAATTGGTTAAATCAATTACAGGGGTCATGCTCATTCTGGCTATGCTTGTCTGTCCGCTTCAAGGTGCATTCGCTGCTGAAGGCGGCGGCTCTGCCTATCTGGGCGGGAACGAGGATTTCATGTTGGGTGCCTTGCCCGGACCGGGGTTTTATCCCATTGTTTACTCGTTTCATTATACTGCTGATGAATTAATGGACGGCAATGGTAATAAACAGCCTTTGGATTTTGATCTTAATGTGACCGGCGCGGCGTTTCGTTTTATTTATGTCTCTGACATGAAACTGTTCGGGGCTGATGTGGCTTGGCATGCCATTATCCCTGTTCTCAGTTCCCAGGTCGATATTGTCGAGGCTGGAGTCCATGATTCCACAGGCGGACTTGGCGATATTGAAGTCTCAGCACTCACTTTAGGCTGGCATCCGAACAAAAATCTTCATGTTGTCGGTTCACTGGACGTCTGGCTCCCTGTGGGAGAATATGACGATGATGATGCGGCAAGTCTCGGCCGAAATTATTGGACTGTGGCTCCTATCCTGGCCGTTACATACCTCTTTGATACAGGTTTTGAACTTTCGGCAAAATTGCAGTATCTGGTCAACTTTGAAAATCCGGACACCGATTACACCACTGGAAATGAATTTATCTGTGACTACCTGATTGGACAGCACGTCGGCAACTGGATGTTCGGCCTTAACGGTATGCTCTATCTCCAGGCCACCGATGACGAACTTTCGGGAGTCAATGTCGACAACAAGGGCCAAGCGCTTTCTATCGGCCCTGCCATCCAGTACAACTACAAAAATATGTTTTTCAACCTGAAGGTACAGTTTGATACCAATGTTGAGAACAGGCCGAGAGGCGAAAAATACTGGTTTAAATTCATGTATGCTTTCTAAAGCCGCTTATTCCCGTCTGAACCGGATTGGGGATGGACACCCCCTCCGGTTCAGGCGGTTTTCGCTCGGGCTTTATCATATATTCGGCAGGTCCGGTAATGCGTAAACTTGCTTTCTAAGCCGGCACCGATCTTCCACTTCCAAAAAATTATCTGTTTGCCGTGCAAGCCTTGCCATACAGCCGCTTTGGCAATGCAGACGACCGGAACAAGCCGCACACGCTTGAATATTGTCGGCGCGTTGTCTGCTCAGCTCGTTCAGGCCTGCCCACCGGGTCTCTGCTTTTTCCACGATAGATTCCACAGAACAGTTCCACACCTTTTCGATACCGTAGTTGGTAACAGATAAAAGTCCGCATGGAAAAAGCGTCCCTTCCTCTGAAATATAGAGAGATTCCATGCAGTTGGCACAATGGTGTTCTGAAATTTCACGGCGGGAGGCATACCATTCCAGGCAGGACGTATTGCCGATTTTTTTATAGATGGCCCGCAGTTGTGCATCATGTGAGAATCGTTCTATCAGGTTGGCATATTGTTTGGGAGATGGAAGGTCCAGGGCGCGGGTTAGTGCCCGTCCTCCCTGTATCAGGGTGCCGCTCACCACACGGCCGAGGTCCAGTTTCTCCATCATGGTAAACAGTTGGGGCAGTTCTTCGAAATTGTGTGCCATCTCCGTAAACGAGACTGTTGTACGTGGCCCCAGGCCCGCATCTGAAAGCAGTTGCAGGCCGTTCATGGTTTTGGCAAAGTTGCCTTTGCCCCTGACAAGGTCGTGGGTGGCAGGCTGTGCACCATCAAGACTGATTTGCAGATGAAGGTTGGCAAATACAGGATCTGTCAGGTCGTTTACAATTTTGGGGGTCAGCAGGGTGCCATTGGTCTGCAACCGCAGATGGTAAATCGTGGGAAATTGCGCGCAATAGGTGAGAATGTCCTGCCACTGAGGGTGAGTGAGCGGTTCCCCGCCGGAAAGACAGAGGGTTTGCACCCCGGCATTAACCCAGAGGGCGAGGGTCTCTTTTAACAACGTTGCATCCACATGTTTCAGGGACGACTTTGGGCCGGATGTCAACCAGCAGTGATTGCATTTTAAGTTGCAGTGGCGGGTAATGGCAATGATAAGCCTGTTTGCAGGAACAACACCATATTGGGTCAGTTTGTCAAGCGCCTGTTCCGGATTCATGTGTCTCCTCCTCATGGAAATAATAAAATATGCCGCTCACCATTATCAGAATAGAAGACAGTGGGCAACCAAGGAGATTAATTTAGTTGACAAATCAACTATTTATATGTGTTGCGGCTCCGGTTTTGTCGTGCTATGGTCCAATCCCAATTGCAAAAAGAGAACAAAGAAAGAGCAAAAATTTCTAAAGGAGATGTTATGAAAATCAAAGGCGCTGTTTTACGGGAACCTGGTATGAAGTATTCCATCGAGACTTTAGAGCTTGATCCGCCCAAGGAGAACGAGGTGCTGGTCAAGTATACCCATACCGGGTACTGTCACTCTGATTTGCATTTGTTGAAAGGGGAAATTCCCATCAAGATGCCTTTGGTTGCCGGTCACGAAGGTGCCGGTATTGTTGAAGCTGTAGGTCCGGGCGTCACAACTGTGCAGAAAGGAGATCATGTCGGTGTCACCTGGATGGTTCCCTGTGGGCACTGCCCCAATTGCCGCCGGGGCAAGGGCAATATCTGCACCACCAGTTTTAATTATTTTCTGGAGGGCATGTTGCTCGACGGTACTTCTCGCATAAGGGATGCCAAGGGCGATGTGGTCCGGCATGGTAATTTTGTCTCCTGTTTTTCAACGCACTCCGTGGTTCCCGAGCGGGCGGTCATTCCCATGCCCAAAGAGTTTCCCCTCGAGCAGGCCGCGTTGATGGGATGTTGTGTGCCCACAGGCTGGGGTTCTGTGTTTAATACCGCCGCCTTTCCTCCCGGAGCGCCTGTGGCGGTTTACTGCCTTGGCGGCGTCGGGCTTAATATTTTGCGGGCAGCAGCCATGCGCCATGCCTATCCCTTGATTGCCGTTGATATTGAAGGCAGCAAACGTGAACTTGCCATGGAATTTGGCGCAACTCATTTTATCGACAGTTCCAAAGAAGATCCGGTACCGGCCATTCAGCTGCTCACCGGCGGCGTAAAAATGGACGACGGGACCATTATGGGCGGCGGTGCCGAGTATGTATTTGAGGCCAAAGGCGATCCCGGTTCTATTATCCAGGCCTACTGGTCCACAAGTATCGGCGGTGAACTGATTGTTCTGGGTATCACCCCCCACGACCAGACAACCGATTTATCCCTGATGCTGCTGCCCCTGCATCAAAAAACCATCAAGGGAAATCTTTATGGTGCCATCTCCACCCATGATGATATCCCCCGCCTGGTCAAGATGGCAATGAACCATGATCTCAAGCTGGACAAGCTGATCACGGACAAATTTAAGCTGGAAGATATTAATGACGTAGCCGAAGCCATGGACAAGCGCCAGATTAAAGGCCGCTGGATTTGTGAAATAGATTAGAACATAAAAACAAGCCGGCTGGGCAACCTTAAGCCGGCTTGTTTTTTATTTGGTGAAGTTGTAAAGATTTTCCTTGACAAGTTAAATTGTATGCCTATTGCCGAACATTTATTGTCATGGTATTATCCCATTCCGTTTGAGATGAAAAGTCAAACGGATGAGTTCCCGGGCCGCGGTGGCAAAGGCTATGCGGTGTAAGGGATGATAGAACCTGCAAGGAGATGAACCAGGAAGAAAAGGCAGTTTTGATACCCCGCCCAATTCCCCCCGTGTTTTACCCCCATGCAACAACCATATTGAAGTCCACAAGGAGATGCCATGAAAATCAAAGGTGCTGTTTTACGGGAACCCGGTATGAAATATTCCATTGAGACGCTGGAACTGGATCCACCCAAGGAAAACGAGGTGCTGATTAAGTATACCCATACCGGATACTGTCATTCTGATTTGCATATGTTAAAAGGTGAAGTCCCCGTCAAGATGCCTATGGTTGCGGGTCACGAAGGCGCAGGAATTGTTGAAGCCGTCGGTCCGGGCGTCACTACTGTACAGAAGGGTGATCATGTCGGCGTCACCTGGATGGTTCCCTGTGGTCATTGCCCCAATTGCCGCAGGGGCAAGGGTAATATCTGCACCACCAGTTTTAATTATTTTCTGGAAGGTTTCCTGCTTGACGGCACTGCCCGCATGAGAGATGCCAATGGCGGCGTGGTCCGTCACGGCAATTTTGTCTCCTGTTTTTCAACCCACTCGGTGGTTCCCGAGCGGGCGGTTATCCCCATGCCTAAAGATTTTCCCCTGGAACAGGCTGCGCTGATGGGATGTTGCGTTCCCACGGGCTGGGGCTCTGTGTTTAATTCCGCCGCCTTTCCTCCTGGTGCCCCTGTGGCGGTTTACTGTCTCGGCGGTGTCGGCCTCAATGTTCTGCGCGCAGCAGCCCTGCGCCATGCCAACCCGTTGATTGCCGTTGATATTGAAGGCAGCAAACGTGAACTGGCCATGGAATTTGGCGCCACCCATTTTATCGACAGCTCCAAGGAAGACCCGGTTCCGGCCATTCAGCTGCTCACCGGCGGTGTAAAGATGGATGACGGTACCATCATGGGCGGCGGTGCAGAGTATGTGTTTGAAGTAAAAGGTGACCCCGGCGCAATTATCCAGGCGTATTGGTCAACAAGTATCGGCGGAGAGCTGATTGTTATCGGTGTCTCTCCCCACGATCAGACAACCAATCTGCCCCTGATGCTGCTGCCCCTGCATCAGAAAACCATCAAGGGTAATCTCTATGGTTCCATTTCCACCCATGATGATATCCCCCGTCTGGTCAACATGGCCATGCAGCATGATCTTAAGCTTGACAAGCTGATCACCGAAAGATTTAAATTGGAAGATATTAATGATGTGGCCGAGGCCATGGACAAAAGGCAGATCAAGGGCCGTTGGATCTGTGAAATAGATTAACAGCCACGGGCTGGAGCCTGGCTATCAATACCCAGGCTTCAGCCCACAACCAAAATTGAAAGTACACATACTTTCTTAAAGTAATAAACAATATTGATATGGAGAGACGTATAATGGAAAAGACTACACCCCAAGAAATAAAAAGTACGGAACAAGCGGCAACGTTTGACAGCGAAAATGTGGAGAACGCCCAGGAAGCCCCCTGCATTATTGAAGAAATCAGAATTGAAGAATTGGCCATAGACGGGATTTGCGGAGTCTATTAAAAATGAATGTCCCTGCCTTTGTTTTACGGTCGACCAGCCAAGTGAGGCAGGAGCAGTTCGGCCTGCTCTTTTACAGCTCCCTGGGGCCAAAGCTTCTTTTTGCAGAGACCGGTTCTGTGTTGACCTGCGCGTTTTTCCAAAAGGATTCTGTTCAAAAAAAGGTGTTGGCGTCGTTGTCTGATGATCAAAAGAAAATTATGCTGACGTTTCTCAGGCAACTTGTGCAAAAGGGGTTTGCGTATGAGCAATAGATATGTTGAGCAGGGCCTTACGGCCCCTGTCAACCTGACATGGGAAGTGACCCAGCAGTGTAATCTGAGGTGCAGTCACTGCCTTTCGGCCTCCGGAGTGCCCGCTGAAAACGAATTGTCCACCCGGGAAGCCTTTGATCTGATTGATCAACTTAGTGCAGCCACTGTATTTCAGATTAATTTCGGCGGTGGCGAACCGTTTATCAGGCCTGATTTCTACCAGATTCTGGAGAAGTGCCATGAAAAGAATATCATGACTTGTATCTCCACCAACGGTCTGCTGCTTGATGAAGAAACAGTGTCTACCCTGGCACAAAAAAGTGACCTGGTTGCCGTCCAGGTCAGCATTGACGGCGCGACACCTGCCACCTGTGACGCCATACGAGGCAAAGGAACCTTTGACGGGGCCATCGAAGCGGTTAAATTACTGGCGGCAACACCCATCTCCACCAGTATCAATACGGTACTTACCGCCCAGAATGCTGATGAGATCCCAGCACTGCATACACTGGCACAATCCCTGGGCGTGTCATTTAGGGCCAGCCGGTTTCGCCCGTCGGGGCGGGGCCAGGACAACTGGGACGAATTGCGGCCCTCAGCCCGTCAGCTTATCACCTTTTCACAATGGCTCAACGGCTGTCCCGATGTGCGCACCGGCGACAGTTTTTTTTCTTTGACCCCCCAGGAGCGGCAGGGGCTGGGTCTAAATCTGTGTGGGGCGGCCAAGCTGACCTGCTGCGTTGGTCCTACAGGCGATGTATTTCCCTGTGCCTTTTTGCAAAGTGAACCTTTCTATGCAGGGTCGATACGGGAATCCGCTTTTCTTGATATCTGGGATCATGCGGATATTTTTCATTCTTTCCGAGGCCTTCGCATCCACTCCTGTGAGGATTGCAAACGGTTTGACCAGTGTCACGGCGGTTGCCCAGCCGTTGCCTACCATCTGAAAAATGAGATCGCCGGCGGTGATCCCGAATGCCTTGAGCGGTGTGTGACGGCTATTGCCGATACACCCGTTGGCAGATGACGGAGTTTTTTAAGACATGTCTACTTTTAACAAGCTGTTCTCACCCATCAACCTGGGAAATGTTGAAGTTAAAAACCGGATTTCCTTTCAACCCCATCTGACCAATTTTGCGGTCAACAACATGCCCAGTGAACGCCAGATGTACTATTGGGGAGAGCGTGCCAGGGGGGGAGCCGGGTTAATCATCACCGAGGAAATGAGCGTCCATCCCACGGATATGGCGTACGAGAAGCTAATCGATGTTTATCATCCCGGGGTTGTGGACGGGTTTAAAAAGATTACCGATCACGTCCACCAGTATGATTGCCGCATTTTTGCCCAGATCAACCACAATGGCCAGCAATGTGACGGCTCCAACTCCAGGCTTCCGGTCTGGGCGCCCAGCCCCATGCCCGATGTGCTTTTCAGGGAGACGCCCAAGGAGATGGAAGCCGAAGATATTTTCGAGGTCGCCCAATATTTTGCCCAAAGTGCCCTTCACGTTCGCGAGGGGGGCTTTGACGGCGTGGAAATCCAGTTCGGTCACTCCAGCCTGGCCCGGCAGTTTCTCTCGCCTTTAACCAATTTCAGGCAGGATGAATTTGGCGGCAGCCTGGAAAATCGCATGCGGGCACCGCTGATGTTTGTTGAGGCGGTCCGCCGGGCCGTGGGCAGAAATTTCACCATTGGTATTCGGATGTGCGGCGATGAAATGATTCCGGGCGGCTTGAACCTTGCGGATGTCCAGGAGATCGGCGTGCTTTTTGAGCAAAGCGGCTTGATTGATTTTATGGATCTCTCCATTGCCACCTTTTATAATCTCTATCTGGTGGAAGGCACTATGCATATGCCTTTAGGCTACACCATCCCGTTGGCAGCCGGCATGCGGGAGAAGGTTAATCTGCCGGTCTTCTGCACCGGACGCATCAATGATCCGGTCATGGCGGAAAAGGTTCTTGAGGCGGGACAGGCCGACATGATCGGCATGTGCCGTGGGCTTATCTGCGATCCCTTTTTGCCCAGGAAAGCCCAAGAAGGCAGGCTTGATGATATCCGTCACTGCATTGCAGACAACCAGGGCTGCATCGGTCGTATCGGCATGAATAAGACCCTTGGCTGCATTCAAAACCCTTGTGTGGGCCGGGAAAAGGAGATGGGGGGAGAGACTTTGACTACCCCTGCGGCAGTGAAAAAAAAGGTGCTCATCGCAGGCGCAGGTCCCGCCGGTATGTGGGCGGCTAAGATGGCTGCCCGGCGCGGCCATGACGTGACGCTGTACGAGCGGCAGGAGCAGGTGGGCGGTCAGGTCAACATTGCCATGAAGGGGGCCGGACGTGATGAGGTCGGTGTCGTTATCCGCAATGAAAAGGGCCAGCTGGAAAAGGCCGGGGTTAAGCTTTGTTTAGGCGTGGCCGTGACCCCGGAACTTGTGGTCCAAGAACAACCCGACGCCGTGATCGTGGCCACCGGCAGCGTGCCCAAGGAACATCCGGTGGGCGGCTGGGACGGCCCGGCAGTGTTTAATGTCTGGCAGGTGCTTAACGGCGAAGCTGAGCTTGGTGAGAATATCGGCTTTATCGACTACGACGGCCATCATCGGGCATCCGCCACGGCTGAGTTTTTAGCCGACCAGGGTAAAAAGGTGCATATGATCACCTCAAGCCTGTTCATTGGCGCTGAACTTGGACCGACCCAGGACCTGTACCTGACCCGCCAACGCTTGCTGCAAAAAGGCATCACCTTCACGCCTGATATTGCGGTCATGGAAATCGGCGGTGAAAAGGGAGAAAAGAAGGTTAAAGGATTTAACGTCTATTCCAACGAGTGGCGTGAATGGGGGCCCTATGACACCCTGGTACTTGCCATGGGCCAGCAGGTCGATGATCAGCTCTACCACTCCTTGAAAGGCAAGGTTGTAGAACTGCACAGGATCGGTGACTGCGTGGCGCCTCGCAAACTTGATATGGCCATCTGGGAAGGCCACAAGGTGGGAAGAGAGTTGTGATGGAGGCCAATGAGCTGTTTATTGTGACGGAACTGCCAGAAGGGGTCCCCGACAGGACGGGGCGGGGTCTTTTGTCCTATGGTGCGCGTTTGTCGAAAATACTTGATTCTTCCTGGCGTGCGCTTGTGTTCTCTGACCTTGGACAGGAAGCCCAACAGAAGTTTGCCGACTATGGTGTGCCTGAAGTAACTCTGCTCAAGGACGCTGAACAATATATCGACACCCCGCAGAGACTGGGTGCCGCGCTTGCCGGGTTTGTTGCCGAACAAAAGGGCGGCATCATTGTTTTTGCCCACAACGATCTGGGGTGCACTCAGGCACCGTTGCTGGCCGCGCATCTGGATGCGGGATTGGTCACCGAGGTAAATGCCGTTAGTTGCAGTGATCAGGGACTTCACCTAAGCCGCCGGGTAATGGGGCGGCGCATTGATGAAACACGGATCTGGGACCAACGCGGATTTCTAGTTATCACCGTTCCCGTAGGCGCTTTGAGCCCGGTCAGCCTTCCTACAGACGCCAAGACTTCTTTACGAATCAATGAGTACCTCCCGCCCGCTGAAACAGAACTTACTGAATTAGCCCCAAGGAGTTCCGTCATTGTGGAAAGAATCCCGTCGGACCCCCAGACCGTTGATCTGACTGACGCCGAGGTGATTCTTTGTGCCGGAAAAGGGTGTGATAACGCCGATTTTGAAAAACTTCGCGAGTTGTGCCGGTTGCTTGGCACGTCCCTTGGGGTGACCCGGCCCGTGTATGACCTGGGTTGGGCAGGTTTTGACAGGATGGTGGGCCAGACCGGCAGATGCGTTAAGCCAAGGCTCTACGTTACATTTGGGGTTTCCGGATCCATGCACCATGTGGGGGGCATTCAGGACGCACAGCAGATCGTTGCAATCAACAGCGATGCCAAAGCGCCCATCTTCCCCAATGCGGATCAGGGGTTTGTTGCCGATGTGCAGGAAATTCTGCCACGACTGCTTGAAAAGGTGCGCACAGGTACGGGGGAAAATAAATGACACGTTTTTTCCAAGCCATTGTGGTTGGGGCAGGCCCCGCCGGTTCTTCGGCAGCCCTGGCCATGGCCCGGGCCGGACTTGATGTAGCGCTTCTGGAACGGGGCAATTTCCCAGGGGAAAAAAATATGTTCGGCGGTCTGCTGCATCGCATGGCCTCCCTTGAAAAATATATCCCCGGGTACTGGCGTAAAGCCCCCATTGAACGCCATGTGAACAAGAAGAGCCTTACCTTCATGAATGCCGATTCAACAGTGAATATTCAGCTGGAATCGGGCAAGTTTGACCGGGCGCCATATAATGGATACACGGTTTTGCGGCCCAAGCTTGACAACTGGCTGGCCCGGCAGGCGGTGAAAGCCGGTGCAACCCTGATCACCAGAGCCATGGTGGATGACATAATCGTTGAGGCGGGCCAGGTAAAAGGGGTAACCGTGCTGGGACGGACCGGAAAGCTTTGTGCTCCCGTCGTTATTGCCGCAGACGGTGTTCTATCATTTATCGCAGCAAAAGCCGGACTCAGGGCTCCTGCCTTTAAGCCTGACCAGATGGCCGTGGGTGTAAAAGCACTTTACGATCTGCCCAAGCAGGTCATTGATGACCGGTTCGGGCTCGTCCGCAACCAGGGTGTTGCCAATGAATTTGTGGGCTGCACGCCTGGTGTGAGAGGAGGCGGGTGTCTTTACACCAACTACGACTCGGTTTCCATCGGACTTGTTGCGCATATCGGCAGCCTGCAGAAAGGTAAGAAGACGCCCTGTGATCTTTTAAATGAGTTTACGGCCCACCCGCATTTGAAGAAATTGCTCAGGGGCGGAAGGCTCATGGAATATTCCGCCCATGTCATCCCCGAAGGCGGCTATGAGATGGTCCCACAACTTGTGGGCAACGGCATTCTTGTTGCCGGAGATGCGGCGGCCTTTTGTAATGTGACCGGTCTGCATTTAGAGGGTGTCAACCTGGCCTCCCATTCAGGAATCCTGGCGGCACAAACAGTCATAGAGGCTCACAAGACCCAGGACTTCAGTAAACAGGGGTTGCAACACTACACCCGCCTGCTTGACAACAGTTTTGTGATGCAGGATTTAAAAAAGTTCAAACGCGCCCCCGGGATGCTTCATAATGACCGAATTTTTAATGCATATCCGGATTTTGCCTGCCGGCTTATGGAAGATGCCTATCGTATCGACGGCACGCCTAAAAAAGGCGTGGCCAAGCTTGCCCTTGATACCGTTAAGAAGACAATCGGTGTAAAAAATATTGCCCGGGATATTTTTTCAGCCTGGAGAGCCCTATGAATATAGATGAGATTTTAGATTATACCAGCTTTACCATTGATCGCGAACCCCATATCATTGTCGATCAAACCGTGTGTGCAACCTGCACCAACCGTGTCTGTACCACGGCCTGTCCTGCGGGATGCTACAGCTGGTCCCAAAGCGATCAACGGCTTAGTTTTGTATATGATGGCTGTCTGGAATGCGGGACGTGTTACATTGTGTGTGAAAAAAAAGCCTTTACCCGCTGGCGCTATCCCCGGGGTGGTTTTGGTGTATCTTACAGAATGACCTGATATGAGAGCATTTTGCTTTGAGGAATAAAAAGATCAAAGATGGCAAATGATGAACTCAATATAGTAGTACTGCTGCGACAGTGTCGTGACCCGCATCCACCGGCCTGTATAAAAGATGGGGGGCATGCAATTAATGCACGGGACGTGCGGACCATGCTCAATCCAAGTGACCTTGGCGCATTGGAAAAAGCCTTGCAGCTTAAGGAAAAACATGGCGGTCGCTTGACGGTTCTATCCATTGGGCCCAAAAGTGTGGAATCGCATCTGCAAACGGGTCTGTCCATGGGGGCAGAGCGTGCAGTGCGGATAAGAGATCGCGCTTTGAGCGGCTATGATGATGTCGGGCTGTCACGTGTATTGAGCCGTGCATTTGATATTCTTTCTCCTTCTTTGATCTGTACCGGTAATCTGCTGGCGGATCGTGGTTTTGATGCGCTGTTTCCCCTATCAGCGGCAAAATTGGATATACCCTGTGTGCAAAATGTAATCAACGCTAAGGTGCAGGATGGTGGTGTACAGACGTTGAAAACAACGGATCATGGTGCCAGGCAATTAGTGAAGACACCCCTGCCGGTTGCTCTGACGTTTACCGGCAGGGAAGAGGCGCGGTACCCGAGTATCGACGCTTTGGTGGAGGCGGCCGATGCGCCTATTGAAGTGTGGGGAAGATCAGAGTTGGGGCTTAAGTTTATGAATGCCGCACAGGCGGAGGGAACAACGACGTTGGCCGGCTATGGCAATCCCCGGCCTGATCCGGTGCGCATTGTTACACCGGACCCAAATCTGCCTGCCTTTGACAGAATTTTATCTCTGCTTGCCGGAGGCGTCACCGCCCGACAGGGGGAGGTTCACCATCTATCTGCGGACCAAACTACTGATGCCCTGATGGCCCTGTTCGGCAAGGTGGGGCTGCTGCCTTAAAAAACGATGATGACCTATCGTTTTGCATCCCAGGTTGAGTTGATCGAACAGAAAGATGGGGCCATTCTCCTCAAACAGATCCCCCTGAGTGTTCTAAAGGTTAACCAGGCGTGCGCAACATTGCTCAAAGCGCTGCGGGATGACGGGTATGCGGCAAACATTGCAGAGAATACAGCCCTTTTTGACCAACTGGTTTCCCGGGGCTTTTTAGAACAGGTTCAAACGGTGCCCCAAGCACCGCAGCAATATCCGTTTGTCAGCGTCATTATACCCGTGCGGGATAGGGAAAAAGAGCTTAGGCGCTGTCTGGAATCGCTATCCGCACTGCATTATCCCATAGAACGATTGGAAGTTATCGTCGTGGATGACGGCAGTAAAGATAACAGTGCCTGGTATGCAAAAAAATGGGGTGCCAAGGTTATTTCCTCCGGTGCAAACGGTGCAGGTCCGGCGGCTGCCAGGAATCGCGGCGCGGCTGTCGCCAATGGTGAAATCCTCGCGTTTATTGATTCCGACTGCACCGCCTCTAAAGAATGGCTTCGACAACTTGTTCCTCTTTTTGATGACGCAACACTTGCTGCCGTGGGCGGTAAAGTGGCTGGAATCTCAAAAGAATCCGACCTTGACCTGTATGAGGATGTGATGTCCAGTCTTTGCATGGGGACACACCCGCGTTTGGCGGGAAAAGGGGCGGACACCTTTTATCTTCCCAGCTGCAACCTGCTGGTGAAAAAAGATGCCTTTCTGGATCTGAACGGATTTGCACCGACAATGCAGGTGGGAGAGGATGTGGATTTGTGCTGGCGGTTGCGGGATAAAGGGTGGCGCATCGCGTATATGCCTGCAGGCACCGTTTTTCACAAACATAGAAATCAACTATGGTCTTTCATGTCCCGGCGTTTTTTTTACGGCACATCAGAAGAGAAGCTGCAACGTCTTCACCCCAAACGAAAAAAGCTGATGGTGGTGCCGCCCTTGCTCGCAGGGGTGTTGTTCGTATTTTCGACGATCCCCTGGACCGGTGGCATTGGTGTGCTGCTCGCCGGTATCCTGGCCGTTATGGAAAGCCAACTGCTTAAAGAGAAAACTCAAAAAATGGGAGTGAAGCTAAGCCTTTTTCAGCTGCTTCGGGCACGGCTGCGAACCATGGTAAGCCTGTTGTATTATCTTAGTTTTCATCTGGTAAGATATTACTTGATTGTGATGATTGTTCTTGGGGTTTTACAGCCACTTTTTATTCCGGTGCTGCTGCTTGTGCTCGGTTGCGCGGCCATGGTTGATTTCAGTGTAAAAAAAGTGCAACTTCCCTTTATCTCTTTCTTTTTCTTTTATATCCTGGAACAACTGTCCTATGGTCTGGGCGTGTTCTGGGGATGTATGAAAGGGATGAATTTTCGCAGCTATGTTGTGGTGCTGCGTCGTTGTATGGATGAGCCGGTTTAGCCAGGGTAACCGAATTTATATTGAAAAGATCATCGGGATCGGAATCGAAGACAATGGACATTTCGATAGCGATCCCGATAGCGAAGTTAAAACAGCCGGTAAAATTATCAATGTGACCATGGGGGGACGTATAAATTGGAATTAAATGAAATATGAACCATAAATGCAAGCGAAAGGAACCACGATGACAGAGTATGCTTTGGTAATAAATGGTGAAAAAGTGGTCACCCAGGAGACCTTTGATGTGATCAATCCGTCAACTGGTGAGGTGTTTGCCGCCTGCCCAAAAGCCAGTGTAGCGCAGCTGGATGAGGCGGTTGCCGCTGCCAGAACCGCCTTGCCTGCCTGGTCGGCATTAGCTGATGAGAAACGGGTGGAATACCTGCAGCAGATTGCAGGAATTATTGAAAAAAATATGCCTGAACTCTCCCGGCTGATTACCCTGGAACAGGGAAAGACCCAGTCCGGCCCAGGGGCCAATTTTGAAGTGGGGGGCTGCATGGCCTGGACCCAGGTGACGGCAGGGCTGAAACTTGAAGATGAGCTCATTGATGACAACCCGGAAGACACGATTGAACTGACTAGAAAACCCGTAGGCGTTGTGGGGTCCATCACTCCCTGGAACTGGCCGTTGATGATTGCTGTCTGGCATATCATGCCGGCGCTGCGTGTGGGCTGCACTGTTGTTATCAAACCTGCATCCTATACACCGCTTTCTACTGTACGCATGGTTGAATTTATTAATGAGATATTGCCTCCCGGCGTTCTCAATGTTGTGGCCGGCAGTTCCGAGATCGGCAATGCCATGTCCGCCCATAAAGGTATTGATAAGATTGTATTTACCGGCTCCGTGCCGGTGGGTCAGACAATTATGCAGCGGGCCGCCGCAAATTTGAAAACCCTGACCCTTGAACTGGGCGGCAATGATGCGGGTATTATCCTGCCCGGCACCGATATAGACCCATTGCTTGAACCATTGTTTTGGGGATGTTTTATAAACGCCGGCCAGACCTGTGCCTGCCTCAAGCGCCTTTTTGTCCATGAGGACCAATATGAAAAAATTTGCCAAAAATTTACCGACTATGTGAGCAAAATCCCCGTGGGTGACGGCATGGATGAGGCCAATTTGATCGGCCCCCTGGCCAATGCCGCCCAGTTTGATCTCATCAAACAATATGTGGATGATGCCAAGGCCAAAGGGGCACGGATCCTTTGTGGCGGGGAACCCATGCCGGGAAATGGCTATTTTTATCCGTTGACCCTAGTGGCTGATGTCACCGATGATATGGATCTGGTTAAAGAAGAGCAGTTCGGCACCGCACTGCCCATCCTTAAATACTCTACCATTGATGAGGCCGTTGCCCGGGCCAACGCCGTGGATGTCGGTTTAGGCGGCTCTGCCTGGAGCAATGATGTCCAGAAGGCAAAAGCGGTTGCCCAGCGTCTGGAGTCAGGTACCGCCTGGGTCAACGCCCATGGGAAATTACACCCCATGGCTCCCTTCGGCGGCGTCAAGCTTTCCGGTATCGGCACCGAATTTGGTGTGGAAGGCTTGAAGGCCTACACCACCATTCAGGTGGTCAGTGTGGCTAAACCGCCCCAGGGATAGCGCTTTCTATTGCATTAATACCTGGTCATAAAAGCCATAAAAAATCACGAAGAATGCGAAGTTCACGAAGAAAGTCTCCGTGGTCTTCGTGAACTTCGTGGTATAATCAAAAAACAGTCCGGTTCCGACATCCCTTGGCGGATACTCCGGCCCATAGATTGGAAATTTGAAATGACTGATGTCCGTAAATATCCCAACCGTTGGAGAATCGCCATTTTCGGAACCCTGCTGCAAGTCTGTTTGGGCACGGTTTACGCCTGGAGCTTTTTTCAAAAACCCCTGGTCAATACCTACGGCTGGAGTAACAGCCAGGTCGCCTGGACCTTCAGCACGGCCATTTGCTGTCTGGGCCTGGCCGCTGCTTGGGGCGGCATGAACCTGTCAAAAATTGGGCCGCGAAAACTGGCCATGGCCGGCGGGGTGATGTTTGGTGTTGGATATCTGGTTGCGGCCCTGGCCCTGCGTATGCACAATTTGGTTGTGCTTTACATTGGCTACGGGTTTATCGGTGGTGCCGGGTTAGGTTTGGGGTATGTGACTCCGGTGGCCACGGTGGCCAAGTGGTTTCCCGACAAAAAGGGCCTTGTTACGGGTATGGTGGTCATGGGATTTGGCTTCGGCGCCTTGGTCATGTCCAAGCTCATTGCACCCATCCTCATGACCCGCTTTGACCACAACCTTGTGCAGGTTTTTTTCTGGATTGGTATTGTCATGCTGGTGCTGACCCTGCCGGCCGGATATAATCTGATCAACCCGCCCGACGGATTTTGTCCGGCCAAGACCACAGTATCCGATCTGGGTACGGGCTGCTCGGCATTAACCGGCAGGCAATGCGTCCTGTCCGGGAAATTTTTCATGATGTGGATGGTGCTTACCTGTAACGTTTCGGCCGGCATCATGTTTATCGGTTTTCAGTCGCCCATGCTGCAGGCGCTGCTCAGAGATTCGAATGCCGCAAAATATGCTGACCCGACAGCGCTGGCCGCAGCCGGCGCCACCTTGATCGCCATTAGCTCCGTGTTTAATGGCGTGGGACGATTTTTTTGGGGCAGCCTGTCCGACAAGGTTGGCCGGACCAATGCGTTTCGCCTGCTGGTGGGCAGTCAGATCGCCATATTTATTGCCCTTATTTACATTAAATCGCCATGGCTTTTCGGCGCCTTGGTCTGTTATGTCCTGCTCTGTTATGGTGGCGGATTCGGTGCCATGCCCGCCTTTGTGCTGGATGTGTTCGGGCAGGTTCAAATGCCTGTGGTTTATGGCGTCATCCTTACCGGCTGGTCTGCCGGCGGGATCCTCGGCCCCCAGCTGGCTGCCGTTATCCGTGACCGCTTCCCTGCCAACCCCGGTGTCTATACCTACGCCGGTGGTGCGATTCTCTTAGCTATCGGGTTTGCCTTTTCCCTGGCTCTGTCCGACAAGCCCTTTGCACCCAGGACTGCGGCACAGAATTGAATTCAGGCCGGAATCTATTAATTCCCGAACATCGCGCCGTTCGGCCCCAAATGGCACGAATAACAGCCAAAGCCTCTGCGGGTAATGATGCTGAACGGCTTTACGCCAAGGGCTGCTGACATCTCGGGGACCAGGCGGTCGAGTTTGAGACGGGTGGTTTCCGGTGCCCTTTCGAATTCCGGCCCCAAAAGCAGAGCCCCGCTTAGTCTGGGCAGGTTCGCGGTGGGCATGTCATATATACCCTGGGTTTCGCCCTGGGCATGGCAGAGGCGGCAATCAATCTGGGCAAATCGTTTCGGCTGCCAGGTCCCAAAGACATCGGCTGCAACCGGCAGCACCTTTTGGCGCATATGGTCCTTTCGCCGGCTCAGGTCCATTTCTTCCCAGGTCAGCTGTTTTCCTTCGGGGCCAATGGGACCGACCCGTTTCGGGTAGCAGCCGCAAAACACCATGAAAGCCGCAGATAAAATGAGAATCATGGCAGTGAAATATTTTTTGTCCATGGGTATGCCCTCCAAAAGGCTCTCCAAGAGTATGTCTTGGGCCATTTTTTTGCCGACAGTTTTATGCCGGGCCTTATGAGAAAATGAGTTTGGCGTTTGAGATGACAATGCTTGTTTTGTAACAAATTAAAGGTGTTCGGGCAAGATTGTTTTGCCTTGCCGAGTATTCGGGATTGGCTTGTTAAAATGTCTTGACAACTTGACATGCTGTCAATTATGATGCCGGTACTATTAATCAAACAGTCTGACGGATAAGGTGTGAGATGCCTTTCCGAATGACTGCAAGCTTAAGTATAAGGCAGGCTATGCTGAATCCAGACTCCCCCATACCCTTGTATCACCAGATTTGTGAACAGCTCCAGTCCCGTATTCGTGAGGGCGTTTATCCCCCCGGGCAGATGATTCCGTCTGAAACGGTTCTTGCAAAATCATATGGGGTGGGCCGGCCCACCGTCCGTCAGGCCATGGATATTCTGGTGCAAAAGGGCCTCATACAGAGAAAGCGGGGGGCCGGAACCTTTGTGAAAGAACCTTCGCCCCAGATTGATCTGTTTTCCCTTGCCGGCACTTCCCAGGCCTTTTCAACCAAGGGCGTTCCCACGCAAAAAAGAGTGCTTATGCCTTTGGAAAAAAAGACCGTTACAGGTGATGTGGACAATCCGTTTCACAGTAAACCGGCCTTTGTCATGTCCCGCTTGACCGTGGCCCGGGATGAACCGGTTTTGCTGGAGGATCTTTTCCTGGATCCGGAGCTGTTTGCGGGTATTGAGGATATGGAGCTTGGGGATAAATCCTTGTCCCGGGTGGTGTCCGAACGGTTTTATCTCACACCTTGTGACGGCACCCAGCAGTTCCAGGTGGAAACGTTGAATGAACAGCGGGCATCCATATTGGATATGCCGCCGTTAGATCCGATTCTGGTTGTCCGACGGTCGTTAAATTTCCCTAAAGCGCCTGGTGCAATCTATTCGGTGCTGTTTTGTCGTACGGACCGGTTTGCCTTTAGCCAGACCATTAAAAATCAGACATAAGTTTACAATTGCCAACCATTTTAAGAAAGGCAGATACATGAAACACCGCGGATATTACGGCTCCTTTGGCGGGGCCTTTTTACCTGAAATCCTTGTGGCCACCTTTGAGGAGCTGGATGAAAGGTTCCGGCAGGCCAAAGAAGACAAGGGGTTCTGGCAGGATTATGAAAATTTGATGGCAACTTATTCCTGCCGTCCTACGCCCCTGACCTATGCTGAAAACCTCACACGGCATTTTGGCGGGGCAAAAATATATATTAAGCGCGAAGATTTGAATCACACCGGTGCCCATAAGGCCAACAACGTCATGGGGCAGGGGCTTCTCGTAAAAAAGATGGGAAAAAAACGGGTGATTGCCGAAACCGGGGCAGGGCAGCATGGTGTAGCCACGGCCACCATGGCGGCCAAATTCGGCTTTGACTGCACCATATACATGGGAGAGGTGGATGTCCTGCGCCAGCGGCCCAATGTGTTCTGGATGGAGCAGCTTGGTGCCACCGTGGTGCCGGTCACCGACGGCACCCGGATTTTAAAGGATGCCATCAACGAGGCGTTCAGGGACTGGGTCACCAACATGGATTCCACCCACTATGTCCTGGGAACCGCCTGCGGTCCCCATCCTTTTCCTGAAATGGTTTCCTGGTTCCAGTCCATTATCGGAAAAGAAGCCCGTGCCCAAATTATGAAAGCCGAAGGGCGGCTGCCGTCTAAAGTCTTTGCCTGTGTGGGCGGCGGGTCCAATGCCATGGGGCTTTTCCAGGGGTTCATGGATGATCCGGTTGAGCTTGTGGGTGTTGAAGCCGGAGGCGAAGGCATTAACTCGGGCCGTCACGCATCCCGGCTTTGTTCCGAAGATGCCAGCCCCGGCATTGCCCAGGGGTATAAAACCTATTTTCTGCAGAACAGCGACGGCCAGATGAAAGAGACCCACTCTATCTCTGCAGGCCTTGACTATGTCGGTGTCTCGCCCATTCTTGCCAATATGCGGGATGAAAATAAAGCCCGGTTTGAATATGCCACGGACACTGAGGTGGTGGATGCCCTGAAACTGACCATGCAGCTGGAAGGCATTATTCCGGCCCTGGAGTCCTCCCATGCCTTTGCCGGGGCATTCAGGGAAGCCGGCAACATGTCCAAGGATGATATCATTATTATCAACCAGTCCGGCCGGGGGGATAAAGACATTTTTACCGTGGCCGATGCCATCGGCGATCCCAAATGGAAAGAATTTATCTGTGCCAAAGCAGGAGAATATCAAAATGACTGATACAAATACTTCGACACCTGCCCCCGCGTTTCTGGAAACCTATATCCGGGAACAGCGCAAGAAAAAAGATATCCTGTTGATGACCCATATTGTCATGGGCTATCCGTCCTTTGACGCCTCCTTTGAAATTGTCCGGCAGATGGTGGACGCAGGCGTGGACTTAATGGAGCTCCAGATTCCGTTTTCAGAACCCATGGCAGACGGGCCGGTGATTCTCAAGGCCAACCAGGCTGCCTTGGACACTGGTGCCACCGTAGAACAATGTTTTGAGTTTGCCCAGAAAGTATCAGACAGCTTTGACATCCCGTTTTTATTTATGACTTATGGGAACATCCTTTATAAATACGGCATGGATGCCTTTGCATCCCGGATGTCGGAAATTGGCGTAAAAGGCGCCATTGTCCCGGATCTTCCACCGGAAGAGGCCGGTGATTATCTGGCTGCCATGGATAAATATGATCTCTCCCCGGTATATATCTTTTCTCCGGAAACCTCTGACCAGCGCATGAAAATGATCGACAGCCATTCCTCTGGCTTTATTTATTGTCTGGCCAGAAAAGGGGTGACCGGAAAAGAGACAGAGTTTTCTTCGGACATGGGAACCTATCTGGCAAGGTGCCAAAAAGCCACCCGTCTGCCCACGGCCGTGGGATTCGGAGTAAAGGAAAAAGCCGATGTCGATTTTTTGGTGGGTAAAACCGATATAGCTGTAGTGGGTTCCCAAACCATCCGTGAGGTGGAGCAAAAAGGGGTGGATGCTACAGGTCCTTTTATTCGTAGCTTGACAGTATCCTGAATTTTAAGTTGGGTCTTGCAATTTGATATCCCGCAGATGATTCTTCATCCCCTGTCCAGAGGATAATGGGAATGGGATGAAGATCTTGTTGTTGTAATTCTACGGTTGTATTTTATGGAACTATAAGATTTCAGTTCCATTAATTATTTCATACACGCTTACCGAAGGGATATGTTGGGTCGTTATATCCCCCAGCCTTATCCCCTTCGATTTGCGTTTAATTGTTGGGTCTTACTCCTCAACCGTTATTAAGCTGTAGATATATAAAAAAGCACTGATGCTTTTGAATTGGTTGAACAGAATTAAAGATGGGTGCCCCTGTCACTTCTGGAAGTAAGGAAGGATATGATCAAAAATATGGTTTTATCGGAAACGCCTGCAATGCTGATTTCTCTTCAATATTTCCGAAAAATATAAATTAACCTGTCTGGCGGTAATAAGGGACTAATCGCTCATGTCATACTCGCAGTTGGTAAAAACCTGTCAACGGTCTGTAGTGTAATGGGCAGTACAGCCTTTGACAGGTTTTTTTAAATCGTCACTGCCATCTATTTTTTTTGTCCTATCGACAAAGAATGAAAGTCGAGACAAGGGGCGGAACAGAAAAAATTAAGCGCTTCCGCTACCTAACTGATTTTTTTCGACTAAGTCCCAATAGGCTGCATATTCCAACGCCGAGGAGAACTATGGATGAGGGAATCGGGACGTTGCTAGCAGAAATAGTTACTATTTGGTCTAATCCTGAGTAACTTTCGGAAACGGTAAAAGCAATTGAATTAGCAGTGTCATCCCATTTAAAAACTTGGATTGAATCCAAATCCACAGAAAATTCAACTGAAGATTCGTAGGTGCCCACTATTCCATCATGCAAAGCGTAACCGTCATTTTCACTGCTGCCAAAGTAATAGATTACTCCGCCTGTAGCTCTTGTAATGCCGGTTTCTGAGTCATAATCTATAGCCCCTTCTTCCACACTCCAATTATTACTCACTGTATTGTTCCAAGTTATTGCTTCGCCTTTAGAAGTCGTGAAATCTGCTTCCGCCCACAGATCATTATCGTCAGAAAGAAAAGGATATACGTCAGCGATAAAATCAAACTGAATTGAACGTACTTTAATTCCTGATTCGTAAATATCATCAAAGACTATTGAGACAAGGTTTGCACTGGCAACACTTGTTAAACAAGTTATTATTCCAAAACATAAGATTAAGATAGTTGTTACTGATAGCTTTTTCATTTTTCTCCTTAACTGGTTTAAATAATAATTAGTTTTTGCTAATATAACTTAGATTACAGTGATAATTTTATGCACCTTAGATCGTTTACATTAACAACACCATCACCATTACAATCTACGTAACAAGGTGCCGCATCCGGATCACTCAATGCTATGCGTAATGCTCTTAGATCATTGACATTTACTACGCCATCGCCATTTGCATCTCCCCGCTGGAAAATATTAACTTGGCCAATAGTCCCGTTTTCCTCTGTCCCGGCAAGTGTCTGATCAAGGTCTGTACCATTAATCTGGACAAAATTAGCATAGGCATCCCCTTTTCCTAAATACAGTTCTGCGCTGGGAAGTTCTGTTGTTAAACGGTCAAAGGTTACTGTGGCCAGCAGAACTCGATCTCCAGAAACGCCTTCAATGGGTGGTGAAGAATCAAGCTTTCCGCCAACAATAATAACTTTCCCGGCGGTGTTGGTGTCCGGTTCTGCATTTGGTGTGGGATAGGGATCATCTTTATCGCCAAAATACCAGTCCGCAGAATTTTTTGTCGCCACTGGATTGCCAAGATTAACCGGGTTGTATTCAAGAGTTACGCCATAGCTCAACAGTGCTTCATTTTCGGAGCTAGTAGAAATGTCTGCATAAATGTAAACCACCAGGTCGGTGTCGGTGTAGGCACCCTCAGCATATACCGAAACTTGAGCAAAAGCAGAACCGCACATTAAAAAAATCAGAATCGGCAATGCCAGCAATGATTTTTTAAACTTGCTTTTTTCTTTGATCATTTTCCCCTCCTGTTTTTTGCGTTGAATACCTTTATAGTGCTAAAGGATAATATGAGTACAATATCTTTGTTTATCTATTTTTACTGCCTGTGTCAAATCTTCCTGGAAAGAATCCTTGAATAAAGTTTAGAAGAATTAAATGTAAAAATAAAGTTAGCTTTACGATAGTATTTAAACCTATGTTTATGTCAATGCGGCAAAAAATCGTAATTGGGGGTGTTAGGGCTAAAATATTTATTATATCAATACGTTATGTTGATATTTAAAGAATGAAAAAATGGTTAGTGAAATTTGAATTAGGATAAGCTAATAAATGTGTTACTTGTGGTGTAAAATGGTGCTTTTTCCTTTCTTTTTGGGTAGCAAAGTCAACACTTTTTTTGTTTTTGATTGGCGCCTTCGAAATTCGGCAACAAGATATCGGTAGGGCTTAAGATCTGATGATAATTTAAGGTTAAGGCTCTGCTGAACAACATTTTCATTTGGTTAAAATGTCATTGCAGCTTGATTCCGGATTCGGTTTGGGCTTTAATTTGTACAAATTAACCGCTTGATCTGGTATAACAGCCCTGGGTTGACTGGGTTTATATCCAGGCGTTGCCCACAACAAAGTTTGAGAGATCTGAGTAACTTACCCAGACTTTTTTATAAAATAGAATTAAGAAGTGAAAATTCTAAAGGAAACATGCCATGAATGTGGATGGAAAACAGATGCGGCCCATCTGGTTTGATAATGAGTCACAAACTGTAAAGGTCATAGACCAGAGACGCCTGCCCCATGAACTGATTGTTCAGGATTTGACAACCAATGATCTGGTGATCCATGCCATCAAGGAGATGTATGTTCGAGGCGCCCCGTTGATTGGTGCCACAGGGGCGTTGGGGGTGTATGTTATTTTGGTGCAGCAGGGTAATAAGGGTGCGGATGATGCATGGTTCAAACGTGAATGTGGCCGCCTTCGTGATGCCCGCCCCACCGCCACCAATCTGGCCTGGGCTGTGGATCGGGTCATGGAAAAAGCCCTTAACGCATCCGAATATGATGCCCGGGTGGAAGTTGCCTTGAAAGAGGCTTTAGAGATCGTGGAAGAAGAGGCGGTGAACTGCCAAAAAATCGGTGAATTTGGCCTGTCCATCATCAAAGAGATTGCTGAGAAGAAACAGGGTGAGCCCGTAAACATTTTGACCCACTGCAATGCCGGGTGGCTTGCCTGCATTGAGTACGGTACGGCCACAGCGCCCATGTACACCGCTTTTGATGCAGACATTGATATTCATGTTTGGGTGGATGAAACACGCCCCTTGAACCAGGGATCACGCCTGACCGCCTGGGAACTTGGCAAACACGGCATCCGGCATACCGTGATCACGGATAACGCCGGGGGGCATCTGATGCAGCACGGCATGGTGGATCTGGTCATTGTCGGCACCGACCGCACCACCCGGGCCGGTGATGTGGCCAATAAAATCGGCACCTATCTCAAGGCGCTGGCTGCCCGGGACAACGATGTGCCCTTTTATGTGGCGCTTCCCTCTTCCACCTTTGATTGGACCATTACCGATGGCGTAAAAGATATTCCCATTGAAGAACGGGACCCGGACGAGATTAAATATGTACAGGGATTTTCCGAAGGAAAAATTTCATCTGTCCTGGTGCCGCCTGAAAACAGCCCTGCGGCCAACCACGCATTTGATGTAACCCCGGCCCGTCTTGTAACAGGTTTCATCACCGAGCGCGGTATCTGCGGAGCCTCTGAAGATGAGATTATGGCATTGTTCCCAGATAAAAAAATTTAGATAAAAGGCTTTTGGAAATCAGTTTATGACAACATCCCTCACAGACTTGGAAAAAAAAGTAATTTCACTGCTGCAGACCGATATCCCGGTCTGCAAGCGCCCCTATCTTGAAATGGCAGAACAGATCGGCATTTCTGAAGAAGAATTTCTTGAAGTGCTGTCCGGTCTTCATGACAGAAACATGATCCGACGGTTCGGCGCCACCCTCAAGCATCAGAAATCAGGATTCAAGGCCAATGCCATGGTGGCCTGGAAAGTGCCTGAGGAACGTGTGGAAGAGGTAGGCAGCATCATGGCCTCCTTTCGTGAGATCACCCATTGTTATCGAAGAGACCCTGCACCCGGGTGGGATAAGAATCTGTACACCATGGTTCACGGATCAACTGAGGAGGAATGCTTTGCCATTGCGGCAAAGGTTTCCAAAGCCACAGGTGAAAAAGATTATACTTTGCTGTTTTCCCGCCGGGAGTTGAAAAAGACCTCCATGCAGTATTTTGAAAACTGATTCACCACATATTCTCTGCGTTAATCCCTGGGTCCATGATTTTGCCGCCTTTGATTTCTGGGCCCGGCCCTTAGGCCTTTTTACCATTGCCGCCATTCTGCGCCAGAATCATGTGCGGGTTTCATTTCTGGACTGCATGAATCGGTTTCACCCCAGGAAAACCAATCGTGTCAAGGTGTATTGGGACGGCAGGGGGCCCTTTGAGAAAACCCGGATCCCTTTGCCCGAAGCGCTTGAACCTCATTTGGGAACGGCCAATGCAAATTTTACCCGGTACGGGGCTTTAAAAGAGTGGGTTGAACAGGATCTTTTGTCAATGGATCGGCCTGACCTGATTCTAGTCACCTCACTTATGACCTATTGGGCTACAGGTGTGGCTGAAACCATTACCCTGCTCAAAAAGGTTTTTCCTGGCGTACCCGTGGTGTTGGGCGGTATTTACGCAACGCTTTGTGAAGCCCATGCCCGAAAACATTCCGGGGCGGACCATGTCATCACCGGTCCGGCAGAACCAGTTCTTGCAGACCTGGTTAGAACCTACACCGGGTTTACCCTGAATGACATACCTGCCCCGGCAGACCTTGACGCCTCCCCTTTTGCCGCCCTGGATCTCCAGGACACCATGGCCTATGCGCCGATTATGACCTCCCGGGGGTGTCCCTTTTCCTGTGAATACTGCGCTTCGTCCTTTCTTGAACCACGATTTCGACGGCGCTCCCCGGAAAATGTTTTTCAGGAAATCTACCACTGGCACATCCATTTTCAGGTGAAAAATTTTGCCTTTTACGATGATGCGCTGCTGATCAATCCGGAAAAATATGCCTTCCCCCTGCTTGAACGCATTATTGATGAGAAAATGGACATCTTTTTCCACACCCCCAATGCCCTGCACATAAAAGAAGTTTCAGCAAAAGCTGCGGATCTGATGTTCAAAGCAGGTTTTAAAACTATCCGTCTTGGGCTTGAAACCACAGATTTCTCAAGTCATCGCCACGACATTAAAGTGAAACAGGATGAATTTTTTACGGCCGTGGAGAACCTGCGCGCAGCAGGGTTTGCCACGGACCAGTTGGGCGCTTACCTGTTGTGCGGACTGCCTGGCCAGAACCTTGATGAGGTGGGCGACTCCATCACCCTGGTGAAACGTTTAGGCGTAACCCCGGTCCTGGCCTATTACACCCCCATTCCCCATACCCCCATGTGGGCGGATGCCGTAAAAAATGCCCGTTTTGATATCACTGCCCATCCGGCGCTGACCAACAACAGTCTGTTTCCCTGTGTGCGCTCGCAACAGGATCTGGCGCGTATTTCTCAATTGAAAAAGATGCTAAAATAACGTATACCCCTCTAATCATGATAGTCTTTGATCTGGAATGCATTAACGGCCATATTTTTGAAGGCTGGTTCGATGACCGGGATGATCTTAACCGTCAGCAGGAGCAGGGCCTTTTGCAATGCCCTGTGTGTGACAGTTTTTCAGTAAGTCCAAAATTATCTGCCGTGGCCATAAGGAAATCTGCGTCCCCAGTCCCTGCCGGTCCCAACCGGGAGCTGGCGTCCCAGGCCCAACTGGATGCCATGGCCGAATTTGCCGAAAAAATGACTGAGTACGTCGAGAATAACTACGAAGATGTAGGGTCCGCCTTTGCCAAAGAAGCGTTGGAAATGCATTACGGGGCAAAAGAGTTCAAACAGATCCGGGGCACCACAACCCAGGAAGAGGAAAAGACCCTGGAGAAAGAGGGGGTGCCGACAGTTAAAATTCCAGTCTTTAAAAAAGACAACGAAGATCTTAATTAGTACGCATTTCAAAACAGCCTCTCTGCGCCATTTCGTTTTAACCCTCAAGTAACATTCACAAGACGTATATTTTCATGAAAATATAAAAACGTCCTTGCCTTTTCTGCAAAATGCAATAAATTTGCATATATAAATTGTTTCTCATTTTATCCGATATGACCATATAAAATTGATTCAAAAAGGACTCTGATATGAAACTATTTGTTAAATTGTTTACGATTATCTCAATGATTGCCGTTTGTTATGGATATGCCGGGGCCCAAACACCGGTTCCCATATTTGTCAGCATCGTGCCCCAGCAATATTTTGTGCAACAAATTGGCAAAGATAAAGTGGATGTTTCCGTGATGGTCCAGCCAGGAGCAAGTCCGGCCACATATGAGCCAAAACCCCTGCAGATGGCAAAACTATCCAAATCCCGTATCTATTTTTCCATTGGTGTGCCATTTGAAACGTTCTGGCTGGACAAAATTGCATCGGCCAATCCGGAAATGACCATTGTCCACACAGAGAAAGGCATCGAAAAACAGCCCATAGCCGCTCACCATCACGAAGACGAAGAATCGGCCGACCACCATGACCACGAGAATGATCATGGCCATGCCGGGTTGGACCCCCATATCTGGCTCTCTCCGAAGCTGGTCAAAATCCAGTCCGGCCATATCCTTGACACCCTTGTTACCGCAGATCCTGAAAATAAAGACTTTTACACGGCCAATTATCATGGTTTCATCAAAAAAATTGATGCCCTGGATCTGGATCTGGCCCGGATGTTAAAAAATAAAGCGGGTATGCAGTTTATGGTGTTTCATCCTTCATGGGGGTATTTTGCCCGGGATTACCACCTGAAAATGATCCCCATTGAAATAGAAGGCAAAAATCCAAAACCGGCCAAACTGCAGGAATTGATTGCCCATGCCAGGGCCGAAGGCATTAAAGTAATTTTTGTCCAGCCCCAGTTTTCAACCAAGAGTGCGGCCCTTGTGGCCAAGGAAATTAGCGGACAGGTTATACCGGCCGACCCTCTGGCACCGGACTGGCTGGATAATATGAGAAAAGTGGCTGCGCAGTTTAAGGAGGTCCTAAAATAGTCGAGATCCTAGAAAAAGCCCTGGTAACGGTAGAAAATGTGGATTTTTCCTACAATGGAGAGATCGTTCTTTCAGATATCAACCTAACCATCCGGGAGCACGATTTTATAGCTGTTATCGGCCCCAACGGCGGAGGAAAATCCACCCTGATTCGCCTGATCCTGGGGCTTCTTAAACCTGATAAAGGTAAAATCCGGGTATTGGGAGAGCGTCCGGGCAAATTGACCCAGGCCCTGGGGTATGTGCCCCAGAACGTCCATATCAACGGCCATTTCCCCATTACCGCACTGGATGTGGTGCTCATGGGATGCCTGGGGACAGGCGGGCGCTTCGGGCAGTCCCGGCGGACCCGGAAAGAGTGTGAGAATGATGGGTTGGCCGCACTGGATCGTCTGGGTATGGCCAGGCATGCCCGCAAAAAGATCGGAGAGCTTTCCGGGGGGCAGCGTCAGCGGGTATTCATCGCCCGGTCTTTAATGACCCAGCCGAGACTGTTGTTTCTTGACGAACCCACCGCCAGTATTGATTCAAGGGGCCAGGAGGATTTTTTAAACTTGCTTGAAATCCTAAATAAGGATGTGGCCATTGTGGTGGTTACCCATGACCTGTTTGCCGTATCCAATTATGTCAAATCAGTGGCCTGCGTGAACCACGGGCTGCATTACCATTCCCAGGAGGAGATTAAAGGGCAGATGCTTGAAACCATGTATGAATGCTCGGTGGAAGATGCCTGTCGGGTGCAGGTGCTGGCCCAGGTCATGCCCGGGGCAGGGCATAAAGATCCAGGGGGTGCAGATGGAAATTCTTAAATACGAGTTTATGCGCCATGCGCTGGCCGCAGGGCTTTTGACCAGCATCATCTGCGGCATCATGGGCACTTTGGTGGTGGTGAACCGCATCGTGTTTTTATCGGGCGGTATTGCGCACGCCGCCTATGGCGGGATCGGCATGGCATTTTATTTCAACTGGCCGGTGATTCCTTCCACCATGGGATTTTCCCTGGGGGCCTCACTGGTCATGGCAGCTGTTACGTTAAACAACAGGCAGCGGGCCGATACGGTCATTGGTGTGATCTGGGCCGTGGGTATGGCATTCGGTATTATTCTGGTAGATCTGACACCGGGATATAATGTGGATCTGATGAGTTATCTTTTCGGCAGTATTCTTACCGTGCCCGGATCAGACCTGATCATTATGGCTGTCATCGGCACCCTGATCCTTTTTCTGGTTGCCTTTTTTTACAAGGAACTGATGGCGGTTTCCTATGACGAAGAATTTGCGGGCTTGCGGGGACTTCCGGTGCGCGGGATCTATTTTTCTCTGATTGCAATGCTCGGACTTACCGTGGTCATGGTGATCCAGGTGGTGGGGCTGATCATGGTGATTGCATTGCTCACCATCCCGCCGTTCATGGTGGAGAAACATGCCCGGTCCCTGGGGACCATGATGGCCGGTTCAAGTTTGCTGGGCGCCTGTTTCACCATGGCTGGGCTGTACCTGTCTTACCGGTTTGACCTGACCTCCGGGGCGGCCATTATCATGGTGGCCGGCACTGCATTTCTAATCACCCTGGGTGTTGAAAAACTTTGGGATTTTGTACCCAGAACGGTTCAGCATGCAGGAGAAGTAAAAAAGTAATATCATGTGTATCCATTGTGATTACAGGGCGCTGCTTAAAGACGCAGGCATAACGTCAACCTCCAACCGGTTGCGGGTACTGGAAGTCATCGGCGGTAACAATTTTCCATTGTCAGCGGCAGATATCCACGAAACCTTAGAGAGATCCGCCCACATAAACCGGGTAACCGTATACCGCATCCTGGATCTGCTGGTGGAAAAACAGATTGTGGCCCGGATCGCGACCGGCGGCCGGGCGGCCTATTACGGCATGGCTCCTAATGCCCATCACCCGGCCCATCCCCATTTTTACTGCACCCAGTGCGGGCGCATGGACTGTTTGACACCCGAAGCCGTGAATATTGATTTTCATTCTTTTGAAAATACCTTCCCGGGCCGTATAGATAAGTTTGAGTTGCGTATAGACGGCATCTGCAGGAATTGTCTTAAAAAGATGGGAAAGATGGGTTGAAATGATATTTAACCAAAAATAGACTAATCCGGGGTAAGAGGGAGGAACCCTTGCGGGTAGAGCGCGCCTGTTACCGGGGAGGCCGGTCCACTACAAATGATCTCCTTGATGCCCAAGCCCAAGCCCGGGAACGCAGAACCATGCGTGAAATCGCCCGGCTCAGGATTGTCCGATTGTCCGAGCCTGGATTCTATTGTGGATGATTACGGGGAAAAGGAATTTCCCTTTTGAAGGGTGTCTGCTTCTTACCCGTCATTCAACTTAATTTCTTGGGGGAATACCGGCAGGTACCGGTATGCAACCGAGATCAGGATAATGCCGTAGGCCACGGGCAATATGGTCGTGGCCACTTCCTGCCAGCTTGGCACGTATAGCGCCCAGGTGTCAAAACTCATGACCGGGGCGGCCATTGTCTGGAGCACCATGACCCAGCGGTTCAGGCAGATGCCGATTACGCCCAAAATGATGGCAGTCATGCGCGTTGCCGATTTTTCACGCGTGGGTTTGTAAATCAGCAGGAGCCCCGGGATAACTCCGCAGAAGACGACTTCAGCGATTAAAATCCAATAGCCGTAGAAACTGTTGTTTGTATAAAAACGGCTGAACGCAAATCCGAGTCCGGGTGCGGTTACCGTTGCCCAGTAAATGGTATCAATGATCTTGGCAACCATATAACACACAATCATCCAGCCCGAAATTTTTGCCAGAAGATGAACCGTTTGATCACTTATCAGCTTTTTATGGGTAATGGCTTCGGTGATATTTGTGACCAGTAATGTAAAGCACGGTCCAAATGCCGCAGCCGACCAAGTGTATAAAAAGAAGGTCCAGGGCCAGATCAGCAGGCCTTCCCTGACGGCAAACGGGCGGCCGAACATAACACCGGTAACCCCGCCAAGGGACCCCTGGTGGAAAAAGGAAAGAAAGGCACCGGTTGCGGCAAAGACAGCCATGACGCCGTGCATGTTATGGCTTAGGTGGCTGAAAAAAGAAATTTTGGCGGTTTGTCTGTTTTCCAGAATATTGGGGATGAATTCAATGGTCAGCACCATAAAATATGCTGTCAGGCAAAAGGCCACTTCCGTCAGCATGGAGTGGATGTTGGCATGCCAGTAAATGAACCAGAAACGCAATGGTTGTCCCACGTCAATGGCAAGGATCATCAGGGCGGAACTATAACAGACAAACCCGATGATCACGGCAAAATTAATTATATTTTTAAGTTCTTTAACGTTAAAAATATACTTGAGCAGTCCGGTGAAAAACGCGCCGCCGCCAACTGCGATGACTGCCAGGTCTGCCCAGATCCAGAGGGCGAATCCATAGTAATCGTTCATGTTGGTTTGATTCAATCCCTTCCAGTAGATCAACACCCAGGCATAAATTCCCCAAAGAAGAACAGCTCCCACAACGGTTAATCTGAAATAAAATTTCCCCATGCCGCAGCGTTTTGCTCCTTTGGGCAATAATCCGGAATCCATGTGTTTAAATCTCCTTGAAAATTATTTTGAAAGTTTTAGGGTGCTATAGCACATGGAACTAAAGATTAACTAAATTGAGTTTTTTGTTGGGGTGAGCTTTTTATACAGGGCCGTCACATCAGGGCTGACCGGGCATGCCATATCCTGCGCGGCATCCCGGTAAGTTTTATATGTCTGTTTTACTTGGGCAAAATTGCCTTGGTTTGAATGGAAGGCCATTATTTTTGTTACTGCGGTTTCATTAAAAGAATCGATGCTAAAGATTTTTTGGTTGCAGTGATGGGCATTTGCCATGTCGTTTTGCTTTTCGTAAATATCAGCCATCTCTTTGAGCATTGTCATGTAATCTGAATTAAATTTATCTCTTATGTAATTGCACCAGTCCTCATATTGATCTTCTTCCAGAAATGATCCCGTATAAATGGATAGGGCCAAACGGTATGATTCGAGTGCTTTTGGGGGGGGAGCTTTGTTGGCCCTTGCCAGGATGAGCGCATCTGAAAATTGCTCTGAATCAATCCGGATTCTGCTGTCATCATACAGCCTGTAAGTGTCTTTTTTGCGTTCAATATATGTGGAGGCCCTTTTGGGGAGAATTCCGGGTTCCAGGGTTTTGCGAAGGGCGCTCATGGCCATGTGAAAGCGGCCCGCTGTTTTTTTCGGGTCAGCTTCGGGCCACAACATCTCAATCAATACTTCCCGCGGAATAAAACCTCTGGTCCTGTTGGCGGCAAGATACTTTAAAATCATGAGCGCTCTTGAGCTGCGCCATTTTGCCGGTGGGATCTCTTTATCGTTAATCGTAAGCTTGAACCGGCCAAACAACTTGATCTTTAAGACCGGCCGATTTTTCGTTATATCTGCTTTAATAACGGATTTCAGGTAAGTATCCGCTTTTTTGTTCAGTGGTATCTGTTTTGAATAACCGGATTTTAAAAGAGAATTGATCCACTGGGATTCTTTTTCAATAAACCGGTGGTAGTCTCTTTTTTCAGATAAAGCCAGACCTTGTGACAGGCACTTGAACGCTTTTTGCAACATACCGGATTTAAAGCAGGCTTTCGACGCCAGCAGATGGTTGCAGCACATATGGAAATCCACAACTTTAAACTTATCTTTTGCACGTTCAAGACAATCCAAGGCGCTTGAGTAATTTTCTTCAAGGATATACAGCTGGGCAAGGCTGTTTTCAAAGATGCCTTCAGTGGAAACCAGTCCGTAACCTTTGATGGTGTCCATGCCCTTTTCCAGTTGTTGCCGGGCCGACTTCATGTCCCCTTGGGTAATATCTATTTTATGCAGCAGCTCCCAGGCGTGGGCAAGACCCCAGCGGTTTCCCATGTCCTCGAATATTCCGACACACTCTTGGATCAACTCACGGGCCTGATCCGTTCTGTCAAGGGCGACACAGTTTTGGGCCCACATGAAATAGATCCATCCCCGGGTGCTGTCAAACTGAGATGTTTGATCACAGATCTCAATGGCCTTTTTTGCATATTCAATCCCCTTTTCATATTCTTCCAGCATAAAATAGTGGGAACTGAACTGATAATTGAGTAAGGATAAAAATGCCTCTGCGCCGGACTCAATCGCTTTTTTCAGTAGCTTTTTGCTAAGCTGATATGCCTGGTTAAACCTTCCTTTAATATACAATGTGTATGTATACGCAACGTTTACGGAAATTTCAGATAAATTGCTTTCAAAACCGGAAAGGCTCCGGGCTATTTCCCGTCCTGTTTTATAGTAGTTTTCCGCAGTTTCAAACTCGCATAAAATTGAAGAGAGCAATGTCAGGTAGGATAGTGCGGTAATGTGGGTAAAGGATTTTACCTGCACGTCTCCAAGCACCTGTTCCATAAGCAGTTTGGCTTCTTTAATATACCCGGTGGAATAGTATTGGGTGCCCAGCTCTATGAGGCATTTGACCATTCTGTCTCCGGATTTTTGTTTCTTAAACAGTTGGTGAGCCCGGGTCAGGTTCTCCATGGCCTGTTTGTGCTTCCCGAAATGGGAAAAGAGTTTGGCCTGGGCCAGCAGTGATTCGGGATTTTTTTCAATAACGGATTCAGGCAGTTTATTTAAGCATTGGCCCAGGAAATTGACTTTTCCTTCCAGCAAAAATTTTCTTTCATGGGTTCCGATGAGGGCAATGGCATCATCAAAAGCCTGGCCTTCTAAAAAGTGGTGGATGGCCTGAAAGACATCTTCTGTTTCAAGTTTACGGGCAATTCGACGGTGCAATTGATTGATTTCAGGTTTTGAAAACGTTTGATGAAGCTGGTCAATTAAAAAATCTCGGAAAAGATGATGCAGGTAAAAGCTTTTGCCAACGTCGTCTGTGGGAAAAATCATTAAATGGTCGTCAACCATTTTATTGATAATTGCGGCGGCACTATCTTCATGAAATATTTTGCTGCAGAGGTTTATGTTTATTTCGGCAAGAAGGGCTGCTTTCATCATAAATGCTCTGAAATTAGGCGGTTGCAGATCAAATATGGTTTCTTTGAAATAAGAAAATATATGCCCCGGGTTTTGCACGAATGAATCAATTGCGGCCTTGATCTCTTCAGGGGCTTTTTTCTCCAGTGAATAACGAAGCAGCACCAGACCGGCTGCCCACCCCCCTGTGCCGGCAAAGATATCTTTGGCCGAAGTTGGGGTGGGCAATATGTGATCTGAGAAAAAAAGTTCGATCTCCCCGGGCGTAAACGCCAGATCGGCTTCATCAATTTCAATAAGCGTTCCTTCTGCCCGTAGCTTTGATAAGCCAACTCTTGGATTTTTTCGGCCGATCAAAATCAGATGAATATGATCCGGCAGGCGCTCGATAATAAACTGTATCGCTTGATTGATGGCGGGATTGTCTCCGACCAGATGATAGTCATCCAGGATGATCACGGTGGGCTGCGTTATCGTTTTTTCCAGAAAAGTCAGCCATTCCAAAAGTGTCTCTGTGTGTTTTGTTAAACCGGTTTTTGAAACCGTATGCTGCATATCCATTTCATCAGCACCGGAATCGTTCTGGTTAAGGGCGGCATACAGATAGGCAACAAAAACGGCAAAATCGTTATCCTGTTCATCCAGCCGGTACCAGAGGGCGGCAAGGTTCATTTGTTTAAGCGCGTCTGCAACCAGGGTCGTTTTGCCATATCCGGCACCGGCATTGATGGATGCCAGTTTTGCAGTACTGATTTTACTCAAAGATCGGACCAGCCGCTTTCTGGAAAGCGTGTGATACCGTTTGGGAATCTGAAGTTTTGACTTTAGAATGTTCATGACCCTGCAACCCGAATGTTAGTCGTTGCCTGTTGACGGGGATACTATAAAAAGATTAACCGGATTTCAAGTTGAGGGTGTCAGATCAATGAAAAGTATCCTGGTCGGCCGGAGGCTGGAAATTATCGGCAGGATCCATGCCTTTTCTTTCTGGGTCACAGCTCCTATCAGCAGCAGGGAAAATGCCCGGCCGGACCGGTTTTTCCCCTTTACGGCAAGCCTTAGACATTTTTCGGCCATCTCCTTGAGTTCCGATGACTGCCGGTCAGTTAGCCGCTCCTTGGCAGTCATATCCAGCCGGCAAAGGAGAATCAGGGCCATATCCGGGCAGGGTTCGGAATGGGCCATTTCCATGACAAGGGCTTTGGCCGGTTGAAACAGGGCACGGCTTTCATGGTACCGGGTATGCATGTCAAAATAGACGTATACCCCCTTTGCAGCACGAAGCAGGTCGGAAAGATCTTTTTGGTCTACGGCTCTCTGCCATGCCTGACGGATATTGCCTGAAAATTATCTCTGTTGAATTTCACATCCGGCCTGACCCTTTGGGCGGCGGAAAGAAAAAGGGCAACTGCATCCCAGGTTTCTTTTATCCGAGGCAAGCTCCAAGACCTTGACCAGTTCGCCTTCAAGCTCGTCGGGTGATCTTAAGCCTGCCATTCCGATAAAAAATACCCCATGGGAAAAGCAATCCATAATCGTTTTCGCAAGCTCCAGGGCCAGCCGGGTTTTGCATTTTTCATATTGGCGGACGGCAACGCCGGGCTGCCCCGTTTTTGCATAAAGGCGGATCAGCAGTCGCTGGCCCCTTTCATTCAAGGGGTCAAGCGCAACCAATTGCCGGGCATGGGAAAGTGCCTTTGAATATGCACCCGGCTCATCTCTGAGCGGGTAAGGTATTCCAGGACGTTAGCCGTCCGTCGGTTCAGCCGTTCGGATTGTTCCAGCTGCCAGTCATCGAAATCCGGGGCATCTTTGAGATAAAAGCCCGAGAGAAAAGAGGACTTGCTGATTTGGGCCGCCTCTTCAAGCAACTTGATCTGCTTTGGGTTGGGCGGTTTTTCCCCACCCTTGTTCCGGGGGAGCACGGCGGCAAGTTCCAGGAACCGGTTCACATCCACCTGCACGTTTCCATGGGGCACAAAACCAATGGTTTTCCTGTCAATGTTCAGCCAGGATTTACCCAGCACCTTTGTTATAAGAGAGAGAGCCTTGCGAAGGGATGCTCTGGACTTTGCCGGGTCGCTTTCCGGCCATAACAATGATATCCCAATGGATTCTGCCTGCGTCCCTGACCCTGGTATGTTGGGGGGTATGGAGCTTTATCCCCAAAATTACCACCCGGTACATCAGTCCCATGAGTGCCATGTTCACTTCAATGTCACCGTTAATCACTCTTGCTCTGGGATGGATTGTTCTAAAAGAACCTATCACCCTGAAAGAGGGGCTGGGCATTATCAGCGCCTTTGCAGCCATCTGTTTTTTTGCAGGTTAACTTTATTAAATAGGAGAGCAGCATGAAAAGTACAATTGTGAAAAATTTAAGGCCGGAGTTTGAGCCGGTGGCAGTGGTTTGGAGCGATGCCATTCCCGCCGATGCATTCCAGTACAAAAATGGTAAATCCGGTTGAATTATCAGGCCTTGTAACGCTTGCAGGGTCGGTTATGCAAGGGAGTGATCCTGTTCGAGTCCCCCAGGGAACAGATTGTTGCTGTATCACCGCGTTTTCCTAGGTGGTGATACTAAATTTGTTCCGGTTTATCAATCCTGACCCAACTCATCTGCCTCTGACAGGCCCTCCAGAGCCTGTTTGACCGTATCTTCCAATGCAAGGTGGACGGCTTCAGCGGCTAACTGCTGAGATTTGAATCCTGAAAATAGATTTCCCCCGGTCTGGGAATTTCCCGTGGTTGTCTGGGTGAAGATAATATTATCACCTTTGTCATAACAGGTGATTTTGGAAACTATTTTGCAAGTATGAGGATTGTAAGCCGGGAAAGGTATATGGTTCTCAAATGACAGAATTTCAGGCACAATTAGAATATCAGCCTCCGGAGGAAGTTTCTTTTGGTCTGTCATCATGACTTGATCGAAAATCTGTGGTAAATTTTTTTGAAGCATCCCTATCATCTGAGGGCCAACAGGAAAAGACAACGTATCTAACGGGCTGGTTTGTTGGTCAGTGTTTTTTTTCAACTCTGCTGATGCATATAATGCCGCTGTCAAATGATGCCTTTGCGTCAGTGTAATATTCGATACTTGGCTTTCCGGCATTTTTACAGTCTGCGTGCAAGCCGGAAACAACAAAAAGAGACAAATAACAAATAGCGCTTGTTTTTTCATTTTTAATTATTCCCCCTTTAAATTTGTTAACAATTGCCTGATCATTTTTTTTACATCTTCGGATTTGGAAAAATCATTTATGTGCCACAGTCCTTTGTTCATCCATAGGATTTCTCCTGTATTGGTATCCACAAGCAAAGCACTGATGCAGGTTCCGTCTGTAAACTGCGGTGTATAAACCGTATAAGTGAAATAGCTTTGATTATTGCTCATGGCATTGCCGTACCCGCCGGCAAAACTTGCTGCCGTACCCAAAACATTCAGCCCGATTTTTGATGCCACAAGCGAACCCTGTTCATAATCTACCTTTCCAGAAATCAGCATAACAGCCTTTGCATTATATTCCCGGCCTATTTTTAAAGCTTTTTTCCGGCCGGAAGCCGTTTCAAGCCTTACAGGGCAAGTAGCATATGAAAAACGGACAGGGTCAACAATTTCCATGGCGGTTCTGCCATCCCGCCACAGCGCATTGCATCGTTTGCCGGCTGAACTTTTTTTATCAAGCAGTCGAGCCGGTTTCGTTTTTTGAAGCTCAGCCGTCACCCCCCGGCCAATGATGCCTGAGATCCGATTATTTTCCTGTTGGGACGTCTCATTACCCAAAGTACCACGAGCGATAACCTTTATCCGTGGCATTAAGACGAGAATATCATCTGATTCGTTTAACAATTGTGTTGTATTAGGTGGACAAACAGTTTCGTCCGCCGGTGTCAGGGTTGCAGAAATTTTCACAGGCCGGGCAGTGTCGATTTTGGCAACAAAAGGTTGAACCCCTCTCTTTTCAATTTTTAACCAGACATCTGTAGCTGTATAAAAAGATACTTCTTTTTTTAAAGGCGTTTCGCCTATAACTGTTATGGGAGAACCGAACTGTTCTTTCTCTTGATAATGCAGTGTACACAAAGCGCCGGGCGGATGACTGTCAATTTCAAACACGATCTCTTTTTTTATCTGCTTGCCGGCACATGCGCAAAAGGCAGCAGCAACAATAATCAGTGTGCTGATGTATGCAATTGCATAACGGAGTTTGAAATTATTCATAATTTTTCTTTGAAACCATTGGGCGATAATTTTTTAATGTCTTGTGATAACCGACTAAAATATAAAACATAAAATGCTTACCATTGCCTGAAATGATTCGTAAATAATTTAATTCGAATCGGATATCTCCTTAAATATTTATAGAATCTATGTGGAAATTTAAAACTGAATTTTAATTCAAGATAAATTTGATCATTTTTCCCGATATCATTTAAGTGCCAGTGGGCAGTTCCCCATCATAAGTTTGTCAAACAAAACGAAAATCAGGTCTTAAAAAGCAATCTTTTTTTTGCTATAAAAATTATATTGGTTCGATTCATATCCTTGCATTATTGACCCGTAAGCAAAATTGTATATGAAAGTTTCAATAAATTGTTAGGTTACTCTCAATTTTTGTTGTGGGCTGGGCCTGGCAGATGATATGTCAGGTTGGCCCATGGCCGTTAGATGGAAACAATTAGCCCAAAGGCATGACAACATGGACGAAATGCTTACCACGCGACAGGTGGCCAAATATCTTAATGTAAATGAGAAAATGATCTATTCTCTGATTGCTGACAAGGGCCTGCCGGCCTCTAAAGTGACGGGGAAATGGCTGTTCCCCCTTGAGCTTGTCCGCCAATGGGTTGAAAACGGTACCCAAAATTTTCCGGAACAAGGAAAGCTTCCGCCCTATCATGGACTGGTGCTGATTTCCGGTGTCGATGACCTGCTGCTGGAAACCTTGGTCAGTACATTCAACTTGAAACACAGTGAACATATGGCGCTGTATGGCCTGGCCGGCAGTCTGGGAGGACTCAACGCCCTGAAAAAGAATTTGTGTCATATTGCCTGTTTCCGGTCGACAGATGAACACGGCGATATCGGTGTCTCGTTTATGGATAAAGAAATGCCCCAGGCTCCGGCGGTTGTCAATTTGTGCCATAGAGAACAGGGCCTGATTATTCAAAAAAATAATCCCCTAAAGATTTCGTCTGTTAAAGACCTGTCCCAAAAGGGGGTGACCATCGTCAATCATCGTCTGGGAACCGGCGCCCGGGAGCTTTTGGACCGGGAATTAGAACGGTTTGGAATGGGGCGGGGAATCATTGATGGGTATGAGAACTGCGTATCTCGGCATATGGATGCGGGCCTGGCCATACTTAACGGCAACGCCCATGCCGCACCGGGCACCAGATTCGTGGCCAACCTTCTAGGGTTGGATTTCATTTCCTTAAACTGGGAGCGTTTTGATCTTTTTGTCAATAAAGAAAACTTTTTTGATCAGGGCGTTCAATTGTTTTTGGCCATGCTCAAAGGGAAGGTGATTCAAAGAACTGCCGATAAATTGGGGGGATACGACCTGTCCATGACCGGAAAAATGGTTTATCCTGAAACCGCTAACGATGATGAGCAATAATTTTTTGGATTCTTGCCCGCTGCCGGGGCAGCATCACCCCGGCAGAGAGAAGTACTTTATATGAAAGTATCAATAAGTTGCTAAGTTACTTTCATGTTTTGTTGTGGGGCGAGCCTGGGTGCTGATAGACCAGGTCGGCCCATGGCCGTTATTGCTTGAGTAACACCTGGTTTCCGTTAAGAAACAGTTTTTCTTCCTTGATGTGCATATCAAGAGCCAAAAGGTCGTCTTGAACAACAAAAAGACCGGTGACCATTCCAGGGAACAGCGGTTCAGTCAGATTCGGGATCCCGCCTGCAAGGGCATAGGGCAGATGCAGTTGTGCATCCAGTTCAAAAAATGTAAAGATCATGTCCGGCTGCATGGCAAACATAAAAATATTGGAGGCGTCCAGATCTTTTTTTAGGCTGAGGTCCAGACTCCCGGCCACCTTGCCCTCGGGCAGGTCGATATCCAGGTCTGCGATTTCTATGCCCAGGCCCGTTTTTAGCAATTCATTGAGCGTAGACATAAGCTGGGGCGCGTTTCTGGTCGTTTCAGCCTTTAATATCTTCTGAAAATTACCGGGATTTCCCCCGGCTTTTTCAAGACGTTGGCCTGCTTTGGCCATAATGCCTGAATACAGGACTATACCCTGTTCCAAGGCCGCTATATCGATCTGTTTCACCTTAAAGGTCGCTGCCCAATCAGACAACTGCTTGCCCCCGAGTTCAATGCCGTCCACATGGAAATCCGTGACCATGGTCAGTGTTTTTTTATCCTCGGATGCATTGGTGCTGACATTGACGTTGAGTCCGGAAAGATTTACAGGATCTGATTTTCCGTCATTTATTTTCACCTGCGCCAGTGAAAATGTGTTTTTGCCGGTCCAGATCATGTCGGTAAGCTGCGCCAGATCAGATGTAAATGTTACAGGCCCGATGACAAATTCATCCCCCTGGGACACGCCTTTCCACTGACCTTTTGCATCCAGGGTCTCGAATCCTTTGCCTGTGGAAACATCAAGCGTCAGGGTATGAATATCAATCTTTTTTCCCTTCTCTTCAATGGAAAAGGCATTCATATGTACTGTGGACACCATGGTGCCGGTCAGAGAAAATTGAGTCTGAATGGATAACGGATCTTTGCCGTTTAAATGGGTGTTCACCCATTGCATGTACCCAGGCGTTTCTTGAAGATTTGTTTGTGAGGTTACACCAAAAAATCCATGTGTTGCCTGATTAACCAGTACCAGTTGCCCCATATCCCTGCCGGGGAACCCACCGGGATTTTCAATGCGCCATTTTATCCGGGAAGAAAACAGGCCCCGCTCGTATTCAAGAATTTTGATATTCGGGGTCGCCACGGTCTTGGCAGCTTTTTTGTTGTTTTTCACAACAGCTGATTTTATCGTTTTTTCCATGATGATGCCGTTGGCAATGGGCAGGCCGGCGGCACAAATTACCACCAGGCAGATAAAAACGATCAATATTTTTTTCATAAGTTGTCCTTTCAAGCCCGTTAAAAAATAGGGGATCGAAATGCAATTTTATGAAATTGCAGCCGATTCATCTGTTTTTAAACCGATTTTTAGACGGCCTTTCAGTCCGGATCGCCGTAAAGCGGTCCTGTTATTATCAAAGGCCGTTTTAAAGGCCTGGGTGGATCCCACAATAATGACAAGAAACTTTCCGCGGGTCATGGCCGTGTAGAGCAGATTTCTCTGCAGAAGCGGAAAATGCGCCGTGGTCAGGGCAATGATAACCCCATCGTATTCCGAACCCTGGGATTTGTGAACCGAGATCGCATAGGCCAGGGTCAGTTCGTCCAGTTCCGGCACATCATAGGTTACGACTCTGCCCTCGTAATCCACAAGCACCTGGCCCGTGGATTTGTCTGTCTCAATTACCCGGCCGATATCTCCGTTGAACACCTCTTTTTCATAATTGTTTTTCAGGTGCATGACCTTATCACCGGTCTTAAAGGTGTGGCCATGGGACTCAATACCGCCGGGGGCATCATTTAAAACCGCCTGGAGCCGTTGGTTCAGACTGATGGTACCGGCCTCTCCCCGGTGCATGGGGGTAAGAACCTGGGTTTCGCTGATATTGGGAAAGGCCTTTGGAATTCTTTGGTGGCACAGCTCACAGATGGTGTCTGCCACACGGGCCGGGGTTCCGGTTTCAATAAAATAAAATTGGGAAGGCTGGTCAGGTGTTGCCGATTTGATGTCCGGCATCTGCCCGTTTCGGATACTGTGGGCATGCATGACAATGGGGCTTTTCCGGGCCTGGCGGAAAATGCGGGTCAAGGGAAACACCGCCACCTGTGCCGAAGCAATAATGTCCGACAATACATTACCCGGCCCCACTGAGGGCAGCTGAAAGGTGTCTCCCACCAGAATCAGACCGCTGCCGGCCGGCAGGGCTTCGGTCAGACGATACATGAGCTGGGTATCCACCATGGAGGCTTCATCCACCACCAGAAGGTCCAGGTCCAAAGGATTAGTGAAATCATGTTCAAAGGTTTCGGTGTCCTGGTTGTAACCTAAAAGTTTGTGAAGGGTTTTGGCTTTGCGTCCGGTCACTTCGGAGAGCCGCCGGGCCGCCCGACCCGTGGGCGCGGAAAGCATCACCTTCAGGCGAAAGGTTTTGAATACAACGCACAGCGCCTTTATTAATGTGGTTTTACCTGTGCCGGGACCGCCGGTGATGATGGAAATTTTCTGCCCCATAATCCGGGTCACCACATCCAGCTGCTCTTGGGATAACTGAACTGCCATGGCAGAGAGTACCTGGGCCTGGATTGAGTCTTCATCAATGCTGAAATCTGGATTTGGCATGGATAAAAGTGCCTTGATCCGCCGGGCGATCCCGGCTTCAGCCTTATGCAAAGGGGCAAGGTAAACCTTGTCCGCTTCAATTACGACTTCCTTGGCTTCTTCCAGATCCCTAAGCGCATCTAAAAGCTGATCCCCGGTATCCCCTGTTCTCTGGACACAGGCCCGGATCAGGCTTTCTTGCTCTTCAAACACATAGCCGTCCTGCTCCAGATCCATCAAGCGGCAGACCAGGCAAGCCTTGAGCCGTTCTCCTGCCAGGCATTTCGTATCAAGCTGCCTGGCAAGCTCATCCACTGCAGTAAAGCCAATGGCAGGAATCTCCCGGGCAATGCGAAAGGGATCCTGTGTCAACACCTCCAGGGTGTGGTTCCCATATGTTTTAAGGATAACTGCGGCCTTGGCCGAATCAATGCAAGTGCCTTGCAGCACCTCCATGACCCGCCGAACTGAATGGTGGGTATTCCAGGCCGTTTCAATCATTTTTTGTTTGGTTTTGCCGATGCCGTATACATCAAGAAGCCGGCCTGGCTCATTTTCAATGATTTCTAAAGTCTGTTCCCCAAAGGTATCCACGATCCTGTCAGCCAGTTCCTGGTGGATACCGGGAATGATACCGGAACTCAAATATTTTCGAATACCTGTTAAGGATGAGGGCAGGGTGACTTCAAAGGAGGCAGCTTTAAACTGTTCTCCGTATTTCGGGTGGCTGGTCCATGTACCTTTGAGCTTGAGTCGTTCGCCCTGGGCCACCCCGGGTAGATGACCGACCACGGTGATTGCATCGGCCACCTTGGGCACTGATACGCGGCAAACGGTGTAATGATTTTCCGGGTTCTGAAATGTAATCCGGGACAGGGTTCCGTTGATGGTAATCATGAATCCGTATTATCGAAAGGGAAATTGGCGGTTATCCAACAGGCGGCCTCGTAGAGGTCCTTGGCTATAAAATCAGGTACAATGCCTTTTTCCGTCAATACAGCCAATGCCTTTTTCCCGTTTCCGGTCTTAACCAGTATGGTTTGGGCACATCCTGCGTTTTTGCCGCATTCAATATCTTTGGCGGAATCTCCTATCATAAAAGATTTTTTCAAATCAATGTTATGGCGTTTCATGGCCTGGAGAATCATTCCGGGTTCAGGTTTCCGGCAGTCGCATCCCTGGTCCGGGGTATGGGGGCAAAAAAATATATCCTTAATCCGGCCGCCGGCCTGTTCCACCCCGAAAATCATTTTTTTGAAAATGGCATCAAGGGTCGATATGGATATCATGCCGCGCCCCACAGCCGATTGATTGGTAATGAGAATCACCTGCAAACCTTTGGCGTTCAAAAGAGCAATGGCATCCGGGGTTTTGGAGATAAAATGAAATTCGTCCGGGTGTTTGATATAGGCATCGGAATCATGGTTGATCACACCGTCCCGGTCAATAAAAACAGTATATTCCGTCATTGTTTTTAGCGGTTCTCCTAACTATTGTTTGAACGAAAAATTGCCCAGATGCAAGGCACATAAATATTTGTAACCGGAGCATACTTAAGTATGTGAGGATTGCAAATAGTTATGTAACGCCGCAGATGGGTGATGTTTCGTTTAAACACGACCTACTCGGCTACGGCAAAGGTGTGGTGGAAGCCTTCTTGGGCCATCAATCTTTCGCTGAACGTGACAGCATCATTAAGGTTGTTGAATTTACCGATTCTCACCCGGTGAAATTCTCCCCTGTCATCCACATAGGGAACAATATGGGCGTTCATATAATCCTTAGACAATTTGATCCGGTACTTTTCCGCATTGGTTCTCACTTTGAAGGCACCGACCTGCACCGTAAAATTACCTTTCCAGTAATCCACGGGTTTAAAGTTTACAGGCGTGTGGTCTTTTTTGGAATAGGCTGTCGCCTTTCCAAGGGCTGTCACCTTTACCCGGGCGGTACCGGGCCCCACGAGCCCCAAGCGCTTAGCACCCGTGTATGACAGGTCGATAATCCTGCCGGCCACAAATGGCCCTCGGTCATTGATGCGTACGGTGATGTCCCTGCCGTTGTCCAGGTTCTCAACCCGGACCCATGTGTTCATAGGAAGGGTTTTGTGGGCTGCGGTCATGGCGTACATGTTATAGGTCTCACCATTGGAGGTTTTTCGTCCGTGGAATTTTCTGCCATACCAGGAGGCGCGTCCTTTTTCCACATACCCGTTGGCCGAGGCTATGGGGTAATAATGTTTTCCTGCAATGCGATAGGGGCGCTGGGTGGCTTTGGTGCTGTGGTAACGTTTGTCATCGGGTCTGTTGTGACCCGAATTATAGTTTCCGGCACCGCACCCGGCAATGGCAACGGTAAGACAGAAAATAAAGGCCGGCATTAATGTCCGGGTCGTATAGTTCATACAAAATATCATTTTTTATTCCAGGGCCGTATCAAGCACCTCTTTCATTTTATCAGTGAAGTAGAAGGTCATGGTGGATTTAATGTGCTCGGGCACATCTTCCATGTCTTTTTCATTCCACAGCGGGAGAATCAAAGAACGGATGCCGGCCCTGTGCGCTGCAATGACTTTATCTTTGATGCCTCCCACAGGCAGAACCTCACCCCTTAGGGTAATCTCTCCGGTCATGGCCAGCCGGGATTTTACTTTTTTTTTGGTGATCAGGGAAGTAAGGGCGGTAAGCATGGTTACTCCCGCAGAAGGGCCGTCCTTTGGAATGGACCCTTCGGGCACATGAATGTGGATATCATGGGTCTCAAAAAAGGTCTCATCCACGGCCAGTCGGTCGGCATTGGACCGGATAAAGCTTAGGGCGGTGGATGCGGATTCCTTCATGACATCCCCGAGTTGCCCGGTGAGAGTCAGGCCCTTGTTGCCTTTCATGGCCACGGCTTCCACAAAAAGCACCTCTCCTCCCACAGAGGTCCAGGCAAGCCCCACAGCTACCCCCGGCACTTTAATTTGGGCGGCCATATCAGGCATATTCTGGATGGGACCCAGGTATTCGGGAAGCTCTTTGCGACCAATGGTCAGGCTTTCCACCTGGTCTTCGGCGATTTTAGCGGCAACCCCCCGGCATACGGTGCCAATCTGACGCTCCAGGTTGCGTAAACCTGATTCCCTGGTGTATCCGGAAATAATCTGTTTGATCGCACCCGGGGTTATTTTGATCTGGCCGGAATTTATACCGTTGGCCTCCCGCTGCTTAGGTATGATATACCGGGTGGCAATTTTAAGTTTTTCCTCCTGGGTATACCCGGTGAGTTCCAAAATTTCCATTCGGTCCCGCAGGGGTGGGGGGATGGTGTGCAGCACATTGGCTGTGGTCAAAAACATGACATCGGATAAATCAAAGGGAACATCCAGGTAGTGGTCCACAAAATGCTGATTCTGCTCCGGATCAAGTACTTCAAGCAGGGCGGAAGAGGGGTCTCCGTGGTAGGAGGAATCGACCTTGTCAATTTCATCCAGCATGAATACGGGATTTTTTTCCCCGGCCGTTCTTAAATGCTGGATGATCCGGCCCGGCATGGCCCCTACATAGGTCCGCCGGTGTCCCCGGATTTCAGCTTCATCCCTGACGCCGCCTAAGGCAATACGGACAAATTCCCGGCCCAGGGCCCTGGCAATGGATTGTCCCAGCGAGGTTTTCCCCGTGCCGGGAGGTCCTGAAAAGCATAGTATCGGCCCTTTTGAGTCTTTTTTAAGTTTACGCACGGCCAGAAATTCCAATATCCGCTTTTTGGGTTTTTCAAGGCCGTAATGGTCCTGGTCCAGAATCTTTCTGGCCTTGGCAATATCCAACCGATTTTCGGCATATTCGTTCCAGGGCAGAGAGGTCAGCCAGTCCAGATAGGTGGATGATACGACATATTCGGAAGATGAGGGATGCATTCTTGATAGACGCTCCAGCTCGCGCTCGGCTTCTTTTGTGGCCGCTTCGGGCATGGGATTGTCCCGGATCAATGTCCTGTATTCCCGGATTTCCACCGATTCCTGGTCGGCTTCACCAAGTTCTTCTTTAATTGCTTTGAGCTGCCGGCGCAGATAGTATTCGCGCTGGCGCTTGTCCATGTCCTCTCTGACCTGACTTTGAATTTTAGACCCCATCTCCAGAATATCAAGCTGGTCATTGACCAGGCGGGTAACCTTTTTCAAGCGGCGGTTTACATCAATCAGTTCAAGGACCTTCTGCTTTTCATTCACCGGGGCGTTTATGGTGGATGCGACCATGTCCGCAAGTGCGCTGGGTTCCTGCAGGGTTTTGACCATTTGACTTATTTCTGCAGGCAGTCCCGGCGAAAGCGCCACGATCTTTTCGTACTGTTCAACAATATTGGCCATCAGAGCCCGGTTTTCTTTGTTCCTTTCATTGTTGCGGCTTTTAAGAACTGAAATTCCGGCATGCATATAATCATGGTTTTCAAGGAATTCTAGTACTTTGAACCTGTTTAGGCCCTGAATAAGCAGCTGGGCTTTTTCGTCTTCCATTTTAGACATTTTAAGAATTACGGCGACGGTACCAATGCGGCACAGGTCGTCGGCAGTATGCCTGGAATCAATATCCGAACGCTTTGACAGTAGAAGGCCAAGCATACGGTTTCCGGACATGGCATCGTCAATCAGGTCAATGGCCTCTTTTTGGATTAAAACCAGGGGCAACACCATTTTGGGAAACAGATTGGTATCCACTATGGGAAGAATGGGGAGTTCGTCAGGTATGTCGTCAGTGGTGATGGGGACGGAGGGATGGTTTAATTCATCCATTCGTATTCCTTTTTATGAAAATCGGTGTAACCTGCACAGATTTTTCAACGTTTGTTGTGGGTTGAGCCTGGGTGTTGATCGACCAGCTCAGCCTATGGGTGTTTTATAAGAAAGTCTGGGTAAGTTACTCAGATCTTTCAAGCTTTGTTGTGGGCCGAGGCCTATGTGTAGATAGACCAAGGACGGCCCGTGGCCGTTATATATAATCGACTGGCCCATGGGTTTTTATATTTTTGGGGGGCCATGCCCGGGTATCAATAGAATTGGATCTATCCCATGGTTGTTATAAAAAATCAATGGGCATTTTTTGTTCCGAAGAATAATTTGTCTTAAGCTGTTTTCCTAATTTCAGTTCCAGAAACCCGTTGGCATACGACGCAGATACTTTTTTCATGTCAATGACGCTGGGCAGATACAAAACCCGCTCAAACCGACCGAATTGGATTTCTGCAAGCCTGTAGGTGGCGGTGGGATCAGGCTGGCTGCTTTTACGCACTCCGGAAATTTTTACGGCCTTATCCGAGAGTTCAACAACCATATTTTCCTTGGAAACACCTGCGATTTCTGCTTGGATAATGATTTCATCCCTGGTTTCAAAAATATCCATCTGGGGGCGCCAGATTCGTTTTGAAAAGCAGAACATGGGATTAACGGATTGAAACATCTCTTCAAAAGACTTCTCTTCTGTGGCTGGTGTTTCAATATGATTCCCAAATCGAATTTCTATTTGTTCCATAACATACTCCTGATAATGGGCAGGGAACCACCCTGAATACTGCTAACCTGTCCCTTAATCAATTCTGTCAGATTACCATCTGGCGGAAAAGTTGTAAAGCGCTATAAAAATTAAATGGTTATCAGGCCGGTTTGTCAAGTATCTCACGCATCACCCTTGAAAGCCTGTCCATGGAAAAGGGCTTTTGTAAAAAACTGTGGCATCCGTCACGAAGCATCCTCTTTGTCTCTTCATCTATGCGGGTACCGCTGGACATGAGCATCTTTATGTCGGGGGCCAGTTTTTGAATTTGATAAAATGTCTCCCTGCCATCCATGACGGGCATGATCAGATCAAGGATGACCAGCGCAATTTTGCCCGGGTGCTTTGTTACCAGATCCAGACATTCTTTTCCGTTGCGGGCCTGGAGGACCTGGTATCCCAAGGCGTCGAGAATACTTACCCCCACTTCGAGGACTTCATCCTCGTCATCCACAATAAGAACAGTTTCCCCGCCTTTGGGCATGAGATCAAATGTGTCGTTGTCCTCTTCAACAGGTTGAACATCCTCCGGGATCAAACCGGGCAGTGCCACCCTGAATATGGATCCGGCATTTTTTTTGCTCTCCACGGTGATGAACCCCCCGTGGTTTTTCACAATGCCGAATACCGTTGACAGCCCTAACCCTCTGCCTTTTGTATCTTCGAGCGTTTTGGTGGAGAAAAATGGGTCAAAAATTTTTTTCAAAGTGGCTTGATCCATGCCGATTCCGGTATCCTGGACACTGATTTCCACGTATGCACCGGGTGTCACCTCAAAATGGAAGCCGTTGGTCTCCTCAATGGTAATATTTCGGGTCTCAATGGTAAGCGTACCGCCATCCACCATGGCCTGGGAACCATTGACCAGAAGATTGAGCAGCACCTGTTCAAGCTGGGATCGATCCCCGTTTATTTTGTGAAGATCCGGTCCTGTTTTTTTTTCAATGACCATATTTTTTTCCCCCAACTGGAAAACCGTGAGGGCCATGTTTACGACCTGGTTAACATCCAGGGGTTCAACCAGATATTTGCCCCCCCGGGCAAACCCTAAAAGACTGCCGGTAATTTCCGCGGCCGCTTCAATCAGTCGCTTCATCTGGCGAATGTGATCTTTGATTTTTTCTGGCCGGTCATGGTTGACCCCCATCAGGGATAAATGTCCCTGAAGAGCCATGAGCAGATTGTTAAAGTCATGGGATATGCCGCCGGCAAGCACACCAATGGCTTCCATTTTTCGGACCTGATTTTCCCTGATCTGTTCGGAATTGATTTCCGTAATATCCGATACGGTGGTCAACAGGCCCTGGGAATGATCTCCGGGGTCCAGCCAGCAGGCCCGAAAGCGGCAGTCAAAGGCGGTGTCGTCTACCCGTGACAACCGGGAGTCAACAGTGGCCGATCCTGCCCGGGCAATTGCTGTGATAAAGATATCATACACACGCTTAAATTCTTTATTCGTGGGGAAAAGTGTCCTGGCGGATTTGCCTTCCAGGCTGCGGTGTTCATGGCCGGTCATGGCGTAACAGGCGGGGTTCGCCCAAACTATTTTTGTTCGTTGGAGAATACAGATGCCTACAGGGGCATAAATTAATACATTTTTAATATTTTTCCGGGAGAAAAAATCTGACCCCATAGACGTAGGGGATTTCCAGTCAGATTCGTCCTGTTGAGTCAGTTTACGGTCAGAAGATGTACGCTCATGCCCCTGGGTCATAAAATACTGCCTTCCAAAAATTGACGAATGCTTAAGTTATCTGTTAGATATACCAGAATTTTTAATTAAGGTCACCCTAAATGCAATTCAGAACCCTATGCGGTATTTTAACACCATTTTTGCCCGCATTTTCCGGCGGGCTAATACTCTTTGCTGCATTCCCGTATCCCGGCCTCTATTGGACGGCCTTTGTTGGCCTGGTTCCGTTATGGCTTTCCATTGACCGGCTGGGTTCAAAGCAGGCCTTTTATGCCGGCATTGCCACGGGGATCGGCTTTTATCTGCCCCTGATCTACTGGATTTGTCCCACCCTGATAAAATACGGTGGCATAAATCCTTTTGCTGCCTTGTCCTGCCTATTGCTGCTGATTTTTTATCTGTCTGTATATATGGGCGTTTTTGCCCTGGCCATGAAAAAAACACCTGTTCCCCAAGGCCTTGTTCCCTTCTGGGGGGCTGTGGCCTGGGTGGCCCTGGAATATATCCGGATGTATGCCTTCTCCGGCTTTCCCTGGGGATTGCTGGGGTACAGCCAGTACCCGAATCTTGTGTTGATTCAAGCGGCGGATACCTTCGGGGTTTTGGGGCTTTCCTTTTTGTTGGTGCTTGCCAATGGCGTAGTGGTGACGGCTTTTAGGGCTGTTTTCCAGAGGGCATGGCCTGGGAAAAAGAATATGGCCGGCGTAAGCCTTGCAATGGTTTTGATTTGTCTGGCATTTATTTACGGCCATTTTGAACTGGCAAATATCTGTGGACAAATCAAAGACTCTCCTTCCCGAAAAATTGCAGTTATCCAGGCCAACATCTCCCAGGACCGGAAATGGGATAAGGCATTTATTAATGACACCATCGACCGATATTCCCGGTTATCCCTCCAGGCGGTCCCCTGTGATCTTGTGGTATGGCCGGAAACGGCTGTGCCCTTTTATTACGGCATGGACCCTGTCCCTTCGAGCCGGGTGGATGCCATGGTCAGAAAGGCAGGTGCTTTTTTTCTGATCGGTATTCCTGCCGCCCAGCCTTCGGATCATGGGTTCCTGTATTATAACCGGGCCTGTATGCTCTCTCCTCTTGCCCTGCCAACAGGTTATTATGACAAACATCATCTGGTGCCTTTTGGCGAGTACGTGCCCTTTAAAGACCTGCTTTGGTTTGCCAAAAAACTGACAGCCGGTGCCGGTGATTTCTCAAAGGGTGAAACCGGGCCGGTGCCGTTAAAATTCGGTACGGGTACAACCGGGGTATTAATCTGTTTTGAGATCCTTTTCCCCAATATTGCCAGGGACTTTGTGCTCAATGGCGCAGATATGTTAACCACTATGACCAATGACGCCTGGTTCGGTCGGACCCAGGCTGCGCTTCAGCATTTTTCCATTTCCGTGTTCAGGGCCGTTGAAAATCGGCGCAGTGTGATTCGGGCGGCGAACACAGGCATCTCCGGGTTTGTTGACCCTTCCGGCGCCATCCTTGAGAAAACAGATATTTTTACGGCTTGTGCCCGTACCCGGCAGGTGCCGGTTTTGTCCGGCACAACATTTTATACCCGTCACGGGGATTTTGCCGCCAAAGCCTGCCTGGTTGCATTCTTTTTGATTATTGTGATAGAACTCGTGAGAAAAAAATTTAGGAGATTTTTATAATGAGTGTCGAATACAAACAGATTATCTCTTCCATCACTGCTAAAGCCAACCAGCTTAAGGAGTATCTTTGACCTTCCTATAAAAGAAAAACGGCTTCGGGAACTTGAGTTGCTCATTGCCAAAGAAGATTTCTGGAATGATGCGGACAAGGCCACTGAGATGTTAAAGGAGCGAACCTCCATCGCTGGTGTTATTGATACCTGTAACGGCATATTTTCAGACATTGAAGATGTGGAGGTGATGCTGGAACTGGCAAAAGAGGAGTCGGACAAGTCTGCTGAGCAGGAAGCCGGTCAGATGCTGGCCCGGCTGGAGAAAAAGGTAAAGCGCTTTTCTCTGGAGATTACCCTTGACGGGGAGGATGATGCCAGAGATGCGATTGTCTCCATCAATGCCGGTGCCGGCGGAACCGATTCCCAGGACTGGGCGGAAATGCTGTTCAGGATGTATACCCGGTGGATTGATAAAAAGGGATACAAGTGCCAGATCATCGACTTTCAGGAGGGCGATGAAGCCGGTATCAAGGGGGCAACCCTGCATGTAGCTGGTCCTAACTGTTACGGATTCATGAAAGCCGAATCCGGCGTTCACCGTCTGGTGAGAATTTCCCCGTTTAACGCCGGAGGCAAACGACAGACCTCTTTTGCTGCTGTTTTTGTCTACCCGGAGATCAAGGATGAAATCAATATCGATATTGATGAAGGGGATCTGCGCATTGATGTGTACCGGGCCAGCGGGGCCGGCGGGCAGCACGTGAATAAAACCAGTTCAGCCGTGCGCATCACCCATGCGCCCACGGGCGTTGTGGTCCAGTGTCAGCAGGAATCTTCCCAGCACCGGAACCGGGAAATCGCCATGAAAGTGCTTAAATCCCGACTTTATCAGATAGAAAAACAAAAGCAGGAGCAAAAAAGACAGAACCTGCATGACGGCAAGGATGACAATGCCTGGGGCAGCCAGATCCGCTCCTATGTGCTGCATCCCTACAGAATGGTGAAAGACCATCGTATTGATCTTGAAATCGGGGATGTGGACCGGGTGCTGAACGGAGATCTTGATCCGTTTATTGAGGGGGTGCTAATGTCCGGTTTCCTGAATAATTAGCCTAAAGATTCTGAGTTTTTTATGCCGGTAGATCCAATGGAAATTATCCGTCAGTTTTATGATCCTGATTCGACGCTTTTTGCTCTCCTGGTGGAGCATAGTCGAAAGGTCGCCGCAAAAAGCCTTGAAATTGCACAGGGCGTTGTCCACCTGAATCCGGACATGGATTTCATAGAAAAAGCAGCCATGCTTCATGACATCGGTATTTTTAAAACCAGTTCTCCGAAGATAGAGTGTGTCGGTAAATATCCCTATGTGTGCCACGGATACCTTGGGCGTGAACTTTTAGACGACTTGGACCTGCCCCGGGAATTTGGTCTGGTATCCGAACGTCATACCGGGGCCGGCATCACCCTTGAAAACATTATTGAAGCGGATTTGCCCCTGCCCCACAGGGATATGGTGCCTGTTACCCTGGAGGAAAAAATCATCTGCTGCGCAGACAAATTCTATTCAAAAAGTCCGAAGAAACGAGATAAAGTCATGACCCGGAAAAAGATTGAAAAATCCCTTGCCAAACTTAATCCGGGCCATGCACAAAGATTTGCCACCTGGGCGGACGAATTTAATCTGTAAGAAACGAAAGATTTAAAGAAAATCCATAACAAGAAAGGCAAACCCAAAAATGATCAGTAACAATGAGACGTTGGAAAAAGTATATACGGCGGAAAATCATGAAGAATTGATGGATGCCTACAAAGAGTGGGCCGGTGATTACGAACGCGATACGGTGCAGGAGTACGGGTATACCGCCCACATTGAATCTGCAAACGCACTGGACAGTGTTTTGAACAGCAAAGATAGCCGGATTCTGGATACCGGCTGCGGTACGGGCCTGGTGGGCCTTGAGCTGTCCCGCCTTGGTTACCGGCACATGGATGCCCTGGACTATTCGGCAGCGATGCTGGCCCAGGCAAAAAAGAAAGCCGTATATAATGAACTTGTCCAGGCCGATTTGAGTAAACCTTTGGATTTGCCTGATAATAAATACGATGCCGTGAACTGCACCGGCACCTTCACTTACGGCCATGTCGGGGCTGATGCCTTTGAGGAATTGATTCGGGTGACCCGTCCCGGCGGCATCGTCTGCTTTACCATCCGTGAGGGGGCTTATGAAGAGTTAGGTTATCAGGACAAAATGGCGGAACTTGAAAAGAAAAACACCTGGGAACTTGTGGAGATGAAGGATGCCCAGTATTTTGAACAGGACAATGTAAAGTGCAAATTGTGCATATATAAGGTGAAACACTGAAAAACGTCTGCCAATGACCCATGTGTGGTTAGCACCACATTGATGATCATAAGGATATTTTTATGAAAGATGTTGTTATTGTATCTGCCTGTCGCACGGCCATAGGCGCCTTTGGCGGCACATTAAAAGATCTGAACGGTGCTTATCTTGCCAGTATCACCATGAGAGAGGCCGTTACGCGGGCAGGCATCGACCCTGCCGTGATTGATGACGTGCGCTACGGCACCTGTGTGGAGCACCACGATACCCTGAATACCGCACGGGTGGCCGCGCTGATGGCCGGGATTCCGGATACGGTTCCTGCCGTTACCATTAACCGGGTGTGCATTTCAGGCATGGAAGCGGTTTTGTCCGGTATGGCCATGATCCAGGCCGGCATGGCCGATGTCATTTTAGCGGGCGGCACCGAACACATGTCCGGTGTGCCCTATGCCGTACCCAAAGCACGCTGGGGATGCCGTCTCCAGGACACCGGTTTTGTGGATGCCCTGATTCATTCTCTGTATTGCGGCTCCACGCTTTTGCCCTTTGATGAAACCTCTCCTGTGGACACTTCCCAGACGCCTGCAGCCGATTTTTTGGGCCAACCCTATATCATGGGTCACACGGCAGAGTTTGTTGCCCAGCTTCTGGACATCAGCAGGGCGGAGATGGACGAGGTGGCCCTTCGTTCCCATAACAATGCGGAACGGGCCACCAATGACGGCAGCTTTGCCGATGAGATTGTGCCTGTTGAAGTGCCCCAGCGTAAAAAAGATCCTGTCATCTTTGATAAAGATGAACATTTCAGGCCCGGCATCACCCTGGAAAAGCTTGCTGCCTTGCCTCCGGCATTTGTCCCTGAAATCGGCAAGGTCACTGCCGGTAATGCCTCAGGTATCAATGACGGTGCCACGGGCATGGTAATCATGTCCGCAGACAAGGCCAAAGCATTGGGCCTGACCCCCATGGCAAAGATCAAAGCCACGGGCATGGGGGCCTGCCATCCTTCTGTCATGGGGCTCTCTCCGGTTCCGGCCGTCAAGGATCTGATGGCAAAATCCGGCATTACCATCAACGACTTTAACCTGATTGAGGTGAATGAAGCCTTTGCCGCCCAGTACCTGGGGTGTGAAAAAGAGTTGAACCTCAACCGGGATATCACCAATATCAACGGGTCCGGCATTGGGTTGGGTCATCCCATCGGATCCACAGGCGCCCGGATTATCACCACGTTGATCTATGCCATGAAACACCAAGACAAGGGCTTAGGCCTTGCCACGCTTTGCGGCGGCGGCGGGGTTTCCATGGCCTGTGCCATCGAGATGCTTTAGTCCGAACGAAAATCCGTGTTTGGACGAAAAGTTGCCCAGATGCAAGGCGCAAACAAAGCTGGAACCGGAGCGTACTATAGTACGTGAGGATTGCAGCTTTGTGCAGCAACGTCGCAGATGGGTGACTTTTCGTTCACACACAATCTATATTTCCCCGGTTTCAAAACAGGGCATCGCCATGGCTTTGCGCACTTCATGGGCTGATGCATTTGCGCCGCTCATCTGGATTGCCACGGTTTTGCCTTTCAATTGATCCCGGATTTTAACCGCGGCCCTCAGGCAGGCACCACCGGCGCCTTCCACCAGGTTCCGGGTGTGGTGGGCGGTCAGGGCAATGCCCTGGTAAAGCTCTTCTTCAGACAGCAGGATAAAATCTGAGAGTCCGTCCTTGTACAATGAAAATGGTATTTCATAGGCGGTGCCCGTGGCAACGCCGCCGGCAAAGGTGGTATTCGGCGCAGCTATGATCCGTTTTTGTTTCCAGGAGCGCCAGGCGGCATTGGCGGCTTCGGCCTGGACCGCAATGATTTCAACCTCCGGCTTGATTGCATTGATCACGGTGATGGCTGCAGCAGCCTCACTGCCCGCCCCGATGGGAATGATCAGGGTATCCAGATCCGGCACGGCCTCAACTATTTCCAGAAACTCAGTGGCCACACCATTGATCAGAAGGGGTTCATTGGCAGGATGGACAAAATAGAGACCCTGTTCTTCCACAAGCTGGGCAACTTTTTCACCGGCTGCTTCAAAGTCTGAGCCATGTTCAATCAAATCGGCTCCGGCATCCCTGATGCTTTGGACCTTAAGGGGATTGGAATTTTCCGGTACCACGACCACGGCCTTCTGATTAAACATTCGGGCGCTTGTGGCCACCGAGGTTCCGTGGTTACCGGTTGAATAGGTAATTGCGCCATTTATGCGTTTTGCTGTCAGGTTGTGCAGCAGGTTGATGCCTCCCCGGATTTTAAAGGTGCCGGTTGGGTTATGGTTTTCATGTTTTACATAAACCCTTGCGCCAACAATACGATCTATGCCTGGATACCGGCGCAGGGGCGAGGGCAAAAGGTGGTTTTTTAAAATTTTTCTGGCAGCCATTGCATTGGCCACACTTATTTTTTCATGGTCACAGGTCATTTTCTGCCTCCTTTTTTTAATATTGTAATGTTCCCGGGCAATCCCCTAAGCACGACAGGAACAGGTGGGGTACCCCCCCCGGTTTGTCATTGATGGTATATCAGGGAGAAAAAACCAAGAACAGTAACAGACTTTTTAAAATTCAGGCATAACAGTTTTTGAGTTCCTAAAATCTCAAGACAGGTAAAAGGATTTGCCTTTTTACTCAGAAAAGCGTAGACATAGACAATAATCTTTAGCATGTTGCGATTTTTGTCCCATGAAAAAAAAGAAAAATATCAAGCCGTTCAGACCTTATATCTTGGATGTGGAAGCGTCGGGCTTTGGCTGTGAATCCTATCCTATTGAAATCGGATTTGTTCTTGAAAAGGAGAACAGGTACTGCAGTCTGATTGCCCCGGCGGACCATTGGATCCATTGGGACATGGCAGCCCAAAATACCCATCATATTTCCCGGGAAACTCTGATGAAATACGGTAAGCCCCTGGATCATGTGGCCAGGGAATTAAACCGTATTTTGAACGGTTTGACCGTTTATTCGGATGGATGGGTGACGGATAAACCTTGGGTGACCCGGCTTTTTTCCGAGGCCGGTATCCGCCAGACCTTCAGCATCAGTCCATTGGAATGCATACTGACTGAACCCCAGATGGAAATTTGGCACGCCACTAAAAACAGCATTCTCTCAGCCATGGGGCTGACCCGGCACAGAGCCTGTTCAGATGCCTTGATAATACAGGAAACATTTTATCGCACCCGAATGAAAACACAACATCAGACACAGAACCTGCAAACCACTTTACAATAAAAAATTAGACCAATGCCGTTACCCCCAAACAACACGCCCGATGAGCCTCAGTCCCTTAGCAAGACAAAGAAAAAAAAGATAGCCGAAAACCTTCAGAAGCTTGGCGAGGAATTAAGCTTGCTTGCGGTCAATCAGCTTGAACAGCTGAACCTTGATCCTGACTTGTTTAAGGCCCTGGTCGAGGCAAAATCGATTACCGCCAATGTGGCGGCTCGGCGCCATAGACAGTACATCGGCACCCTGATGAGGCAGGTGGACCCGGAACCCATTCTGGCTGCACTTGAACAGCTAAAAGCTGCTCCCACCGGTCTTTACAGCCCCAAGCCCGAAATTGATCCACAAACAGATAAAAACATCCGGGCGCTGTTGGACAAGTTGCTGGCTTGGGATGATGAGCTTATGGAAACCATCCTGTCAGCCAACCCTGACATGGATCGCCAGCGTTTAAGACAGCTGATAAGAAATGCCAACAAAGATATAACCGGGCAGAAAAAAAATTCAAAATCCTTGCAGGTATTGAAAGAGATAATTACCCAAATTTAAAAGTAGAAAATTTTTTGATAGTTAATGACGGGCATGGGTCGATCTGCTTGTATCACCACCCAGGCTCAATCCACAACCAAATATGAGAGTAATTAAGTCATTTGTTCGTGCTTTTACATAAAATAAATTCAAATGAACTGCCTTATAGATGAAATAAAAAAACGATGGAAATCCTTAACCCTGGTTATCTTAACAATAATTACGGCTCTTTCTCTTTTTCCAATGGATGCGTTACCTGCAGCTCCCGGCACAGATAAAACACATCACTTTATTGCTTATGCGCTGCTCATGCTACCTACAGCGCTTCGTAAGCCCGCTAACTGGATCCTCTTGGGTCTGTTTTTTATTTTATACAGCGGAGCCATTGAGCTTATTCAACCGTTTGTAAACCGGTATGGAGAGTGGATGGATCTGTTTGCAAATTCTGCCGGTGTGATTTGTGGTGCGATGATTCCTACAATTTGGGCGTTGTGTGTTAAAAGTAAAAAAAAGTTCGGGAAATGATCTAAAGGTCCAACGGATTGCCGAGCATGCAGATAAATTAGAATGATGGTTTGATATAATTATACATTGCAACTTTATGGGGTATTTAATTGATGAATAAAAAAACAATCCCGGCTGGTCTGGTTTTATTGGCTGTTCTTTTCGTTCTTTCATCCTGTTCTACACGCGGGGTCCATGATAAATACTTTGGCGCAACAGAGCAGCGGCTTGTCACCCACAGCCTGGATCAACTGGTTTCTAAATTGCCGGAAGATGATTTCATGCCGTTCAAAGAGCGAAAGATTTATGTGGAATGTCATTTCCTGGAAAAAAACACACCACTGGCATACGCTCTGAAACGCATTGAAATGGAATTTATGCAAAAGTATGGTTGTACGATAGTTGACTCTCCGGAATCGGCGGATCTGATTTATGATTTCTTTTTTACGGCACTGGGGACGGATCAGGACAGTTTGGGATTCAGCACCCCCGAACTTATACTTCCAGGTGTGGGCTCCGTTAGTATAGACTTGATTTCCCTGGACATGTACCATGGCGTATCAGAGCTTTATTATTACATAACTCAAGCCGATGTTGGAAAAGTATCCAGGGGGGATCGTATTCGTTCTATTATACGAACGGACAAGTTAGCACTGCCCATTATATCCATTCCCATTTCCACATTGAAATAGTGCCCGACCGAAAACCGTAAATTTTGCTGATTACAGCGTTGGTCGGTTGTGGAAATCAAAAAAGGAGGTTGCACTTTTGCGACTTAGCGGGCCTGGGTGATGATAATTTTTTTGTTTCAGGGAAATGCGGCTTTTTCGGTGAATATATAATTTATTGAAAATATAAATCAATTCTGTCTGTTCTGCTGTTGCCTATCTATGTGGCACGCGCATTGCTTTAAGTGTTGTCCTGTGTGGTTGATCAAAATTTTAAACCCAGCAGTATAGGAGAAGAGAGAATGGAAAAAGTATTAATTGTTGGTTGCAAGAAAATGATGGATGATGTTTGTATCGCGTGCAGCAGATGTCTGGTGGGATTCAACCGCAGAGATGGCGAATTTGCGGCTTACAAGGACACTGACGCAGAGATAATAGGACTGCTCAACTGTGGTGACTGCCCCGGGGCAACGATTGTCACCCGGTTGGCTCAGGTCAGCTTGTGGAACAAACCCATGGATGAAAAAGTAACTAAGGTGCATATTGCCCCCTGTATCACTGATCACTGTCCCCATAAAGATACAATCATTAAAAAAATAAAGGCAAAATCCGGGGTCGACGTCATTGAGGGGACGCATCCTTATAAACCGGACAATATTTTTGCTTAAATAGTGAGAGAACGAAAAGTCACCCACCTGCGGCGCTGCATAAAGATTTGATACTTCACAACCGTGAGGGTGCTCCTGTTTCAAATCTTTATGCGTCTTGCATCTGGGCAACTTCTCGTCTAATCACGGTTTTCGGTCAGGCCGTAAATAACATTTCGGTGAATATTCAGGGACTCGGAAACAATACCTCCAAAAAAATGTGCTTGTCTTTTTTCCAATCCTTGGTGAAAAATTTGTGGCATTTACTTGTTCCGAGCCCCTGAATTCAACATATCGTTCTTTTGATAGGATTGCCGGCGGCAGAAGTTGAGCAATCCCTCCTTTCTTATCAGCCGGAACGTAGAATCTGGGCTGAAGTTTTGTTCTCAGTATTGAAATAATTGTTTTAGAGACTAACTTATATGGCTAAGGCAGAGATGTCATTTGTCTGAATCAAAAATGAAATCTTGATACACGGAGGTGTATAATGATACCTGATATTGAGAATAGATGGTGGAATGTTTTTATTCCCCGGGAGGCATCCCAGGACACCGATATTTGTCCGGCGCTCCCGATGAATGAAAGCCGTGCCTGGCATAAAGGGCTTGTTGATTTATATTGTCCATGCAGATCGGATTCGGCGGATGCCGAGTGTCAGTTGTTATTAACCTGAACGTAAATTCACCCCGGCACTGTCCCAGCGTCTTTGTCGTGTCGGGGTGTAAACAAAGAAAGCGTGATTCATAATGACTGTCCAGATTCTTGTGGTGTCGCTTATACTGATCTTGACGCTTGTTTTTCTGGTTTCTGAAAAGATATCGGTTGATAAAACTGCAATCGGTATCATGGTTCTGCTTGCACTGACTGGCATCCTCACGCCGGCACAGGCGGTGAAAGGGTTTGCGAATCCAGCGGTAATCACGGTGGCAGCCATGTTTCTGCTGAGCCGCGGACTTATTCGCACCGGCGCAGTCGATTTTCTCACCGAACTGGTTTTAAAATTTTCCAAAGGTAAGCGGCAATCTGCCTTTATTATTATTCTTGTGGCCGTTGCTGTGTTGTCTGCGTTCATCAATAATACACCGGTTGTGGTGCTTTTTATTCCTATTGTCATGGCAATGAGCTGTGAATGCGATTTTTCTCCGTCCAAGCTTCTTATTCCATTGTCCTATGTGTCGATTCTGGCTGGTACATCCACACTTATCGGTACGTCAACCAATATCATTGTAAGCGATCTTGCCCACCTTGAAGGTTATAATCAGCTCTCTATGTTTGAACTTGGCCGCCTTGGCGTACCCATCGCTTTGATGGGCATCCTTTTTTTATTTGTTGTTGCACCCAAGTTGATGCCCGGGCGCATCGGACCCGTGTGTGAGCTGGATGAGGACAAGGAGAATAAATATATTGCAGAACTGATCGCGACTAAAGAAAGTCCATTGGTTGGGAGAAGGGACATCATTCGGTATGCTGACGAAAATTTAGGCCTGGATGTGATTGAAATTTTCAGGAACGGGAGCATTTTTGATCCATCCAGACAGAATATAACTATAATTCCTGATGATATTCTTCTGGTAAAGGGGGCGGCACAGGATTTAATCTCCTGTCTGCAGAGTAAAACCTTGTCATTAATTCATGGTGATAAAAATCTCACTTTTGGCGGGAAACCCGAAGACGATCTCATTGTAGAACTCATTATTCCACCGGTTTCATCCCTTTTAAGGGAACCCTTAATATCTGCAGAATTGCAGTACGACTCTGATATCCGCATTATCGCAATACGAAGCCGCTTGGGTTATTTTTCCTATCGCAAAATACAAAAAGTGAAACTTAAGATCGGAGATATTATCCTGGTACAGTGCCCCAGGAACAAGTTGGATAAAATCAGAAGAAGTTCAGACTTTGTGATTATTGAAGATATTCACCACACAATCATCGACAAACAAAAGGCCGGCATTGCTTCCGGAATCTTTGCCGCCGTCGTGCTGGCAGCCACTTTAGGGCTCAGCGACATCATGATTTGTGCCCTTGCCGGTGTCTTTTTGATGACAATTACCCATTGCCTGAGTTTGAAGGACGCCTACAGGTCTCTTCAGGCAGATGTGCTTCTCCTGATTGTCGGGACATTGGCTTTGGGTTTGGCCATGCAGAAAACCGGTGCTACCCAGCTTTATGCCGAGGCGTTTTTAAATCTGTTCAGTGGCATGGGGCCGCATATGGTTCTTTTCGCCATCATTTTTTTGACCAGTGTTTGCAGCCATGTTCTAAGCAATAATGCAACCGCCGTGCTCCTGCTTCCCATAGCCATTTCTACGGCCGTTTCCCTTGGCGTTGATACCCGGCCGTTTATCATCGGCATCTGTTTTGGTGCAAGTGCCTGCTATGCAAGCCCCATTGGATACCAGACAAATCTTTTGGTATATGGGCCCGGGGGATACAAATTTTCAGATTTTATCAAGCTGGGCTTGCCGTTGAACATAATGGTCGTGGTTTTGGCCGGTTTTTTTATACCTGTTTTCTGGCCCTTTTAATGCCGGGCGTTTGCAAGTGTTACGGGGTGGAAATTTTTTTCTTTTTGGCCTTGTTATGTTCATACCTGAGTTGCAGCGCTTCTACAAAAAGCGCAAATCCCATGGGCAAATAAATATAGGCCTTGGGAACATGCTTGTGCATCCCTTCCATGAAAATCGTGATACCGATGGTGATCAGAAAAGAGAGTGCCAGGATTTTAATCGATGGACGCTTGAGGATAAACTCTCCCACAGGTTTTGCAAAGAACAGAAGCACGGAAAAAGAGGCAATCACAGCAGTGATAATCACCCATATTTTGTTAGTAAGTCCTATGGCCGTGATCACCGAATCTATTGAAAAGACAATGTCCAGTAAAACGATCTGGGAAATGGCTGCAGTCAGAACTGCTGAGCCTTGTGTATGTTCTTCGTGTTCTTCTTCTGCTTCTATGGTGTGATGAATTTCAGATACTGCTTTCCAAAGTAAGAACATACCTCCGGCCATTAAAATGAGATCTCGAACCGAAAATTTTAAAATAACCGGATTGGTCAGGCTCGCCAGTTTTAGCAGTATAAAGAGCATGATAATCCGCACCACCATGGCCAGAGAAAGGCCTATGAGTCTGGCTAAATCTCGTTTCGCCTTTTCAATTTTTGATACCAGGATGGATATTACCAAAATATTATCTATGCCGAGAACCAGTTCCAAGCCGATGAGCAGTGCCAGCAGTGCCAGGGAATCTGTCATTTTACTCCTCTCTCTATTTAAAATTTGTTCTTCAAAATAACACCTTTGAAGGAAAGGGGGCAATTAAGATGTTTTTGTTAGGCAATAACCACGCATTGCCCTTGTTATAAATATAAGCTCCCTTTTATTGTTTGCCCTGTCGCTGTGTCGGCGGGGACATGGGCGCAACCACATAGATGGGGGACATAACTTTTTCCGATGTAATAAATATATTTCCACTGGTGTGGTCAAGCCCCAATGCCTCTCGTTGGACCATGGTCTTGGACGGGGCCGGCAGGGTGATCTGCAGGGGCGACGTTGAAAATACCATATCCCATGTCTGGTCCGGGGTGCGGGAATATACATAGGCGTTCTTGTAGGTAAGAATGTAAAGGGTGTTGCCGTCGGCACTGATATCCATGGCCGTAGGCAGGGAGCGAAATTTTCCATAGGCTTTTCTTTGGTCTTTTGGGTTGGGCCTGGGAATGTTTCTGATCTTAGCCACAGCCTTGGCCGTATACATAAATTTTTTACAGGGAATGTCCAGGGGCAGTTCATATAGAACAGGTTCGGTGGTACGCTTGCTCAGCAGGTAGATTTTTGGGTTTGCCGCATCAACAGCCACGGCTTCACAATCTTGAGGTCTGTTTTCATACCTGAAATTCATTTGCCATTGAAGTGGAAGCAATCCGCTTTGGCTGTCAGGTGCCGGTTCTTTCACAAAATAAAGTGTATTAAAGGGGCGGTTTGACCAGTTGTCTCCCACATCCGCAATGACAAGATAATCTTCTCCCTTGTAATGAAATCCGGAAATGTCTTCCCAGTCCCAGTTGATTGCCCCCTTAACTTTATATGTTTTAAGCAAAACCCCTTTAGTGGAAAGGCCGTAAATTTTAGACGGATTGCCGCTGTCATTGATTGTCCACAACAGCCCGGGTGTTTTCCGGGACACCGCAAGGCCGGAGACCTCTGATAATTGAGGGGATGTGAGCTGCCCGCAAGGGGCCGCCTTTTTATAGGGTATCGGTGTCGGTTGACGGGTCGCGTCCGCTGGACAGTTCCCCCAGAATAACAGTATTGTAAAACCTGCAGCCAGGGCCGGGATGAACAGGTACTTCATAGGGTCTTCCTTCTTCAGTAATGATCCATAAGATCAAGAGCCCGCTTAAGCCTTTGGCAGAAAAATTGGATGCATGCTTTTCTGTATGCAAGCCCCTTGAAATATTCCTGTGCCCCGCAGGAGATGGTGGGGCAGTCCACTTCCATTCCCATCTCTTCAAAAATGATTCGCCAGCTTTTCTTGTCGCCCATAAGATCTGTTTGTACATGCATGCCAGCCAGAAACATCATGGGAATGAGACGAATCCGGGCAAACGGTGTCCGGGCATGGTCTTTTTTTATCCGGCCGGCAACGCTTTGGATATTGGGAATCCCCTCAACCGTTGCCGCATAAACATTGTCATACATACCCGAGACAAGATGATTGATGCCCATATAGATTGTGTTCACCGGATCTGCCGCCAAAGGGGTGCCGTGCAGGGCAAGCAGGTTGATCTGATCTTTCCCGGAGAGAAAATCCCCTGACACCTCTTCAAGAACCGCTTCAATAAAACTCCACCGGTGGCACAGGGTTTCACCCACGATCACCCGCAACCCGGGGAAATATAGAGATGACTCCTGGACCTGCTGGTACTCTGTGCCGGGAAAAACATGCAAGGGCTGAACAACGGCTTTGCGATACCCGTCAGACTCCACTTTGGCCAGGGTTTCCAAAAGACTTGGCAACCCTCTTTTTCTTCGGATGATTTCGGATGTATATGCCCAGTATATCTGATGGTCTGCAAACCTCTCGGCAATCTGGGCTTCAACGGCGTCCATGGCAGCCTGGCCTGTGGTCGAAGAGCCAAAAGTTGCAATAATGATTGCCGGGTGATCCTTAAGTTTCGGCAGCCGCATTTTGCGGCCGATGTATCCATGCTGGTGCATTAAAATATCCCTTGGAACTACTAAGAAATCTTTAGCAGTTAAATTCAATCCAATTACCCCGGTATCTCAACGAGATAACCACATCCAGATCATAAAGGCTAATTGACTAGTTGCAAGAGGAAATTTGTATTTTTGCAAATTGCCTTCCTTTAACGGCTCTATGCCTAATTAAAAAAATAAATTTTTTTAAGGACAGGACATCGGAAACGTCCTGGAAAAAAAGTGTTGACGGGCCCCTGAATCATATTGTAGTTGAACAACCTTAAAGTTTTAAAACTACATATGACGTTTAAAAATGTAATTATGGCCGACTGCGACAGGTGCCGTGGACACCATGGCAAATCAGGTCGGCTCATACCTATCACCGGGCTCAAAAGGTTGGGTGGGAGAGAGATATTGATATGGTCGCTTTGTGGAAAATTGGATTCGTTCTTCTTATTGCCGTGTTTAGCGTGGCGTCTATCAGGATCAACCGTCAATACGCCCGGTCGGTGGTCTTCCGATTCGGCCGCCTTAAGGGTGTAAAAGAGGCCGGCATTTTTGGGATCATTCCGGTGGTGGATCAAATCGTCCGGGTGGACTTAAGAACACGTCAGCTTGACGTGCCTAAACAGACTATTATCACCCGGGACAATATCAGCGTGGATGTGGATGCCGTGATTTATTACCACGTCAATGATCCTGCCCAGGCGGTGATCGAGGTTGAAGATTATGAAGGGGCCACGGCACTCATTGCCCAGACCATGCTCCGGGATGTTCTGGGGCAGAATGAACTGGATTCGATCCTTTCGGATCGGGAGGGCCTGAACCAGAAAATTCAAGCCCTGCTTGAAACCGTTACCGCGCCCTGGGGGATCCGTGTGGATATTGTCACCATTCGTGATATTGCGCTGCCCGAGAATATGCTCCGGGCCATGGCGCGTCAGGCCGAGGCCGAGCGGGAAAGACGGGCTCGGGTCATTCTGGCGGACGGCGAGTGCCAGGCATCACAGCGGATGAGCGAAGCAGCCAGGGTTTATGAAACCACCCCGGCCGCTCTCAAGCTCCGGGAGTTCCAGACCCTGTCTGAAATTGCCAAGGAACGTAACCTGATCGTAGTCACCGGCACAACAGATGCCACGGGCACCATGATCGGATGTGCAAAGGCCATTGATCGATGATACAGGCTCTAATACGGGCCACTCCGGCGTTGTCCGGGCGGATTCCCGGCAGAACCCGCACCGGAAAAATGACGGCGACCCAGCAGGCCCATGCCGGTTCCGTTCAGGGTAAATTTTTTTTCCTGGGCGCTTTGCTTCTGCTGTTGATCATTTCAGGTAGTTTCATCATCACCCTGGGACAGGTTCCCATGACTGTCCGCCAGGTTTATCTCACCCTGGTTGAGCGACTGATTCCAAGCGGGTTGGATATTGCGCCTATGATCGCCCATGTGGTCTGGCATATCCGCATGCCGCTGATCATCGGCACCGTTATTTGCGGTGTGGGGTTAGGCATCTGCGGGTGCGTGATGCAGGCGGTGTTAAAAAATCCCATGGCAAGTCCCTTTACCCTGGGGATCTCCTCGGGCGCCCACTTTGGTGTCTCTCTGGCCGCTGTTTTCGGTGTCACCTTCCTGGACGGGCCCTATTTTCTGGTGGGGAATGCCTTTGTTTGCGCAGCCCTTTGTTCGGGATTCATTATTGCCCTTTCCGCCCTGAGGGGGGCTACCTCCGAAACCCTGATCCTTGCGGGCATTGCCGTCAACTATCTGTTCCAGGCCGCCAACCAGTTGTTTACCTACATTGCCGACGATGAGCAGCGGACCATCATGTCCTACTGGGGCATGGGATCGCTTTCGGATCTCAACTGGCACAGCCTGGGGGTTTTGGGCGTCATCTGCCTGGTCTGCATTCCGTTCCTCTATGGCAAAGCCTGGGATCTGAACCTGATGACTACGGGCGATGACTGCGCCAAGAGCATGGGGGTGGATGCCAACGCGGTCCGCATGTCTGTGATGGTGGTGGCAAGCCTGCTGGTTGCCGCCATTGTTGCCTTTACCGGGGTCATTGGATTTGTGGGGCTTGTGGCGCCTCATATTGCACGGATCATCATCGGCAATGACCACAGATTCCTGATTCCGGCATCCGGCGGCATTGGCGGTGCCCTGCTTTTGATTGCCAATGCCGTGTCCATGAATATCCTGGGCGGGGTTGTTATTCCGGTGGGCATCATCATGTCCATGCTGGGGGTCCCCTTGTTCCTCTACCTGATCATCAGGGGTAAACGCCGGGAGTTCTGGTCATGATCAATAAACTGACGGTTAAAAATTTGACCTTTGGCTATATCGGCGAAGATGTCCTGCTCGATTTTTCAATGACCATTGGAGACGGTCAGATCGTCAGTATTGTCGGCCCCAACGGTTCGGGCAAATCCACCCTGATCAAATGCATTGACCGGATTCTTGAACCCCGTTTCGGTGACGTGCTGGTGGATCGCCAGGATCTTTTGAAAATGAACCGAAAGGATGCCGCGCGCAGGATCGCCTATGTGCCCCAGAATTCGTTGCGGGTGTTTGCCCATACGGTTTTTGACGTGGTGCTCATGGGGCGCAGGCCACATCTGGGATGGAAGGCCAATGAACAGGATGAAGGCAAGGTGTGGGAAGTCCTCCGGTTGCTGGGCATTGAGGAACTGGCACTGGCGTTTTTCAGTGAGCTGTCCGGCGGCCAGCAGCAAAAGGTGCTGATTGCAAGGGCTCTGGCCCAAAATACCGGTGTGCTGCTTCTGGATGAACCCACCAGCAACCTGGATATCTGGCACCAGATTGATGTGATGGAGATTCTGCGAACCCTGGTCCGCAGGCAGCGGCTTACAGCCATTATTGCCATCCACGATCTGAACATGGCTGCCCGGTATTCCGACCGGATGCTGATGATGAAAAAAGGAAAAATTCTGGCCAACGGCATGCCGGATGACGTGCTGACCCCGGAAAATCTTGAAGCGGTTTACGGCATAAAAGCCACGGTGAAACGCATCGGGGAGTCGCCGTCTGTGATTCCACTGTCACGGGTTCCGGTTAACGGCCGCGGCATGATGGGATAAAAAATTGGGGTTTGATCATATTTGGGACCATACCAACCTACATTGTGGCCGATGTTATGACCAAGCCCAAAAATTTAAAGGTGAAAGGAAGATGATAGTGATTCGAAAATTAATCGTTTTTATCAGCGTATTGATGCTGACAGGCCTCTTCCCGGTTGCCGGATCATGCCGGGAGATAACGGATATGGCCGGCCGGAAAGTAAAGATACCGGCAAACATAACCAAAGTACTGGCCACCTCTCCGCCGCCGTCGACATTTGTCTACATGATTGCGCCGGAAAAGTTGGGCGGATGGTTCTTTTCCCCAGCCGGGCAAGCCCAAAAGTATATCCCGGAAAAATTTCGGCATATCCCCGTGCTGGGTTGGGGACGCCGGGTTAGCAACTATGAAGCTTATATTGCAGCGCACCCCGACCTGGTGTTTACGTCATACGAGGCCGGCACCGATTCTTCAAGGGTCGACCTGGTTCAAGAAAAGTTCGGCACCATCCCGGTTGTCTGCGTGGACAATACGAGAGACGCGGTTGGTTATGCCCAGACCCTGGCGTTTATGGGAGAGATTCTTGGTGTGCCGGAGCGGGGCAGGGCGCTGGTCGACTACTACCAAAATGTGTTGCAGGAGGTGCAGCAAAAGGTGTCCGGCATTGCCGAAAAGAATAAAAGAAGGGTCTATTATGCTGAAAAAGAGAACGGGCTGGCCACAGATCCGCCCGGTTCCTGTCATTCTCAGTTGATTGAGGTGTGCGGCGGCATCAACGTAGCCCAGTGTAAAATCGCATCCGGCCGCGGCATGACCCAGGTGACCATGGAATCGGTACTGATGTGGCATCCTGATATCATCATTACCACAAGTCCCGAATTTGTCCGGCACGCCTATGAAGATGGAACATGGAAAAAGGTGCCTGCTGTCCAAAACCACCGAGTCCATTGCGCCCCAAGGATGCCTTTCAACTGGTTCGACCGTCCGCCCGGGGTCAACCGCATTGTGGGTATTCCCTGGACAGCCCATGTGCTTTATCCGGAAAGTTTCCCGGAAACCTGGGCCAAAACAAGGGTGAAGACCTTTTTCTCCCTGTTTTACCACTATGACCTAACCGAAGCTGAACTACTCTCGCTGATAAGGAGTTGACAAGACAACACCGTTGTCAAAAGAAAATGAAGGAAGAAAGATGAGAAGATTGATGAGTTTTAGCCAAATGAAATTAAAAAAAAATATGTTTCTTGCGGTCTGTTTGATGGTCGCCCTGATTTTAAATACACCCTATGCAATGGGGGATGAAACCGGAGACGAAGATACCCAAACAGACATTCAGGAATTAGAACCGCTCACCGTGACAGGGTCAAAAAGATCAACCCGTCCTGATCTTCAACCCGACAGCCTGACCAATCCCTATCGGACCGAAGCCAGTACCGAGTTTGCCACGGAGGTGTTCACCCGGGAGGATATTAAAAATTTTAAACCAAAGGACCTGAACGATCTGATCGACAAGGCGGTCGGGGTCAATATCACATACCAGGGTCGGAAAAGCCCGTATTCCATTAAAATGAGAGGCGGCGGAAGTTTTACCTACATCGTCGACGGGGCCGTTTTACCCAAATCCGTTAACCGGATTCTCTATAAATTTCCGGTGGCCTCCATTGAAGAGCTGAAAATCGTCAGGGGCGCCACATCCCTCACCCTGGGACCCATGATCCCCATCGGTTCATCCAGCTCGGGATCGGGCGTCAACACCGGGTTCATCATCATCCGAACCCGGCAGCCGGAAAAAACCGAAGGCACCTTGCGCACATCCGTAGAGAAGGCCGTTGGCGGTCATCCGGTCGGCTATTCCGCAGATTTGTATGTCGGCACCCGCATGAAGAACGCAGCCGGTACCGAGGCATATGTCGGTGTCCTGGGCTCTAAAATAGACCGGTCAAGCCAGGAGACCTGGTTTGACGGACAAGAGTCCTATGGGGGAATGGCTAATGGCGGATTCTCCACAGGAAAATTCAGCCTCAACATGATGGTGTACCAGGATACCGGACGGTTTGAAATGCAGCGCGGGGTTTATGAAGATGGGAGCCTGGACGATGCACAATGGTATTACGATCCTTTGAAAATCAGGGTGCTTTCGGCGGATGGGAGCCTGCAGTGGACAAAGAATCAGGTCACGCTTTTTAATGTATTTAAAACCGATTATGAACAAAATGAGCATAACGGCACCTTCACAGACACAAGCGTCACGGATAAGGACGTGTACCGGGAGGATACATCCGGGTTCGGTTTGCGGCATAATGCGAAATTTGGTGATACCCTGGTTCAATTGGGGTTCCAGAGCTCCAACAGCACGGGATACGGCCCCAACTGCAAAACCGGCTACAATCGGTATGACACAACGATTGCCGGGTTTTCAGCCTCGGTGGAGCAGTCTCTTTTCAATGGAAAGCTGATCCTGGATGCCGGCGGACGCTGGGATGAAAAACATATTGATAATTCCACGTCCGCCAGGAGTGAAAGTCTGGCCAATGATGATGCCAACAATGATGTGGATATGGCCCCGGCAAAAGTGTTTGCTCTGGGTGCCCATTGGAAGGTGACGGACCGGGTGACCCTGGACGGCCGGTATCTTTACGGGGATCAGGGCACATCCGGTGATTTTGACGTGCGGCTGGAAGACGATGCAACACCCCATGCAGAAAAGCAGGAACGTATTGAAATCGGCCTGGGCGTAAAGATCGCTTCGTTTTTTAATCCGACATTGACCTGGTTTAACATTGATACGGAAAATGAAAAAAGCGCTACCTCCGACACCTATGAATTGGATAGCGGCACCTATTACTATTACACCGAGTCGGATGAACTGCGGCAGGGGATAGAATTGGCGATTCAAGGCCGTATTTTAGAAAACACCTTCTATAAGGCCAGCTGGACCCGGATTCTCAAAAGTGAAAGTACCAGCGACGGCGTCACCACCGATGCCATTGCCCTTTCAATCCCCGAGGACATTTTCGGACTGACCCTGACCCATCACTGGAACGCCTACCGGTTTAACCTGTCCGTTAAACAAGTGGATGAATGGACCAATACCCGCAGTGCCATGGGAACCGCTTCATCCGGCGGCCTGGGTGGATATACCCGGGTGGATGCCAACATTTCCCGGGATTTTGTCTTGCGTAATATGCTCATGTCCGTGGCAATTTTCGGGCGGAACCTGGGAGACGAAAACTATTCCACACGCTACGTGACAGGATTTTACCCGGACCGCGGGCGGACCCTTGGTATGGAAGTCTCTTTCTCATTTTAAAATATAGCTATGATGATCCAACGCCGGTTGGTTCGGCCATATTTAGCGGTCTACCGGGACGACTGCATTTGTATGGACCCGGCGTTGGCATCATCATTTAAAAAATAAAAAAAAAGGAAAAATTATCGTGGCAAATTTGAACTGTCATATCTGTGAACAGGGCTGCGTTCTCGCCGAAGGAAAAACCGGCGTTTGCGGCATGTACGAACAAAAAAACGGGCGCATTGAAGAGCGGTTCGCCGACCAGTACCTGGTTGCCTGTCCCATCTCCATTGAAACCATGCCCATTCTGCACTATTTCCCCGGAGGGAAGTTCCTCCAGATCAGCACCACCGGCTGCAATTTCAATTGCCCGGGCTGTATTTCCACCACCATTGTCAGGGAAATGCCCCGGGACAGCAAAGTCTTTCAAACCTTGACGCCGGAACAGATCGTTGAAAGAGCGATTCAGGAAAAGTGCATGGGGATTGCATTTTTAATGAATGATCCGTTAGCCTCTTTTCCGACGTTCCTGCGTGTTGCAAAACTGGCCCGTTCCAAAGGGCTTCAGGTGGGGTGTTCTTCAAATACCTATTTTACTGAAAACGCCCTGGCTCAGATCACACCGTATCTGAATTTCATCAATGTCGGCATGAAAGGTTTTTTTGACACCGCCTATTATCGGTGTGGGGCCTCCTCCGGAGTCGCGCCGGTTTTGCGCAACATCCGGTTTCTTGTTTCTTCGGGTGTCCATGTTGAGATTTCAGCCATCCTGATGAAAGACAATGCTGAAGAACTGACGGACTTGGCCATGTTTATTTCACAGATCTCCCCGGCCATCCCGTTTCAGGTGATGCGGTTTATTCCCTTTGAAAATGCGGATATTTCACAGGAACCCACGGTATGTGAGGCCGAAGAGTTCTGTACAACGCTTCGCAAAATACTGCCCTTTGTCTACCTGTTCAATACCCCGGGCACCGAACTGCTTCATACTACCTGCCCCGAATGCAACCTGACGGTTTACAGGCGCAATTTTTACGGTCCCATGGGCGCAAAACCCTATGGCGTACCCCCGGCATCCGAGAACAATGGTCAATGCCCCCAATGCCGGTGTGATCTGAACATGATCGGGGCATCCTCGGATTCCGCCTTTCAGGAAGGTGATTTTGAAGGCGGGTATCCGTTTACCCGTGCCCTGGAAATTGTGGAAGCCATGTTGATTGCCATGGGCGTGCGTGACAAAAGAAAATTGGCAAAGGCCTGGGAATCGCTTCTTGAAAGGGGGGGCTTAAAAAAACTGCATCATGGTATTCAAACCCCCCGGACCTATATTGAAACAGTCCGGCGTTTCGGTAAAATTGCCGATGCAGCCGAATCTGCGGAAGGGCTGGCCGACTTTTTGGAAGAAAAACTTGCATATATCAACGCCGGTGTGTCAATGGCGACCCATTTGCCGCGGGTCTACTACACCATGGCAAAGCCGCTTTTTTATATTAATCACGAAAGATTGGAAAACCAGTTGGTGGAAACGGCCGGGGGGATCAGTGTGAACAAATCCATGGATTCAGTCGGGCGGCCCGGCAGGAATTTTACAAAGGAACGATTGGTCGCGCTTAATCCTGATGTCATTTTCATTTCAGCGTTTATTTCCAACTCTGTGACCGATTTTTGTGAAGAGTGCCTGCAATTGGACATTCAGGTCAATGCGGTGAAAAACGAACAGATTTATACGCCCCCCTCCCCGGGGTGGGATTTCGGCAGTCCCCGCTGGATTCTGGGATTGATGTTCATGGCCAATGTGCTGCACCCGGAAATATTTAATTTTAATGTTATGCAAGAGGCTAAACAATTTTACCGAAAATTTTACCAGATGGACTTTTCATTGCCCCATGTTAACCGGTCGTTCAGCAAGCCGGACAGGGAATGGCAGTGGGCATAACCATACAGGAGATAAAAAATGGATGTTACAAAATATGACCGTTCAGCCAGGGGAAAAAACGCCCCTTTGTATGAATATTACGCAAAGAAAATAAAAGATGAAACCTGCGTGGTATCGGGCTGCTGCCTTGATGCCGGATGCGGCGGCGGGTATCTTGGTCTGGCCCTTGCCGGGATCACCGATCTTGAATTTACCTTTTTGGATATCTCGACTGAAATGCTTGAAAAGGCAGACGCCCATATCGTTGAAGACGGCCTTGAGAACAGGGCCCAAACCCTGCAGGCAGACGTCCATAAGATTCCTTTGCCGGATGAGTGCATGGACCTTGTGATCAGCCGCGGGTCCATTCCATTCTGGAAAGATCCGGGCAAAGCATTGTCGGAAATTTATCGGGTACTGGCTCCCAATGGAAAAGCCTTTGTGGGCGGCGGCAGGGGAACCCCTGAGATGCGCAAACAGTTTGAACGGAATATGAAAAAGGACGGGTTTTCCGGACCGGCCGGCAAAAGACGCCGACCCGGCGGCCCGGACGATCCCTGGCAGATATTGAAACGCCGTGATTTTGATCAAATTTTAAAAGATGTGGGTATACCCCGTTTCTCTGCGCCCATAGAATCGGATGGCCGATGGATACGGCTTTGGAAATAACCGGATTCTTGGTATAAGGGAGAGTTAGTTTCGCGACGTTAAGGTTGATGAAAGGGAAGATAATGGGACGTAAAAAGAATAAGAGTTCCCGGGGTTACAGCAAGATTTGGCTGAAAGGCGCTGTCATGGCCTGTCTGTTCATATTCCCGGTATGGATTGGATCTGCAGCCAATGCCCAGGTATCCGTGTCAAAGGATATTGAAGCCCCGGTTGACAAGGCCGTGGATACCCGCCAGGCCACCCAGGCGGCTCGGGAAAAATGGGATGCCCAACGCCGGAAACTTGCAGAGGAATATGACCGCTTGGAAGCGGAAAATGAACAGCTTGCCTTTGCCAAGAAAAATTTGACCCAAAAGCTTGGGGAACTCGCAAAATCGACTCAGGATCTTACCCGGGAAAAAGAGGAGGCTCAGCGGATCAGAACTGAACTGGCGCCGTTTCTTAAAGAACAGCTTGAACGCCTAAAATCCCTTGTGGCCGCCGACGCCCCGTTTTTATCCCGGGAACGCAAAGATCGGCTGGCCCGGCTGACCGTGATCCTGGATGATCCGGAGATCACCATTGCTGAGAAATACAGAAAAATGATGGAAGCCCTGTTTGTGGAGGCCGAATACGGCAACACCGTGGAAGTGTACCGGGAAAAAATTGTTGTGGACGGTACTCAGGTCCTTGCCGATATTTTCCGCATGGGCCGGGTGGCATTGTTCTTTCTGGCCCTGGACCGTGAAAGCGCAGGGATTTTTGATGTGGCAAACAATCAATGGCACACCCTGAACAAAACCCGGGTGCCGGCCATTGAGGCGGTGGTGGAGATGGCGGGTAAGCACCGGCCCATGGAGGTGGTCTCCCTGCCCATCGGGGCCATTGTTCCGGAAAGGGAGGATCAGAAATGATATCGGTGAAATATCTGTCCTCTCCTTTGTTGATTTGCCTGGTTCTGGTCACGGCTGCTGCCGGCTTCATCCCTGTATCAAACGCCCTGGCAGCGGATATGCGTAAATCCTATGCGGTCCTTGAACAAAAACGCCGGGATATGGCTGATAAAGCAACAAAAGAACTTGCGGCGGCCAAGGCCGAGGCCCGGGAAAATGCCTTAGCCATAAAAAAGGATAAAGCTGCTCTTATTTCGGCCATTGCAACCTTAAAAGCCAAAAACAGTCGTCTTCAGACGACCAATAAGGGTCTTGAAGAAAAAATTGACGTCCTGGCCGACGAACAGGCTAAATTGCAGAGCAGTCTTGAAGAATCCAGGATGGTGAACAAGGAGTTGGCTGGGTTTGTTAAAACCTCTGCCAAGGATCTTAACAGCCTTTTGGTGCAAAGCCCCCAAAGCGCCTTTGACAAGGACCGGAACAGTTTTCTTAGCGCGTTGATCAACCAGGAAAGGTTCTGGTCCATGGATGATATCCGGCAAATGTCCGATAGTCTGTTTGACGAAATTCTGGCCTCAGGCGAGGTGTCCCTGCGCCAGGGCATGGTGGTGGACCGTCAGGGAAAGGACAGGGCCGCCCGGATTTTGTCTATCGGCAATTTCACCTCTTTTTATGTGTTTGATGATGATGACGGTCGGGAATCGGAAGCCGGCTTTCTGCTCTATTCGGATCAAAGCAGCCGTTTTTTTGCCCTGTCCAAGCTGCCCTCCAAAAAAATCATTGACCAGATTGATACCTATCTTGCCGGGCAAAGTGAATGCGTGCCTGTGGATATCTCCAAAGGCGGTGCCCTGCGGCGGTTTACCCATGAATTGAATTTGATGGATCAGGTACCCAAGGGCGGACCGCTTGTCTGGCCCATCCTGGCCATTCTCGGACTTGCCGCTCTTATCCTGCTGGAGCGTGCGGTTTTCTTCTGGCGGCACCAGATCCGGATTGCGCCGTTTATGGCGAAACTTTCCTCGCTGATGGAATCCGGGAACTTTCAGGCATGCCGGGAATTGATGGAGGCCAACAAACAGGGCTTCATTCCCCAGGTCCTGCTCAAGGCCCTGCCTGCGCGACAGCAGACCCGCACGGATATGGAGAATGTGCTCCAGGAGGCGATTCTGGCAAAGATCCCCGCCATTGAACGGTTTTTGTCCACCCTGGGCATGCTGGCGGCCATTGCACCGCTCATGGGACTTTTGGGAACGGTTACCGGAATGATCAACACCTTTCATGTGATCACCTATTACGGGGCCGGAGACCCCAGGATGATGTCCGGCGGTATCTCCGAGGCCCTGGTCACCACCATGCTCGGGTTGACCGTGGCCATTCCCATTATGCTGTTCCACACCCTGTTGTCCCGGCGTGTGGAAACCCAGATCAGCACCATTGAGGAAAAGTCTGTGGCCTTTGTCAATATGGTGTTCAAGGCAAGGAACGGCGCCCAGGCCCCCGGGGCTTCCGGCACAACAGGCCGAAACCTGGATTAAGGAAAAATCCGGATGGACGAATTCTTTTACCAGATGGCCACGTATATCCGCTCCGGCGGCGTGGTGATGGTGCCCATTTTGTGCGTATCCATTGTGATGTGGATATTGATCTTCAACCGCCTGTTTTTTTTGCGTCGCCTCTATGTGAAAAACATGCCCAGGGCCATGGCCGGGGAACTGATCAGGAACAACCAGTGGCCCGAAAAGAGATATAAAGGTGCCAACGCCTTTTTGATTCGGGAGTTTTTAGCCCGGCGCAGCCCGGTCTCCGACCCGGATCTGGACGAACATATTCTGGATGAAACGGTTATGAATCTAACCGCCTCCCTGGACCAATACCTGTCCTTGATCGGGGTGCTCTCTGCCGTGGCACCGCTCATGGGGCTTTTGGGTACGGTGGTGGGGATGATGGAGACCTTTGATGTAATCACCGTATTCGGGACGGGGAATGTCCGGGCCATGGCCTCGGGGATTTCTGTGGCCCTGGTGACCACCCAGACCGGTCTGATGATCTCCATACCCGGGCTGTACATGAGCGGGTGGCTGAACCGGCGGGCCTCAAATCTTAAACACCGCATCGCTTCCACAGCCATGTATCTTAAACCCTTTATCCACAACAGGAGTGTTTCATGCTGAATATATCCGCATCCAGGCGGGCGGCAAAAAAGAGCCTCGAATTGAATATTGCGCCCCTCATCGATATGGTATTCATTCTTTTGATCTTTTTTCTGGTTACCACCTCCTTTGTCAAGGAGACCGGGGTAGATATCTCACGGCCCACGGCCAGTACGGCTGTGGCAAAAACCAAATCCACCATTCTTATCGGTATTACCCGGGACAATACCATTCACCTGGACCGCAGGGAAATTGATGTCCGGGCCGTGCGCTCGGGTGTTGAACGGGCCATGGCTGAAAATCCGGAATCCTCGGTGGTCATCGTGGCGGACAAGGACAGCAGGACCGGTCTTGTGATTTCGGTGATGGATGCCTGTAAACTGGCCGGGGCTGAAAACGTGGCCCTTGCCGCAAGCCTGCCCGAAGGTGGATAGATGACCGGTTCCGCACAGCCGGCATACAAAGAAAAATCCCGCAGATTTTGTCCGGGTTCGGTTTTGATTTGGATACCGGCCATTGTTCTGGCCCTGGGGCTTAATTTGTTTATCTTTGGGATTTTGCCGACCTTTATCCAACGGGTGCCCGATGCACCGGATAACGGGGAAATCATCCAGGCCATCCAGGTTGTCCGCATTAAGCGCCCGGAGACGCCGCCGCAAAAAAAGACGCCGCCCAAACCGCCTGAGCCGCCCAAGGAGGTGGTGTCAGCCACAAAAATTGTGCAGAAACAAATCCAAAGACCAACGATTGTCAGGCCGAATCTGTCTGTGGACTTAAACCCCAATCTGCCCCAATTACCCAACAGCATTGCCCTGGGCCCATTGTCAAATTTTTCCATGAAGGCAGACATTGCCCAGGGTCTGTTTTCTACCGCAGAATTGGATATGCCCTTGCAGGCACTGGTGCGGATACCTGCGTCCTATCCCCTGCGGGCCCGCAGGCTCGGCATTGAAGGCTGGGTCAAAGTGAAATTTATTGTCACCAGGGAAGGCTGGGTCCGGGATATAAAGGTGGTGGCGGCCGAGCCCAAGGGCGTGTTTGAATCCAGTGTAATCCGGTCCGTATCCCAGTACCGGTTCAAGCCGGGAACCGTGGACGGCAGCGCCGTGGCGGTGCGTGTCATCACCACCATCCGGTTTAAAATGGAGGAGTGATGGATAGAGTGGTGAGGTTGTGGGTTTGCCTGGTGTTTGTTTTCATTATTCTTTCCCCCTGTGCATTGTTGGCGGCAGGCCAGGAAGGCGATCCCTTGCCGTTTGCTGCGGGGATATGTGCAAACAAGGTTGCAGGTCTCATGGAAAAGAAAAGTTATACCAAAGCAATTCAAGAGATTGAGGCTTTCCAGGCCAAAGCAAAAACCGTTGATCCTGACACGGCACACAAAAAGGGCTACACCCATTATTACCTGGATTTTCTTTTGGGCAACTGCTGCATGATGATGGAAAAGCAGGGGGCGGCCTATGTGCAAAAAGCCGCATCAGCCTATGAACGGGCCGTTAAAAAATACAATGGGTTTTACCAGGGATGGCTGAACCTGGGCCGGTGCCGCTATACCCTTAAACAGATGGGCAAGGCAGCCCGTGCCTTTATCCGGGGGTATGATACATCCCCGGAAAAAAAGGGCGCGTATCTTTATCAGGCCGCTGCATGCTATTATTTTAGCGCCGATTATAACAATGCCCTGAATGCCTTTAACCGGTTTATGAAAAACCATCCCGCCGAAGTGACCCTCGACCGGACAGAGGTATTGGTCAACATCCTTTTTTCCCTTAAAAAAAATCGTCAGGCCCTGCCGTATCTCAAGGAACTGGCTGCCAAATCCAAGGGTGATAAAAAGCGGACCTGGCAGGAGGTGTTGCTGTATCAGTATATGGAGCTTGGCATGGATAAGCAGGCGGTTGCCTATGCCGCTACACTGACCCGGCAGGAACCCGAAGAACCGAAGTGGTGGCGGGCGTTGGCACATATTCACCTGGATAAAAACCGCCTTGAAAAAGGGCTTGAGGCCTTCATGATCTACAGCTTCACAACGCCGTTGACCACATCCGAAACAAAATTGCTGGCAGATCTTTATGCCGGGTGCAACATTCCACTGGAAGCGGCCAGGGTGTATGAAGATTGGCTGGAAAGGCTTCAAAAGAGTCCAGACGGCTTTTCCGGGATGGGAAGAAAAAAGATGACGGACCGTATCCTTGCCATCGCCAGGGCCTACCAGCAGGGCAGGGATTACCAGGCTGCCCTTAAATGGGCGGACAGGGGCCTTGCCCGGGGGTGCGATGCACGGCTTCTGGCCTTTAAGGCAGATTTGCTGTTCCGGGAGAAAAATTACAAAGCCGCATATATTGCCTATAAGGACCTGGCCGGTCGCGGACGCTCACCAGGCCGATCCTGGCTCATGGCAGGTTATTCCGCTTTGAGCTGTGATAACCCCCAACAGGCAAAACAGGCCTTTTGCCTTGCCTGTAAATGTCCCAAGGTCAAATCGGCGGCGTTGGCTGCCCTGGAACAGGTCAGGGCGGTGTCAATAGGTTCCCATGGCCCGCAATAGCCTGGCCCGTGCCGCATTATGTCGGTACAGCGCCTTGTAATAGTTGACCCTGGCCTGGGTCAGCAGTGCCTGGGCATCCAGAAGATCTGTGATGGTGACCATCTGGACTCGGTAATTCTCCTCGTTCACTCGCAGATTTTCTTCGCCCTGTCGTACGGCTTTTTGAGTTGTTGAGATGTTCTGTTCTGCGGTTGCGAGATCAAGCTGTGCCGCATTGATATCGTGACTGATATTTTCTTTAAGCGCATGCCGCGTTTTTTTCAATTCATTAATTATACTTCGCTTTTCGCTTACTGCATGGTCTCTTTTCCCCCAATCCCAGAGGGACCATGACACAAGCATCGTGCCCTCCCACCTGTCCCCGTCATGATACGGGCTTCCGGAGACATTGGCCTGATCCCCTTCTTTGACAAAATCACAGCTCAAATTGACTGCGGGATAATAATCGCTTTTAGCCAGTTTTACATGCTGTTCGGCCTGCTGAATATGAATATCAATCTGTCTAATTTCCGGCCGCTGTTTTAAAGCCTTCTCAACAGTCGGCTGAAATTCAATTTTTTCAGGATAATAGCGCAAAATATCTTCCACATCCACCTGTGCATTGACCGGCTGTGCCAGAAGGATGTTAAATGCGGACCGGGCCTGCTTGGCTTGGTTTTCTGCTTCAACAAGATTTTGCTGGGAATTGGCAAGTTCCAGTTTCGCTTTTAAAACATCGTTGATAGGGATCATTTCAGCCTGGTAAAATTGGTTTACCAGTTCAACCTTTGAGGAGAGAAACGTCACCTCTTTTTCAAACACAACAACGGTTTTGTCAAACGCCAGAATATTAAAATAGGCAGCCTTGACTTGGAGTGCCAGATCAAGCCGACTCAACTCAAGGTTCAGCCGGGCCAGATCAATCCCGAGCTTGGCAGACCGGTATGCACTGGTCAGCTTGAAACCTGTAAAAATTGACTGGGTGATACCTGTCCGCCACTTAAAATTATTTTCAGTGTCATAGGATAATCCGTCGGCATCATTCACCCGGGTGTAAGCGTACTGGGTTTTCAGTTGTGGCAAGAAGTCAGCCTTTGCCTGGTTTTTTAAATCAAGGGCCTGTTGCTGCTTCTCTTCCTGGGCCTTGAGGGACCAGTTTTTTTCAAGGGCTATCTCAATGCTTGAATCCAACGTGTATGTGTAATTCTGATTTGATTCTAAAGCCACTACCGTTGAAAGAAGGCAAATCTGCATGAGCAAAGAGAAAGAGAGGATTGAGAAAACAGATAATTTCATTGGTACCGCCTTAAATAGGTTGATTTTGGTTCAAATGAGCCATTTACGGTTGATTAAAAACCACCTTACACTTTAGTCCGGGTGGCAGCGTATAATCTGGATTGGGGATTTCCAGCCTGACGCCAAAGGTACCGCTTGCCGCATCCACAACTTTGTCCACTATGGTCACCACCCCCTCATATTCGCCGCCTATCGGAGATTCGGGCTTTACGATTCCCTTCATACCGGTTTTGACAAATCCGATCTGTGAGACTACCATCACCACTTCAACGTTCAGAGGATTCATTTGAGCAATCTTGATGACAGGCTTATCTTCAACATACTCTCCCTTGAAAAGATATCGTTCCATAACCACACCGGCCATAGGACTGCATATAATCTTTCGTTTGACAACTTCCAATGCTTGCTCGTATTCCAACTGCGCCAACCGTCGCTGCTCCATGGCTTCAGCCAGTTCAAGTGCTGCCAGCGTTTTCTGGGTCTCCATTTCGTCCAGTTTCTGAAACGGCTGGGCTTTGGCCTCATACAGTTTTCTGATACGGTTATAGTTACGTTCTGCAAATTCAGCCGTTTTCCGTTTGGCTTTAATATGTGCGTCCTGTCTACTCTTGGCACGGGTAAATTTCAAGGTTGCCCGTTCAACACCGGACCTGAGGGCCGCCACCTTTTGACCGACAGAAATCATATCTCCGCGGTCAACATAGACCTCGTCCAGAATTCCGGCTACTTCACTGCCGATTTCCACTATTTGGTGGGGCTCTATCACACCGTCAACTTCAATGGCGGCGGAATAGACCGGAGAAAACCAGAGTAGTATGACCAGAACCATTCCTGTCAGTATCATGTAATCAAGACATTTATCAAATTTCATAGGTCTCTCCTCGTGTCCCTTATCATTCAAGTCGTCCCGTAAAAGACAGGGATTCGCCGATTTGTTCATCCATTTTCAGCAGCTGCCTGCGCACTCGCAAATGGCGCCGCTCAGCCGCTTGCTGTCCCATATTGAAAATCATGTTCCCGACCCGGTTTGAAAAAAAAATTATTTTCAGGCGGATAACCAGCATGGCCATCCATCGGATGATTCTGCCAACATAGACTTGCACCAGTTCATCATCAATGGAAAGTATGTTTTGACAGGAACCCGGCTCCCCCTGTCTGGCGCACCTGCCGAAAAGTTGCCTGTCGATGCGGGCGGACTCGTGCCTTTCCGTCCCGATGACATGGAGGCCGCCGATCTCTATCACCTCCGGGGCCAGTTGAATATCTGTCCCTCTACCCGCCATGTTTGTTGCAACAGTGATCTGACCGGTTTTTCCGGCTTTTGAGATAATCTCCGCCTCTTCCTGATCCTGCCGTGCATTCAGGACCTTGTGGGGCAGTCCGGCGTCAACCAGAAATCGGCTTAACCTTTCCGAGGCCTGAACAGACCGTGTGCCGATCAGCACGGGCCGGCCTTTGGCATGCAGGTTTGAGACGGTTTTGACCACGGCCTCCCATTTTTTCGCTTCACTCTCGTATATCCGGTCACGAATATGACGCCGCTGCACTGGACGGTTGGTGGCCAGTTTCACCACAGGCATACGGTAAACAGACCATAGTTCCTTTGCCACCTCCCGGGCCGTACCGGTCATTCCTGCCATGCCGATATACCGTCGAAAAAATCTCTGGTAACTGATGCGGGCCAGTGTTTTTTTAGGCGAAGTCATCTCGCATTTTTCCTTGATTTCAATGAGCTGATGAAGGCCCATTTCCCATGACCTGTCCGCCATGAGACGCCCGGTATACTCGTCAATGATCTGCACTTTGCCGTCCTTGACCAGATACTGCTTGTCCGGCTTGAACAGGTAGAGAGCAGAAATCCCTTGTCTGACCAGATGGGCCTGCTGTTTTTCATTAAGCCCCGACGCCAGGGAATCCCAGTCCGCGAGAAAGACCTTTGATTTTCCTGCTCGAGTAAGCTCCACGGTATGCCTTTCTTTGGACAAGATAAAATCCCTGCCGGAAACAAGGGTCTCGGCAACGGCCATGGCATGCCGGTAGACAGCAGGTTCATAAAACCCTTCTGCCTGGGAGGAGAGAATCAGAGGGGTTCTTGCTTCATCCACCAGCACACTGTCCGCCTCATCAACAATGGCAAAATGAAGCCCCTGCATGACCACCTGGAGATCTCTTGATCCCCCGCATAGCCGCTCAATCTTGAGCCGAAGCTGGCTGGGCCTGTCCCATAAGATGACCCGGTCTCTAAGGTAATCAAAGGCCACCTCCTTATTGCAGCAATATGTCACATCGCACCGGTAGGCCGCTCTCCTGGCTGCAGGGTCCATACCATGGATCACTATACCGACACTCAACCCCAATGCCTTGTATACCGGTGTCATCCACGCTGCATCACGTTGGGCCAGGTAATCGTTTACTGTAATGACATGGACCGGAATGCCGGCGAGTGCCATGGTACAGGCCGGGAGTGTCGCTACAAGGGTTTTCCCTTCACCGGTTTCCATTTCCGCCACCATGCCGTTGAGCAGGACATAACCGCCAACAAGCTGAACATCATGATGAGACATGCCAAGATGACGCCCCGACATTTCCCGGACCAATGCAAAAGCCTGTGCCACCGCTTCCCTGGAAAAGCTTTGCTTTTTCAACAGCAACTTTATTTTTTGTACGGTCTTTAGAATTTCCTGGTCGTTCAGGTTTTGCATCTGGGGTTGTACCGCTTTGACTGCGTCTGCAATCCAGGAAAAAGAGCCATACTTGGATTTTCTGGACGTAAAATATCCTTCAAGTGAGCTAAACCACGCATTGATTCCGCTTGGGTCCTCTTCCTTACGTTCCGGATAAATATTGACAGCGCCGCTGTGATTTACCATATGCCTATATATTGAATTTTTTTAAAAATAATTGTCTGATCCCTTTGTACCACCGTCGAAACAGCGGTTCATTGCCATGGCTGAACCGAACATGTACCCGGCTGCCAACACGATAAAATTGGGACTGGGAAGGCAATTCGATATCAAAGAGAAAAAATTTCTGAAAAGCTCTTTTACCATGGGGATTTTCAGGATTTATGGCGATTTTCCCTCCGCCTTCTCTGGCCAGGACCAGACCGGGTAGTTCGTCTGTGGCTGCCGGCACCTCACGCTTAAGGGTGGCGGGAATGGGGGTAGAAAGATTTTCCGGAAGCCGGACCGTGACCTTTCGGGTCCGGCGTCTCACGTCATCGACATCGGCCTGTGCGATCACGACCCTAACGGTCAGGGCGGACCGGTCCATGACATAACCCAGCAATTGCCCCCGGTGAACAAAGCTTGCCGGCAGATCCTGTGCCATGGGTAGGAGTAACACTCCGTCTGTATGACTGATAATTGTCAGATCTTTTTCTCTATTACGGGCATCCTCAAGGCGGGCGGTAATATGCTGGATCTCTTTTTTTGTTATTTCTGCCTTTACCCGGTCTGATATCACCTGGGTGTTGTACACGGCCTCCATTTCTCTTTTTTCAGCTTCAAGCAAACGGATTTGGGCAGGTAAAAACGGATCGGCACATTGAATCAGCATATCTCCATTTTTAATTATATCGCCGGGAGTCGCTGCTATCTTTTCTATGAAGCCGTCTGCACCAGCCCGGACAAATGATTTTTCCGGCACCCAGATCACGCCCTCGGTTATGGTCGACAGGGGGACCGGGACCATGGTAATCAATAGAACCAACAGAACCACAAAAAAGGTACTCACCGCCATGGCTCCGGCACGGCTGTTTGAGACCCTGGGGGAGGTCATCATGAATTTGAGCCCTTTGAACAGCGGCAGAATAAACATGTTGAATGCTCCCCAGCAGGCCATCACCACCCCGATAAAGAAAAACTTGCCGGCGATAAAAAGGATAATCGCCACGTACACAAACATCCGATATATAAATGCACAGACGGTGTATACGACAAACCAGAAGCGTTCTCCCGGACCGGTTATCGGCGGTTCGACCTTCCTGATGCCCAGTATATATCGCTGAAACAGATAAAGGGTATATTGGATGCCCCGGGTGCCTAAATTGGGAATTTCCAAAAAATCCGACAGCACGTAATACGCATCATAGCGTAGCAGGGGATTTCCGTTAAAAAAGAGGGACGAGACACCGGCAATGAAAATAATGTTATAGGTCACTGACCGGGCCGGACCGGGTTCCATATTGATCCAGGCAAAAAGGGCAACCGCGGCAATAAACATCTCCACAAGCAGCCCGGCTGCCCCCACAACAATACGGTCCCACTTTGCCCGAAATGAGGAGGAAGAAGAGGCATCCACATATGGAATAGGGGTGAACACCAGCATCATGATGCCCATTTCATGCACTTCTCCGCCCTTGACATTGACGGCAAATCCATGGGCGAATTCATGAAAGGCTTTCAAAAAAGGAAAGGTCAGCCACATCACCACCAGATTGGTAGGAGACAGAATCCGGTCTGTGATGTTCAAGGTCAGCTCAGACCAGTGAATCCCTGCGAAAAAGATACCCGTGCCGACCACAACCAGCCAGACAAGAAACCCGGGTAGACTGAAAAACGGGCGGATCAAGACGTTAAATCGGTTAAGAATCCGTTCCGGATCCAGCAGGGGAATCCGCATGAAAAGCGGGCTTTTTAAATTTTGTTTCAATTTACCGAACTGCTGTTTTTTGAGCCGTTTGATGGTCTCCCGTGTATCCGGCACCACATCGGACTGAAGGGCGTCAATGGCGTGAAGCTGGGTGAGGAGGCGGATCATCTCGTCCTGTGTCAATGTATCCGCTTCCAGCCGGGCGCACGCTATATCCCATATTTCCTGGACTGTCCGTTTGCCGTCCATCAAGGCGATGGCCTGGTGGGCAGTGGGGGTAAACCTCTGAAATTTTCCTGACAGATGATCTTGGAGCACATACCATAATTCACCCCGGTATTGATGGCGATGGATTTGAACATGGCCTCTGAGACGGGGTTTTAATTCCGCCACCCGGTACCATGATGTACTGAACAAAGCGTCTGTCATGTGATGGCCGCTTTCAGGGCATCCATTGCCACAGTTTCAGGCGCAGCCAGTCAACAGCCTTGTGGGTCCAGATCCAGATCAGCCGCCGCTGTTCTACCCTGATTTTCCCAATACCCTCCATGCCGGGGCGCAGCTTGTTTGTCACCAGTTTAATCCGGCCTTCCACACGATAAAAATTGTGCCCCTCTTTGGCTGTTGTAACCGGCGTTATTTTTTCTACCCGGAAGGGGAATGCCTCCCTAGGAATGGAAGAAAAAATGATTTCACCTGTCTGGTTGATATCTATATCGGTAATATCCTGTTCATCTATCTCTATGATGACCCTGAACCGGTCAAGGGGAGCCACCTCGAAAAGAACCTCTCCACGTTCCACCGGGGCACCGAGGGACTGGCTCAGGTCTCCACTCATGACGATTGCATTAAAAGGGGCCGTCAGTACTGTCCGGGCCAGTTGTTCGTCCAGAAGATCAATCTTGGCCGCTGTCTGGTCAATTTGGGCCTTGGTGGTCTGGATCTTGGACCTGTCGTGCTTTGCCATGGCCTCGTGATACTGCTGGGTGAGCTGCTGTCGTTCCGTCTCCCATTTGACCCGTTCCAGTTTCATATCCCGATCATCCAGAAAACAAATGACCTGTCCCTGTGTCACCTCATCCCCGGCCCGAATCGGCGCATTTTTGATATACCCATCAAACGGAGCGGCAATCACCCGTTTTATCTCTCCTTCAATGATGCTTTTTGCTGTGATCCGGTAGTCGGTTTCAAACAGGTAAAAAAATGCGGTCAGCCCGATCAGTGATAAGACGACCAGCTTGCGGATCATAAAGTTCGGCCCTAGAAGTCGTTTTAACTGAATAGTGAATGCTTCAGCCGTTTTTGTAATCAGCCAGCGGTCTTGTTTGCGTTTAATATCGAGGATGGGAGCGATTAAACCTGCCGCTGTCTCGCAGACATCTGCTGTGTCGCTGTTAAATGGCTTTTCTGCAGACCGCTCAAGGGTCAGGGCGCCGATTTTCTGATCCTGGTCACCTAAAGGTATGGTTAAGATGGTACCGGCCCCGAACTGACGTTCCAGCGCTTCATGGGCCTGGGCAAAAAAGGGGACATCGCTGGTTAAAAAAGGGTAATTAATAATCGCCTGTTGATCCACGGCCTCATCCATGGCAAGACTGATGGCCTTGGTCAGGTTGGCGTTCCTGCCGAAATCAGCACTGTGGGACATCACGCTGATACTGACATGATTTGCTTTGATAAATCCTATACTGACCCGGTCGCATTCAAACATGGTGGAAAGCTGGGTCACAAACGCCATGGCAGAGGTTTGAAAGTCGTCGTGCTCCACACCGCAGACCAAAAGTTCAAGTACATTTTTTAACCGGTTACTGAGCGCTTCTGATTTCTGGGATTCAGTCCGCCGGATCAGAACCTCAAGCCACGCCGCTCCCCAGTGGAGCTTGCGCATAATTGTCTGGACCTCTTTCCTGAAATTCTGCTCAACCTCCAGGACAACCACCCCATGGATTTTTTCCATCACCTCTATGGGGTAGGCCACACAGGCATTGCCGACGGGAACCTGGGAATCGCTTTTTTCATCATCCCCATAGATCAAAAGCCCCCGGCGTTCCCGGATCGCCTGTTCCGCAACTCCGGCAAGATGGCCCATGCTCAGCTTTGCATCCGGCCAGACCGCAACCGGCGTATACGGTCCCTGGTCCGGTTTTCCCATGAGTACTATGGCATGCTTCACACCTTTGATCATCAGGCACTGCAACGGAAGCCAGCTTTGACAAAATGCTTTGGGCGTTTTGGCCTCGGCAAAACGGCGCCAGAACAAAAAGTCCGGATCAGACGGCTTCTTTTTTCTCGCCGTCTCCGATCCTGACAGCAGCCGAGGCTCAAACTTGTCTGCTACTTCGTGATCCATATCAGTGAAACAAAACCTCCTTCAGGCCATTCAGGCCCATGGCCGTTATTTAATCATGGGCCTAAAATCTGAAACAGCAGCGGAACTACTTGGTGTCTGAACGAAAACCTGGAAATTTTGTTGAGTACAAGGCAGACTGAAATTTTAACCGGAGGAATACATAGAGTATTTTGAGGATTAAAATTTGGGACCAACGAAGTAATCGGCAAAATTTACGGTTTTCGGTCGGGCACTAATGTAGGCTCACATCAGTCGATTCGACAGGCGGTTCCACGTCCTCCAGATTTTGTATAACAGACCAGATCACTGCGATTTCAGCATTGCGAACAATATTGAACCTTTGAATAAAGGCATCTTTGGTGAGGCCGTCCAGATAGATTCTCTGGGTAAGTACCACGCCCTGCATCGGTTCCCCAACGCCGCCGAAATCCACATTCATCTGCAATAGCCTGAAACGCAGATCCCAGAGGATTTCGCGTCTCTTGTCCCCGGAAAGACTCTCAAACCTCTGGCGATAATCTTCCTCAATATTCACCCGTGCTTCCAGATATATCAAATCCTCTCTGGCCTTGCTATGGCTCACAAGAATTCTTCTGCCGCCGGCATCCTCGGCCCGTATAATCCACTCCAGATTGGGATGATCCTGTTCCGCAATCTGCCATCCTTCACCCATCAACCAGTTCTGTATTTTGTCGCGTACGTTCTCCATAGTCAGCTCCTTTAATCTTCAATTGGGATAACAATCTTAATATTCTCTTCCGGATCAAAAGGATTATGGTCTTTCCGGGCTTTTTTTACCAGAAAATTTATCAGCCAAGACTCATCTTCCGGTTCATCAAGGTCTGAAGTCCGGTCTTTGATGAGATCTGAGGTATCCATCACCACCAGCCCGGTGCCGGTGTCTAAGGGATCATATCGGTCCCCGGTATCCAAAGTCCCGCTCATCAGGCTGTCTGCCTCATCTGCCAGATCATCGTATCCCAGAATATGTCCCATCTCATGCATGACAGCGGTCAGCAGATCCATCTGTCCGTCTGCATCGCCGCTGTTTCCGGTAAACTCCACGTCATCTTCCGGCGTGTCATCCACAAACCAGCCAAAGCCTGCGGCATCGGTGTCAATGTATATGGTATCCGGTGTGGCCAGGCCTAACGTCAAATCTTCAAGATCCATGATTGCAAATGTTACCTCATGCAACTTCGCCACAAGCCGGTCATCGAGCCCGATCGTATCCGTCCATCTTGCAATCGCTTCTTGTACGATGGGCTCAAGGTCATCATCCGTCAAACAGGCGACGTCTCCCAGCAGCGCTTCGGGGGCTGCGGCGGCAACAAGAAAATCAGCTTCAATAACAGCCAGCGCCGGATCAGAGGTGGCTACCGAAACCGCATCAAAAGCGCTTGAACCGCCCTTGCTTAATAATCCGAAATTTCCATCCACGGTAACGGCATTAAAGGCATAACCGGCCATGGCCTGAGGCTTTTCACCGACTTCACTGAGGCTGACGCTTACCGTTGAGCCTTTAAGATATACATCCAGCTCATAGTCTCTTCCCTCATCAATATCGGTGCCGACAACCGTATCGTAAACCCAACCGCTCTTTTCGGTAAAATGTCCGATGGCGAGTTGATCATCAGCCGCGTCAATAACGGCGAATTTGAAATTTTCATCATTGTAATAATCAAAAACAATGCCGGCAGAATTCGATGTATTCAGCGCAATCCCCAGGTCAAGAACCGCATTGGTGTTGATGCCCTCATCCATCCCCAGATCCAACAGACTTATCGTGTGATCCTCGGTAACAGATGAAACATACACGCCGTCCAAAATGTCATCTATGTCCACATCCAGGTCAATGGTAGGATCGGTATCCGGGAATTCTTCTATTCCCTCGAATGTGTTTTCCGGCGACAGGACCTGAACCGAAACATTGTCAAAGGTGCCCCGTGAATTGTTCGAGCCCATGCCCACCATACCGGCATTGAGGCCGTAAACATATCCGTCCTCATCCACCCGGGGATCATAAACATGGGTAAAATAATCCTTTCCATCAACCACCACCGTTACAGTGGTGCCGTTTACCGCCACCAGCATATTATAGTCCGTGCCGGGTTTGACCTTGACATTGGCTTGCTCATCCACGACCCAGCCATCCGCTGTCCGGTGCCCCATCTCGATCTTGTTGGTGGAAACATTAATGCCGGCGAATTTAAAGTCATACGCGTTCTGGTAGTCAAAAATAACATAGGCATTGGATTTCCAGCCGCCGGTGGGTTTCTCGGCGGTTACCGTGGCCGTGATTTCAAAATATGTCGGCAGCATGTCGTTGACATTAAAGACGCTTACGGCATCACCGCCTACGCTTTCCGCCGACACACTCAAGCTTCCGTCCACGACGTCGAACGCGCCACTGTCCGTCCAGAAATCTTCCAGGGTCCCGGTATTGAATGTTGCCGACCGCAGCACATCCCGTGATCCGCCGGCAATATTGCCCGGCTGGGGATCATCCGGTGCGCCGGTCTGGTCGTGCCAGTCAAAATCTTTCTGCTTGACCAGCCCAAGCTCACCTTCGGGTTCGCCGTTTCGTTCCGGGGCAGCGCCGGTGTCCGCCGCCCGCGTCTGATCCGCACCGTCGCTGGCCGACAGTGCATAAAGGTATTCTGCAAGCTGCGGCTGCAGGGTCCGGCTCACCGTTCCCATGCCAAAGGGCGCAAAGGGAACGATATAGCTGTTAAACTCTCCGGCCCAGTCGATAAGACGGTCACCGCCGGTATTGGCGATGAGCACATCCCGTCCGGCGCCGCCGTAGGCCGTGTCTTCATAGGAAGGATGGGTATCGGGCGCATCATTGGCACCGTCGTTGGTGGACAGGTCATCATCCGCATTCAACAGGTCGTTGCCATAGCCGCCGTAAATGTGATCCTTTCCGGTGCCGCCCACCAGCCAGTCATTGCCCAGATCACCGAAAATCACATCATCACCGTCTGTTGCCACGGTGACATAACCGTAGTCTGCACCGTAGGGATCCGGCAGCCCTTCGGTTTGATCGAAATTCAAGAGGAATCCGTCAATACGGCTCCAGGGATCGTATTCGTCATAGGCTGCAAATTCTCCGGTGCCGGAATCATAACCAAGAACATCGCCCGGATTTGTTGGGTTGTCATAAAAATTATCCAGGGCTTCAGCGCCTGAAATTGCGTCATCCCCGGCGCCGCCGTGGAGGAAGTCATCCCCCCAGCCGCCGTAAATGATGTCGTCGGCAAATTGGGGATCCTGATCCGCATAATCAATGGCATCCGGATCACCCAGCTTAAACGGCGTCAGGTTGACCGATTTCTTCAACTCGCCCGTCACGTTAATCGTGGTCTGCTGAATCTTTCCGGGGGTATAGATAAATTCATCCAGTTCCTTTGAGGAGAGCGCCGTGATGCTGTAAAGCGGTTCATCAATGCCGTTCCGGCTGGTGTAGATCCTGCCGTCATCCCCGAGAACCCCGTCCTGTCCGGTTCCGCCGGAGATCCAGTCATTGCCGTATCCCCCGATGATGTCATCATCCTGGCCCTCGCCGTAAAGGATGTCGTCCCCTGTCATGCCGTAGATAAAATCATCGCCGGACTCGCCGTGAATAATGTCATAGGCGCCGATGTCAGTGGCTGCAATGTCGGCCGTGGGTTCATAATCTAAGCCGCCCGGTGTGTAATCGATCAGTTCGGCAGCACGCGGAATGATCTTCATATCGCCGTAGGTATCATATCCAAAGGTGAGGAATCCGCCGGAATCAATGCCGTTGGTTCCCACCAGACGGTAAATATTACCGTTATCCCCGAGGATCATGTCTGAATCTAAAGCATGTCCGTCAGCTGTCTGGTCACCTAAATTATTGCGGACAAGCATATCACCATTCCCGCCATAGATTGTATCCGTGCCGTCCGGGCGCTCGTCATACAGATCCAGACCGAAGAATGTTGAGCTTCCGCCGATCAGGTCATCCTGACCCAGTCCACCGTAAATTGTGTCTTCGCCGCCGTTGCCCTCAATGTAATCGTCTCCGCCAATGTCACTGCCCTCAATCTCTTCTGAAAGCGCCGACAAGGCGTAAACGCCATCATCAGCGATCCGCCCGTCACCATGAAGCACGTCGTTTCCGATCTGTCCGAAAATTACGTCGTTATCCGCACCGCCGGCGATGGTGTCATCGCCATAAGTCGCCGCATCCGGATCATGGGAAGAATCGAACAACTCAACTTCCCGGACGTGGACACCGTTGGGATCGTTATGGGAGGCTTCCGTCACCAGGGCGAGTCCGTCATTATCCGCATCCTCACCGTAAATGCTGGTGCCAACAAGAGTACGGAAGCGTTCACCTTCAGCAGCGTCGGTTCTCTGTATACTGGCGTTGTCTCCGACCACCACGTCATTTCCCGTACCACTGTCAATGATATCTGAGCCGTCAAACCCTTCGGCCACATTATGGCCGCCGTAAATATCATCATCACCGCCTCCGCCAAAGATGACATCATCGCCCTGCTGACCGAGGATATAGTCGCCGCCGCCACCGCCGTAAATCAGGTCATTGTCTCCGGCAGAAGCATCTCGCGTATATGTGGCAGTATATGTATATCCTTCATACCAAGGTTCATTTTCGTCATGATAAGTCACGACACGGTTGTTCCCGCCGGAGGTCGTGACATTGCCCTGATCACCGAAAATCAGGTCTACGCCGTCACCTGCGGAAATCGTGTCTTGACCCGTACCGCCAAGGATAATGTCATCTCCGCCCAATGCCGTTATTGTGTCGGATCCGCCATCGTCCGGTTCGGTTGTCTCAATCCTGTCAATCTCCATGGGATGGCCGCTCAGCCCGGCCACATCGGTTCCTGCCACAATCTTCCCGCTGTCCCCGATCACCAGGTTGTCGCCATGACCGGCGTTGATGGTATCACCGAACCGGCCGCCGATGATAATGTCGTTTCCGGTGCCCGCCGTGATCGTATCCGCCCCTCCCTCTGCAGTAGTTGAAAGACTCTCGATGAGATCAATATCATCGGGGTTACCGTCCAGATTGTAGGCAATCTGTCCCTCGTCACCTATGACGATGTTGTTGCCGTCACCAGCGTCTATCCCGTCTCCTTCATGGCCGCCCAGAACAATGTCATTGCCGTCCAATGTCGTGATGTTATCCACACCGCCGTCACCAAACTCGATGGTCTCAATGAGACCGTAGGTCATGGCAACGCCGAACTGTGGTCCGTCAACACTTGCCGCCGTGATCCGTCCACTGTCCCCGATCACCAGGTTGTCGCCTGCTCCTGCGGTTATCCCGTCTGCATACCGGCCACCGATGATAATGTCGTTTCCGGTGCCCGTTGTGATCGTATCCGCCCCTCCCTCTGCAGTAGTTGAAAGACTCTTGATGAGATCAATATCATCAGGATTGCCATCCAGATTGTAGGCAATCTGTCCCTCATCACCGATGACGATGTTGTTCCCTTCACCGGCAGAGATCTCATCGCCCGCCTGGCCGCCGAAGATTGTATCGTTTCCGGCATTGCCGCTGATTAGATCTATGCCTCCAATAGCGGGGGAGGTGGTTTGCGCCAATGATAGTGCGGTTGCGCCGTCGTTGCCGGAGACCGGGACAAAATCGAACCGGGCATTGTCACCGGCAATTAAATCATTTTCATCCCCACCTGAAATCACATCTGCGGCTGCACCGCCGATAATCATGTCATCGCCGCCATTTCCGTTGATAATATCGGTCCCGCCGGTTTCTTCATCAATTGACCAGACAATGCTCGGCCCGCGTACCGTGCCGTCGGTCTGATCTTCCGGCAGCATGGAAATACGGTAGAAGTAGGATTTGCCGGCTTCAACATCCCAGGCCGTGTCGACGGTGATCGTGTCAGCGGTGTTGCCGGTGATGGTCCGATATTGCACGGTCCCGTCCTCGGATATGAGTTGCACTGAAAGCCCTATGAGGCCTCCGTATGTCGTTGGAAAAGGCTTGAAAGATGTTTCTATATTTTCATCTGTAATGGTCAAGCTGTCACTGGAAAATTCAGTTACCTCTGGATTCACCGAATTCTGTTCCCAGGTGTGGCCCAGCCGCGTGACGATGTAGCCGTTTGCATCCGTGTAATCAACCCGGCCGTAATCACCGAAGATGATATCTGCACCGTCACCACCATGGATCTCATCATTTCCTTCCTCACCGAAAACGATGAGCGGTGCGGTTGACGCATTGCCGTATACCGTGTCATTCCCACTCTGCAGGTTGAGTGAAAAAGCGCCGGCGTCACCGTCTGTCAGGTTCACCGTGACCTTATCATCGCCCTCGCCCGTGTTCACCATGGTGAGGGTATAGAATTCACTGTCACGCTCGGTGGTGTGGTCTTCCCAGTACGTTGTGTAATTCACGGTAAGGTCGTCATCACCTGATCCGAGGTTGACCTGAACCATTTCCAAATCGCCGTAGGTGATGCCGCCAGGCTGGGTTGTCCCGCCGATGTACGCATCAGGTCCCATTCCGAGACCCGTAATTCGGCCTTTGGTAACACCGTCGACTTCTTCAGATGTGAGTTCTCCTGTATCATCTGCTACGCTGTCCTGATCGTAGACAAACAGGTAGTCGACCTGTTCGCTTTCATTGGCAAAGAAGTTGGCCGACAGCGAGGTGATGGCGTATTCGGAGGTTGCATCCGGTGCTGTAACGCCCTCATCTCCCGGATCGACCTGGCTCGGATTCTGAAGCGTCAGAATCGTGTTATCACCCAGCTCTTCAACAGCGGTAATCATCCAGAACCGATCGAATTTCTGATTGGGATTGTCTGCGTCAAGGACAACGCCGGTCCCTGATCCTTTTGTTATCTCCAATGTTCTGCCGATCAGATCAGAAATAGCATTAATATCATCGTCTTCTTCGACCACAGCCTGGAGATCAGCCGTTTCCACCGTCATGGATTCGGTTGCGCCATTTCCGCTGCCCGGCATAAAGGAAACTACATTGCCGTCAGTCGATCTCACGTTCAGTTCATCGGCCAACATCAACGGCTCGGGCAGGCTCAGGGAACCGCCTCCGGACGCCCCTTCAATGACAAGAGGCCCGCGGATTTCATTGACGCTCGCCAAGCCGGGCACGAACACCTGGGTGTCGCTGCCGTCGACTCTTGTATCGTCAATCGCTGAAACGGTGACCGTCTGCGGTGTACTCCAGTTTTCTGTTGTAAAGGTGATCGTGGTGCTATACTCGTCATTTACCCGCACCTGTTCCTCAAAGTAAGCGAAATTCCCGTCTGCATCAGAACCTGTGGTGCGGGTCTGGATTGCATCAATATTAATTGTCACATCCGCTGTCGGCGCTTTGGTCAGGACAACCTGGTAGGTATCTGTTGCACCGCCTTCGATGACATCCGTGGAGCCGTCGCTTTCGATCACAACCACGCTGGCAACTTCATTGTCTGCAACATCCACCACTAGGCGGTCGCCTGTCACGCCGTCATAACCGAGTACTTCGTACTGATAGCTGACCTCAAGCACACCCGAGATCGCTTCCGGCGTCTCACCGTCGGGACCGAAGAACACCAGGGTGTTACCGAACACGGCGAAGGTAGCAAGAGATTCTTCTCCCACAGTCACGTACTCGGGACGCTCTTCTCCATCAATAGTCACAGACAGAGTTCCGGAAACTGGTTCGTGTTCCAGAAGTATCGTATCAATCGGGTTGGTCGACGGGATATCGTTCTCGTACGTAGCATCCCTATTTAAAGCAATGTCATCACTGGTCAATGTATGCGAGATGTAGTCGGTATGGAAGCCCTCAGTCCAATCGTCATCCAATGCCGTTAACGTGACGGTTTGGGCAACATTGTAATTACTCGCATCAAAGGTCAGGGTTGTTGCGGATAACGTAAGTTGATCATAATATGCATCAAGCGCCACCGTCACATCCGCAGTCGGTTCCCGGGTGAGAACGACGGCATATTCATCGGTCATGCCGCCTTCAATCACCAGTGTCGAATTTCCAGTGGGCGTGATAATCGCGCCTGCCTGGTCGTCGTCATTGATCTGCACCTTTACACTGCGCATGGCCAGTTGATGGTACTGACTGTCGGTATCCGAGCTTTCCACATTGTGGTTGATCATGGCGAACTGTTTGCCTTCACTCGCCTCATCACTGATTGCTCTGAATTTTACCGTTTGTGACGTCGTCCAGTTGTCTTGGTTGAAGCTGAGTTGGAGGGTCGTTTCCCATGAGCCGCCATCCGGGTTCTCTGCATCCGGCACCCAGAACTCGATGGTCTGATAGCCCTTGGCATCATCCTCCGGCGCAGGCTGCTGGGCAAGGACGGATATGGTCACCTCTTCATCTTCCTTGGGTGCCTGGGTGAGGGTCACTGTGTAAGTATCGTAATCCCACCCTTCTTCATCCAGTCCGACGATAGAGGCTGCGATATCTTCCGTTACAGCGGAATAGCCGCCGGATTCAGTAACAACGATGAATGCTTCATCATTATCCGCAACATTGGCGGATATGCCGTCCACGGTGATACCTTCATAAAGGATATCCTCGCTTTCAACATTGTTCAGTATAACCCCGCTGTGCCCTTTGAGGTCGTCGCTGACCACGGAGATGGGCGCATCGGAGGGGCTGCCGCCGACATAGAATGTGTCGCTGCCAAGGCCGCCGTCGATCTCGGTGACCACGTTCTCATTGGTTGACAGGACAAAGTAGCGGTCGTCACCTTCTGCGCCGTCCACTATCAGTTTCTCGATATTGACATAGGTTGTATTCAGCCCGGCCCCGTAAACGCCATCGTCGGTAATCACGTAATCATCACTGAATTCCGTGCCGATAACCCGGACCGTATCAAAACCGTCGCCGCCGTCTATGCCGACCGGTGCATTGACCGCATACAGGATGGTGTCGGCGCCGGCATCCCCTTTCATATCTGTCCTGGCGCGCTCGCTGTCCTGGGATCCGGCCAGGGCGAATGAGCGGACGGTAAAGGTATCATCGCCGTCACCGCCGGCCAGGGACAGAACCGCCTTGTTGTGGAAAACGGTGAACTCATCGTTTCCCTCACCGCCGTTAATGGTCATGGGCGTAGTAATGCCGTTGGAGAGCCAGCCCCGGGTGATCTCAATGGTGGCAAACACGTCATCCTCGGCAATATTTGCGCTGTCGTCATCCGTGGTGCGCTGGGACTTGAACACCTGGCCGATCTGGAAACGGTCGTTGCCAACACCGCCGTTGATGGTGAAAACTGTCAATGCATCATCGGAGGCCACATAATCATCTCCGAACAGGGTATTGAGGGTGATCCCCTCAATGCCCCGGTAATTGAAACGCTCGACATCGGCCCCATCCTGATTCAGCTTGGCAACAAACCCAGTGTCGGGTGTATCCTGGTCCGGCAGTGCCATGGCCCGGAGCAGGAAGACATCGCCCTCTGAAGTGCCGTTAATGGTGATCTCATCGACCCCGGTTGTTCCCGTGTCGTAGATCCGGGTGAGTTGATCCGTCGTATCACCTCGAGTGTCGATAACGTAAAGGTCGCGGTCTTCCTGGCCATCCAGATCCATAATATCAGTGCGGGTGTGGAGCTTGTTGACCGTGATCCAATCCGTACCTGCGCCGCCCAGGACATGGACATAGCCCGTCAGTTCTCTTCCAGCATCGTACTCGACATCGAATGTCACTTCATCGTGGTCGTCCTCCGTGCTGATAATAAAATTTTCCGCCCCGACAGAACCGGTAACCGTAACGACATCCTCGCCTGCTCCCGTGGTGAAGTTGATGTTGCCGGTTGCTGTAATTTCACCATCCACCTGGATCGTATCATCACCGCCCAGGGTCCTCACGGTGACGGTTTCGGCCGTGATCCCCCCGGTTTCGGTAACCGTCAGCATATCATTATCATCAGCCCCGTATATGAACAGATTATCGGCTGTGATGGTTCCGTCAATGGTTATTGTGCTGCCGTTGGCATCCAGATCGCCGTAATCCAGATAAATCAACACATCGCCCGTTGTAATGATTTCAGCTCCCGCTTCAAGGATGAAGTCATCTCCAACATAAAATACAATATCCCCACCGTCCTCCGACTCGATGCGCCGGTCTGCAATGATGGTGATATCGTCTCCCGGCTCCGCCTTTTCCGTGGCGGTCAGGGTAATGTTGCCCTGGGCAATGATGTTCTCGGATACGGTGATGGGACTCATGGCAGTGACCTCGACATCACTTCCGGATTCCATACCGGTTTCATCTCCCCCCGTCACCCCGCCTTCGGTCAGATTGCCGTCATTAACGATCCATGTGCTGCCGATGGTGGACTGACCCTCAATATTGCCCACTTCCGTGGTAATGGGATTGTCTTGGGCGCCGATATTCTGGCTGGCAAACAGGTAGGTCTTGCCGGAGATCACGTTGTAGCCGGGATCGTCTTCATTGCCGTTCAAGATGCTGCCGGCATTGGCGGCAATGAACGCTGTGCCGGCATCCGTTGCAACCGTATAGAGGCTGAGGTTGCCGACAGGTTCGATGATATAGGTATTAAGGTCACTAAACGATGTCAATGTCCCGGGTGCCGAATAGGCCGAGTCAATGTCGATGTCATCTCCGGACGTACCGATATAGCCGAGCAGGGCGGTCAGGATGATGTCGTTGCCGTAAATATCCACGATTGGATTACTGGCAACCCCTTGCCCTTCATCTGTATCAAGAATCGAGACAGCCGCCTTCAGCCCCACATCGCCGCCCGTAGATTTGACCTCATCCACAAACATGTTGCCGACAATCTCGTGCAGATAGATGTCCCCGCTTGCCAGGGCATTGAAGGTGGTCCCGGCAATATGGGCACCACCCGCATCCTGGTTCTGCAGATCCATCTCCAGGTAATTATCCGAAGTGCCGATGCTGCCGCCATTGGCCTCCAGATAGAGAGACGGCGCATACAGGTTCCAGAAACTATTTCCTTCTGCGGTGCCGTCATCACCGGATTCATCCAGATCAGAGGCATCCAGGATCGAACCGGCATTGGTTTGCAGGTCGATGAATTCCCCGGCAAAAACCGAATCCACATGAAGGTCGCCGGAAGTCTCCACGATATACACATCGTAATTAGCCCGCGCGGTCAGGGTAGACGTTGCTCCGATATCGATAAGCAGCGGATTCGATTCTGCCCCGATACTGTTTTCCTCGCCTTCCAGAATAAGATCACCGCTGATGACGTTGTCTGTACCCCAGGCATCGGTATGGTCGGCGAGAATCCCTTCCTGCACCTTGATTCGAACCTCCCCGTTGGTTTGAGACACCACCTGATCGATCTGCAAGGACCCTTCAGACCCCAGGTTTATCGTGGTGCCCGCCTGTACGTTGATCACTCCGGAGGCATTCAGGTCAAAATCTTCCAGGTTGTTGACACTCACCAGCACTGCTGTCTGCGCTTCGTCATCGGCTTCGATCTCAACGAGTTCGTCCTGGGCATTGTAGGCGTAGAATGTCACATCATCGTTCTCGGCAGCAGCCAGGGCGAGTTTTTCCGCATCGCTCAAACCATCGCTAAGTGGCAGCTCGATGTCCATCTGGCCTGTGGAGATCCCGATCTGCCCTGAAACCACCAGGGTAATGTTATGGCCCTCAATATTGGCCTGTTCTGTCGTGACCGTGGTGCCGGAAACGGTCTTGGGCCGCAGGATGCTGGCGCTGATGGAATTTTTGAGCTGTTCCTCGCTCCATGCCGCCCGCTGGGACAACGCGTCTCCGTCGGAGAGATAGTGATCATTGCCACTTTCCCAGTTAATATCAATGGCTTCCCCGGCATTGGCATCCTCCTGGGTGAGCGCAAGTTGGATTGTGTCATCATCACAGACAATAACATAATAGGTCTCCCCATCAATCAAACCGTCTACGCTGCCGCCGTCACTGTGATACACAACGCCCGTTCCGGTGGTAAACACATGGGTCCCCACATCGATGGCGTTATCGGAAATGTCATCATTTCCGAATGTCTGGTGCAGCGTCGCATCTTCCACATCATACGCCCAATCGGTATCGTAAGTATCCCCCAGCACCCCGTAGGTCTCGTGCAGGGTATGATATTCGGCAGTACGTTTGTTCTCCAGGGTCTCAATGGCAGTCTCTGGGTCTTCGCCCTGGCTGGTATAATAATCTGTGTACCAATCCCGCTCGGCATCGGAAAGCGTCACCTCAAACTCGGGATCATACACGCCTGGATTATCCTGCTGGTTCCGATACCGCCAGTAGGTGTGGTATTCATTGGTCTTTCCGCTTTCATAGGCACTGATGGTGGCATCAATGCTGATTTGGGCGGTCGATTCCGTGGCCAGCATGCGGTCCCAGAGTGTCAGAAGCTGGGCCTCGGTCCGGGGGTCTATCACCTCGTTGGTGTTGCCGTCTACCAGGTTGCCGGAAGCCACTTCGATGCGGATATCGCCAGTGGTTACGACGCTGTCGACATAGAGGTCTCCGCTGGTTTCCGTCAGGTAGACGTCACCGCTTGCTTCCACGGTCAGGCTGCTTCTCAACTCGCCGCCGGTATCAATGAAAATCTGCTGCGCATCGGCACCCGGGATAGAGGCGGTACCGCCTGTACCCAACGAACCGATGCTGCCATATTCAGCGGTCAGCGTTATTTTGTTTCCTTGAACCAGTGAACTGTCATCCACAGCAAGGATGTTCTGGGGTGTTGTGAGGGTTACATCACCGTTGCCGGTGGTTATCTGATCCACTGTCAGGTCCCCGGAGAGCTCCGCTATCTTGATGTCCCCGGAGGTTGTCGTTACATTCAGGTTGCCGCCGTCATTATCGTTCAGATTAATTCTCAGCGTCTTATCGGCCCCAATGCCGGTGCCTGCGGAAAGATCGATGCTCTCGCCGCTGATGCTAGCGCTGTCGTTAAGCAGCCGGATCTCTCCCTCGCTGTCCAGGGAGGTCGTCCCGGCCTCGTTCTGCATCGACTTGTTGATCAGGATGTCGCCATCGGATTCAACATATACGCCGATATTGGGATCCCCCTCCTCATATCCGATAAAATTGATATTAATCTGCCGGTCGGCCTGGATGCTGCTGTAATGGATGTCTTTGTACGGTGTGATTTCCGTCTCTCTGACATAGTAAGTCTTCTTGCCGTACCAGGTCGATTTCGTCCATGTTTTCCGCTGCAGTGTGGTGTCACCTGTGGTGATCTTGCTGTAGTCGTAGGTGTAGTCATAATTATTGCTGCTGTCGCCTACATATTCAGCGTCCTCCAGCCGGGTGATGTCCCCCACTTTGGTTCTCTTGGGTCCGTCGACAATATTGTCCGGATCGGCGGCCAGGGCGTCAATCCCGAGCCAGGCAGATGAGCCGTAAGTGGTAACGACTTTCTCACTGTATTCCTGGCCGTTGGCCCAGTAGTAGCGCATGCCGTCTTTGGGGTCATATGAGGTTTCACGCGTTGTCGAAACAGAACTTCCGACGTATACTTCACCCACCTGAACGCCTACGTCCTCCGAGTCGCCTATATAGTATTCTTTTTTATAAGTTTGCCCGTCGATATAGCGATATTCGGATACCAGCGGATCCCCGTCACCATCCACAAACAGCGTGTCGGTAATTTTCAACAGCCCTTCCACGCCGTGGCCGGTATCCAGCATGTTGGTTACCAGGTCGTAATCGGTCTGATTGTCGATGTCGATGCGTCCGTAGCCGTCCATCACGTTGATCTGGCCGCCGCCGGTGCTTACGATCTGTCCGAAAAGCTGCATGAAACCGCCCTCAATCTTTACGGATTCCAGCTCGAGATTGTCATCTTCCGCGTTCCAGAACACGTCGATGTTGCCGTCTGTCGGCAGCATGAAATACGTCCAGTCGGTGGTTTCCAGGTCATTGGCCGTCAGTGTCGCCCTGGCCGCAGACACATTTCCGGCGTGATACTGGCTGTAGGCGGTTTCAGCCGCCGAGATACCGGTAGCGGTGATGGTCACCTCACGGTCTGAGATACCGCTCTGCAGAGTGCCGTTGATGTTGAGGTACTGGGCGCTGATGTAAACGTTGTTGGCGGCGATGATGTTGGACTCTCTTTCGCCGTAAAGCGCATCCCAAACCGCCTGCTCCAATTCCTGTTGCGCGGTCAAGGGGATAAGGGTCGTGGTGCCGGGATAATATTCTCTTTCGTCAGAGTAATCATGCGCGGTCACATTCTTATCGACCTTGCCCGACTGGGTAATATCCGTCACGTTGGACCAGTTGGTGCCGGGATTCCCGCCCACATTAAACAGGCAGTCGGTGTAGGTCTGAACAAAATCCGAACCGGCATTGATAATCAACGTCCCGACATTGATGTTACCCGTGGATATTACACTCCCTTCACCGGTAACCGTCAAAGTGGCCAGAATGGCGTTGATATCCCCCACCATCTCGATGTCCGGGGAACGCTCAATATCTTCATAATTTTCGTGCGGGTCATTGGCATCAAAGGTGTTGGTAATGTCGATGGTGGGAGCCGCGCCTGTCCCTGCTGTAGTGAACGTTCCAAAGCCCGGGGCAGAGTCATCATTATTAATATTTTGGATGTCTGCATTGGAGGTTACTGCCTGGGAGTTGAACTGAACGTCTCCGCCCTGTCCATCCGGAATCGTGATGTTGTTGATCCGAAGGTAGGAGGGGCTGTTATTGGTAATCGTTATGGAGACGTCACCCGGGGAGATCAAATCACCGGTGCCGTAAAGGTTCTCCGCCCAGACGTTGATGGTGCCGGCCTGTGCCCAGATGTCATCCACCGTGATGTAAGGTACAATGTAAGAATCGGCGTAAACATCATGTTCCGCATCATACAGTCCAAGCTCAGCCATCTTGGCTTCCACCCGGTCGATTTCCGCCTGGTATGCAGCAACTAATGTTGAATTTCCCGCATAAGCCGCTTTCAACTGATACCAGTGCTCCCGCTCGGCGATCAAGTTGGCGGCCAGTGACTCTTCGCTGGCGGTGAAGGTGATCCCATCGGTCTGGGTCACGACATTACCGTCAATATCAATTGCCAATTCCTGGTTCTTGAGAATCCCCACTTCCACCGACCCGTCGATGGTGACCTGGCCATAGAGTTCAAGGGTGGATGTTCCGCCCTTCATCTCCTCGGAGATCCCGTCCGAACCCAGCATGGAGTCAATGCCGTCCGCCACGGCACTCAACCAGTTCTTGCCGGACCCGTAGGCCCAGATCTCGGCGTTTCCTTCCCGTTCGGTGAGGAAATTGGCATCTTGGGCCGCGCGCAGGGTCGAACCGCTCCCAACGGTAATGATGTGGTTCTGTTTGATCTCACCGTGGGAATTAAGATCGTCAATGGGAATGGCCGAGGCATTCAGTTCATCACCATGGGAGGTCACGTGAAAATAGCCCATAACGCCGTTGTGGTCCCTGCCGGCCAGCAGGTTGAGTTCCCCGTAGGATTCGATAAAGGTATTTTCACCCACGCTCACGTCGCTGTCGTTGTGGACCCTGGCCATACCGTCGACCACCGCGACCGAGGCCAGTCCGTATGTGTGCACCTGCGGCTCGACCCTGAGTATCACATCCGCCAGGGTTTCCAGATTGATGTCCCCTACGCTGGTGATGTTTGCATTGTCACCGATGGATACGAACCCGTCTACGTCGTCGGCCCGAATGGCCGAGGTGGCCCCTGACCCGACAATAACGCCGCCGGAATCGAGTTTAACGTCGTCATACCCCTCGATATCGTTGTATGCCCGCAGGGTGAAATCACCCGGATTGTACAGGCTGCCAATGACATCAATGGTGGCATAATCACCGATGGTGGCATAGGTATTATTGGCGATATCGGTTTCGCTCTCCGCAGCGTTGCCCTGGAGGACACCGCCCGAGCCTGCTTTGATGTTGTAATCCCCCTCGCCCTCGAGTCCGAGATCCACTATATTTTTCCGGGTGGTGTTTGTGGATTCTACGACCAGGTCATAGGTGGTGATTGTTGCATTGTCGCCGATCCGGGCTTTGACCGTGGCATCCACGTCATTGGTGGCCCAGGAGCCGGAGAAGCCTACCGCCGATGCCTGGAACGTATCTGTCTGGCTGTCGAACTTTGCCGTATGGTCGGCATCAATATGGAGGCTGTTCACCTCAAGATGGGTTTGAATAGTGTCGGATGTATCTGTATCACTGGCGATGTAGGCCATGGTCTCACTGTCGGCATCCACATTGGACTCGGCCGCCGCTCCGGCCACCAGGCCGCCGCTGCCCGCTTCGGCCCGGGCAAAATTATAGTCGGTGCCGGTGGCCGAAATGGTCAGATCCGGCCCCGTACCTTTGGTGTAAACTACTGCCTGGCCGGTGTAGAAGCCATTGTCCGTTCCCAGGTTGATGCGGTCGGTATCGGCATCCACGGCTGTTGGATTGAAAACCGTTCCTTCATCGGACAGATAGGGGGTAAGGGTATGGTCAAATCCGAAAATGGCCGGATCACTCAGGTCGATGGTTACAGGCGTATCTTCAGTGGCATGTTCAAATGAGTCCGCCAGCTTGAGCTGCCGTGGGTCAAGGATCTGGAAATAATGGTCATCCCCGGTGGCTGCCGTGCCGTCCAACGCAATGGTATTGGGATCAAGCACTTCGAAGGAATGCCCGTAACCGCTGGCCGTCGAAGCATCGAGCGTAACACCCTCCTGCAGCTCAAGGCGAACTTGGTATAACGTCTCTTCACCATTCACGGATTCCCGAACCTCTGCAACCGTATACGTCTCCCCGTCCGTCAACCCTCCGACGGATTCATTGGAGATGTCATTGGAGGGATCGGAGCCATTGTGGTAAACAACCTGATCTCCGGTTTGCAATCCATGGTTGGCATCCAAGTTGATCCAGTTACCATCAATATCATTGTCGGCTGTGGTCCAGGTTTCTCCATCATCGCTCGTGACAGCGATAAACCCCAGCGACGAGGCGTATGTCAGACGGATTTGCGACGAATCTTCAGGATTGACTTCCACCCGGTAGGTTTCCAGGTTTTCCAACCCGCCCACGGGATCATTGCCGGTGCGGTAAACGACCAGATCTCCATCCTGCAGGCCGTGGTTTGCACCCACAGTAATCCATTGATTATCGGCAATTTCCGCAGGCGCAAAGTCTCGTGTATCATCCACCACCACATAGTACAGCTCACCATCGGCCAGGCCGCCGATGACGTCACCGGCGGTGATGGTCACCCCGTTGGCCAGATAGGCGTATGTGTTCACATTTGAGACGGCCTCGGCCACGTTGCCGCCTGCCGCCACAAGTCCATACGTGTTGCTGTTGCCTTCGGCTGTCTGTTTGCTGTCGCCCGTGGCCTGGACCGTGATCGTGTCCGCAATGACCAGGGTGCTCTGCGCGCCGATGTAACTTTCCACCGTGCCGGTGGTTTTTGCCGTTGCCTCGGTGGCGTTGATACCGATAAGGCCGCCGGAGGAACCGGTGGCATTGGCATCTGCGGCATAATCACCGGAGGGAACTGTCTGGGCGGCCGTTACCGTCAGGCCGGCTGCGGTGATCGTTGTTCCAACACCACCGGCATACGCCCTGACATCCGTCTCTACCACGGCCTCTGCCTGGCTGACGCCAACAGCCGCAGCCCCTGCGGACACGCCGGTGGTATCGGCGTCGGCCGCGACCTCACTGGCGGCCGTGACAATCACCTCATCCCCGGCTGAAACCACGGCACCGGCACGGATCTGAGCCCGAACCGTCGGATCGATGGTGGATTTGCTGACGTTTCCGGACCCGCTCACAAGTCCGCCGGCTACTGCCAGGGTATCGGTCTCCGCCATGTGTTCGGTATCGGAAATCACTTCCACGTTTTGTCCGGCCTGGATATCTGCATCACCGATATAGGTCCAGACCGAACCCTTGGTATCGGCATAGGCCAGGCTGACACCGATACCTACCGTGCCGCCGCCCACGCCGGTGGTTTCGGCCTCGGCGTTTTCGGAAACCATGGACGTAAGCCGCACGTCGGCTCCGGCAGTGATGTCTGCGCTATCCATGATATAGGTATCCACATCAGCCGAATCCTCAGCCTTTGCATAGGCGCCCGCCGCACCGACCACCAGGCCGCCGGAGCCGTTGACGGCTTTGGCATAGGCCCGTTTATCATTCTGGTTGTGACTGGCGGTTAAAACCACGTTGCCGTTCAGGGTCGTCAGCGTAGCAGCACCTACAAAGGTCAGCAGTGTGGGGGTAACCTCTGAAATCGCCACCGAGGCGCCCAGGGCAGCGCCGGCAGATGCATTCACTCCGAGCGCTTCAGCTTCGCCGTCTCCGGCTGATAGGGTTTCTAGCAGAATATCGCCGGACACCAGAATATTCGAGTAATTTCCAATGGAAGCCTGAATGGTGGGATTGATGGTGGTCAGGGCCACGGAACCGCTGATGCCTGCGTACAACCCGGCGGAAACGGCAATGGTTTCCGCCGTGGCATAGTTGTCCGCATCGGCAGTAATGCTCACGTTGCCCACGGTACCGGACGCTTGACCGACATTCACATCCCCCATGTAGGCAACCGTTTCACCATGCTGGTTAACGATGGCCACAGCCGCACCGGCAGCCACGCCGCCAATGTTGCCGCCCATGGCATTTGCATCCGCCGTCCGGTCGGCCTCGGCCTTGACGGTCACTGTGCCGCCAGCCTGCAGGATCTGCGCCCCGTTGTCCACAAAGGCGTCCTGGACACTGTCGTCGTTGATCACCACCACTTGGGCGCCCAATGCCGCAAGCCCGGCCTGGCCGGCATAGGCATCTGCGCTGATATTGTCGAAAAGCCCGGCATAGACAAAGATATTGTCGTCGCTGTCCGGTCCTGCACTGATAACGGCATAGTTGTCGATATAGGCTTGTGTATTGCTTCTGATACCGGCTACCACAACGCTGCCGCCGATGCCGACTGAACCTGCCGATGCGCTGCCTGTGAGGGCGTAAAAGTCGATGTCCTCCTTGGCCCGGATGTTGATATCATCCCCGGCTGTTACCGTCGCGCCGATGCCGATATAGGCAATGGTTCCGGATTCACTGGCATCGTCGACTCCGGTCGCTGCGTCGCTGCCCGCAGTGATATCCAGCCCGCCTGAGACATTGGAGAACTCTCCGGTCAGGTCGTCCACCCCGTCGGTTGTGTTGTTGAAGCCGCCATCATCAAGGCTGTCATCGGACTGGTCGCCAGCGGAATCACCGTCGGCATCGGTTTCTGTAAATGAATAGGTCGAATCAATAGCCTCGCCAATGGACCATACCGACACCGAACCGGCCAGGGCAACGGCGCCGCCGGCCCCGCTCACGGCGTAGCTCTCCACGGCTTTTATGGACAGGGCGTTGACGTCCACGTCGCCGGCAGCACAGGCCTCAGCATAATCGCCGATGTAGGCGGTTGTGTCATTTCGAATGGTGCCCACATCCACACCGCCGGCGAAGCCCGCAATTCCTCCAGCAATTCCGCCGGCAAAGGCGAAGAGATCGGTTTTGTTAACGGCGGACACATTGACCGACTGGGCGGTATTCACACTGCTGGAATCCTTGTTCACATCGCTGTAAGCCCCGATGTATGCCAAGGTATCTGAATCGATGACCTCTACTGTAACGCCACCGGCCAGCCCGGCATACGTTCCGCCGGCTGCCGTGGCGGCAATGACGAACACATCCTCAGAAGAGGCGGCCTGGACCGCCAGCCCCCGGAAACTGTCTTCGGTTGTAAAATTATCGTGATTGCTGATCCCACCATCATAGATGCTCTCTGCAAGAGCCACGGAATTGGCCTTGGCATCAATCTCGGAATAGTCACCCACAAAGGCCCGGGTATCCTTGTCGATATTGATCACATCCACTGCCGCCCCGAGACCGGCGGCTCCGATACCAACCCCGAGACTGCCCGCCACCATCATGACTTTGGTGTCGTCTCCGGCGGAAATCAGGATGTTGCCTCCTGCCAACGCCGTGGCACCCTCGGAATCCGTTCCGTCACTGTCGCCGATATAGGCCTCGGTGGTATTGTCGATGGTGACCACGCCGACAGCCCCGCCCACGGCAACCGTACCGGAAGCTGCAACCCCGGCTGCAACCGATAGAATATCTTCAGAAGCCTGAGCCACAACCCAGATGTCCTGCTTTGCCTCGATCTCGGCTCCGTCATCGACAAAAGCCTTGGTGGTGCCGCTAAGAACCGTCACGTCCGCCCCCGGTGTGACAGCCACTGCTCCGGCAATGGAAACCCCGGCCGCTATCCCCAGGTGATGGAAATCATTTCCGGCAGCTACGAGGACCGACTGGGCACTTCCCTCATTATCATCATCGACGTTGACCGTTGCTCCGTCCTCGATATGGGCCAGGGTGGTGGTAGTGATCACATTCACCGAGCCGGTCACATTCACCGCAACCGTACCGGCTCCCCCCGCACTGGCAGCAATGGTCTTGATGTCGTCCTGATTGACGGCCGTGACCGCCACGCCCTTGAAGTCTGCCATGGTCTCGGCATCGGAGGTCCGTTCCATGGACATATCAGAGCCCAGCAGATCATCATTTCCGTCGCCATCCAGGTCGGATGAACTCCCACCGGCGGCACCGATACTGCCGTCAGCACCGATCAACATGGTGACGTCGACATCGGCGGCACTGTTCTCGTCTGTCAGCTCGTCTTCTTCGTTCAAGGTCAATTCAGTGCCATCATCAGAAATGGACTCAATCAGGTAGTTGCCGTCGTTGGACCCACTTCCGGAAATCGAGATGGTCTGTCCAGCCTCGAACCCGTCACTGGACCAGTTGCCTTGGCTGCGGGTAATGGTGTCTGCGTTTCCATCATTATCCGCAAAGGTGAGGGTGCCTGTCATTGTCGGCACCGGCTCCGTGGAGATGTCAAACTGCCCGGTCTGCACCGTCAGCCCTGCTTTATTGGCATGGGCGTCGATCACGGCATTGTCTCCGATGTATGCCTCGGTCGTTTTGCTCATCACCGTGACAGCAGCACCCACACCAACGCCGACAGTCCCGCCGCCGGCAATATTACCGGCAATCAGGTCCAAATCGGTTTCGTCCACAGCCGAAACCAGAACGCTTCCCTCTGCATCAACCGTTGCACTGGTGCCGATGTAGGCCTTTGTAGTCAGATTGATGACATAAACGCCTGCCGAACCGGCAATACCGGTAGTGCCGCCGACTCCCGCCGAAGCGCTGATGGATAGAATGTCTTCGCTGGAGAGCGCCTTGACGATTACATCCTGTCCGGCACTGACGTTGGTTGAATTACCGATATATGCCTGGGTGTCCTTGATCAGAACGCAGACATCGGCACCCGCTCCGATACCGACCGCGCCGCCGCCGGCCAGGGCCCCGGCCAGGGAGAATATCTCTGTTTCATCTGTGGCGATTACCGCTACCCGCTGATCCGGGTCCACGCCTTCAGCCCCGTTGTTGATACCGGTGCTGTCACCAATTTCCGCCCGGGTGGTTTCGTTCAGCACATTGACCACGGCCGAACCGGCCACACCGGCCGATCCTGCCCCGGAACCGCCCGCGGCCACACCGGTTATCTCTTCGTAGGAGACTGCCGTCACCACCACGCCGTTTGTCGCTTCCTTGATCCAGTTGCCGTCATCATCCCGTTCACCCGTAACTGCCTGAACGCCGGTTCCGGCTCCCAGGGAAGTGATCGCCGCGCCGCTTCCAATGGACGCTGTTACGGTGTCCGTGTGCACTAAGACTAGTGTGGAGGCACCGATACCTGCCGAACCGCCGGCGGAAATCTGCCCGGCCACGTCGACCAGGTCAAAGTCGCCCCGGGCCGTTACCATCACATCGCCGCCGGCATCGATCGTTGACGTGCCGGTGACGGCTGCCTCGGTGTCCGTGGTAATCACATAGACCCCTGCCGCGCCGGCAATACCGGCACTGCCGCCGATCCCTATATTGGCGGCCACGGAAACCATGTCTTCGCTCGATGCCGCCTGAACCACGACATCATCCTCCACGGTGACGGACCCATCGATCCAGGCCGTGGTATTTTTTATGATCACCTCGACGTCGGCACCTGCGCCGATGCCGGCTGAACCGCCGATACCGGCTGAACCGGCAATGGAAACAACGGACGTATCATCCGTCGCAAGCACATGGACGCCCTGGGCAGTACTCGCAGACGTGTTGTCCCCTTCATTTACGGTGACATTCTCGCCCATATAGGCCCTGGTGTTTTCCACTAAAATATCCACCACGGCCGAGCCGGCCACACCGGCGCTGCCGCCGGCGGAGAGGCCTGCCGCAACAAGAATCAGGTCTTCGCTGGATGTCGCCGAAACGGTCAGGCCATGGGCCTCTTCCGTCGTCCATGTCTCTGTCGCCTTGCCGATAACTCCTGCGTTGGCCGCCACACCAGTTGTCAGAGAATCATCACTGGTCAGCGTCAGGATGTCGGCGGTTACTTCTTCGATCACGTACCGCCCGCTGTTATCCCCTGCATTGGTAATCACAATCGTCTGTCCGGCAACAAATCCATCATCCACCCAGCTTCCCGTGGACCGGGTGATCGTATCCGCATCACCATTGTCCGCAAAGGTCAAGGCCGGTACGGATTCCGCCATGGCCGCATCTTCGCCGCTGGTGGATTCCACCTGCGCGTCTGTGGCGGTTTCACTGGTGAGACTTCCGCCCAGTGTTAACGTAAGACCGTCTTCGCTGATTTCGGAAATGGTGTATGTGCCGTTATTATCGCTGGTGCCGGTCACCTCAATGGTCTGCCCGGCAACAAATCCCTCATCGGCCCAGCTTCCGCCGGAACGCGTGATGGTGTTGTTATCTGAAAATGTAAGTTCCGGGATTTGCGTTGAAAGCTGAGTGCTCGCACTGCCGGACTGTCCGTCAGTCCGGATCTCCGCAGCATCACCCAACCCCAGGGAGGTCACATCCGTCTCCGTGCCGATGTGGGCATCCACGGTATCGGTATGCACGATCACCACAGCCGAAGCCCCCACACCTGCAGTGCCGCCGCCCGAAAACTGTCCGGCAATACCAATGATGTCCAGGTTGCCGTCCGCACTGACCACCACATTGCCGTTTGCTGCTACCGTAGCGTTTTCTCCAATGTAAGCACGGGTTTTGGTTACATCGACATATACGCCGGCTGACCCGGCGATGCCGGCCTTGCCGCCTGCGCCGGCATTGCCTGCAACAGAGATGATGTCTTCACTGGAATCCGCCGAAACCATCATGTCGTCGGCTGCGTTGACCAGGGTGCTGTTATCAATGGACGCACGGGTATCTTTGACGATGACACCGACATCCGCACCGGCCCCAATCCCTGCTGTTCCACCGAACCCGGCGGAACCGGCCACGGCGATGATGCTGGTGGTATCGTCTGCGGATACGGCCACATCCTGATCCGTGTCGGCACCGGTATTATTTTCATTAATTTCTGCACTGCTGCCGATATAGGCCGTTGTTTTTTCCAACAGCACGTTGACCACGGCCGATCCCGTGGCGCCCACCTTGCCCCCGCCCGAAGCACCGGCGGCAATGGTCAGCAGCTCCTCGCTGGAATCAGCCGCCACCAGGAGGCCGTCAGCCCCAAGGGCCGTAATGTTTGCATTATCTCCAATGCGGGCCGTTACCGTATCGTTGTGTACGATCACGGAGGCCGAGATGCCGAATCCCGCCGTGCCGCCGAAACCGGCCGTTCCGGCGATGGTATTGAGATCCGCGTGGCTGTCCGCCGTCACGTAAACGTTCCCATCCGCCGTCACTTGGGCATCACTTTCAATGGCAGCCAGCGTCGACCCGGTCAGGGTCAGTACCGTAGCCGATCCGTTGACCTGGACTTTGCCGCTGCCGCCCACACCGGCCGCTACGGCCCATACGGTCTCGTTCAGATCGGCGTCCACTGTGACATCGCCGTCTGCGGTTACCACGGTGCCCGAACCAATGTAGGCATCGACAGTACGGTCATAGACCAGCATAACGGCTGCCGCGCCGATGCCGACCTTCCCAGAACCTGCGGCCGATCCACCAACCATGACAAAGTTGCTGTCCTGATTGGCGGTGACATAAACCGAAGCCGGATTGACGTCATCCGAATCATCTGCCGTAATCACGGCATTGCTGCCGATATAGGCTTTCAGATCGGTTTCAACCACACTGGTTACCGACGATGCAGCCAGGGCGAACTTACCGCCCCCGGCCCCGCCGGCCGCAATGAGGTACAGGTCGTCTTCGGCCGTGGCCTCGACAATGACACCACGGCAGGCTGTCCATTCGTTATCCGGATCATTTACAGCCGTCCCGTTACCGTCAGCCGTGATTGTGGCCCCGCTGCCAATATAGGCGTTGATATTCCGCGTGATGAGGTTGACCAGAACGGAAGCGCCCACACCCGCTGTTTTCCCGCCGGCCGCCTGACCGGCTACTACCGCAAAGAAATTGGTGTCATCGGCATCCACCAGGACCGATCCATCGGCTATGATCGTCGCGCCACCGATGATGTAAGCATTGACGTCCGTGGTGACCACCTGGACAGGTACCGCCCCGGAAAGCCCCAGGCCCTGGCCGCCGATTCCCGCGGACACGGCGACGGAAGCCATCCATTCAGTGCTGTCTGCTGTAACCAGTACGTTGCCGCCGGCATCGATAGTCGAGGTGCTTGTTATGGCCGCCTCGGTATCATTGTCAATTACGGCGACATCAACGGCGGCACCCACACCGCCCTTGCCGGAAATGGAAATCCCGCCGGCCACACTGATGATCATGGTATCGGTGATCGCATCTACTATGACATCACCCATAGCCGTCACAACGGTACTGTCGCTGATTTTGGCGACGGTATTGTTATCGACAAGGTTGACATTGGCCGATCCGGCGATGTTGATGTTCTTGCTGCTGGGTTTGGCCCCGCTCCCTCCGGCGGATACGCTGATGAGCAGGTCCTCCGAAAGCGCTGAAACATCAAGGTCGTTACCGGCGTTGATGGTCACATCCTGGGTATAAGCCTGGGTGTCTCGGGTCAGGTCGTTCCATGAGAATGCACCGGCCAAACCGCCGCCTTTGGGGGCTGTGCTGATGGTTACTGCCCCTGTGCCCACCACGGCCAATGCGCCGTTCTCCGCGGAGACCAGGACATCACCGGTGGCATCGATCAAGGCAATATCGCTGATATAAGCCCATGTCTCATCAGAGACCAGATTTATAGCCACGGCACCGGATATGCCGACGCCGGCACTTGTCTTGGTTTGGGGATCTTCCGGTTCCCGGGCCAGTTCGGGCAGCGGTATTCCACCAACGGGCGGCTGCCAGCCGGGGGTTGTCTTTTGCTCCCCGCCCGCCGAAGAACCGGCCACGGTGAAATTCCAGAGGCTTTCGTAAGAATCGGCTGAAACGGAAATATCCCTGCCGGAGGTCACCCATCCATCGGCGGTATAGGTCTGCGAGGTTGTCTGGTCGCCGATAAAGGCATGGGTCGTATTGTCTACATCATTGTAGGCCACGGCCACGCCAAAAGCGAACTTATCTCCCTTGGAAATGGCGCCGGCAATGTTTACACCGAAGTAATCGCTGGTGGCATTCACGCTGACATCGCCTGCTGCGTCGATCTTTGCCTTGTCCTCGATCCAGGCATTGGAGATGTTATCGACATCGCTGACGGAAATCGTACCGTTGAGACCGACCTTACCCTTGCTGCCGGACTGGGTAATGTTGATGACGAAATTATCTGCCATGGAGGACACATAAACATTATCGACGCTGATATTATCGGTTAGAGTAATAACTACCCCGTCTGCAATATATGCATTGGATGTGTTCGTCTGCCAAATTCCGTTGAAGGTGCCGCCGGCCGACCCTCCGGCGGACTCGGCATTGGTGCCGCCGGTAAACAGATTTTTGGTAAAATCAATGACCTGCCAGATCCCGCCGACGTTAATGGTTTCGAGTTCGGCATCGGCTTCAACCGTTACATTGTGCTCGTCTTCCGACTCTGTAAATTTAACCTGCACCCCTTCGGCCAGATAGGCCTCGGCCTCATTGTCGTAGTTAAAAATTGTGGCGCTGCCGCTGATGGCGAGTTTGCTCCCGCTGCCTGTTTTTCCGGACCGGGCACGGGCGATGGCGGCTACATTGGTGGTGGCCATATAGTCCGGGTTGAACAGGTCTCCAGCCGAAATCAGTGGCGTAATGATTGCCATACCGGTGTCAAACAGGTCGTTGGCCAGCGTCGATGAACACCAGTCGTAGGTGTCTTCGAAGAAGTCGACAAACCCGTCGATTTCCGGGAAGTCGGGGAATGTAAAATTCTGGATCCCGTTCAACACATCCTGCAGATAGTTCCAATAGCGGAAGGGATCCGGATTGATGGAGGTTGCAGTGACATCCAGATTCCCGGATAGTGTAATGGAAGTTCCCTCTCCCACAAAAGCTGTGGCGTCACTTACGTAGTCTGCATACAGCACAGCACCGCTGAAACTGGTCTTGGTCTGGATCTCGGCGATACTGACGGCCTGGAGCCGGGCGTTGTCTTCAGAGTCGGCGTCCACGGAAACGCCCCCCGCTGATGTAATGATCGCATCCGGGGCAATGTTCGCCTGGGTCGTGCTGTCGGAAAAGGCCACGGTCACGGCGCCGGACAGGGAAAAAGCCCCGTATCCCTTATCTCCCGCCTCGGCCGCGGTACTCTTTTTCAATTGAATTCCGAACTTGTCGCCCAGCGCACCTTTAATCTTTTCCCCAATATAGAGATCTTCCCTTACCTTGCTCAGGGTCTTGGCCATGTTGTTATTGAAAAGCGTCGTTGCGCTGACATCAACATCACCGGAGTTCGTGGTAATGGTGCCGCCCAAGGTGGCGGTGGCCGTGGAATCATACTCAGAAAAGGTGAAAGCCACGGCCATGCCAAGATTCGAGGCAGGCCTTAAGGTGTCCGCCAGGGTGGCGGTGGAAAAGGTGTTGGTGTTGTCGGCTGACAGAGAAACGCTTCCGGCCGTCACGCTGGCACCATCGGCAATGGTCGCCGTGGTCGTGGATTCGGCGATCCCCACACCCACCGAAATAGACGGCCCGGGAATAGTCACCGTGGTGATCTTGGCATACCACTGACCAAAGGCGTTGAGCCCGGAATTGCTGCTGGCGCTGACGTTCAGGGTGTTGGTCACGTCCGCAGCCAGATCGAAGGTAGTGCCGGCCGTGATGGTGGTGTAACCGCCAATCTCGGCCGTGGCTTCCGCATTGGAAATGCCCACAGCGACACCGAGGATGATGCTGGTGGCATTTGCATTGACCTCGCTTTCGGAATCTGCGGCAATATCGATTTTGCCGGTGGTGGCGGTCAAAGTCGTTTCCGCAGTATCAGTTCCGTGAATGTCGATACTGCTTACAGCCGATCCTCGGACCACATCGGCCGGCATCACGCCGAGAAATCCGGCCAGACTTTCCAGCGAATCAACGGCGAAGTCACCAACTTCCATCATTGTCTCGGCAAAACCGGCAAAAAAGTTCCCCTTGACATTGCCGTCGCTGTCACGGGCCACCAGAGGCACGTTTTCGGCGGTAAGTTCGGCATAAACTGAAACGCCTGATACATCGCCCGCCGTGGTCAGGCGTTCGTCACCCGACGTCAGGTAAATCCTGTCGTACAGAACTTCGTCAACAAGGTAAGAACCATTATTACTACCGGCACCGGTCACGGTAATTGTCATGCCCGCCTGGAACCCGTCGTCGACCCAGCTCCCGCCACTTCCGGCATCCGACCTGGAGATATAATCGCGGGTAGTTTCGCTATAATTGAATGTAATATCAGGGCTGCCGGACAGGCTGGCCAGGGCGGTTACCACCGTCATATCTTCAGAAACAGTTTCATCGGTGAGAGCGGTTTCGTCAATCAGTGTCAGGGTTTTTTCGGTGACTGACGTAATAACGTATGTTCCATTGTTGTTCACCGTTCCGCTGACGGTAATCCGGTCATCTGCCGCAAAGCCGTCACCGTCACCCGTATTAGTCCAATTACCGATCGTACGGGTAATCGTCCGGGCGGCAGCGTCAAAGGTCAGCGTTTCATTGGCTGCCTGCAATTCACCGTAGGAGGTGGATTCAACCACCTGTACGCCGCGGATGCCGCCGGTGCTCAAGACCTCGACACCGTTGCCTGTTTCAGCCGTAAGCACGGCTGCAGCCGTCAGTGTGAGGGTAAGCCCATCGTCGGAGATGAAATCAATCGTAAAAGTGCCGTTGTTTCCGATGTTTTCGGCACCGGCGACGCGGATTTGATCACCGGCCTGAAAGCCGTCTTCCCACCAGTTACCTTTAGCCCGTTCAATGGTGTCGGCCTCGGTATCACTGTGGGTAAATGTCAGCTCGGGCAGCACGCCACTCATCTCAATACCGTAGGCGCCAACCACCTCGGCGTACTCCACGCCGGTTTCGGCCTTCAATTCATCGCCGGCGCTCAGCGTCAGGGTCAAGCCATCGCCGCTGATAGCGGCAATGGTGTAATAATCATCCGGATCATCATTGTTGTTGTCGTTGGTGTCTGTACCGGAAACAAGGATCCAGTCGCCCTCCCTAAAACCGTCCTCATACCAGTCGCCGTCGCTGCGGGTAATCGTATCCGGATCTTCTCCGTTGTCGGCAAACGTCAGGTCCGGCGGCGCCTCGGAGAGAACAGCCCGGCTTTCATTCACCAGCGTGTCATCATTGGAAAGCGTCAGGACCGTATCGGTAATACCGGTTATGGTATAAAAATTGTCGTTGGCCTCTGTACCGGAGACATCTATTGTCATGCCCACTTCAAAGCCTTCGTTAATCCAGCTCCCAACTTCCCGGGTGATCGTGTCGGCACCCGGTCCATTGGTAAACGTCAGGCCCGGCCCGGTATGCTGTAAATAGGCCTGGATTTCACTGACTTCCACCTCTTCAGCCCCCGTTTCACCGGTCAGCAGATCATTGGCTGAAAGGGTCAGGGTGGTGGCGCTGACGGCGGAAATGGTGTAATAGCCGTCATTGTCTGTTGAGTTCTCCACCAAAATGGTGCGGCCGATCTCGAACCCGTTATCAATCCAGCTTCCCACGGATCGCACGATCTGATCCGTGCCGCCGTTGTTTACAAAATTAATGGTTGGTGTCACCGCCTGCAGTTCGGCCTTGTCCTGGGGATCGCGTGCGATGGAAACATCCGTGGTGGTTTCCCCTGTCAGTTCTGCATCATCGGTCAGCGTCAGGGTCAAACCATCGGCAGATACGGCGTCTATGACATAGGTGCCGTCGTTGGCCTCAGTGCCGGAGACGATGATCGTCTGGCCGGGCAGGAAACCGTCATCGCCCCAACTGCTGTATGTACGTGAGATCGTATCGGCAGATCCTGCATCGGCGAAGGAAATCAAAGGCATGGCATTGGCCAGTGCGCCGCCTTCGGCGGAGGTTACGGTGATATCCGAGGCATCAGTTTCAGCCGTCAGGCTGTCATCGGCTGAAAGGGTCAGCGTCTTGCCGTCGGCGGAAATGCTCTCAATTGTATAATCGCCGTCGTTATTTTCTGAACCCGTCACTTTGATCGTCTGCCCCACGGCAAACCCGTCATCATTCCAGCTTCCCGCCTCGCGAGTGATCGTATCGGCCGTGCCGCTGTCGGCAAATGTCAGTCGGGGTGTCGATGCCGTCAGGACCGCCTGGCCGTCCTGATTGTCTTCGGCCACAGTGAAACCGGTGCTCGTTTCATCGGTGAGAGTGTCCGGCCCGCCGGAAAGGGTCATTTGGTTGCCTGAAATACTTTCAACCACGTACTTGCCGTCATTCCCAGCCGTTGAACCGCCAAGAAGAATGGTCATCCCGACCACAAAACCGTCGTCGGTCCAGGTACCTGCATCCCTGGTCAGGGTCTTAGCAGCGGCAGATATGGTCAGCACGGGATAATAGGCCGTCATGGCATCCACACCGTCATCGGTCTCTTGAACATCGACAGCGGTGGTTCCTTCTTCGGTAGTAAACGTGGTATTCAAGGTCAGCTCTTTTTCGTTCACACTGCTGACGCTGTATTCCCCATCATTGCCCTCGGCAGATCCGGAAACCGCAACCGTCTGGCCCGTAAAAAAGCCGTCCTCCAGCCAGCTTCCCGTGTCGCGGGTGATGGTGTTCCCGGAAAGCGTCAACGTAGACCACTGACTCAATTCGGCATCGGTCAATTTATAAGATTGTATCAGGGTAATCCCTGTCGTAGTCTGATCGGTGAGCTGCTCGTCTCCGATCAGGGTCAGCGTGCCGGCTGTAACTTCTGCAATTTCATAAACGCCGTCGTTGTCTGACGCACCATCATCGTTGTCATCTGGGGTTCCCGAAACGGTGACCATCATGCCGGCGACAAAACCGTCATCTACCCAGCTTCCCACGTTACGAGCGATGGTATCGGCAACATCGTCGTCATGGGTAAGGGTTATCTCGGTTGTTGCCGGTTCGGTAAACCGGGCGGTAACGCCGGTAACTGAGATGCCGGATACCGCCTCACGGCTTCGACCTACTGAATCGTCAGACGACAGGGTCAGCGTGCCGGCCGTGATAATATCAATGGTGGCTTCAATGTCGCTGCCGTCTTCGGTAAAACCTGAAATTAATATCCGCTGGCCGGATTTGAATCCGTCGGCTGTCCAGCTTCCCGAAGATCGGGTGAGTGTGTCCGGATCGGTTTCGCTGTACACGAAATCAATGGTCACCGAACCGCCGCCATCATCCATAAAGATGGTTGTCGCCTCAATGGCCGCACCTGTTGCATCATCTTCATTTGTTAAAGATGTCTCCACGACAGTTATGGTATCGCCTGCCTCGTTGATATTGTCGATAGTATAGGATCCATTATTGGTATCCGTACCGGATACATAGATCGTCATGCCTGCAACAAACCCATCGTCAGTCCAGCTTCCTATCGATCGCGTGATCGTGCTGTCAGATGCATCGAAATCCAGTTCCGTCGTTGCCTGTTCGACAAATTCGGCCTTTCGCTCCACAATGGTCAGGCCGTATAAATCCGCTTCATCCATCAGGGAATCCGAGGCAGAAAGCGTGAGCGCGGTACTTGTGACGGCCTCAACCGTATACAACCCGGCATTGGCCGTGGGCCCGGAAACCGAGATCTGCTGGCCGGCCTCAAAACCGTCTTCAATCCAGCTTCCCACGTCCCGCTGGATCTGATCTGCGCTGCCGTCATTGTCCACAAATGTAATCGCCGGATTGAATTCCGTTGACATGGCCGTAAGAGATGACAGGGCGGCAAAATCCACCTCCAGGTCGCTGTCCCGGAGATTGCTGGAATCCGCCTTGATGATGATATCGTGCCCGGCGGTGATCGTGGAGGAAATAATGTCGATGTCGGTTGCAGCCGTATCGTTGTCGTAAAAGGGCACCAGGTCTTCCCAGGTGGTCTCGTTATTGGCTAGGGCAAGCAGGGAGAAGGTTCCTTGCACATCAACCGTTGCTTCATTGATGACGATAGTGGGGGCTGATATGGTTAGATTGAACAACTCTTCGTTCGAACCGGTAACGCCATTCAACGTCACAGTACCGGTGGCACTGATGTTGAGGTTGTCCTGGCTGACATCATCGTCTCCGACAATGCCCCCGGTGATGGTCAGATTACCGTCTACCGTCAGGGTATGGGTCCCGTCCACAGTGATGACGCCAAATTCCTGGTCACCGCTTTCTTCTATGTCATCATTGACGGTCAGATTTGCCAGCAGGTAGTTGTAATTCAGGGTTTCTTCTGCAAAGAGTGCAGTGGTTTCCACTTCTCCGGTCGCGTATTCCAGAATCCAGTCACCTCCCAGATCCGCACTGCCGGTCATGTCAATGGAAGCCGCCACATCCGCTCCGGTCAGTTCTGCGAGTTGGTCCACGAATTCCATGCCGGTTTCACCGTCCCCGACACTGCAGCCATACAGGAGAATATCCGCATCCTCGGTCAAGGTGGACTGCCAATGGTCGAAATTCTCGGCGTATTGCGCCAGATTATCCGAATCAAGGGCTGTATCGCCTATACGCAGGGTTCCGGATTCACCATGGGAAATAATATGAACGGCACTGACATCCCGACTGTTTTCAAGTGTTTCCGTAATCCGTGTGATGCCATCATCAGCAGAATCAAGGAGAACAACCTCCGCACCGGTCGTTGCACTTTCCAACAAGGATTCATATTCGGCTATGGAGGCGTCGACAAAGACGATTTCATTGGATTCCTGAGTCGAATCCGGCAGGTGCGAGGTCAGATCATCGGCTGTTCCCGTCATGGTAAATTGCATATCCGCTGAAAGCAGCAGACGTGGCTCCAGAGGTTCCATTACGACCCCTCTTCTTTTCTTCCTGGCGGCCTTTGCTTCTTTCTTTTTCAGTAACCTTTGAAAGCTTTTGGCTATACCCATTACGCACCTCCTGACGGAAAAGGCTTATATTGCGTTAACTATATTTTTATGAAGATGAACTCAACTATGTTATGCAAGAAATACACCAGATCGTAATTTGGTTAGTGGAATAAAATTAACGCGTTGAATTTAAATAAGTTATGGTAGCTTAACACCATAAAGCATTTTTTCAAAAGTGTAATTTAACTAAATAAATATAACATATATATCTTATATCTTATATATTATGTAATTTGTTTTTATTATATTATGAAGATATTTTCCTACTATGTATGATTCGCTTGTTTTTATAAAAGGCATACCCAGTTAAGGTTCTTTAAAATATACAGTAAAAAAATCGCGTCCTCCACGATCAATGCCGGCGCTCAGGTGGCCGAATTTATGTTGCTTGATCCCTTCATAAAGATAGCGAAAATCTGCATCGGGAATGGCACATGCCCGGGTCATTTTATGCAGCCAGGGTTCCAGCATTTCCATTTTTAAATCTGCCAAGTACAGGTTGATGTCATAGGATTTTCGCGGGTTTCCCTCCTCAGTGGCTTCAAGATACAGCATTACACGCGGGTCAATTCGATCGGCAGCCAAATTGACGATCCCTTTTGCAATTTCCAGAGAGGTTTGGCTGTTCGTACCGTAAAGCACCGTAGCCATTTTTTCAAAAATAGTGTCCATGCCAATGCCGGGAAAGCAGGTATATCTTGCGATTGCCCGTTTTCTATTATCGGCCGCATCCCATTTAAGTCCCAGATGGATGACAAACGGCGGTGGATGGTGTGGATTGGTGTGGAATACGGTTTTAAATCCGCCGCCAAATTCCAGGTAAGCTTTATAAATAGAATTTTGATGATGCCGTTCATACCCGAACAGCACAATTGTCGCTGCCGGCAGATTTCTTTTAAACGTCTCCACATAATCAATCGGCATGTTTATCTGCCGGCAAATGTCAAGTATTTGCTCCTCGGCATGATCTTTGACCTCAACTTTTTTAAACCCAATCAGGAAACGATCGGGCAAAATCATGTTCGGAAGTAATTTGAAGGAACGCTCAAATCCTATTTTTACATGAAGCGTTTTCACCAGTTTGATCAGATAACCGGCTTTTTCATCATGTGTTCCCGATTTCAAGATTTTGGTCGGGTGATCGTCTCTGCGGCGATTGCTTTGCCTCACTTCAATACCGGCTTCCTTCATGCCATAATATAGGGTTAAGAAATCCTTTCCTTCCCTGTCGATACCACCTGAAATATGACCGAACGCCTCTGACTTGATAGGTCCGTACAATCCATTTAATTTTTCTTCCGGGATGTTATAATGACAAAAGATGGCTTGCAAAAAAGGTTTTAGCTGTTCCATCGTAAGGTTTGCGCGATACATATTGATGTCAAAAGATCGGCGCGGATTATTTCCCTCCGTAACTTCGAGATAAAGAAAATCATGGTGGGGCATATTTTCGGCGGCCAGCTTAACGATATTGGATACGATGTTAAGCGGTGTTTGATATTTTTTCAGGTGGAAAATTCCCTTTATCCGCATCAGAATGTCTTTAACGGTAATCCAGGGATGCCAGGTATAACGGCTTAACGCATGGATTTTATTGTCCGCTGCACACCATTTGTACCCCAGATGCAATAAGACCTGATCCGGCCTGTCATTTTTTTTTTGCATTTGCCTTTGAATTTTTTCCCAGAATTCAAGATAGATTTTATATATGCACGACGTACCGGATGCCTCATATCCAAAATGAATGTAGTTGGCATCTGCCAGATTGTTCTCCAGGGTATTGGCAAAAACCGCCGGCATATTCAATTGCTGACTAATTTCTTTAATTTTCTTATGTACATCAGCCGGAATTTCATCCTTAGAGACTCCCAACAAGAACCTGTTATCGTTCACTCGTTTATGAGATAATTTAAAGGATCGTTCCAAACCGTATTTCAAGTTCAGCCCGCTTAAGCTGTGGAGCAACGGACCTGCTTTGGTATTTTCTTCATGGTCAATGGGGAAAACGGGACTTTGATTAATCCCCCCTGCTTTCTCGATGGTATGATCCGATTCCGGCGTTTTGAAATCGGATTCATATTTTTGAAGTACATTATTTAACATAACGGAAAAACGCTTGGCGACGAGGGGACTGAGAACGATACCTTTTTTAAGCTCAACCTGAATTTCTTCATTATTTTTAGTCGGCATCCGGCTGACACCGAATAAAAGACAAATTTCATCACGGGTGCTTATCACAGATGACATGTCGGCAGAGAGGCTGCGGCTGTTGTCGTCACACCATCTGATTGTTTTCGATTTATCTGTCATTTTCATTTGCTTAGCGTATTTTTTTGATGATGTAAATGGTCGGCTAATGAATCCACAATGCAGTTGTTTGATTCCGGATTACGGCGCAGCAGGAAAGCTGCATTGGGCAGGATGGAAACCCCTGTTCGGGAATTTGCCAAAGAAGTTATCCAAAAATTAAAAAATGGCAACCTGCCTGCTGAGTGCCTCGAGCCGTTCGGCTGCGTTGTCCCAGGTGTAGGCTTGGGCTGTTCGACGGGCTTCATTCCCCACGCGCTGCCGTAAACGTTTGTTGGTCAAACGCGCCAAAAGGGGGTTCAGTTCTTCGACCTGGTGGAACACAAATCCGTTGGTATCCTTTTTCACCAAGGCTGCCGCCCCGGCATAGCTGCGAACGACGACGGGTAGTCCACAGGCCATGGCTTCAAGAACACACATGCCAAACGCCTCTGCCAGAGAGGGCAGGACCAGAACATCGGCGGCTGCATACCAGGGTCTGACATCATCGACCAGCCCAGCAAAATGCACCTGATCGGTCACGCCCAGTCTGCGCACCAGACGCCGGTAATGGGGCCAACGCTCACCTTTGCCCACCACCACCAAATGCTGTGCCGCACCCAAAGCGGCGATCAGGTCATCCAGCCCTTTTCGCCTGAATTCGTTCCCAACAAACAGGATGACAGTTTCCTCCGGTGAAACACCTATGGCCTGGCGTGTGGACGCTCGAAAGCCGTCTATCGCTCCTGGTGAAAAATAATCCAGGTCCACCCCCGGGGTCACCACAGTCACGTTCCGTGTTCGATGATAATAACGTGCCAGGTCGTCCCGAATCGTCTCCGAAACAGGCGCCAGTTGCCCGGAATGCATTTGCTGGGCTTCCAAGTATAAATGCAGCCAACTGCGGGGGCTTAGATAAAGCTGGTCAATCTTGCGGATTCCCGGATAACGCGCCAGGCCCCGACGGTAGGGGAAGGTATGTACAACGGCAATATCCTGACGGAATCCGCGCTCGTGGGAAATGACGGCATCAATGGGCAGGGTGGCAAGCCGTTTGGCGGCATCACGGGCAAACATCCAGGAATTAAGGACACTGGGCAATCGGTCATAGTCCGGTAGTCGGTGCAGCGACAAGCCGTCTACTGCTGCAGTCGTATCCCACTGCCGCGCCACCAGTGCAACCTGATGCCCTCGAGAACACAGCCTGCGCGTGGTCTCCATGGCATAGCGTTCAGCCCCGCCGGTGGCCATGAATTTTTTGACGACCACCGCCAAACGCAGTTGGGTCGAAGTTTCTTCATGCCCTGCCGTCAGGACGCTCAACTACCCGGCACCGGTCGCCGAAGCGCCGTTGTTGGGGGCGGGCACCAATCGGAAAGGGCCTGGTAGCGTTTTGCATATTTGTAGAAGGTCCCTTCGAAGTTGCCCAGGGCAATGACAAAACCCGGCCAGCCATCTCGCCAACCGTTTTTCAGGAAATAATGCTGGGTAAAGGACCACAGGGCGTGTCTCAAGGCCCGTCCCATGCAGGAAGTACGGCCTTCATCCGTCATCCGCTCGGCACCAAGGGTGGAATACCGAGACGCCTTGTGCTGAATTTCCTCAAAGTTCTTGAATGGCAGCTGCCAGATCGCGTTCTGTAAATACCCTGTAACGGCGTCCCCATGAAGCTCAAACCCTTCATGAACCAGATCGTGACAGTAACTCATGGCCCCTCGCTTGAAAAACTGGGGTTGCCTGTAATCGGGATAGAAACCCGAATGCTTGATCCAACGCCCCATGAAATAATTCCGGCGTGGCACAAAATAGACGTCCGCATCCGGTCCCTGCTGTAGCATGCCCAGTATTTCGTCCCGCACATCGGCTGTACAGCGCTCGTCGGCATCTAGGCTGAAGATCCACTCATGACGGCAAGCGGCAACCGCCTGATTTCGCAGGTCTCCGAAACCGTTGAACGGAATCTGGACCACCCTTGCCCCCAGTTCAGCGGCAATGGCGGCTGTGTCATCCGTGCTGAAAGAATCGGCGACAACGATGTCGTCTGCCCAGAGGACGCTCTCTACCGCGGCCTGTATTTTATCTGCTTCGTTGTAGGCAATGATATACGCTGACACGGCTGTCATATGTTACCCCTTTATTTTAGTGTCCTGTTTACCGGACTTGCAAATTCGGTTTATAAGAAAGTCTGGATAAGTTACTCAGAGCTTTCAAACTTTGTTGTGTGCTATGCCTGGCAGTTGATATGTCAGGTCAGCCCATGGCTGTTATTGCCGTTAAAAATGGGGTCGCTTGTTGAAACAACACCGCAAATTGTATTATCCATATAAATAGGGAAAATGTTATCGGGGTGTTACCGAAATATTATTATTTCATAAAAGTTCTAAAACCATTTTTTGCACCGGACCGGTATTCCGCTGCCGTTGCAAGCCAACAGGAGAAAAATAATGCTATCCACTAAAACAATGAAACGCCTACTAACCATACTGTCATTCATTATTTTATTCTCTGGTTGTTCAACAGTTGTTTCAAAGAACCCAGTCGGTCTAAAACCATTTGCCCCAAGCAAAGAACAGATAGAGGGTATTTGGTTGAGTGATAATGAGACCATTAAAATTAAATTAATTAACGAATCTGAGGGGATTATTAAATTTGCCTGGATAGAAGATAAAGCGTCTGATTTTAAATTAGAAACAGTGACAGGCAAATTATTGAAAGGAAATAAAGGCGTTTACATTAACGCCTTAGGACAGCCGGGAGATGATTTCGGTGGGTATTATATTTGGGGAAAAATTCAATTCAAAGACCATAAGATCATCATATGGCCGCCTTCATTTGAATCTTTCAAATTAGCTTTTGAAAACAATAAAATCAAAGCGATAGTTGAAAAAAACGACAATGGAAAAATTACAGACATTAAACTGATAGACAAACCAAAGGGAATTATTGATTTGATTGAAAATAACAGCAGCTTTTTTGATTGGGAAAATCCAATTATTCTTATAAAAATGTCATTTTAGCCAAAGGCATTTTTTGAAAATGCAGGATGAACAAATTGTTAATGTCCGTCTATAAACAAGGCGCGTTGGCCCTTGCATCTATGGCCGTGATTTGAACATTATTTTCTTTTGATAATAATCCGTCTTAGTGGCTGCAGTGAAATGGCTTTTCTACCGAAATTTTCTTCACTCCAGGAATAGTAGTCGTCAATGTCAAAATCACCGTAGGTGCTGCCTTGATTGTGTTTGATCTCTTTATACATTCCCATTGATAAAGTTTGTGTGCTGCCGTCCTTGAACGTTATTATAACTTCCGGTTGTTTGTTGGTCAGTTTTCCGGTGATTTCAATCTGGTCTATTTTGTTGACATTCAAAGTCACACGGGATTTTCCCTTGCTTAAATTAAAAGCCCCGTCAACAAGTGATGGTTTCCAAAGCGCCTTTTTAAAAAGTTTATCCTGATATATCGTGTTCCCCTTTCTGTCAGTCATGTAATGATCGATGATAACTGGTTTAGTTCCAGTTATTGTGGTGTTGCCGTCAATGATTTCCCATGTGACGACCGGGCCGTTATTTACAGAAGAATAAGCCCGTTTTTTATTCGTTTTTACGAATACGATTTCTTTAACTTGGGAGAACGAAATCCTGGATTCCACGTCAGTCTTATCATTTTTATCCCAGATCATATCATCCTGTTGTGTTGAGATGCCTTTATACTTACTGCCGTCTTTCATATAAACAGTAACGAGCGCCTTTTTTTTGAATACGGCTTTTTTGAATACAGCTTTTGTTACGTAGTGAGAGTTAATAGACAGCCATTCCTGAGGTTTTTTTTCAACTATTAATTCAATTTCATAAGGTCCATGACCACCATAGCCGGCATTTTTCATTTCATGTTTTACGCCGTCTTTATCGGTAACAATGATTTCCATCGCAGAAACCGATACCGCAGATAAAAAAATGAACAATATCGTGAGCAATTTTTTCACATTAATCCCCTTTTCCATTTCATCTGTGATCACCAAATCTACCCCATCGTTGCAGAAGTCATGTGGATTTTAGCTTCAAGGCATCAAGCTTGCCGCTGTAGTAGACTACCGCAAAAGCTTGATAACGCCAAAGATGAAATCCACATGGCTTCCCCGAAGGGTAAAAAATTTTATGCAACGTTGGGGTCTATTCTGTCTGTTTTTCTATCATTTCCTTTCGATCCAGTTGGTATTGGCCATAGGATGGAGGATCTTCTTTTACCACCAGACCTGAACGATCCTGCTTTATTGTATGCTCTTGGGTTGTTGTTTCATAAATCCCCCTGTAGAAATTTTCTTTTGTACACGACGCTATAGATACAATTAGACAGAAGAGCGTTAGACATAATAATTTTAGAATCATTTTCATTGAGTTTCTCCCATAGTGTAATGCAGTATTCGAATTTGATTGAATTTTAACCCCAATATTCCAGATGGCACCCCTTATTCCTTAAGATTGATTTTCAAATATGTTATCCAGCTGTTCGCACAACATATACACGTAATTGCCCAGTTCATTGTCGTACCATCCGTGGATGGTTGCCTGGGTAATGGGTGTCATGAAATGCCCCTGTTCGTCGACATTTTTCATTTTCGCCTCGGCGGTTCGGGTATGGGTTTCACATCCTTCGATCATGGCTGCAGCCTGGATGCCTTTTATGTCGCCGGATACGTGAGGTTTATCCGAATAGACCAGGTATGCCATCCTTCGGGCGGCATCCCTATAGATATCATTTATAACCTTTCGGTTTGTGCTGTCATCCTGAATATTTACCGTCATAATGATCAAAGAGCCCGTATCAATGGGAACCCGGACCGATTGTGCTATAAAACCGATACCCTCGATCTCCGGCAGAACCAGTCTCAAGGATTTTGCCGCCCCCGTGGATGTGAGAATGATATTGTTCAAACCGCTTCTGTAGAAGCGTTCGGCAGCAGCATTTTTTTCACACCTTCCGGCATCGGCCTGGGGAATACGATCCAGAGCCGGTTGGGCTGCTGTCAGGGCGTGAACCGTAACCATGGAAAAGCTTAAAATCGGCTTGCTGCCCAGATTTTCCAACAAAGGCTTGACCATATGGGCAAGACAGGTTGTTGTACATGATGCAATGGAGATGAGGCTGTGTTTTTCATGATTGATGTCAGCATCATTGATTCCCTTGATGGCCGTGATACAATCATCAGGATATGTCGCTCCGGTGTTAAGCTTAAACGGAGAGGTGACAATTACCTTATGTGCGCCGGCTCTCAGGTGCCCTCTCAAGGACCCGGCCGGGGATTCTCCGGCTGCCAGGGGATCGAGAAACTGACCCGTTGCATCCACCACGATGTCGACCTTATATTCCTGCCAGGGAATACTCTGGGGCCGATTCACATCGGTGATGAATTCCAGGGCAACCCCGTCTACAACGATTTTGTGTTCATCCTCATCAATTTTGATGCTGAGCTGTTTTAAATGCTTATTTCCATAAAGGTAATGATTGAGCCATCCATAGGTTGAATCTTTTTCAATATAATTGGCCAACTGCCCCATGGTGACCCTTGGCGTACAGGTGTTCACAACAATGGTGGAATACCGGCTTGTGGCGATCAACTGCCAGGAAAGCAGTTTACCAACCCGGCCAAATCCGTTAATTCCTATTTTGCGATCTTCTTTCATTTTGCCCTCCATATCAAAGACAGGTAACCGGCAAGCTCAAAAAAAAAGATGAATCTAATGGTCATCGGTGGAAAAATTCCGCGGATAAACCATCAGCCCTATATATCTTTCAACCAGTTTTTCATCAACGCCTTTTTCTCCCACACGTTTGAGTAACGCCGAATGCTCATACAACAGGGAGGTCATCTCCGCTTTGGGAACCTGATCAAGCACGATATTGTATTTTGAAAGCTGGGACTCAACGGCTTGGATCACCTGGGCGAATAACTGACCGTCCACACCGCTGGGCGGTGATGTTTTACGATTGTAATTGCCATCACCGGTCAGTAGCCATGACAGATCTTCATCTGGATACTCTTCCAGTATTTTAAGCAGGATATTTACATCAGGGGCGACTTTCCCCTTTTCAATCCGCTGATATTTACTCAGGCTGAAACCGAAAAGGTCAGCAAAGTCTTTTTGTAACAGCTTTCTTCTCTCTCTGATGATTCGAAGGCGTTGTCCGATTGTTTGCATTGTTATGAAACCCGAATAATGTCCAAATTTTCTTTTCGAGATCAGCCATGGGCTGAGCATATCAACCGTCAGGTATACCCCACAGCAAAGTCTGAATGATCTGTGTTGTCTAAACACCCTTTAGTACAAAAAAATATCCATTTTTTACTAAAGATGTCAATATAAAAATTCAATATGTCAATATTTTTTTATACATGTCATATTTGGATTGACAGGTGTCAAATATGACATGTATTAATAAAAACAGCTATAATACATATTATATTATATTTTATATATAACATTTATATACAACAGGAGGACGATCAAACGTAAAAAAAATAATCTTTTTTAAGGGTAGAAGGAGAGAGTTATGCAGAAAACAAAGACAAATGAGCCGTTTTTGGAAAAAATGCGAACATCGATATCACCACACGCTGCCCTGGATGACCAAAATGCGATTTGGTTTTTTAACACGTTTACAATAAAAAACAGGAGAGCGAACATGCAGAATAGACCCTCTGGGCGTCCCGGTTTTTGTGCTGAAAAAATCATTAGAAACATGCTTGCAGCAGTATGCTCCGGTGTCATTTCCGGTATAATTGTTCAATGGCTGTTCCCAGGCATCCTTCCCATACCGGGTGCAACACCATACCCCCCTGAAGGAATCATCATATCAGATCCCAGTTCCATTGCCGGCCGCTACTCCACTTGGGCGATTCTTGTTTTTACCGCATATATCATCATATTTCGGTTACCTGACTGTATTTCCAATGCCGGGATAAAACAGATCGTCCGATGGGTTTCGGTATCCACCATCGGGCTTTTGATTTTCCTCATCATAACCCAAGCCGATACGCCTTTTGTGGATGCTGACCTGATAATCCGGGGAAACGTCCCTGACACACAATCGCGCTATTTTCTTCTGGTTAAGCCTTCTTCATGTGGCTTTTGCAGTATTCATGGGCCGGTCATCCCCAACTGTAAGGGCCGGTTCGAGAATCAGATTCACATCGGCGGATTCGGATACTTCACAATAATTATTATCGGTGAAGCTGGTATGGACTGTTTCCCGCTCAAAGCAGGAGAAACTATAGCATTCCAGGATATTGCAGGCGCTTCTAATCTTGCGTTTAAAACAGTAAAAAGAATTTAAGGCCCATGATGGCTGAAGTCATGAGGGTGTTAGGTTTAAGACATAACTGTGTAGCTGATTTCTTGGATTTGGTTTGTATCCGGGTGGCGGCAGCGGGTGAGCAATGCTCCGCCAGGCGTCAAAATTTTCAGGTTTTCGTTCAGACACTAAATCGGTCTGTTAATTTCTCAATTGCTTTACTTCAAAGATTTCCTTATCATAAATATTTATGGTAAGAAAATTGTAGAAATGACAACAGGCAGAATTTTTCGCAAAACTTAGGAATAGATAACAGATGTCAATAAAATTTTGCACCCAGTGCGGCCACGCCATGACCCGACAGGTCCCCCAGGACGATGACCATGTAAGGGCAGTGTGCGAGTCATGCGGCCATGTTCATTATGAAAATCCCAAAATGGTTGTGGGTACGATTCCGGTTTTCCAGGACAGAATTTTGATGTGTAAACGAAATATTGAGCCCCGGAAAGGATGCTGGACCCTTCCTGCCGGGTATCTCGAAAATGAGGAATCCGTCCAGCAGGGTGCTGTCCGTGAGACCTTGGAGGAGACCCGTGTCAAGGTTCGAATTTTAGCCCCCTACAGGATGTTCAATATCCTTTTTGTGGATCAGATTTACCTGATGTTTATTGCTGAACTATTATCCCAGGATTTTGGCCCCACCACCGAAAGCACGGATGTCCGATTGTTTTCAAAATCAGATATTCCATGGGATGAAATTGCCTTTGATGTTATCCGTGAGACCCTGGATGATTATTTTAGGGACCGTGGAAATGCAGGCAATCATGCATTTGCGCCTGAAAATTTTGGATTTAAGATCAAGGATCTTGAGTTTTCACCGGCTAGTGGGGGCGTGATAGCCGATCCCTCCTTTTAACAATCAATACACGGCTACTTTCATTCTGGATTCCGGGCGCATAGGCTTATTTAATATGGAGATTATTCCCTGAATATAATACGTCTGTGCCCGAATTGTTGAGCCCGGTAGGATATCCCAAAGGCTTTGAATTGGATGTGGTGATTTTGGAAAAAATAGTGTATAAAATACATATAATGTCTTGAAATACCCGCTTGGGAAGATAAAAATATAGCTTAATATAATCACCGTTGCCTATTCTCGGTATGATCAGGAAATGTGAGCGCCGTTTTCTGCTCTTGACATGTCAGCCCAATCTTTACGCTGTATAGAATATTAATTTTCAAAATATGTTATATGTTAAAGTGGTTAATAAAGTTTTATGCCTTGAGGTTAAACAGAGATTGACATTCTTTTAAGAGATTTTTTGATTTAATTTTCATTATTGTTTTGGCAAAACATCCCAATCAGTTTTTTCCCTTATGCCGGAATAACCACATTATATTGCGCGCGTTGTAACATATTGATTCCCAGCGTCAGACAGGCATAGGCCAAGCTGATTAACGATACCTGCACCTTTTGGCCATAACGCCCTAATTCCTGTAACAAACGAAATTCAAAAAGGAAATGTTATGAAAATTTTATCGCATATCTTATTGATAGTCATGTTTTCTGCGGGAATTGTTTCAGCTTCACCTAAAGTTGGAAAGATTGCTTCACGGGACTATGATCCCTCCAGACTGTCCGGCAGGACAAGGAATGTGAACTTAATAGTTCAATGTGATATTTCATCCTTGGAAAAGGACATCGTCCGGAAAGGCGGATATGATTTTTACATGATTGACGGGTTTGACCAGAGTGCGGTTGAACCTGGTGCTCCGGTGCTGCCTTCACGCTTCATTCGCGTTCTCATTCCGGAAGGGTATGAATTTTATAAAATTAAGGAAATTTTGCATCTGCAACAGGCCTGTAAATGGGTATCAAAGGTTTTCCCAAAACAAAAAGAGAGCCGCATCGGCAATTCCCAAAAAGAATCATTTGTTCCCCTTAAAATCAAGACAACGGGGCGGCGGGAATCCATCGAATATGTTCATACGGCAAAGATCAGAAATCATCGGATGGCGGTATTCAGGTTCAGTCCGGTCCAGTTTGAGCCCTCGAGCACGGGAGCAGAGGAAAGCGGAACCTTCACCATAACCACATCCCTTCAATTATCTGTGATTCTAAGACCGGAAACGACCGCAGAGCTTCCAACGTCTTTCAAAACGGCAAGGTCTGAAACCCTTATTGACAGTTACATCGCCGATGCCGTTGTTAACCCCGAAGATCTGGAACCAACGATAATCTCTGCGTCTGCACAAGCTACATCCATTGACTCCACGGCCTGTGATTATCTGATTATCACGGCCCAGGCGCTTGAAGATGAATTCCAGGTTTTGGCCGATCATAGGGCGGCAATGGGGCTGACCGTGGATATTGTGACAGTGGAAGATATCTACGCAAACTATGATGGATCCAGCCAACAGGTAAAAATTAAAAAGTGCATTCTGGATTATGCAGAAAATAAGGGCACCTTGTGGGTCCTTTTGGGCGGGGATGATACCATTGTTCCGGATCATGACTGCTATGGATCTGTAAACGGCGGGGGTACAACCGATCTGACAATCCCCACGGATCTTTATTATGCAGGCCTGGATGACATGAATTGGAATGATGACGGGGATGCCATTCCCTGTGAAATTGTAGCTAAGGGCGACAGCATAGATCTCTATCCTGATCTGTTTGTGGGTAGGGCACCGGTCAGATCCGGGACTGATGCCCAAGTGTTTGCATCTAAAACCATAGCATATGAAACAGCTGTTTATGATCCTTATTTCCATGAGGCCGCCCTGTTCATGGGCGTTAAGATGTGGGCATCCGATTTAGACAGGAGTGACGCCGACTGGAAGAGTGAAGAACTCTGGGCCCGTGTCCATGAAGACCGATCGTTTGTATTGCCGGCAAACAAGTACCGGTTTTATGATACGGGCACGGACTTTTCCGGCGGCGCTGATTATAATGTAACCAAAGACAATATATCGGATGAGATCAACTTCGGCTACGGCGTCATCTGGGTGGCCACCCATGGCAACAATAATGTTTTCAGCGTAGAAAGCGGTGAAAATTTTTCTTCAAGTACAGCCGGGGCTCTTGTCAACCAGGATTACCAAGGTATCGTTTATACCATGGCCTGCAGTACCAACTGGTTTGATTCGCAAATCAATTCAACAGACGGTTATAAGTCAACCATTGACCCTGGCCTTTCAGAAGCCTTTATCAGGAATTCTGACGGTGGCGCTGTGGCCTACATCGGCTCTTCGCGGTATAGCTGGGGTTACAGTTACTTGGACTCGGAAAATCTTTTTTATGGCCCCTCCTTTAAGTATGCCGAAGAATTTTTTAAAATGTTGTATTACGATGAGGATCTTTTAAGCATTACCGGCACCAGTGCAGATCCGACTGTGTTCGGCAAACGCATCGGTGCCGTATTTGCCTCCCACAAAATGGCAAAGGCTCCGGACTCACTGTTTTACGGTTCCACTCGATGGCTGCAGTTTTCATTGAATCTCATGGGCGATCCCTTCACAAGGGTCATGGTTAAGCTACCCCAGGATTCTGATCTGGACAGGGATATCGACGGGGAAGACCTGGCTGCATTTGTCAGCAGGTCGTCAACCACCGTCCCTGATTTATGGGAACTTGCCCAGCGTTTTGGGTCCAGTTTCTCACAATAGCTGACAGGCCTTCCAATACTCGAACGGTCCGTTCATGTGTTCTTAAGCTTTGTTCCTAAGTTCTGCCTATCAAGGTGACAGTTTCCCTTCCGGCTCCGGCTAACGAAAACTTTAATTTACACAAGATCCTGCAGGGGGTAATGTAGACGCCCAGGAGATTGAATTATGAAAAAAATAGTGTGGATCATTGTTTTCTTTTTTATTGTTCTGCCTGTCATCAGTGTCTGTCAGGCTGCTTCTTTAACCATTATTAACGATCGGCTCTGTGTGACCGCTGAGAATACGCCCCTTCAGGATCTACTCAAACAGGCGGCAATGGCCGGAATTAAAATCAGGATAGATCCTGGGATTAATCCTTTGATCTCAAAAAAATTCACTGACAAAGAGATCCAGGATGGCTTCGATGAGATCCTGTCAGGGCTTAACCACTCTTATATATGGACCAAAAACCTAAATGGCGATCCCAGGCTGTCTGAAATTGTTGTGTTCCGTCCCGGGAAAACAGAATCAGTGCAAACCCTCCGGGCGTCAAAAAATCTGGACATCGCCCAGGATCCCAAAACAGGGGCCTATTATGTCAAAAATAGAATTTTACTGACCTTTAACCGGCAGGTTTCCACCCGCAAAGTCAATAAACTTATTGAAGACTTAAATGCCAGAATCACAAGTGTCAACACGTACCTTGGGATCTACGCCCTGATCTTACAGGACGATGCTGATCTCAATGAGATCCTGGCAAGACTTAAACAGGAAGGTATTGCAGGGACGGCAGAGCCGGATTATGCTTATCGGACTGGGGGCACACCAAGGGTCACGGGGTTAAGTGAATCCGCCGGCGCACAGGCACAATCTGACATGGGAGCTGCGTCCTCTTCATTTGCCGTAGCCGTTCTGGATACCGGTCTTATGGAAACATATGCATCACAAGGTTATATCCAGGGAAGCTTTGATGCCCTGGATCCGGAAGGTTCAATTTCAGACAATCTTGGGCATGGCACCCAGATGGCGTTGATCGCATCGGGCCAGATCAGCCCTGTGGGGGTGAATCCAGACGAGTTTTCCAATCCGGTTTTATCGGTTCGGGCCTTTGATGATAATGGATTTACCTCAAATTCCACGCTCATGGCAAGTATTGAATATGCATTGGAAAATGATGCAAAAGTGTTAAGTCTGAGCTGGGGATCCGAAACAGACTCGGCTTTTTTGGAAACAGCCGTTAATTACGCTGCATCAAAGGGGCTGGTGGTGGTGGCTGCGGCCGGCAATTCACCCACCGGAGACCCTGTGTATCCTGCGGCCTATAAATCCGTGATCGCAGTTTCTGCGCTGGGGCCTGACGGTAAAACCTGGGAAATGTCCAACTACGGTGATTTCGTGGATTTAGCCGCCCCCGGCTTTGCATCACTTCCCGTTGGATACAACGGCGATCCGGGAACCTATGCCGGTACATCGATCTCCACAGCCTACCTTGCCGGTAAAATAGCCGACTACTTAAGAAAACACCCGGGAACCAAAACCATTGACGCAGCAGAGTTGATGAATTCGGATTAGGACCGTAGATGAAATTATGAAAAAAAATATCTTATTTGATTTGGACGGTACGTTGACAGACCCGTTTGAAGGGATCACGACATGTATTATTTATGCCCTTGAAAAATTGAAGGCCAAAACCCCGGAAGCCAAAAGCCTTGGCTGGTGTATTGGGCCACCGTTGCTGGATAGCTTTTGCAAACTTCTGGATGGTGATATGGATCGGGCACAAAAAGCGGTGACTTTTTACAGGGAACGGTTTCAAAAAAGCGGTATGTTTCAAAATCAGGTATACGAAACCATCCCTGAGAATCTTAAGAATCTGAAAGAAAACGGGTACACCCTTTTCGTTGCTACTTCAAAAGTCAGGGTTTTTGCAGAGAAAATTATTGATCATTTTGCTTTGGCCCCTTTTTTCAAATCGGTTCACGGCGCTGAGATGGATGGAACAAGGGCAGATAAAACCGCTTTGATCGCGTATGTGATGGAGCAGGAAGGCCTTGAACCTGTTGACACCGTAATGGTGGGTGACACCGCTTATGATATGGTCGGCGCAAAAAAGAACGGCATTTACGGGTTAGGCGTTCTCTGGGGATACGGCAGCCGGAAGGATTTGGAAGACGCCGGGGCCGACCGTTGTATATCTTCACCCCCGGAGTTGAAATGCATCAGGCACATTTGATGACCCAGTAAACATTTTTGCCATCAAGCAGCGTAGGTTGGGTTGAACGAAGTGAAACCCAACAATTTACCAACGTTGGGTTTCGTTCCTCAACCCAACCTACCGGAAATTCGTATGGCCTAAAATATGGCCAAGGCCAATTTTTGCCATCAAGGGTTGAGTTCAATTATGGAGAAACAGACCTGGTCAAAACTGCCGGATTCATCTACCACGGATAGGTGATACCGCCCCGGCACCGGCATGGACATAAAAAACGGGGCTGATCCGTCACCGTTCATCAGGGGTTTTTGGTTGAGGAACCACTGGCGTTCCCCCCTGCCGCCCAGGGTCCTTAAGGGGATGGTCGGAGGAGCAGTCTTTCCCGGCTGGCGGGTCAGGATGCTGTTGTCTGAAACCGAAACAATCCGTATGCCGGGCAGTGTCAGGGGCGCTATATTGTGGCAGGCGGGTGAATCTTTGGGTAGTATTGCGGCTCGCCGCCAATGGGCCGGGATAAAAGGCTCCGCCTGCCATGGCCACAAGACCACCGTTTTTTTTTCAATACCTCCGCAGGCCGGTGTTGCCCGCATTCCCTGGTTATTCACCCAGAATGTCCGCATCAGAGGGGCCGTAAGACCGCTTTCTCCGGTCATAGTTGGCGGAATTTGTCCGTCCAGTATCCAGGCGTCAAATTTTTGGGCGCAGGCCCCCGTTGCCCGGCTCGGGATCCCGGATTCGGCAAGGCCGGACGGCCAGCAGATGGTTTGCTTTGATACGCTTTCAGGCGGTTTGGGTGATGTCGTACCAGAAGATAAGCTTTCCATTGCCTGGCCCAGAAGGGGAAGTGCAGTGATCGCCCCATACTGTCCCGGCGATGGGGAGCCGTCGGGCCGGCCGATCCATACCCCCACCGTGTAATCCCCCTTAAGGCCCATGGCCCAGGCATCCCTGAATCCGTAGCTGGTACCGGTTTTCCAGGCCATGGGCAATACGCCGGACAGCCGTCCCACCCCCTGTCTGCCCGGAAAAGGCCGGGACAGGATGTCACGGATGATAAAGGCTGCCCCGGGACTCATCAAATACCTTTCCTGAACAGGTTCTTTAGATGTTAACCGCGGCTTTCCGGCAATGCCGCCACGCCCGATGGCCGTATACAGGGTCACCTGGGACTCAAGGCTTGTGCCCACGCCGCCCAGGGCCATGGAGAGATTGGGTTTGCCTTTAAATTGAAACCGGGCCCCTGCGTTGCACAATCTGTCGTGGAAACGGCCCGGCCCATATGCTTCCAGCACCTGGACCGCCGGCAGGTTCAACGAATCCTGCAACGCCCGGGTTACTGTAACAGGCCCTGAAAATCCCCGGGTGAAATTGCCCGGGTTATAGTCTTTTTTGTATCTTGGTACGTCCAGGAGCATGGAATGGGAATGAATCAAACCCTGGTCCATGGAAAGGCCGTAAATAAAGGGTTTTAATGTGGAACCCGGCGACCTTAGGGCCTGTATCATATCCACATGGCCATGTCTTGATGCATTGAAAAAGTCTGCAGACCCGGCATAGGCTTCGATTTCCAACGTGTTGTGATTGACCACCATCACGGCGCCGGACTGTTTGGGGGGCAGTCTTTCCATGTATGACTGCAAAAGATCTGCCATGTGCATCTGCAGGCTTTCATCAATAAAGGTGTTGATGATTTCTGCATCCGGGTAAACGGTTTTCAGCCGCCGGGCGGCCAGGGGGGATGTCATGGATGTGGGAAACCGGAAAGCGATGACCGGTTCCTCTTTGGCGGCCTTGATCTGGTCTGTGGTCCAGATACCGAAATTTTTCATCCTGTCAAGCACCTTGTCCCGGGCCTTGGCCGCCCTGTCCGGATGGCGGTCGGGCCGGTATCTGGAGGGAGCCTGGGGCAATACGGCCATAAGCGCGGCTTCGGCCCGGGTCATCTCTTTTGCATCCTTGCCCAGCCAGGTGTAGCAGGCTGCTTGGATTCCTTCGATGTTTGCGCCAAACGGGGCATGGGTAAGGTAAAGCCCAAGAATTTCAGTTTTGGAAAAGTGGTATTCCAACTGGAATGCCCTGAACATCTGACGCAGCTTAACACCCATGCGCGGGAAGAATCGTGGGGGTGACGGGCTGTTACCTTGTTCATCCACATCAAGAATCCGGGCGGTCTGCATGGTGAGTGTTGATCCGCCGGACACGATCCCGCCGTGGATTAGGTTCTGGAAAAACGCCCGGCATATGGCCAGGGGGTTGATACCGGGGTGATAATAGAACCAACGGTCTTCATAGGCCAGAAGTGCTTGAAGGTATAATGACGATACCTGTTCGGGCCTTGCCGGGTACCGCCACACCCCGTTTTGGTCGGCAAAGGCCCGCAACGGGGCCTGGTGGCGGTCAACAATAACCGTGGATACGGGACGACCCGTGGTGTCAAAGGGGAATAAATGGTCCAGCCCAATAAAACACACACCGCATGCCGCGACAATTAAAAACAAAATTCCGGCAATTGTTCCGGCTTTTCGGATCATAGCCGTGTTGTTTCACCCATTGGCCAGGCAGATCTCAAAGCCGAGAAATTCTTTTTTTAGCCGAACCTCGCTGTCTTTCATGTCAGTTTTGATTGACGACAGGAGACGTGACATGGGTCTGGACAACGGTTCTACCCACGCTTCGGATATAGGGCCGGTACATATCTTCCACCAGCGGCGGCGGCAGTTTGAAAACACCGGGGCTAACCACCCGGACAGCATAGAAAATCCGGCAGGTTTCACTGTATCTAAGATTCAGGGCTGTTATAAATCTGTCATCCCTATACTCGGTGTGTGTTGTATTATAATTTTTATGCCACTGGGAAATGGTTTTGTCGTCGACCTTTATATCATTGATAAGGAATGAGCCGGACACATTGGGATCTTCCAGCTCAAATCCGGCAGGCAGCATGTCCACCACCAGGGCATGGGGCAGGCGTTGTTTTTTGGATTGAACCTTTAACGCCACAATGATCCGGTCTCCGGACGTCACCTTGGAGATATCCACAGGTGTCGCATTGGTATCCAAAAACTGCCTGGAAATGCTGACGCCGTTGTTTTGGGAGGCGGGCAAACTGTTTGGGTATCCTGTAAGCACCAGATCGAGATAAAGATTGGACTTGCCGGTGTTCTTCACGGTGAAGCCTCCGGCTGCAGTGCCTTTTGTGAATATCACCCGGCCCGGACCCATTCCGGTGTGTGGGCCGGTTTTTCCCCCTACAGTTACATCGGCAGCCCATGCCCCGGCTGGATGGGCCAGTTTGGCCGCCCCTGCCATGACCAGGCTGTTGCGTTCCTGGGTGGAGAGCCATTGTCTTTGGTTCAACTCGGCTGAAAGATCGTGGAGGAACACGCCCCGGAACCTGTAGTCGGCAAAATAGGTGGTGACATAATAGTAAGCCGCCGCAAGGTCCCGGACATTGGAACCGTAATCTCCGCCATACACCCGTTTATCATCCCGTCGGGTTTTCAGGGCCAGGTCAAAAGCCTCAAATGCCTTTGCTCTGTCACCGGCAAGCCCAAGTGCCGTGCCTGCATGGACCAGGCCCAAGGGGGTGGGGTGGTTGGCTTTCACATAGGCATAAACGTTTCTGGCATCCGCGAGTCCTAAAGAATTGACCCGGGCAAGAACAAATGCGGCATAGGCCCGGGTGGACGCCCTGAACGATGTGCAGTCCATCCATCCCGAACAGGGAATGGATTTGGGCCGGCGAACATATACGGTAAGGCGTTTAAAGGCCTTTTTCACCGCATTTACCGGAACTTCATACCCTGCGTCCACAGCTTCAACCATCATATGGGTGGCGTAGGCCGTCAGCCAGGGGCTTTCCGGGCTTTGGGAACTCCACAGGCCAAAGGCACCGGAGCTTTTTTGTTTTTCAAGCAGGCGCTGGATGCCAAGCCTGATTTTTTTACTGGTGTTTTCTTGGGTGCCGGACTCAACCCCCAATTGTGCAAACTGATTAAAGGAGAGCAGTATATGGGGAAAAAAGCCTGATACGGTTTGCTCCAAACATCCATACGGATAGGCAAGCAGCTCACTGACATGCTGTGCCAGGTTGACCGGCGGCTCCGAATCCAGGTCGGCCATCACGGTTACCGTCTCCGGCACCAGGGTGTGGACGTCGGCAGAGGGCATGGAAAACTGCTGCCCCGGGGTCAGCATTTTATGCCATATCCGGGTCTTATGGGGATAGGGCGACCGGGTTTCCAAAAACCAGGTCTTGGTCATTTCCGGTGATACATCCCGGCCCTGGACGCCTTTAATCCGGCAGGTGATGTGTGCCCGGCCCGCTGTGGTGCCGGCCGTAATCGGCAGTTTGATGTTTTTACGTTTATGGGGTTCAAGCGTTAATGCGTGATTGGTCTGTCCCGTGAAAGATACCGGCCCGAAGATGTCCGTTTCCAAGGTTATATTTTGGACAATATCTGTTAAATTGTTCAGTTCCAGCATGATAAATCCCTGGTCGCCGCAGGAAAGAAAACGCGGCATGGTGGCCTGGACCACGATGGGCGAAGCCAGGATCATCTCTTTATCTCCGGAACCAAAGGTGCTGTCCGTATGGGCAATGGCCATGATTCGCACCTGTCCGTCGAAGTCCGGAAGGTCCAGGTGGAACACGGCGTTTCCCTGATCGTCGGCATCAACCGCCTTCTGGTGGATGGCCACGATCTGCACATCGGTTGACGGCCGGTCGCCTCCCCGGGTCAGGGTTGCCATATCCCCGCCAAACCGCATTTTTGCATAACTGCCGTCCGCGGCTTCAATAAGTTTCTGGTAAATATCATGGATTTCGGGGCTGTATTTCCGGGGTTGAAAAAAATAGCCAAAGGGGTCCGGGGTTTTAAACCGGGTCAGGTTTAAAATGCCTGTGTCCACGGCAGCCAGGGTGACCATGGCCTGACTGGCTGGCTTGCCGTCGGCATCGGTCAGATTGACCGTCACATCCACCCGGCGGTTGGGTTCTGTCTTTTCCGGGGCCTGGATATCAATGTTCATACGGCGGGCGGTGCGGTCCAGGGGCAGGTGTATCAGTCCCACAGAACGCTTGGGCAGTTTTGCATTTCTGCTCTCTCCGGGCCGGATTATCAATGCGGACACATACAGATCGTGGCGCGCCCAGACCGGATCAATGGGGACGGAAATCTCTTTTCCCTGGGCCGGAATATCAATGGGCAGGGTTAAAAGGTTCTCTGCCCCATCCACAAACAAAAAACCTTTTCCGCCCTGGGGCGCCTTGACCGTCACCCGGGCTGTCTCTCCGGCCCGGTACCCCGGTTTGTCCAGGGTCAGATCCACCCGGTCCGGCCGGTTCATATCTTTCGGGCCCTGGCCTTCGGGCCGCCAGCCGGCCCATATGCTTTTGGACGTTGTCAGGCCGGTGGCCGGATTTTTTATTTCCAGGCGGTAACCGCCCCATTCCACGGGGACATTTACCTGGGCCTTGCCCTGGTCCGGAATATTAAGGTCAAACCGGTCCACGGGATAGAACTGGCTGTTGCTGCCCCAATGCCACCCGTCGTCTTTATATTCCCAATAATATTCCCGGTGCTCCCGGATCACTGTGACCTTCAGGCTTTGGGCTGCTTTAAGCCGGCCCTGGGTGTCGGCTAGGACCACTTCAAATTTTGCCGTATTATTGTTGGGGACCTGATCCGGGTCCTCTTCCGTGCCGGACATGTTTCTGATACCCACAAGGTTTTGTGCCGGCCACACCTGCCAAGAGGCGTTTCTGACCACCGGGCGTTCTCCGGAATCGTACAAGCTGACATTCGCGGTGACCCAGTGGGGAGACGTTACGTCCTTCCACTGATTATCGACTTTAATCAGGCCTTTTCCCGTTTCATCCAGACGGATATCGTCGCAGGTGTAGGTGGTATTGACAAGATCGGTGATGTCTCCGAATTCAAAACCGGGTAAGGCCTTTTTGAACAGATTCCGTGCCTGTTTCACGTGGATCACGGCATTGGCGCGGCTGCCGCTTGCAGGCGCCCCGTACAGAAAGTCGCCCTGGATTTGAATGGCAAGATCTTTATCCGGGGAGAGAATCGTGTTGTCTGCCTGGTCAATGACCAGCTTCATGCGCTCGGGCAGAAATTCAGATACCAGAAAAGGATATTCTTCAAATTGATCCTTGCCGTTGGAAAATGTAACCCGCCATTTGCCTGTCAGCGCATTGGCGGGCAGCTGAAAACTGGTGTTGAAATGATTGTCTTTGCCAGGCTTCCAGGTGAACTCGCGAATGGTTTTCCCGTCAGGTTGAACCACCTTGGCTGCCACTTTTATTCCCGGTGCCGGTCGGCCATCTTGGTTTCTCAAGATGCCGTCAATCACAACGGTCTCTCCGGGGCGGTAAATGTCCCTGGGACCGTATATAAATAGTTCCATGGGTCTGAACATGGCATCGCCCATGGCAAATTCCGACAAATCAAGGGCCGGTGTATCCATGGCCATCAGGCTGATGTTATTCTTTTTGGAAACAGACACCAGTGCCAATTTTTCAAAGTGTCCTTTTATCACGCACAGGCCGTCTTCGTTAGTTGACTGCTCAAACAGGGCTTTCCCCTCTTTGTCAAATCCCTTGATTACCGCTTTCTTTATTGGGTCTGCCGTTGAAAGGCTCTGGATAAAAAACCGGATAGAGGTGTCATATACCCTGGCATGTACCCCTATATCGGAAATGGAAAACCAGGTCATACGGTATCCGTATTGATAATGGCCCGCGCCCCGGAGTACAGCAATGTAAATACCGGGCGTTTTAAGCTCCCTGATATGGGTGATGGGTATGTTGACCTGGGTGCGCAAATCCTTTTTAATGTCCAGATCCCAGCGGCCGGTATAGACAAGATCTGCGATCTTCGCCAGTTCATCAGATTGGTAATATTGTAAATATGTGGCATCCCAGAATTCATCTTTGAAGTCTTGCAACTGATCCGGCCGCACCCTGAAAAAATCAATGTCTGCCTGTTTGATGTTCAGGCTGTCGACAGGCAGGCCCTTGACCAGGTCCGAGGCCAGGATGAATCCCGTGGAACCAAATGCAATCATTGGGTGGGCCGACCGAGTGGTGACCTCATATATGACTTTTTCGGCTAATGCCTTACCTTGGGCCGGTGCCAGTCCTTTTGCCACATGGATGGTATAGGCTGTGCCCGGTTTTATCTGGGTGAAATAGGCCACCTGGGTATCCTTGGCCAATATCCATGCGCCGTCCACAGGGGTTTCGTCTGCTTGTTCAATAATACTGAGATACTTGCTGAAATCCTGTTTTGTCTCCAGGGGCAAGGAAAATGTCACGGCCAGGGCATTTTGTCCGTCCACGGTTTGCTGACCGGCAAACCGGGCTTCAAGTTCAGCGCTATGGGCAATACCTTGAACTGTAAAAAGGAGCAGGTATAACGATAGTATGGGTAAAAAAAATAGCTGAAAATGTTTCATTTTATTGGCCTTTATAGGGTTCATGGGAATCTTATGTCCCTTTATTGTTACGGGAAATAAAAAAAGCTGCGCGGCACAGCTGCTGAGGAAAACTTGTTTTAATTTACATCTGTACGTTGCCTGTTGCAATACCCGAGGCTTGTTTTTTAAAATTCGCTGGGGCGGGTAAAATTAACCTTAGTATGCTCCCCTATGATGTGGCAGGCACTATTGTATTGCGTTCTTATATTGCTTATGCAAATATTAGCGATAATCTCAAAAGCGCGAATTAGTTAAATTTACCATGAAAAAGAAAAATGACGATGAATTGATCTGTAAGGCCAAATGCTTGTGGCCGGGAGATGTCATGGCTTCCGGATAAACGCTAATTTGAATTGTAAATCATAGGAGGACAGGATGAATCGACTTTCCATTAAGGCAAGAATGTTCTTTATTGTCGGCGCGATAATGGTGCTTTTCGCGGTAATGATCTGGTTTGCCATATCAGGCAGCAATACAGTAAAGACATTAGCGATAAAAAAAACAAGCGATGTGATGTTAAAAGATCAAAAAAACAAACTTCAGGTTGCCACACACGCTGTCGCATTGGCTTTAGGGCACGCCATAGAAAATATCCCGAACAAAGAAGATCAAATAAAAATATTTCGCCGTCATATCAGCGATATTCGCTTTGAAGAGGACAAGTCCGGTTATTTTATGATTTACCAGGACACAACCATGGCCGCGCATCCAATAAGAGAGGATTTGAACGGAAAGGATTTGAAAGGCCTGAAGGATAAAAACAACAATTTCTTTGTGAAAAAAATGGCTGAACAAGCAAAATCCGGAGGCGGCTTTGTGGAGTACATATGGGAAAAACCGGGGGCCGGAGATACGTTGAAATTGACTTACACGGAAATGATACCCGGCACGAATTACTGGGTGGGAACCGGTGTATACCTTGACAATATCGACGCATACGAAATAGAAATGTCACAGGAAATAAATTCTCGGGTAAAATTTTCCATTATAAAGATGGTCGGGTTTTCCGGCATAATATTTCTTGGCATTATTTCTTTGTGTTTATTCATTGTTTTTGGGATTGTTCGCGGGTTAGGGATACTTATATATAGTGTGAAGGATATTGCTGAAGGGGAAGGCGATTTAACAAAGCGGGTTGAAATAAACAGTCAGGATGAACTTGGCGAACTTGCAAAGTGGTTAAATGTCTTTCTTGAAAGGCTCCAGGGCATTATCAAAAAACTGGCCAATAATTCCGATCAGGTTGGGGAGGCCTCCAACTCCTTGGCATCCATCGCTACCCAAATGTCGGCAAGCGCAGCGGATACACACCAGCGTGCTGACCAAGTGGCGGCGGCCTCCGAGGAGATGAGTACCAATATGACTTCTGTGGCTTCGGCAATGGAAGAGTCTTCAAGCAATGCGGCCGTTGTTGCCTCTGCTGCCGAAGAGATGAATTCGACCATTAACGAAATTGCAGGTACGGCCGAATCTGCCCGGGACGTTTCTGAAAAAGCCGGCGAAAAAGTAATTGAAGCATCAGGCAGTATGGGCGAGCTGACGCAGGCGGCAAAAGATATCGGCAAAGTCACTGACACCATTAATGATATTTCAGAACAGATCAATCTGTTAGCCTTGAATGCAACGATTGAGGCTGCAAGGGCCGGTGAGGCAGGTAAAGGTTTTGCCGTTGTTGCAACCGAAATAAAAGATTTGGCGGCGCAGACGGCAAATGCAACGGCAGACATACAGGCCAAGGTTAATAATGTCCAAACAACGTCGGACGGTACAGGGAAAGTGATTGCTGAAATTACTGATGTCATCAACGATGTAAAAGAAATGGTTACAACGATTGCCACGGCAGTCACTCAGCAGTCCTCTGCGACCCAGGAAATCGCCGGTAATGTTGAACAATTGTCTTTGGGTATTCAAGAAGTTAATGAAAATGTCAGTCAAAGCACCCAGGTGGCCGGTGAAATGGCCCAGGACATCGCAGAGGTCAGTAAATCGTCAGATCAAATGGCTTCGGGCAGTTCCAAAGTTGAGTCAAGCGCGGCGGATTTGAAAAAAATGGCAACAGAGTTAAAACAGATCGTAGATACGTTTATCGTTTAATGGACGAGCTAAAAGTCCTATCGATAACTAATGCATGAGTTTGAAAGAACGGCTATGGGCTATGGCTGGCAGATGTCATGTCAGGTCGGCCCATGGCCGTTATTATGAATAAACAGGCTAAAGCCAAAGGCTGATTTTGCCGAATTAGTTTTTCATATATTTATGTTACACTGATGTTAAAATCGACAGAGACATAAAAAGGAGATTTTATGAAAAAAGTATTATTTGCAGCCATTTGTTCTGTTTTGCTATTCTTTTTTGGGTTAAACGCATATGCAGTGGATAAAACAGACTGTACAGCCACAGCCACTGTAATCAGACAGATTGTGATCCTCGAAACAAACGGTATAGACTTCGGTAATATATACGATACCATAAATCAGGACTGTAGAATGGACCCGTCAGACGGTTCTATGTCAGGGGATGCCTGCGCATCTGCAACGGGAACAGCCGGTGTTATCCAAGTCCAGGGGTCGAGTTCAGGAACGGTTGATATAGAAGTAGTGCAAGGCGCAGATGTGAATAACATCGCCTTTGAGCCGGCACTGGATAATGTTGGTACCACCGCGCTTGCCGGTCAAGCGCTTTCCGCTGCCAGTCCAGGTGCATTGGATGTGAAGGTGGGTGGCCTGTTGACGGTATCCGGCACACAGCCCGCCCCAGGCGCGACAAATTTTTCGTACACCTTCAGATGCACCTATCCCTAACAAGTATATCAGCTTCAATTTGAAAGGCTCTGATGAAACGATTTGTTGTTTTGGGATTAATCATGGCGGCGGCGTTATCTGTTGTCTTTCCGGTTCTGAGTGCAGAGATAACCATTACACAAAATCAGGCCATTGACTTTAAAAGAATTATCAGCGGCCCGGGGCAGTCGTGTACTATGAATGCAGTGACCGGTTCACTTTCTGGAGGGGCATGTTACGATACCTTCGGTTCCAAGGGGGTTATTCTCATCAATGGGGATCCCAGCAGAATGGTTGAATTGGAAGTGATCCCGGGTGTGTCTTCAAACAACCTCACGTTTATTCCCCGGTTTGAAGGCGGCACGCCAGTGCAGGCCGTGAGTCTGAACCATGTCGGCGCGCAACTAGTGAATATCGGCGGGACCCTGTCCACAGATCCGGTTTCGGAACCGGACACTGGAGCGGTGACCCTCACCTACACCCTAAGGGTGAACTATCAATAGAGGAGCATCAAAAAAATATGAGATTCAAACCGTTATCTATGCTGCTTCCATTCTTTTTTGTTCTGATTTTTCTGCCTGGGGTGTCACATGGGGGAAGCTCTCTTCTCATATCAAAAACCAGAATTGTGTTTGAAAAACGATACCGGGCAGATACCGTCCTTTTAAAAAACACAGGGGATCTCACAGGTAAATACCGTGTATTCCTGGTAAACAAGAAAATGGGGACAGACGGACATATCAGCGATATTGTCAATCCCTCTCCAGAGGAGATGGCCGTAAAAAAGATGATTCGTTTTTCTCCCCGCCTTGTGGAACTCAAACCCGGGGCAACCCAGACCATCAGGATAATGGCCAGAAAACCCAGGGACCTTGCATCCGGGGAATATAGATGTCATTTGACCTTCCAGGGCAGACCCCAAACGTCAGTTTCAGAGAATTCCGAAACGGCCCCGGGCCAGATAGGGGTAAGTTTCTCACCGATTCTTGAATACTCCATTCCCATTATTATTCGTCACGGACAGGTTCGTGCTGCGGCACAAATCGGAGATATAAGCTTTCTTACACATCAGAAAACCGGGATGAGTAAATTGAAAATTATTCTGAAAAGGGAAGGAAACCGCTCTTTGTATGGGGATATGGAGATATTTATCACCAAAAACCAAAAAATTGAAAAGCGTATCGGCTTGGCTAAAGGAATTGCCCTATACACCACAACCCCTTTAAGGCCTGTAAATCTGCCCATTGAGCTGTCAGGCTGGGGCGCTGAGCAAAAGATGCTGCCCCTTTTGGTTCGGTTTACTGAAAGCAAGAAATACGGTGGTGATCAGGTGGCGGAAAAGAATATTCAGTTAGAGCTTGCAGCTAACTGAGGCTTTTATGTAAAGTTTATAAGAAAGTCTGGGTAAGTTACTAAGATCTTTCAAGCTTTGTTGTGGGCCGAGGCCTGGGTGTAGATAGACCAAGGACGGCCCGTGGCCGTTATCAGAAAAGTTTTACCGGTGCAGCATACTGGTTTTGTGAACTCAAATGTTTAATGATGTTATCCGCCTCTTGTCTGTTTTCGAAACTCCCCGCCATCACCCTGTACCATATGCCCTTGGCACCCAGGTTCACTGGTCTGATAAACAGGCTGTGCTCCTCGACGATACCGGGAAATTTTTTGTTTATATTTTCAAGGGCTTGATCGGCCTTGCCGCTTGTGCGAAATGAGGCAAGGTGTATGGATGTGGACGATTTTTTCTCCACGTCAACAGGCATGATATAGGGTTTGTGCAGCTTGATTCGTTCTGCAAGGGCGTGAGCCGTCTCCCTGTTTTCAAAACGTCCTGCGATGACTCTTTTCCATTTCCCCTTTTCAGTTCCAAGGTCCACATCTTTTATTGAAAAGGAGACCTTGCCCAGAATGTCCGGATAATGGGCCCGTAATTCTTTAATGCTCTCTGTTGCCTTTGTCTTGGTTCGGAAAGAAGTTAAATGGACTCCGGTATGATCACCTGTTGAGACCACACGGCAGTAGGGGGACTGCAGCTTTATTCTGCGCCCCATATTCTTTGCCTCTTCAACGGAATTAAAAGAACCTGCTATCACCCTGTACCATTTCCCCTTTCCGGGGCCAAGGTCAATTGTCTTTACAGAGAAGGCACTCTTTCCCAACAGTGTTTTGTAACTATTTCTCAACGCGCTGATGCCTTTGACAGCCTTTTCAGCGCTTCTATAAGATGTAAGATGGATACCGTATTTTTGCATGGTATCTGGTATTTTGCTTTTTGCCTCCACAGGGGATGCAGATTTGCTTTTCTCAACTGTACCATATTCCGCTGTCCCCTTGGCAGCCCTGGGGGCCGGTTCTGTCTGCTCCTTGGTTCCGGTGGAATCCGCCAATTTGTTATCGGCGGCAGTGACGGCTGAAACGATTTTTGTTTTACCGGGCAACTTGAAAATAATGTCGTTTCCACTTGCCACTGTGCCATCATTTCCAATCTTTACGGGGGCAATTGCAGAGCCGTCAGAAGCAGAAGCGACATATCCTTTGTCCGGCTTGTCATCTTGTTTGACCTTAATGGTGTATGTCCCGGGTTTGACCTTCATGAACAGATAAAATCCATCATACTCGGATTTTACCTCTTCAACTACCTTGCCCTCAGGATCAAGGAGCTGGATTGTCCTGTTGGCAAGCGGCGTCCGATTCCCGTTTTTTCCCTCTTTGAAAACGGTTCCATCAACTTCCCCTGTTGTAACCACAGGAATTTCCATTAAATCCACATGTCCGGGTCTCGGAAGAATTGAGTTGCCTTTGGCTAACGGTTCCTGAAAAGGATCTTCCAGGGAGTCGGTGTCAAGTGCCACATCGGTTGGCTTATTTTTTTGAAGGCCGGTGAGAAAGGCAATGCCTTCCCCATTGGTCTGGGCGCTTTTATGGGATTGGAGCGCATTTACCCGGGCACCTTCAATCGGCTCGTCCTCTTTGTCAAACACCCCGTTCAGGTTTTTGTCCCTGAATACCCGTGCCGAGACCCCGCCGGTATCAGCAAGGCTCTCTGAAGAGGTCTTGATCCTGCCTGTCCTGGGTTCGCGGCCCAGGGACATGTTGAATGACAACAGTCCCCCATAGTCTCCGTTTGTATCAGCGTACACCTCCGGGGAAAGGATAAATTTGCCGGTATTCCAATTCATCTTCAGTCGTGCGCTTGATGTGTCCGTGTCTTTGAATTCATGATTTAAAATCAGTTCTGAACTTAACCGGTCATTAAGCCGCAAAAAATTGGACAGGCCTACCCCGGAGATTTCAGTATCCGGTTGTATATCGTAATTGATAATTCCCCGGGTACGCAATGGGCCTATCTGGGATATGCCCTGAATATAGCCTTCTATTTCAGGGGAATCCTTTCCAGAGGCGCTGTCATCTTTTATCTCCAGATACTGATTCAGGTTTAGGTTTTTAAAATTTTCCGACAATCTTAGCCCAAGTTTTTTTTCATGGGAGGCCTGCCTTTGCGTGTCCCGCCATGTGAGGGAAAAGGGTACACTTGACAGGGTTTTGTTGCCCGATATCGTCCCGTTAAGGGAAATATCGGTAAGCGAGGTTTTGGCATCCAGATCGTCTCCGGGATCTGTAAAGTCATTGAAAAACGCCTGCTTGGCCCTTAGATTTACAGGACCTATGCGGGTTTGACCTATGAATTGAACCGCGTCACCCCCTGCTGTGTCATGGATATAATCAGAATTGAGGGAAAAATCGGCAAAGCTCCCCCTTACCCCGGCATTAAGATAGTTGTGTCGTCTGCTGTCAATCTCTTCGCTGGAGACGCCTCCGGTCAGAGAAAGATTTTTTGATATTCCTGTTTCGTAACGTACAACAGCTTTGAGGGTTCCCTGATCTTCCTGCCTTGGTTTGTTCCCAGGATCCAGAAGCTCATCTTTTTTTTTGCTCACAGAAAACTGGTAGACGCCTTCTCCTTTTTTGAGCATTTGGTCACCCACAGTGACTTGCTCTGTCTCAACCCGCTTCTGGCCCTGGGGACCGTAAAACACCAGTTTAAAATCATTGGATCCAAAATAGACAGGCACATCTTCAAAACGATACCTGCCGTCGGAGCCCGATCTGTGGGTTTCAATCAGGATGTCGTTTCTATAAAGCTCTACATCCCACCCCGGCGACAGGTTGCCGTGAAAACTGGTTATGTCGAATTCTCTTGATCTGTCAAGGGCCATATTGCTGACAGAAAGTCCGCTTTCACTACGCATTCCGCCAATAATTGGAAAAGAAGGCGTTGTAATGTCTCCTATGGCGAACTGGGTGGCGTTTAAAGGGCCTAAAAGTCCTGCTTCCGGATCATTTCGTTCAAGGGAGACTCTAACGTTTTGAAGTTTATTTTCATCATCTCCTGAAATGAATATTTCTGAAGACATCTTCCCAAGATCTCCCTTTGACAGAATTGAGTATCCGCCTTGAAAACTGCTGTTCCTATCACTCTTGCTGTAATCAGATCTGAGGGTGAAATCCACAAACGGTGGGGAAAACAGCTTGTACTCAGATTCTTTTCTGGGAAGTTCAGCCTGGCTCTCTGCGTAGGGATTGATCCTGTTCCACATCGCCTCCCTGTCAAGCCTTTCCTGAAAGGGTATTTTTTCCCTGGGAGCAATTTCAAGGGACATCTCAGAAAAATTGGTTTTGAAGTCAACGGGAAACAGATCCCCCATCAGTTTTGAATCGATAAAAATATCATCATCACCCGCGACAATGTGCGCTTCTGTTACAGGGTAATTCCGACCGTCAGCAACAATCTGCCCCTTATTCAGATCCAAAGAGAACTTGCGCTCTTCAGAAATAAACCAGCCTTGTGCCTTTCCCTTTTCAGGGTCTACATTCACATTGAAATCCAGGGTTCGGGAGATTTCATCCAGGGGAAGAAAGACGTTTCCAGACTTTGCGTATCCGGCCATGCCGCTGTTTAAAATATGGTTATTGTATGTGACATTCAGCACAAGAAGATTGTCATCTATGAGGATAGACCCGTTATCTGATACGAATGAGGGGGGCGCCGTATTTTTTGGCCCGGTTTGAGGCAGGGCCGGGGGCATTTTCATAGCTGGATCGCAGGCTTTGGGATTTGAGGGGATTTCAGGCAGAGTCTTAGGCGGATCCGGGACGATATCAGACTTAAACAAGTCATGGCTTTTGTAAAGATTAATGCCCCTGTCGGCAGCATATTGGGTAAGGCGGTCAAAGGCCTTCCAGTCTATGGGGTCACCTTTTTGGGCGCTTACCAGGATCTCATGCCGCTTCACCACGGCATCAGCAATTTTGACAGCCTCTGCGACATTCTTCTGACGCAGGGTCTGCCAGCAAGGATACTGGCCGGTCTCCCTTAAAAGGTTGTCCGCCTGGGTTAATTTAAAAGCAGAATTAAATCCAGATCCCTTTACAGGCCCGCGCTTTGCAAGTTCCAGAGGATTTTTTTCCACTGTTGATCTTACTGAGTCCATGTAGTCTATCCTGGTTTATTGCCAAAGCTTTGTTGGGCGCAACACATCCAACGCTTAACTTATTGACAGCAAATATTATACCAGGAATAGAAAAATGACTTTGGTGCATTCAGGAACACTGGGCCTGAACCGTTTAACGTGCTTTATTTCAGATATTGTTATTTTTTAGGATTGTGGCTCGATTGGAATCAACTTTTTTTATTCAGAACAAAGCCCAAAAATTTATCCGGCGGCAACAGGGAGACTGCTTTTTCAATGTCTGCTTTGGGCGTTACCCGGGCTTCAACCACCATGATGATGCCGTCCATCATGGGGGCCATGGAAATGGCCTCGGAACGTTCGAGAACCGGAGGGGCATCAAAAAAAACGTACCGGTCGGAATACCGCTGCCCCATCTCTGCCACAAGTTTCTCCATGGCTTCTGAAGACAGGATTTCCGTAGAATTCACTACCGTTTCATCTCCGGATATCAGGGTCAATTTTTCTATCCCCGGCCAGATAATCAGATCGTTTAACGGAACCCCGTGCAAAAAGTAATCAATCAGGCTGTGCTTATTTTTAATCCCTAAATATTTATGGATATCCTGACCCTTGAAATCGCAGTCTACCAGAAGTACGGTTTGCTTGAATTCCCGGGCAAAGACAAATCCCATGTTGATGCTGGTGATGGTTTTCCCCTCGTTTTTATTGGGGCTTGTGATCATCACAGTCTTTAAGTTTTTCTTTTTTGCCTGCTGCTGAATCCGGGTTCTTAGGATCTTATAGTATTCAACTTCGGGCGCGTCAGGGTTGATGCAGATCCCCCGGTTTTTTTGGACAAGGTCCGGATTAATCTGATATTCCCGTGATTTTTTATATACTGGGGCTTCGAAGGACAAAGGGGCAACCCTGTCCTGGCGGTGGCTTTTTTCCATTACTGCTTCCTGGATCATTTTCCGGTTACTCCTTTCTTTTAAAGAAACTTGCGCCCAAATTTGGCCTTAAAAACGGCAAGGTCCATGATAAAGTGATCAAATAAAAAGACGGCAAGAATAACCGTGGAAACCATACCGGTAACCATTGCCATTCGTCTTAGATTTTTTTTTCGCCGATCGTGTTTGGTTACGATAATCGGGATTTCCGTCAGGAGTGGGGAACCAATCGACTTTGACAAGGCGTCCCCTTTACTGAAAGAAGAATCTGAGAATTCAATCAGAGCGGCCAAGCCGACACCTGCACCTGTGCCTAAAACAATACCAATGAGCACAATGGCGACCCGGTTGGGTTTAAAGGGCTTTTCAGGTAGCCTTGCCGGTTCCACCAAAGAGAACCGTTCTCCTTTCTGCTCGGATTCCAGTTCCCTGGCGACTTTGGCTTCCATCATTTTTGCCTGGAGATCGCTATGTTTCATGTACAAATTGTTTCTTTCAGCCACAAAGGCATTGTATTTTTCCTCAACTCCCGGTGTCATTGCAAGGCGCAACCGGATATCATCTGCCTGTTTTTCCATTTCTTCTATTTTTTTATTGGTGGAGGCAATATCGGATTTTGTACCGGCCAGGCGGGAGGATAGGGTAACCCAGGCAGGATTCTTTTGCTTGTCTTTTTCCTCCTTCCTTGATTCTTCAACTTTCAGGGCCAGGTCTTTGATTTCCTGTTTGGTCTTGATGACATCCGGATAAAGGTCGGAAAATTCTGTTTTTAAGTTGATCAGTTCTATTTTGAGTGCTTCAAGCCGTCTTTGATCCTGGTATTTCTGTTCTTTTTGAAGTTCTGTATCTTCTATGAAAACAGGTGTGTTGTCCAATTGCTCTTGCAATTCTTCTTTTTTTTCTTTCAGGTTTCGCAATGTTTCCTTTGTGTACTCGGTATCTCTATCAATACGGCCCAGGGTCTGCTGGTTTAGCTGGAACAGTTCAGGAAGTGACTTTACGTTTTCTTTCTTGAACAGCGCCATTCTCTTTTCCAGCTCGGAAATTTGATTTTTGACCTTTTCGCTTTCAGCAAAAAGAAAATCATAGGCAGAAGAGGACTGCTCTTTTCTTACTTTCAAATCTTCCTCAAGGAATAAGGAGGTGATGGTATTGGCAACCTTCTGCACTTTTGCAGGATTCTCACCTTCATAGGAAAGATTGAATGCAATGGTTGCCGTGGCCGTTCTCCCGGATATGCGGTCCGCAATTTCCACATTCACAGGAACCAGCTTGATGTCTTCCTTCATGATTTCAATGATCTCATCCTTGGTCTTTTTTTCCTTTAGATCGGAATAAAGTTCAAACTCGTCGATGAGTTCAAGAAGACGCGTTGAAGTCAGAATTCGTGCATGGATACTTTGCATCCGTTCTTCGGCAAATGTGGTGATGGAGGACGTGACATATTGCGCTGGGATTTCCCTTTTTTCGATCAACAAGGTGGCCTTGGATTTATATACAGGGGGCAGCAGCAGGGCTACGCAAACCGAAATTATTGAAATGAATAAAAACGGCAGGAGATAAGCTGCTTTTCTATATTTTAAAATATCAATGGCATCTTCCAGTGAGAAAGCGTGTCCTTCCATTTATGCTCCTTGGTCAATTAAATTCGCTTTTACGAGTGAGATCATATTAATTCAGCACTTCTTCATACTGCTTTACGATTTTTCTGGCATCATTCGCACCGGGAAAGTTTTGATTTTTGGCCAATGCAGATTCAAGGTGGGTTGCAGCCTCCTGATGCCGTCCCTGTTTTTCCAGCACCATGCCCATGTGATAATTAACAATATGGTGATCCGGCCTTTGCTCAAGGGCCATTTTCAGTTCATCAAGCGCCAGTTCGAGATTCCCCATTTTATAATAAATCCATCCAAGGGTATCCCTTGCCGGCCCTGCATTACCATTGAGGCTCACCGCTTTTTGGGCATATTCCATGGCCTCGGTAAGATCCTCCGTGCGGTCAGCCAGATATTCGGATGTGATGTAGGCATAATCATTGGCCGCAGCCCACATAGAGGGGATGGCATCAAAGGCCTGTTTGAAAATTTTTGCGGCAGCCTCGTAATTTTTATCTCTTTTATAGATCATGCCCAAAAGTATCCAGGCTTTCTTATTTTTTTCATTTTGTTCGATCGCAGATTCAAGTTTTTTAATAGCACTCTCTTTTTTTCCCTGGACCAGGTAAAGTTGTGCCAGATTTTCGTATGGTTTCTGCCATTCAGGAGAGATTTCAATAGCCTTTTCAAAATTTGTTTCTGCTTTATCATACTTTTTAGTTACAAAATAAATGCCGGCCAGAAGGTTCCAGCTAAAGGCTTCTTCCGGGTTTTCCTCAAGCCGCTTTTCACATAAAGCGATGGCGGCAGTCACATTTTTATTTTTTAAATACAACTGGGAGAGCTGGGAGATCAGCATGGCCGAGTCCGGGAATTTTTCATACCCGGTCTTTAGTTCCAAAAGCGCTTTTTCATCTTCATTGAGTTTTAGATAAACATTGGCTGTCTTGATATATCCGGCTGGTGAATCTTTGTGAACGGTTTTGATATGTTCATATTGCTCCAGTGCTTTGTCGTATTGCTTGGAACCGGTATAAAAATCCCCCAGGCTGATGAGAGAATTGATGTCGTCCGGTGCCAGATCTACGAGTTTTTTAAGATATTTCTCTCCTTTTACCGTATCCTTTTCCACCATCTTCATCTGGGCCAGGGCCATGAGAATTTTATCGGATTTCGGGTTTTCTTTAAGGCCTTTTTCAAGAACATCCAGTGCCAGTATGGGTTCTTTATTTATGATATGTGCCAGTGCCAGGTTTAAATGTCCCTGAACAAGATCCGGTTTGTCCGCCACAACTACCCTGAATTCGGATATGGCATTGAGTCCGTCTCTTCTGTTCAGGTAAAAGCCGCCTTTAATACCGTGGGCCTCGGTGTTTTTTGGATCTTCTTCCAGGACTTCATCCACTAGCTTTTCAGCATCATCCGGCAGAGAGTTTGCCAGCATCAGTTTAGCCAGAGCCACTTTGGTCCTGACAATTCCCGGATGGCCGGGGTCTTTGCTGACTTCCAGGTTTGTCCTTAAAACCTGTTCCGATTCATCCAACCGCCCTGTTTTGGAATAAATTTGTGCCAGAAAAAGCCGGAAATCAAAATTTTCCGGGCTCCCGGCAATGGCCTTTTTAAGCAGGGGTTCTGCTTTTTCCGGCAGTTTTGCTCCCATCCAGAAATTAACAATCGGCATCACAATCGTGTCTTGGGCATCAGAGGCATCAGCCACACTGTTGAGATAGGATTCCGCCTTCTGTTCATCTTTTTGAATCAAATAAAGCTGGGCCAAAGCCAGTTTATGAGTTATTTGATCCGGCTCAAGATCGATGACTTTTTCAAGAAACCCTTCTGCCGTATCAAATTGTTTATCTCTGACAGCAGCCTTGTAAAGCCTGATCAGGATAGGAATACTCTTCGGGTTTTCCTTCAGGCCCTGCGCAAGAAACGTTTTTGCCCCGGTCCAGTCTTTATCCTTTGCAGACAGGGAAGCCATCATCATAAATATCTCGGGGCGGGTAAGGTTTTCGGCCAGCATGCCGGACAAAATGGCTTTGCCCTTGTCATATTCTTTGTTGACAAAATGAACAGAGGCCATCAATAATCTTGCATCCACGTGTTTGGGATCTTTTTCAAGGACATGAACCGCGTGTTCTTCAGCTTTGAGAATCTCCCTGGCTCCGATCAGAAGGCGACCGAGTTCGACCTCGGCCTGGAGATTGGAAGGATCAAACCGTAAGGTTTTTTCGAACATCTGGTAGGCCCGTTTATAATTCTTTTTTTTAATTTCAATTTGACCGAGCATTAAAAAGGCCTCTGCATATTCAGGGTCAATCTGAACGGCATTTTTAAACTCCAGCTCCGCATTTACGTATTCCTTTTTCTCCATCAAGGCTTTACCCTTATTGAGAAAGGCCGCCTTTTTCTCATCCGGGCTGCCGCACCCGGCAACCAGGAATGAAATCAAAACAAGAACAATAAAAATTGGAAACGTTTGTTTGTTCATACCTTCGTCCTTTCTTTTGTTACATAGTTACGGCTTTTTTATAAGAAACTCTCTGTAAGTCACAGAGATGTTTCAATATTCGTTGTGGGCCGAACCACGGTCAAAGACCAAGGACGGTCCGTGACCGTTTATATAAAGGTTTTAGTTGTTTTGAAAAAATATATCCGTTTAAAATCATTCAATATTTATCATAGCCAACTAAAATCCCCTTCCGGTTAACTCAAGTGATAAAAACCTGACATCAAAAAGACAGCCCATTAGATATGATTTTAATATGTTTGGTTGATTAATCTAAAATGTGAAGTTGATTAGGCGTGGGCATAAGAGCCCGTAGCGTTTTAATTTTTTTTTAAAAATCTTTAATTTTCAGATCATTTTTGCCTCACATAAAAATGATACCCACTTACAAGTCTTCAGTATAAAGCCAAACTTCGGGTGACCGGGGGACGGAAAGCTTTAGGGTCTTAAACGGAGAGTTCCCGCTCGAACCTTTAAGACAGCCGGCTGCCTGGGACCAGATCATTTGAACTTGATTGTTGATTTTTAAGGAGAAGAAAGTGAAACGGTTATTTTTAGTATTGGCAGCAATGATTTTGATGGCAGGCAGTGCCCAGGCATACGAGGTTAGTTACGGCTGGGAAGACGGTGGTACTATCTTAGGTAGTTATAGTGATATCACTGCCACAAACCAAGAGGATGTTGTTCATAGTGGTGATGCCGCTCTGGAATTGATTGATGGAGCTGAATCCGGTACTCCCCAAGCGTTTGTAGGCTGGATAAATGGCCTCACCGACGGTGACGTGGTTACGGCAGGTTTCTGGGTATATGATACCACATCGGATGGTGCTCCTTCAGGTCGTATCTGGGGACATTATACCGACGGCGAAACAGATGTTGACAGCTATGTCGGCAGCGCAAGCGGAAATTACACTTACAGCGACGGCAGTGGGTGGAGCTATTTGGAGTATACTTGGACCTTTGATTCCTCTGGAGATACCCGGGACGGCTTGATCATCGAAGCCAGAACCTACTCTAGTGCCGGTGATATCATCTGGATTGACGATCTGACCATCGCCGCACCGGACACAGCAACGATTCTTACTCCGGCAACCGCTTCAACGGTGCCTGTACCCAACGCGCTAATCCTTCTGGGATGCGGCCTTATCGGACTGGCCGGCATCAAAAGAAAGATCTCTTAAGCACAATTATTATTAAATATTCAGGGACAGTGGGGAGGTTAAAAACGCCCTCTGTCCCTTTTTTTATTGAGAAGGGAACTTATTATGAAAACTAAGCTACTCCCGCTTTTTTGTTTCTTGTTCTTTATTGCTTCGGCAGGTCAGGTATTTGCAGGGGTGGTCGATATCGGGTCGGCTGCGGACAGTCAGGTCGTGGAAGGATACCCCACCAGCAATTACGGCAGCCAGACTGCCATGTATGTCGCCAGCGCTTCAGGCGGGTATTACAAGAACGAAAGGACCTGGGTCAAGTTTGACCTGACCGGCCAGATCCCGGCCGGTGCCACCATTAATTCTGCTAAGTTGCGCATGTGGTGCTGGAAATCCGACACGGAAGACGACATGACCGCCAATGTCCATGGCAGTACCGACGACTCATGGGCCGAAACCGGAATTACCTGGAACACCCAGCCGTCTTATGAGGCGGCAGCGCTTGACAGCCGGGAGATGACGGCCAATACCCAGGATTACTGGGTGGAATGGGATGTTACGGGCTTTGTTCAGACCGAGGTGAATGACAATGGCGACATGGTCATCAGTCTTGTCGTCAAGGCGTCTGTCGAGGGGCAGGACCCCTATCGGACGTATGCCTTTGACGGCAAGGAGTATGGTTCTTCACTCGCCCCCCGGCTTCGTATTGATTACACCGGAGCCTGGCCCACCACAGGCGGGTTTAAAATTTTTCACATGAACGACATGCACTCCCGTCTTCTACCCCATGAGTTTGATGTGCCGGACACGGAGGACACCGTGGGGATGGAATGGGTTGGCGGGGCATCCTATTTTACCACCAAGTTGCTCGAGCTCAAATCTGCCAATCCGGATTCCTTGATTATGGACGCGGGCGACATCTCCGAGGGCAACCCGCTTGGAGACCTTCGGGGAAACGGCGGCATGATCGATTTTTATAACGAACTGGATAGCAAACTCAAGCTGCTGGGTGGCCGGGGGATTGATGCCGTGGTTGTGGGCAATCATGACGTGAACTCCGCCCAGATGCTCAACAATATGAAAAACAACGCTGATTTTCCGGCCATCTCCATGAATATTTATGATGTGGCTACCGGGAATCCGTATTTCCCTGAATATGTCACGGTAACGGTCAACGGCACCAAGGTGGGGATTCTTGGCTATACCACCGATTCCTCTTCCTTTCTCGGGGACGACCTGGTCGGTGTTGTGGAAGTTAAAAAATGTGTCTGGGAAGATTCTGATGCCGATACCATCGACATCAAAGACAAAGTTTCGTATCTGAGAACCACCGAAGGCTGCGATGTCGTCATTCTTCTTTCCCATGTGGGCCAGAGCAGGGTGACTGCAGGCGATGATGCACTGATTGCCGACGCCGGCGGGGTGTTACCCCCTGAAGTGGTGATTTCCGGCCACTGGCACACCTGGACAGAACGGGTCTGGCAGCCGAGCAATATGAACGGCAAGACACTGGTGGCAGAAGCGGCATCATACATGCAGTATATCGGGGAGCTGGAAGTCACGGGTGCCGGTAAATACGTCCAGGCACAGAAACATGTGATCCGCAACAGTGAGATTGTGCCTGATTCAGATATGGAATCCCTGATCGCCGGGCTGATCACCGAATACAATGGCCAGGCTCCGGCTCCGGCCCACGGCATTTACGATGTGATCGGCTATTCGGCCGTGGATCTTACCCTGGATAAGGACAAATGGTGGACAGTTAGCGAATATCCCTGGGCCGCCACCAACGCAGCAGGCGCCTGGATCTGCGATTCAATGGTTTGGAAAGCAAGCCGGCTCGGCCTGCCGGTTGAATTGGCCATGCAGTCCGGCGGCGGTATCCGCAGAGACGTGGCCGCCGGAGAGATCACCTATATCGAGATCTACGAGGCCTATCCCTGGTCCGATGACAATATGGTCCGGGTGGAAATGACCGGCCAGGAGATCTGGGACTGGATCCAGGAGGACTATGTGGGCACCTCAATCTCTGATGGCTGGCTGGTAACTGCCCAGGACGGCTTGATCACCGCTATTACCTACCAGGGAAGCGCCATCAATCTGACCGGTACCTACAATGTTGCCATCAGCGAGTACATGTACGAACACCCGGAGAATACGCTTTCCGATACAACACCGGAAGATATGAGTTATTCGATCCGGGAGGGCGTGGTTGATTTTACCGCTCAATACAATACACCGAATAATCCCATGTATCCGAACGGTATTACGCCGCGCTATGATTTGAATACCGAGTTTGCCGGCGGATTTAAAGCAGTGGTCACTATGATTGCCGACAGTGAAAATCAGCCCTATCATGAGGATGCATTTATCCGGTTAATCGAAGCCATGCCCCAAACCCTGGCCCGGCGCACCGGTTACGGTCTTTCCGAACTGGTCAACACAGACGGGTCCATCAACATGGAACACAGGTTTTCAGAGATTATGCTGTACCGCAGCCATCTGGGTTTCCCGGACGGCCTGCTGAAGACCGGTGACATTATAGAGGTCTGGGGTGAGGGTGGTTTTTATGACGGCACCCCGGAATTCATTGACCAGGAGGGCATCTACGGGGCGGATCAGCAATTCGTTGTTTATGGTAACGACGAGACCCTGGCCCGGGCCGAGTATCATACCGGCATCGCCTCTTTCTGGGATGAAGATCATGAAAGCCACTATGTGAAATTCTATGCTGAAAAGACAGGGGATTCCCAGGTTACGGATTCATCCGGCCAGGAAATTACCGTCTACCAGGAGGACGGTTATTATACAAAGACATTGCCGGGCAATATCGGTGATATTCTTGAACTGACCGGTGTCAATACCTATGAAGGGGACGACGGCCGCCGTTTTAGATGCAACACTGCTATATTGGCCTCCACCATTCCGGTGACCGGATATCCTTCCACTTCAGCGGTGGATGCCATTGCGCCATACGAACAGTCTGGAACGTCGATCTCTTTGAATGCCACGGCCAGTGATGTTCAGTCCGGTTCGTCGGGCAGCGGAACGACTACCGTTTTCATTAATGAAATCCATTACGATAACGCAAGTACCGATACCGGAGAGGCGATCGAAATTGCCGGTCCAGCCGGCACCAATTTGACCGGTTGGAGTATTGAACTTTATAACGGCAACGGCGGTGCGAGTTACGGTACCATCGCGCTTTCGGGTACGATCATCGATGCAGGCAGTGGATACGGCACCCTCGGTTTTTCTCAGGCCGGTATCCAGAACGGTGCGCCTGACGGTATTGCTTTGGTGGATGGCAGCGGTTCCGTGATTCAGTTTCTCAGCTACGAGGGGAGTTTTACCGCTGCTGACGGACCGGCGGAGGGGATGGTCAGTACCGACATCGGGGTATCCGAAACCTACGCCACTCCAGTCGGGTATTCCCTTCAACTATCCGGAACCGGCACGACATATGAAGAATTTACATGGCAAGGTGCTGCTGCGGATTCGTTCGGTAGTGTGAACTCCGGCCAGACATTCGGTGCCGGAAGCGGCTCGACCGGGGAAGTTACCCAGGTTGAATTTTTCTACCGTTATGGTTTGGACGGACTAACCTGGGGCGCGTGGACGTCAATCGGAACGGATACCACCGCCGGTGACAGCTGGAACCACTCATTCTTCTACCCCGAAGGACAGGGGTATTATGAATTTTATACCGTTTCAACGGACAATGACGGCAATGTTGAAGATGCACCGATCCGGGCAGATGCTAAAGTCTTGTTCAATAATTCCCCGGAAGCACCCTCTGACCCCGGTATTTCAGACGGACAGACAGATGTCGAATTGAACCCGACATTAAGCGTCACCGTGTCTGATTCGGACGTAAGTGCTGTGGATGTCTCTTTTTATGATGGAAATGGCAATTTAATCGGTACGGTTGAAGATGTACCCTCCGGAGAAACAGCGTCCCTTGTCTGGGACGGGCTTTCCGAAAATACCACATATACCTGGTATGCAGTGGTCGATGACGGGATTGATTCTGTCCCGTCCCCGGTATGGTCATTTACCACACTTACGGTAAAACCAGTGCCTGCCGTGGGAATGTACGGACTTGTTCTAAGCACCCTGCTCCTGTCTGGTATCGGTCTGGTAAACATCAGACGAAAATAATTATTGATTATGAATAAAACAAAGGCAGACCCGGTTTCGGGCCTGCCTTTGTTGCCATTTCAGCAGAAAATATTCAATTTGATCTGATTGCGGGTATTGTATTATTCAAATCAGAACTGTTTTCAATGGTTCCCATGTGGGAACTTTCCCATTCAGACGGCCGTCCGTCCTCATCAATGGCAATGGATTTACATGTTTGGGGTCTGTGAGCAATTAGAGATCGACAGGCTCCAGTAAATCAAGGGATTGGAAATATTATCACAATTTTTCTGACTCATCAGTTCCGGATTATCCAAGCAGAAGCCGCTGGGTTCCATCAGTGAGCCGGGCGTAGTGTTATAAGGCCACTGGCTTGGATGCTTCAGGCCTAGACCATGGCCAAGTTCATGTGCCACATTGTACAAATTGATTGGCAGATTGGCATCACAGGTAACGATCTGTGCATTGGCCGTGCCGGATCCCCATGTAGCGCCGCCACCCCACTTTCCGATGGGATCGAAGTTCTCGGTAAAGAAGATCTCAATGGCATTAGGATCATCATAGGAAGCTCTGAGCGCCCCGGCTTCAGTGGGGGAAAGAATTCTCCAGTCATCGTTGGATACATATACCGGCGGAAGAAATCTCAGGCGCAGACAGCATCTGTACCAGATATCAAAGGCATATTCTTTGGCAGTTTCCCAGCTTCCGCCTGTGCTTACCCCACTGCCGCCGAGACTGCAACCGGTATCCGGCGTGTATCCGACAAAAACAGGTTGCACATTTATGGTTTTTCGAAAATACAATGGCCAGACGATAGTGCCAACCAATTCGGCTTTATTGAGTTCAACGTACTCAATTGCACCGACAACTCTGTCTTCGATTTTCGTTGTCATATCAATCGTTGACCGCAACCCTTGTTTCTCTTTATTTCTAAGGTTCGGCTGCCTGTCCAAACTGCACACGATAACCCCGGAAGCTGTTTCCGTAAAAGGACGGAAATTATCCTGTTCTACCTTGTTTTCATCGGGTTCCTGAAATCCCACAATTTTATCAATCAACGGATAATGAATTTCTGCTTCGAACTTGGTCATGATTTGATTTAGTTTTTGATTATAACTGGTTTTGGTACGCTCAGGGATGAATCGAACCGAAATATTACCGGTATGCCCTACTTTTGATTTAAACCCTTTGGTGACAAAACCAAAAGACATTAGTTCTGCTTCCATTCCAGAATTACTGTAATCTAAACGGTACACTAGTTCTGTATTCAATGTCGGATTGTCTTTGGCCATTTTTCCATCAATCTGTAGTTGAACCTTGTCGGCTTTTAATACAAGATAAGGCGTATCGCCTCGCAGATCCTGAGCTAGGCTATGTATCGGGGACATAGCGATTGCTAACATTAGCATGGCGGCCAGTACACCGGCCAATTTTGTCGTGTAATTCATTTCAACCTCCTCATTGGTTAAACGATGCTTAGTTAAAGATAAAATGATCGTATTTAATTGACTTTTTTGCCGATTGCCTGATCATCCGTGATAGGAGATGAGGACAAAGCAAAAATGAACTATAATTTGACAGCCTGTCGACAGGCGGGCCATTTGCACGGGGAACCGGTTTGCGTTTGATATTCCACAAGCCGGGGTATTCAAGATTTTTATTCAAAATCTGAACGCGTTTCTCAAATAAAATCTTTCGACGAGGGGGCAAACAATCGGAACTCGCTGATGGATTTAAATGAGTAACCCGATACAATGAATTTATTTCTAAGCTCTTTAACATGTTAGCCTTTCTTGCTTATTGCGGGCGTATAACCTACTTATATTAAGGTGAATTGGCTGCCGTTAGAACTTGTTGGTATTATTGCTTTCGCAACTCTTGTACCAATATAGTCTGGCAGCGCACTAAACAGGTATAATCCGATATTATTTAAAGCTGTTATGATGCTTATGATATAAATGAATTACGACTATTTTTGGCGATTTTGGCGAACTTTATATCGCCTTTTTTGCCGGTTTCTGATAAACGGGGTCAGCGATAAAAGGGGTCCGATAAAGGATAAAAGGGGTCAGAGTAAAATTAAATGTTGCGTAATCCTACATATGAATGATAAATTGAATTCATGGCTCGATTACTACGAATCTCCCCAAAAGATATTCCAATTCATATCATTCAGCGGGGTAATAACCGCCAGGTATGTTTTGGATCGGATGACAATTATGCCGCATATGCGGGCTGGTTAAAGGAATACGCAACAAAATATAAAGTTGATGTTCATGCCTGGGTAATGATGACCAATCATGTTCATTTGTTGTGCACTCCCCGGCGGGAAAACGGTATCAGCAGCATGATGCAGGCTTTGGGGCGTCTTTACGTCCGCTATTTTAATTCTGAATACAACCGAACCGGTACCCTTTGGGAAGGCCGTTATAAATCCTGCCTGGTTGAATCGGGTACCTATCTTCTTAAGGTCTATAGATATATCGAACTTAACCCGGTGAGAGCCGGAATGGTTTTATCCCCAGAAGACTATCGCTGGTCCAGCCACCGGATCAATGCCTTGGGGAAAACATCTGATCTGTGCACACCTCACCCGGAGTATATGATGCTGGGGGGAGACTCCAAAGAGCGTTGTCATAGGTATCGTACATTATTTGAGAATGATGTTAATGAGCGGGAGATGGAGCTGATCCGAAATGCCACCAACAAAGGGATGATTGTAGGTAATGATCGATTCCGGAAAGAGATTGAGGCATTAACAGGTAGACGGGTTAGCGAAAAAAAGAGAGGGCGGCCGACTGGATGGCGGAAATTTGGCGCTTAATTTTACTCTGACCCTATTTTTCTCTTGTGTGACCTTTCCTAACGGCCAAAATTCGTCGAAAAAACAGAAAGATCCTCTCCATCTACATCTCCGTCGTTGTCGAAATCCCCTTGAAAGTTATTTTGAATTACATAATTTAATAAATTCATATCTCTCTTTTGGACTGAATCATCCCAATAATCCAATGTTCCGCAAGAGAATAAGCAACCGTCATGGTTAATTGGCGTTTCAGTCAAGCGGTAAGTTTTAACAATGCCAATTGCTTTTGCTAACCAAATAGTTTCGACATACTGACCCGTTTCGTCATCTATTTCGATTTTAAGTTTAAGTGTATTATTGAAAATTCCTGCTGAGGTTGTCACATTTTCCACGCTTTGTAAGGTTGATGTAATAGTGATTTCCGGTTCTCCATTTGGACCGGCAGGTGTGGTAGAGGTAACACTGTCACCAATATTCATTTCGCCTGAGGCCAATTTAAAAGGAACCGATGGAAAATTATTATATTGCTGAGATTTTGGGTCATAAGAACCGACCACTAAGATCCCATCCGGACCACTGTAGATGTACAGGACCGAATCATAATATTCTCTTGAATCTATGTATGCCTGACCAGAGTAAGAGCCAAAATCATGGGTGTCTGGGCCAACAGTAAAAACATTAAGGTCAAAGATTAAAATGTTCCCACTTTTTAACGGAAAATATTCAGACATGATAAATGCTGATGCCTGTGAGTTCAACAGTATTGAGAAAACAAAAAATGTCAAAAGAGAATAGAAGTTCAACACAGATCTGGAATAAAACTTAAGATATTGTTTCATTTTAACAACCTTTTCACTGATTCATTTTGCAGTCAATTTTATCGGAGAATAAACAACCTCCGTCGAAAATTGCAACACTTAATATATTATACTCCTGCCTCCAATGGACTCCTGAAAAGCGACACGGTACCCTATGTGGTGGGTAAAATTTTCCTGGTCCATTGGGATGAAAAATCATTATTTTTAATATCTTCTGTAAAATCAGCTATATGTTTCTGGGGTATGATTTTTGCTTAATATCCGGATATAACCAACATCAAGATGATGTCGAAATTTTTATTCCGGTAGCGCCTCATGAGAGGGGCAGGCCGGCCTATTTTTAAGGAGGCTGAATGAAAATAGATGATTTTTATGTCAACCTTGATTCATCCCGAACCTATACCCAGACCCTGACACAAAGCACCGAGGTCAGCAACTCAATTTCATTTCGTTCTGTTCTGGATGATCAAACCCCCGGTGCTGCCACTGAGAACAGTCAATCCGGTGTGTTTTCACCACTGTATCCTGTCTCCGAGATTTCGCCAATGGATGAAAACACGCTTTCCTCTTGGCAGGAAGTGGGAGAACTCTCTTTAACCCAGCAGTTTAGAATCCGGTTGAACAACCTGCGTCAAATGGCCCTTGACATGATTGAACAGATCAAGAACCGGCTTAACCCCGACGCCACAACCAATCTGATAAGCTTAAACCAGGTTTACACAGGAACTGGTGCTTTTTCGCAATCTTCGGGCATCAACATTTTAACCCAATGGGAGCAGACCCGCACCACAACCTTTAGCTATGAAGAGACCGAACAGGTTTCGGTGTCCGCCCAGGGAACCGTCTACACGGCAGATAACCGTCAGATTGACTTTTCCATGGATTTGTTCATGGATCGGCAGTATGTCAATGAATCAACAACCACCGAGACTGAAACAGGCTACATGTTCATTGACCCCCTGGTGATCCAGACCGATGCCCAGACCCCCATGCTCCAAGGCGCAGAATTCTGTTTTGACCTGGACTGTGACGGGGAAGACGAAAACCTTGCAGGATTATCCCAAGGGTACGCATTTCTGGCACTGGATCTCAACCTGGACGGTATCATCAACGACGGTAGTGAGCTGTTTGGCCCATCTACGGGTAACGGGTTCCAGGAACTTGCCGATTATGATGACGATGAAAACATGTGGATTGATGAAAACGACGCCATGTTTGACCAGTTTGTCCTGTGGAATCCCTCGTCCGATGAAGCAACGCGCCTGACAAAGCTTGAGGATGCCGATGTGGGTGCCGTTTATTTGGGTGAGGTATCATCCCTGTTCAGCCTGTCATCCCGGGATCAGCAGATGGCGGGTCAAATCACGGACACATCTTTGGCCCTGACCGAATCGGGCGATGTGATGCCGGTGTATGAAATGGAATACAAGGTGTAATAAAAAAAACGCATCTACAAATGTATTCATAACTGGACTCTATTTTGTCGGTCCAACCAGGCGGCTTGTTACATGAACCGGGGCCGCGATCTGTTTTCCCTTGAGCATGATGTTTTCGGTCTGCTGCCATGCCCCGGTATCAATAATACCGATTTTTGTCTCTTTGCCGGGTTTGATTAAAGGCCGGGTGGCTTCAAGCTGTTTTTGGCGGATGTCGTCTTTGGTGCCTTTATCTTTTTGTTTGATCTGGGCTAAAACCTGGAATTCATTGGCCGGGTCCATGGCAAATTCCCAGGCCGCCAGCAGCGCCGTCATAAAAGTTTTTACCGTGTCCGGGTGTTTTTTGATCATGGCGCCTGACGTTACAACGGAGTTGGCAACAAAGGATACACCGTAGTCTGCGGGGTTGAAGAATTTTACCTGTTCGTTTTCCGCGGCCAGTCGTTCTTTCAGGATCACCCCCTGGGAGTTGCGGTATACCGGCCACACATCCACTTCTTTTTTCAAAAACGGGGTGAAATCAAACCTGACACTTGAGATGCGGACATCTCTTGATGTGAGTCCTGCTTTGGCTAAAAGGGTGTTCATGATGGTTTCATCATTCCCCCCAAAGGTGACGCCGATATGCCGGTCCTTTAAATCGGAAAGCGTCTTGATTTCAGGCTGGTCCGACCGGTATATCCATTGCATGGGGTTGACTTGGAAAATTTGGGCTAGCACCACCACGTCAGCACCTTTCTCAAGGGCACGGATGACCTGATCGGCAGATGCCACGCCAAAGTCTGCATATCCCAACTCCAGCTCCTTGATGGCGTTTTTGCCTGCCCCGCCTTCATTCACGGAAACATCCAGCCCTGCTTTTTTAAAAAAGCCGCCGGTATCGGCAATGATGTCTCCGGCCACAGAGGTGTTGAATAACCATTTCAGGCGGTAATTGAGTGTATCGCCTGCAAAGGCAGATGCGGTTGTAAAAAAAAGTATCGTGAACAGAACCATGAGTCCTGCCCGGATCACGACAGTATTTTTGATTGTTTGATTCATATCAGATCTCCTCCTTTTGGTGCAGACCATTTGTTTTTCATCTGCTCTCCCACAGTTTCCAGAATCCCCTGGTAAACCGAGATGATAATGCCGATGGCGAACAAGGCCACAAGAATACAGGCAAGATCACTCTGGTACAGGGCGATGCGTATACTGTACCCAATACCTTGATCTGCGGCAATGAATTCTGCCACAATGGTACCGGCCATGGCCAGTGTCGATGAGCCTGCAATCACTGTGGTCAGCTTGTTTAAGTTCTCAAAAGCACGGATTTTAACTTCCAGCTGCCAGCGCATCCGGCCGGTGGCAATGTAAAAATGTTCAATGTCCTTGATGGGCGATGCCATGATCCCCAACACCGACAGCAGCAAGGGGAAATAACAAATCATGGAGGCAATGAGCAGGCGGGATAAAAATCCGTCTCCCAAAAGAATAAAAATGATCGGGGCCAGGGCCACAATGGGATAGGCCTGGATGTTATAGGCCATGACTTTGATAAACGAGCCTGCCCAGGATGATTTTCGGCCGATGATGCCCACAAAAAAGGCCATGGCAATGGAGATCATCTGGCCCAGTACCGTCACGGAAAGGGTGTTGAACACATCAAGGAAATAGCCGGTCAGCATCCGCTGTGCCGTATCAAAGATCAGCGGTAAGCCGGGAATAACATAATTGGAAAGGCCGGCCGCGTATTTAACGCCTAAAAGGCCGACAACACCTAAGCAATAGACAATCAGAAACTGGTAGATTCGCCTAAACAGCATTCATAATCTCCAGCATGGACCGGTCAATGGCCCGGGGATCAGCCGTATATCCTGTTTTATAATTCCGGCCCTGTACCACAACGGCCCCCTTGCCTTTTCCGGGACGGCTTAAGACCAGAATGTCTTTACAGAATTGGGCCACTTCCATGAGATTGTGGGAAATATAAAGGAACAGCTTGGCCGGAAATATCTCTTTTATGGCCAGGACGATGGTCTCCCGCAAGGCTTCATCCACATTGGCAAGGCTTTCATCCAGTATCAGCAGATCAAAGTCCTGGATCAGGTAGCGGATCAGGTTCATCCGGTTCTGCTGGCCCATGGATAACTGGGAAAAGCGTGACGCCAACAGGGCGTCCACGTTGAAAATTTTGATAAGCTCTTTTTTAAGGTCTGAATTTTTTGAGGGGCACACCTTTTCCAGATGGCTTCCGGTGCTGGACCAGCCGGGCAGACGCTCCTGGTTGTAGGAATACAAAATCGTGGAAATGCCTTTATAAATCAGTGCACTCCCCCCGGGGCCGCTGCTGCCGCCGGCAAGAATTCTTGCAAAGGAGGTTTTCCCCACGCCGGATGGCCCGAAAACAGCATTAAATCCCGGTGCGGCCATGGAAAAATTAAGATTCTCAAGGACGGGTTTGTCCGCCTCTGGGTAAGTGAAGGTCAGGCCCCTGCATTCAAACTGCATAGCCTTCTCCGATGGGCGTGTGTGAGTGTCACAATAACTCTTTGAATTACTTTCATATGTGGTTGTGGGTTGCGCCTGGAAGGTCGATATGCCGGTCCGGCCCATGCCTATTGTTTAAACTGGCTATTGAATACCGGGTCCGGCAAGAAAAATCAATATTGTTCGACCCTATTGCGGCCTTTTTCCTTGGCTTGGTAAAGTGCTTTGTCCACATGCTTCATAAGCGTTTCCACATCTACAGGGGACTGGGGATCTAAGGAAGTTACGCCGAAACTGACTGTATATCGAATTATTCTGCCATCCGCTGTTTCCACTTTTGAGGCTTCAAAAGAGGACCTGAGCCGCTCGGCCAGTTGGACGGCACCTTCGGCATCGGTATGGGGCAGCCCCACGACAAATTCTTCCCCGCCTATACGGCCTGGAAAATCTGTTTCCCGGACAACCTGGCGGGTGATTCTGCTGATATCCACAAGGACGCAGTCTCCGGCTTCATGGCCATAGGTATCGTTAACCATTTTGAATTTATCGGCGTCAAACATGATGATGGATAAAGATACGGCATGGCGTATACTTTTTTTAAATTCTTTTTGAATCAGCTCCATGAACCGCCGCCTGTTATATAAACCGGTAAGGCCATCGGTTGTGGCCAGTTGTCGGAGCTGTTCTTCCCTCTTTTTTCGTTCGGATATATCCCTGATGCTGCCGACGGCATAGAATGCATCTGCAATTTTAAAGGCCGCCACCGAGCGTTCAACCGGAATAATGGTGCCGTCTTTACGAAGGGCGTTAAATTCCATTACCGAACCGATGACCGGACCGGTCCCGGTTTTTGAAAAATGCTTAAGTCCGTTAAGTGCTTTATCACAATCTTCGGGCAAGGTTATAAGCCTGTGCATGGATTGGCCCATGGCTTCTTCGGTAGTCCAACCGAACATTTTTTCTGCCATGTCGCTCCAGAAGTGGATTTTGTCCGAAGCATCAATCATAATTAACGCGTCGTGGGAGGCGCTGGCCATGGCCCTCACCTGTGCCTCCCGGTCTTTAATTTTTTTTTCGGCTTCTTTTCTGGGGGTTATGTCGAGAATCGTTCCTGTAAATTTTTGTGGTGTTCCGTTTTGACTGCAATGGACAAAACCCCGGGCTTCCACATAGGCAAGGGTGCCGTCCGTTTTTACGATTCGGTGGTCCATTGTGTAGTCTGCGCATTCTTTTATGGCCAGGTCGATGGATTCATCCACTTGGGTGCGATCGTCATCATGAATTCTATTTTTTACAAGTGTCATGGTGGGCACGGTTGTTGTTTTGTCCAATCCAAAAATTCTGTAGGTTTCATCAGACATCCACAGCCTTTGGGTGTTGAGATTTAGAGACCAACTGCCTAAATGGGCGATGGCTTGTGATTGGTCCAGACTTTGCCGGATTTCTTTCAACACAGCGTCGTTTTGGATGGATTTGACTCTCCAATAAGCGACTGCTGAACCCAAAAGAATCAGTATCAGGTCAACTGACAGGATCATGCCGGATATTTTGGCCCATCCCTTTTTTGGCATGGCGGCCAGTTCCCAGTTTACGCCCTGCATGATGACAGGCAGTATCACGGCCTGGGCTTGCGGGAGGAACAAAGAGGCGTCTCCGTAAAACGGCTTAAAGTCCCGCCCTGTTTTTTTCAAAGAAACCACCATCCCGGAAGCTTGAACGCCAAGGGTTTGGTACAGCCGTTCCATGTCGATAACCGATGAAACAATACCCCAAAGCCTTTCTTCTCTTCCGTCATGGGTATATACCGCTACCCGGCCAATGAGACCGGTGCCCCCCTGGATCAATTTAAGGGGGCCGGAAGTGACCAATTTTTGTGTAGCAATGGCCTTTTGGACATCGGGCCATTGTCCGGGAAGGTCTTTGTAGGATTGCCCTATAATCGTCTGATTCCCTTCCATAGGGTAAACGTAACGGATAACAAGGTTCGGGGCTGCAGCAATGTTTTTAATCAATACTTTGTTTCTGGATATCAGCGTGACAAAAGATAGGAATTTTTTTTGGGTAATCTCCGGCGTTATGGCAATGAGATGGGCCGTATCTTCCAGAAAGAGAAAGCTTCTTGAAAGCTCATAATCCATATGGTGCATGATTTGAGATGCTTGCCTGGTGATATCAAGACGCTGGGATTTGGCATAATGCCCTACAAGCTCCCAGTGAACAGCCCCTGTGAGCATAACAGTCAAAAAACTGACAATGATAATTTGGCGAAGCATCTCTTTCTTCATGGAAGCCTGAATGGATTCAATTAGCGCGTTTTTATTTATATATCAGGTAACATTGGCAGTGAAAAGAAGTAATTTTAAAGATTTCCCTGGCGTTTGTCCTGGCGGTCGGGGCTGTGGCCGCCATTGATTCGCAAAAACGAGCTGGATATTCAATGCACTTTTAACCAATGGGTAAAAAATAAAATCGCGGAAGTTATTTCCCTGCTTCAATACGAAATTTCGGGAACTATCGATTTTTCCTTCTCACCGAAGCACTTGGGGAGATGCCAAAAAGTTTTTTATAAACCTGGGAAAAATGGCTCACTGAATCATACCCCACCTGGAAAGCAGTTTCAGTCACTGAATAGCCTTCTTCCTGAAGCATGATTTTGGCTCTGTTGAGCCGCTCTGTTCTAAGATATTGGAACACCGTCATTCCATACATCTCTTTGAAGCACCGGTTGAGTTTGGGGTGGGACATTCCTGCTGATTTTGCGAGTTGCTGCAGACTGGGAGGCGTCTCCAGATTGCCGTCAAGAAGATCCCGGACGCCTTCAACCTGTTTTTTATCCTGGGGATGAATTCTTATACGTGAAGGGCTGGAACCCGAACTTGAACATATTTGATCCAGTTGGAGCGAAAGCAGCTCCAATGCTTTGCTCTCAAGAAACAGTTTGCGGGCAATACCGTGAAAACGACATCCGCTGATTTGATGTATGACCTCCCGGATAGCCGGCGTGATTGTGCTTTGATACAGATACCCGGTATTTACCTTACCCCGGATCATATCGTGAATAACGGGGGGCATCAGGTGAAGGTGTTCCTTATAGCAGGCTAAAAAAACATCCGGCTGAAGGGTTAAGGATACACTGCGTGCGGGAACATCATGGATTAATCTGCAATAGGAATATTCATCTTTATAATAGCTGATCCCATGAAATTCGCCAAAATACCGCTGGTAATTTGGGCTGCCGTTAAGGCGGACACGATAGTGGCCGGAAAGGGTTACGTTGAACTGGATGGTTATCGGGATCTCATAATTTTTAAAAATGATGTCCCGGCAAAAGGAACAGTCTGTCAGCCACAAATCAAACCCCGGCCTGATTTTTACTCTTTGAAACGTACCGCACCCCAACTCCCGGGGACAATGCCAGAAAAATTCATCGGGCTCCGGTTGAGTATGGGGAATCACTTTTTTTCCATGAAATGTGATAAAATCGTCGTAGCTAAAGTCCAGATTAATTGTATCGACGTCCATATCAATAGCGTTTCTCAAATTATTTCTCTTATTAGTTTAAATTAGTCTTATAAAAAAATAATTGTTTAAACTAATTTAGGCATCTACATCAACCAATCGTTTATGTCAATTATATCCTCAAGTAATGATTTTTACCTGTTCAGTGTATTTTCGCCCCTAACAACCCATTTTTGTAAAACATCAAACAAATATTGGGGCTTAACCGGTTTGGGTATATGGGCCACCATGCCGGCTTTCATGCATTGGTCTTTATCTTCGGGCATTGCATTGGCTGTCATGGCGATAATGGGCGGATGATTGTCCTTCAAAGATTCAAGAATGGCTTTGGTTGCTTCAAACCCATCCATTTCAGGCATTTGAATGTCCATTAAAATACAGTCGAAATCATTTTTATCGTAGATTTCCACCGCCTCTCTGCCGTTATTTGCTAAGGTGACTTAATGCCGGCCTTGATTAAAAAATTTTTTGCAACCCTCTGGTTGATCGCATTATCTTCCACCAGTAATATTTTTGCGCCGGTTAATGCTTGCTGCGGCTCAATGGCCCATTGTCTGTCCATGCACCGGGTTTTTCCAAGAGCGTTTGCACCGGCAAAAACGGATCTAACGGTATCCAGAAGCGTTGACGGGGTGAACGGTTTTTCAAGAAAACCGTCAATATTCAATTCGTTTGCCGTCAAAATAATTTTCTTTTTTTCATGAATGGGCGTCATGAGTATTAAGGGCAGTTTTGGGATGCCGGGCAAAATTTGAATCTGTTTGATGGTTTCGATGCCGTCCATTTCCGGCATGCCGGAATCAATTAAAATAAGACGAAAAAAATCATCTCCGGATCTTTTTCCCAAAGCTTTAACGGCAAGTGCGCCGGATTCAACGCAGACCGGCCTGAATGAAAAGGAAGTTAAGGTGTCAAAAAGCATTTGCCTTGTACTGCTATTATCCTCCACCACAAGGATTTTTTGGTTTGAACAAGTTATGGGCAGGTGCCTTTGAACGCATGAAAGATTTGGTTTGAGAACCACAAAAAAACTAAACAGGCTGCCTTGACCGGGTTTGCTCTGGGAGGTAATTTTACCGCCCATCAATTTGATGAGATGTTTTGAGATTGCGAGTCCAAGGCCGCTGCCCCCGTATTTTCGTGTTGTAGAACTGTCCATCTGGGTGAACGCGTCAAAAAGCGTTGGCAGTTGATCCGCAGGGATGCCGATCCCGGTATCTTTGACGCTTATTTGCAGCTCAATGGGTTGATCACTTGTGTTGGTGGTGGTGTTAATCGCGACGACCACCTCACCTTTTTCGGTGAATTTGACGGCGTTGGATGTCAGATTGAGCAGGACCTGCCCCAATCGCAGCGGATCACCAATCAAATTCACCGGGGTGCCGGGAGATATGTCAAACACAAGTTCCAATCCTTTTTCATGGGCTTTCATTGCAATCATGTTACTCAAATTCTCAAGCACTTCGTCCAGGCAAAAAGGTACAGATTCAAGTTCAAGTTTTCCGGCCTCGATTTTGGAAAAATCCAATATGTCGTTAATGATATTCAATAATAAATGGGAGGCATCGTAAATTTTTTCCAGGTAATCGCGCTGTTCATCGGTCAGTTGTGTGCCAAGGCACAGATGGGACAACCCAATGACGGCATTCATTGGGGTACGGATTTCATGGCTCATATTGGCTAAAAAGCGGCTTTTTTTGATGTTGGCTGTCTCGGAATTTTTTGCGGCTTCCTTGAGTTTTTCTTCCCTTAATTCAATCTGGCGGATCATCCAGTTCATGTTGCGCATTAAACGTTGTATTTCATTTTCATTCTCCGGTTCATTTGTTTCGTTCGGCAGTTGAAAATAGTTGTAATCACCTTTTTTAATTAATTGGCAGATATCGAATATTTGATTGAGCTGGCCTAGAAACAGCCACCTGAAGCCGATGATATGTGGACTGAAAATCGGCAGCAGGATGGCCAGTGTAATGCACAGCACCATGGCACTTTGGAATGTTTCATCGTAAAAAACATCTGTGCCGCCGACCATCAACATAATGAGGATGATGGGAAGGCAGGTATAAAGTGTCAGGATAAACCGCAGTTTGGTTTTAACTTTAAACATCGATCACGCTCTCTAATTTTGTTGGCAGAATAGCAAATTATACTAGTCTAATCAAAGAAAAAAAGTGTAAGCTCATAAAGATCGTATATCGGTTGGTGTGGTGATCATCGATGTTATTATGTTATGTTGCAATAATTTTTTCAGCTATAGATATCATTTGTTCCGCATTCGACAGCTTTTTTTTGCTTCTCATAGTAGGTTGTATCCGTTCGCTTTTCAGATGAGAAAGGCCACATACAAACATAAGGTTGGATGAATACAATGAAAAAGAACGAAATAAAACGAGGGTTGTGGGCGATCATGGATCCGGTTATGTCCTGGATTTATCTGGCGATGGCCACTGCGGCCGTTGGCGCGGTTGCTTCCATTGTCAGTATCTATTTCATGGCCGGGGCACTGAACGCTGTTGTAAACGGAAACACTGCGGCCGGGTCGGGACTTAATCTCTGGCTGTTGCTGATCCTGATCGCAGTTCTGGTGATTGTAAGTTTTCTGTGCCGAAAGGGCGGCTTTGTGATTTCCCATCTGGGTGCCTTTCGTCTTGAGCAGATTCTGAGAACCAGGCTCTCGGAGCATCTGGCGAAACTGCCGCTGGGGTTTATTACCAACACCGGTTCAGGCACGTTGAAAAAAGTGCTTGTGGATGATGTGAACATGCTTCATGCCTTTGTGGCGGACAGCACCCCGTTTATCGGTAAAAGTCTGGCCGGGCCGGTGATGTCCCTGATCATGATGTTTGTGATTGACTGGCGTCTTGCCCTGGTCAGTATCGCTGTGCTGCTTGTGGGCGGGATTTTCATGCGTTTGGCCATGCGGGACAATGAAGTGCTCAGGAAAAAGTATGATGAAAGCCAGGAGATGATTAACTCGGCGGTCATTGAGTTTGTGCAGGCCATGCCGGTGGTCAGAACCTTTGATGCCGGAACAAGCTCCTTTAAAAGATACACAAAGGCGCTGGATGAATTCCGGGTTGCGGTCAAGTCCTGGTATGACTATTCCGGCAACGCATCCAGGGTGGGAATACTGATCCTGAGCCCCATGCCCACACTGGTGGCCGTAACTGCTGCGGGTATCATTTTTATATCCACAGGAACCCTTGCCTTTCCCAATTTTATTGCGCTTTTGATGCTCAGTACCGGTATGGCCGATGCCATGATGCCGCTCATGTGGCTCAATAACTTTATAAAGAAATCCGAAGCCGGGGCATTGAGAATACAGGATATCCTGGCCACGAAAATTATGCCGGCGACAGGGCACCCTGAAACCCCCAAAGATGCATCCGTTGTATTTGAGCAGGTGAGCTTCAGGTATGAAAACAGAGACAGTTATGCCCTGCAGGATGTCAGCTTTGAGGTTCCGGAAGGGACCGTAACGGCTTTGGTAGGGCCGTCCGGTGCCGGAAAAACCACTGTGGCAAGATTGATACCCAGATTCTGGGATGTTGAAAAAGGAACGATCAGAGTCGGTGGCACTGACATTCGCAATATGCTGCCGGAAACGTTGATGTGCCATGTGTCGTTTGTCTTTCAGGATACCTTTTTGTTCAATGATACCATTGCCAATAATATTAAACTTGCCAAACCGGATGCCTCGGATGAAGAGATTTATGAGGCGGCAAAGGCATCACAGATCCATGATTTTATTTTGTCTCTTCCCGACGGATACGACACCGTTGCCGGAGACAGAGGCTTGCGGCTTTCGGGCGGGCAGAAGCAGAGAATCACCATCGCCAGGGCGATCCTGCGCAATGCGCCCATAGTTGTACTTGACGAAGCCACCGCATTTGCCGATCCGGAAAACGAGGAAGAGATCATCCGGGCGGTGTCAAGCCTGATGAAAGGCAAAACCGTCATCATCATCGCCCACAGGCTGTCCACCATAAGAGATGTGAACCAGATTGTTGTGTTTGACCAGGGCATGATTGCAGAAAAAGGGCGTCATGAGGAGCTGATCAACAATAACAGTGTGTACGCCGTCCTTTGGAAAAATTATGAACAGGCACAGGCGTGGAATCTTCAGAAATAAGGGGACTATCATGGAATCAAAAATAAAACCCACCACCTTTTTACAATCATACAAGGCGGGCAAAACAATCGCCGGAGAGAACAGCCCTGAATATAAAAAAAGTATGCTGTTGTTTATTGCCGCCTTTACTGCCGAAGGATTGGCATATCTGTGTTTTTTCCCGCTGCTCTCCTGCCTTTTCAGGGCTGAGCCTTCGGTTGTCGGCGCGATACTATGGCTTGTTGTCATGGTTCTGCTGGTGGCACTTGAACTGTACTGCAGATGGTATGGGCATGACTTTGATTTTAAGGGAACCATTGTGGATGTCGCCCACAGGCTGCGCCTTGACCTTGGTGAAAAACTCAAGAGCATGCCCCTGGAAAAATTGTATTCGTATAAGACCGGGACATTGAATAATGTGCTTTCCGTCGGGGTTGAATATTCCGTACTGTCCATAGGGATTGTCAGTTCAGTCATCATACAGACGGTTATTCCGCCGATTCTTTTGATTCTTGTCTCCTTTATGATTGAATGGCACCTAGCTTTTGCGATGCTTGTGCTTTTCTGTATTGCGGTGCCTGTTCAAAAGTGGCACAGAAGCGGGTCAAGCAAAGGGAAAATCGCCTGTGGCAAGGCCCTGGCCCAGGTGGAGTCAGACGTGCTTGAATATGTACAGGGGCTGCCTGTGTTGCGTTCAACCAATCAGGTCGGCGAACGATCCGTTGGACTGCAGACGGCGCTTCGGAATCACAAAAAGGTACAGACCAAGTCCGTAATTGAGCTTATCGCGCCCATGGTCGTGATGTCCGGAATTGTGGAGATCGGCCTGATCGCCGTGTTGAGCATCGGCGTTTTTATGATCACAAAAGGCAGTCTGGCACTGTCTGTCGCCGCTGCGCTGCTGGTGATTATCTCACGTTTCAGCGAGCCTTTGTCTTTGTTTTCAAACCTGACCCAGGTTTTTGATATTGTGGATGCCGCTTTAATCAAGATAACGGAATTGCTCTCCATTAAACCATTGGAGGTGGTTTGTCCGCCGGCTGAACTTCAACAATTTGACATTGGGTTTTCCCAAGTCTCTTTTGCCTATGCAAAAGAGGAACAATATGCCCTGCAGGATGTATCCTTCTCCATTCCTGCCGGTAAACTTACGGCCTTGGTGGGGCCGTCCGGTTCCGGCAAAACAACCATCACCAAATTGATCATGCGTTATGCCGATCCCCGGAAAGGCTGCGTGAAAATAGGCGGTACGGATATCAAGCAGATCAGGCAGGAATATTTATTGAAAAATTTATCCGTGGTGTTTCAGGATGTTTATCTGTTTGACGACACGATCTTAAACAATATCAGGATGGGCAACCCCGATGCCACGGATGAACAGGTCAAAGAGGCGGCACAAAAGGCGTTTTGCCATGAGTTCATCAACCGTTTGCCGGATGGGTATAATACGGCCGTGGGGGATATCGGCGGTGCCATGTCCGGCGGGGAGAAGCAGCGCATAAGCATCGCAAGGGCCATACTCAAGGACGCTCCCATTGTCATGCTGGATGAACCTACGGCGGCATTGGATACACAAAGCGAGGTGGCGGTACAAAAGGCCATCGACACACTGGTTGCGGACAAAACGGTTATTGTGATCGCACACCGCCTCTCCACCATTGCCGGTGCCGACAACATCCTGGTGGTGGAAGAGGGCAAAATTGCGGAACAGGGAACGCATACACAATTAATGACGCTGAATAAAAGATACGCTGCCATGTGGCATGCGCAACAGAGAATAAAGGAGTGGAATATTCTAAGCAGTTAATCCAAATAAGAAAGGAAAAACAATGACGCACAAAATAAGTATCAAAACCGGCACTGTTGAGGAGACGCTTTTGTTGCCGTTATGGGGCAGGGCATATGAAACACAAAAAAGTAACCCGAGACTGGTAGATCAAAACGCGGCAGAGATTATTCAACAAATTGATTACGATTTTTCAGATATCGAAAAAACACAAGCCATGTCACAGCATGGCTGGGTCGCGCGCAGCCTGCATACGGATAGAATGGTGCTCGGGTTTATAGAACAATATCCCAAGGCGACCATTGTTAATATCGGCTGTGGTCTGGACACCACCTTCAGCCGGATTGATAATGGTAAAATCATGTTTTATGAGCTTGATTTGCCTGATGTTATTGAGCTAAGAAAAAATTTTTATGAAGACAGTGACAGGCATAAAAGCATTGCCTCTTCATTTTTGGATACCCAATGGTTTAAGGATATAGCGGTGCGGGACGGCTTGCTGTTTCTGGCCGGTGGTGTGTTTTGTTATTTTAATGAAGCGCAGATCAAAAAGTTTTTCATTGAAGTGGCGGACTATTTTAAATCATGTGATTTTTATTTTGATACCCTCTCCCCTATGGGGATGAAATTTGCGAAAAAACAGGTACTCAAAAAAGGTGGCATGGGCATATCCATGGATGGCGGATGGGGATTGAAACCGGTAAAAGCCCTTGAAAAATGGGACCAAAGAATTCAAGTCATAAATTCAACTCCCATGTCCAGAGGAATGAAGCAAGGGGTGCCGTTTAAGGCAAAATTGGCTTCTACCATAGCGGATCTGCTTGGTGTTTGCTCTATGGTGCATATGAGAATCTGCCATTGCTGAAAACAACAAAATAGTTTAATAATTTAGGCATGTTCCTTTTTTAACGGCGATCCCTTCACTTAACGGGCGATAATTTAACAGGTATGTTTTGGTATAATGACGAGATAGAACCGCTTGAAGCAAAGCCGGTAATGCCTAAAGGGCAAAAGCCCAGACTCCTGCTTTACGGAAGCTCATCCCTGCGCCTATGGGATGAGTTTGCCAATGCGTTTCCGGAATTTGAAGTTGTCAACCAGGCGTTTGGCGGTTCCACGTCAGCTGCCTGTTGTTGGTTTTTTAAGCGATTAGTGCCTCAGTTCCATCCGGATTTATTTGTTTTTTACGCTGGGGATAATGATCTGGGAGAAGGCCGTCACCCGGAAGAAGTCTTTATCTGTTTTAAATATTTAATGGCTTTAATTGACCAGTATTGCGGGAAGATCCCCGTGGCGTTTATTTCGATTAAACCAAGCATTGTCAGACAAGATCTAATTAATTCAATCAAATTTACAAATAAGACCATCCGCAAGGAAATAGAATCTTTTTATCCGAATTGCACCTTTGTTAATATATTTGATCCAATGTTTCAGGCGGATAACAAAGAAATATTATTTGAAGATGATGGGCTGCATCTAAGTGCAAATGGATACGCGCTTTGGCAAAAAATACTTAAAGAACAGTTCCTTAAAAAGTTCATCGATCCACAATGATTTCAATTTCCATTCAAAATAGCTGAATTTAGTCTGTTTGTCCCACCTTATATTTTGAGACCTCAATGCCGTCGGAGATCTCTTTGTTTTCAGATTGACAGAGTTTTTGAAAAAAAGTAGATGAACTTCAGGACTATTTTTTGGATAGGACGTTTTTGTTATTTATGGTGCATGGTGGATCATATGGAAAAGGAATCAGGCTATGGTTAAATTTGTTTCGCAGTATTTCTTAATTGGTTTTGTTTTGTTCTTTTTATCATCATATGCGTTTGGCGGGGCATGGCTGCCGACAGAAATTGCAACGGATAGTGATGGCGACGGTACGATCGATGCTATTGCTTATAGTGATTATGATACTGACGGTAACTGTACAGAAACCCGGGTTGATGATGGCGTCGATGGTATCATGGAGTCAGCATTATACTACAGCTATAGCATCGTCAACGAGTATGATTATGATATCGTTATCAAATTCGATCAAGATTTCGACGGCATTATGGACTCGATTTCATACTTTTCATATAAAAATAATGGGAAATTAAGCATAACCGAAATTGACAGTGATGCCGACGATGCCATTGAAACCTTTAGTTATTCTACCTGTGATGATGCCAATTTCCCTACCATTTGCAATCATTATACAGGTACGGGGGCATATGACAGTATCGGCACCTTAGCATCCATTACTTATTACACATATGATGCCGACTGCAACCTGGTGCTGAAAGAGAATGACAGCGATGCGGATGGGCAGATTGATGAAATTACCAAGAATACCTATAATGAACAGTGCCGTCTTTCAGTAGTGAAAATCGATGCGGACAATGATGGCGAATTCGAGTCCGTTACTCAGCATAGCTACGATGACGGCGGACTTGTCTGTAGAACGGAAGCTGTCGGTGAAAATGAAACTTATGGAATGTTTTATTCATACAATCTCATTTCTGATTTCACCAATACATATGATGAAAATGGATATGTGACTAAGATTGAAACGCACACGTATGGCACGCAAACCTATGAATACTTAGGGAGTCAAGTCGTTGATGATGTAGATTTTTATTCTGTAGAGTCTACAACTTACGAATATTTTGAAAATGCCCAAGGCCCAGAAGGATCTCCTTATGCTTCTGAGTGCGGATGCCCAAGCGGTGAAGAGACCCTTGATGTTGAGGGACTTGCATCGGTCTTTGGCAGCCAAGAGGGCAATGCCGGATACGATCAGTCGTATGATATGGATCAGGATGGGGACATCGACGGTGTGGATATTTTTAAAAAACTATAGGAGGCAACAATGCCTGAGAGCATAGAATTTTTGATTTCCGGTCATGACGATGGACATGTACTGTTCGCATAAAATGAGATTTGCGCCGATTGCTGTGAAAATCATTGCCGAAATCAATCCCTGGTGCCGTGGACTTTTTCCAGGATTCGGTTTGCCACCATCCGAGTCTGATTGGTCTGTTCCATGACACCCCCGAACATCATGGCACAGATAATAATTGAAACGGTGAAAGCATGGATTCAAGCCCGCCCTAATCAGGAGGACACAGATAATGTGTAAAAAAATAAGTATTATTGGTATACCCATGGATTTTGGGCAATCACTTCGCGGCGTTGATATGGGGCCTGCGGCTGTCAGATACACCGGGTTGATTCAGAAATTAAGATCCCTTGGACATGAGGTTGTTGATACAGGAGATATCCGCATACCTATCCGGGATGGTGACGCAATAACCAAATCTGCAAAAATCGATTATGTAAAAGAAATTACTCAGATCTGCACGTCTGTTTTTGACGCGGGAAAATCAGCCATAGAGGAAGGACGGTTCCCGCTTTTTATTGGTGGAGACCATTCCATATCCATCGGAACGGTGGCCGCCGCAACACATCATGACCCAGCGGGTTTGATTTGGGTTGATGCCCATGGCGATTTTAACACGCCGCAATCCTCTCCCTCCGGCAATATCCATGGTATGCCATTGGCCGTATTGACCGGAGAGGGGTATGATGAATTGTTGAATGTCGGTTCTCCAAGGGTCAAAGTCATGCCTGAGCATGTGGTCATGATCGGACAGCGGGATCTGGATCCTAAAGAAAAAGAGCGGTTAAAGTCCTCGGGCATTACCGTTTTTTCCATGAGAGAAATAGATGAATCCGGGATCAGTGCTGTTGCTAACAAGGCGTTAATGAAATTTGCTCATCTCAAACGCATCCATCTGTCCATTGACATGGATGCCCTTGATCCGCTGGAAGCGCCGGGTGTCGGCACTCCCGTGCCCGGAGGAATCACATACCGGGAGGCGCATCTGTTGATGGAAATTCTGGCGGACTCGGGAAAAGTTAGATCCATGGATCTAGTGGAAATCAATCCCATTCTCGACAGTGCCAATAAAACCGCCAGGCTTGCTGTTGAACTCACATTGTCCGTCATGGGCAAGAGCATTATGTGATGGGCAGGCTTTTAGGCCTTCACAATGTAACATGATCTGTGTTTCCGACACTGACTGTTGAAGTATTACTTATTTTTCTTCTTTTATGGAAAATATTACATAAAATAAATTAGGAAAAAAATAATCCCTTTTTTTTCTAAATTCATCGGGTTGGTGCTTTCAAAGTCCCATTTTAAGCCAAATATCGCGGTATAAATATTGCATTCCTAACTCATTTTATTTGCTGCTTTTTAGTTAGTGGAAAAAGTTTACAGTGGAAACGGGAAAGGAATATATGATGCTCAGTCTGTTTTGCAATACCCATTGGAAGACCATTAGACAATTCCGCCGGATCATGCGCCAAGCACTGATTTGGACATTGATCGAACTGATGATGCTTCAGTGTGTCCCCCTTCAATGGTATTCAGGGCCGGCTGATCAGAGTGTCGGAATTAGCACCGCCTTTGCCCTGACTCCGGAGACTGACGGAACGTATGTTAATGAGTCCGGTCCGCAATTTGATTCACAATTTGATTTTGATAAAGACGGGGATGTGGACGGCCAGGACCTGAGGTATTTTCAATACGATCTGACGGATTTACAAGGTCTGGCCGCTGAATTTGGATATTCAGAGGATCATGACACAGAACCGGCAGTCGCCGTACCGGGCTTGTCCGGTCTGAGCTGCTCCGAGGCCGGAGCCATCCTTGCCCAGTTGGGGCTTTCGACCGGCAGTGTGATTTCGGTCTATTCCTCGGACAAAGCCGACGGCCTGGTTGTCGGGCAGCATCCGGCACCCGGATCATTGCTGGAAACCGGCACCTTGGTGGATCTCTATGTATCCCAGGGCCCTGAACCTGAAACCCCTTTACCGCCGGGCAGTTTCGGCGGCACCTATTCTTCTTTAATTCCCCAGGATGTTGATTTCGAGACCTTTTCCCCGGAACAATTTGCCATGATCACCGGTCTGATCAAAGATGCCGGCGGCAGCGGCCTTGATGGGGTTGCGGTTACGGTCCTGGATCATCCGGAATACGGATCGGTATCAACGGATACGGCGGGCCGGTTTAGCATCCCCGTTAACGGCGGCGGCGTGTTGACGGTGGTATATGAAAAAGCAGGCTATCTGCCGTCCCAACGCGCCGTGGATGTACCCTGGCAGGATTTCGGCATTGCCAAGGATACGGTACTTGTGGCACATGATGCTAGGGCTACCACCATTACGCCCGACGGAAATCCCGACACCGCCCTGGTTCATGTAGGTTCCACCATTGACGACGGCGACGGGGTACGAACCCCGGTGGTAATTTTGCCGGGAGATACCCTGACCACAGCCGTGGCCGCCGACGGCAGCGAAACTTCGTTGTCCGGTCCCTTGACCATCCGGGCCACTGAATTTACCACCCCGGAGTCCATGCCCGCCATCCTGCCGCCCACCACCGCTTTTACCTATTGTGTGGACCTGTCCATTGATGAAGCTGCCGGTGCCGCCGGGATTACCTTTTCAAAACCCGTCAGCTTTTTTCTTAAAAATTTCATCGGGTTTGATGTCGGTGAGACCGTACCCGTGGGATATTATGATCAGCAGCAGGGAAAATGGATTGCCGAACTGGACGGCAAGGTGGTGCGGCTCCTGGATACGGATGCGGACGGTGTCATTGACAGCCTTGATGCAGACGCAGATTCTCTCCCCGATGACCTTAATGCAGACGGAAATTTTAACGATGAAGTGTTTGGCCTGGATCTGGCCGGGCAGTTTTCTCCCCAGGATACGGTATGGCGGGTGGAGATCACTCATTTTTCTATTTTTGATTTGAATTGTTCAATGAGACCTCCTACGGCCCAAGCCCCTTCATCCACGGCGATTGCCCCTAATGCTCCGGAAAAGCCTAAAATACAGGATGCTTGTCCCACAAAGTCTTGTAAAGAGCCGTCGCCGGTGGAGGTCGGCTCCAGAATTGACCAGCGCGAACGGGTCTTCCATGAGGACTTTCCCCTGGCCGGATCAGACATGATGCTGCATTACTCATCCCGCCGGGTTAAGGACTATCTGCACAAAATAAGCGTGCCGGTCAGCGGCGACACCATTCCGGATTCGCTCAATTCCATTATTGTTGAACTGCAGGTGGCCGGCAATGTATTTACAAAAGAGCTGGCCCCGTCCGCCAATTTGACCACTGAATTCAGCTGGGACGGGCTGGATGTCCTGGGCAACCCGGTTACCACAGCCACGGATGCCACCATCAGCATCGGCTTTGTGTATACCCCCACGTATCTCGGGTATTCCAGCACCATGATCGCCAATTACGGCATCCAGCGCTCTTTTGCCCTGCCCGGAGATTATGTCACCGCCATTGCCAGGGACAGCATGGCCATGTGGAAGGTCAGCAAACTCAAGCTCCCGGCATTACCCGAAGCGCTTGAAACCACCTCTCTTGGCAACGGATGGTCCATCACCCCCCACCACAGCCTCATCACCGGCAAACAGAAAATACTGGTTCGCGGAGACGGCACAAGCACCCACCCACCCGAAGGTCAAAATCTTGTCTGGACCGTTGCCGGCACCGGCACCGAAGGCACCACAGCGCCTGCCGGGCCGATTCCTGCCACAGAGGGTGAACTGTCCTACCCCAACGACATCGTCATTTCCCCCGATGGGGTTGTCTATATCCTTGACCGGGGGGGATACATCAGAAAAGTGGATAAGGACGGCATGATGACGGTAGTCGCCGGCGTCGGCACTTGTACCGGTAACGCCTTTCTTAATGAAGGCGGCCTGGCCGTTGACACGGCCCTTCCCAGCCCCATAGCCTTGGCCTTGGGACCTGACGGCTCTCTTTATGTATGTGTCTATACCAGTTACGGATACCTGGTCCGGCGTATTGATCCCCAGGGGATTATCACCACGGTCGCCGGAGACATCACGACAGATAACAGCTGGGTTGACGGTTGGGCCGTTGACGGCACTTCAAGCCCGGGGGACGGCGGGCCGGCCACTTCAGCTTACCTTCACCAGGTGAGTGATATTGAAGTGGGTCCGGATGGCGCTATTTATATTTCCCAGGCGTTTGAACTGTACTCCAATAAATCTTCCCCCAATTGCAATGTGATCCGGAAAGTTGACACCAACGGGATTATCCAGACCATTGCCGGACGGGGACCGCAGCAGGGGACGGGGGATTTAGGCGTTATTGATGCCGGCATAAGCGGGGTGCCGGCTCTTGATGCCTGCCTGACATTTCCACGCCCCCTGAGTCTGGATACTAAGGGCAATCTTTTAATAGGCATTCAATCCAACATTCTCAGCTTAGGGCAGGACGGCCTTATCCGGACCCTGGCCGGCTGTTACGGCAGCCAGGAGTGTACCCAGATCATGGAGATCGGAGGGCCGGCCAGGCAGCGGACCTGGTATGTGGTCCATGTACTTAATGTCAAAGCACTACCGGACGGCTCTTTTTATGTAGCTGTTGATGACTGGCGCAATAGCAGCGCTTATATCCTTAAAGTCGATTCAACAGGCATCATTCAATTATTTGCAGGACAACCCTCCGTCAGTACCCCGTATGCCGAAATATCTCTCGGCGAAGCCGAACCGGCACTGGACACGTTATTTCGCTGTGGTGGCCCTGGTTATGGCCTTTTTCCGCCAAGGCGAGCAATGGCACTGGATCCCGAGGGTTATCTATACGTTGCAGATTATGCCAGGCACATGGTCCGGAAAATCGGTCCGGCATTCGGGTCGGCCCATCCCATGGTAAATGCCGGAGAAATCATGATTCCGGAATGTCCGGACTGCCCCGATTACGAGGGGATGGGCCATATATTCAATATGGGCGGAAAACATTTAAGAACCATTGATCTTGAAACCGGCAAAGCCCTGTACGAATTCATGTACGATGCGGACAACCGTCTCGTCGGCATCCGGGACCAGATGGGCCGTGTGACGCTCGTTGCCCGGGATGCGGCAGGCCGGGCCCTGTCCGTCACCGGGCCCAGCGGGGATGTGACGCAGTTAAGCCATGATGGGGAAGGCAACCTGACCCGGGTGGCCTACCCCGACGGCAACGCCTATAACCTGGGCTATACCGGTACCCTGATCACCAGCAAAACCGACCGCGTGGGCCGGACCTGGTCCTATACCTATGATGCCGACGGCCGGTTTGTGTCCGGCGATGATCCCGACGGCAATACCCTGAGTGTCTCAAAGTCGGTCAGCGCGGATGAGGGCCGCAGCGTCACCACCACCCGTCTCACCACCAGGGAAGGCCGGGTCACAGAGCTGGAAGACCGGTTTGAGGCCGACGAGACCTTTGCCTCCACCATCACCAATACGAACGGCACCCAGGATTCTTTCTCCATGGCACCCGACCGCTTTTCCTCCCAACGCCTCCAGGCCGACGGCACCCTTTTTACAGCCGAGAAATACCCTGATCCGGTGACCACGGCCCTGTATACCGCCCGCACCACCACCGCCACCCCGGCCGGTCTTACTCGGGAAACCGTGGTGGAGCGTTCCTACGGCAGCGATGATGACAGCGACGGCCTGGCCGATACCGTCACCGTGACAGACTGGTTCAACACGAAACCCTATGCCCGGGTACATGATATAGCGGCCCATAGCTTTACCACCACCTCGCCGGCCGGCCGCACCGCCAGCCGGACCTATGATCCCGATACCCTGAAAACCACCGTCCTTTCAGTGCCGGATATTGCCGCGTTAACCTATATCCGGGACGGCCAGGGCCGGGTGGCGCAATCGGTTCAGGGGGACCGCAGCGAGACGCTGGCCTACGCCGGGGCCTGGGTCTCTTCCCGGACCAATGCCCTGAATCAGACCACCATGTTTAACCGCGATGCCATGGGCCGGGTCACCGGGGTCACCCGGGCGGACAGCACGGCATGGGCGTTTGAGCATGACGGCGAAGGACGGGTGATTTCCATCACCGAGCCGGACGCCGCCACGGTCCACCAGTTTACCCACAATCTTTGGGGAAAACTGAAAACCTACACCAGCCCCATGAACGCCGTGACCCGGTTTGACTATGATCGGGACGGCCTGCCCATCATGCGCCAGCTGCCTTCCGGTGGTATGATTTTTAACGACTATAATCTCAAAGGGCAACTCACCCGGATTCAGACCCCGGAAGGCGATCATGAATTCACCTACGACGGCGCCACCGGGCACTTAATCAGTGCCGCATCCCGTGACGGCCTCCAGACGCAACTCTCATACGACGGCGGCCTGTTGACGTCCCTGTCCTTAAGCGGCGTTCTGTCAGGCAGCGTGGACTTTGAATATGACGATTTGTTTAATGTTATTGGTCTGACCTATGCTGGGGGAGATACCCCCCTCACCTACGATGATGACAGTCTGCTGACAGGGGTCGGCAGCATCAGCCTGGCCCGGCACCCGGGTAACGGCCTGGTGGAAAACATTCAGGACGGCGGGTTTTCCATGGCTCTGACCTGGAATGAATTCGGGGAAGTTGCCTCCCGTTATGCCGTCCACGGCAGCGATTTGTACCAGGTCGATTATACCCGGGACAAACTTGGCCGGATTGCCGAAAAACAGGAGACCGTCGACGGCACCACCGCCACCTTTACTTATGCCTATGATGCCGTGGGCCGTATTATTTCCGTGAGTAAAGACGGATCAGTGGTGGAATCCGCCCAGTATGACAGCGCCGGCAACCGGATCGCCTGCCGCAGCTCCCTGGCCGGTGTCAATCTGGCCGCTGGCAGCATCCGGTACGATGCCGATCACAAGCTCATCTCAGCCGGTACCACCTCCTACCAGTACGATGCAGACGGCAACATGGTTCAGGAAAACCGCAGCGGCAGCATCACGGTATTCCAGTACAACACCGACGGCACCCTGGCCCGGGTGGACCTGCCCGACGGCCGGGTGATCACCTATCTTTATGACCATTCCGGGCGACGCATTGCCCGGGCCGTTGACGGCAGCCGGACCCATGCCTGGCTCTACGGCACCGGCCTGATGCCCCTGGCCGAGTTCGACGGGGGCGGTGCCCTCAGGCAGCGCTTTGTCTATGCCGACGGCCCGGTTCCCCTGGTCTGCGAGAGGGGCGGGCTGGCCTACCACATCATCACCGATCACATCGGCTCACCGATTCTGGTGACCGATGACGGCGGCAATGTCGTCAAACAGATCAGCTATGACACCTGGGGCAATGTCCTGTCCGACACCAACCCGGCCTTTGACCTGCCCTTCGGTTTTGCCGGCGGCATGGCCGACCCGGATCATGAGCTGATCCGATTCGGTGCCCGGGATTATCAACCCTCCACCGGGCGGTGGACCGCCAAGGATTCCATCCTGTTCAACGGAGGCCTGAATCTGTATGAATATTCTGGAAGTGATCCGGTTAATCATGTGGATCGAGAGGGGAAACAATGTTTAGTTGAGTTTATACTAATAGCGGCCGTTGTGGGTGTTGGAATGACATTCATTGCAACTGTATATGGGCCCAATATTAAACAGAGCCTTTCTAATGATAATGAGTCTAAAGTTGTTCCTTTTTTTGAATGTGAACCAAATAGAACTCTTGAGAACGCAGAAGGAAATGGAGTTACGACTAACTCGTGTCCGATTGGATCTCATACCAAGGAAGGAAATATAATTATTGATCACAAAGCACTTGATAATAATATAATTATTGATCCCAAAGCACTTAATAATATGAATGAGGTTATTCAAGGAATTGGTTCTAGCGGATAGGTCAAATGGATTCAGATCTTGATCCGAATATTCGAAAGTGTGTTTAAATGTCAGTCAAAAAAGGAGGAAAAATGAAACACACAATCATCACCTCTATTCTGATTGCCCGCTGCCTAGTGTACTTTTCGGATGGCTATTATCGAGGCCAACCTGCATCCGGGGAAGGATTGGATTGGTTTTGGTATTCTTTCGTCGCTTGAAAAGCGGATTGTGCTGATCTGGGATCTACCGGAAATCACAGATCCTGTAATCATTGATGGTACTTCAAGGGCCATTCCCAATTGGCCCTTGTGTGTAGTGTCCGGCAATGGAAAATATGGAGGACTGCTGATCTCCGCCGGAAATTCGGAGATCTGAGGGCTGGTTATCCGGGGAACCTCCACCTGTATTACCCTCAGGGGTAATTGGGTGAAAAGAGGTGTCGGCCATGTCATACTCAAGTCAGATGTGGTTCAGATCCACTGCCCCTCACTGCCAGGGCTGAGCCAGACCAGAACCCGTTGCCCTGTCTGGATGCCGGCGATTCCGTTCGGCATTGAGAAGCAAATCTTTGAGCGCCTCGGTTGACCTGGCCCTGATCCATTTATGCTCAAACCTCGGGTCCATGACGATTTTGGCGATGGCGGACAGGGCTTCAAGGTGAAATGTCCGCTCATCCCTTGTGCCCACCAGGACAAAGGCGGCATGCACCCTTGGGGCCTGGGGAGAAAAAATGATGCCCTTTTTGCTCCGGACAATCATCATGCCAAACTGGTTTTCCCCTTCGATGATAATGTGGGGGATGGCAAGTCCCGGGGCCAGCACCGTGGTCATTTCGTTTTCCCTTTGGCTGAGCATCTCAAACAGGGTAGACGCAGATAGGTTTACCTGTTTGCCCATCTGTTTTGCGGCCAGTTCAAAAAAGGCGTTTTTGTCCATTTCCTGTTTGAGATCCGCCACCACCGCCTTTTCCACCAAAAGATCAAACCGGTCTCTGTGTCCGTTTTCAATGAGATGGGGATTTATGCCATTCTTTTTTAATTGTTCAGGTACGGCCTTTTCTATTAAATTGAGCGCGGCCTGGTCTTCGTGCCGGCCGAAACGCAGGGTAATTTCCCTTAACGCCGCTGTGGTGCCCATGACCGTGACCCGGTCGCCGGTTTCCAGCCGGGTAAATCCATGGGGGACCAAGAGCGTTCCCCTGCGCCGGACCGCCATGATTACCGAGTCAAAGGGCAGGCGAAGGTCTCTCAGGGCAAGGCCGGCAAGGTCCGGATTGCGGACGGTGATGTCGGCCACAGCCCGTCCCCGCTGAAATCCCATGAGCAGGGATGCGGCCCCCGGTGCCCGGACAAAGTGGTCCAGCAATCCGATAATGGCTGTAGAAGGATCCACGACCAATACGTTGAGGTCTTCAAATGCGTTAAGGTTGCTTCGGTCATTGAGCCGGGCAACCAGGGTCTGGGTCCCAAAGTGTTCAAAGGCGGTTTCGCAGATATCCAGATTTTCCCTGTCGCTCAGCAGCGTCACAATGGCCGTTGCGGTGCGGCAATTGATTTTTTCAAGGGATTTGCAATCAAACCCGTCCACAACCTGGATCGGTATCTGGGGGCTGTTTTCCAGGCAGGCGAAGGTCGAGTCTCCCCTTGGCTGGGCCAGTTTTACATGCCATCCGTGGGAAAATAAGGTATGGGCCAGTGCCGTGGACTGGCTGTCGATCCCGAAGATCACGGCTTTTCGTGGGGCGGTGACAGCATTGGGATTGGCCGGGGTGTGATCCTCTTTCATCCGCTTGATGGCCAGTTTGAACAGCGGCGGGCCGACGATCTGGTTCAGAACAATCACAGATATCATAATTGTAGAAAAAGAGGGGCCCCACTGGGGAAATTCTATACCCACTTCCTTGGCAAGCCCAAGCCCCACACCGGCCTGGGTGATAAAGGCCATCCAGTAGGTTCGGCGGCCTTGGGCTTCGATCCCGGCCAGACACCCCCCTAAAAAAGATCCTGTAAATATGGCAAGGATGCGAACCCCGAACAGGATCAGGGCAATGGGCCAGGTATCGGCCAGGATATCAAGACGGATGGAGGCCCCGGTCAGGGTGAAAAAGGCGATGTAAACCCCTGGCCCGGCTCGGTTGAGAAGGCCAAGAAACTCTTTTCTGTACCGCCTGGAGTTGGCTGTCAGGAAACCTGCCACCATACAGACCAGGAGTGGTTCAATCAGAATTTCAACCGTCATGATATGGTGGATGTAGGCGCGAAGGCCCAAGGAACCGATAAAAACAAGATAGCCTGTTAAAAGAACCAGAACCGATTTTAAAACAAAGGGGGTGCGAAGCCTGAGGATGAGAAATAAAATTGCGGCCACCGGAAAACCAAGCAACGTGGATAACAGGATCTCCAGGACCAGAAAAAGGATAAACCCGGCATTTCCGGTCAAGCCGCTAATAAGGGCGTCCGCCATGGTGGTGGCTGCGGCAAACAGCACAATGACCACCACGTCCATGATGACCGTGACCCCCATGACCGTTTTTGTAAACTTCCCCTTGGCCCTGAGTTCATTGATAATGGCAATGGCCGAGGATGGGCTTCTTGCCACAAGAATGGCTCCGGCAAGGATGGCCACGGCAACTTTTCCTGAAACCGGCATGGCCGCCATGAAAGGGATATGGCCGGCAAGGGCGAACAGCGCCAGGGATGCTATTGTAAAGGTTGAGACCACAAGCCCCGATGTAATCCATCCAATGGCCGCCAGCCTGGATTTGAGTTCTTTGAGATATAGTTCTCCACCTGCGGCAAAAGCGATCAGCCCCAAAGAAATTTGATCTACAAAGGTCAGGGATGAAATGGCCTTAATGGGTATCAGGTTTAGAACATGGGGCCCGGCAATGATGCCGGTGAATAAAAATCCGCTGATCAGGGGGAAACCGGCCTGTTTAAATGTGTCACCGATCTGTCTGGCGGCCAGGGCAATGATGCAAAATCCTGCGGCAAATACGAGAGAATCCATATTCTGATCCGTTTGAGGTTTTTTTCACCTTAGCATGGAAATATTGATTGGAAAATCTATTTCGTGCCGGTCATTATCCTGAATGTTTTCATTTCATGGCAAGTAATATATAAAAGGGGCTGAATAAAGGAGGGGAGAATATACAATGACCGAGCATGTGCTTGACAGTTTACTGAAAAATTACACGGACCTGATCAAACGGGTGGATGAACACATCCAAAGGCTTGCCCGGGTGCACAAAGACCGGCTTGCCTGCAAAAAAGGGTGTGATGAATGCTGCAGGCATCTGTCGTTGTTTCCGGTTGAGGCGTTTGCCTTGTCACGAGCCTTCAGTCGCTTGGATGCCGGATGCCGGGGAAAGGTACTTGAACAGGCACAGCAGAACGATCGTGCATGCCCTCTGCTTGTTGATCATGTTTGTATGGTCTACGAAGCCCGTCCTATTATCTGCAGGACCCATGGATATCCCCTTTATATGGAAAAAGAGGGCAGGGCTGTGGTGGATTTCTGTCCTAAAAATTTTAAGGGCGTAAAAACACTGGATCATTCTGATATGCTGGACCTTGACCGGATGAACACCCTTTTAAACGCTGTAAACAGTCATTTTATCAGTTACTTTGAAGACGGACTGCCAGACCGGATACCTGTGGATCAGGCCCTGGAATTATATCAAGCCCTTTAGCTCCTCGGCACCTCCACCAGTCTGCTGGCCGGCACCAGCCGGACTTTTCCCTTAAGTTTTGGAAGCTCGCGTTTCAGGGCATCCAGGGTGGCCTGATGGGGGTGGCCGATACCGATGGCACTGCCATGGTCGTTGGCCTGTTTGATCAGTTTTTTGATTTGACCTGAAATGTACTCGACATTCTGGAAATTATCCAGAAACACATCCCTGTGGGAAAATTTCAGATGAAACATACGGGCGGCCTGCTCGCCCTTGGATTCAACGGATGTTCTGGAATCAATAAAAAACAGATTGTTTTGTTTGAGCACCGTGAAAATTTGATTCATTTTATCTGAATCCGCCGTAAGTCTGGATCCCATGTGGTTGTTTACACCCACTGTGCCGGGAACCGCATGGATATCCTTACGAAGCTGGGTTAAAAGCTCATCCGGGGACATGGAAGACAACAACGCGCCCGGCCCGGGGTTTATCTTGGGGTACTGGGTCGGTTCCATGGGAAGATGCAGCATCAATTCCGCCCCTTTTCCCGACAGACTGCGGGCAAGCTGTGTGCCGGCAGGAGAGAAGGGCAGGATGGCAAAGGTGATATTCTTGTTTACGTTGAAAAGTCCCATGGCCAATTTTTTGTTGTAGCCGATATCATCAATGATGATGGCAATCTGAGGTACAAAATTATCCTTTTTAGGCGGCACAACCTTTTTCGGGGGCGTTGGGGTTACATCATCATATACTTCATAGACAATTGCCGAGCCCTCTTTGGATACCGGCGTTTTGTTTATACTGCTTTTGCCGGGCGCATGGTCTTTTTCTTTGAGGCCTTTGGCTCTGGATATGATTTTGGGTTCGGCGGGTGCCGGGTGCCTTGTCTCCGGGGGCTCCGCTCCCGGGGCTTTCGCCTGTGCCACCGGCGGGGTTCTGGGGGCTGACTGAGGTTCCGGGGGGACCGGGCGACCGGCTTGTAAAAAAATATCAGCCAACATCGCAACAGTCAGGCAGACCGATACAAGGATGGCAATGCCAAGTACCGTTTTTTTCATTTCATCGAAGACCCCGGGGCTTTTTTTCTTAGCGGTTTTTTTTGTTCCGGTCTTTTTGGCTGACCCTGCCCCCGTCTTTTTCTTTATTTTTGTACTTTTTTTGGGGGCGGTTTTTGAGGTTTTTTTTGTACCGCCCGTGGATTTAGTTTGTGCCATTTAATTTACTGAACACACCATAGCTGATGAGAATATCAAGGGCGCGTTTTACCTGGACATCTTTATTGAGTCTTTTTATTTCGGCATCTTTTTGGGATTTTTTCTTGGTTTTTGTCTCTTCCTCTTCGGGTTTAAGGCTGTTTTTCAAATCCTTTTCTTTGAGCATCTGGTCAAAGGGGGATTCTTCTTTTTGGGGGGGCTCCACTGTTCCGGATTCCACACGGATGTCGGGCAGGATGCCCTTGGCCTGGATGGAATGTCCGCTGGGGGTGTAGTACCGGGCAATGGTGTATTTAAGGCCGAATCCATCTTTGAGCGGGCGCACGGTTTGCACAGACCCTTTGCCAAATGATGTGGTGCCGATAATCAGGGATCTGGCATTATCTTTAAGGGCGCCTGCAACGATCTCTGAAGCTGACGCTGAACCGCCGTTGATCAACGTGACAATGGGGTAGTTACGTTCCGGAAAATTCGGATGGGCTTTGAACATCTGGTTGTTCTTTTTTATGCGGCCCTTGATGGATACGATGGTTCCCTTGTCGATAAACAGGTCGGAAATTCGAATGGCCTGGTCGAGCAATCCCCCCGGATTATCCCGAAGGTCAATGATCAGCCCTTTCAGCCCGTCTCCCTGTTTTTCCAAGTCTGACAGTTGTTCTGTCACATCATCCAGGGTGTTCATTCTGAAATTGGTAATTCTTAAATAGCCGAATCCCGGGGTGAGCATGGCCGAGCGTACACTGGTCATTGGGATTATGTCCCGCTTGAGTGTAAATGTCAGCGGCGCGGGAGCCTTTTCCCGGATAATGGTGATTTTAACCTCTTCGTACCGCGGCCCTCTCATTTTGTTCACGGCTTCCCACATGGCCATATCCTTGGTGGAGACATCATCAATTTTGACGATAATGTCACCGGCTGTGATACCGGCCGCGTAGGCAGGGGTGCCTTCAATGGGGGAGACAACCGTAAGAATGCCGTCCTTGACGGTAATAACAATCCCGATACCGGAAAACTCTCCTTTGGTATCGTCCTTAAGATCTCCAAAGGCGTCCGGGGGCATGAAACTGGAATGTGGATCAAGATTGCCCACCATCCCCTTTATGGCGTTGTGTACCAGCTCTTCAGGCTTGACTTGGTCCACATAATTATTTTCAAGCTCTTCCAGGACGTCGGCGAACAGTTTTAAGGATTGATATGTTTTTTCTTCAGCCGCGTACGCTGAACCTGCGGTCAGCATCAGGCCCATAGCTACAGTCAGCCAGAACCGCATCAATACGGCCCAATTCGTTTTTTTCATTTGTTATGCTCCTTTTTTCAGCCATTTGAGGGGATCGACGGGTTTGCCGTGGTGACGGACCTCAAAATGAAGGCACGATCCTTTGATGGAGCCGGTATCTCCTGCCGTGCCGATGATTTCCCCAGTGTCCACCCGCTCGCCTTTTTTTTTGTACAGCTCTTCGACGTGGGCGTAAAGGGTATAATAACTGTTTCCATGGTTGATGATCATCAAATTGCCGTAGCCCTTGAGCCATTGGGCAAAAATGACCTCGCCGCTGAAAACGGTTTTTACGGGGGTACCCCGATCCGCCTTTATATCAATTCCGCTTTGAAATGTGAAGGCGTTGTAATCGCCTTTGCGTTTGGTGCCGAACTTTGAAATGATTTTGCCCGTTACCGGGTACTGAAGCCGGCTCTTGTGATTTGCAAATGAGGTTGTTGCACGTGCGGGAATGGCCGGGGGCGTGATGGCGGATATAGTCTGGTTCAGGGCCCGGGACGACACTTCAAGGGAATGTTTTGCCGCCAGGGACAAACGCTTGCGGCGTCGGACCTCTTTAAGAATTCTTTCCTTTTTTAGAGCTTCGTTTTTGCGAATTTTAATTTCATATGCCAATTGTTCCTCCAGACCTGCTTTCAGCTTGTGCTGACTGTTCAGATCCTGTTCAAGGCCTTTAAGTTCCTTTAAGTTCCGGGTTTGTTTTTCGAGCAGGGAAAAATCTGATTCTACGACTTTTTTGAGTGCGTTCTGGGTGATGACAAAATCGAATAAAGATGATGGGGGACCGGCCATTTCAAGACGGCCTATCATGTGCATGCGAAAGAGGGCATTCAATCGTTTTCCTGCATAGTCCCGTGTGGCTTGCATTGATTTGTTCAGGTCTGCAATGCGCGTCTGGGTTTTTTCAATTTCCTGGGAGAGGACAATGGCCTCTCGTCTTAAATCCCGGGCTGCCAGCCGGGCCTGGTTCAGGGCCATGTCAATTTGATCAAGTCCGTCAAGAATCTGCATCTCCTGCTGGGAAAATTTTTGAACTTTCCGGTTCTCTTCTTGAATCTGCTTTGCAATGGCTGCGTGTTTGGATTGATCTGCCCTGGATATTTTTTGGGGTGGGGCTTTTTGTGTTGGATGCGACGCTAACGGTTTTAAAAGAATATAGCGGCTGCGGTTTCTAATATATCCTTGCATGCCCTGGTATTCAACCTTCAACCATCCACCAACACCACCTTTCATCTCCAGAACATCCACCCGTTCACCTTTATTTAGAACCACCACCACCTTAGACAGGTTATCGGGAGCTGCGCGGACATTGAGTTTGGCTGCATTGATTTTGCCCTTATACAGAACCTGTGCGTAACACGGGTTTACCGGACCCAGAATAGCTGCCGCCACCGTAATACACGCAAAAACGAAGCGCTTTATTTTAGAATCTGCTTCAATGAAATGAAACATCCGAACCAACCTAAGAAGGTGCTGGAAAATAAAATGATTGCCATGGCCGGCCAGGAAAGAAAATGAATGTCCAGATACACATAGGCGCTCAGATTCTGGGAAATGCCGGAAGATAGTGTCAAATAACCTGATAAAAGAATGATTATACCCAAAACCCCGCCGAAAAATCCCTGGAGGAGTCCTTCAACATAAAAAGGCGTTTTGATGAACCCGTCTGTTGCGCCCACCAGGCGCATGATTTCCACTTCTGCCTGTCTTGCATAAAAGGTTATGCGTACGGTGTTGGCCGTGATGAACAGGGCGATCATCAAAAACAGACCGCTCATGGCATAACCGGTCATTTTAAAGAGATTGAACAGTTTGAAAAAACGGCCCAACCATCCTTGTCCATACTCTACTGTATCTACAATGTCCAAGGCCTCAATCCGATTGGCTGTTTTTTGAATCTGTTCAAAGTTGGAATGGTCGGCCATGGTGATTTCAATGGCATCGGGGAGTGGATTCTCCTGGAGGGTTGACAGAAATTGGGTTCTGGAACCCATCTCTTTTTTCAACTGTTCCAGTGCCTGGGTTTTGGGGATAAACGTTGTTTTTTCAATGCCGCCTATGGACATAAGCTGGTCTTTTACATTGGGCAGCATGGCAGGGGTGAAAGATTCGCTCAAGTAAACGATGGCCCGTCCTCCCTGATCCCAGGCAGAAAGAACCCGGCTGGCATTTTCGAAAAAAAGCATGAAAACCGACACCAGAAGGATGGAAAGGGCGATGGTCATGATGGTGATTATGTTTAGAAATCGGTTGGACCGGATATCGGTCAAGGCTTTGCTTAAAAATCGCATCATATCGCAATCGAATTTTTTTTCAGTTTTTTCAGCATAAAATGGTTGATATTCCTTTAAGTGTTCCGTCTTCCAGGGCGATGTTTCGTCCTTTGCCAAAAAGGGACATCTGGTCCAGGTTATGGCTGGCCATGAGAATGGTGGCCCCATTTTGATGATACCCTAAAAGCAGATCAAGCACACGCTGGGCAGATTCATTGTCCAGGCTGCCCGTGGGTTCATCTGCCAGGATAATGGATGGTTCGCCGACCACGGCTCTTGCCACGGCGACCCGTTGCTGTTCTCCGCCCGACAGGGTCGGGGGCAGATGATTGGCCTTTTTTTCCATGCCCGTGACCCTGAGTACGTGCATCACCTTTTTTTTTATGTAGGACTGTTTTTCTCCGGCAACCTTGAGTACAAGGGCGACATTTTCAAAGACTGTACGGCTGGGGATCAACTTGAAATCCTGGAAGACCATGCCGAAGCGACGCCGTAGAAAAGGCAGTTTTGTGGATGAAACCCGCGCCAGATTCATGCCGTCAATCAAAATTTGTCCTTCGGAAACCCGCTCGGCCAGATATAAAACCTTGAGCAACGTGGATTTGCCGGCCCCGGAAGGCCCGGAAATAAAGATGAACTCGCCGGGTTTGATATCAAGGGTGATGTTGTTTAGAGCCAGCTTGCCGCCATAGCGTTTGGTCACATTAAACAGCCTGATAATATTGGCTTTGCCGCTGTTCGCCCTCATAGATGATTTGCCTTGTGGGTTTTAGGGATAATTGACTGACATTAAATTTACTGATATAAACCGCCTGTGTCAAGGAGTGCTGCAAACAGTTTTTCTTACACATAGCCTTCACTGAACCCGTAAATCGGCTTCTTCCAAATCAGTGAAGGCTTAAAATTTTAACGACTTGGTTGTCTTGCAGACAAAGTTGGGTTTGCTTAGGCATTGCGCAGAAGAGAAAAGGGAAAAAACATAGGAATAGATGAATGATTCTTTTTGACTCCCATTGCCATATTGACGATAAATGCTACGATAATGATCGGGACAAGGTTATGGACAGATCGCGCCGGGAAGGCGTGCTGGCCGTAATGGTGGTCGGTGTTGACAGGGCAACCTCCCAAAAGGCCATAGATATCGCATCCCGGTTTGATCATGTTTATACCTCTGTAGGGATTCATCCCCATGATGCGGTTCAGTGCTCCGCCCAGGTGCTCAATGAGCTTCGACAGCTGGTTCTGGCCCATGACTGCATCAAGGCCTGGGGGGAAACCGGACTGGACTTCAACCGCATGTTTTCACCCCAGGAGGACCAGGAAGCCTGTTTTTCAGCCCAGCTTGCCCTGGCCGGAAAGCTGGATCTGCCGCTTATTTTTCATGAGCGGGATTCCAACGGGAGGTTTTATGAGATATTGAAATCAGACGGGCCCAAGTCCAGAAAAGGGGTGGTTCACTGTTTTTCCGGCACAAAAGAGGAGATGTTTAAATACCTTGATCTTGGGTATTATATCGGTATTACGGGGATTCTTACCATCCTCCAGCGGGGTGAGTACCTGCGCAGTATTGTTCCTTTGGTCCCCAAAGATCGGTTGCTCATAGAGACGGATGCCCCCTATCTGACCCCTAAACCCCAGAAAAACAAGCATCGGCGCAACGAACCGGCATTTGTCCGCTCCGTGATGGAATGTCTGGCAGCGGTGCGTAAAGAAGACCCGGATCAGTTGGCCGCCGCCGTATTTAAAAATACCCTGGATCTCTACAATATTCCTGCCGATCCGGCTTGGTCGGATAAATAAAGTCTGACAGGGCGGTTAGTGTTTGGGTGAGAAGTTGCCCAGATGCAAGGCGCAGAAAAATTTGTAACCGGAGCATACTCAAGTATGTGAGGATTGCAAATTTTTTTGCAACGCCGCAGGTGGGCGAGTTCTCGCCCAAACAAGTTATACCTTTTCCATTAGTCTTGTTACGGCTTTTTCCAGCCCATCCAGGGACAGTTCATACATGGGAAAAATTTGTGAAATGGCCATGATGGTGTGGGTATAATGCCACATGACTTGTGATACCGGATTAAGCCAGACGGCGTTCTTAAACGTTTGTGCCAAAAAGTTGAGTTGTTCGATGCTGGGACGTCCGCTGCGATCCATAATATGGATGGCGCCGTTATGTGCCATAAGTTCATAGGGGGCCATGCTGGCATCCCCCACAATAATGAGCCTGGTTTCCGGGTCCAGTCTGGCAAAATCCAACGTTTTTTTAGGCTTTTTATATCGGGACGGGTCTTCCCATACATAATCATAGATGGTGTTGTGGAAAAAGTAGGTTTTCACTTCTTTAAACTGGGCCCGGGCATAGTTGAACAGGGTCTGGACGACTTGGATATGTGGGTCCATGGACCATCCGCCATTATCGATGGCAAGGATGACCTTGAGTCTGTCCCGCATGGCCCGGTTAAATATCAAATCTATTTCCCCGCCGTTGCGCAGGGTTGCCCGGATGGTTTCGTCCACATTGATTACGTCTTTGGGGCCTGTCGGAATCATGTTGCGCAACCGTTTTAATGCCTCGCCTATTTTTGCCTGGGTCAGAGGACCCTGGGTTGAATAATCCTTGTATCTGCGTTCATTGGCTACTTTCACCGCAGATTTGTTCCGGGAAACACCGCCTACACGCATGCCGCCGGGATGATACCCGGAATGGCCCACAGGGGAGATGCCGCCGGTGCCGATCCACTTACTTCCGCCGTCATGGCGCCCGTCCTGGTCCTGGAGCCGTTGCTTGAAATAGTCTATGAGTTCATCGGGGGTAAGTTTTTTTAAGGCGTTTTCATCCACATTCAAGGCATCGGCCATTGTTTTAGGATTTTTGAGCCATTCCTCCAGCATGGCCTGTGCCATCTGATCAATTTCAAATCCCTCGTCCTCGGGCAGGGGCACCCCGTCAAAGTGGTAGGCAAATACCTGGTCATAAAGATCAAAGTACCGCTCGCTTTTCACCAGCACAGCCCGGGCACAGGTGTAAAAATCGTCCAAGCTGCGAATCAGCCCCTGGTACAGCGCTTTTTGCAGCGTCAGAAAAGATGTGGGGGAAACCGGTACGCCCACATCCTTTAATGTATAGAAGAATTTGAGAAACATGGATGGATCCTTAGAATCGTCTGGGGCGGCCGGTCATGTTTTTGGCCCGTTCATAGTCCGGGCTTTTTTTAAACATGACACCTAAAAACGGCAGGCCACCCTTCAGGAGGTCCTGGGCTCTGAAGTCAGGATCTGCTTGAAGTGCCCGTATCCAGTTGATCAGTTCCCGGGTGGCGGGCTTTTTTTCTATGCCGTCAATGTTCCTGGCGGCGTAGAATGCGTTGATGGCATTTTCCGCCAGTTTTGAATCAATGTCCGGGAAGTGGACCTGGATAATTTTGCGCATCATTTTGGGGTCAGGAAACGCAATGTGGTGAAAATTGCAACGGCCGAGAAAGGGATCGGACAAGTCTTTTTTTGCATTGGATGTGATAATGATCACAGGTCTGTGGACGGCGGATATGGTTTTATCGGTTTCAATGATATCAAACTGCATCTGGTCCAAAACATCGAGCATGTCATCCTGGAAATCCGTATCAGCCTTGTCAATTTCATCAATGAGAAGGACGGTGCGCTTTTCAGCGCAGAAGGCCTGGCCGATTTTTCCCATCTTTATATATTCGTCAATATTGCTGACATCTCTGGTGGAGTCACCGAACCGAGAATCATTGAGGCGGGTAAGTGTGTCGTATTGGTAGAGGGCTTCTACAAGTTTCATGCTGGATTTGACGTTGAGAATAATCAGCTGCATGTCCAGGGTATCGGCAATGGCATGGGCCAGCATGGTTTTGCCGGTGCCGGGCTCCCCTTTTAGAAGCAGGGGCATTTCAAGGGCCATGGATATGTTGACAATGGATGCAAGTTCCGGGTCGAGTACATATTTTTGGGCCCCTTGGAACCGTGCGTCTTGATGTTTTGTCATTGGGTCTCCGTTATGTCGAATTTGTTGAAAAGGCGTTATCTTAATCCGTTTGGGTAACAGGCTGGGTTTTGATAGTCAACATTAAATAAAAGGCAAATACTTTGTTACAAAACTGTAATGTTGTGATATGTTCATATGAATCCTTAATGATTGACTTCGTACAGGTTAAATGCTAATGACCTGATTTAATAAATTTTGTAGTAAGACCAAGAACAAAACGAGGAGCTTGAATCATGATTGGTGGTCTAGGAATGCCGGAGTTGATAATAATTCTGGTGATTATCCTTATAATATTTGGCGCGGGTAAGTTGCCTGAAATCGGTGCTGGTTTAGGAAAGGGGATTAAAAATTTCAAAAAAGCAACAAAAGAGCCCATTGATGAAGACAAGGAAAAGGATCCTGAAAAAATAGATAAAGATTAGTGGTATTTATTATCCGCTTTTCTCAGTATTTCCACAGCCAAGCACCCATGTGCCTGGCTGATTATTCATGCGTTTTCAAATATTTGACATATCATTTACTCGTCTGTTTGGTTTTAGACTCATACCTGATAGTGATTACAAAAGTGTAATATTCCGCCCTTTAAATTAGACATTACTGTAATAAGTTTTGATCATTTCGTTGATTTGTGGGGCTCGGACACACGGGCGCCTTATAACTTGTTGAAAATAAAGGGTTGGCACATCCATTGCAGTCTATCATTGTTGGATGCAAACAATAATGAGAAGTGGTGTTTAAGTTTTTGGTCTGGTGTGTGAGATGTTTTAGCCGGAAAAAGGACATTAATAAAAGGTCAAATAGAAGGTCAAAATAGAGATACTAATACAGACATGGACAGTCCTGAAGCCAAATTATTAATTGAACAGAAACAAGAGCTGATAGATCAGTATCTCCAGGGGCAAGAAACGAATTTCCTGGAAAAGATGACCACTCGTCTTGATGAATACTTTTATCGGGTGTTTGAGAAGAGTATTGCTGCCAGGAAAATGGTTATTTCGGGCAGTCCTTTTGCCATCATTGCCCTGGGGGGATACGGGAGAAAAGAGCAGTGTATCCATTCCGATATCGATCTGCTTATCCTTTTTGATAAAGTCATTCCGCCGGATGTGGAGGCCTTTGTCCAGGAACTTTTGTATCCCTTATGGGATGCCAGGTTTGAAGTGGGGTATGCAGTCAGGAGCATTAATGAGTGTATTAAAATGTCCTTTGAGCGTTTTGATATTCTGACCACCGTTCTTGATGCCAGGTTTATTTGCGGTGCCTCTTTGATCTATTCCGAATTCATGGAAAGATTCCGGCAGCAACTGGCCGCAAAGCACTTGAAGCCTACGCTTAATTATTTATACGAAAACGGAGAAAAACGCCTGGAGGATTTCGGGGACTCTTCCTATCTGGTCTCACCTGACTTGAAATCAGGATTTGGTGGTCTTCGGGATTACCACACCCTGCTGTGGTACGCTAAAATTAAGTCCAATATTAAGACCCGGCGGGATTTGGAGTATTATGGGTTTTTGTCCCATTTTGAATACGACAGCCTGGAAGATGCGTTAACCTATATATGGGATGTGCGCAACCGTTTGCATTATATCAGCAACCGCAAAAGCGATACCCTGCATTTTGAGCACCAGGCAGAAGTGGCTGGCTTAATGGATTATGCGGATACAGAGGGCTCGCCCCAGGTGGAGGTTTTTCTCGGTGAACTGCATGAAAAAATGGATTTTTTAAAGCAGATTTACCAGATCACGTTTGAAGATATTGTGTCCACCTGCCGGGTTAAGAAAGACACGGTTACGCCGCGTCCTACCAAGACCGAGGGGCTGGTCGTAAAAAAACGCCGGCTTTGTTTTGCTAATACCGTGACAATTATGCAGCACCCTGATCTACTGCTGCGCATTTTTCTTGAAAGTGGTCAGACCCGGATTCCTTTGTCCATTGAGGCCAGGCGGGTCGCATCGGAATTCCGTCACCTTGTGGATGATGAGGTGCGCACGGATCCGGCATGTGTTAAGATTTTCAAACGGATCCTGGGAATGTCTTTGTGGAAATTTAACGTGCTTAATGTTATGCTTTCCACTGGTATCCTGGCTCAGTTTATTCCGGAATTTGCGCCGCTGGTGCATAAAATTCAGTACAATCAGTATCACCTGTTTCCCGTGGACAAGCACTCCATTCGCTGCGTACAGATTCTGAACGGTTTCAAAGACCCTGGTGATACGATGATGGGTACCCTTTATAATTCCGTGTTCAAGGAGATAAGGAATAAAAATGTTTTGCTTGTCGCAGGTCTTCTCCATGACATCGGTAAAGCCGATCCTGCCAAGGAGCACTCCCGTAGAGGGGCCAGGATAGCCGGACCTGTTGTTGATCGACTCGGATTTAGTCCTGTGGAAAAAGAAGATATTCTTTTCCTCATTGAACACCATCTGTTTTTGGCCAAAACCGCCACCCGCCGGGATATTTATGACGAAGAGACAGCCGTTTATACAGCGCATAAAATCGGCAAAATTCGGTTGTTACGCATGCTTTTTCTGATCACAGTGGCAGATTCCAAGGCAACCGGACCCAAGGCCTGGAACGAATGGACCGAAAATTTGATTAAAGACCTGTTTTTTAAAACCATGAGTATTATTAAAACAGGGGAACTGGCGTCCAAGAAAACCCAGCGACTTATTGAAAAAAAGAAGAAAGACGTTTTGACTTTGTTGCGGGAGAGTTGGCGGGAAGAAGAGGTTACCCGGCAGTTGTCTGCTATGTCCCGGCGCTACCTGCTTTATGTGCCTCCCCAGAACATTGTGGATCATATTAATCTATTTAGAAATCTTGGAGATCGGGAATATATCTGGCAGATTACAAAGGAAAACAAGTCTGATATGAGAACCGTCTCCATTTGCGGTAAGGATAAGCCGGGGTTTTACTCCAAGCTTGCCGGGGTTTTTTTTCAGAATAATATTGATATTGTCGGTTCCCAGGCCTATTTTTTGGGGGACAGGCATTTTCTGGATATCTTTAATGTCCGTCCTCCCCAGGACCGCCTTTTTGAAAAGGAAAAATGGGAAAAGGCCGGGCAGGATTTAAGCATGGCCCTTGAAGATGACCACTACCTGGATAACGTGCTTGAGAAAATCCCCACTGAGGTTACCATATCCAGCGGCAGTCGACCCGAAGACAACCAGGTCCGCATAGACAATGAAACATCCAGCTTTTTTACGATTATTGAAGTTTTAACCTATGATTTTCCAGGGCTCTTGTTTGCCATTACCAATACCTTATACCGGTCCGGTATCAACGTCAATGTTGCCATGGTCGCCACTAAGGTTGATCAGGTGATTGATGTTTTTTACGTCCGGGATATTGAAGGAGACCAGAAAATAGAATCAGAAGAAAAATTGAATCAAATAAAAAACGCTATTATTAACCGTCTTCCACAGATACAGTCAAAGGAGGTCATAAATGAAAAAAATTGAGGCAATTATTAAACCCTTTAAGCTGGATGATGTCAAAGAGGCTTTGAGCGAAATCGGCATCTACGGCATGACCGTTACAGAAGTTAATGGATACGGCCGCCAGAAAGGGCACAAAGAGATCTATCGCGGGGCGGAGTATGTTGTAGATTTTGTTCCAAAAATAAAACTTGAGATTGTTGTGACCGACGACCGACTTGACGAAACCGTGGAAACTATCCGGTCTGCAACAAACAGCGGTAAGATTGGTGACGGTAAGATTTTTGTGTTGCCGGTTGAAGGGGCTATCCGGGTTCGAACCGGAGAAAGCGGAGATGATGCAATTTAACGTTTAAGGCGCTTTTACGCCCATTATCTCAAACCCAAAAAACATAGGATAAACCCATAATAACTTTATAGATGGAAAGGTAGAAACATGACACCAAAAGAAGTATTGGCAATGGCAAAAGAAAATGACGTTAAAGTCGTTGATATCCGCTATATGGACTTCATCGGCACGTGGCAACATTTTAGTGTGCCTGTATCAGAGCTGACAGAAGCTTCCTTTGAAGATGGATTTGGATTTGACGGTTCTTCCATGAGAGCATGGCAGAACATTGATAACTCTGATATGAACGTCATTCCTGAAGCTGGAACGGCAAAAATTGATCCGTTTTTTAAAGTGCCGACTTTGGCCATTATTGGCAACATCCATGACCCGATCACCGGTGAAGGGTATTCCAGAGATCCCCGCGGTATTGCCAAAAGAACTGAAGCCTATATCAAAAGCACCGGCATCGGCGACACCATTTTTGTAGGTCCCGAGCCCGAGTTTTTTATCTTCTCCAATATCCGTTACTCTTCAGATCCCCATGCTTCCTTTTTTGAGATTGATTCTCCGGAAGCTCACTGGAACAGCGGTGACGGTTCCGAACCCAATCTGGGATACAAAATCAAACCCAAGCACGGTTATTTCCCCCTGCCGCCCGCTGATACCTATCAAGACATGAGAACTGAGATGATGCTGACCCTGCAGGATCTGGGTATTGATATGGAATGCCAGCACCACGAAGTTGCTTCTGCCGGCCAGTCTGAAATTGACCTTCGGTTTGACTCCCTGCTGAACATGGGTGACAAGCTTGCCTGGTTCAAATATGTATTGAGAAATGTCGCTGCAAAATACGGACAGTGTGTTACCTTTATGCCCAAACCCCTTTATGGTGACAACGGTACCGGTATGCACACCCACATGAGCTTCTGGAAAGGTGGAGAGCCCACATTTGCAGGCAACAAATATGCCGGTATGTCTGACAATGCTCTGTACGCCATCGGCGGTATCATGAAGCATTGCAAAGCCCTGTGCGCCTTGACCAACCCCACCACCAACTCTTACAAACGTCTGGTTCCCGGTTTTGAAGCACCCATTAAACTGGCCTACTCCAGCCGGAACCGTTCTGCTGCCATCCGTCTGCCCATGTACTCCGGATCTCCAAAGGCAAAACGTCTTGAATTCCGTACACCTGATCCCAGCGCCAACGGTTACATGGCTTTCTCCGCCATTGCCATGGCCATGCTTGACGGTATTCAGAACAAAATTGATCCGGGCGATCCCATGGATAAAAACATCTATGATCTGCCGGCTGAAGAACTGGCTGCTATCCCGTCCGCACCGGGTTGCCTTGAAGAAGCTCTGGAAGCCCTTAAAGCAGACAATGAATTCCTGCTCAAGGGTGATGTTTTCACTAAGGACGTTGTTGACTACTGGATTGACTACAAAATGGAAAACGAAGTTAAACCGGTTATCAGCCGTCCGCATCCCCATGAGTTCTATCTGTACTTTGACATTTAAAAAAACAGCCTTGTGTTAGCATTGACCTGACAAACGGGTCCGGAAATCCTTGACAGTTTTCTGGACCCGTTTTTTATGTAGTGTCTGGACGAAAACCTGGACATTTTGTTGAGTATAAGGCGGGTTGAAATTAAAACCTTTGGACTACAAGGCATATTTTGAGGATTGAAATTTAAAACCAACGCCGTAATCGGCAAAATTTACGGTTTTCGGTCTGCACGATGTAGTTTGTCTGTGACGTTTTTTTAATGCAATCAAAAACAAAATACGCTATATAAAATGGCAATAAAACAGGCTCTGGAACAGGAAAATATCCTGCCTCAAACGATTACAGCAAGGGAGCAGACTACGCAATTATGAAAAAAATCTACCCTTTCCCAAAATTGATCCTGAGAGTTCTTGTGGCGCTGATCATCTGTTTTTCTGTTAATGTTTGCTATGCTCAGCAGGAGGCTGCACCGGATAGCTCTGGTCAGACAAATGATTTTTACCGCCTTACCCAACGGCTTATTCAGGACGGGTTTGATCCGGAAAAAACCAATGCTCTGCTGAGCAATGAAGGATTCTTTTTTGATCCAGGGGGTGTCTCTCTGTTTTTTGTCCATTCGGAATCCAGCCTTAATTATGACCAGTTTTCTTCTCCAAAATCTATAGCCAATGCCCGAGAGTATATGGCCACGCATAAGGAGAGCCTATATAAAGCCCAGGAAAAATTTTCAGTGGACAAAACCATTATTACAGCTATCCTTCTGGTAGAAACTCGCTTGGGCACTTACCTTGGCAAGCGTACGGTGATAAACACCTTGTCCACCATGGCAGCGCTTACGGACAAAGCCCTTGCTGAAAGGGTCTGGCAGGCTATATCGGATAATAAAAAACCTGATCGGAATGCTTTTGATAAAAAAGTAGATCAGAAAAGCAGGTGGGGATATGAAGAGCTTAAGGCGCTGATCAGTTATGCTGACCGTGAGGGCATTGATCCTGTTGCTGTTAAAGGCTCCTACGCCGGCGCCATGGGCATTCCTCAGTTCATGCCTTCCAACGCTTTGATGTTGGCCAGGGACGGTAATCAGGATGGGAAGGTGGATTTGTTTGATCACGATGACGCCATTTTTTCAGTGGCCAATTACTTAAAACACCACGGTTGGAAATCGGGTTTGAGCCGTCAGCGCCAGCATGAAGTCCTGTTCCGGTACAACCACTCCAACTATTATGTAGATGCACTGCTCAAGATTTCAGATAAATTAAAATAAAGGCAAATATTTGACCTGCAACAAAAACGTAAGACCAATATCCGTTGGTTTATAAAAAATCGGAAAAATAAAATGACACCCAAAGAGCTTGTTTTATATGTACTTCTCATTGTCGGCGTTTCCTTTGTCCTGACCATGCTTGCATTAATTGATCTGCTGAAGAAAGATTTCTCAACACCTAAAGAAAAATTTGTCTGGCACCTTGTGGCTATTGTCCCAGTCATCGGCTGGCTTTTCTACTTTGCCCTGGGCGCCAAAAAAGGCACCCGTAAAAATTTTAATCCAAAATAAATTCAGAGGGTAACATGCGCTGGAGTCATGGATTTCTCATTGATGTGGGATACATTGAATTTAATTTTTATTGACTTTTGAATCCAAGCATTATAAATAATCACTTCTAAAGTTTACATGGTCCCATCGTCTAGCGGTCAGGACGCTGGCCTCTCACGCCGGAAACCCGGGTTCGATTCCCGGTGGGATCACCATAAAACACAAGGATTTCAGGGATTGCCCCGAAATCCTTTTTGTTTTTCCGGTCCACCTCCGGTCCTTTAGCAATTTTATCTTTGTGCAATAGGGTTTCTTGAGCGTTTCTATTGATTTTTATTTTTGAGGTTCCGATATTCTTCAGCAAGCTCTACAAGTTTAAGGCGGGCGTATCTTTCGTTAGCTGATACCGGATAGGTTGAGTATACATAGTCTATAAAATCGTTAAAATACAATGGCTGTGTTTTTCGAATTATGAGTTGGATTATTTTCTTTTCATCTGGGAGCAATTCAATTTTATTTGTATCTCCGCTATAAGTTATGGTGTTTTTCATATTACCAAACATGTTCTGCCCGGTCTGCATCTCAAAATTAGGATTTGAAATAGCCGAATTTTCAATGTCATGAACAAAAGGGCCATAATGATTGAATACCCACTTAATAGAAGTCATCTGCTCTTTTAAAATCAACGCAGAAAACCAATCTGCAAGATAAACCAACTTGGTTAGTCTTGCATTTGATAGCTCTTGCTTATTGGGATAATTGATTATGAAATATGCCATAACACTTTCCAATTTATTCATAAGTGTTTTCCTTTTCATTTTCAAAATTATCCATAAACTCTTGCTCTGTTAGGTCTTTTTTTATCAAAGAGTCGTTAATATGAGGTCCATATTTAATGCCTTCTTCAATAAATTGAACTACAAAATCTTTATTTTCAGTAACGCAATAACTGCTTAAATTGGAAACATCATCAGCGCAGAAGCGATCTCTCAGTGTAGATTCAATAAGGACAAGACCTAAAGTATCACCACTTTTCTTTATCGAAAATGCGATATATACGCAACTTTTCATTGTTAATTTTTTTGTTTTTTCTTCATCATATCCATAATAATCCTTCATGGCTTTAAAATACGCATTCTTTTCTTTTTTTGTATTACCATAATGAGGGATCTTATCTAAATTTATATGTTTCCCATTCTCCCAAGCTTGACAAAGAGCACTCTGAGACTGCATGAACCTAAGTCTATGCTTGAGCTTATACTTCTCATTGACTGAATAGCGAGATAGCATGTAGAAAAAATTATTTTTGATATAATAAATTGAAATTCGATCTGTTCGCTGAAGTTGAAACCGATTCGCTGTGGTTTTTAACCATGTATCGGCCTTGTCATTTATCGCCTTTTTCAGGTTTGAATTTAAAAGGTTGTTTTCCTGCTGAAGCTTCTCAATATCTATTACATGAGATTTTAGTTCTTTATTTTGTAATATCAGCTCTTCATTCTTTTTTTCAGATTTTATATATGTCAGACGTTCAATAATCCACCCTGAAATTACGAGGAGAACACCTGCAATAACCATATGTGTTTTGGCTGCCGGTTTGTTGAGAATATTGGCACATCCAATTGCTAAAAAAATATTTCCAGCAGGTTGTATTGGGGCAAATTTTAGAATGAAATTTTTGACGTGAGAGATAGCATTTGAAATCATTAACAACCCATAATTTAAATTTTATAGGAACTTGATCAGCATTACGGTCATCCATGTTGACCATTTTTACAGCAACAGTACCTTAGTGGTGTAAAAAATACATCATAAGATTTATATAACTTTTTGTTCTTCCTAATCAAGCCCTGACTTTAACCTAAGTCACTCACTACAAAGTCCTTCCCGTCAAAACAAACATTATAAACCCATATAATATTTTAGATGGTCCATTACTTTTAACAAACAAAAGGAAATACAGATGAGAAGAAAGCTTAACGGTGTGTGGTATGATTTGTCGACCGCATCCCTGATCGCTGAAACGCAAAGTATGACAGCATTTTCAGGCAGAATATCCGTCGGATTATACAGATCGCAGGACGGACAATGGTTGCAGTATATCCGCCCGACCCATGGAAACGATAGTCAGACAATTTCCCACTGGATCGGCCCTAATACAGCCAAAAGCTGGCTGAAAAAACACAATTTCAGCCTTCAGCTCCAGGAATATTTTGGTGTCTCTGAATGTCGGGTGTGGTCCGAAAGAAACATCTTGGTCGCGGAGAAAAAGTCCCCCAACTCCACCACTTCCCATGATCTGATTCGTGTTGAAAAATTATATTATCATTCCCGGAAGGGTTGGTGCCTGCAACAAATAAAAGAATCAGTGCTGCTACCACTGACCGCTCATGAGGCCGCCAAGCTTGCCAGAAGTCTGCAGCAGAGAAACGGACATACGCAATCCTCATTGCCGATTCTGAAAAAATATCTTTATGAAGGTGAACCTTTACAGCACCGGAGAATAGCATCATGACTCAAAAAGATTATAGTGGTTCATATTCAGATCAAAATTTCTGGAATAAAATAACCCAAATGCCGGAAACAGCAGGATGTTCAGTATTGAGGGCCGCTTTTACACTGTATGTTCTGCTCAAAGAATCGTCCACGCCTTTGTGGGCAAAGACGGCCATTATAGGGGGCTTGGGGTATTTAATTTGCCCTCTGGATGCGATCCCCGATCCTATCCCCGGAATAGGTTTTGCTGATGACCTGGCCGTCATGGCCCTGCTAATCAGCCAATTGTACGGATACATGAATGATAGTATCCGGAAAAAAGTGGACTCTATGCTTCCCGAACGCTGCCAGGGCGTTTGTGTTGAACCTACTTCCAAATAGAAAATATCCCATCGTCTCAATTCTAAAGAAGCGCGCTTTTTAACCTAAAATCCAGCCGGAAATCCCACGCTTTCATACCTAATCAAAAAAGTACAGGTTGCCTGCCTTTTTATCTGGAAGAAGAAAAGGCTTGCCATCTTCAATCCATTTTTGCACCTCGAATAATTTACAAGATTTGCAGAGCTTTATGAAAGGTTTCAGATCCTTTGGTGTTTTTGCAGTTTTCATACTTACCACCAGTTCTGCCTTTGACTGGCTCTTTCAAGTTCTTCAGCATGATCCAGAATTGAGGGTGGACTATCCTTCAAGGGATCAAGCCGATCTGCCTGGTTTTTCGCCCATTCAATCCAATCCTCAGCGCTTGCTTCGATAAAGGGGATGCTCTCTCCGTTTTTTAAACATTTTTCAACCTCGGCGATGTACCGCCTTAACGCAAATGCCTTGTTCCAGTTGTCAGAATCATCAAGCAAGCAAGAAACACGATTTTTTTCGAAATTGTACTCTTCAACTTGCTGCTGAAGGCTTTTTTTGCGTTCTTCTTTTAACCGTTCTTCTTCTTTGCGCTGTCTGGTTTCTTCACTTTTTTTTGCCGCAATTTGTATTAGCCCTGACATGAATTTTGTTAGCCGATCCTCAAGAACTGCAGACTTTATATCACGCCAGTTCTTCTGCTGGGTACCATGACCACCAACCCATTCATCTATTGAGAGGCATAGAATACCGGAGGGGACCCTATCATAACTATGGTTGCTATACTTACTCGTATATCCGAATCGATAACCGAAATCCAAATCGTGGTCTTTGGGTTTTTTAGGAACAGTTTTGTATTCTTCTTTCAGCAGAAATTTAATATTTATATCAAAGATTCTAACCTGGGTTCTAGAGTTTTCGATGACTACAGGGAAACCTTTTGACTCAAGCACTCTAATAACGGCATCCATAATGAGAAGGCCTCTTCTAAGAGCCCCTGGAGAAACTGTGATATCAAGATATTTATCTTTTGGTGGTTCTAACATTTCATCTGCTTTTTTCGAAACCGTTTTAAAATAATCGGATGTCTGTCTTATTAAAGGATGAGCCCCTTTTAAAGTTTTTTTGACTGGAATCGATTCAATTTCATTTTTCTCAATGAAGTCTTCGGCGATCCTCTTTTCTGGTTTTTTAACGGGAGAATCTTCGAGTCTTATAACGTCGTTACTTTCCGATTTTGGTAGCGGTATTTTTTTAACCTTTTGACCCGCTTGAAGTTTTGCCCAGTATCCACGTGGTGGGCATGGAATATTGTGTTTTTTACATATTTTTGCCAGCCCACGGTCTGACAACCCATACTGCTTTGCAAGCTTTATCATAGGTGTAGACCACACTTGGTCATATAATTCTTTTCTCGTAAAATTGATTATTTTTGATTCCATTTTTCCCTCGTAGATAATGATTGATTTAAAACCATTTTACCCATGCGTGGATAAAATGAAAGATCCTTTTGGGATTAGGGATGTTATAGTCAAACTTATCAACTTTCAGCAGGGATGACCGTCTCAATAACCATTGGCAAAAAGTATCATACTCAATAGGTCTTCCGAATCTTATAGATGTGTTTTTCCAAAGATTGACAATGCTTGTAGTTTGGCTATAATTAGTATTCAAATAGATAAGGAGGCTCGTATGCATATCTCACTAACACCTGAGCTTGAAACCCGGGTTAAACAAAAAGTAGCATCAGGTTATTACAACAATGCCAGTGAAGTGATTCGGGACGCTTTACGGTTCTGGGAAAAAAATGAAGAATTAGTACAGCACATGAAACTTGAAATGTTAAGAGAACGGTTATCGATTGGTGCTGAGCAAGTTAAACGGGGAGAATTTGTTGCCCAATCAGTGAGCGAAATTATTACTGAGGCCAGGAATGCATAAATACCGCCTCACTCCTTCTGCAAAATCTGATTTAATAGACATCTGGAATTATACTGTTGAAACTTGGGGTGAGAAGCAAGCTGAAAAATATCTTCAAGATGTTGAGAACAAGCTTAATCAACTTGCAGATAATCCGAGGCTCGGAAAACATCGGCCTGAAATTGTTCCAGGATATTATTCCTTTCCTGTACGGAAACACATCATTTTTTATCTTATTTCAGACAGCTATATTGATATAATTGGTATTTTGCATGGGAAAATGGATATAGACAAAAACTTAATGTAATTGTTCCTCACACTTCTGGGCAACGACACTTCCCAATATCTTCCGCCGGTATTCATTGTCGGCTGCATTTTAGCCTTGTTTTATATAATCACATTCCCATCTTTTTTATACTCTCTTATGTATTTGAAAGGGAATGGAATCACCGTACTTTGCCCTTTGTGAACAAAATCGACATCCATTGTTGGAAGTAGTTGCCTGAATATCAACTTTGAACCGTCTACTGCAATTATTTTACGAATATGAATAGAAGCCGGTAAATTTTTTTTAAAACGGATGAATACGATCGTTTCCAATAGAGAATCTTTTGCGTCTGAAACAACACTGAGCGGATTAAACTACATCGACCGCATTAAAAATTGGAAAAAGATAGGTTATGAAATAATTCTGTATTTTCTGAAACTTGAGAATGAGGAGATGGCCATTCAGCGTGTCCAGCTTAGAGTTGCTGAAGGTGGACATAATGTTCCGGAAGATGTTATTATACGAAGGTAGCATAGGGGATGGGAGAATTTTCAAAAATATTACAAGCACCTGGTTGATGCTTGGGTTGTTTTTGACAATTCCAAAGAAGTCCCTGAAGTCTTGGAGGAAAAGAATGGATAAAAAATCCTACTCAGCCCTGGCTATGAATGCAATGCATCGTGCGTCAGAAAAATCAGCCGAAAAAGCAGCGGCCTTGGATCTATCTATTCCTGTATGGAAAGATGGTAAAATTATTTTTGTTAAAGCCAAAGATAAACTTCAAAAATTACGCACGGCAGTGAGTGTAAGCTGATGGAACCAATAACACAGGATATTGGCATTAGAGCCCCAAATCTTCCGGTCCCCCTCCGGTCCTTTGAATCGTTTGGAACAGTCTGCCCGAAAGATTATATTGAGTTTGATAGCATGGCTATTGCCCTGAAAATTAATCTGCTCTGGAAAAGCCTTATTATCAATAAAACTTTCTGAATTTTACGGATTTCCATGATTTTTATTGATTTGGTTTTCAAGGGAAATATGGTGAATAGTCTGCGCTTTTTTGTGCTCGTATAATCTCCCGAAACCCTTGTTCAGAAGGACTCTCACGCCGGAAACCCGGGTTCGATTCCCGGTGGGATCACCATAAAACACAAGGATTTCAGGAATTGCCCCGAAATCCTTTTTGTTTTTCCGGTCCACCTCCGGTCCTTTAGAAAATTTTGCCTTTGTGCAATAGGGATTTGCTGAAATTTCTATATCTGGAAATTTAGGATCAAGCAACTATCTGACTCTGTAAAGAGTCTCATTTTGCAAAATTTGTGGCTCTATTCTCAGCATTTTTATTATCAGGAGTGGGCACTTTTTCTATTATTTAAGTGACGCTTGCCGCGTTTCTCGTGTCGCCCAAATTTCTAAAAAACCAAATGGCGCCGGGCCGATCCCCTGGCCCTGGCCGTTGCCCAAACCGGAACTATAAAAAGCGATAAGGGTATGATTTTAACAACAGGGGGGTCAAAATTGGGTTGTCGAGAGGGGTCAATTTTGTGTTGCAATTCCTAATAAACCTGCTACCGGCGTAATAATTGATTGCAAGTGCTCCGGAACTTCTCCAAGGGCTGGTTTATCAGAGAACCCAGAAAGTGCATTAACAATATCGCGCACACCTCTATCAAATTCAGCTCTCATATCCACCCAATGTAGCGATCGAAGTGCGGAGGGGATTTCTACATCCTCTTTAAGCAGCGGAATCACGCGAGTTAAATCTTCAATACGCCTAATCGTTGCTATATTAAGTTCTTCTCGAACCCACTTAGAACGAACACTCTCCTTTGAAAGCACAATTGCAAATGCGGACGCATTAGAGAGTCCTTCCTCGAATATTTTGCTGACTATTGAATCACCAGGTTGAATTTCCCATTTGTCGAACCATACATCTTGTCCTTGTTTCATTAGAGCTCGTGCCAGCCTTTCTGCAAAATCACGATCTTTATGAGAGTGACTTATGAATAGTTTTTTATCTGAGGTCATCGACAATCTCCTTCATTCTTTGCAAATCAACGGATGTCCTTACGACTAAGTCTACTGGTTTTAGACCTCCAGCAGAATGCTCTCGAATATGTGCTGGATTCATTTTCCCAATAGGAGTGGCTTGATATGCTCCATTCGAATTTCGTGAATTGATACGCACTAACGTGAGGGGAACCTCAACCTCTCCAGCCTTTTTGTGAATGTCGACAACAGTACCAACAGCAAGGTCAATATTTCCATGAAGTATAAAGACCCATCCTTCTTGTATCTCACGGTTACGCTCAAATGATAAAACTTGAAATTTATCTAATTGGTTAGCATACAATTGCCAACCCTGACTCAACAAGGAGAGGGAAAAAATATTAAAGATAAAACAACAAACGTTAGTGTCATCATCATGGTTGCAGTAATATCAACGCCTTTTGCTGGTGTAATATATAAGGCAAGTATTGATGCGCAGCCAGTGATCACAGCCCACCAGGTACGAAAAAAAGGTCGGAGTAAAAAGAATAAGTAACTACCCAGAGTTGGTGATGTTTTTTCAATATGCTTGCTTAGCATATATCGTTCCTTTTATCAGTAAAAAGACAAGAGATTGAAAGAGGATGCTCCCTTATAATGGTATAGAAACATAATTATTTCGAGATTTATGCAGAATTGATGGCCAATTGAAATCAAAAGCCGCATAAGATGAGCCTATTTCGTTTAAATCTATTAAATTTCATAACATTTTTTCAAAATTGTGTGAAGTAACTCCATGTTCATTAATTTTTCGGTAAGTATACCGATATATTCGGTAGCCTCTTTTTCATTCGATACAAAATAATCATTTCCGTTATTCCCAGTCTCGCCTCAATTCTTATCTATATAAGCCCTCCCGTCAAAACAAATATTATAACCCCATATAATATTTTAAATAGCTCATTACTTTTAACTGACGAAAGGAAACACAGATGAGAAAGAAGATTGACGTTATATGGTATGATACGGCGATAGCATGCCTGGTCACGGAAGCGCAGAATATGACAGCATTTTCAGGCAGAATATCCATGGGATTCTATAGATCCCACAATGATCAATGGTTACAGTATATCCGATTGACCCGTGGAAACGATACGGGAGAATAGAATCATGACAGACAAAGATTATACTGATTCATATTCAGATCAAAATTTCTGGGACAAAATAACTCAAATGCCTGAAACAGCCGGATGCTCAGTATTGAGAGCAGCTTTCACACTGTATGTGCTACTTAAAGATTCGTCCACGCCTTTGTCCCACGATAGTCATTGGGACGAACTTGAAATGACCCTTTACATCTTCGGTGCCGGGGGCGCTGATATCGAGTGTCCTGTATATGAGGTTCCGGTTGATACAGAGGTGCTACTCGTTGAACAAAATGGCCTTCAGGGTATCAGCTGTCAGAAATTTGCTGCGCTGTTTGCTGAGTACCTTATCAATGAAATCAGCAGTCGGAATATTCCCGTCATTTGCAATGAAGGGGATAAAACCGAAAAATATTTTGATCTGGCAGCCCCTGGCAATGACATCCTGCTGCCAATGATCCGGTAGGGGAGGGCTAATATGTGAAATACCCCAACACAAGAAAGACTGGCCAAGATACCCAGGTTTGATGAAATAGCGGGCACCCCATTGAAAGACAAGCTGATCTACCTGCATTTTTTCATATTCGGGTCTGACTGGTATATTGCCGAGTATGATGGCGACGACATGTTCTTTGGGTCTGCTATCCTTGATGGAAATACGCTCTGTGCAGAATGGGAATCAGTCTACAAATCCTATTGATTTTTATGGGGTAGGTGGCTTGGGTGGAATAGGTGGGGTATGCAACAGCATCAGGCCTCAGGGTATAGAGGACGGACTTGAGTGACTCCTATTTAATATTTTTCTTTCATCTCTCGTCTTGACAAATAAATATATTAGCATATTCTAAATTAGAAGGATCTAATATGAATGAACGAATGGGTATGAAACAAATTAACCCCCAAAAATTTGAAGAAAATGCGGAAATGGCTTCAAAGTTGCTCAAGAGTATGAGTCACCCAAGCCGACTAATGGTGCTGTGTCACCTGATGAATGGCGAATGCCCGGTCAGTGTGCTTAACCAGGTTATCCCATTAAGTCAGTCGGCCCTATCCCAGCATCTGGCAGCATTGAGGCAGGCAGATCTTGTGGACACACGAAGGGAGAGCCAGGTGATATATTATCGCCTCAAAAGTCCGGCTGTATCCGAAATACTTGAGGCCCTTTACCGCATTTATTGCAACCCAAACAACGAGGAGTAATAATCATGAACGGACAATTGAATTGGTTCAAAGGTGGTATCCTGCTTGGAGCAGCATTTCTTCTCGCCGTAGCTTTTGTCAAACCCATTGGTGTATCAACCCAGTTTGTTATTGCTGACGGTATTGTCTGGAATATGTTTTCCGATTCAGTGATTCAGAAAGATTCTGAGAGTAAGTCTGGCTACTCCAGCCCTAACGCATATCTGAACAAGAGTGGTGGTAAATACGCTGAAAACGTTGCCAATCCTATCAACTACAGTTTTATTTTTGTTGTTGCTATGGTTATAGGAGCATTTTTATCATCCCGTTTAGGTGGGCCTAAACCGACCGCATCGGACCACATCGCCCCTGAAGTCTGGCGACAGCGCTTCGGAGAAAGTTCCATATTGAGGTTTGTGACGGTATTTTTTGCTGGAGTCTTAGTCCTTTTCGGTGCTCGCCTGGCCGGAGGGTGTACCAGCGGTCACATGATGAGTGGAATGATGCAGACCTCTTTAAGTGGGTTCCTCTTTGCCGCCGGGGCATTTGCCGCCGCAGTTCCTGTAGCTGTTTTAGTATACAAAAGAAAATAGGAGGCGCGTTATGACTATCGTTCTTTCAATCATACTTGGAATATTTTTTGGATTTGCCCTGCAACGGGTTGGCGCTACTAATCCCCAAAATATCATTAATATGCTGCGGTTAAAGGACTTTCACCTGATGAAGGCTATATTTTTCGCCATTGGCATCAGTAGTACCCTATTATTTTTGCTGATGGCCGCTGGCATTATCGACCCTGGGCATCTTTCTGTTAAAAGCAGTTACATTGGTGTAATAATTGGTGGCGCACTTTTAGGCATTGGTTTTGCCGTGGCTGGTTACTGCCCTGGAACAGGTCTGACAGCTCTGGCAGACGGACGAAAGGATGCTTTGTTCTTTGTCGGTGGGGGCCTGCTTGGTGCTTTGATTTACACCCTGGTTTACGGCAGTATCAAAGGCTCTTGGCTCTTTGATGAAATTGCAGGAGGTAAAGTGATGCTGGCCACAGGTTCAGATAAATTCCAGGCACTGTTACCCATCATACCGGGTACGCTATTGGCAGCCGCCATCGGGGTTGTTTTCATGCTCATTGCTTGGAAATTACCAGATAAGGCCTAAATCTGTCGTTTTTATCCTAAGGCCCAGTATAGTGCTGGGCCTTTTGCCATTTTCGTTGGTAATATCAAATCTTTTTTACATACGGCCAATACCACATATGGTATTGGCTTCTTTAGATTAATAGCGATACTTTATTCTTCCAGTTTTCACATTCATTACCATGTCTTAATCCCAAGAATTATAGGTCTCGTCGTAGAATTCCTATAATTCTGCTCCACTATTTTCACCAATCAAAATGGTCTTTCTAACAATTCTGAATCTCTTCAATAGTTCTTAACCATTCATTGAAAAGAGGACATTCATTCCTAATTTTTTCTATACCGATTTCTTTGGCGATGGCCACTCCCATCGTTGTTTTCAGAAATTTCCCATTGACTGACCAGGCGTCCAGACGTTTGGAAGGAGCAGTCTGGAGATCATTATTGATTGCTTCGGGAGAACCACATTCAGATATGACCGTCGCGACAGTAGATTCATCTATGCCCAGTTGCCTGGCAAGAATTCCGGCATCACTGAAAAGCAGTGCTTCAAATTCATGCACGGCTACGAACGGTATAAATCGGCGTTCTGCCTGTTGCTCTGAAAAAAGCGAGACAACTTGTTTTTTAGTAGCCTTATTGATCGTCTCGGCAATCTGAGAAGGAAGCGCTTGCTCTGATACCAAATCAAGGCCTGGCCATTCCTTAGTTCCGTAATAATCGATAAATGTAGTAACATAGGTATTTGGCCGTTGTTTTAAATGCAGTTCCAGATCCCTTTTGACACGGGAAAAACGAACATCTCCCCCCTTTTGTCCTGGCTTCGATACCTGAGTTGCACGTAAGCCTATGTTTTTATACCCTATATACGGTGATAGAATACTCTCAATAAAAATCTGTTCTGTCTTGCCTTCCACAATGGCGATCACTTCAGTATAATTACTCATAAACCGGCCCTCCCGCAATGACATTCTTTGACCAGAGTTCGCCTACTGAGTAATCTTCCAACCATGCAGAAAAGTCCTTTTCTCTCAACCGTTTGAAAGTTGAAGCACCATCTTCTCGATTCACAACTATGGTATCTTCAATGCCAAATTGATCAATAAGCGCAGGAGATTGAGTTGCCACGATGACCTGGGTCTGCTTTGAAGCAACCTGAATTAGTTCTCCAAGCACTATAATCGCCGCCGGATGCAAACCCAGTTCCGGTTCATCTATAATAATCGTGGAAGGTGGGTTTGGTTGTAATAGTGCAGTGGCAAGACAGATAAAGCGAATAGAACCATCCGATAGATGATAGGGCTGCATTGGAAAATTTGACCCTTTCTGATGCCAACTCAGTCGGACTTTTTCCGCCTCACCAAGTTTCTGCACGTCCAACCGGAAGTCATCAAAAAAAGGTGTGACCATACGGACGGCATCAACAATTCTCTTATAATAATCGTGAGCTTCATTTTTAAGATTTAAGAGGAACGGGGCAATATTCGCAGCATCGCCCCTTAGTTTATAATAGTCCTCAACGATCTCTGAGCGGCGCATGGGGGATGACGAACTGGTATCATGAAAGTGGTAGACCATCCAATTGGAGATGGATTCAAAAACAAAATGTCCTACTCCCTTCCATTGGCCGTCCCATGATTTTTCATTGCGTTCATCGTACAACCGGCTTTCTTTTGATGGGCTTCCATAAGAACGCCACTCTGTTGTGACATACTTTCGTTCTTCATATATAAGAAAATTTTCGTCGGCGGTTGGTGTAAGCTCAAACCTATATGAATTAGGACCCGTTGCATTACTACTGTGGGATGTGAAATCAAACCCCATTTCAATTTTTAAAGTCACCTTTGGCCCTTCAAAAAGAAAATTATCCGCTCCTCCACGCTCAAGAATAAATTTGCTGAAATTTTTCTGAGTCATTGCCATCAACATACGGAAAATTTGGACAAAATTACTTTTTCCGGCTCCATTTGCACCAATAATGACATTGAGGTCACCTAGTTTGAATTCATTGAGATCTTTAATGGATTTGAATCCCTTGACAGTCAGTTTCTCTAAAGCACCTCTCATGGTATGCACTCCAAAACATTTCTTTGTATTTCATATGTTCTATGGTTCATTCTATCTTCCACCCTTCTGGATTTTATATTTTTTTATCACCAAGTGTCTGTGCTACAGCAAGGGCTTGCATGTTTTACTAATTGGTAATCATGGTCATTCAAACTGGTCCATGTAATAATCTTAATAGGGATTGATATGTTTATTATTTCTGGGGGCTTGTAAACCACAAAGACTCATTCCTCCAACCCCAAAACAAGATCTTTCACAATATGCAAGAACCATGTCTATGTCAAAGAATTTCAGCCCATTTTACCTGATCTACGCCGTTATTGATATAATGGTTATATAAATATCTGCTAATCTTTTAAAATCAATCACGGTAAAGGATTTTGGCATCAGGATTGATTATCTAAACAATGCGATAAGAGCTTAATACCCTTGAACGAAATGAGTAATGCCAAAGCGTTGACTGATGGTATGATGCATGGGCTTAGATGCGCGGAGCATCACCTATGAATACTTCAGCCAGTCATGACTTTCATAGTTTGGGGTCAATCACAACATATAGATATGGTAACAGTCAAGAAATTTCATTATTTGAGGCCGTGTCCAAGATTCTGTGCTATTGATTCGACAGTTCTTCGCTCATCTATGTCTATGGTCATGTATACCAAGGGATGGCATGTCTACAATGCAGGCGTTTTGAATTATCCTAATTTTTTTAGCCAAGATATGGAGAGAGTTTACATAATTAAAAATTATCAGGTTGGCCTTGATTTTCTTCAGGTTCCCGATCCGGCTCCTGCCGGAGTTGTATACTTCCTGGTTCTTTAGTGCATATTTCAAGCTGCTCTCCGGTGGATTCCTCCGCAAACCAGCGCTTCTCTATTCGATTGAATCTGTTGTCCAGCTTTTCTTTTTGTTCCGGCGTCAAAACCATCTTCAAATATCGATTTAAGCTTGGACAAACACATCCTGAACCCGCTCCTCCAGCATCACCGGATCCCGGGTAAAGCGGCGTATTCGGGAGGCAATTCTGCCTTGATACCGCTCTACCAGTCGCCGATAGGCGTCGGCGTCTCCGTCCAGGCTTGCAGTCACAAGCTGCGTTTCATTCATGTCTACTGTACTGGTCACAACATCTCTCTCACCGGCGTTGTCCTCAAAACCGAGCTTCTTTTTTTTACGCATTTCACAATTCCCAAAAGCTGGTTTTGAATTATGTTTAAATATGGAATCAGCAACGAAAGCTGTAACCTACGATAAACTCAGTAGGTACATCACTTCAAAATCAATTTTTTGGGGGAAAATTATGAAAGCTGACAAACTCAAAGCGTATCGATACTTTCTTAAAGATAGTATTCGTAAAACAATTGCTTTCAACTTTACCGATCAAAACCAAGGTGTTCCCGTCCCACCCATTGAAAAACCATATCCTGAGGGGGCAACTTTAACAGATCTTCCAGGACCTGATGAATGGCATATGATTCCCCAGACAGATCTCACACATGCCATAGGCAACAGAAAGAGCTATCGTGTCTATCTGAATCAAAGCCTTACTTTAGAAGAACTGGCATATCTGCTGTGGTGTACCCAGGGCGTCAGGGGGAAAAGGTTTCAGGGCCATGCATATAGAAATGTTCCTTCTGCCGGATGTCGTCATGCCCTTGAAACCTATCTTGCCGTTTTTAATGTGGATGACCTTGCCCCTGGTGTTTACAGATATTTACCCCTTTCGCATCAACTTTTATTCGAATTTGAAGATGATATGCTGTCAGAAAAAATGATCACTGCGTCCCTCAGCCAGCCTTATCCGGGTAAATCAGCTGTAACTTTCATCTGGGTGGCTATACCATATAGAATGGAATGGCGGTATGGGTTGGCAGCTCATAAGGTCATTGCGCTGGATGCAGGTCATGTTTGCCAGAATCTTTACCTTGCCTGTGAAGCCATTGATGCTGGAACCTGTGCCATAGCAGCTTATGACCAGGAGGAAGTAGATGAACTCCTCGGACTTGATGGTGACGGGGAATTTGCGATATATCTTGCCCCTGTGGGAAAAGTAAAAAAACGGTGACCAGATAAAAACAATTCTCCTGACAAGGGGAACCAAAAAAGGAAAATTTTTATTGAGGAATCAAGACTCTAACAGTAGGCTTGTTTATTCTACGGAATCAGGAAGGATATGCCCGACCTGTGGAAAGCAATCGGCCCAATGCATTTGTAAAAAGAAGAAAACGCACATTATCCCCAAAGGTGACGGGAAGATCCGTGTGGAAAGATCTACTAAGGGAAGAAAAGGAAAGGGCGCTACGCTCATCACCGGCCTTCCACTTGAAGGTCCATCCTTAAAAGAGCTTGCTAAAAAACTAAAACAACAGTGTGGTACTGGCGGTACGGTAAAAAACGGAGTCGTCGAAATTCAAGGGGATCACCGGGACTTTTTGGTTGAACATCTTAATTCGCTTGGATACAAAGCAATAAAGGCTGGGGGATAGTATTTTTCAGCTTCTGGAGAATAAGATGAAAATATGGGTCGATGCAGATGCGTGCCCTGCAGTAATTAAAAATATTTTATTTAAAGCTGCCCAGTGGACAAGGGTACAATTGACACTGGTTGCAAATCAGCCTATGCACATTCCACGGTTGACGTGGGTAACGCTGTTACAAGTCGCTTCCGGATTTGACGTTGCTGACAATGAGATAGTGAAAAGACTTGAGATCGGAGACCTCGTTATTACGAGTGATATCCCTTTGGCCGCCCAAGTTTTAGAGAAGAGCGGATATGCTCTCAGCCCCCGTGGTGAATTATATTCTTTAGACAGTATCAGGGGGAGCCTCCATATGAGAGAATTTAAGGAGTCTTTACGGGCCTGTGGTGTCGACACCGGTGGTCCGCCACCATTAACCGCAAAAAATCGTAATGCTTTTGCCGGTCACCTTGATAAGCTCTTATCCAAGCGCAATGAAACTTAGATTCAATGCAGGCCGTCAAATTGTTTACAGATACCAGTGTCAATCCCCAGTTAAAGATTGGATACGGAACTTACTTGAAAATTTTTGGACCGGTGGAATAGGGGGGGGTGTTAAACTGAGTTCAATAAAAAATAGTTTTTTAAATTTTAATTATTACGCCGAAAGCTGTAGAATACCTCCCTCGGACTTTGGAGACCGGAGACTTCTTCCTGCTTTCGGTTTGATTCTCCTTTTTTGGCGGGGAGTCTTTTGAAAAAGGATATAAGAAAAAATTAGCCCAACTTTTTATTACATAAATTAACCCCCTACCTATTTCCCCAACCTTACAAAAATAACATAACTGAGCTGATTCAGATTAATGAATCGATCTCCTTCTACTTGATTGACATGAAAACATAAGTATTTGTTCTTCAGAATTTAGGGCTTCCTCTAATTAAGGAAACAAATATATAAATACTCTATCAAAGTATTGTGAACGGTTCGCTAATATAAATATATCCAAAGGAAAATTTCATAATAATCTTCTCGAAACATTTAATCGATAAATATTCATCATTCAAAAGTTCAAAGTTGTCTCAAAATGTAATTACCGGCAACCAGCAGATTGTAAATTAAAAAGACAATCCCAAAAAGTCTTTGAATATCTAAATGAATTTTGAATTGCAATAATGGGCGGTGAACGTGAGAGGGGGTGGAAAAAAAGGAATGCCCATGTCAACAACGATACAACTTTCAATGATATAGAAAATAATTAAAAGAGAGGTTCACTTGAACTTTCAATGATATAGAAAATAATTAAAAGAGAGGTTCACTTATGAAAAAAATATTATGTTTAATTATTATATTATGTTTTGGGGCAGGTATTGCCAATGCCGGGATGGTGGCGAAATTCGGGATCATCACGGATGTTCACCACACCACGAAAACTGATAGTCTGTCACGAAGATATTCTGCAGGGTATGAAAAGATGCAGTTCTTTGTGAAACAAATGCAGGGAAAAGCTGACTTTATCATTGAACTTGGTGATCTGATCGATACGTTGAATCCTGAAGTTGATAAGGATTCTGTTGAAAATTTTCAGGAAATCGAGAGTGTTTTTACAAGCTTCAATGGCCCTCATTATCATGTTCTGGGCAACCATGAGTTTGATAACATGACACGAGAAGATTTTCTGGCGAACTGGGACAATACCGGGATTGACAAGAGCAAAACCTATTATTCCTTTGATTCAAACGGCATTCACTGCATCGTTTTGGACGCTGATTACACAGTGGCTGAGCCGCACCGACCCTATACGATGAATACGCCTGAGGATACTTTCTGGAACTGGAAAGACACATGGGTGCCCCAGGAAGAATTGGATTGGCTTGAAGCAGATTTGGCAGCAAGTGATTTGCCAACCTTAGTGTTCACCCACCAGGTGGTGCATCGCGACAAATTGGACGGCGTTACCGAAGATCATACAATCAAAAATGCCGATGTGATTCGAGGAATCCTTGAAGCTGACGGACAGGTGGTAGCGGTTTTTTCAGGCCATGATCATCGTGGTGAAACAGCGGTCCGTAACGGTATTCATTACTTTGTCCTGGAAGGAAATGTCGGTATGAGCCTTGATTGGCCCTATGTGAGCCCGACCGAAGGATATGATTCTAAAACGGATAATCCGTTTACCTTTGTTGAGATCAGAGAAAAAGGTAAATACAAAGAATTCAACGGAATGAAAACCTATGAAATAATACTGACTGGCAACGCTCAGCAGTATTCATTCGAAGATCAAATCGTGATTGGGAAACCATAGCCATAGCGATTCATTGCTCTTGTGGGTATGACTTGATTCCCTATGTCTTTGAGGGCATCAAAAAAAGATCCTGATGGTTTCATGTGATTCCATCAGGAATTTTTTTTTAAACTTGGGGACTGACATGTAAAATCCGATGTTGGCATTAAAACCGCAAATCTTTTTAACCTTTGAAGTTTCTAAAATACTTTTGGGAAGACAGCTTTTATCCAATCCGGCTGCTTCCGAACCCAACCACCTGCCGGTGATGGTTGGTTATCTGTCTCTTTGATTATCACCATCTTGGGTTTTGTCTGCATCCCCTCTATCTCTTTGTGGGCAGGTTTCGGCGTGCTGCTCGACAGAATGTTGAATGGCAGTAAATCATATGCCGCCTTCAATCTGTTGATGAGCGGCCTTACCGCAGGATCGGTCATATTGATTGTTTAGCAATATAGCTTTTCTTTACCGGAAACCTAAAGCATGCCGCTTATGCGAAAATGTACCGTTAAATATAGATTTTCGTTTTTAGGTCTGGATATCTAATGAAAATTGCTAAATATCCTGTCAAACAATTCATCAAATGATGGTCTATAAGTATGAAAAGACCGTGAGAGACTTGCAGTTCCCAAATCCATCGGTTGTGCCTGTTCAGATATGAGAGGTTCAATTTGTTTTCTTGGGCCGGAACGAATGTTTTCCCAGCACTTGGGCCTCAACGTTTTTTTTTGACTTAGGACCTCAAGATCGTGTGTCTGTCGTTTAATTGGATCTGAGAGTATCGAATATGCCTCTTGAACTGCAAGAAACGGAGAATGGTTATCCCCATAATGGTCTGGATGAAACTCTTTTGCAAGCCGTCTGTATGCTTCTTTGATATCATCAAGTGTTGCATCTGAAGTAATTCCTAAAACAAGGTAATAGTCTTTGGGCATGATATCACCTCCTGATAAAAAATCTTCGATTGAACAATATCAATAATTATAATTGAATAATGAATGTCTTGATATCAAGATCATTATCAAATCATATGTACATTTAACTAATGTGAAATATGATAATTATTTTTAAATCTTTCAGCATCTTAACCATCCTGCTTTAAAAGGCAAAATAATCTATGTATATTACCATGTCAATAGAATTTTTAATCGTAATGAAGATTGTATTGGTGTGGCGTTTTTTTGGGGTTTATTGTTTCTGTAAAAGGTTAAAACCCCCGTCTTTAGACGGGTAGCATTTTGCCAGCAGTTGTTTTATAGTCCTTTGCATGGACTATCGGCAAAACAGTCATACAAAGTACAAAATAGAATATCATTTTGTTTGGGTGACGAAGTACCGATACCACGTATTGCAAGGGGATGTTGCTTTGCGAGTGAGAGAACTCGTCCGACAAACCTGTGAGAGGTTTGAAATTCACATTTTGCGTGGTGTTGTCAGCAAGGATCATGTTCACATTCTGTGTTCGGCACCACCAAATATTTCCCCGTCTGATATCATGCGCAGAGTTAAGGGGCGTGTGTCTCGGAAAATTTTTGAGGAGTTTCCACATTTGAAAAAGCGATATTGGGGTAAACATTTTTGGGCTCGGGGGTATTTTTGCATAACCTCTGGAGAACTGACAAAAGATATGATTCAAGAGTATCTTGAACATCATTTTGAAAAAGACCCTAATGATCATTTTGATATTGAGTAGCTCCTTCAACCGGCTATAGCCGGTCTCGCTGGACTTTCAGTCCGCGAGTTTAAACCCACCGGCTTGAAGCCGGTGGTTGTTTAGTCTGGTTTTGAGCCTAAAAGGAGGCCTATCAAACCGGGTTTCTCAAACAAAAATAATAAAATAAGGCGTTGGAACTATGTTTATAGATAGAAATTAAATACGCTTAATAAGCTAATATTTATTATAAACTTAATCTAAAAGCCTTAATTTCATTATTAAAATAAAATTTTAATAAAAATAATAGAGCTCTATTGACATGGAAAAAATTGGGGTTAATTTAGGCAAAAATATAGATGATTTGTGGGAGCAAAGGTTTTGTACATAGAATGGACGATACCCTAACTTTCATGAGAATGTCGATTCTAACATCCCAAACGGTTCCCGCAATAACGGCCATGGGCCGACCTGGTCTATTAACCCCCAGGCTTGACCCACAACAAAATATGAAAGACGCTTAGCAACTTATCGGTACTTTCATATAAACTTGAAACTACCTATCGTAAGGAGGAAGAATTATGTTTACAAGAATTAGTGATATCGACAGATTGTTGGGGACCATGAATCTTCTTCAAAAAAAGTTAAACGGACTTTATGGCGATTATGGAAGACCATCTGGTTACAGATGGGAATTGGAATCTGCTGCTCCCAAGACAAATTTGTACGAACATGGCGATAATTTTGAAATTAGGGCTGAAGTGCCAGGGCTCGAAAAGGAAGACTTGAATGTAAAAATTCAGGGAAACTATCTTGAAATCAGTGGCGAAAGAAGATCCGATGCTCCTGAAGAGTATAAAACCCATAAAACTGAAAGAGGGGTTGGATCTTTTTCCAGAAGCTTCACGCTACCTGCAGATGTTGATTCAACGAAAGTTGAAGCGACGCTTAAAAACGGTGTTCTTTATCTTAAACTTCCGAAGCATGAGGCCGCAAAACCCAAGAAAATAAGCATCAATTAAACTTTAGGATCAGTTTTTAAGAAGGAGGTTACGATGGATAGAGCAAAAGAAATCGCAAAACAAGACGAAAAAAATGTCGAAAAAACTCGTCAATTATATGAAGTAACGCCAGCAGTAGATATTTATGAAAATGAAGATGAAATTCTTCTCCATGCAGACATGCCGGGAGTGGTAAAAGACAATATTTCAGTTGATATTGATAATGGGACTTTATCAATATCCGGTGTCAGAAAACTTGAAATAGAAGGTGCTGCAACATATGAAGAGTTTTCAGATGTAGAATATATCAGAAGTTTTTCCGTACCACAGACGATTGATGTTGAAAAAGTTGAAGCGGAATTAAAAAATGGCGTGTTAAAATTGCACTTGCCTAAATCTGAAGCAGCAAAGCCCAGGCAGATAGAAATCAAAACGGCATAAGAGTCATTATTGTTCCCCGGAGAATTTTGATTATCCTTAAAGTTTGTAATGGTATAACCTGAGGATGGGAAGCTTTCGCCGGATAGTTTCCCATCCTTAATTAAATTAGTGCCCAAAATTTTTCGGTCCCTCTCCGGAGATGGACGGGCGGTAATGATTATTGGAAGCCGAATTCGTATTTTTAAGATGTAAAAAGGTCTTCAATGTTCGGTTTGAGCCAGTTCCCCTTTGGCTGATTTTCACCTAAATAAAGAATTCCAATACCTTCATTGGTCTTTCTGGCCACCCTGCCAATTGCCTTGACGGGCTTTAAATCGGGTTTCTGAAAAGCGATCGTGAGTTTATCAAAAATTTTGAAATCCTCTAATGGGATAGATTTAATAAAAATTCCAGTCTCACTTATGTTGACACTAACTCCTCTATAAAGTTTTCCCTTAAAAAGGATATCAACTGGCACCTCGCAATCAAGCCTCTGAGAATTCCGCCAGTTAGATGAATTTTGATATACTTTGGGGGAATTCATTTTTCCCTCTCTTTTGGGGTCATTAAATAGAACTGAATAAGCCTATCAATTTGAATGATTTTTGTAAATGATCAAGCTTAAAGTAGTTCCTTGTTTTAAATCATCCAGTTTAATAAAAAGAGTGTAACTTGAATACGATTTTTAAAAATAAAACCGGCGTTAGGATTATTGCCTCAAAGAATAGCATTGACACATGTCACAATCAGATTTATGAAAACGAAAAATTTAGTTTGACGAAGGTTTGATGGTGTCCCGGGGAATCGTGAGAGATGATTCCCCGGGATTATTTACCCTTTCACAACCCCGAGAGGGCGAAGCTTATGCAGGGGCTTGATCAAATCAAGCTGCGCTTCAATGACTGTTTCAATATTTTTATATGCCTGTGGTGCTTCTCCAAGATCGTACATGCCCTTGGCTTTTCCTCGTGTGACCTTATTCCAGCGATCGTAAACGATGCCTTGCATGACCTGGTCACAGTTTTCTGGGGTGAGTTCTCTGGTTGCCTGCAGCCGTCCTAGAACCCTTCCTGCACCATGGGAACAGGACATGAACGACTCAGGATTCCCCAATCCTTGGACAATAAAAGAAGGGGCTCCCATTGAACCGGGAATAATTCCGGTCTCTCCTTGCTTGGCTGAGGTTGCCCCTTTTCTATGGACCCATACATTCTTATTGAAATGATTTTCTAAGGCTGCGTAGTTATGGTGAATATTAACTTCATCTCCAAATTCAGTCCCAGGAAAGACTTCTGTAAAGGCATCCTTAAACCGAGTCATGATTTTTCTGCGGTTTTCCCGGGCATAGGAGAGTGCAAAATTCATATCATTGATATAATTTTGTCCTTCCGTTGTTTCTGCCGGCAGGAATGCCAGGTCTTTTCCTGGTGTTTCTGCGTGCCACTTTTGATTCAGTTTAACAGCAATGTCATTATAAAAGCGTGCTATCACATTGCCCAGATGCCGTGAACCGGAGTGAATCATCAGCCAGATCCGGTCATCATCGCCAGCCTGGATCTCAATAAAATGATTACCGCCGCCAAGGCTACCTAAATTTTTATAGGCAAGTTTTTTAACATGGGACGAGTACCATCCTCTTTTTTCATAAGCTTCTATGTCATCAAGGTTTTCCCATGTCTGGGGCACTTTATGGGCGTTGCCTTCCCCGCAGGGAACATATTTTTTAACCGATGTAACCACCTCTCTTAAGCTTTCCCTGCTGGTTTCGGATACGGGGAGGTTAGTTCTTACCGATCCCATACCACAACCGATATCCACACCCACGGCATTAGGGATGACAGCATTGTCAGCCGCAATGACGCCGCCGATGGGCATACCATAACCCGGATGGCAGTCCGGCATCAGGGCTACGTGGTGGAAAACAGCAGGGTGCATGGCCAGGTCTTCGGCTTGCCTCATTGCAAGTCCTTCGAGGTTTGAACACCAGGATTTTATAGGGACTTTATATTTATCTTCTTTTTTTACCCATTCCATTTTTTATTCCTCTTTATTTTTTAACTGATATCTGCCAACAGCGGTTGTCAATTTCTGTGCAGTTGATATTCAGCTCTAAAAATTGTTTCACTACTTCAATATTTGTCATTGTGTGACGGCTGGGCGGTTGTGTGACAAACGATCCGCCACCGGCCATGGCCAAAGGGATTAACAATTGATCCGCAAGATATTTCCCCACGGGGGCATCAGAAGCCAGATAGCTTTTCACCTGACCCACACATCTTTTGGCGACCTTTTCGGCGGTAACTCCTTTGACTCCGAACCCGGTGAACACCTCTGTGAGGTTTTCGCTTTCCACGAAGAGCGTCAACACGTTCCCCGGTCCATGGGAATCAGAGCGGTTAACAATTTCACAGTTTTCCCAGCCCAATAGCTTTTTGACTATTTTAATTTCTCTTGCTGCAATGTTTTCAGTCAGGTTTGCCACAAACGCCTTTGCCGTTTTATTTAATATTTCGCCCCGCTGTGTGAGATCTATTTTTCCAAGAGAGGCAGGGGTGATCTCTATTTTAACTTTTCCTCCACCGGCCGGATAGAAACCGGGGCGAATCAACGATGCTGACACGGTTGGACCCATCTTGTTGATGAGCCCAAGAAATGTCTGATCGAGAAAATCAAAAGGCGGGGCAAACGGATTGTGGGTGCCGCCTTCCAGTATGACCTCGGACGGAGCATCTGCCACCAGCAATGCCGGCAATATTGCCTGAAGGACCAATGTACAGCTTCCTGCTGTTCCGATTGCAAAATTATAATTGCCGGCAGTTATGTTGCTTGGCTCAAATTTAAGGGACTGTGAACCGATGCTCGCACCTTCTGCCTTTGCATTGCCTACCTTGACTGCGGCGTTGACGCAGGTTAGGTGTTGCCGCATCAGTCCCGGCTTTTTTCTCCCCGCCCGGATCTTGTTTATTGTGAAAGGTTTGCCTGTAACCAGGGACAGGGCAAGGGAGGTCCTCAAAATTTGTCCGCCACCTTCTCCAAGCATTCCATCAATCTTTAACATGGTATTATCCTTTTGCTTTAACTGCGCTAAGATCACAGCAGGTTTACAACACGATCCGCAAGCCCTTTTTCTCCAAGCACGACACTCATTTTTGAATTTGATACAACCTTTTCAAGAATATCAAGTTCACGCAGCCTCATCAGTGTCGGGTTGTTGTCCAGAAGCTTGGCCGTGTTTGCCTGGCTTCTCATGGCTGCCTTTAAATTCTCTATCTTTGAAGTATAACCCTTTTTCGTAAGAACGGATTTTTTTTGTTCTAATCATTTTTTTCCTTTTTGCACAGTGCCTTAAAGCCGTTCTCAGTCCGGCCAATGTAATGGTTTAAGAAGAGCAATCCGTTGCCCGGCGACACCTGGATCTGCGGAGCAGTATTTAAGTCTATGAATCACGCTTGCTTCGTTTGGAGGATACTCTGTCAAACCAGACCTGAAGTTCAACATTTGTACTTCATTCGTTGTAAACAGTTCATCTACGGTATCCATATGCTTCATGGCGGGTCCGTGGGTGTTGTTTTCTCAATCTGCCCAAGAAAACCTGCCGGATCACTTCATGCCCTCCTTAAACCTTTTTAAAAAACCAATTACTGGAGCAGGAATCGAACCTGCAACACTCGTGTTATCTGCACGATGCTCTACCCGATTGAGCTATCCATTCAGATGCCGTTCCATCCGCAGAACCCATGTCCGGAACACTCAGTATTTACAATTTTATTTGAATACTGTGTGCCGCTGGCCCGGTGGCATCTGCTCTTGCTATAAGCAACGGGTGTGCCGGTTACTGAAGAAATATTTATAAAAATTATAACTACCTGAAAAAATAATGATTATGGCGAATTTTGGGAGATTGGAAGCTTGACATGTGATATTTTTGTTCTGTAAAATATAGAAAATTTTATATATAAAATAGAAATATTAATATGAAAAAAACGGTTGTAATCGGGATTTTAGGCCCCGTACTTGATAGAGGGGAAAATGCATCACGCTGGGAACACTGGCGGCCAACTGTGGCGATATGTCAGCATAGCGAGCTTTTGGTCGACCGCTTTGAACTCCTTTATGAGAAAAGCTATACCCGGCTGATGAAGCGGATAAGAGACGATATCCGGGATGTCTCTCCGGAAACGCAAGTGGTTCCTGTTGAAACCGATTTCTCTGATCCGTGGGATTTTCAAGAGGTCTATGGCGTCTTGCACGACTTTGCCAAAGGGTATCACTTTGATACTGAAAATGAAGATTATCTGATCCATATCACCACAGGCACCCATGTTGCCCAGATATGTCTTTTCCTGCTCATCGAATCAAACTATCTGCCGGGCCGGTTATTGCAGACAAGTCCTCCCACCAGAAAAAGGAAACATGATCTAAGCGGGGAATATAGAATCATTGATTTGGATCTTTCCCGGTATGATCAGATTGCCATGCGATTCGAGCAGGAGATGAAAGATGATATCTCCTTTTTAAAATCCGGCATAGAGACACGGAACCCATCGTTTAATAATTTGATTGAACAAATTGAGCGTGTTGCCATCAACTCGGTTGACCCTGTTTTGATAACAGGTCCCACCGGCGCCGGCAAATCCCGTTTAGCCAGAAGGGTGTATGAACTGAAAAAAGCCAGACGCCAGCTAAAGGGTGGTTTTGTGGAAGTCAATTGTGCGACATTGAGAGGTGATGGGGCAATGTCTGCTCTTTTCGGGCATAAAAAAGGTTCATTTACGGGGGCGACCAGCGACAGGAACGGCCTTTTGAAAACAGCAGATAACGGCATGCTGTTTTTAGACGAAGTGGGCGAACTTGGCCTGGACGAGCAGTCTATGCTGCTTAGGGCAGTTGAGGAAAAGCAGTTTCTTCCTGTGGGTTCCGATACCGAGACTCATAGCGATTTCCAATTGATTTGTGGTACCAACCGGGACCTGTTTTACGATGTCATGGAAAAAAGATTCCGGGAGGATCTTCTTGCCAGAATAAATTTATGGACTTTTGACATGCCGGGACTGAATAAGCGGCATGAAGATATTGAGCCGAATTTGAACTACGAACTTGACCGTTTTGCTGAAAGAACCAAACGGCACATCACATTCAATAAAGAGGCCCGTAATCGATTTTTAAAATTCGCAACCTCTCCTGAAGCGCTTTGGCCTGCAAATTTTCGGGATCTTAACGGTGCCGTTACCAGAATGGCAACCCTTGCACCAGGCGGCAGGATCACAGACCAGGTCGTCAAAGATGAAATCCATAGACTATCCGTTAGGTGGAGACCTGCTCAGAAACGAATCGATGACGGGATATTGGTGGATCTGATCGGCGAAGAACGAACGGCTGCCCTTGATCGATTCGAAAAAGTACAACTTGCCGATGTTATTCGGACCTGCCGAACTTCCAAAAATATTGCCCAGGCGGGCAGGGCGCTTTTTGCAGCCTCAAGAAAAAGAAAGGTGTGTTCAAATGATTCTGATCGTTTAAGAAAATATCTTTCAAAGTATCAAATCAAATGGAAGGATATACATGTTTAAGCGGTTGCTTGATGGTGAAGATAAATTTTCAATATACCTTGCCCCTGTGGGAAAGGTTAAAAAAATTTAGAATTAGATGAATATATCCTGCAAGTTTAAATGTTACGACCCAAGATGCAAATTGAAATGAGATATGTCTCCTGGGTCGTAACTAATTTGTTTTTTGGGCTGCATGTCTATTTGGTATTTATCATTGCTTTAACAGCATCCATGGCTTTGATTCGGATATCTTCTTCAACCACCACCCTTCCTGACATGTTTTCAAGGCAGTCCAAGATGTCCTGCAATTGCGTTTTTTTCATGTCTGCGCATAACAGTTGATCTGATGCCGGAAAAAAGGTTTTTTCCGGATATGCCTTTGAAAGGGGGTGCAATAATCCTGTTTCTGTGCCGATGATGAATTGGTCGGCCGAGCTTTCACCGACAAACCGAATCATGCCCGATGTGGACTGGATGCTGTCGGCAAGTTCAAGAACGTCCCGGGTGCACTCTGGGTGGGCGACAAACAGGGCATTGGGATGGGCGGCTTTTGCTGCTTTGACCGCTTCGACAGTTAAATCGTTGTGAAAAGGACAATACCCTTCCCATAGGTGTACCTTTTTATCGGTATGGGCCGCTGCATACCGGGCCAGGTTGCGGTCCGGCGTCATGAGTACTTCATCAGCCTTTAATGAATTGACCACCTTGACTACATTGGCTGAGGTGCAGCAGATATCGGAGACCGCCTTGACTGCCGCCGATGAGTTAACGTAGGTAATAACAGGGATGCCGCCAAGCTCTTTCTTGCGTTTGACCAAGGCATCGGGGGTAACCATATCCGCCATGGGGCACCCGGCATCAGGATTGGGCATAAGTACGATTTTATCCGGGCACAGGATGGCTGCCGTTTCAGCCATAAAGCGAACCCCGCAGCAGACAATAATTTCTGCATCGGTAGCCGCTGCCTTTATGCTCATTTCAAGTGAATCTCCACACAGATCAGCCACGTCCTGGATCTGGGGAGATTGGTAATTGTGTGCCAGGATAACGGCCTTTTTTGCTTTGGCCAAATCCCGGATCTTTTGGTGCAGTGTAGAATTTTTAATCGTCATCAGTCTATTTCTATAAGTTCTGCCCCTGGTGGGGCGGTAAATTCAAATATCTGTTCGTCAAATGTGCCGAATCGGATATTGGTAAATATAAATTTTGTGATATCTCCGTAAATATTTTCGGTTTCCACGACGGGAATTTTATATCCTGGAAGATCCACAGTAATACGTATTTTGGCAAGCTCCGGCGTTTTCTTTTTAGGGGTCAGCTCAAGTTGTGAAAAGCTTTCTCCAGATTTTCCCGGTTTAATGGTAAACTTTTCCCTGATTTTGTGGATGTCTGCCAGAAATGCACCCCCGGAACCGGATTGGAAGAATGGATCAGCATCGCCAATCATCACCTGATTATCTTCGGGGCGGTAGATCCATAGTTTTTTGCCATTGGTGATGATTTCATGGTTGTCTGAGCCTTGATATGCCCATTTCATTTTACCCGGATGGCTGAACCAGGCTTTTCCCTTGGCAGTTTCGGTTACATCAAGCGCAGTCAGACGAGAGGCCTGTTCAAAATCGGCACTGAAACTTTTATTGGCGTATTTTGCTTCAATACCTGAAACAATCTTGGCGGTTTCTTCATCAAGGGGCTGGGCAGCGTTGCAGGGCACGATTGTCACTATCATGAAAATAAAAAACAGTATTGCCCATGGGGAAACATTTCCGGTTATATATTTCATTTTACTATCCATTCTACATGAAAGTTTCTATAATATGTTGAATTTATTTCATGTTTTATTGTGGGGCGAGCCTGGCTTTGATCAGACCAGGGATCAACCCATGGCTGTTATTTGAGCAGCACATCCATGGATTTTCGCTTGTCTTCGGCATAAATTCTTCGCAGTTTCGGTTTTTCTATTTTACCGGTGGGGTTTCTGGGTACATCGCCGAAAAATATTTTTTTTAGTTGCTTGTACCTGGGCAGTTTACTCTGGAAATCAAGAATATCCTGTTCACACATCATGGTATTCGGCTTGGGGCTGATAATGCCGGCAGGGATTTCCCCTAAACGTTCGTCCGGCACGCCTATGACCGCAATATCCCTTATTTTTTCATGTTTGAGAAAAAAGTTTTCGATCTCCACAGGAAAAATGTTTTCCCCGCCATAGATGATTACATCCTTTTTGCGGTCCACGAGCCAGATAAACCCGTCTTTGTCGTACCTGGCCATGTCCCCTGTAAATAACCATCCGTTTTTTATGGTTTTGGCTGTGGCTTCGGGATTTTTGTAATATTCTTTCATCATCCCGGGGCCTTTGACAATGAGCTCTCCGGTTTCACCAAAGGGCAATTGACTGCCCTGCTTGTCTACAATTTGGGCTTGCCACCCGTATCCGGGAATGCCGATGGGGCCAATTCGTTCTGCATTTTCAACGCCTAGGTGAACACAGCCGGGGCCTGAGGATTCGGTTAAACCGTAATTGGTGTCGTAATCCTGACCCGGGAAGTGCTTGCGCCAGTTCCGGATCAGGCTTGGGGGGACGGGCTGTGCCCCGATGTGCATGAGGCGCCACTGGGAAAGGTTGTAGTCGGCAGGCTTGATCCGTCCGTCTTCAATGGCAATAATGATGTCATGGGCCCAAGGCACCAGCAGCCACACAATGGTGCATTTTTCTTCAGAGACGGCTTCAATGATCCATTCTGACTTGACACCGTTGAGCAGGACACATTTTCCCCCCACCAGGAACGACCCCATCCAGTGCATTTTTGCTCCGGTGTGGTAAAGGGGCGGAATGCAAAGGAATACATCATCGTGGGTCTGGGCGTGGTGGTCATGTTCTACCTCACATGCATGCATTAATGCTTTGTGGGTGTGCAGCACCGCCTTGGGTGTGCCGGTGGTGCCGGAGGTGAAATACAAAGCGGCATCATCTTCAGGCGTTAGTTCGACACCAGGCGGTGTGAGTCCGTCTGCTTCAGAGATGAATTGGTTAAAAGCGCAGGCCCAGTCCGGGCAATCATTTTCCGGTCCCGTGTATATCCACAATTTTACAAATTGGGATAATTCCGCTCTGATTTCTTCTATCCGGTCTATAAATTCAGGACCGAAAATAAACACTTTGGCCTCCGCCGTCATGGTGCACAAACGGATTTTGTCTGACTCAAACCTGAAATTCAAGGGCGCGATCCAGGCTCCGGTATATAATACCCCGAAATAAATGGGCAGCCATGTCAGACTATTGGTCATAAGCTGAACCACTGTATCACCCTTTTTAATGCCTTTTGCCTGCAGTGCATTGGCTGTCTGGACACTTTGCCGGTAGAATTCGGACCAGGTGATCTGTGTGCGCCGGCCTGCGACCGGAGTTCGTTCAATTAATGCTGCTTTTTCCGGGTAAAGGTCGTTGTTCTGCCGGAGGATGTCAGTAATGATCATGTTTAAATCAGTTTAAATAATTCTTTTAAAGTTAGCCTATCATGTAAAATAGCATCTTCGCCTACCGCAATAGTACTTGGGCGGAAGTTTGTGGTTGGGTGAAAAGTTACCCAAATACCAAATAACAATCCTGCCGGGACAATATAGAGCACGGCAGGATTATATTCAACATCAAATTCCCGCCCTGAATCAGGACATTATAATGCAGGGCGGGTTCGTACTAAGGCTGCTATTTGTCTTTTTTGACCTCTTCAAAGTCGGCGTCAACAACGTCATCATCGTCATTAGCAGGGCCGGCACCGTCGGCTCCGGCATCGGCTCCGTCGGCCTGGCTGTCTGTCTGTGCCTGCTGGTACATCACTTCTGCCAGTTTGTGGGAGGCCTGGGACAGGGCTTCAATTTTGGCCTTGATGTCCTCAAGGTTGTCGGAGTCCTTGGCCTGTTTCAGGGCTTCAGCGGCATCCTCAATGGATTTTTTGGTGGCTTCATCCACTTTGTCCCCATGCTCTTTCAGGGTTTTTTCGGTCTGATCCACCAGGGCTTCTGCCTGGTTTTTGGTATCCACCAGGTCTCGTTTTTTCTTGTCATCTTCGGCGTGCAGCTCAGCATCTTTCACCATACGTTGAATTTCGTCATCGCTTAAGCCGGATGCGGCCGTAATTTGAATGGATTGTTCCTTGCCTGTGGCCTTGTCTTTTGCTGATACGTGAACAATACCGTTGGCATCAATGTCAAAGGTTACCTCAATCTGGGGAACACCTCTGGGGGCCGGGGGGATGTCGGATAGTTCAAATTGACCTAATGTCTTGTTGTCCGCCGACATCTGGCGTTCGCCCTGGAGCACGTGAATGGACACAGCGGGCTGGTTGTCGGCTGCCGTGGAGAATACCTGGCTCTTTTTGGTAGGAATGGTGGTGTTCTTTTCGATCAGGCGGGTCATTACACCGCCAAGGGTCTCAATACCTAAGGAAAGCGGGGTAACATCCAGTAGAAGCACATCGTTAACATCACCTTGAAGTACGCCTGCCTGGACTGCGGCCCCCATGGCAACCACCTCATCCGGGTTAACACCCTTATGGGGTTTTTTGCCGAAGATTTTTTCTACACGTTCCTGAACCGCGGGCATACGGGTCATGCCGCCAACCAGAACCACCTCATCCACATCGCCGGGGTTCAGGTGGGCTTCTTTCAGCGCTGTGGTACAGGGGATTTCCAGTTTGTCCAAAAGGTCGGCCACAAGGGACTCCAGTTTTGCCCTGGTCAGCTTCATATCCAGATGTTTGGGGCCGGATGCGTCAGCTGTGATAAAGGGCAGGTTGATGGCAGTTTCCGTGGAGCTCGACAATTCCATTTTTGCTTTTTCTGCAGCCTCTTTAAGCCGCTGCAAAGCCATTTTATCAGTCCGCAGATCAATCCCCTGGTCTTTTTTGAACTCACTTGCCAGGTAATCAATAACACGCAAGTCAAAGTCTTCACCGCCAAGATGTGTATCACCAGAGGTGGATTTTACTTCAAATACCCCATCGCCGATTTCAAGGACAGAGACGTCGAATGTCCCGCCGCCGAGGTCGAATACAGCGATTTTTTCTTCACCTTTTTTGTCCAAACCATAGGCCAGGGATGCGGCTGTGGGTTCGTTGATGATACGTTTGACTTCCAGGCCTGCAATTTTACCGGCGTCCTTGGTGGCCTGGCGCTGGCTGTCGTTGAAGTAGGCCGGAACCGTAATAACTGCTTCGGTCACGGCTTCCCCAAGGTAGTCCTCGGCTGTTTTCTTGATATTGGCAAGAATAAACGAGGATACTTCGGCAGGGCTGTACTGCTTGCCGCGAATGTTGATCCGGGTGTCGCCGTTGGCGGCGGCTTCAATGATATACGGCAGAATGGGAATGTCGTCCTGGACTTCCTTTGAGTTAAATTTTCTGCCGATGAGGCGTTTTACACCAAAAATTGTATTTTCGGGGTTTGTTACCGCCTGGCGCTTGGCTGCCTGGCCGACAATACGCTCTCCGCTTTCAGTGACCGCCACAATAGATGGTGTTGTCCTGCCGCCTTCGGCATTGGTGATGATTTTTGCTTCTCCACCGGTTTCCATAACCGCGACACATGAATTGGTTGTGCCAAGGTCAATTCCAATAATTTTACCCATAACAATTCCTTTCGAAAATATCTTTAATCTTCCTGAGTTTTTTCTTGAGTCTGATTCTCAACTTTTTTTGAGACAACTACCATGGCTGGTCTGAGCAGTCTGTCATGAAGGAGATATCCTTTTTGAAGGACACTTGTGACAGTATTGTCCGGCACATCATTATTCTGTGCATGGGTGACGGCCTGATGGAAGTTGGGGTCAAAGGGCTGATTTTCTGCCTCAACCAGCGTCACGTTGAAGGATTCAAACAGCTTGAGTATCTCTTTGTGCGTCAATTTTACGCCTTCAAGCAGGCTGGTTTCGTCCACTGCATCCGTGGCCGAATCGATTGCACGCTCAAGATTATCCACCACTGAAAGAAGCTGTCTGAAAATAGTTTCATTGGCAAATTTTTTGAACTCATCAATTTCTCTTTGCTTTCGCTTTTTGAAATTTTCAAATTCTGCAGATAATCTGAGTACTTTTTCTTTTTGCGCATTTAACTGATCTTCAAGCCCTTCGTGATCATCCTTGTTTTCCGGGTCGTTTCCTTCATCGGAATTTTTTTGCTCGTCTGTCTCAGGAGTATCCGGGATATCAGTTTTTTCCTCTTTCCCGTCAGTTTGTTTTTTATTCTCTTTGAGTACCAATGTGTTTGCTCCAAAATCCCTTATATTTAAATGTTTAAAAAATAATTAAAATGATAAATTATGGCTGAAAAATAAGTCTGTTTGAAAACATGTCAAGATATAAGGCCTATGATCAAAATAAAATCGTCCATCTACTTGTCTTTTAAGTCACCCTCGGCGTTACGCCAAAGGACACATACTAATAATATGCTTCCATTGGCGTGCTTTGATGGTGACTTAAAATCCGGCGTATCTGTGGCAGATTTAACCCCAACGTTGCATAAAAATTTTTTAAAAAAGAATGAACACGCTGAAATTGTAAGTGCCTTTCTAAAAATATGGATCTCAGCAGGACTTAACTGATTGTGTGATCCTGATTTTACTTTTTTTTACTTAAAATTTTTACCCTTCGGGGAAGCCATGTGGCTTTCATCTTCAGCGTTATCAAGCTTTTGCGGTAGTCTACTACAGCAGCAAGCTTGATGCCTTGAAGCTAAAATCCACATGACTTCTGCAACGATGGGGTTAATTTTGATCATAGGCCTAAAAGGGAGGTAAAAAAAAGAAAACCCGACTGATCAAATAGGGCGGATAATTGCGTGACCGGGATCGATCCAAGACACAGAAGGGATCACTTATCGCTGCTTCCTTCCGGACCTGACGAGGTTCATGGCCTTCTGTTACGAGGCGACCGATCAGAATTATCCGCCCAACTTGATCAGCCGGGAAGAAGTTACACTATATACGTGGTTTTTAATTTAAATTCAAGGAGAAAATAAAAGTGACTATTTTGTCGATGTTCACTTTGAAGTTGATTTTTGGATTTGAACAAAAGCAGGTTTTAAGCTAAGATATAGACTTAATTCAACCCGTCATTGTAATAAGGAGAGAAAGATGAGTGAAATAGTCACGAGTGCGGACCAGATTACGATAAAGCCCGGTGAAGATGTGGTTGCGTCTATGGCTGAAGCGTTTAAGGGGGAACTGCTTTCCGCTGTCGATTCTTCTGAGGGTACGTTGGTTATTGATCTTGAGGGTGTGAGTATGGTTGATTCAGTTGGTATTGGCGTGATTATTGCCGTTTATAATTCCCTGAGCCAGGTCAATCGTCAGTTAAAGGTCATAAATGTTGCACATGATATTTACGGCCTGTTTTCAACCATGAGGCTGAACCGCCGTTTTACCGTGGAAGAGGCCCAATAGAATTAATTCTGCTCTTCAATTCGGCCCAAATGTTAGGATAGTGAAATGCGTTTATTCCTGATTTCTTTTTTGGTTTTTCTAATGGCTGTATTGTCGTCTTGTGAGGGCGAGGATGATAATTATTCCGGCGTCGGCAAGCTCATTGCTGATAGAAATAAGATGCGCTACCAGCTGGCCGATGAAACAGGGAATAACAAAGGAACAACAGGGCCATCAGATCAAAACATTGATTCTGTGGCCAAAGATGGGTCAGAAAATGTTGCGCTCCAAAAAAAATTATCAACGAACGTATTGGATGAAAAGAAAATCGTCATCGTTGAAACCGCTTCCGGAAAACCCCTTGGTCAAGGGGTTGCCTATTTAAACCAAAAAGGCGAAATTGTAAAAATTAAATTAGCCCATTAGTTGAGACCGCCTGGCCTGTGTTGGTGAGGCCTGTGTGGGTTTTTTCCCCAAGGGCTTCTATCTTGACCTTGGTTTTATAATCTATTTCGATATAAAATTTCTTGTTTTGAACCTGAATGTCTGACATTAAATAAGGCCATATTTTAACCGCCTTAATGTAGGAGTGTGCTTATGCTGTCAGATCTTTTCAGTCCCATCCGGATCCAACACATGGAAGTGAAGAATCGGCTGCTTATGTCGGCCATGAGTATTAATTTCGGTGTGGATGAAAATTGCCATGTCACGGACCAGCTTATCGAATACTTTGCGGCCCGGGCCAAAGGCGGTGTCGGCATGATGCTTGTGGGCGGCGGTGGGATTCACCCCAGCGGTCAGGAACTGCCTGATCTTCCCCAGATGTATGAGGATTCATGTATCCCGGCGTTAAAAAGAATGGTGAATCGGATTAAAGAATATGATGTCTGTTTCGGTGTTCAGCTACTGCACGGCGGCCGCCAGTCCTATCTGGAAGAAAAAGTGGCGCCCTCTGCGATTCCTGCGCCTGCGGTGGTTAAAGGGCAAGTGCGTGCTCTGGAAATCGAAGAGATAAAAAACCTTGCCGACTGTTTTGGGCAGGCGGCCCGGCGTTGCCGGGAGGCCGGTTTTGATTTCATTGAACTTCACGGGGCACACGGCTACCTGATCAACCAGTTCCTGGCGCCCAATTCCAATATCCGTACCGATGAGTACGGCGGCAGTTTTGAGAATCGTACCCGGTTTTTGTTTGAGGTGATTGAAGCGGTAAAGAAAAACGCCGGCCCGGATTATCCCGTGGGAATTCGTATCAATGGCAACGATTATATCGAAAATGGGTGGGCGCTTAAAGATACTCTGCGTATTGCCCCGCTCCTGGAGCAGGCCGGGGCAGTGTATATTCATGTGTCAGGTGGTGTTTACGGGTCCACGGAGTTGACTATTCCGTCCATGTATACGCCCCAGGGCTGTTTTATCCATATGGCCGAAGCAGTTAAGCAGGTGGTTAATGTGCCCGTGATCGCTGTCGGGCGGATCAAGGATCCTGAGATGGCCAATGCCGCCATTCGGGACGGCAAAGCTGATATGGTGGCCTTAGGTCGCTCCATTATTGCCGATCCGGAATATCCGAACAAGGCCAAATCCGGTAATGCCTCCCTTATCCGGCCCTGTGTGGGGTGTTGCCTGGGGTGTATTCATGCTGTGCTGGCCAAAGAACCTGGGTCTTGTGTGGTTAACCCGGATGTGGGCCGGGAGTTTAAACTGGCCGAAGAAAAAGCACCGGAAAAGATTCAGAAAATCCTTGTGGCAGGCGCCGGGCCTTCCGGACTTGCTGCGGCCAGGATGTTTGCCCAAAGAGGGCATCAGGTGAAAATATTGGAAAAAGATTCGGATCAGGGCGGGCTTCTGGCCCTGGCAGCGACGGCTCCCGGCAGAGGAGAGCTGGGTGATATTTTACGCTTTTTTAGAAATGAGCTTGAACGTCTTGGTGTGACCGTGGATTACAATACACCGCTGTCTTCTAATGTTCTGGACGCCTTTGACCCGGATCATGTGATACTGGCCACAGGCTCCATGCCGGATATGCCCGTGATCAAGGGGTTGTTTAAAAGCAAAATGAAACTTGTCACCAGCGTGGATGTCTTCACTGATGCCCAGGCTGCCGGAGACAGGGTGATTGTGCTCGGTGGCGGGTTCACCGGGCTGATTACGGCCCATAAACTGGGAGATATGGGAAAAGAGGTGGTGGTCCTGAACCGTAAAAAAAGTTTTGCCGAAGAGATGTCCTCAAATGACCGGTATTATTTGCGGGAGCGCCTGACGGCCTGCGGTGTAATTTTATACAAGATGGTAGCGGTTAAGTCCTTTACCGATGATGGCGTGATTTTTAAATCCAAAGGAGAGCCGGTAACCCTTCAGGGCTTTGATACGGTTGTTATTTCGGAAAAACATCAACCCGTCAGGGATGCGAAACATTTGGAAAAACAAAGCCGGGCGAAATTCCATATGATTGGAGATGCAAAAACTCCCAGGCATCTAATGTTCTGTGTTGCCGAGGCCGAAGAAGCAGGCCGGTCAATATAGCAGCCATGCCATGGGCTGACTTGGTCTCTAACCATATCCAGGGTCAGCCCACAAAAAAATAGCGCCAAACCGCCCATTAAATTTTACGACAACTGATTAGTTTGCTTTTTCCTGATTGGGAATGGGACAGGGTGACGTTGGCAAAGATTTTTTTGAACGGCAAAATTCCTTGATTTACAAACTCCTGGGCATCTTTAGGCCCCATAGACATCATCCGTATATAAAATAATATTTTAATAAGCCGTTTGTGCGGCACTTCATGTTCCATAATTAAGACCAAACCATCCGGTTTTACCACCCGCTTCATTTCTAAAAGTGCCGCTGTTCTTACTTCATTTTTCAACTCATATAAGGCATGGGAGCAACATACAACGTCAAAGCTGTTATCCGCAAATGATAACCTGGCTGCATCGCCGTTAATGAATTGGGTTCTACCTGACGTATCCTTTTGTTTTGCCTTGTTGAGCATCCCTACAGCAAAATCATAGCCAATAGATTGAATTTTTGGATGCTTTTGGGTAAACGCAAGCGCGACTGACCCCGTCCCGCAACATATATCCAATACCCTGGGGAGATTTTTTTTCTCCAATTCGGCTGAATTTACAAGAAATTTGCGCGTCTCTTCTCCATCATTATGGGAATGCATTTTAATAAACAGGTCATAAAAATGAGAGAAAATATTATAATACTTTTGTCTGCCCTTGCGTATATTTGACACTATCGGTTCCTTTCTGTCTGATTTATTGGATTTCCATGTTCAATGGCGTGGGGCTTTGGTCTTTCGGCACCCATTATCTCCCGCACCGCAGCACTCAAGGTTGTGGATGAAATTCGCAGTATTTTTATCCCTGCACTGGACAGCACGTATCCCGGGCCTTTGTGGGAAACATCCTCTTGGATTCCCACATGGGTAATTTTCTGATTTACCAACCACTCCGCCACACGCAGTCCCTTTGCCGTAGAAACGGTGCTGTGCGGATTCACCATGATTTTTTTTTCATCAATGGTATGGCTGTCTCTGTGCAGGGAAAGTATGGCAAAATAGGGGGCCTCCCCGAAATGGGCGCTGATTTTACCTGTTCTATCCGACAGGGGCAACGCCAGAATATCATGACGTCGAATTTTTGGTTCATACTGAATGGTTATTTTTTCGATATTAGGAATCTGAGTTGAAATCCGGTTTTCGATTTCCTCACTGATTTTGTGTGCCGCTTCAAGATTACTGACATTTAAGGTGATGGCGGCCTGGATAAACCGATATCGCCCGGCGTTGCGGCCAGTCAGGGATTTGATCTCATCCACGGCAGGTTCCTGACAGATCAGGATACGAATTTTGTCCAGGGTGGGAAAATCAATGGATGCATCCAGGAGAACCCGCATGCCATCTGATAAAAGCTCCCATCCGGTTTTTGCAATGAAAAGAAGAATCAAAGCGGCGCCAAGCCGGTCGATTGAGATCCCCATAACGTCGGGCTGCAGGTCAAAATAGCTGAACAGGACAGATGCCAGAACCACGAGGGATGACAGTACATCCACCTGGCGATGTCGGCCTTCGGCAATCAGTACCGGAGACCGGGTCTTTTTTCCGACGTGGAGGGCATATTGTCCAAACCCGAATATTGACAGGCTGCTGCCGGTCAAAAGGAAAATGGAAATTGGTGTGATCTGCGGGAGGCTGTTGGTAGAAGAAAAGATTTGTTTAACGATTTCATATCCGGCAATAAAGATAAAAATAGAAATGGTTACAGAAGCAACATTTTCCAGTTTGTAAAGCCCCAGGGGGAAGGAACGGGTTTTGCGGGTAGACAGCCTGACGCCACCATAAATGATCAATGATGCCACGGCATCTGTGGCAGAATCAATAGCACTGGCTGTAATAGCCAAGCTACCGCTATAAATGGCAAGGGGTACTTTTATAAGTGTTAAAATCAGGTTCAGTAAAAAGGCCAGACCTGCGATTTTGAATATCTGACGGGTATCTGTGGTTTTATCCATATTTTTTATTCCCAGGATGAGGTGAAGATGATAAATTGCACCCCAATGATACCTCACACTCAATTTTTTAACCGATATTAAGGCCGAATCATGGAACGAATTTTGGTAATTGCGGCATCCGGTGCCTTGGGTACCCTATTTTTTTTCTGGTTCTCCCACATCCTTAAACAAAAGGCATCTGTCCGGCAGTTTGTTGAATCCCATTTGTGGCTAATGCATCCCAACTCCATCTGCTACTGGCGTACAGGTTTTGCTTTTTTGGGGTTCTTTCTTTATTTTTATTCGCCCTATCAATCTTTGTCCATTTTTATTTTTACTTTTGCTGCGATTCTTGATGGGATTGACGGGGTTGTTGCCCGGGGATGCAATTTGGTGTCTCGGTGGGGGGAGTGGCTGGACCCCATGTGCGACAAACTCACCTATCTTCCTCCCCTGGTCGGATTTGCCTATACCCCTTATTCCGTCTCCGGCATGACAATCCTTTCCCCTAACTTGATCTGGACCCTTGTGGCAATTGAACTGGTAGGTCAATTTTTTGCCCGCAGGATGCTGGCCTGGCTCAATGTGTCCGGGGCGGCCAATAACTTTGGGAAAATTAAGGCCATTATCTGTTTTGCCTTGGTGATTCTGTGTGCATTATTGCATGCCACTCCCGGGATGGTGAATATCGGTAATGGGGTGCTTGCCTTTTGTATTCTCCTTTCTGCGGCATCCATGATTTTCAAGTTTGTGCCCAACCGGCTTTATGCAGATATTTTGTCCATGCTCAATTTTATGTGCGGTGTTTCCAGCCTGATTTTAACCTATCATCACTGTTATGCCTGGGCCATTTGCGTGATCATCATGGGGCAGCTTTTTGATTTGTTTGACGGCCGCATGGCACTTAAACACGGGGGCACCAAGTACGGTCCCTGGCTGGACGATATAGCTGATTTTGTCAGCTTCGGTCTGGCTCCGGCATATATGATAATTGTGAGGGGCGGCACATTTGCGCCGTTTTTTGCCGTGATTTATGTGGTGGGTGTGGCCTACCGTCTGGTGCGGTTTGTTACCCAGGACAAGGGGCGCACAGATCTGCCAACCGGTATTTTCAACGGATTCCCAAGTCCTGCCGGAGCCTTGATTGTTTTAGGTGTATCCCTTATAACCGGGCCTGTATTGCTTTGGTTTTTCACCGCGGTGTCTACAGCTTTGATGGTCAGCACTATCCGGTTTGCTCATTTGGGTAGGGTGATTCTTAAACAAATCCCCAGACCCATTTTTTTTCTGATTTCCGCCAGTATTATTGTGATTTTAGCCTATATTTTAAAAACTAAAAATGTTCATATGTTTGGGTATCTTATCCTTGCATTTGTGACCATTTATCTAGCCGCAGGCAGGATTTGGGCACAAAAGACAACTGCACAGGGCACACCCGGGTGACCGGTTTTTTAAAAGGGGTTACTGCAGGGGGGAGACTCTGCTTTCTGGGTCATTTTTTTGTTGAACCGGGCCACATGATCCATGATCAGGTCTGCTGCATCCCGTCCATTTCCCGATTTAAGGGCAGCAATAATTTTTTTGAAATCGTTGAGGTTTTCAAGGGTGCTCTCTTTGTTCATGGGCAGGTAATAGCCATAGTACTCATGGATATTGGTATGGATGCTCTGCTGGAGAAGCTGGAATACGGGATTGCCGGACATGGTGCCGATATAGGCGTGCATGGCTTCATCGGTTTTTAAAAATCTTTCCCAGTCCCCGTTTTCATAATGCTGCCGGGCCTGTTTGTAAAGATCTTCCATTGTTTCAATATCCCCGGGCGTGGCTCGCTGGGCAGCCAGTTCCACAATGGCACCTTCAATCTTGATCCTGAATTCGGCCAGGTGATCCGGAGACACTTTGCCTGATCGGATCAGCAAGGCAAGAGACTGCATCACAGGTTCAGCATCAATCTGTTTGACATAGGCACCACCGGCAACGCCAAGCTTTATGCGGATCAGGCCTTTTTGTTCTAGAACACGCAGGGCTTCCCGCAGGGTTCCTCGGCTGGTGTTAAACATCTCTTTAAGTTCACGTTCCGCAGGCAGCCGGGTACCGGGTTCAAGCCGACCGTTTAAAATCGCGTCTTCAATTTGCTCAACAACATCCTGGAAGACCCGGCTTTGTTTTGCCTTTTTGAAAATGGATGCCATTTTATTTTCAGTCTGATGGACTGTGGTGGTTTTCTTTCGCATATGCGTGTTAAATCATTTTGCGGGTTCAGTGTCAAATTATAAGTAGTGCCCGACCGAAACCCGTAAATTTTGCCGATTACAAGGCCAGGTCCATTCAGCGATTAAGAAAAAGTGTTACTTTTTTCTTTTGTTGCGCTTTTTGCTCTGTCTGGAAAATTTGCCCTGATTTTGTTTCTTCCGTGGCTGGGTTTGGTGCCGGCGTTCTGCTTTTCGGGTGATAATCTGTTTTTGTTTTTCCTTGGCCCGGAGGTCTTTTTCCACAGACACGGGAACCATGGCAAATGGGTCCATGCCGGTATAATACATCAGCGTGGAAAAGGTGGATGGCGTGGGGGTAAAGATCTGGACCTGTTCAGGTGTGATGTGAAGCTCGTTCCGGGTGAAATCCTTCAACTCATTCATTTCTTTAATGGTGCATCCGGGGTGGGCCGCGATCAGATAATAGGTCAGGTATTGTTTTTTATTCAGCGTGTTGCAGATGCGGTCAAATCGGTGCTTGAACGCAACAAGACTTTCCATGTCCGGTTTTCCCATAAGTGCAAGCACACCGGGCGCACAATGTTCCGGTGCCAGCTTCATTTGGCCGGAGACATGGTCGGCAACGACCTGTTTTAAGTATGCCTGGCCTTTTTGTTTATCCATGAGGATCAGGTCATGGCGAATGCCTGAGTTGAGAAATACCTTTTTGATACCTGCCAGGCGGCCGATCTCTTTGAGCAAATCCATCTGGGGACCATGGTCCGGTGAAAGGGATGGGCATGGGGTTGGGAATAGACATCGTCTATGGGCACAGGCGCCTTTCTTTAGTTTTTTTTCACATTCATATCCGTACATGTTGGCGGTGGGACCGCCTAAGTCAAAGATATAGCCTTTGAAATCTTTGTCCCGGGTCATTTTCTTTGCCTCGGCAATGATGGAATTTTTGCTGCGCCATCTTACCGTCCGTCCTTGGTGAACGGTGATGGCACAGAAATTACACTCTCCATAACAGCCGTAATGGGTGGGAATGGAAAACCGGATGGTGTCCATGGCTCGGACATGGCCTAAAGCCCGGTAATAGGGGTGAACATTTCGTTGAAAATTCAGATCATGAATTTCGTCCATCTCTTGGGTCGAACTGAACGGTGCCGGGGGATTTAAAACAAGAAACCGGTCTGCATGGGCCTGGCTCAGGGGCTGGGCAAGCTTGGGGTCGGTATTGTCGTAAAATGTTTTAAAACTTTGGATATAAAGGTTTTTGTCCTTAATGACCGCCTCATAGGCGGGCAGTTCTATGCCCTTGGGTGTTTTAGCGATATATCCCAGACCGGCAATCTGAGCGACAGGGTCCTGGGGCTTTTTGTCGGCTTTCTGTTTAGCCTCTAAGGCCCGGGCAAGTTCCACGATGCCATTATGGGCCATGCCGAATAAAAGATAATCTGCCTTGGCATCAAACAAAATAGATCGTCGAATTTTATTGGACCAGAAATCATAGTGGGCAATGCGCCGAAGGCTTGCTTCAATGCCGCCTAACACAATGGGAACGGTGGGTTTGAAAAAGCGCCGCACAAGATTGGTGTATACAATGACCGCACGGTCCGGCCGCCGTGTGTTTTCTCCGCCGGGCGTGTAGTCATCCCGCTTGCGCCGTTTTTTTGATGCCGTGTAGTTGGCCACCATGGAATCCACAGCACCACCGGTGATGCCCCAGAAGAGCCGGGGTTCGCCTAACCGGGATATGTCCCGGGCGCTGTCCGTGTCCGGTTGGGCAATGATACCCACGGTAAATCCCTTTGATTCCAGGACCCGGCCGATCAGGCTGGCCCCCATGAACGGGGAGTCAATGTACGTGTCGCCGGTGACAAGGATTACATCAAGCCGGTCAATGCCCCGGTCGTCAAGTTCTTTTCGGGTGGTGGGTAAAAACATAAATCAGCGTTTCCGGGCAGGGGTTTTTGTCGGCTCTACCCGGGCCATGGAGAAAATAATGCCCACCAGGCTGAGGCCGGCAAAAATTATAAAAGCCGTATGCATGGTTTGTAAAAATTCAGGGGCCGTTGCTGCCGTGACTTTTGCATCACCCATAAACATACTCAGCAAAAGGGTCGTGATGGTCATGGCCGTGAGCATGCCGATGCTGCGCATGGTGGCCACAAGGCTTGAGGCAATGCCGTAATGCCTTGGTTCCACAGAGCCCATGACCGTGGTCATGTTGGGTGTGGAAAAAGCAGCAAATCCCAAACCCATGATTACCAGCACCACCAGCACCTGCCAGATCCGGGTGTCCTGGCCGAGAAAGGTCGCAACCCCAAGGCCTGCCGCGCAGATGGCCATGCCGGCCGTAGATAATTTGGATGCGGAGATTTTGTCTGAAAGTGTGCCGGATAACGGTGAAAGCACCGCCTGAATGATCGGTTGGGCAATGAGTACAAACCCTGTGGTCTGGGCGGACATGCCTTTGACCACCTGCAGGTATAAGGAAAAGAAAAATGTGAGCCCGAATGAGGCGGCATAGTTGATCCATGTGGCTATGTTGCTGAACGCAAAGACCCGGTTGCTCAACACCAGGCGGATATCCAGGATGGGGGAAAGGTGCCTGTACTCAAAAATTGAAAAGAAAACCATGAAAACCATGCCTGCCGCCATCAGCTGAGGTGCCCAGGACTGGCTTTCAAGGTGGGCCACCCCGACGATCAGACAGGAGAGTGCCGCCATATAGATAAGGCTGCCAATCCAGTCAAAGGATTCCCCTGCAGCCCCCTTCCACTCTCCTTTAAGCTGGGTCAGGGTAAAAATCAGGGCTGCCATGGCCAGGGGAACAGACGCAAAAAAGATCCACTGCCAGCCCAGCCAGGTGATCATGAGTCCGGCCAGGGTGGGACCGGCGGACAGTCCCAGATAGACACAAGCCACAATGATGCCCATGGCTTTACCCCGTTTTTCTTTGGGCACCACAGAAGATAAAATGGCCACGGAGGTAGAGACCGTACACGATACACCAATGCCCTGCAAAAACCGAATGGCAATGAAGATGTCAATGGACGGGGAAAAGGGCAGCAGGATTGTGGCAAGGGCAAATAAGGCTACACCTGAGACAAAGATTTTTTTTCTTCCCGTGATGTCTGCCAGCCGACCGACTGGCAGAAGAAACAGGGTGACGGCGAGCATATAGACCATTTCCACCAGGGCCAGAGACACGGCACTGGCACCGTAAAACCGACCAATGGTGGGCAGCGCCACGCCAACCGCGGACATCATGAACGGTGCCAGAAACTGGACTGCGGAGACAATAAATATGGTGTGGCCGGTGGAGATTTTTGGGTGGGGTTTGCGGTTGCGTCTGTTCATTTCGCCCCTTCCTGGCGCTGTCAATCATCATTATTGATTTATCAAGTATTGATCCGTCAATATAAGAAACGGGTTCAGGAAGTCAAGGAGATGAATTCCTATAACGGCCATGACCTGGTGGCCACAATAAACTATGAAAACAATTTAACCACAGAATACACAGAAGTCACAGAATTTTATTTTCAGTGTCTTCAGTGTATTCTGTGGTTAAACTTTTACGATGGGTCTTCTTTTTTGACCAGGGATATCTCCACACGCCGGTTGGCTTCCCTGCCTATGAAATGTGTGTTGTCTCCAATGGGCCGGTACTGGCCGAATCCTTCGATATTGATCCGTTCCGGAGCCACCCGACATTCAATTAAGAATTTGGCGACACTCATGGCCCTTGCTGCGGACAACTCCCAGTTGGATGGGAACTGGGCCGTATGGATGGGGGTATTGTCCGTATGACCGGCAACAATGATTCTGTATTCAGGTTCTGTTATGAAAAAGGAGGCCAGATCGTTTAGTGCCGGTTTGATATAATCTATCAATTCGGCCTGGCCGGGAGGAAAGCTGATGGCTTCACCCAGGGTCAGAACGAGTCTGGTCTTTGTAACGTTAACCGTATAATTTGAAATATTGGATTTTTCCATGACTTGGTGCAATTGGTCTTCCATGGTGAGAAAATCCAGCTTGGACTCGCTAACTTTTTTCACTGGCTTGGCTGGTTCTTGGACGACTTCAACGGGTCGGCGTGCCTGCTTTGGATCATCCTTGATTTTTGGGGGCTGGGGCATATGTGCCTGGCTGCTGTACAGCATGATAAAGAAGGCCAGGATCAGGGTCATGATATCCAGCATCGCCCACAGACCCGAATCTTCTGGTTCGCATTCCTCCATAAGGCTTTGGCGTTTCATTCGAAGCCGTTTTAATTCTGAGATCTCAAGCTCAGATATAAGATTTTTAGGGGGTCGCATAGGATTCAGCCTGCCATGGGTTCCTGTTTTTCAGGGGAGGGTTGGGGCCGGGGCAGCCGCATGGGAAGTGGCTGGAATTTTCGGCCCACGGTCCAGTCATCCTGGAAATAATCGCCAATGCAGTATCTTAGACGATACCCGATGGCCTTGGCATTGGTCTTGTTCGCAATATCCAGTATGCCTTCAATGATTAATGATAGTTCCATGGCGTCATGTTTCGTCTTTTCCGTCAATTTTTTGGCAATGGGAAGAAAAATAATATTGGCATACAAAAGGCCGTAAAACGTAGTCAAAAGAGCTGTGGCCACGCCTTTGCCGATCAATTCGGCCGATCCCATATTGCTCAGCACATTAATCAGGCCGATGATGGTTCCCACAAAACCAAATACCGGCATCAATTTTATGAACGTATTGATCAGGTCGGCCTGGGATCGCCGGGCCTGCAGGAAATTGTCGTATCTGCGCTCAAGGGTTTTAAATATCGTGTACCTGTCAAACCCGTCCGCAATCATTTCAATGCCCATTTTTAGAAATGGATTATCAATGTTTCGTGATTTTTCATCCAGTACAAGTTTTCCGTGCCGCCGCCGGATAGCCGCCAATCCTTCAATTTGTTTTATAAGGGCGTTCAGATCGGTCTTTTTTCCGGAAAATGCTTTGCGTATATTGACATAAAGATCTGAAAACAGGCGAAGGGGATAGGATACCAGGGCACAGGCCAATGCCCCGGCAAGGATAATCACGTTGCTTTTAATGTTCAAAACAATGGACGATAGTTCGGATACGGTCCCTGAGAGTAGTATAAACACGATAATTCCTGCGGCCGGCAGTATTTTCTGGAGCATTGGCTTCCCCCTGTGAAGTGGTCAAAAATGGACTGCATAATTAATAAATACATTACAAGCATAAACCATGCCTTTTATGATTGTGTTTATTTGCAGTGTGTTATCTATTCTTCGGTAAACAGACAGGAAGGGTTTTCCCATTTAGGCAGGTTATTTTTTCCGCACTAATTCGGATTATCTTGGAAAACGTGGACGCTTTGGGGGGAAAAGGCAATCGTTGCTTCACGGCCCGGTGCTATTTGAAAATCCCTTAAATAGCGCCGGGGCCAGGCGGCTTCAAACCTAAGACTGCCCGATTCGAGGTGAACTTCAACAAACATCCCCTGGCTTGCTACCTTTGTAATGGTGCCGCAAAATTGATTGGTTGAAGTGCCGGGGGCGTTCGCTCCTTGGGAAACAAGAACAATATCCTCGGGGCGAATGCCCATGAACCCATGGTCAAAGTCCGGCACGACAGACGTTTCTATTAAGGTGTCCGCCCCCTCAATTTTAACTTTACCCTGGATAATCCGGGCGGGAATAATATTTCTCATGCCCACGAACCGGGCTGTGAACAGGGAATCGGGCTTTTCAAACAAGGTGGTGATATCCCCTGCCTGGCAGATTTTACCCTGGTGGATCACGGCGCCTCGGTTGGCCAGGTACATTACGTCTCCAAAATTATGGGAAACCATGACAATGGTCATGTCCATATCCTGGTGTATCTGTTTGAGCAGATTTTTAGCCTCTCCGTGGAATTCCGGATCCAGGGCCGACAGGGGCTCGTCAAGAAGCAATACGGCCGGGTTGAGAATCAATGCCCGGGCCAGGGCCACCCGTTGTTTCTCTCCGCCGCTTAGTTTATGGGGTTTTCGGTCAAGAATACGTTCCAGGCCCAGGATATTCGCCAGATCATCCAAACGCTTATGGCTTTCGTCAATTTTGATCCCGTGGTATCTGATGCCGTAAAGGATGTTGTGGGCTACACTGAGATGGGGGAAAAGGGCAAAATCCTGGTAAACCAAGGCCAGGTGCCGTTTTTCAACAGGCGTTCGGTCCATATTTTTTTCTTTAAACAGCAGTTTGCCCGAGGAAAAGGGCGTCAGGCCCATGATGATTTCAAGAAGCACGGATTTACCTGATCCTGTGGGGCCGATCAGGGCGAAAAAATCCTTTTCCCGGATGGTCAGGTTTATATTTTCAATGGCAAATCCGGGAAAGATCAGATTGATATTGTCGAGACGAATCATGGGTTACCTGTGGTATTGGACTGCGGATCTGGACATTAACCGCAATACGATAAAAAGAAGCAGGGACAAAATAATCAGCCAGACTGCCACGGGCTGGGAGTATTTCAGTCCGTAAGCGGTAAAGCGTTCGTAGATCATGACAGGCGCAGTCATGGGGTGGTACGCCACGATAACCACGGCCCCGAATTCGGAAATAGCCCTTGCCGTACACATAACAATGCCCAACACCATATGCCGCCATGTCAGGGGCAGGGTTACCCGCCTGAAGGTCTCAAAGGTCCCTGCCCCAAGGGTTCTGGATGCGTACTCAAGACGTACGGGCACGCTTTCAAAGCCTGCCTTGACCGCATTGACATAGAAAGGAATGCCCACAAACAAAAGTACGGTGACGATCCCCGTCCGGGTCCCCATGATTTCAATGCCCATATTGGAAAGAAACCGTCCAAATGGATGGGTGCGTCCGGCAAGGCTTAAGATGGCTATGCCCACCACAGGGTGAGGGATCATGACCGGCAGATCAATGATGCCCTCAATAATTTTTTTTCCAAAGAAATCTTTTCTTGCCAGCAGATAGCTTAAAGGGGTGCCAAGAACAAAGGCAAGAATGCCGGCCGCTAGGGAGAGTCCAAGTGACCGGGCGATGGCAAGCAGCACATCTTTATCGCCCAGGGTCTCCCAGAGCATGGAAAGGGACGGCCCGGTCGTCATCTTGATCAAGGGTACGGTTAAAAATAAAATCACAGGCAGGCTGAACACCATGAACAGCCTGCCCATACCATCTGTTTTATTCATCAAATTAGTTTTTTACCTCAACTAATCCTGAAATGGCCGTAGGCAGTTTTTGAGCCATCTCTTCGTCAGGAACCCGGGCCGGTATAAATGGGGGTTGGCCCATCTCTTTGAGGGTTTTTAACCCATGTTCCGGGGAGAGCAGAAAGGATAGAAAGGCTTTGGCCGCTTCCGGATTGGGTGCATTTTTGATCATGGTGATACCGTAGGTGCAAGATTGACCGGTTTTGGTGGTAAAGGTTCCTGGTTTTTTCCCGGCGACTTCGACCTTTGCCAATTTGTAAAAGCCGTCGTACTTGTAATTTCCCAGGTTGATATGATCGTCCAAGGTAACATATTTAAGGCCGTGCTGGATGGCCACGGACAGGTATTCCCAAGCATAGTCCATATGCCCGGTTTTAAGCAGGTTTACAAGTTCCACGGATTTGGGCCGGACATTTTTCTGGGGGCGGTTGGCAAGTAGTTTTTCGTTGAGGCCGGGTCTGTCGTAAAATTTTTCAGCCAGCTGAAGCACCATGAGGCTACGGTATCCGCAAGGGTCAAGATTGGGATCTGAGTGACCCCATACCACCTCTTTTTTTAAGAGAATCTCATACCAGTTGTCGCGGGTGATCTCTTTGGCAAACCGGCTGTTATCCGTGTAGCAAAGAACCAGCTGATTGCTGGCAAATCGGATATTCCAGTCGGCAAATCCGGGGATGAGGTTGTTGTCAATAACTTTGAAATCGGCTGACGCCATGATATCCGCTTTTTTGCCCACCTCTGAAATCAGCCGGGCCATTTTGGTTGAACCGCCTGCTTCCCGCAGTACATCCACGTCGGGATACTTTGCTTCAAAGGCCTTTTCAATGGCGGCAAAAGGCACGGTCAGGCTGCCGGCATGAAAAATGGTCAGCTTCCCCGAGGGTGCACCCAGACAAAGACCGGGCAGAGTTAAAAAAGCTATCAGGATGGAAATAAAATACCACAAGTGGTTTTTCATCGTCGTTCTCCTTTTTTGTAGGTTGAATTATGGACTGAAAAATTGATTAACAGACGTGTATTTTACCGATCCGTGCGTAAAATAGCAACAGCTATACCAGCGTAGGGCAGGGTGACCGCATTTATAGTTTTTTCGATTATTTTTGCCTGGAAAAGATGACAACTCCGTTTGTTTATGGCAAACTGTCCCGTTGTAAAAAATAAGGATTTCCGGTGCATACCGGAACTTAAGCAGAAAGGATATAACAGTGAGCAATCTTGACGCATTTCTGGACAAGCTCCAGGAGGAAATATTTGATGAGGCAAAAGAAGCTTTAGGTGAAAAAGGCTTTGACCGCTGGAGAAATCCCAAGCACAACGGCCGGATGGAAAACCCTGATGGATGGGGGCGGGTGACCGGTGAGTGCGGGGACACCATGGAGATCTATCTTAAATTTAAGGACAACCAGGTGGCCGACGCCTCCTATTTTACAGACGGGTGTGCCTCTTCCATGGTCAGTGGCTCCTTTGCCGCGGAGCTCTCCCTGGGCAAAACCCCGGAGGAATTGACCGATATCACCGCTGACGACGTTCTTGCAGCCATTGGCCGGCTGCCGGAAGAGGATCTTCACTGTACCACCCTGGCCGCCCGAACCATCCAGGCCGCATTGGATAACTACATGGGTAGCATGGTGAAAAAGGGTTGATTTTTTTATGGAAATCCGCCTTGATTTGAGCCGCCACTGCATCCAGACGGCGGCTCGCCTGAAGTTGGAACACCTGATCCGGCAGTGCCTGAAAGCACCGGATCAGGAAACTGAATGTCTGATTGAGGTGTTGACCGAATTTCTGTTGCAAAATGATTTCGGTGAATTGCGCAGGCGAATTGATCTGGCCGGTAAATCTTTGAAAGACGATCCTGTCTCGGTTGTACGCCTTGACCTGCCTGGTGATATGGTGAAACCCTTCTCCTGTCTGGCCATTGGGCCGGGTTTCTGTCGTTTGTCCATGCCGTTGAGCTCATCTCCCGGTTGAATATTCGTGCCGCAATTTCGTATTCTTTGTTTCACATCCGGACCATAATTTTTCACTTGGAAGGGCGAGCGCAAAAAAAGGCGCGGGTCGTATTCGACCCGCGCCCGGCTTTTTTTGTCAGTGAAACCCGGCCGCTTTTAACCGTGTGTTATTTCGTGTAGCCGCTTCCCACGATTAATCCGCCTGCGGTGGTCCGGACATATGTTTTTTTATCTGCGCCGGCCCACTTGTATTCCACCCATACCCCATCGGATGTGGACTGGACAAGTGCATCGTATACCGGCTTGAATTCGCTGGTGTTCAGGCTTTGCCCCTGCTTGCTGGGATGAACCACCATTGTTCCGCCTTTCTCCATGATGAACACGTAGGGGTCGTAATCGCCTGGCTTGATATCAGTAGGCGCTTTACCGCCGTCAATGCCTGCTGCAATTGTGTCAACATGGCCCTTGATTGCGCCTTCGTCCGCCGCCATCGCGCCGGTAGACAAACAGATACCGATTAACATCGCCAAACAAATCGTCAAAGCTTTTTTCATAACTATTCCTTTTTCATTAAAATTATAAGAAAATTGTTGTTAATGATACGACTCGTGACAAAAAAAGCGTTCGCGGGGCTGCAGCCCCGTCTGTCCTTCTCCTTTTTTTTTACGGCCAGGTTTCGGAAAAGGATATCTAATCACCTTTGGCTTCTTGAGTTCTTGAATTTAATATGGAGCCCCAAAAAGCGGCTGTATGGTGAATTGATACCAGCTACACTGCGTTTAAGTACACTGACTAACGTTTTTTGTTTTTAAAATTTGAATATCGCCCTACATTCTAAGCAAAGTTATTGTAGGATTGTTAGAAGATTGATCCCTTACGTTTTCAACGTAATTGATTATTTTCAGACTGATATAGCATGCTAATTAAAATTAGTAAACTATTTTTTTTATGGTTGTCGTACTTGTTTTTTCTATAAAATTTCGTTGCCGTGTTTTTATGGCGAATTGTAATTCAGCGCAGCTATGACAGTTTTAAATTTTACAGGGCTATCAAGATTTAGTATCAAATTCTTTCTTGCCATCCAGAGGGCAGTCAGGATATTCTTCAAATATCTTTATTGGGGTCCAGTCTGTTTTAAAAGTATCTTAACCACATTCAGATGTTCTCTTTGGAGAAAGGAGGGAGGGTCATGACAGAAAAAAAAATATCTACGGATTTTAAAATCCGTCTTTTTACTCACATGGTTTTGATTCGAAAGTTTGAAGAAAAAATTGTGGCCCTTTGTCGGGAGCAATACCGGCTGCCGGGCATGCAGATTTTGGCCAACGGTCAGGAGGCCGTGGCCACAGGTGTTGTGTCAGCCCTTGAGCCAAAGGACATCATCGTCAGCAATCACCGCAGTCACGGCCATCTGTTGGCCAGGGGCGCCGATTTAAATTCTTTGATGGCTGAAATCATGGCTAAAGTAGATGGTGTCAACTACGGCAAGGCCGGTACTCTGCATCTATCTGTGCCTGAGATTAATGCGCCTATGACCTCTACCGTGGTTGGCGCAGGCCCCCCCCTGGCCGTTGGGGCTGCCTTTGCCCAGCAATATCAAAATTTGAACGACGTGACCGTGGTCTTCTTTGGTGACGGCGCAGCAGCCGAAGGCAGTGTTCACGAAGCAATGAATTTGTCCGGCATCTGGAAGCTGCCGATTCTGTTCGTCTGCGAAAACAACGGATGGGCCGGTGCCCAACGGCCTGAAGAGCATTGTGCTACACATCAAATTCACAAGCGCGCACAAGGATACGGTATGCCCGGCCGGAGTGTGGACGGTAATGACGTGGAGGCGGTCTACCATCTGAGCCTTGCATTGCTTGAACACTGCCGATCAGGAAACGGGCCCGCTTTTATGGAAACCCTGACCTATCGAATGCGTGGACATGGCGAGCAGGACCACCAGCATTATGTCGATCGCCAGGAACTGGAAGCCTGGGCGCTTAAGTGTCCTATAATAAGGTATCGCCAGGCGCTGTTCAACGCCGGCGTTCTGGATAAAGCCCAAATTCAAAAGATCGAACAGGATGCCGAAGCACGCGTGGCTTCGGCTGTGGCCTTTGCAGATGCAGGCGCCTATCCTGAATCCGATACCGCCCTGACAGATGTATTTGTCCAGGCGTTTAAGAGCTGAAAGGAGTGTTGCCATGAGTCAGAAAACGTTTGGAAATGCAATAAATGACGCGCTGTCCACTGCCATGGAGATGGATGATAAGGTTTTTGTTGCCGGAGAAGGCGTGGGGGTCTCCATTCATAATGACCCCAATATGCCGACCTATGGTCTTTTGGATAAATTTGGAGGACTTCGGGTAAAAGATACGCCGGTCAGTGAAGCCGCCATTGCAGGACTCGCTGTGGGGGCCTCCTGCATGGGGCTGCGGCCGGTTGTGGAGATCATGTTTTTTCCGTTCATGACCCTGGCCAGCGACATGCTGGTCAACCACGCCGGGAAATTGCGTTACATGAGCGGTGGCAAATCCAGTTTTCCACTGACCGTGCGGGTCAAAGCCGGTGTCGGGTTCGGTGCCGGCAGTCAGCACTCTCACAATCTGGAGGTGTGGATCGCCCACAGCCCAGGGCTGAAAATCGTCTGGCCGGCAACGGCTGAGGATGCCAAAGGTCTTTTACTCAGTGCGATTTTTGATCCGGACCCGGTCATCGTGGTGGAAGACATGATGCTTTACCGGATGAAAGGAGAATTCCCGGACGCGGATGTCCGCACTCCCCTGGGCAAGGCCCGGGTGGCCGTTTCTGGCTCTGACTGCACAGTGGTTGCGTATGGCATGGCCCTGTATACTGCCATGAAAGCTGTCAAACCCTTAATTGAAAAAGGCATCTCGTGTGAAATCATCGATCTGCGCTCTCTGGTGCCCCTGGATAAAGCCTGTATCCTTGATTCTGTCCGTAAGACGGGGCATCTGGTTGTGGTACATGAGGCCAATCGTTTTTGCGGCTTTGGGGCGGAATTGGCCGCCATGGTTGCCGAAGAGGCATTTTGGGATTTGAAGGGGCCTGTCAAACGCGTTGGTGCGCCACCGATTCCGGTACCTGTTGCACCAAGCCTTGAAAAGGTTTTTATACCCGGTCCGGAGGATGTTGTTGAGGCGGTTCTGGACACCATGGAAAAATAGTGCCCGACCGAAAACCGTAAATTTTGCCGATTACGGCGTTGGTCTGAAATTTTAATCCTCGAAATACTTCATGTATTCCTCCGGTTAAAATTTCAGCCCGCCTTGTACTCAACAAAATTTCCAGCTTTTCGTCCAGGCACTGAATAAAAAGAATAGTTCCTGAGTTGCGAATTTGTTGACAGGGGTATATAAAATAAGGGGAAGCATAAAGTTCCAGCTCTCCTCTAACCATTTATCCAGGGAGATCAAAAATGAAGACTGCTAAAGATATCATGGAAAAAGAAGTCATCTCAATAACCCCGGAGACCGACATCTCCCGGGCCGTAGAACTTTTGTTAAACAACCATATTAATGGGGTTCCCGTGGTGGATGGGGAGGGCAAGCTTAAAGGAATCCTATGCCAGAGTGATCTGATTTTCCAGCAGAAAACCATCTCGTTGCCCCCCATACTTACCTTTCTGGACGGCATTATTCCCTTGTCTTCATCTAAAAAATTAGAACAGGAAATGAAAAAAATAGCCGCCGGAACCGTTGCCCAGGCTATGGTTACAGACCCTGTCACCGTTGCTCCGGATACGCTGGTCAGTGACATTGCCGCCATGATGGTTGAAAAGCATTTTCACACCATTCCCGTAGTCCAGGACGGAAAAGTGGTGGGTGTTGTGGGCAAGGAAGATGTGCTAAGGACATTGATTAAATCATAATCTGGAGGTGAAAATGGGCAAAGAGACGCACAAGGATCAAAAGCCGTTTGTGGCCTGGTTTAAAGATTTGAGCATTGACGACGTGCCCTTGGTGGGCGGCAAGAATGCCAGCCTGGGCGAAATGTACCGAAATTTAAGCCCCAAAGGTGTGAGCATCCCCAATGGATTCGCAGTCACCGCCCATGCCTATACCTATCTTTTGGAAAAATCCAAGGCCATGGACAAGATCCGGGAGATATTGTCCGATCTGGACACCCATGACATGGATAATCTTCAAGAACGCGGGGCGCGGGTCAGGAATCTGATTCGCAGTCTGGAATTCCCGGATAAACTGTATAAAGAAATTGCCAAGGCCTATGCCGAACTGGAAGGAGAATACGGCAGGAACGTTGATGTGGCCGTACGTTCCTCGGCAACGGCCGAAGATCTGCCCGACGCAAGTTTCGCAGGGCAGCAGGACACCTATTTGAATATTCGTGGTGTGGAAGACCTAGTGGAGGCCTGTCACCGCTGTTTTGCTTCTCTGTTCACCAACAGGGCCATATCCTACCGCGAAGACAAGGGGTTTGACCATTTTTCCATTGCCTTGTCCATTGCCGTGCAAAAGATGGTTCGAAGCGACCTGGCCTCAAGCGGGGTGATGTTCAGTATCGATACGGAATCAGGCTTTCGGGACGCGGTATTCATCACCGGTGCCTACGGACTGGGGGAAAATGTGGTCCAGGGTGCGGTGAATCCCGATGAATGGTACGTATTTAAGCCCACCCTTAAACAGGGGTTTAAGCCCATCATCATGAAAAAGATTGGTGGCAAGGCCATAAAGATGATTTACACCACAGATGCCAAACAGCCCACCAAGAATGTGGCCGTGCCGGACGAGGACCGCCGCCGTCTGGTACTCAAGGATGAGGAAGTGGTGGAACTGGGCCGGATGGCCTGCACCATTGAGGATCATTATTCTGAAAAAGCCGGATACCTTAAACCCATGGATATTGAGTGGGCCAAGGACGGCGAAACCGGCAAGTTGTTCATCGTCCAGGCCCGGCCCGAGACGGTGCATACATTGAAGGATCAGGCCGTTCTCAAAGAATTTCATCTCAAAGAGAAGGGTGAGGTGGTGTGCACCGGCCAGTCTGTGGGGGAACTCATCGGCCAGGGCGGGGTCAATGTGATCAAGTCTGCCCAGATGATTTCCCAGTTTCAAAAAGGCCAGGTGCTGGTCACGGATATGACCGATCCGGACTGGGAACCGGTGATGAAGATCGCCGGGGCCATTGTCACTAACAGGGGCGGGCGCACCTGTCACGCGGCCATTGTCAGCCGAGAACTTGGCATTCCGTGTATTGTGGGTGCCGGCAACGCCACCACCCGGATGCAAACCGCCCAGGAAGTCACCGTGGACTGCTCCCAGGGCAGTGTTGGTTATGTGTATGAGGGGCTTTTGCCCTATGAGGTCAAGGAGACGGATCTGGAAAGTCTGCCCAAGACCAAAACCAAGATTATGCTGAACCTGGCCAGCCCGGAGCAGGCCTTTGAAAAGAGTTTTATCCCCAACCACGGGGTGGGCCTGGCGCGTGAGGAATTCATCATCAATTCCTATATCAAAATTCATCCCCTGGCTTTGTTGAAGTACGAGGAGCTGGGCGACGAGATTTTAAAACGGGCCATAGCGGATATGACCATCGGTTACAACGACAAGAGTGACTATTTTGTGGACAAGCTTGCCGAGGGCGTGGGTATGCTTGCCGCTGCCTTTTATCCCGATCCGGTCATTGTCCGGCTCTCGGATTTCAAGAGCAACGAGTACGCCAACCTCATCGGCGGTGCCCAGTTCGAGCCGGACGAGGAGAATCCCATGATCGGATGGCGCGGGGCCTCACGGTACTACGCCAAGGAATACAAGGAGGCTTTCGGCCTGGAATGCAAGGCCATGCTCAAAATAAGGAATGAGATGGGGCTTGATAACGTTCAGGTTATGATCCCCTTCTGCCGCACGCTGGATGAGGCCCGGCAGGTGATTGAAACCATGGCTGAATTTGGCTTGCGTCAGGGAGAAGACGGATTCAAAGTGATCTGCATGTGCGAAATTCCGTCCAATGTGATCCTGGCCGAAGAATATTTGGAAATTTTTGATGGTTTTTCCATCGGGACCAATGATTTGACACAATTGCTGCTCGGTGTGGACCGGGATTCGTCTCTTGTTTCTCATGTGTATGACGAGCGCAATCCGGCGGTGAAAAAAATGGTCCGCCAGGTGATAGAGATCGCTGTAAAAAAGGGCAAGTATATCGGCATCTGCGGCCAGGCCCCCAGCGATTACCTGGAGTTCGCGGAATTCGTAGTGGAATGCGGCATCGAGACCATGTCCCTTAATCCGGACACGGTGATCAAGACCACCCTGGCCGTGGCCGAACTGGAAAAGAAATTGGGCGTATAAAATACAACAGGCGGTTAGATGCACATAAAAAGAATCCGATTTCCGGCAATGTGGCCGGCATCGGATTCTTTTTTTAAAGTAAGGACAAATGCCCGGTCATGTTACAAACGGAATTTAGACAACATGGACTTTACCTCCTGGGCAAGTTGTCTGAACGATCCGGATTTTTGGCCAATGTCTGAACTGATCTCTTCCATCTCAGAGGCCACGTTATGAACCCCGGAAATCTGTTCTGCGATCTGTTCAGAAAATTCAGCGTTTCTTGACACGTTTTCATTAACTTCCTGCATCTTGGATGACGTACGGCTCATATTTTCCGCTATTTCTCCGGTAGTTGAGGATTGTTCATCAACTGCAGAAGCAATGTCGGATACGATTTCATTTACATTTTGGATGATGTCGGAAATATCCTTTATTTTTGTGACGGTTTCAGAGGTCGCGTTCTGAACTTTGTCGATTTGATTTTGGATCTCTTCGGTGGCTTCCGAGGTTTGGCCTGCCAAAGCTTTAATTTCGTTGGCCACAACGGAGAATCCTTTGCCTGCCTCACCTGCCCTGGCAGCTTCAATCGTTGCATTCAACGCAAGAAGGTTGGTCTGTTTGGAGATGTCTTCAATGGTTTCAGTCACATGATTGATTTCAAATGCGGTTTTGCCGAGGGCATCCACAAGTTCTGAAGCCTCTCCGGCGTAAGTGACGGCCTTATCCGATATTGATCTGGCGGTTTCTGATCTTTCTGCAATTTTATTAATTGTACCGGACATTTGTTCTGTGGCCGACGCCACTGAATTGATATTGTCCATAACACTGTCGCTGGCCTCGGAGACCGTGGCAAGATTGGTGTTCATTTCATTTGCCGCCAGGGACAGGGAATCGGAATTTCCGGTCATTTGGGTGGAATTCTGGGACATCTTTTGTGAAATATCGGATAGATCCTCTGAGGATGATAATAGGTCTTCGATGCTGTTTTGGAGTTGTTTGAAAATGGTTCCTATATTTTCGGTCATCAAATTTAATGCTGTCGCCAACTGACCGGTTTCATCCTTTTGATGGATTTCCAGTTTCCCCGTGAAATTTCCTTGGGACATTTTTTTTGAAAATTCAACACCTTCTATAATGGGTTTTGTCAGACGGTTGCTGAAAAATAAGACTAAAAAGAAAACGATGGCCATGCTGACACAAAAGGCTATGATGAGGACGTTTCGAATTGTGCACAATAGACAATACTGTTCATCTTTATAAACGCCTATCGCCACAATCAGTTTTTTATCAGGGATATTATCATATAATAGTATTTTTTTGCGCACCTTACCGTCGGCATCCTTCCAATCATACTCAAATTCACCTTTTTTTCCCCGGATCATGTTCTGAATAATATGTTGGCCGTCTTGACTTTTCACCGCGTAAACATTTTTACCTTCAAGATAAGGATGGATAAGCATATCCCCTTCATAGTTGAAGACATATGGATATCCGTCATTTCCAATTTTCATGGCAAGAATGGCATCGTGCATATCTTCGGATTTGATAAGCTGGGTGAATTCCGACTTGTAGGAAGAAGCCCAGAGGATAAGATCCATGGGTTCAAAATAAGTGATATAGCCGGCTTTTTTTCTTGGTTTGTCTTCATTGGGATTTTTCCAGTCGTATTCAAGATATCCCGACTTGGTTTTGCTTTTAAGCAAGGCTTCCACCTTAGGCCAGAATGACGCTTTTGTTATGTTTACCCCTTCGGCTTTGGGGTGAATTGTTAAGATACCTTTACTGGAAACGCCGGCAACATACCCGGTGGCACCAATTTTTTTGTTTAAGATTATTTCGGATGTCTTTTGCTTAAGCGTCTCTTTGGAGATTTCGCCTTTTTCAAACTGTCCATAAAAATAAGAGACCACATCCTTATCTTTTTCGGTAATGGCTCTGAGATAGTTTTTAATGGCGATATCCTCAAGCCCCCCCATACTTTTTTTGACGGCGGATATGGTATTGGCTATTTGGCTGTCAAGTTCTCCTTTAACTTCACTTTTAATGGAAAAATAAAGCCAAATAGAAAGTATGGAAACAATCAAAAAAACGGAACATCCAAAGACAAGAAACATTTTTGTTCTAATTTTCATGGCATTCATCCTAAATAACAGCTATGGGCCGGCCAGCTTTATCAGTGCCGAGGTGTAGCCCACAACGAAAATTAAAAGATTTTTGCAGGTTACGCAGGCTTTAAAACAAATAGAGAATATCCCAGCGAATTGAAATCGACTGAATTGTCCAACTTTGCTAATTATGAAAAGTGTTTCGCTCAGCTTGTGATTTAGGTTAGGATAGTCCCCGTGTTAAAGCTTGACGAATAAAAACGTGAATTTCGTAATTATTCTACCACGATAAAGGTGAATACATTCATTGTCAATCTAATTTTGCCATTATTGTAAGAATGCTTTGATGTACCGGCGTTGACGGTGTAAGGTCCCTTAAAAATTCTCCTGTGTGTCCGTGTGCAAAATAGGTCTTGACCGGTTTTTTTAGTTGTGAGATATAGAACATGCTCAATAAGCAATTGATTGCTTATTTATCAATTGAAGGCAATTTAAAAGGTCGGTTTGCGGCATTTTCTACAAACCGGTTTTTTTTGTTATTTTTTTGTGTTTTTTTGTTATATTGTCCAATGGATTCTATATATTGGGATTAAATCTTACTTTGCATTACCATTCAATGAGGTGACAGATTATGAAAAAAAGAATGCAGACCATTGACGGGAATACCGCAGCAACCCATGTGGCATACGCCATGAGTGAGGTGGCTGCAATTTACCCGATCACACCTTCCAGCCCTCTGGGTGAAATTGCCGACTCCTGGGCTTCCCAGGGAAGAAAAAATATTTTCGGGCAGATTTTGGACATCAAGCAGATGCAGTCCGAGGCCGGTGCTGCCGGTGCTGTCCACGGCTCTCTTGCCGCAGGTGCTTTAACCTCCACCTTTACAGCATCCCAGGGGCTGTTGCTTAAGATACCCAATATGTATAAGATCGCAGGGGAATTGCTTCCTTGTGTTTTTCATGTAACCGCCCGCGCCATTTCCGCCCATGCCCTGTCCATTTTTGGAGATCACCAGGATGTTATGGCCGCCAGGCAGACCGGTTTTGCCATGCTGTCATCCAACTCTGTACAGGAAGCCCAGGACTTGGCACTTGTGGCACACCTTGCAACCATGGATGCCCGGGTACCCTTCCTCCATTTCTACGACGGATTTAGAACCTCCCATGAAATTCAAAAAATTGAAATGATTGATTACGAGGACATGGCATCCCTGTTCAACTATGACGCATACTGGGCATTTAAGGATAGGGCCATGAACCCTGAGCACCCCGACACCCGGGGGACCGCCCAGAACCCGGATATCTATTTCCAGGGCAGAGAAGCAACCAACTCTTTTTACCTCAAAGTACCTGCCATTGTTAAACACTATATGAAAAAGGTCGGCGAACTTACCGGTCGCCATTATCAGCCTTTTGATTATGTGGGCGATCCTGAAGCGGACCGCGTTATTGTGGCCATGGGTTCCAGCTGTGAAGCCATTGAAGAGACCATTGATAAACTCAATGCAGCGGGCGAACGCTTAGGCTTGATAAAAGTGCGTTTGTATAGACCTTTTGACATTGAGGAATTTTTGCGTGCCGTGCCGGCCTCCGTGGAAACCCTGACCGTGATTGACAGGACCAAGGAACCCGGTGCTTTAGGCGAACCCTTGTACCAGGATGTCTGCACCGCCTTTATGGAATATGGCGAAGGCCCCCAAATCATCGGCGGCCGTTACGGGCTCTCCTCAAAGGAATTCAATCCTTCCATGGTCAAAGCCATTTATGACAACATGAAGTCCATCTCCCCGAAAAACCATTTCACCGTTGGCATCATCGATGACGTCACCCACACTTCCCTGGATGTGGAAAAAGGCTTTGACGCTGCACCCGAAGGCACCATCTCCGCTAAATTCTGGGGTCTTGGTTCCGATGGAACCGTCGGTGCCAACCAGTCCGCCATCGCCATTATCGGGGACAATACCGACAAATATGCCCAGGGCTATTTTGCCTATGACTCCAAAAAATCCGGCGGGCTTACGGTTTCCCATCTTCGTTTTGGTGATGTGAAAATTAAAAGTACCTATCTGATTGAAAATTCAGATTTTACTGCCTGCCATAAGTCCAACTATGTTCAGATCTACGATGTCCTCAAAGGACTCAAAGAGGGCGGCACCTTTTTGCTCAACTCGGAATGGTCCACCATCGCAGATCTGGAAAAGCATATCCCGGGACATGTACGGCGCACCATCTATGATAAAAAACTGAACTTTTATAATATTGATGCCGTGAAAATTGCCGGTGAAGTGGGGCTTGGTAACCGCATCAACATGATCATGCAGACCTGCTTTTTCAACCTTGCCAATGTGCTTCCCGTTGAGCAGGCCATTGATCTGCTGAAAGCCGACATCAAAAAGATGTTCAGCAAGAAGGGTGATGCCATCGTCAACATGAACATTGAGGCTGTGGACAAGACACTGGACAACCTAGTCAAAGTGGATGTGCCCGAATCCTGGAAAGACGCCGTAGATGAAGTCGTGGCTGAAGAACCTGCCACACCCTTTGTGGATAAGGTGATGCGCAGAATTAATGCCCAAGAGGGTGATGATCTGCCGGTATCCGCCTTTTCCGTGGATGGTGTGTTTGAAGCCGGCACATCCCAGTATGAAAAACGCGGGGTTGCCATCAACGTGCCCGAGTGGGTTGCTGAGAACTGCATCCAATGCAACCAGTGCTCATTTGTATGTCCCCATGCCGCTATCATCCCTGTTGTGGCTACAGCGGATGAGCTTAAAGATGCGCCGGCATCCTTTGGTACGGTTGACGCCAAAGGAAAGGGCATGGATGATCTGAAATTCAGAATGCAGGTCAATCCCCTTGACTGCCAGGGTTGCGGTAACTGCGCGGATATCTGCCCAGCCAAGACACCGGCCCTTGTAATGAAACCGCTGGCATCCCAGGTGGACGTGGAAAAAGAAAATCACAAATTTTCTTTGACTGTTCCGTTCAAGACGGATCTTATGAAACGCGACACGCTCAAGGGCAGCCAGTTCTGGAAACCCCTGCTTGAATTCTCCGGTGCATGCTCAGGCTGTGGAGAAACACCGTATGTAAAATTGATCACCCAGCTTTTCGGCGAGAGAATGACCGTTGCCAATGCCACGGGCTGCTCCTCCATCTGGGGCGGATCTGCACCGTCCATGCCCTATTGCGCCAACGCCGACGGCCAGGGTCCTGCCTGGGCATCTTCCCTGTTTGAAGATGCTGCTGAATACGGTTACGGTATGCTTCTGGCCACAAAATCTAGACGCAAGACCTTGGCAGATAAAATGGCAAAGGCCATGGAACAGGGTGTTTCCGATGAGATTAAAGCGGCCATGGAAGGCTGGGTCGCCGGAATGGACAATCTTGAAGCGTCCCAAAAATACGGTGCCGAGCTCAAACAATTACTCAAAGATGCCTCCTCGGGCATTCTTAAAGAGATTTATGGTGAAAATGATCTGTTCGTGAAAAAATCCCATTGGGTCTTCGGCGGTGACGGCTGGGCCTATGATATTGGTTTTGGTGGTGTAGACCATGTACTGGCATCCGGGGATGATATCAATATTCTGGTGCTGGATACCGAAGTTTATTCCAATACGGGCGGTCAGTCTTCCAAGGCAACACCCACAGGTGCTATTGCCAAATATGCTGCATCCGGAAAGAAAATTGGTAAAAAAGATATGGCCCGGATGATGATGAGTTATGGGTATATTTATGTTGCAACCATCTCCATGGGTGCCAGCAAAAACCAGACGCTTAAAGCAATCCTGGAAGCGGAAAATTATCCCGGACCTTCCCTGATCATCGCCTATGCACCGTGTATTAACCAGGGTATTAAAAAAGGCATGGGTAAAACCCAGGAAGAGGAAAAACTGGCTGTTGAATCCGGTTACTGGCCAATTTTCCGGTTCAATCCCCAGCTTGCCGAGGAAGGTAAAAATCCCTTCACCCTTGACTGTAAACAGCCCGACGGCAGCCTGCAGGAGTTCCTAAGCGGTGAAGTGCGGTTTGCGGCACTGGAAAAGAGTTTTCCCGAGGAGTCCAAACGGTTGAGAGAGGCCCTTGGCCAAGAGGTTGAGGAAAAATATGCCATGCTTAAAATGATGGCGGATGCCGGAAAAAAAGAATAAAGTTTAATAATAATTAAAATCGTAATGATTCAGGGGCGAGGGCACTTTATGTGTTTCGTCCCTTTTTTTTTTCTGTGTTTAGAATCTCGCCGGCACTTGAAAAAAAATGAGGTTCAGTATACCACTGAATTAATTTTTAGTTTCATCTTTATGAAATAATTTAATAAGGCCCATGGGTCCGGAGAATAAGCAAATGAAAAAATACATAGTACTTATCATTACGGCATTGATCCTGTTGCCCTGTATCGCAATCAGCCAGGAGGTACCGGCGGCATCGTCGCTGCCCGGGGATACGGCCCAGACCCAGGTTGAGAAAGATGGCCAGTCTGCACCGGAAGCTGAGGCGCAGCAGAAGAATACCCTTGAAATTCTTAAATCCATCGTCAAAAGTAAAATAACGCTGAAACAGCGCATGGATGAAAAAAAAGAGGCCATGGAAAATGCCGGTTCAGAAACCGAAAAACAATATCTCTCCGCAGAGCTTGCCGAACTGGATAAACAGATGGCTGACGCTGCAACCGATTTTGAAATGACAGCCACAGGTGTAGAAATCGGCTTGTTCGTGACCAAGAAAAAAGAGCGGTTTGACTGGAAAGAGGAGTTGCTCTCCCTGGCCGAACCTGGGATTATGGAACTTAAGCGACTTACGGTTAAAGCCAGGCATAAATCAAAACTCAATGATGAACTGGCCAATTACCAGGAGTTGCTTCCCGTGGCGATCAAGGCCAGAACCCGCATTGAATCTTTGATGGCGCAGACCAAAGATAAAGCACTTGCATCAGCGCTTAAAAATCTTTTGCCCGAGTACAAAGGTCTTGAAAGCCAGATAAAAAACAAAGTAGATCTGGTGCAGCTCAAGCTTGACGAAATTGAGCGGCAAGAGGCATCCGTCATTGACAGCACCCAGGACTCTGTTAAAAAATTTTTTAGAACCCGGGGCCTGTACCTGATTTTGGCCATACTGGCCTGTATTGGTGTGGTGTTCTTGGTTGGTTTCTTCTACCGGAACCTGATTCGTTTTGTCCCCGGATACAAACTGGAGTACCGCCCCTTTCATATACGGGTACTTGAATTGATATATCGGGGTATGACACTTGTATTGACGGTGCTGGCGGTCGTTGCGGTCTTCTATTTTGTGGAGGACTGGGTACTGCTTTCCCTGACCATTATCTTTATTTTGGGCGTGATATGGGCGGCCAAGGCCACCCTGCCCATGTATCTGGATACGAGCAAGCTGATGCTCAATGTCGGGGCGGTCAGGGAAGGGGAACGCATGATGTACAAGGGCGTCCCCTGGCGGGTTAAACATATTAATTTTCATTCTCTGCTGGAAAATCCTGATTTGGGTATTACGCTGAGGATTCCCATTACGGAACTTGTCGGCAAAACATCCAGGACATTTGATCGTCAAGAATCCTGGTTTCCCTGCCGGAAAAATGACTGGGTGATTCTTTCCGACGGCACCCGGGGCGGCGTGACCCATTTGAGCCATGAAACCGTGGAACTGGTATTAAGAGGTGGTGCCAAAAAGACCTATCAGACGGCGGATTTTTTAGGGATGACACCTTTGAACCTCTCTGTGAATTTTAGACTCAAGGTGCCCTTCGGTATTGGTTATGGTCACCAGAACGATGCCACCACCGCTATTCCTGATCTTTTATTGGCCTTTATTCAAACTAATATTGAAAAAGAAGGGTATGCTGAAGAGCTGCTGAGTCTGAAAGTGGAATTTGCCGAAGCAGGGGCTTCTTCTCTTGATCTTGTTGTGATTGCCGATTTTAAAGGCAGCCAGGCGCCTATATACAACCGTTTAAATCGCTCCATCCAAAGATGGTGTGTTGATGCGGCTTCCCAATACGACTGGGATATTCCTTTTCCACAGATTACGGTTCACCAGGGCGCTTGATCCAAGTGAAAAATGGCCTGACTGTGTTAGGCCCATGATCAAAATAAAATCGCCCATATACTTGTCTTTTAAGCCACCCTCGGCGTTACGCCAAAGGACACATATTTTAAATATGCTTCCATTGGCGTGCCTTGATGGTGACTTAAAATTCGGCGTATCTGTGGCAGATTTAATTCTGATCATGGGCCTTAAGTTTTGGAGGGGAGTTAATCCCCTCCATCTTTAACGGATTGAATCATGGCGGATATTTTGTCCACATGTGCCATCTCTTCGGCTATGATTTGGTGTAGGCCTGCTTTGACCGGTTCAGATTCCACAAAGGCCTCCAGAAATTCGTAAAACAGGATTGTGTCATTTTCAAACATGATGAATGTTTCAAGCATCTGCACCGGTGTGGTGATTTCTGAAAGATCCAGTTCATCCAGAGAGAGGCTGTTGTCTCCCATCATCTCTTTAATCACACCGGGAAGCATAATATTGAGATCTCGGCCACTCGGAGAAAAGACGGATTTTTGTTTTTCAAACCACGATTTGTGGCGGTTTTCTTCATCAGCCATCCATTGAACAAGATCTTCAATCTCCCTGCTGCCGGCTTTCCCTAAAGCATTCAGGTACACATTCCGGCCATTTTCTTCCATTTTTATGGCAATATCGAACAAATCATTGAGGGTAAACATAATATTCCTCCCTTTCTTCATATTTTGGCACTATAATATCGGGAAATGGGCCAATAGTCTTGCTTGAAGTTGGCAGTATAAAAAAATTTTATTGTTATCCGTGTCTGGTCAGGGAAAAGGAGAAGATAAACCATGAGTAAGTATATGCAGTTGACGGTGGATGTGCGTCCGTTTTACACAAAGGGATTAAAAGGGGCATACCCTAAATTGGCCGCGGCCCTCATGCATGCCAAGGCCATCAAAGAATACGACGATCCTGCTCTTTATGACCTTGTGGCAAAACTGGATAAACTGCTTTACGCCCTGGATGGAAATCCGGATGTAAAGGATATTTTGCTCAAACAAAAAGACCGGCTAAAAGCGTTATATGCTGAAATTGAGGGGTATATCGCAGACCGAAAGCTTTCCGAGGCGGATAAAGCTTTATATAAAATCGAAGACATTTTTGAAGATATCGAATATGACCTGGCCGGTCTTTGAGTTGAACGCCGTTCATGCGAAAATATTGAGCAGTGACGCAATATTTGTCCGGTAAATATTGCGGACCTGAACACCTGCATCCCTGGTATAGACCTGGGCGTTGTCGTTTTGGGTGTAAACATTGAAGCGGCTGTCTCTGTTGTTCAGCTGATCAACTGCGGAGCCGAATTTGGTGAAAAATCCCTCTTCTCCGGCCAAAACGTTATAGGCGCGGCTGACATCAGTTTGGAACTGGGTGTCAAATTCTTTTTCGACATCCAGGGTGCCGTTGGTATTTAAGGTCAGACCAATTTCCGAAAGTGCGGATTCCATGGTCTCGTTCGATGCGTCGTCAACCACCTGTGGGGAAAAAGACTCTGTCTGCGGGGCCTGGGGTGCCGTTCCATCTACACGGGGCGTCTGGGCATTTTCTTGGTCTGGGGATGTGTTTGATGTTATGCTTTCCAGCACTCTTGAGTTCATATCCTTAAACAGGTCTGCCTTGAATGAGGGGTTGATGGCATATTGACTGCTGTCCAGCCATTCAACCAGTTCGTTATACGCCTCAATAACTGTTTTTACTGACTCTTCCTGGGCTTTTAGATCCGGAGCGGAAAATGCCCCATTTGTATCTGTATTGTCTGAAAACAACGCTTCAACACTTTCTGAAAAAGTTGAATTTTCCGTCTCTTCGGTTGCAGGCTCGTCTTGATATGGAGACGATTCGGAGAAAAAATCGGTGGAAGAGAGTAATTCTGAAAATCCGTCCAGCCTGGAGGTGAGTTGAAAGGATAATTGAGAAAATTCAGCCGGCGGCTCTGATGAGATATCATCAACGTTGGCAGAGAAAAGTTCCTGGTTTGCCCCAAGCATTACCTCACGGGCCTGGTTCACAAGATCCAGGGGATAAGATACGCTTATGAAGCCATTCTCGGCATTTGAATCAACAGGGTTCATGACCACCTGCTATTATTTTTCTTTTATTTGAATCTATTCTAACACATTAGAATAGATATAACAATTTGAATTTTATATAAATTTTATTTTAATGCTTGAAAAAAAAAGGGTCGGCATGCTACACAAAGCGACCCTTTCATTGTTATTTCATCTTAAGAACAAATTACATCGCGTCAAAAGCCTCGTCCGGGATATCCGCGTTGGTATAAAAATTTTGGATATCATCACAATCGTCCAGGGCTTCCATAAATTTGATCATCTGCTCGGCTTCTTTTCCCGATACGGCTGTGGTGTTCTGGGGAACCATGGAGATTTCAGCCACCTCATAGGTGATTTCCGCACCGTCAATGGCATCTTTGACCGCATCAAAATCCTCGGGTGCGGTGAGCACATCAAAGCTCTCTCCTTCGTCCTTGATATCTTCGGCTCCGGCATCAATGGCCACTTCCATGAGGGTGTCTTCGTCTGAATTTTCCTTGGCAACGGTAATTACGCCTTTTTTATCAAACATCCAGGCCACGCAGCCGTCGGTTCCCACATTGCCGCCTGCCTTGTTAAAGATATATCTGACATCGGCAATGGTCCGGTTTTTATTGTCCGTGAGACATTCCACCATCACCGCCACGCCGCCGGGTCCATACCCTTCATATATGATCTCTTCGTAATTGACCCCGTCCATGTCGCCGGTACCCTTTTTAATGGCCCGATCCACATTGTCCTTGGGCATATTCTGGGCTTTGGCCGAGTCAATGGCATGGCGCAGACGGGGATTGGCGTTTGGATCACCCCCGCCCATACGGGCAGCGACTGTAATCTCCTTGATCAGTTTGGTAAATATCTTTGCCCGTTTTTTGTCGGCCGCACCTTTCTTGTGTTTGATGGTCGACCATTTGCTATGTCCTGACATGGATATTGCCTCCTTATTTTATCTTTTCTTTGCCTATTATATAAATTTCTTTGCTTTGTTTTCTGCAGCTTTCGGGCTTAAACACCCGGCAATCCTTAAATGCTGCCTTCACTTCCTGCTCAAACGTTTTAAAGTCGGTTCCTTGAAAAATTTTACACACAAAATTACCCTGAAAAGCCAAATTTTTCAAGGCCGTGTCAAGGGCCATGCGGCACAGTTCGACAGAGCGGATGGCATCCACATCCTTTCTGCCCGTGGTGGCCGGGGCCATGTCACTGATCACGGCGTTAAAGGTGCCTGCATGGGCCTCTATAAAAGCCGGGTCTTCGGGGTTAAGAATATCGTCCTGGATGGTTGCCGCATTGGGCGGCAGTTTTGTTTCCACAGGTTTTAAATCAATGCCGAGCACGCGTCCCTGGTTACCCACAAGCTTTGCGGCATAAAGGGTCCAGGAACCCGGCGAGCAACCAAGATCAAGTACGGTATCCCCTTTTTTAATGACCTGAAATCTGTTTTGAATATCTTCAAGTTTAAACACCGAGCGGGCAGGGTACCCCATGGATTTGGCCTTTTGCGTGAGGTGGTCTGCCCATTGGCCGCTTCTGCCTCCCTTTTTAGCCGGCTTGGTTCCTTTTGCCTGTTTTTTTTTACCCTTCAAATAAAACCTCCACGGCATCCCTTAAAAACTGACGCTTTCAATGGCCATGCCTTTGATTTTTGATAATTGCTTCATGGTGGCCGTAGGCACAAGACAGCGGGTGAATCCCATTTTTGCGGCTTCTTTGATTCTGGCCTGGGCATGGCTTACCGCCCGTATCTCGCCGGTAAGGCCGATCTCGCCGATCAGGGTGGTCTCCTTGTGTACGGGACGGTCCAGAAAGCTTGAGGCAAGCGCCGCTGCAATGGCCAGATCTGCCGAAGGTTCGGTGATGCGGACCCCGCCTGTGACATTCATAAAAATGTCCAGACCGGCCAGATTCATGCCCAGGCGTTTTTCCATCACCGCCACAATCAGGGCCACGCGGTTGCTGTCCAGGCCCAGCACTGTCCGACGGGGCGTACCTAAGCCGGAGGTGGATACCAGACCCTGGATCTCCACCAGAATGGGGCGGGAGCCCTCCATGCTGGCCGTAACCACAGATCCCGGGGCCACCTGGGCCCGCTCAGACAAAAAAACAGCCGAAGGATTCGGTACCTGGGTTAAGCCCTGGTCCCGCATTTCAAACACCCCGATCTCATTGGTGGATCCGAAACGATTTTTCACGGCTCGAAGAATTCGGAAAATGTGGTTTTTATCCCCTTCAAAATAGAGTACCGTGTCCACCATGTGCTCCATGATTCTGGGGCCTGCAATGGCACCGCCTTTGGTGACATGCCCCACAAGAAAAATGGGAAGCCCAATGGTTTTGGACAGGCGCATGAACTGCATGGATGCTTCTCTGATTTGGGTGATGCTGCCCGGCGTAGACGTGACTTGGGGATGAAATACCGTTTGGATGGAATCCACAACCATGGCGTCATATTGATCTTTTTCGGCCATGGCAAGAATTGCCTCAAGATCGGTTTCCGATACCACAAATAAAGAACTGCCCATGGAGCCCAGGCGTTTTCCCCGCATGGAAATCTGGCCGATGGATTCTTCACCGGATACATACAGGCATTTTTTCCCTGCCTTTGCCAGGGTGGACAATACCTGGAGCATAAGTGTGGATTTTCCGATCCCGGGGTCTCCGCCGATGAGTACCAGAGAGCCGCTTACAATGCCGCCGCCTAGAACCCGGTCAAATTCATTGATGCCGGTGCCCATGCGCAGGGCGGTACCCGTCTCCACGGATTCGATGGGTACGGGTTTTGCGGCAATGGCTGGTCGGCCCGCACCTGCCACACCCGGGGTCCGGGCCACCAGGGTCTCTTCCACAAGGCTGTCCCAGTCGCCACAGTCCGGGCATTGTCCCATCCATTTAGGCGTCTGTGTGCCGCAGGTTTTACAGCGGAATATGGTTTTGTCTTTTTTTTTTGCCACGGTTTATTTTGTCCAACTGATTGAAAATCGGGTGAATATACCATGATATCCTGTCTCTATCAAGGACGGATCATTTTGAATGGATTCTTGCTTTCCAAGTTGGGCAAAATATTGAGGGGCCGGATAATTATTTAAAAAGGTTCAATGACAACATCAGCCCCTTGATCTGCTCACCTTTTTTTTATGGTTTGACCTGATACTTAAGTTAAATTATAACGTGAACGGGAGAATTTTAATCCCGGTACCATTTACAAAAAGCCTGACGATATTTGAAGGACCTAAGCTCATAATCATTTACGATGGAGGAAATCAGCGATGACATCCACATTACCGGAACAGATGAAAGTGATTGAAATTAAAGAACCGGGCGGTCCCGAGGCCCTTATTGTGGGAAGCAGGCCTGTGCCCCAGCCGAAACCGGACGAGGTGCTGATCAAGGTGGCGGCAACCGGTGTAAACGGACCAGATATAGTTCAGCGTAAAGGGCTTTATCCGCCGCCAAAGGGCGCATCGGACCTTCTGGGTCTGGAGATCACAGGAAGCATTGTTGCCGTTGGCAGCGATGTCAAGGATTGGGCTGTGGGAGACCAGGTCTGTGCCCTGACCAACGGTGGCGGTTATGCCGAGTATTGTGCCGTTCATGCGCCCCATTGCCTGCCGATTCCAAAAGGCTTGAGTTTGGTGGAAGCCGCTGGGATTCCCGAGACGTTTTTCACGGTTTGGAGCAATATATTCATGGGGGCAGGACTCAAAGAAGGGGAAACCATTCTTATTCACGGCGGTTCCGGCGGTATCGGCTCAACGGCCATCATGCTTGCAAAAGCTTTCGGCTCAAAGGTTTATGCCACCGACAGTCCCGCAGAACGATGTGAAGCCTGTAAGGGGTTCGGCGCCGACCGGGTGATTGACTACAACAAGGAAGATTTTGTTGAAGTTATTAGAGATGAAGTCAAGGGCGCCAATGTCATTCTCGATATTGTCGGCGGAGACTACATTGCACGCAATATCAAGGCGTCGGCGCCGGATGGACGCATCGTTCAGATTGCATTTAACAAGGGCTCAAAAGTCGAGATCAATCTGATGCCCATCATGCTGAAACGTCTCCTTTTCACGGGCTCCACCTTGCGCAGCCGTCCGGATGCCTCCAAATCTGAAATTGCGGCACAGCTCAGGGAGAAGGTATGGCCGGTGATTGAGGCAGGGAAAATCAAACCGAATGTCCACAAAATATTTCCCTTGGAGCAGGCTGCAGATGCTCATCGGCTTATGGAAAGCGCAGCGCATGTTGGTAAGATTATTCTCGAGGTATGACCGTTTAACGCGTATTGCTCTGACGGGGTATTCCGGTCTTGCAACAAACCAAAAAAGTAGTTGAACAACTTATTGCGTTACATTTAAATGTTGCATTCTTTTCGGGGAGCGGGCCTGAGGGGGCCTCTTCCCAGGAAAGAAACCCGACGTGTTTTTTGAGATTTGCAAAATTTTTATTCTTCTTATTCGGACATAAATTTTAACTAAAAAAAATAGCTTCACTAGATGTCCATGCGATTATTTTTTCATGATGTTGTGTTCTGTTGCTTACAGTGAGTGCAAGTATATGATCAGCAGATATTGTCGAATCACAATCTGCTGATAGTTGATTGGTCAATAAATCTATTGCCGCAAAAAAGTGTAGGTACAACGATTAACCATCCTCTTGTGTTTTGCCTTTGATCTTTTCTCTGTACTTATGAACAGCAAAGATTGTTCAGGATTTGAATGCGTTCATTCCTATGTGTAGACACCATTGGGTGTATTCAAATGAATTGATGAAATTTCGCCCTGGTAAAAATTGCGATCGTCAACTAAATTTTGATCGCCAGTCGATGATCATTGGGAAATGAGCCAATAGGAAATTGAACAATGTGGGTTTTTCTGTTTAAAAAATGCAGTTACAATTCGTGGGTGCCACTCAAGATCGTTGCCATAATGCAAGTAATATCCATTGCTTTGGGCGGCAATGAGGTGCCTTGACGAGGTTTATCTATTTAAGTATGCTGACCGCCTATTTTGACAGCCTATATTTTTACAACCGAAATTTTGACAGCCTAATTAACGATTTTCAAGCAAAGGGGAACCGAATGGACAGTCAGAAGGAAACACAGCAAAAGCAGAAGGTCGAGATTGATATTGTAGGCGGCCGATTTGATAAAGTGACCACGGTGTTGGAGGAGTTTGAGCCGGGTGACGAAAGATTTATTCATTCCTATGAGAAGATGAACCTTGATCCACGAGAGGTTGGGGAAGTCGAGGTAAGGGAAGTCGAGGTCAAGGTTCCGGCAAGGCTTCATCTTAACGTGTTTGATATGAATCGGTTTAATTTGAATCGCCCGGGGGGCGGCGGCCTTGGTGTGAGTATCGGTGTTTATTTTTATGCGAAAGTAAAGTCGATTCCCGAGCCGGTTATTCGAACCACAGGTGAGCGGCAGTTGATCGTGGCGCATTATGGGCATATTTTTAGGAAACTGTTGGGATATCACGGCGGGTTTGAAATAGAACTCCAGGATCATAAGCGCCGACATGTGGGGCTTGGCTCGTCCATCGGCAGTATGTGCGCCGTGTGTATCGGTATGAATGAAGTCCTGGGCAGGCCCTTTCATGGATGGGAGCTGAGGCGGATTATGGGGTTTCACTCCTGTGAGGAAAGCCCTGTGAATGAACAATATCTGCTGCCGGCCTTTGAAACCGGTATCGGTGCCATGGTGAGTATCAACGGCGGCTGGGTGGTGGCCAGTGATGATCTGGTGCTGGTCCAGCGTGTGGCACTGCCGGATACCAAGGTGCTGATGTTCATACCGGAGGTTGATAGTCTGGAGGACGAATTTAAAGGCGTTGAAACTGCTGCCGAATCCGAAGTTGAGCTTTTAATGAGACGGGCAAGAACTTTGGATGCGCTTCAGGTCGGTGCCAAGGCGCAAATTGTTCTGATGGACATGATTCCCGCAATGATCCGCAATGATCTTAAAAAGATGGGTGATGCCCTCTTTGAATTGACACATATGGGATCCAAACGGGCCGAGTGTGAACAACACGGGGCTTATGGCACCCCAATATACAGTTATATTAATGCGTTCCGGGAAATGGGGATTGAGGTTGCCGGTATGAGTTCCGTCGGCCCCACGGTGTATGCCTTGACCAGAAATCAGGACGCCTATGATCGGGCACTGAAATACCTTAAGGCTAAAAATATTTCAGACTCGCGCATTATTGAAACCGAAGTTGACAATGTTGGTGGCACGATCACGGAAAACGGGGTTGAAAGAACATTTATAAATGACACCTGGCTTCAAGGATAGTCTTATGACACGTGGTTACAAAGTCAAAATTTGCGGTACCACCAATGTGGAAGATGCCCAAATGACTGCCGATGCAGGGGCTGATTTTTTCGGCGTGGTGGTGGAGGTTGATTTTTCCCCGAGATCTTTGACTATTGAAACGGCCAAGTCTCTTTTTTCGTCTCCGTCCCTGCCGCCGGTGGCTTTGGTTTACAATATGGCGTCAACGCGTGTTGAAACGCTTATTCAGCAACTGAACCCATTTGCCGTGCAATTTTTAAGCTTAGCGGACCCCTCTTTTGTTACATATCTGAAGAAGACATATCCGGAGGTGGAGGTCTGGCAATCGATTCATTTGCCCCAAGCCGGTGAAGCGGTGGATGTAGAAAATTTTCAACAAACGGTTGAAACTTCTGTGACGGCCGGTGTTGACGCCCTGCTTTTTGATACCGCCGCCTTGTCTAAGGGGGAGATGAAATTCGGCGGGACAGGCATTACTTCGGATTGGGACATCGTTAAGGAACTGATGGATTCGATTCAGGGTCCGGTGCCCATTTGGCTGGCCGGCGGAATCAATCCGGATAATGTGGCAGAGGCCATTGACAAGATTAACCCCTACGGTATTGATTTATGCTCCGGCGTGGAAGCGACCCGTGGAAAAAAAGATGCGGCAAAGCTAACGGCATTGATGGCAAACATTCGCGGTAAGCAATAGAAAATTAGGAGAATTCATTCGTGAAAGCAGCAGTAGTCCATGGAAAAAATGATATTCGAATTGAAGAATATCCGACACCAACGGCAAATGCCGGAGAAATGATTGTAAAAACAAAAGTATCAGGCATTTGCGCCACCGACATTAAAACCTTGCTGGGTCAAGGACTTCCTAAAGATTTGCCCACCATTTTGGGGCATGAGGTGGTGGGGGAGGTTTTTGAGCTAGGGGAGGGTGTTACGGCGTTTCAAAAGGGCGATCGGGTGGCGGTATATCCCATTGCCGTTTGCGGAGAGTGTTATTACTGCCGCCGGGACAAGCATAATTTATGTGAGCACGAATTTGGTTTGGCACACGGTATTGAAGGTGGGTTTGCCGAATACGTGCGTCTTCCCAAAGAGATTGTGAATATTGGCGGGGTCATAAAGATTCCCGATGACGTACCCTTTGATAAAGCGGTCTTATCAGAACCCTTGTCCTGCGCTATGGCGTCCCTGACCACCTGTAAGGTGGGAGCGGACCAGGTTGTTGTGGTTTTGGGGGCCGGTCCCATGGGGTTGATGCACCTGAAGCTGGCAAAGTGGATGGGTGCCGTTGTGATTGTCGTTGATTTGCTGGAAGATCGGTTGGCGATTGCCAAAGAGATGGGTGCGGACCATTGCATCAATCCAACCCAAACAAATCATATTGAAGCGATCATGAAGCTGACCGACAACAAAGGCGCACAGGCTGTTATTGCATCTTTAGGCATACCCTCAGTGATTGAGGAAAATTTGCAGTTGACCGGAAAAGGCGGTACATTTAATATTTTTGGTGGGCCACCGGCCGGCCACACAATTTCGGTGGATCCAAGATGGCTTCACTACTGCGAAATAAATCTAACCGGAACCTTTGCGGCATCACCCAAAGATTTCGAAAAGTGCCTTGGGCTTATTATCAATAATGAAATCACCGTTGATGACCTCGTCACTGACCGGTTTACACTTGATACGTTTTTAGAAGCCGTAGAACGCGCCAAAAATCAGCAAATGATTCGTGGGATTGTCGAATTCTAGAATTTTAATTTATGAAAGGGGACGTCAATTATGGATGGAAAAGAAAGACGGCTGAGAAAAATTCTGAATAAAAAAACGGGACGTTCTTTGGTCCTTGCGGTTGATCACGGCATGGCACTTGGCGCCATGACCGGCATTGTGGATATTGCCGATACGATTCGAACACTGGACGCCACGGACAAAGTTGATTGCTGGTTGATGACCAAAGGTATATATACCTATGCGTTTGACCCGGCAGGCGATCCGGGGGTTATCCTGCGTGCCAGCGGCGGTGCCACCATTGCCGGGCCGGAATTGACCCGGGAAGGTCAAACCGCAGATGCCGAAGAGGCCTTGCGGCTTGGTGTGGATGCTATGGCAACCTCAGCCTTTGTCGGCTCGGTAAATGAGCATGAAACCCTGATTGGTATGGCCCGGATGGCAACGGAATGCCGAAAATGGGACATGCCGCTTTTAGGCGTTATTGGTCTGGGAAAGGTCAATGAAGATAAGAAGAAAGATCCTAAATTTATTGCACTTGGTGCAAGAGTTGGTGCCGAGCATGGAGCGGATATCATCAAGACCTATTATACGGAAACCGATTTTGATAAGGTCGTGGCCGGATGCCCCGTGCCGGTGATGATTGCCGGCGGGCCCAAATGTGAAACGGATCTTGATACGCTCAATATGATATATGGTGCGCTCCAGGGCGGTGCCAAAGGCATTGTCATGGGGAGAAATGTGTGGCAAAGCCCGCACCCCACCGCGTTATTGTCAGCGGTCTACGGCTTGATACATGAAGGGATGAATGTGAAAGAGGCGGCGGAATTGCTTTCCCATGAGGCGAATTAGCCATTAAGTAACACGAAAAAAGCGTACATTCAGCAGCCACTCGCCTGCCGGAATATACGCTATATAACGGTCATGGGCTAGGCCTGACATATCATCTGTCAGGCTTAGCCTACAGCGGCGTTCAGGTACTTTTTTATAAAAATAACAGTACTCCTATTAAGACCAAAATTATTGAACATATTAAAATGACGTGAAGTTTTTTGGGTAAATGTTGTTTCTTAGTTTTTTTTTGCAAAACCCCTGCGATCTGAACGGTGACATTATCCTTACCCCCCGCACTTAATGCCTCTTCTATTAAATTATTGCAAAGAACATCCAGCGTTTTATCTTCAGAAAAGAGCGCCTCAATTCTGGAGTCCTTAATCATTCCCCATAATCCATCACTACAAATTAAAAAACGATCCTTATCCTGGATGTTAAGCGGTTCTCTTCGCACCTCGACATCTACGGATGTTCCAATTCCTAAACACCTTGTAATCACATTGCTCTCTGGGTGTAGGGCTGCATCTTCAGGATCAATCATACCGATATCGATTAAATCCTGTACCTTGGAATGATCCTTTGTTAGTTGTTTCAATTTGTTATTGCGATACAAATAAATCCTTGTATCACCAACGTGTGCATGAAAGGCATACTGATCGGATATGTACAAAACAGCCACAGTAGTACCCATTTTAGAAAATTTGGGATCCCCGGATAAAGCTTTGCTGTATATTTTCTGATTTGCTTTACTAATGGCTTCTCCGATCAATTTATTAATCGGACCAGATCCATTTTTAAGCCAACCGCCTACAATGTCTATTGCCATGCTCGATGCTGTTTTTCCACCTGCAGTTCCCCCCATACCATCGGCAACAATAAATACTTCACCTGCAGGCAGTGTCAAATTTGTTACGCTGTCTTGGTTCTCACCTCTCACATTCCCTTTATGCGTTGCAAATTCGCTGACGATTTCCATAGTGTCTCCGAATTTTATTAAGTTTCTATAATGTTTACGGATATAGGTTTTGCTTTTCCTAAATCTGAAAAATTTTTAAATATTATCGATGAGTTTTGCTCAACAAATTTTGATAGCTTCTCTTAAACTTCATGCTGAATGGATCATGTGTATCATCTGCTGCTAAAACCGCATAGGTTGAAATAAGTAAAATAACTGCGATCAGGATAACAATAGCTGTATTTGTATATACGTCTTTTTCCATAATGGCATCAAAAGACCATCTCGAAATTGTTAAATATGATATGATTTCCGAGGCTTTTTCCAATTTGAATAAGCCTCCTGCAAAAATAATTTGCGGTAACAGTGCTATTGGAACCGCATACATGGCCTTTTCCTGCGTTGATGCGATGGCCGAAATAAACAACCCGAGTGAAACACCGGCCAAAGATGTAAGGAAAAAGATATTAAACATGAACAAAGCTGATTTATCTCCCATGTCTATTTTCCAAAAGATAATAGAGAGAAACATCAAGGATTGAACCAGACAAAATACGGCGAAAACAATGTATTTACTGAGCAGATAACCGGGTAAATTTAAATTTACTATCCGTTCTCTTCTGAAAATATTTCGTTCTCCGACCAGTTCACGGCAAGAATTAATACAACCGAAAAAGATAGCAGATAAACTGATGATCAGCAGTAAGCTGCCTCTTGGATCTATTCTTTCAAAACCGATGGTCAATAGAAATGCAATAATCGGCGCTTGTGCCAGAAGCATAAGGGTATTCACCACGTCTTTATTTTTAATTGTAAAATTGCGCTGAGTAAGGATTTTTGTCTGCCGCATATCAAGGAATTTTTTCCCCTTCTTTTCCATTTTCTGGGGTTCCTGGGTTCTATGCGGGTTTACTGAACTGAGCCGTTCTTCTACGTATTGGCTGTGGTAAGGGGATGCTAAAAATTTAGCATGATTTTGCTCTGCAATCGTTTTATCAAGGTGTTTATATATGCCTCCAGGGCCGTCTTCATTAAAATATGGATAGCATTCTTTTTCGGGGCCGTAGTAGCATAAATATCCCCCGGAGGCCATGGCAAGAACATGATCCAAATAATTTAGCGCCCCCACATTGTGTGTGATGACAATCATGGTTTTGCCTTGATCGGTCAGTCTTTTAAACAGTTCCATCATCTCCTGGTCAGTTTTGGGGTCCAGCCCTGTCGTTGCCTCGTCAAAAAGCAGCAGGCCCGGATCTCCCATCAACTCGATGCCGAGGCTGACGCGTTTTCGTTGTCCGCCGCTGACACGCTCTTTACGTCCACCAACCTGGGTGTTCTTAACATGACTTAGGCCCAAATCGGCAAGCACGTTTTCCACTCTTTTTTTGATCTCGTCTTCAGATAATGCAAGTCTAAGTTTTGCACTGAAATAGAGGCATTGCCAACAGGTTAATTCTTTGTGCAAAATATCGTCCTGGGGCACATAACCGATCCACTGGCGAAAGGAATCAAAATTATCATGTAAATCAAGATTGTTGATATAAACTTTACCGCGCGTTGGCTTTCTTTTACCAATAATGCACTCCATGAGCGTGGATTTCCCTGCACCCGCAGGAGCAAGAACCCCAACCAGTTCACCCGGTAAAATCGATAAGGATGTTTTGTTTAAGAAAATTTTTTCTTTGCTTCTGGACATGATACCAACAACATCCAACCTGACATTTTTACTTTGATCATATTGTTGAATAACTTCATGTCCGATTTCCAGACGTATTGATCCCAGCTGTATGCTGTCACCTTCCATCACATGGCAGGATTCAATTTGATTTCCATTGACAAACGTGCCGTTTGTACTGTGAAGATCGGTAAGCAGGTATCCGAATTCTAATTTTTTCAGGGTGGCATGATTGGAAGACACTTGGGGGTAATCCAATATAATGTCATTTTCTGCAGATCTTCCAATCGTTAGAATTTCTTTGGTTTTATCAATTCTGATAGGTTCTGAAATTATGACCGGTCCCCTGTCAGTGATTATTTCAGTCCCTTTGGGCACATTTACTGGGGGGGCTTGAAAAAGCGCATTTAACGCATTGTTATTTAATTGTTTAATTTCATCAAAATTAAATGGGTATGAACCCAGCTTTAAGGCATCTGTCACCTGGACAGGATTCAATGTGTGTGGAACGATTCTGCGGGTATTGATGTAGGTCCCGTTGGTACTTGCAAGATCCTCAATAAAAAGTGTCAGATTATTTTCAAAATGGAATCTGGCATGATGACTTGACACCTGGTTGGCCTGGGTTAATGCAATATCATTATCTTGTGCCCGGCCAATTGTTATTACAACGGCTTCGGGTTGAGCTCCGTCAACAATTGTTTTCATACGTTCTCCCTGTGAGGTCAGTTGAGCTATTGATACTTTTCGTTTTCATGTGAAAGTGTTTGAATGCCAAATAAATTTATTTGTGTGTTTGGGGTGGGCCAAGTCCCTGTGGCGCATCCGTCCAGATGGCCGCTATTTTAATTCTTCAAACATTGAAATTCTATTTTTTAGATTCCATTTCCCAACATAGAATTGTTTGTATTTATATGTGTTGTTTAGATCAATAATGTAGTTTTCAAGCAGGCATGCCCGTTTTAAATCGTCAGGATGGGTTTGTATCACGTTGTCTATTTCATCAAAAACGGTGTTTAAAATTGTCCCGACATTGCCGAGCGATGGCTTTGTGGCGCTTTTCTTACGTTTAGAACTGTTTTCCAAGTCATACCACATTTCCACTGTTTGAAATGGTGAATAGCCAAATGAGTACATCAGATCAACGCCGCGGCGGTCTGCGTCTGCTTCCTGACGGGCACTGTAAGGGTGTCTCATTGCCTGTACCAGGTTTGCATATTCAGCTCTCTGCATGACTGTAGGCATTTGCTTGATCATCTGGAATAAAAAAATACAATGGCGCAAGTCGACATGTTTAATTTCGTGGGCGAGGACGGCAGCAAGCTGTGCTTCATTTTTTATTTGATCCAGCAATCCCGTATTGACATAAACACCTCCACCAGGATAGGCAAACGCACCAAATGACTTATCGTTAATGACATGGAAATGATAATCAATACCTTTGCGTTCCACACGGGTGATCAATTTTCTGCCGATGTTTTCAATGTACATCAGGCTTTTCTTGTCTTTGTCTAATTTTTTGCGTATTTTTTTATTAAATTGATCTGTAATGGCTTTACCGATTTTGTTTTCTTCTTTAGCCGACATCTGGGTGATAGACGCAAGTTCCTTTTGGACCTGGTAAGCCGCCTGCTGCATTGAATCGGTTAAAAGATTCGAACAGTCTTTTTTCTTGTATCTATATTGTTCAGAACGTTCGGTCTCTTTTAGATAGGAAGGGAATTTGATTGGTTCTCCGGCTAATTTGCCAACCTTTTTGTCACTGCCGAAAAACTTGGTGGTTGTGTCCTCAATTGCATCCTTAGACGTTGGGATTTTGGGCATGGCGCTTTGAATTTCATCCACGGCACTTTGAACTTCATCCACAGCGCTTTTTTTGATTGTACGGGTCAAAGATATTGTAGTCCCTAAACCAATTACCAGGACTAAACCAATTATTACAATCAATATGGGGACCCCTTTGCTGTTTTTTGCAGGGTCAGGTTTTTTATTTTCTGGTGGTTTGTCTTCGGGTAAGCGCTGGCCACATGAAGCACAAAAGACAGCATCAGACTCATTCTGTGATTGGCATATTTTGCATTGTTTCATTTTACGCATTCCTATTTATTTTTCTTCAATTACCAGGAGCAGGCCTTCATATAGCTTGGTTTTTCGGTTGAAATTATTAATACGGGTCAGCCGTTTTAATGGCATACCATATTGTTGGGTACAGCTGTCTCAACTAATTTATTGCCGCATTTTTTACAGAATTTTGCCCCAGGCTTATTTTTTGTCTGACATTGGTTGCAAATCATCGGCTGCCTCCATTTGTTTTCGTTTGTGGAATTTTATCAACTATCTGAATATTTTTGGTTTATGACCTCTTTTGTTCGGTCTAAATACACCTCCATACTCGATTCTGCCTCTTTTATTTCATAGGTCGGATTCAATCCTATTTTGTGGTATTTTAACTGGGTGGGCGTTAAGAGGTAGCCGATGGTTAAAAAAAGGGCAGAACCGTCACTGAGCTCGAAGATGTCCTGAGTTGTTCCTTTGCCATAGCTTTGTTTGCCAATGGATTTTGCTCTGTTGTTCGCGGTCAGCGCTGCAGTAAAAATTTCGGCTGCGCTCGCGGTTTTTTCATTTTGCCAGATCAGGATTTTTGATTTCTTGTTAAAAGCCGGTGTGGTGCTTTTATATTCTTTTGTCTCCCCCCTTTTTTTTACGGAAACAATTAATGTATCACTTGGTAAAAATAACATTGCAGAATCTACAGCCTGGTAAAAATCGCCTCCTGGGTTATCCCTTAAGTCAATTATAATTACAGGTTGATCCTCCAGGCGTATCAATGCAAATTTTAGCTCTCTTTTGGTGCTGATCTGAAACGAATGGATTTTAATAATTGGTACCCCGCCGGCGTTAAGCAGGGCGATTGAATCGTAATTGACCCATTGTCTTTTTATTGCAAAAGTCATGCTTTTATCTGTTTTGGTTTTTTTGACCCCCACCGATACAATTGAGCCTAATTTCCCCAACAATTTATAAGCCACACCAAAAATGGTTAAGTTTGATATGTTTTTTCCATTTACACTTTTTAAGACATCACCTAATTCAATACCGCTGTTGTATGCCGGAGAACCCGGGAATGGAAAACAAATGACATCTCCGGCATCATTTTTTTCAATTTCCATTCCGATGCCGACATACATTTTGTTCTGGGCATGCTTAAACGCTTCATATTCACTTTTGATTAAATATTCAGAGCTTTTATCAAATTGGTGTAAATAGTTTAGTAAAGAAGAACTATCTGCTATGTTGGTCGGACTTTTTGGGTTAAAGAATAAAAAATTTTCTTTGATAACGTTAAACGCTTCCTCGTATTCAGGTGTGACGCCTTCCATCGCATTTGTCGGTTCGCCATTATAATCATGGTTGTTTTCTACCGCGGGATTATCGTTTCTATGACCGAATCGGTTGAAAAGTATCCCGAACAGCAGACACAGTATAAGGATGGATATCAGCCGGTATTGCTTATTCATGGCAACTCCTGATCAATGAACGCCTGAGCCGTTGTGTTTCTGATTGCGTTTACCTGTTTTGGGGTTTCAGTCCAAGTTTAAGGTAATTTTTTACCTCTTCTTTTAATTGTTCAATTTGTTTCTCTTTTTGGGGATCAGACGCGGGCTTCGCGGATAGGGTTGTCATTTGATTTTGTTGCCCTTTAAGTATGTTTATCTCCTCTTGAAGTTGTGCAACATTCTGATTGTTCATTTTTTTTTGGGTTAACAGCCGTTCTTTTTCATGAATCAGGGTGCCTATTTCACTGTTCAATTCATCTAAGGTAAGTCGGTTAAGACTCAGTTTGGCTGCTAACTTATTTTTTTCCTTTTCCAGCCGTATGTTTTCCTGCTCAATATTATCCAACTGTTGTTCTTTTTGTGCAATCCTCGCGTCCAGGCGATCGTTTTCCGCCTTCATATCAGCAAGTGCACAGCCACTTAGGAGGATTGCAGAGATTAAAAATATAACTAATTTTTTCATGTCTATCCTTATTCTTTAAAAGTAACGTTTCTCTCAAGTCAGGGTTGGGCGGTATACTAAACTTTGGTTTTCTTGCTTATGCTGGCCAGTCTTCTGGAATTTTTTTGAAGAACAGCCAGCTGATTTTCCAGCTCTCTGATCTGTGCATCTAACTTATTCACTTTGCTTTGAGGTTGGTTTTGAGATACAAGGCTTTTGCGGTAACCCTTCATTTCAGCCAGCTCAGAAGATAACGTTTTCTTATCTTGTTCAAGTTCATTAACGGCTTTAGAAACTTTGGCGTTGTATTTGCTCAAATCCTGTTTGTTGGCTTTTGCGGCGTTCACCTGGTCTTCAAGCGTTTTGATATTTTTTTCAGTCTGGGCATTATATCTTCTGGTTTCCTGGTTCACTGCTTCGGCGTATTCGATTCGCGCATCAAGATTTCTTTCTTTTCCTTTGAGTTTTTCTTTTTCATTTTCCAATTTAGTTGCGTAGCCATACCCAACCAATGCCCCAAGCGCACCACCTATGCCGGCACCTATCAATGTGCTTTCTGTATCTCCCCCTGCAATTTGTCCTACTATTGCCCCTACTAATGCCCCTACGCCGGCTCCTTCGGCGGTTGCCTGGCCCTTTTTACCGGTCGTGGCGCATCCAGCTGTAATCATCAGGCTCAGCGCCATGAACATACAAATTAGCTTTTTCATCTCTCCTCCAAGTCTCAATTGATTGTTCTTAACAAAAATCTTTTAACTCCTGATACATCTCTTCTGTTTTCAACTTCCCTGACAAGAATAATTGAAAATGGTTCCATACTTTTGATAAATTTTTTAGATTTCCTTGTTTTTTCTCCAGGGACTCAGCATATTTTTCATACGCCTGTTTCCGGATTTCAGGATTTATAGCCTTTAATTCGGTAAATGAATTTAAATAGCTTTTCTGGAAATCATCAATGTTCTCTTTGATGTCGGCGATTTGTTTCTCGTACCCTTCGATGATTGCGCTGTCTCCTATTTTTTTTGCTATATCCAGGTTAACTTGGCTTGCTTCGAGCTCTCGTAAATTGTTACAAATATTGAATGCAGTTAAATACGCCTGCTGGTAAGTATCAAATGCTTTTCTATGCATTTCATTTTTTTGGGGCAGCCTGATGACAAGTTCATGGGGCGCATGTTTTTCAATGGTAACGGTCTTTTTTACAGTTTCATACTTTTCATCTTTTTTAATAAGGATTTCATATTCACCCGGATCTAATTTCGTGGTGAAAGGAGAAAGCCCTTTTTCTTCCCCATTAATGGATATTGTTGCGTTTTCAGGTGTTGTTTTAACAATTAATTTGCCGGGCCAGGGGTAAAGCATATAGACTAAAATTGTTGCAATACATATGATGAAAGCTGCCGCCCATATTTTGGTGAATTTACTGCCCATGGACAAAACTTTTCCACAACTGCTGCATTTTTCGCCTTTGAGTCTGTACTTGTTTTTTACCCGGTTGATTTGTTTGCAGTTGCGGCACTCTATATGCGTTTTTTTGTGGTATTCATCAAGGGCCGCAATAAAGGATGTGCAGTCTTCAAATCTGTTTTCAGGGTGTTTTCCCAGTGCTTTCACAATAATGTCGGACATGCCTGTGAAGCTGTCTGTCAGGAGAGGTTCAATATCCGGCAGTTTTTTATGGATTTGATTCATGCGCGTTTCTGAATCTGACTTGCCGTCAAAAGGCCTTTCTCCGATCAGCATTTCATATAAAACAATCCCGAGGGAATAGATGTCCGCCCTATGATCCAGAGTTCCCGGACTGTTGATCTGTTCCGGGCTCATGTAGGGTGCTGTTCCGGCAATCACGTCGTCCTGAAGACTGCTGTCAATAAGTGTCGCAATACCAAAGTCCATGAGCAGTGCTGTATTGTCTTGTTTGACCATGATGTTGGAGGGTTTGATATCTCTGTGAACCACGCCTCTGCTATGGGCGTGCTCCAGTGCTTTTAATACATCCTTGATGATTGCCAAAGCATTATCTTCGGTGAACGCCTTTTCTTCAATTAGTTCATCCAAGCCCCTTCCTTGGACATATTCCATTATCAAATATAAGCGGTCATCTTCCCTGAAATAATTACTGACAGAAATGATGTTTGGATGGCTAAGACTTGCCTGGGTTTTCGCCTCAAGATCGAATCGTTGGTTAAATTCCTCATTGAGAGAAAATTCTGATCTTATGGACTTAATGGCAAATCGTTTATTGAGATCGATATGTTCTGCTTCATACACAATACCCATGCCGCCGTCGCCAATTTCATGAATAATTTTAAACTTGCGGTCAAGTACCTTTCCGATCATTGGGCCATGATGGATCTGTTTCGATTGATCAAGCGTTGTATAATGTGCGGTTTGATGTGAACCAGAAGGCATGGTGTCTCCTTCAACAACGGTTCCGGTTGAAGGTGGCGGTTGATGATCGATTTCCTCTTCCATGCCTTCAACTACGGTTGCCGCCGTTTTTTGGATTTTCGTTTTTTTATCCGGGGCGGCCTTCTTATAAAAATCACTCTCAACAATCGTTTTGTCGGTCATTGCTGCTCCTTATGATTTTATTCCTCAAATTCTATTATGGTTTCCCTAATAAGGTTTTTTAGTTTCCTGCTTTAGTTGCTTCTTTGTTAAGAGATGTGACACGTATAAGTGAAAATGGTTCCATACTTTTGATAATTTATTTGCACCATCGGAGTTTCCCTCCTTTATTTCGGTTCAAGGTCCTGCATATTTTCACAATTTTTTTTTGAATCGTGTGTTTGATTTCCTTTAATTTGATAAACGGATTCAAGTCGTTGTTTGAATTTTTTAGAAATTTTTTAAAATAATCCGGAACCAATTCATATTTGGGTTGTCGATACAATAAGCAGAGGGTTTATATGCAGAGGCATACTCTAGTAATACTACGTAGATGCATCCTCTGATAATAGAATGTACTGGAAAAATGTTCATGACATTGATATACCGCCACCATTATTTGATGTGTAGGTTGTTAAAATCTTCATCAACCCTCATTATTATTGGGCTGGATCAGGGTTTGGGGACTGCCATGGCGGGGAATAAAGATTATTATAGAAAGAAAGATTATTATAGAAAGATTGATAAAGACTATGAATCAGTCTGTGCCTGCCAGAGGGGAGATAAATGTGCCTTTAACGATATCGTTTTCAGTCACCAGAAAACGATGTACAATATAGCGCTTCGGATCGTGCTGCTTCAAGAAGATGCTGAAGATATTGTTCAGGAAGTGTTTTTAAATGTGTATAAAAACATTTCAAATTTTAACTGGGACTCTAAGTTTTCAACATACCTTTACCGCTCTATATCCAACCGTTCTTTTAATGTGTTAAAAAAGAGAATTAAAGAGAGTGACCTTAAACTTCTTATGCAGGAAATGGATCTGAGAACGCATCCTGAAGTACAGGCCTTGATGATCAGTCTGCAGCTCGAAGGTTCGGACTATTTTTATTATAGGGATTTAATTATTGATTCGCTGATTTGTATTCGTCAGTTGAGAGAAAAATATTACAAAATTTTTGTTTTGCACACATTCGAAAATTTTAAATACCAGGATATCGCCGAAATATGTGATATTGAACTTGGAACCGTCCGATCTCGATTAAACCGGGCAAGAAAACAAGTTAGACAATATTTCGAAGAAATACACGGAAATATCCGCGATGCACTGCGATAACTTTCAAAACAAATTATTCGATTTTCTTGAAGGAATGCTTTCGGAAGATGAAGCAGAAGAACTCAGAGAGCATTTATCTTCATGCTCAGACTGCCAGCACGAATTGTCTGTTTTAACAACTGTTTTGAATTTTGAAAAATTACTTGATGACGTAGAGCCGCCATCATTTTTAGCCTCCAGGGTTCTGGCTCACATCATTCATTGATCCTTTAAATGGCTATCGTGATGGTGCATCTCAAGTTTTTTATGAACTTGCCGGCTGGCTGGTAGAAATTCATCTTTTTGCGGTTGCCCAGGATCAAAAAAGACTTAAACAAGTCCAAAAAAGGTATAATGATATTTATTCAATGATGGAAGATGTGAAATTTCAATCTACAAGCCTTTTTTTGATGAATACGATCAATGAGATAAGTGTATCATCTGATATAGACGAAAGAGACTACAACACGATTCTTTTAGCCGTCGAAAAAATTCGGGTGCTTGTGCGCACCGGTGCGATTCTTCTGTAGCCCAAATAATAAAATTTAACGATTAAAATACACGAAAAAAAGCGTACACTCAGCAGATCATCTGCACCGAATGTACGCTTTTTTCAGATAGAAACGGGTTGTTTATTGATTGGGCAATTACTGCCAATACTTTTGCAGGTATTTTCTTTCAAGCAATTTGATTGAGCTTATATCAACCTGGCCGCCCGGCGCATAAAACTGAACAAGATCATTTTTGTAGGGGATTTTTCTGGCGCTGCTGAATGTAAATGTCCGGGAACGATCCTTGGTGATGATTACATAGTCGTAAACCCCGGCGGCGGCGTTGTAAATTCGCTGGGTCATGACGCCTTGGAGAACGTTGGATGCCGCCATTGCCGCAGCCCCCCCCTGTACCGCCATGTTCCCGCCTGTGCCAAGCCCGCCGGACACGGATTGGGCTTTATACGATTTCACGGCTCTGATCAGATTGTTCATGGAGTCGGTGAATGCTGCGACAATCACCTTGCCCTCGGGTGTTCTGCCGTAGGCACCTGCCGCACCTCCGGCATGAGATCCAAACATTCCACCCATAAGCGAAAAGTCCGTATTCCTGGCACTGCCTTCAGCTGCCGCCAACTGAACCCCTGAACGGTTTTCAATCAGAGTCAGCATGGTACTGGCATCGCTGGTTTTAAATCCCCCGGCCACGGCTCCGGCTACAGACCCAAAAAGCGCACCCACAACTGCACCCCCACCGCTGGTGTCCTGGGCGCTGAAGGTAATGCTCGGCGTCATCGTATAGTCTGCGGCCACCATCTGTCCTTTGCCAAAATTTGAACCGCTGCGCATTTCGCCGGACTGCATCAATGCACGTTCTTCCATCATCTGGTTCATGGCCTTGCCGCGTTCAACCACCACAAAGCAATTTGACTGCTGGGCAAGAAGGCGAAGAACAGGTACCGTGGAGGGCAAACGCAGATCCCTTGTTAAATAGTGATACCAGGGTTCATCTCTATCTTCATAAATGGCCAAGGTGCCTAAAGATGCCGTACAACGCTCAAGCCCCTGGTTTGCATTCTGGCTGTTCGACCCGCCGGCCGCGCCTGTAGCGGTTGTCTTTGCGCCACTGTCACCGCTGGACATTGAAGACATACATCCAGCTGTCATAAGCAGAAGAATGACGGCAACTACGAAAACTAAAAATTTTTTTCTGTTCATGCGAATAATTCCCTGTAAATAAATTAAAAGATTGAGAAACTCAAAAAGTTAATTTTCATTGACAACGAACGAATAACGAATTTTATGATTAATTATAGTTATAGTATGATAGCACCTTTAATATTGTCAAGAATTAAGAAATGGTGAGAATTTCGAGCACTTAAAAAATCGCCTTGACAGAAACGGTCGCCACTCTTATTATACTCGAAAGTCATTTTTTTGACTATCGGGTCATTTTTTTGACGGTATGGTCATAAAATGTTTTATTTTCCCCGAAGCGATGATGCGGGGGGCAACCCAAGGAAATATGAAATGAATTCGCCCACCAAAAGAAAAGAGATGATGAACCGCCTGCTCAAGGAGCTGGTGGTCAAAACCGTGCTGGCAATGATCCAGGAAGGCACATCCATTACCATGGATAATGTGGCGGCCAGATGCGGTGTCTCTAAAGGAACTTTGTACAACTATTTTAAGAATAAAAAAGACCTGCTCAATTATATCCATGAGACTGTGATCATTCCCATTAAAAAGGGATCAAACAAAATATTTAAAAAAAATATTCCGCCCATGGAAAAAATATATGGATTTGTGGGTAATGTGTTTAATTTCCAGAAGGAATACCCACTTTATTTTAAATTTATCCAGAGTCAGCGTTCGGCCGCCGATGCCGTCACGGAGCGTATGGACGTGATCATTCTCCCGCTGGTCAATGTCTGCCGGGAGGGCATGCGCCTGGGACAGTTTGTGGATGTCGATCCCTATGTCATGGCAGCCATGATTTTTGGTACGGTGGTCGGCCCTTTGGAGTCTTTGACATATCGGGAGGCTGAACTCCAGGATCTGGAAAAACTCAAACAGGAAATTGTCCGTTTTTTGGACAAATGTATACTTAAGGAACAGGAGAGATCGTTATGAAGCGTTTTTTGCTTGGTTTTGTCACGGCCGTAATTATTGGCGGTGGATATTTGTTTTACTCAGGACAGCTTTCCCTGCCCTGGGCAGGGGGGCAAAAAGGCGAGGATCCCTCCCAGTCCGAGCAGGCGTACGCCCAGGCTGCCCCGGCCCGTCCGCCGGTAGAAGTGGCCGTTTATACAGTCAAGCCCCAGGAAGTGGTATTAACCAAAGATCTGGCCGGCAGAACATCTGCATTTCAGGTGGCTGAAATTCGCCCCCAGGTCACAGGCATCATCCTGAAACGGATGTTTACCCAGGGCAGTATCGTTAAAAAAGGGCAGCAGCTTTATCAGATTGACCCTGCCACTTATAAAGCCGCATATGAATCAGCCTCCGCCAGTTTGGTGCGTGCCCAGGCCGACGTCAAGGCCGTTGAGCCCAAGCTTGCCCGGTACAGCCGTCTGGTGAAAGTGGGGGGCGTCAGCCGCCAGGTTTATGACGATACCGTGGCCGCTCTGGCCCAGGCCAAGGCCGATGTAGCGGTTGCCAAGGCAAATTTGGTCGCAGCGAAAATAAATCTGGACTATACCAAGGTGTTTTCGCCCATTTCCGGGCGCATCGGCAAGTCATCGGTGACCGAAGGTGCCCTGGTGACGGCCAATCAAACCACCGCACTTGCCGTGGTCCAGAATCTGGACCAAATTTATGTGGACGTTAACCAGTCTAGTGAAGAACTCATGGCGCTTAAAAAAGGCATGAACAACCCTGAACAGAATTCCATGGTCAGCCTGTTTATCGGAAAGGAAGGTACGCCCTATGACCTGCAGGGTAAGCTGTTGTTTTCCGATGCCACGGTGGACCAGAGCACAGGCATGGTTCAGTTGAGGATATTGTTCCCTAACCCTGAAAAAGAATTGCTGCCCGGACTTTTTGTCCGTGCCAGGGTAGAGCAGTCCCGCCAGGAGAAGGCGATTGCCGTTCCCCAGCAGGCTGTGATCCGCAATGCAGACGGATCTGTATCCGTGTGGGTCGTGGACAAGGCGAATACGGTAAAGTATCAAACAATTGAAGTCGTTCAGGCGGTGAAGGACCAGTGGGTGGTCTCTGCCGGCCTTGCCACCGGCGACCGGGTAGTGGTGGAGGGATTGCAGAAAATCAGCCCCCAGGCCAAGGTTTCGACCGTGGAATACAACGCACCCACCAACTCATGATAGCAGGATAAAAACATGTCTCGTTTTTTTATAGATCGGCCCATATTTGCATGGGTTATTGCAATTGTCATCATGCTGTCCGGGCTATTTGCCGTGCTCACCCTGCCGGTGGAACAATATCCAAAGATTGCCCCGCCCAGCATTACCATTTCAACCATGTATCCCGGTGCCTCGGCCCAGGTGGTGGAAGACAGTGTCACCCAGGTCATTGAGCAGGCCCTGACCGGCATTGATTATTTAAGATATTTCTCCTCATCCAGTGAATCAAGCGGTCAGCTGACCATCAGCCTGACCTTTGAACCGGAAGCGGATCCGGATATCGCCCAGGTTCAGGTTCAAAATAAAATATCAAAAGTGGAAAGTCTGCTGCCCCAGGAAGTCCAGCAGCAGGGCCTGACCGTTCAGAAGGCCTCTGACAGCTTTCTTTTGTTAGTCGGATTGTACTCCGAAGACGGTACCTATAAGGATGATGATCTCTCCGATTACCTTAAATCCAACATGGCCGACCCGGTTTCCCGTGTACAGGGGGTGGGCGATTTAACCGTGTTCGGTTCCCAGTACGCCATGCGCATATGGGTAAATCCGGAAAAACTCAACGCGTTTAACCTGATGCCCTCGGATGTTGTTTCAGCCATCCAGGCTCGGAACGCCGATGTCTCATCCGGGCAGCTTGGCGGCGCTCCGGCGATCCAAGGCCAGCAGATCAATGCCGTTGTAACGGCCCAGTCCAAACTGCAAACCATAGAAGATTTTGAAAAGATTTTGGTCAAGGTCAACCCGGATGGATCACAGGTCCGGGTAAAGGATGTGGCTAAGGTTGAAAAGGGACCTGAAAGATATGGGTTCAACACCCGATATAACCGGAATCCTGCCGCAGCCATGGCCATCAGTCTTGCAACAGGGGCCAATGCCCTTGATACGGCCGAACGGGTTAAGGATAAAGTAAAGGAATTAAGCCAGTTCCTGCCGCCCGGACTGGAAGTGATTTTTCCCTACGATACCACACCCTTTGTCCGGCTCTCCATCGAAGAGGTTGTCAAGACGCTGATCGAAGCCATTGTGTTAGTCTTCCTGGTTATGTATCTGTTTTTGCAAAGCTTTCGGGCAACGTTGATCCCAACCATTGCGGTGCCGGTGGTATTGCTCGGCACCTTTGGTGTGTTGTCGGCCTTCGGGTTCAGTATAAATACCTTGTCCATGTTTGCCATGGTACTTGCCATCGGCCTTCTGGTGGATGATGCCATTGTTGTGGTGGAAAACGTGGAACGGGTGATGTCCGAAACCGGTAAACCGCCCAAGGAAGCCACCCGGGAGTCCATGGATCAGATCACCGGCGCCCTTGTGGGTATTGCCATGGTGCTGTCTGCGGTGTTTATTCCCATGGCGTTTTTCTCCGGCTCCACCGGTGCCATCTACCGTCAGTTTTCATTGACCCTGGTATCGGCAATGGCGCTTTCAGTGCTTGTGGCCCTGGTTTTGACCCCTGCGCTTTGTTCCACACTGCTTAAACCTGTGAAAAAGGGGCACCATGAACATAAACGCGGCTTTTTCGCCTGGTTCAACAAAGGCTTTGACCTCAGCAAGGCCATGTACAAATCCAGTGTCAGGTATGCAGCCACCCGGGCGGTAAGATTTTTAATTGTTTATGCGCTGATTATTGTGGGACTGATCTACATTTTTAAAGGCATTCCCACAGGATTTTTGCCCGACGAAGATCAGGGCATGATGATGACCATCATCTCCGCCCCGCCGGGTGCGACCATGGAACGAACCCAGAAGGCCGTAAATCAGGTGGAAGACTACTTTTTGGACCAGGAGAAGGGCAATGTAAAAGGTCTGTTTACGGTGGTCGGCTACAGCCATTCCGGCCGTGGCCAGAATGTGGCCATGGGTTTTATGAACCTTACGGATTGGTCATTGCGTCATCGGCCTGACCAGAAAGCCGCCGCAATCGCAGGCCGGGCCATGGCTAGTATGTTCAGCATTAAGGACGCATCCGTGTATGCCTTTATTCCTCCGGCCATTTTGGCCCTGGGCGATGCCACAGGTTTTGACTTTGAATTGGTGGATCGTGGCGGCTTAGGCCATACTGCATTAATGAACGCTAGAAATCAGATGCTGGGTATGGCTGCCCAGAATCCGAAACTGGTCGGTGTCCGCCCCAACGGATTGTCTGATGTGCCGCAGTATAAGTTGAACATTGATTATGAAAAGGCCGAAGCCTTGGGCGTGACCACGGCCAATATCACAAATGTCCTCCAGACGGCCTGGGGCTCATCCTATGTTAATGATTTCATGGACGGCAACCGGCTTAAAAAGGTATATATTCAAGGAGATGCCGGCTCGCGCATGCTGCCCGAAGATATCAATAGATGGCATGTGCGGAATAACCAAGGCACCATGGTGCCGTTTTCATCATTCACTTATGGAGAGTGGACCTATGGATCACCCAGATTGGAACGGTATAATGGTACTTCCTCGGTGGAGATATTAGGCGCACAGGCGCCTGGGGTCTCCTCGGGTGAAGCCATGGCCATTGTTGAGGAGATGGCTCAGAAACTACCCAAAGGGATTTTCCTGGAATGGACCGGTCTGTCCTATGAAGAGCGGATGGCCGGCTCCCAGAGCGGCATGCTCTATTCCATCTCCCTTTTGTTTGTATTCCTGTGTCTGGCCGCCCTTTACGAATCCTGGTCCATCCCGTTTTCGGTGATGCTGATTGTTCCTTTGGGAATTATCGGTTCTGTGGTTGCCACAAGCTGGGCAGGATTAAGCAATGATGTCTATTTTCAGATCGCCTTGCTTACCACGGTAGGCCTTGCGGCCAAAAATGCCATTCTGATTGTTGAGTTTGCAAAAAGTCTATACGAAAGCGGGACTGAACTGGTTCAATCGGCCGTCATTGCCGCAGAGCTCAGGTTGCGACCCATTCTGATGACCTCCTTTGCGTTTATTTTGGGTGTGACACCTTTGGCCATATCCGATGGTGCCGGTTCTGCCAGCCAGAACGCCATCGGCATCGGCGTTATCGGCGGCATGCTGGCGGCTACAACCCTGGCGATTATCTTTGTCCCTCTCTTTTTCATCCTCATCGAACGGGGCGGTGAAAAGAAAAAACAGGCCGAAATCGGCCAAGGAGAATAATTTATGGCAATTAGAATAATTACGTCAGCTGTTGCCGGTCTGATGCTTTTTACTGCCGGCTGTTCCTTTATTCCGGAATACAGTCAGCCGGAAATGCCGGTGGCAGATGCCTGGCCGGACAAAGACCTCAAAGCAGATGTCGGCGCAGGTCCGGCCGCAGCCGATATTGTGTATCAGGATTACTTTACCTCCAAGACCTTGCAGCAGATCATTGCCATGGCCCTGGAAAATAACCGGGATCTGAGGGTGGCCCTGCTTAATATTGAACAGGCAAGGGCGGCGTATCGTATTGAAAAAGCCGATGAACTGCCCGTCATTGCGGGCAGCACCGGTGTAAGCCGTCAGGGGATTGCCGAAGACAACAGTAGTTTGGGCAACGCATATACTACAGATACAACCATGACTGCGGGACTGGGTGTTACGGCGTATGAACTTGATCTTTTCGGCCGGGTCCGAAGCATGAGCCAAAGTGCCCTTGAATCTTATCTTGCCACCCAGGAAGCGGCGTCAAGCACCCGCATTGCCCTGGTGGCCCAGACCGCAGATGCTTATGTTACCCTTTTGGCCCAAAGAAAACTGCTGCAGCTTGCCCAGGAAACATACAACGCACAGAAAGTCACCTATGATGTAATCAAAACCCAGTATGATGCCGGTTCCACAGACCAGCTTGCCCTGGCTCAGGCGGCCACATCCACCCAAAGCGCCAAAGCCTCCATTTACCAATACAAACGACTGGCGGCCCAGGCGGAAAACGCTTTGGTCTACCTTGCAGGTTCCGGGGTATATGATCTTATCAAAACAACTGAATGCATTGACGACATCGGCTTTTTGACACAGCTGCCGGCGGGAATTCCCTCCCGGATTCTTTTGACCAGACCGGATATCCAGGCGGCCGAGCATCAGTTGAAGGCGGCCAATGCAGACATCGGTGCGGCCCGGGCAGCCATGTATCCCACCATCAGCCTGACCGGTTCTTTGGGATTTGCCGCCCAGGGGCTTTCATATCTGTTTGATCCGTCCAGAAGTCTCTCCTGGGCATTTTCTCCCAATTTGAGCATCCCCATTTTTAATCGAGAAGGCCTTAAGGCAAGCCTGGAGGTTGCGAATGTCAGCGAGAAAATTGCGGCAGCCCAGTATGAAGGGGCAATTCAAACCGCGTTCAAAGAAGTGGCAGACCAGCTGGTGGCACGCAAACACTATAAAGGTCAGCTGGATGCCCAGAATGCACTGGTTGCTGCTACCCGGAAAGCTTATGATCTGTCCAAGGCCAGGTATGACAACGGTGTAGATGATTTTCTCACGGTTCTGGATTCCCAGCGTTCGCTGTTCAGCGCAGAGCAGGGTGCCATTGTCCTGAAACAGTCTTACTTAAGCAACCTGATTAACCTATACAAGGTTATGGGCGGCGGAAAAATGGATACGTCTGAAATTAATTAGTAAGAGAAAAGGACAAGACATGACACCGGAACTTGCTGCAAAGCTTCAGCAGATTACTGAACAGAATATAATGGATATCGAAGCACACAAACAACAGGGCAAGTCCGTGGTGGGGTTCTATTGCCTGTACGGTCCCACGGAGCTTGCCGTGGCCGCCGACGCCATTCCCCTGCCTTTATGTGGTACCCGGCAGGATCCCATTGAAGCGGCAGAACAGACATTGCCCAGGAACCTGTGCCCCCTGATAAAAAGCAGTTACGGGTTTGCCGCTACCGGCACCTGTCCGTTTTTTAAATTCTCGGATATGATCGTGGCCGACACCACCTGTGACGGAAAAAAGAAAATGTTCGAAATCATGGGCAAAATGAAGCATGTTCATGTACTCCAGCTTCCCCAGCAGCAGAACACAGATCTTTTTTTAGATCCCTGGATTATGGAATTAGAGCAGTTGCGGCAGGTGATCGGAAGTCAGGCCGGGATTCCCATTACCGATGAACGCCTTAGGGCCGCTATCTCCCTGATGAACCGGGAACGTGAGGCCAAAAAGGCGCTCATGGATGTGGCTGCCGTCAAGCCGTCGCCCATCAGCGGCACCCAGATGCTTGAAATTTTGTTTAAAACAGGCTTTTTTGCAGACAAGGAAAAGGGTATTGACCTGATCCATGAAATTACCGAGGCCTGCCTGCAAAAGGCGGAAAACCAGGAAAGCCCCTTTACAGCGGATACGCCCAGAATCCTTTTGACCGGCGTACCTGTGGGGTTGGGCTCGGATAAAGTGGTAAAAATCCTTGAAAATTCCGGGGCCAATGTGGTGGCCTTTGAAAACTGCAGCGGGTATAAGCAAGCCTTCCGGGTGGATGAGGACCAAGAGCCCATCAAAGCCCTTGCTGAGCAGTATCTTGCCATTCCATGCTCGGTCATGAGTCCCAACCCGGGGCGTGAAGAACTTCTTACCCGCATGGTGAAAACGTTCAAGGTGGACGGGGTTGTGGATCTCACCTGGCAGGCCTGTCACACCTATAATGTTGAAGCATTCCAGATCCGGAAACTTGCCGAGCAGGCCTTTAATCTGCCCTATCTACATTTGGAAACCGATTATTCTGAATCAGATACGGAACAACTCCGGGTGCGGATCGAAGCATTTCTTGAAATGATTTGATCCGGCCTCAGAAAAGGGGCTCGGAAAATTTCGGATAACTGAAATTTCCTCTAACTCGCTGTCACTAAATATCTTTTTCAAATGATAGTTTACCGTCCTGACATCAACGTCATAGAGCGTGGCTATCATTTTCTGGGTCAGCCAGATGTTCTCGTTTGCGTATACCGCCTTAACGCCGCCCTTGCCTGTGGCTGCAACAAATGTTAGATACTCGGCCACCAAGGAACGAACAATAGAAGACTCTTTTTGCCCGCTTTTTGGAGTTGTTTTTTTTTATCCGTCTTCATTCAACGCCGCCCCAGTTTTGATACCTGTCCCGGGACCAACGGAGGTATTTCATCAACTCCCAGTTGATAGAACCGGAATCAAACCGATTACTGTCGTAATCGCCACCGGACCATTCCATGTAACCTTCGTGCGCTTCATGGCTCGGGTCCTTCAGGGCGTTGCAGAATTCAAAGTAGCCGGGCACGCCGCCCACATCTTCAGGAGGGCAGGCGCGTTCGCCTTCAAGACAGGCCAGCACCGTTCTCAGTTCCGGATTGAAATAGCGGCTTTCCTCCAAAACAAGTTCATGCTCCCAGCTATCCCCGAAATCATACAGATAACCAAAGGTGCGGCCTTTCTGTTTGATCAGATCTCCAAGACGGTATCTGCCGCATACCAGCCCGTCTTCTTTCGATTCCGGGTATTCCGTGTATCGTTTTTTACCGATGGTGAATTCGTACAGATGGCTGTCGGTCCAACCCATGACAATCTGGATAACATCGTGGAGCCGGTCCAGCGTAATGCTGGCGGGCACCACAAAACGACGCCAGATTGCAGGTCCGATATCAAGCAGTTGTATTTTCAGAAGATAAAATCGTTCGTTCATTTCTTTACCTCATATTTTGACCAGAAGCTTCGTTTTCGGCCATGGGCCTGAATGATCTTCTCTTTAAATGGTTTCACCTTCCGGAATTTTCTTCAGCCAGGAATGGGCGGTTTGAACATCTGTGCTTTCAAGGTATACCCGGGCAATGTCAATCAGCGCCGCTGTGGACAGCTTTCCCCATGAAGCGATGCGCGTCTTTTCAAACAGCTTTTCATCCTTGATCTGGCGGGCCAGTAATTCGATCAGGCTCAGGTGACGACGTTTGCCGTATTCATCTTTTTCTTTGTCCGCCCATTGCTGAAGCGTTGTAATCATCGTTCGGATAACATCCTCAGGCAGGCACACCCCTGCACAATCAATCAAAGCGTCCCGGATGCCGTAATTGTCCGTTTTATTTACCTTAAGAATGATGTCCGCAATTTTTTCTTTGTCTTTACAGCGTGAGGCATAGTCCACAAACAGTTCTTGAGCATCATAGCGGAAAATATCTCCAATATTTCCGCTGGAGTCATCGCACATCTCAAAAATGGTGTTGTCAGCCTCGTAAAATGCTGCGACAAGTTCAATGCCGGTGAGTGGATCATCCACACCGGATTTTAAATCCTGCAGCAGCATTTCCAGTTCTCGGGCAAAATTGGAGGCTCCCCGCCAGTCAATAAAGCGATTTGAATGTTTCAGGCCGGAAAGCTTCTTCTTAAATCGTTGAACATTTTCCTTTGGGGTGGCAATCAGCTGTTCAATCAGGTCATCCGCCTCATCGGAATGGACTGCAAGATTCAATAAGGCATCTGCAAGGGCGTGCGGCCCCAGATCGATCAGTTTTTGTTTGCGGGAATCAGTCATTTGCTTGTCCTCTAATTCATATTCCAACCCTTGTACAGCCCGGGCCGGACATTGAGCTTGCGGCCACCGGATACAGGTGTGATGTTTATCTGGGTGCTGATTCTTTCTTTCAGTGCTGATATACCGATTTGCCAATTGCCATCTTTAATCAGCCAACGGCACAAAATCCCTAAAGGTAGCCAACAAATCACTCCTAAATATAAAACTTTTTGTTTATTTTTGATGTTTGATGACTTCAAATAATTTCCGTTTTCAAAATCGGACAAGGGCTGTTAGATCGAAATCTGCAAATGATAAAATGCAAAATAATTTGGAGATTATCCTGACTGCTGTCTATATGGCAAGAGAGAATTTGCACTACTGGGTTTTTAATTTTTACAGGGCCGTTCTTCGATTTGTTTGGGGCGAAGACTACCTAATGTCCTGCGCTGATCACTACGCTATGGTTTATCTGTTGAAAAACACCATATCTTGTGCCAAGCCCTTATGATAAGGAGATGGAGACTACAAACGCTAAAGCTCGCTCTCGAATTGTGGGTTGCCGAAGGACTGGAAAAAGAATTGAACGCCATTATTGACAAGGGTTTCGACCCACAATGATACCATAAACCCTCGCCTTGGTTTTTCTCAATTCATTTTGTAATCTGTGTTATAGAGTATTGGAATCAATTTCTATGCTTACATCTGAATAAAAGAAAACGGACCTTCACCATGTGAATAGCCCGGTTACAAAGGGGAGAAAGAAAAATTATGTTAAATTGAAGGGCTGTTATATGCATCCTTCAATGGATAAGTTTTTTATATCAGCCACAAAAGACCTGGACCTTACTCGAAGATTACCAGGTGATTAGGATTTTATAAAAGCAGATTATAATTTCTCCATTTTTCAGGAGTTTCACTTCCAACCTGTTTGTGGCTTAATAAGGATGCATTATGCTTTCAAATTTCCAAAAGGCAAAAATTTTTGATGCCCTCAATGAACTTTACCAGACCATTAATTATACAAGTGATTTCAGTGATTTTTTCCAAATACTTGAATCCGTTATAAAGACTTTGTTTCCTGTGGACTGGATGGGGATCTATACTATCAACCAGTCAGGAGATGCATATAATGTTGTCACAAACCCAAGCGTCCCTTTTGATTGGAATGAAAAATATGGGGAAATCTTACCCTATGATGAATTCAGAATACAAACAGCCAGAGAGCCTGTCGGTGGTGCATGTATCTTTTCTTTTGAGGATTATTTAGTTAGCGATGAGGGCTCCTATTGTTATGAGGTAATAAAAAAATATACAGACACTTCTCATTTTTTGGCCCTTCACACTATTAAAACAAATACAGTGGACTCTGGTATTGCTTTTTACAGAATCGATGAGCATTTCGAATTTACCGAAAACGATAGGGAACTTATTGTTTCCTTGAGCCCATTTTTAGTTTCCATGTCTAATACTCTCAGGCTTTACACAGAATCCGATCTTAAACGAATAACTCTGGAAACATTTTGCAGATGCAAAAAAAACCTTTACCTCTGCTTAGACGATACCCTGAATCCAATTGATCTGCCCCAGGAAACTCAAATTTTTTTCAAACGGAATTTTACTCGGGGTGTATGGAAAAATATCCCAGAAGAAATTTGGTTCTGGATCAAAAAGGTTGTTGCTCCTATGGGTAACGTAATACCGGGTAGTGGCCCATGGAAAACCCGATGCACACTTGATGAAATGGAGCTTGTGATAACAGCCCACGCTGTAATCACTGAGCATCAAAAAACAGTTCTTGTATTGTTCTTAAAACCTCATGGAAACAAACAGGATTTCAATATTCTGGTAAAAGATGGCTTAACCCCCAAAGAGATAGAGACTCTTTCCTACCTTCCTCTTGGCTATTCAAACCGTCAGATTGCCCAAGCCATGACCATAGCTGAAGTCACCGTAAAAAAGCATTTAAAGAATGCATCAAAAAAACTTAACGCCTATGGAAAAACAGAAACTCTTTTCAATGCCATTACCCGTAAAACATTCCTTGAAGAAATAATTGATTAATGTTCCATCAACAGGGTATCCAAAAGGATACTTGTTGTCGCAGGTAGAATATCTTATAAAATTTCGAAAAGTTCCAGGTTAGGAAAATCATTTATAATAAAAACGATTGAAAGGAAGTACCATGAAGGTGACAAAGAAAAATTTCATCGGAATTATCATTACTGGGTTTTGTATGCTCATGGTAATCATTCCAGTAACCTTGGTCCAAGCTGGCCAGGACCCATGCGAACATTATTTAATTAAAGCAAACGAAGCATACAATAGAGGAGATATGGAAGCAAATAAACGCTATCACAAAATGATGAACGAATGTACAAAACAAAACCCAAATCACGACCGATCAGGATATGTAGTGCCCAAATAACTCCTTGTAATAATAAATATAAAAGAAAAACAGAGCACATAAAGTAAATCAGAGAGTTTAACCATTTACGAACCGGCCAGAATCTACAATTTGCTATGAGTATCAAATAAATTACGTGTCAGAATTTGATGCACACAAGACCATAAAGACCACCATACAATCATTGCAACCATTTTTGAACATATCGTCCGATGCCGATTGAATCAGCTCCTTGCTCATAAACCCGGACGATACGTCTTTTAAAATTTTGAATGGTCGTGCTGGCGGGTGTGCTTTCATCAATAAGATAAAAAGGTCTAACGCTCCTTTTCTTTAAAGCCTCTGCCAAGTTTCTTCATATAAAAAACAGGACATGGGTTTCCAGGGCTAATTACTATACAAAGAGAAACGTACCAACATTATAAATAGAAATAAGGAGGACCCCCAATGAAAAAAATTAAGAATCATGCATATATAGCCAAATTATTATCACTATTAGTTATTTGTGTAACCACCACTTACACCACAGCCTTGGCCTATGATCACGAATGTGTACAAAACTGCGATAGAAAATATAACCACGGTTGTTTCAAAGAATGCCACAAACGGTATGATGGACGACGGGACGGAAGCATAGACCGGTGCATAGACGGATGTATAAAGAAATACAGAGCCTGTTTCAAAGCGTGCGGAGGCAACCTGTAGCCAAAGCACTGTGTCCCTTCGGTAAGCCTGCATGAATTCAGTCTCCGTAGCTGTGGCCTGACCTATATTTGAATTGACACTTGGTATAATGGGAGACGGACGCTGGTTGACATAACCATCATAATTTTTCCTTTGAAACCCCCTCTGGTCTGGGTACAGGGCTTTCCAAAGGAAAAATTATCGAGAGAAAGGGTGCTGTCAAAAGTTGTAATGATCTCAACTGGTGTCAAGTCATCCTCGTATAGCAACAAGCAATACATTCAAAAGCATTCTGAGGCAAAGTTCAACCACAGCATTTGCCAAGATTGTGCAAAAAAACTACCCAGATTATGACCCCTTTATTAGGAATAACACGGCGAGCCCTATGTCTATTTAACCGGGCTGGCAAGATTTTGAATACAGTGATCAATTCCAGAAGAATGAATCAGGATATTTGAACCCACGCCAGTGAACCTTACAAATGGTAGGGCTCGCTTTCCGGAGAAAACGTGCTCCCCAAGATGTTGTGCTTTGATTTTTTCTGCTGGCCACAAATCTTACTGTCAAACGTCGGATCGAAAAGTTTGATTTTACCAGACAAAAAAATATTCTCAATAGAGCAGACTACCTCCAACGCAAGGTCCATTTTCCGGGTGGAAGACACCCCCGGACTTTCCCTGTCAGTCCACATCTATTTTCAAATTTTAAAAGTGAATGAATTTTACAGGAACCATAATTTGGATAGGTAAATAATCATTGTATTAATGCTCAAACATTTTCAATATTACCTGCTTGTGCTCTGGTAATTCCAGGGATTAATCAATCTCAATCCGTCGATCTCATCAAAATCTTTGATGTTTCGAGTCGCCAGAATCAGGTTTGCCGTTTTTGAAATTGATGCGATCTGTGCATCTTCTACACTGACTGGTCTGCCGATTTTTGTTCTTTTGGCCACTATTACTGCGTACTCAACAGCGGCCTGATCATCAAACGGTAAGCATCTGCCCTTAAAATCTTCATCAAACATCTGTTGAGCCAATTCAAATAACATAGTCTTCTTTTTCCCATCGTTCAGTAGGGAGATACCCAGGAAAATTTCAGCAAAAGTTATTGAACTGGTCCATAGATCCCACTCGGATTGTTTATCTAACCAGGAAACAACCTGCTTATTCGGCGTGGGTTTCATCAACTCTGACAACACATTCGTATCAAGCAAAATCATTTTTCTTCATCCAGTTGGGTATCTGCCTACAAACGTGGTTTGGATCTCTGGATTTCAGGTAAAATGACACCGCCGGCATTAGCGAAACGGTTGGCAATTCGGGAGCCGATCCCTTCTGAACAGCGTTTTTCCAGCAAAAATTTTTTAAGAATTTGTCTGGCCTCCTCTTCCATGGATCTATCATTCATGGCGGCAGCCATACGCAGTTTTGCTTTAATTGAATCGTCCACATTTCTGATTGTCAAACTTCCCATTATGCCTCCTTTATTTGGGGTTTCTCTGATACAATGTGTATTTCAATATAGTATGATTTCAATGTATGCAACGCCATCACAATTGTCAATATGTGGACAGGAAAGAGTTGCGGAGCCAGTGAAGGCGCAACCTTCTTTTTCATTGAGGCTTTGACAGATCAAACCCAAAAAGTTGAGGTGAGGACTATCTACAGATCGTTGATAATAGTATAGTAGTTTCCTATCTGCTAAAAGCCCGCCTAACGGGCTATAATTTACATTCGTCTACCTGTCTTGTCCTAAATAAAGCCCGCATTGATTTTTGTCCATATTCCTATTAGACTGTGGGCCAATTGATATTGAATATGACCTCGAGTCGTATTCATTTTCAAACCTAAAATTTGTCAGATTCTTTTCACAAAGGACAATGTCATGATGATTCCGCGAAATATCGGTACGATTCGTATGTTGCTTCTGGTTGCAGCAATTTTTCTGGCCGCATATAGCCAGGCCCATGCCCGGACACCTGTTTACGTTCCCGAAGACCTTGCCCCCTGGAAAGAATGGGTGCTGCACGGAAAAGAAGAGCAGTTATCATGCATTCCCATGTACAACAATGCCGGGCAGGTCCTTTGCGCCTGGCCGGGACACTTAACCCTGGATCTGACAGACAGTGGGGGGACGTTTGAACAGTCATGGCAGGTGTATGCACAGACCCGGGTCGATTTGCCGGGCTCAAACCGGCACTGGCCCATGCAGGTTCTGGGCGACGGCAAGCCTGCGGTGGTTCTGGATCAAAATAATACCCCAGGGCTGTTACTTTCCCCAGGGCGTCATACCATCAGCGGGCGCTTGCATTGGCGGTCCATGCCCGAAAAACTGAATATTCCCGCATCAACCGGACTGGTGGGTTTAAGTGTGAATGATCAGCCCGTCATGTTCCCGGATTTGGACAACAAGGGGCGATTGTGGCTGAAACACAGAAATCGTGAAAAACGGATGGAAGACCGGTTGAAGATTGAGTGTTTCCGGCTGATCGAGGATGCTATTCCGGCCCGGATGGTAATTGATCTTACCCTGGAAGTGTCGGGTCAGGCCCGGCAGATGGTCCTGGGGCCGGTATATAACAGCGAGAAGTTTACGCCCGTATCCTTTGACAGCCCGCTGCCTGCGCGTCTGGAATCCGACGGTCGAATTACCATCCAGGTTCGGCCCGGGCGCTATAACTTTGAACTCACGCTGCGTCATGCCGGGTCGTTGGCAACGGTTCAATTTATTCGTCCGGACCAGACATTCTGGCCGGATCAGGAAATCTGGGCTTTCAGTGCCAGGACCGATTTGCGGCGCGTGCAGATTTCAGGTGCCCAGCCTGTTGATTCTAAACGGACAGCCATGCCGACAAAGTGGCAATCATATCCTGCGTACTTGATGGAATCTGAGGCCACACTGGCATTTAAACAGATTAAACGGGGCGATCCGGAACCCGCCCCGGACCAGCTCTCCTTGAACCGAACCCTGTGGCTGCGGTTTGACGGGTCCGGCTATTTTCTCCAGGATAAAATCACGGGCAAAAAGAACACAAACTGGCGCCTGGAGCTGAATCCGGACATCCATCCAGGCCAGGTCCTTGTGGATGGTCAAGAGCAGTTGATTACGCAAAGGGAAGACAGCGACAAGGCCGGTATTGAGCTGAGAAACGGCAAAATAAATATTGTGGCCGATGCCACTTTTGAAAACGGGATTGCCACTGTCCCTGCAACGGGCTGGGACCACGATTTTAATGATGTAAGCGGCAGGCTTAACCTGCCTGCGGGCTGGATCCTGGTCAATGCACGGGGCGTGGACCGCATCCCCGGCACCTGGGTCGGCAAATGGACCCTGCTGGATTTTTTTGTGGTCCTGATTTTTACCATTGCCCTGTCCCGGATATACTCAAAACCGTTGGCCATTCTTGCCTTTTTCACCCTGGTGCTGATTTTTCATGAAGATCAGGCGCCCAGGTATATCTGGCTGGTGCTTCTGGTGGGATTTGCCCTGCTTAAATATCTCCCCGAAGGTAAAATGCGAACTTTTATTAAGTGTTGCCAGGGTCTGGCATTGATCGGTTTTGCCGCAATTGTGATTCCCTTTGCCATCCAGGCCCTTCGTATCGGCATATATCCCGAACTGGCAAGGACGTGGGCCGATACCTCTAATACCGTCATTCGTTCACAATCCCGGGATCAGATGATGGATATGGTGGACGAAGAAAGGCGTTCGGTTGCGACAAAAGCAGAACTTGCGGCCCCGGCTCCAAGGAAACAGATGCGTGTGGGAAGCTTGCCTAAATCCATGTACCTGGCCGCCGAACCTGCATCAGGTGGGCGGCTTGCCCAGGTGATGCAGTATGATCCAAAGGCCCGCACCCAAACAGGCCCGGGTATGCCTTTGTGGCCGGCCTATAAAACTATTGGCTTTTCCTGGTCCGGCCCTGTGAGCAAAGACCAGTCCATCAGATTTTTTCTAATCGGACCAAAAGTCAATCTGGCCTTGGCATTTTTGCGGGTCGCCCTTGTGGTGTTTTTAGGTGCGGGCATGCTGGGTATCGGCATCGGCGGCATTAAAAAGGCGGGTGCAACCGGTATCAAACAGATGTTTCCTGCCTTGGTTGTGCTTGTTCTGTGTTTTACACCGGCCTTATCCCATGCGACACAATTCCCGTCAAAGGCGATGCTGGAAGAGTTGGAAAAACGGTTACTGGAAACGGATAAGTGTTTTAATAACTGTGCAAATTTGCCCCAGGCATCCATTGATTTGAAAATGGATGTGATGACGGTCAGGATGACGGTTCATGCCGCCATTGACACGGCAATTCCCCTGCCCGGAGATGATAATCAGTGGCTGGCATCAAAAGTGACCGTGGACGATCGAACTGCTGTGGGGATTTTCAAAAAAGAAGGAAAATTCTGGGTGATGGTGCCCAAAGGACGTCACACAATAGCCCTTAGCGGCGCCATACGTCAGCAGAACGGATTTCAGCTTTTCTTTCCTTTAAAGCCCCGGCACCTCAATATTGTCATGGCCGGCTGGGCCGTTGAGGGCCGTCACCCTGACGGCAGCTTTGATGCCCAGCTTGAGTTCAAACGAAAGGTCCAAGCGGACGGTAAACATCAGCAGGTGCTTGAGACAGGGGTTCTGCCTGCCTTTGCCCGGGTTGAGCGGACCCTGTTGCTTGGGCTTGTTTGGAAGATAAACACCCGGGTCATCCGTGAAGGAGAATCAAAATCAGGCATGGTCCTTGATCTTCCTTTGCTTCCCGGCGAATCCATCACCACCGAAGGTATCCGGGTAGATAAGAATACGGCAAAGATCAATTTCCGTTCCGGACAAAAAACACTGACCTGGGAATCCTTTTTGGCGCCGTCAGATAAAATAGAATTGACGCATGCGCAGACCCGGGACTGGACTGAAATATGGAAAGTGGATGTCAGTCCTGTTTTCCACATGGAATACCAGGGAACCCCTGTTATCTTTCATAAAACCGGCACCCGCTGGTATCCCACCTGGCACCCCTGGCCCGGAGAGACCCTAACACTCACCGTGACCCGGCCCAAGGGCATTGAGGGTCAGACCATGACCATTGAAAAAAGCCTGCTGACCTTTTCTCCGGGCCGAACCGCCACCACGGCCCGGCTGGATCTGACCATCAACAGCAGTCAGGGCGGGCGTCACACCATTTCCTTGCCTAAAAACGCCCGGCTGCAGGAAGTGAAAATTCAGAATCGGATACGTCCCATCCGGCAGGATAAAAACCAGGTCACTGTGCCCATCGTTCCCGGGCACCAGGAGATTATGCTCCAATGGGTGTCAGCCGGCGGTATCACGCCGTTTTATAAGACACCGGCTGTGGATTTAGGTATGGACAGCGCCAACACATGTGTGGACATCAAACCGGGACGCAGTCGGTGGCCCCTGTTTCTGGGAGGAGAGCCGGCGTTGGGCCCGGCCGTGCTGTTCTGGTCCGAAGTGATTGTTATCTTGATCATTGCCTTTATTTTGTCGAAAGTCGGATGGACCCCGTTAAATTTTTTGCAGTGGTTTTTGCTGTTCATCGGCATCACCATGAGCCATCCGGCAGCCGCCATCATTGTTGCAGGCTGGCTGATTGCCCTGGATTTACGGCCCAAAGCCGATGGTTTCATCGGCCTGAAGTTCAATCTGATCCAGCTGGGTATTGTGGCGCTGACCCTGGTGTCGGGTGCGTGTCTGGTGTTCAGTATTTCCAACGGACTCTTAGGCCATCCGGATATGAATATCCGGGGCAACGGTTCCAGTGCTTACCTGTTGCGCTGGTACCATGATGTGTCAGGCCCTGTGCTGCCCCGCACCTGGATGGTGTCCATTCCCATGTGGGCCTACCGGGTTGCCATGCTGGCCTGGGCGCTTTGGGTCTCCTTCTGGCTGATCAATATTCTGAAATGGGGCTGGACAATGTTTTCTACCCCCATATTGTGGTCGAAAGTGCAATGGCGTAAGCCCAAATCCAAGCCCCACCAACAAAGCCATTGGACACCAAAAGGCCAAGCCGGGAAATAAGCCGGATAGATAAAGGTCCCCATTTATAAGCCGTATTCGTATGTTGGGGTGACGAAGGAACCCCAACATACGTTTATACGCGTCCGGCTACCTGCATTGGCCTATATAATATTAGGACTCTAAATCCTTTTTCTTGAGTTTTCCGGCCAGGATATGGCGTTTTCCGGCATTCAGTTCCACCTTGCGGATGCGGATGGATTCAGGGGTGACTTCCACCATTTCATCGTCTCTGATAAAGTGTATGGCCTGTTCCAGGGTCATGGGTTTAACCGGGGAGCAGATGGTGGCTTCGTCTTTGCCCGAAGCCCGCATATTGGTCAGCTTTTTTTCCTTGCAGGCATTGACGTCAATATCGGAATGACGGTTGTGTTCGCCAATGACCATGCCTTCGTATACCGGGGTGCCCGGTGAGATGAACAGCCGTCCCCGGGGTTCGAGGTTGAACAGGGCATAGGGCACAGCCTTGCCTTGGCGGTCGCATACAATAGAACCGGTGTAGCGCACGGGAAAATCCCCGCGGTATGGTTCATACCCGGACAGATAGGAATTCAGGATGCCCGTGCCCCGGGTGTCGGTCATGAATTCGTCCCGGTATCCGATCAGGGAACGCGACGGGATGGAGAACTCCAGGCGAACCCGGCCTTTGCCGTTGTTCACAAGATTGGTCATTTTGCCTTTTCTAACAGACAGTTTTTCAGTGACCACACCCATGAAATCCTCATCACAGTCTACGAACAGGTGTTCAATCGGCTCCAGGGTCTGGCCGTTTTCTTCGCGGTAAATGACCTTGGGGCGTCCCACGCACACTTCAAAATTTTCCCGGCGCATGGTTTCAATGAGAATGGCCAGCTGAAGTTCACCCCGGCCTTTGACCACAAAGCTGTCGTCTTCGTTACTTTCCTCCACCGCAATGGCTACGTTGAGCAGGGTTTCCTTGAGCAGGCGCTCCCGGATTTTCCTGGACTGGACGTTTTTGCCCTCTTTGCCGGCAAAGGGTGAGGTGTTAATGGTAAACCGCATGAATACCGTGGGTTCATCCACTGAGATCCTGGGAAGGGCCAGGGGATTTTCCCGGGTGCATATGGTATCGCCGATTTTTACATCTTCAATGCCTGCCAGAACGATAATGTCTCCGGTGTCAGCCTGATCCACCGGGACTAGTGTCATGCCGTCATAGGATTGGAGTTTGGATACCTTAAGTTGTTTTTGGCCGCCGTCTTCGTCCATGCACACCAAAGAGGCGTTGGATGCGGCAGACCCGTTGAACACTTTGCCGATGGCAAGGCGTCCTAAATAATCGGAATACCCAAGGTCCGACACCAGCATCTGGAACGGTGCGTCAGGGTCATAGGAGGGTGCAGGCATTTCATCGATAATGATGTCAAAAAGGACCTTTAAGTGATCCACCTCTTCTTCGAGTTCCCGCTTGACAATTCCATCCCGCCCAATGGCGTAAAGGTATGTGAAATCAAGCTGTTCGTCCGTTGCATCAAGATCTATAAACAGGTCGTAAACCATGTCCAATACCTCATCAGGCCGGGCGTCCTTGCGATCAATCTTGTTGATGATCACAAGCACGGGAAGCCCTGCCTCAAAGGTTTTTTTGAGGACAAACCGGGTCTGGGGCAAGGGGCCTTCGGATGCATCCACCAGTAAAATGGCGGAATCAGCCATGGAAAGCGCGCGCTCCACCTCACCGCCGAAATCGGCATGGCCCGGGGTGTCAATAATATTGATTTTTACACCGTTGCATGTAACCGAGCAGTTTTTGGCTGCAATGGTAATACCCCGCTCCCGCTCAAGATCCATGGAATCCATGAGCCGATCATCCACATCCTGGCCTTCCCGGAACATGCCGCTTTGTTTAAACATGGCATCCACCAGCGTGGTTTTTCCATGGTCAACATGGGCAATGATGGCAACATTTCTTAATTTATCATTTACTGCACTGTTTTTTTTCATACTCTCCTGCTACTCAATATATAATCGTGTTTGGACTGTAGGTTGCCCAGGTGCAAGAGACAGAAAAATTTGTCACCAATTGTACCCCAAAAGTACAATTGGTAATTAGGATTGCAAATTTTTCAGTAACGCGCAGATGGGTGACTTTTAGTCTGAATATTATTTTGAAATACGGGTGGTGCCGTCCGGGGCGGTCAATACCCGCACCCTGTCCCCGGGATACATCGGTACATCCGCCTCCTGAACCACCACAATGGTTCGTCCGCTGTCAAGATTAACAACAATTTCAAAACCGTTTTTGGTTCCGGCCTCATGTTCAATGGCGGCACCGATGGCTGCACCTGCCAAGGCCCCGACAATGGTGGCCACATCCCGGCCATGGCCTCTGCCCACGGTGCTGCCGAGCACACCGCCCGTCACACCACCGACGGCACCGCCAATCACCGGGGGATTTGAGGCCTGTATGATGATGGATTTAACAGATTCCACAGTCCCTGTATCCACGGTCTGGGCTTGCATGGTCTGCTCATAAGTATAAACATTGGAGCTGGATGACGCGCATCCGGCTATGGTCATCATTGCTGCAGCCATGATGCAAACAATAAGCTTTATGCCTGATCCGGCCGTATTCATGTTCCTGCCTCCTGGGTTTCAATAAATAAACGGGTTGCCAAAGGCGCTTGACCCGCTTGATTCTTGCCGTTAGCGCCTGAGTTAATGCCATTAAAACGCTATTATACCGTTTGCAAGCGGCAAAAGGAAGTAATCATTACATGAGGGAAAGTCAATAGGGCGGGCAATTGCTTATAAGCCGAATTTTTCAATCTTTGTTGCAGGGCTAAGCCTGGCTGTTGATATGTCGTCGGCCTAATCAGACGACTGTTCAATGTCAATGATGCGGCTTTTTAAGTATGGTTTGGCTTGATACCGGGTAATCTTCATTATCCGCCGCGTAAGCTCCCCGATACGGTTGATCTCTGTTTTGATGGTTTTCAGGGCGTCACTGTTTTTATCTCCCTCTTCAAGCAACATTTCTGCGTATCCCAAAACGATTTGCAGTGGCTGGTTGAGTTCATGACAAACAGCTCCGGCCATTTCCAGCACGCCCTGCAATTTTTCCCGCTCACGCATCTGGTTTTGCAGCGTTAGAAGGCGACGGCCTGCATCAACCCGTGCTTTCAGCTCAGCATGGTTATAGGGCTTGGCAATGTAGTCATCCGCCCCTGATTCAAGCCCATGCGCGATATCTGCCGGTTTGTTTCTGGCAGTGAGAATAATCAGATAAAGTGGATCTTGTCGCTCTTTTTCCCGAAGTTTTCGGCAAAGATCAGGGCCATTCATGCCCGGCATCTCCCAGTCAAGCACTGCCAAGTTCAAATCGTCCGATTCCTGAAGCGCGTTCCACGCTTGGCTGCCGTCACATACCGCTGTGACCTCATATCCCCATTTGGTCAGGGCCGCCTCAAGCATCATTCTTGAGGGAAGACTGTCTTCTGCAACTAATATTTTCATGATTGAAGTCATATTGTTTACCATTTTTTACGGCTTGTAGCCTCATTTGTCAGCATCACGTTCATAATTGGACCCGAAGTGGTGTCATCTTTGGCGATCTGAAGTTGCATTGGTCATATACTTTTCATCTCTGCTTTCAGTCTGTTGAATCGATTTTCCAGCTCGGGCATTAATGTCTTCAGTCGATCCAGTTCTCCGGCCCTGCCCGACATTTCCATGGCCGAAGCCGTCTCCTGAAAGTCTTTGGCTGCAATATTGCCTGCGGTCCCTTTAATTTTATGGGCCTGGGAGCCGGCCTTGTCAGCCTGCCCCGCATCGATATAGCGCTTGAGAGCTGAAATTTCTTTTGGCATGTCCTCAAGGAATACGGCGATAACCGTAGCGACAAGCTTTTCATCCCCCATGAGGCGGTTCAATAAGGCCTCGATATCAAAAGCAGGTCCAGAGGAGGGTCGTTCGGTATAGTCTTCAGGCGTATCCGGCATCCACTGTTTGAGTTTGTCTGCCAGAATGCGTTGATTGACGGGTTTGCTGATGTAGTCGTCCATGCCGGCTTCAAGGCAGGTTTCGCGATCACCGGCCATGACATGGGCTGTCATGGCAATGATCGGTATGCTTGGATTTAGTGTGGCAGACCGGGGATTACGGATTTTTCGGGTGGCTTCCATGCCGTCCATTTCAGGCATCTGCACATCCATCAGTACTAGATCATAGTGGTTGCGTGTCAACGCATCCACTGCGTCGGCGCCGTTTGCAACCGTATCCGCAGACAAGCCCAGTTTTTGGAGAATGCCTTTGGCCACCTGCTGGTTGGTGATATTATCTTCGGCCAAAAGAATACGGCCGCCGGTATTTTGCAGTTTGGGGATGGTTTGCCGTGTGATGATGGGCCTCTTGATTTTATGAGAGTTATCGCAAAGAACTGCGGAGAGGCAGTCATGCAGATCCGACAGGCGGACCGGTTTTGTCAGATGCGCGGCAAAGCCCACGGTCTCTAAACGACGGGTGTCTCCCGGCCGCCCCAGTGACGTCATCATGATCAACCGTGTGTCTGTAAGGGCAGGGTCATTTTTAATGGCGTGGCCAAGCGCTTCACCGTTCATCCCCGGCAGGTGCATGTCTAAAATCGCAATGTCAAACGCATCATCCTTGTGAACTGCCTGCTTGAGCAAAGAAATGGCCGTATCCCCTTCCGGAGACTCTGCCGGTCGGGCGTTCCATGCTTTAAGCTGTGTCATGAGAATTTCCCGGTTGGTGGCGTTATCATCAACCACCAGGATTTTTGCCCCCCGCACATCACCAGGATCTGATACTGTCCGGCCGGCTGGTTTCCGGGGCTGCTTGTCAAACCGCGCCGTAAACCAGAATTCCGCGCCGGGACGGGTGTCTTCAGTCTTTGTTTCTGTGCCGGCGTGGATCGGAGAGATTAGTCCGATCCGGCCGCCCATCAACTCTGCCAACTGTTTGGAGATCGCCAGTCCCAGGCCCGTGCCGCCATATTTTCTTGTAATAGATGTGTCCACTTGTGTGAACTGCTCAAAGAGACCTTCCTGTTTTTCGTCTGGGATGCCGATACCGGTATCGCGTACTGAAAATCGGATAATGACCTCCTGGTCCCATTCCTGTTCAAGGTCGGCACGAACAACTATTTCTCCTTTATGGGTGAACTTGACCGCGTTGCCTGCCAGATTAATAAGGATCTGACGGAGCCGTCCTGGATCTCCCCGGAGGAATACCGGTACGTCCGGGGCCGTGGTGCAGATGAATTCCAAGCCACGTTCATGGGCTTTGAACGCTATAATTTCTGCAAAATCGTTTAAAAGGGATCGCAGGTCAAAATCTAATATTTCCAGTTCGAGCCTGCCGGCTTCGATTTTTGAAAAATCAAGTATGTCGTTGATCAGTTCCAGCAGCGCATCTGCACTGGCTTTAATGGTTTCACCGTAATGGCGTTGTTCTTCTGTGAGATCCGTACCAAGCAGCAACCCCGTCATGCCGATAACGCCGTTCATGGGAGTCCGTATTTCATGGCTCATGTTGGCCAGGAATTCACTTTTAGCCGCCGAGGCCATCTCCGCCTGGGCAGCCATGTCGTTGGCATAGGCGGTCTGCTGCTCGAGGTGCCTGTTGGCCATTAACAGTTCATCACGGGTTTCAATCAGTTCCTGCTCTGCCAGTTTTCTTTCAGTGATGTCCGTATGGGTACCGAACATCCTGATCGGGCGGTTATCATCAGTCCAGGAAATTACCCGGCCGCGGTCATGTACCCAGACCCAACGTCCGTCCTTGTGCTTCATCCGGCACTGGCAGTCATAGCGATACAGTTCTCCTGAAAAATGACGGTTAAGAAGGGTTTCGGAGCCCTTTAAATCATCGGGATGGGCCAGGTTTATCCAGGTCTCAATGGAGATCGGGGCAAGTTCTTCCAGACTATACCCGCAGATTTCTGCCCAGCGTTCGTTAAAAATCGTTTCACCCGTTTGTATATTCCATTCCCATGTACCGATATTGGTACCGTAAATGACATTGGCAAGACGTTCCCTTTCCATTTGCAGCGCATTCTCGGTCTGTTTACGTTCTGTGATGTCGGTATTGGAACCCCGGTACCCCTCCAAACGACCGCAGTCATCGATGATCGGAACGCCGTTGGTCAGCAGGCAGACCCTGCGGCTGTCTTGGGTCTGGTGCCAGATTTCTTGGTTTTTGATGGGTTCCCCTTGGGCGAACAAGCCGGCAATCAATTCGTCCATGCGTTGCTGATCTTCGGTAAGCATCAATTCAAAGGGAGTACGACCCAGAATGTCTTCCGGGCGGTAGCCCAGCACCTTCTCAACCCCTTTGCTGCAGTAGGTAAATATGCCATCGGCGTTCACCTCCCAGATCCAATCGCTGGTGCTGCCGGTGACATCCAGCAATCGGGTTTTGCGTTGCAACATTTGTTTTTCTTGAAGCACCATTTCACCAATGGTTTTCGCAAAATCCTGAAAAAAATTTATGATGGGCTTGATTTTGGTTTCACTGAGTATGGGAACACTTCTTAGAGCCTCTATATATCGGTCTTCTTCAAAACCATATTCAGAAGCTTGGGTTTTAAAAAAAACAAAATCGGGATCACTCAAGAGAAACTGTCCAATGAACAAATTGGCCACATGATCGTCGTTGAGAATGATCGGGGCCGCCGCGTCGGTTAAACCGTTTTTACACAGATAAAAGCTTTGTTCCCTATTTTTGGCCATTCTTTCGGCCAGAATCGTGTCGCTTTCTATACATCGTTTACAGGTTTCCGGGTGGGTTCGGTGGAAATCTGTGCAGATCTGCTGCCAATTGGAACCAACGATGACATTGCCTTCAAGGTCAATGATGGCCGAAGCAATACCAACGGCCTTAGAGAAGTTGTCAAGCAAAGACTGCATCTTATCGATATTAATAAGATTCAACAGGTTCCCCCTATATACGGGATAAGACTCGAATAGAATATCAATGGAAAAACTCTTATCACTATTAAAGAGAATTCGCAAAGGTTTCCATTTAAAGTTTTATATGAAAGTTGCAATAAGTTGTTAAGTTACTTTTATGTTTTGTTGTGGGATGTGTCCGGGTGCCGATATCCCGGGTCAGCCCATGGCTGTTATATGAAAATGAAAACGGGCAGGGTATGCACTTTTAACCCCATAAATTTTGTTTGAATTGCCTGCAAAGTAAATGATAGGTACTCTATCGAATTAACGTAGTAATGAGGATATATATATGAACGCTTACATCATTTATGCGAACAAAATTTCTTTTCAGGAAGAAAATAAACTGTCTTTCCCGATTATGAGAGCTTTCTTTCATAAGGCGATAGAATTTAATAACATATTGGCGGCTGATAATAAGCGGGTCGCCTATTTTTTTATTGACCCCCTCCTTCACTCATTTGAAGCTGCCAACGGTTTTTATTTTAACATCCTTGGGTGTGATGACATAAAAAAGATCAATACGTATAAAACCGGTGCAGGGCCGATTCAGGCGATTACAGATGCCAATGAATTAATAAAAAATGATTTATATGACGCGGTGTTCATTTTCGGGCATGACCCTCTGCTGTCTGATACGCGGCACTACGGCAAAGAAACAATAAAAAAAGCAATGGAGATATTTGAAGATGTCAGTCTGATTCAATGTTATGACCTTCTTGCACGTTGTCTTTGCCGTGAGACGGATATTTCAAATGAGGACTTCCGTGGATTAGCCGACAGGCTTTTTGAAAATTATTCCAGGACGTTTCAGGGTGGATCAGGAACGCAACTTAATTTTCCACGGGGAAAAGTCCTGCATGATTATGGAACAGATCTCTTTTGCCTGACCGATTGCGCGAACCCGAATATCGATTTTGCCGGAGGGCTTATTGTCACCAATACGCCTACAGCTGAACAACTGAACATTCCTAAAAATAGCCGGGTTAAAGTATCGGGTTCAGGATATACCATCGTAAAGGGAGACCCAAAAGAGATCAACCATATCACCGGTAACGGCAACGATCTGTTTGCTCACCTTAAAAATGCATTTCTGCAGGCCCAGGCAGAAGCCCAAATAGATGTAATCCGGGAATTTCATAATAGAAATCTTTTGCTGGAAGCATATACCTGCTATCCGCCCATACCCATCGCGTTATTATTGGTGACTGGTTTAGTCGGCAACATCAATGATATCCATGATTTTCTTAAACACAACGAGATAACGGTAACCGGGGGAATGAACATTGCCAGAGCACCGTGGAATAATCCGGCGTTGAACGGGTTAATCCAAGTCACACAACGGCTTGTCCAAGGCGATCGTCAATATGGCATGGTTCACGGAAACGGCGGTATCGGTGAAGCTCAGGGCATAACGATACTGGAAAAGTGTTTTGGGGAATGACTTGAACTTCACGTCATTTAATGTATAACAGTACTACTACCGTCCTGGTCTTAAAGGCATTAGAATTATCACTAAGCAAGGCTTTTCTTAAAAATCTGGAAGGAAATATTTCATGACCATTATAATTGTATCTGCCGTATTTATTATTGCGCTAATTGCTTTGAGCCTGGTTATCCGGCGCATGAAAACACCAACAGCGTCATCCGGGACTGAAGATCAGTCCTCCCCGGTTGCGGAAAAAAAAGATCCGGGCGCTGAGTTCAAAAAGATTCTTGATACCCTGATCAAGTTGAATCTTTTGATCCGAACCGACCGTGAGTTTTCCATGGACTTAATTTTAAAAATTGAATCCATTATTGATGATCTCAAGGCGCTTATTCCGGATATGATCACCCGTTATCCGGGCGAGACGCTGACCTATGAATTGAAAAAAATCGGTGCAACCCATCTGTTTAAAACCGTTAAAGAGTATCTTGACCTTTCCCCGGACAGCAGGCAAACCCAAAGGCAGGCGTTTGAAAAAACCATTGAAAGCCTTCATGAGGTCTGCACAAGATCCCGGCAGATTGTAGACAATAACGAAATCGCAGAATTTAAAACCATGGCCCATTTTCTTGAGGGCAAATTTTCATAAAGGAGAACACCTATGTCCAGTTTGGCTCAGGAACTTGCCAGCGTGGCCGGACAGGCCAAAGCACCTGTATTAGCAGAAGTTACACAAGCATCGGGGCAGGGGGCGCTCACCCCTGTCCAGGCCCCGGACCAGTTGGTGCCGGTCCAGCCCGGGCACCTTGCCCTTGAAGATATCAAAGCGCTTGAAGAAGCAGCTGACGGTTTTGTGGAGAAAGTTAAAACAGATCCGTCGGACTGGCAGCTGGGCAACTTTGTATTTTCACTGGGTAGGGAAATTATGGAAAAGACCCAGGCCCAGGTCTCCCTTTACGACCGGAAAATGGGCTCGGTGCTGAAAAGTGTGGCCAGTGAGGACAGTTCGCCGGTGGCAAAAAATATTCTGGCCATCAAAACTGAGCTGGATAAGGTCAACCCCACCATGGTGGCAAAAACGGAAATGCCTTTGCCTAAAAAGGTAATGGGGCTTTTTACCCGCACCGTCAACCGTCTGCCCAAAGGAGATGAGATCCTGCGTATTATTGCCGAACGTAGGGAAACCGTGAATTCCACCATAGACGGCATCCGGGATCACCTGCGCGGCGAGGCGGACCAGGTCGCCTTTGACGCGGCTGAACTGGCCCAGATTTGTGACGCCTTAAAAGAGATCCAGCCGGCCCTGCAGGAACAGATTTATTTGGGCCAGCTGATCTGGGAAAAGCTCTCCGCCCACCTTGAGACGATGGACGATCCCCGGGCCAAAGAGGCGCTGACTACGCTGACCTCGGATTTGGCTATGGCGGTTGTGGATTTGCAGACCATTGATAATTCAAATCTTCAGACCCGGTTCGGCGGAGAAATGATGGTAAGAAACTCACACCTGGTCCAGCGCCTGGTCCAGCGTACGGACATGATTCTGGCCACGGCCGTGAAAAATGCCCTGGCCGTTCGGGTGGCCGCAGAACAGCAGTTGGATACTTTAAAGCATCTGGACATGGTCCAGAAGGCCGCAGCCGAGACCATGACGGATACGGCAAAGGTCATTGGTGATGCGGCGGTTAAAGGCGCAAAGATGAGCCAGAGTATGACTGTAAACATCGAAGCTCTGGAAGAGGCATGCAATACCTATGAGCAGGCATTTGAAGCCTATACGGCCATTTCAAAGGAGACTATCAGTATTGCATCCCAAAGTTCCAATGCCCTGGGGGTTATGAATGAACGGTTTAGGGCCAGGACAGATGCGTTAACATCAAGGCGCCAGGAGAATTAAATATGATATCCGTTTCCGAACAAAAATCCTTTGATCAGCGGTTTTCCCTGATTCGAACACTGGCCCCGGACAAGGTATTGTCCCCGGAGGAACAGACCCGCCTGACCATTATGGATGCAGAGGTGGGTGACTGTTTTACCTGTTTGGGCAGCACCTATTTCATCCAGGAAATCAATAAATACCAGGAGGCCAATGAGAAGTATACAAAACTGAAAGACTACTTTGTCACTGAATTGACCTGCCTGTGCCTGGAGACCGGAACCGTGGGCCATTTTGAGTGGGAAATTGATGATGAACTGGAAGTGTGTATCACTTTGAACCAGATCAAATTTAAACAATTGACCGATGATGAAGGTCAGCCCGTTGATGAAGATGATCTGGACCAGATTGTTGACGATGAGGACTGTATTGTCTATGCCGGAGAGACCTTTGAGTATGACGACGACTGGGCTGCCGTGTACCGGCGTAACGGCAAGGAAGAACGGGTTTATATGTATGAATTTGTTAATGACCGTTCGTCCATGTTTCTCACCATTGAAGAGTGGCAGGACGAAGATAAAGAGGAATACCGGATTTATAGTTCCAAACCTGTTGATCCGGCGGAATTGACGTTGATTTGCAGAGGGGGAGGTAACCCATGAGAGCCCCAACCCCTTGTGGTAAAACAGAACAAATATTCACAAGCGTGGTCATAGTTTTGTTGGCTCTGGTTTTTCTAACCGGCTGCGGCCAGGGACTTTCCGATACAACCCGAACCCAGGCCAAAGCCGTAAAGCAGGATTTGAAATCCACCCAGGATTTCATTGACGCCCAGAAAAAAAAATATGAACGTATGTCTGCATCACCGGACTTTTCCTCCCTGGCTAAGTATGCATCCAAAGAAAAATGGGATACGGCGTTTGCCAATGCCGATGCCACCTTGGCCCGGGCCCGGGATGTCTATGATAAGGGGTTAAAAATCACCCTCAAACAGAACAAACCCGAAGGCGAGGCCCAGGCCCTGGCCCAGATCAAGCAGGTGAACTCGGTGATCCGTGAAGCTAAAGGCCAGGCAAAGGCACCCTTTGAACGTGCAAGCCGGATCAAGGCAGCCATGACAGATGCCCCGGCCATGGAAAAATCCGCGCTGGCAGCCGCAGAGGTCATCCTGTCAACGGTACAAAGCCTGGAACAGGGGCCCGTGGCCAAGGCAAGGGAAAAATTTCCCGCTTCAGACGCCAAAATCACGGCCCGGTTTGCCCCATTTTCTAAAATGGTAGATGACACAAAAATTAATACGGACATTGTAAAGGCCCAGTATCAGGCCCATACCCAAGAGAGTGCCGACTATGCCGCCTTTGTTACGGCAGCCGATGCCATTGAACAGGCAAAAAAGACCCTGTCCAAGGACGGCCCGAAATTTGAAAAGGATATAGATCAGTTATACCGCAGTTATACCAAGCTCCTGGAAGACATGAAGGTGGACTATTATGTCTCCATCTATCGTGAATCCTGGGATGAGAGGTCGGATTATTACAATCCCGGCATCTTCGTTTATACCGCTCAGGTTTCTCCTGCAGTTTTTCAGACGTTAACCGAGTCTGACGCCGAGTCCATTGCCGATTTGACACCGGGTTATAACGGGATGAATCTGCGGATTACCCGGGGGCTGGAATCTGCATTTAAGAATTTGAATCTTGATCTGACCGCCGGCTGGCCCGATTCCCGCCACAATGCCGCCACTTTCTACCTTCAAAGCACCCGATTAAAATATTTTCATAAATACATTATAGAAGAGAACGGAGACACCTCGGAAACCGACTGGGAACCGGTGAATGCCTCTTTTTATGAACAAAATCTGGACAATTTAGGCATGGCAATTTTGTCCAAGCCCTATGGTGAGTTTGAACCTGATTCCCATGCCGCCCCGCCCGGCATGGCTTATGTCGGAAATCCAAGGTACGGGGAATGGAAAAAGGATACACACGGCAACAGTTTTTGGTCCTGGTACGGACGGTATGCCTTTTTTTCCAACCTGTTCTTTTATCCTTCCCATTACTACTCCTATGGATCATGGAATCGCTGGAATACTGACTATAGATATAGAAAATCCTATTACGGCCAGACCGGTACAGGATACACATTCGGCTCCAGGGGATCACGTATGAAAGATTCACCACGGTACCAGAACAGCACCTTTTCGAAAACCGGTGGATTTAAAACCGCTTCTACCTCGGTTAGGGGTGGCGCGTCAGGACTCAGGGGCGGCGGCCCCAAATCAAAAGGCAAATAGTGTTTGAACGAAAACCTGGAAATTTTGTTGAGTACAAGGCGGGCTGAAATTTTAACCGGAGACATACAAAGCGTATTTTGAGGATTAAAATTTCAGACCAACGCCGTAATCGGCAGAATTTACGGTTTTCGGTCGGGCACTAAATAAGGAGAACAACTTATGAACTATATGGCAACCCTAATCAGCATAGGTCATGGTTTATGCTATGCTCTGGTAAGCATTTTTTTTATTTTTCTGGCCAAAAAACTGGATGACTGGCGTACTAAAGACTTTAATGACGACCGCCACATTGATGACGGCAATGTGGCCGTGGGGTTAAGACGGGCAGGGCTTTATCTTGGCATTGCCATCGGTATGGTTGGCGCACTGTCCGGGGATTCGGCAGGGTTCAAGACCGATATAATCTATCTTCTGGTCGACGGTGTTTTGGTTACAGTGTGTCTTTTCCTTGCGCGGTTCATCAATGATTCCATCATGATGGGCAACATGAACAATGACAAAGAGTGCATAAAAGTATTTACCCTCGAAGACGGGCGTACGGTCACAGGCAATGCAGCCCTTGGCATGGTGGAGGCCGGCATGTACATTGCCACAGGCTTTATTCTCAACGGCAGCATGTCCGGCAGCGGAGGCAGCTTTGTCCAGTCCCTGGGATCTGCACTGCTCTTTTTTGTTCTGGGACAGGTTGTGCTTTTAGGGTGTGGTCTGCTCTATGAACTGATCACCCCATTTAACGTCCGGGATGAAATCAAGCAGAATAATCCGGCCGCGGGCATTGGCCTGGCCGGTATCCTGATTGCCCTGGGCATCATTTTAAAAGCAACTCTGTCCGGTCCGTTTACCGGGTGGATAAATGATATTATCGGGTTTTTGATTTATACGGTGTGCGGCATGATTCTGCTTATTGGATTCACTGTCCTTGTGGACCGGTTTCTTCTGCCCACCACAAATATTGCAACTGAGGTCAAAGAGGATAAAAATGTTGCGGCACTGGTGCTGGTTGAGGCGACCATCATTGCTGTGGCGCTGATCATTGCCCATGCCATCTGATCCATCGGGGAGCGAACGGCTATCCGGGCGCTCCCGGCTCAATCCTGCCTCGGCCCTGCTATGCCTGTGCATGTTTGCCTCCGGGGCCTGCGGAATAATCCTTGAATATATCCAGGCAAGCCTGGCCTCCATGATCCTGGGCAATGCCTTTGAACAATGGGCCATGGTCATCGGGTTGATGATGTTCTGGATGGGGTTCGGCAGTCTGATCCAGGCCGGCATCTCCAAAAAACGCCTGGTACATGTCTTTATCGGCATTGAAATAGCCCTTGCACTTGCCGGGGGGTATTCACCCACCCTGACCTATCTGTCCTACGGATATACCAGCCACTACAGCCTGGTGCTCTATTTTTTTGTGTCTGTGATCGGCATCCTCATTGGTCTTGAAATCCCGGTGATTATACGGATCAACAACGATTTTTCAAAGGAGTTGTCCACCAACCTGGGCAATATTCTGTCTGCCGACTATATCGGGTCTTTAGCTGGGGCTTTGGTCTATGTGTTCATCCTGCTGCGGTTTTTTCCTATTACGGAAGCCGCTTTCCTAACTGCAGGCATGAACTTTTTTCTTGCCCTGGTAACTTTTGTCTATTTTACCCGCAAACAAATCATCCGGCGCAATATCCCTTTACTTGTAATTATGGCCGCCACCTGTGTGGCCGTGATTTTTGGGTTTATGAATAACCGCAGGTGGCAGGTCACCAACGAACAGGCCTTGTATGATGACCCCATTGTTTATTCTAAAACCAGCCAATACCAGCACATTGTTATTACGCATTTCAAGCCCCTGGATGAAATACGGCTTTTTTTAAACGGGAATCTGCAGTTGTGCAGTACGGATGAAGCCCGGTACCATGAATCCCTGGTTCATCCGGCCATGGCCCTGGCCCCGGCCCGCAGCCGGGTCTTAATACTGGGGGGCGGTGACGGCTGTGCGTTAAGGGAAGTGTTGAAGTACCCGGACGTTGACCGGATTACCCTGGTGGACCTGGACCCTGCCATGACCATGCTTGCCGCCACCCATCCGCTGCTGTCCCGGCTTAATAACCATGCGTTTGACAATGCCCGGGTGACTACCCTGACAGGTCCCGGGATTTCCCCTGGGGATTTTCGCCAGATTTATCAGGCCTCGTCTGACCAAAAAAGAAAGCCGGACCAGACCCGTCATGTGGCCGAGGTCCGGGTCATGAATCTGGATGCGGATAAGTTCTTGGAACAAGTGGAAGGGGTTTGGGATGTTATTATCGTGGATATGCCGGATCCGTCCACACCGGAGCTGACCAAGCTTTACTCAAAAGAGTTTTATCTTAAAGTCCGGCACAGGCTGGCTAAAAACGGCGTTGCATCCATCCAGTCCACCTCGCCTTACCTGGCAAAGGAAAGCTATCTTTGCATTGGCAGGACACTTACCGCGGCCGGATTTTGCATTCTGCCATACCATGAAAATGTACCCTCGTTCGGGGATTGGGGCTGGTTTTTATGCAGTCGTCAAAATTGGAACAATGGCCTTGTAAAACAACGGATTTCACAACTTGAATTTACCGTGCCTACCCGGTTTCTGACCCCCGAGGGGTTCAGACGCGAGCTCGTATTCGGCAAAGGCATGAACCAAAGTTGTCACACTGAAATAAACACCCTTCTTTTTCCTGTGCTGTTATCCTATTATAATCATGAATCCTGGCTTCTGGACTAATGTTTAGGCCTTAAATTACCTTTAACCATGGTTAAGCTATCGTCATGAAAAAAGCCCTGCTGATCCAACTACCCATCCCCAGGCTTAACCTGGGGCTGTACACGGGAAATATCCCTTTGGCCGGGGCTTGCCTTAAACAGGCGGCCCAAGATGTCCCCGGCTGGCATGTGGACCTTTTGCCTGAAACCGCGTTGTCCTGGGCCGGGGATCAGGCCATCGTCCGGGAGATCTGTGACCGAACCCCGGATCTTGTCGGGTTCACTGTGTTTGCCTGGAATATGGATAGGTCTGTTTTTCTGGCCCGGCAGATTAAAGAAAAAACCGGTGCCAAATTGATTTTCGGCGGCCCCCAGGTCACTGAAGATACCATTGGCGATTTTCCGAAGTTTATTGATTATCTTGTGATCGGCCAAGGAGAAACCCTGTTTCGGCAAATCCTGGAGAACCACATTCAGCAGAACAGGGAACTGCAGAAAAAATCCCGGGACCTGAATCCCCTAGCGCCTGAAGTGCTCAGCCATGATGGTCCGGCGCAAGAATCCATGCTGGCCAAAGGATCGCCCTATGTCAACGGACATCTTGATCTTGGGCCCGGGCAGGTGATGCTCCTGGAAACCCAAAGGGGGTGCCCTTACAAATGCGGATTCTGTTATTATTCCAAAGCCAGAAAAAAACGGGATATTGCCGACAGTAAAACGGTGATACAAGGCATTGAGTGGGCATTAAACAATGATGCCAGAGAGCTTTACCTGATGGATCCCTCCCTGAATGCCAGACCCAAACTGCCCTCATTGCTTGAAACTATATCGACCCTGAATGCTTCAAAAAAAATGTCTATTATCAGTGAAATTCGGGCAGAATCCGTCACGGACCACATGGCATTTCAATATGCCGCTGCCGGATTCAGGCAATTTGAGGTCGGACTGCAAAGCACCGATCCCACGGCCCTTGATACCATGAACAGGCCCACGGATTTGAAGCGATTTGTCAACGGTGTAAACGCGCTCCAAAAACAGGGCATAGAGGCCACGATTGATTTGATTTTCGGTCTGCCCGGCGACACCCCGCAAGGGTTTCGAAACAGCGTGGATTTCATTCTTGAGCATGATTTCCAGGACCATATACAGGTGTTTCCTCTGCTGGTCCTGCCGGGGACCGCCTTTCGCAGACAGGCCTTGAATTTCGGGCTTGAATTTTCGCCCCATCCGCCCTATCCGGTGGTAGAAACATCCGCCTTTTCCCAGGAAGATATGGTGCAGGCCCTGGATTATGCCGAAGATGCCTTTGACCGGACATTTCTGCCGTTCCCGGATCTGGAGATATCCTTTATCTCCTCCGGTACAAAGGACCATTACATCTGCCCGGACAACCGCAGGCTCTTGGCCAAACTGGTCCTGGATACCCGCCGCCCCTTAGAAGAGATCCACACTCTCGCTGGTTGTGTCTCCTCTCCTTTTCAGATCTTTTTTCTCAACAATGCCCTGGACCAGGACTATATTAACCAGGTCACAGCCACTGTTTCAAAGAACAACCCCTTTGTGCCCCTGGAGTTTGTATTTATAACGTCCGGGTTTGTGCCGGATACGGATGCTGTTTTAAATGCGGCAGCCCACATTCGCCCACACTTCCTTGATCTGGACCTGCAATACTTGTATCCGGAGCCCGGGAACCGAAGCATCCTTTTCACCCTTATCTCTGCTGAAATCACACCGTTTTTCCAGGGCACCATGCAGCGCCAGGTGATGCAATGGGCCGGGGCCGGCCTGCCGGGCCTCTCGGTTCTAACAGATCTTTTTCACCTGGACGGCATGCTCATCCCAGGCCGGGGGCAAATGCTGCTGCACTGGCAGGATGCCATGGCCCAGATCCATGAGGATATCCCCCCTGTCTGTTTTGCCGATATCTCTTTGCAGATGCGCTGGCTTTCCATGACCGAAAAGGACAAGTACCATCTGGATGTTTTCAAAGCCATGCAATAATTTATGCAGGGGTGTGGCATCTAAAAAACAGAGATTAAAATCTTTCGCCAAAGTTTGCCCTGCAAAATCAGAAAATCGTTCTTGACAATTGGGCTATATATTATTCATATTTTGTTAGTGTTTGGCTAATATCAGTGTCCTCGTTTCTTTTTGAATACAAAATATGAACTGGAAGGCTCAATGAATCAATATTCTACCGCTTCGCAGTTATTTGATGCCTGTGGTGTGTTGTTTGGTCCTGAAGTTAATGTTTCCATAGAATTTTTAAAATATCTTCAACCGTCTGGAATTAAAGATGCATACCGCTGCCAGGTCTTTAAAAACCATCCGGATCGCGCCGCTGCATTGGGCCAGGATGAAGAATCCTTAAATGACCGGTTTAAAACCCTGACACAAGCCTATGAATGTTTGATTGCAGCCATAAAAGGGGATGGACGCGTTTTGATGCAGCAATCAAATCCCCGGGCATCCGAACGTTCACCCGAAAATCGGAAATCGCCCAAAACGACTAACCCAAAATCTGGGAATGATCATTTTTATTCACATAAGGGAGCCGTACCCAAAAGGAAGCTGTTGATTGGTCAATACCTTTATTATTCCGGATATATATCCTGGAATACACTTATTGAAATTATTGTCCGGCAACGTAGAGACCGTCCGCAGATCGGTCAGATCGCCCTTAATTGGGGGTTGATTGATTCAGATCAACTATTGTATATTCTTACCAATCGTAAATTCAGTGAAAAATTTGGTGATTATGCTGTCCGAAATGAATATTTTACACAGTGTAACCTTTTGGCCCTTTTATACAAACAAAAAAAACTTCAACGCCCAATCGGCCATTATTTACTGAAGTACGGCTTTGGGCCTGTCGTACTGGAGCGTTTGGTTAGAAAGCAGAAATGTCATAACCGGAATGCAACATTTAAATAGTGTCTGACCGGAAATTCGAAACTCTCTATTTTTCAGGAGGATGACGCTGAAATTATTTTTGAAGTTTTGGAAAAGACTTGAATTACTTATTGAATTTTTCTAGTTAGCATGATTGAATAACCAATTGAATTTAAAATATTTATCTTGACACTGCGCAGTTTGGTAGGAATTTGATTTTTTACAAACCCAATAAAACTTCGAGGTTGTTTTGCGTAAAGTTTTTGAGCCACAAATGACATTCGGGCAGACTCCCATCGACCAGATCAAAATTGACATGAGAGCCAGAGATGAAATTCCCAAGCTCCTTTTAGGGCTCCAGCACATTTTTTGCCATAAAACGCTTCGTCAGAAAGTTTTCGAAATTCTCGAAACCATAGTCCCAGAGCATGTTAATTCAAAAAATGGGCGACCCGGAATGGATCTATGGAAAATTCTTGTGATGGGAACAATTCGGCTCAACTGCAACTGGGATTATGATAAACTTCAAGAAATCGTCAATAATCACAAGACAATAAGACAGATGCTTGGTCACGGGTTGATGGACGATGATGACATGTATGCGCTCCAAACCTTGAAGGACAATGTTCAGCTTTTAACCCCTGAGATTCTTGATGAAATCAATACGTTGATTGTCAAAGAAGGACACAAGCTACTGGTAAAAAAAAAGACCAGGTATTAATGGGAAGGTGTGACTCTTTTGTTGTTGAAACCGATGTTCACTATCCCACAGACATTAATCTGCTTTTTGATGCTATCAGGAAAACGATTCAGAGTGCCGCAGTTATATGCCAGAGCCTGGGAATGAGTATGTGGAGACAATCAGAATATAATATCAGGACATTTAAAAAACTGTTTCGCCAAGCTCAGCGATTAAAACATTCCACTTCAAAAGATGAACAGAAAAAGACCAAAAGGGCTCAACTGATTGTTGAAGCCCACAGATCATATATCGAAGCTGCTGAACAATTCATTCAAAAGGCGAATTTGACCGTTGAAACCATTGGCTCATCTAATCCGATATGCGTAGCGCAGATAAAAAAACTGATAGAATATATCGACCATGCAATCCTACAAGTGGATCTGATTCAGCGGCGTGTTATTCAGGGTGAAAAGATACCACATGCCGAAAAGGTCTTTTCTATATTTGAACCCCATACGGAATGGATTTCAAAGGGGAAGGCCGGTGTCCCCCAGGAATTGGGTCTGCGGGTTTGCATTGTAGAGGATAAATATGGCCTCACACTGCACCATCAAGTGATGGAGAAAGAAACCGATGATAAGGTAACCGTTCCCATTATTAATACGGTTCAAAATAAATTTAACAACCTCAGGGGATGCAGCTTTGATAAAGGCTTTTATAGTCCCGCTAATAAAAAGGAGCTGAAAGGGATGTTGGATATTTTGGTGCTCCCTAAAAAGGGAAAACGGAACAAAACTGAACTGGAAGAGGAAACAGCAGATGTTTTCATCCAGCACCGAAGAAAACACTCTGCAGTGGAATCAGCAATCAATGGTCTGGAAAACCATGGTTTAGACCGGTGTCCGGATAGTGGTATCCTTGGATTTAAACGATATGTCAGTCTTTCGGTTTTGGCAAGGAACCTCCAGATCATCGGGCACTATATACAACAAAAGGAATTGAAAAAGCTTCAACGGACAGATCGGCGAAAAGCCGCTTAAACCAGGCAATCACAAAGGAAAAGAGCACGACCAACAGTAGAGTTGCGTCCGAAATCAAGTAAATTTCAAAATGAACCGCTGAAATTAAGGTGACCACCACATTTTTTATCTGGATGGGTAGGCGATGACGAAAATTTGACCAGCCTGCCGAGCCTCAATGCGTCAGATATCAGGGTTTCCGGTCAGGCACTAAATAGTGCCCAACCGAACAAGTTAAGTTGAAAAGGAAACATAATGGTTCAAACTATTTCAGTATTTGTTGCAGCCATGGCGTTGATGTCAGTTGTCATTGAATGTAATGACAGCAAGTCCGATATCATAAAGCGGACCAATGGAATTTATAAAAACATCAAGCTAATTATCTCGGACGAGGGCGTTTCAGGGATGATCACCGACGATGCGAAAGCAGGGTTGTTTGAGGCTGAACAAAAATATCTTGAGACTGTACAGATTCTTGAAGGTGTTGATCTGGAATCAGCTGATGGAAAAGCGGCATTGCTTTCAATTGTATCGTGCGCAGATACTACACTGACAGTCATAGATACTATTGATGTGCTTGAAGAATATGAACCTGTAATCACTGCTGTGCGTGTTGCTGTGAATCGGATCAAGACAAACATTCCAACGTAAGCATAAAAACTATCGGCCGCGCCTATAATTTTTTTCTTGTATACCATTAATCATCCGTTACCGGTGAAGGACCTACCTGTCCTCTCACCCAGTCCAAAAATTCGCTATTACCGCCAGACACAGCCAAATCAACAAAACAGGGACAATTATAACTATGCATCTCTTTGATTGCTGCCGCCAGTTCAGGCAAACAATCCGTATGCGTTTTTGCAATCATCACCACCTCGGGTTCATCCTGAAGGGTCCCTTCCCATTCATAAATCGAACGGACACCGTCAATGATGTTTACACAGGCGGCCAACCGCCGTTGAACCAATGCTTTAGCTATTCGCGACGCTTCATCCACATTTCCAGCTGTCATGTAAACAATTCTGATCGCCATCCGTTCCTCCATTTAGTAATTGGTGGTATTCATTATAAAAACAGATCATACCAAGGGCCACATTAGTATCTCATTGTTTAAGCAAGGGCCCTTCAAATAGACGCGCTTGATACTTTAGCCAATGCTCAGAAGGACTCAAATAAATCAGCTCATAGTGCGCAGTGCGCAAGATTCAACTTTATAGGAAAAGACTTTGACAATGATTCCCAGGAGCCATGAACATGGCGTTTGGCCTTTTAAGAGCTATGAACTTCCAACGAGTGCTAGCAGAATAGTGCGCTTTCTGGGACCATTATCATGATTGATAACCACCATGTCCGGAGTTCAGGCGTGATGTTCTGTATATCCAGACCGATCGCCAGATCTATGGAAATGTTGTAGGTATGAAGTTGCAAATTTTTCATAACCGATTCATATCAATATATATAACCGCTGTAAAGTTTTAGCTTACCGGTTTGTTTTTTGAAAAATGTAATGAATTACAGGAGAGTCTACTGTCCTTATCTGCCTGACAAGAGCTTGTGAGGCAAGTAATCCTCATCCTGATTCTCAGGGTTTGAGCCACCAAATTTTATGTGGCAGGTCCCTTGCCTGGTAGCTGTATTAAAAATCTTGCAACATAATAATCATAAGTCAGCAGTCCATTTTATCCTGTATTATAAGCATAACATACACTTGTGATGAAAGCGTTTCATCAGTCCCCGAACCCTCCACCATGCTACTTTTAGGTTTTGGTGTGATTGGGCTTGCGGGGGTAGATAGAAAGAGGTTGAATAAATAATCAGAAAACCATTGTTGTTTTTGAGTTAGTTATCCATGAACACTACCCCGAAGAGGGCCGATTTTTCAAAATGGCATTTCGGAAAGAGTGTAGTGTCTTAAAATTGATTTTCGTATAGTTTTTTCTGAAGGATTCGAGACAAAATGCATTCAAATATTTCCCTTGACTTATATTTGACTGGCAAAGGCATATTCTCCATTCAAAAAAGCTTCAGTAGCGTCTCTTTTTAAATTTTTTCTTCTTTTTTGCACCTGAATCCCCATGTTTTATTTTAAGAGGCTTTTTATTGATAATGTTGCCATTCAAAGCCTTAATGGCTTTATCTGCTTCGCTGTTACTCGGCATTTCCACAAAACCGAATCCCCTTGAACGTCCGTTGAATCTGTTTTTTATAACTTTAACACTTTCCACAACGCCAAATGTCTCAAACATTTCCCGAAGATTTGTTTCTGTCATCTGCTCTGTAAAATTGCCGACATAAATATTCATTCAACCGCCCTTTTCTATTTTTTATATAACAGCCATGGGCTGACCTGACATCAACTGCCAGGCTTACCCCACAACAAATATTTTAAGATCTCAAGTAACCTACCCAGACTTTCTTATAAAAAGCTATTTGAAATAGGTTAAATCCGGCCTTTAAAATGCTTTTTAAGATAATCTGTATTTCATGCTTCTCTTGAGATTGCGAGTAATCAAGACTTTCCATTTTTCTGGTGAATTTGCTATGAAATCCATGGCCTGGGTCCACAATTACTACTTCATTTCCGATTTTCAAGGTCGTATACCGAACCCGGACATCAGGCATGAAAAAATTTAATCTTCCGGATTAGATTCGATTGCAGGCTCATCTTCTGTTCCGTTCTTTTTTTCCATCCTGCGCTGCTTTTTTTCTTCCTTTTTTTTTCTTTTCAGCAGTTCTTTCTGTCGTTTCGCAAAGGTATATTTATTTTTGACTGCCATGCACCTTCCTTTTTTTGAGGTTATCTCTACCGGGAATTTTCCATGGATAATCGGGATTGGTTTTTCATTTTTCTACCCAGATTTTTTTCAATCATAGCGATCATTTTTCCATCTGAAGGAGAGGCAAAGGTGTAAGCCTGCCCGGACTGATCAGCCCTTCCGGTTCTTCCGGTTCGGTGAATATAGGTTTCAACCGTATCAGGCAAATCATAATTGATGACATGGGAAACGCCTGAAACGTCAATACCTCTAGCTGCGATATCCGTTGCCACAAGTATGTTAAAGGACCCGTTGCGAAATCCATCCATGGCTTTGCGACGTTGATTCTGAGAAAGATTCCCCTGAAGTGATGCCGCGCTGTATCCTGATTTTTTTAATTGGCATGCAAGACTTTTTGCCTTGTGTTTGGTACGGGTAAAAACAAGGGTGCTGGTCATATCCTTTCCTGAAAACATTTTTTTCAGTAGAGCGGTCCGTTCTTCTTTTCGGACAGCAATCCAGCTATGTCTAATGCTTGGAGAAGGGCGCTTATGGTTTATTTGAATTTTAACCGGCCGATGTAACATTGTTTGTACCATGTGCTCTATCTGCCTGGGCATTGTGGCGGAAAAGACAAGAGACTGCCTATTTTCAGGCAGATATCGGATAATTTTCCGGATATCGGGCATAAAACCCATATCCAGCATTTGGTCCGCCTCATCAAGAACCAGGGTTTCAATCGTTTTAAGCGTTAACGCTTTTTCATTGAGCAGATCAAGCAGGCGCCCCGGGCAGGCGACAACAATATCCACACCACCACGAAGTGTTTTAATCTGTGGTGTCTTTTTGACACCTCCGTAGACAGCTATACTTTTAATGGTCGTGTGAGCGGCCAAATTTTTAATATTTCCATAAATCTGTTCGGCCAGTTCCCGGGTTGGAACCATGATTAATGCTCTGGGCTGAGCTGATGTTTTTTCAACACGCCGGTTAAGCAGGTGTTGAAGAATGGGAAGCAAAAAGGCCGCTGTTTTGCCGGCTCCTGTCTGGGCCAGACCAAGAACATCTTTGCCTTCAAGGATCGCCTGAATTGTTTTTTCCTGGATGGGTGTGGCATTGGTATAACCGGCGCTGCGAATACCTGCGTGAATGCCGGGGTGAAAATCAAATTGGGTAAAATTCACTCTTAATTATTTTCCTTAACGTGGATTGATAGACTGGATCTGTTAAACAGGATCCCTAAACGTCGTCCACTTAAATTATGTATTCGGTGAAAAAAGATAAGTTATGATTGAAAAATCATTAACTTGGAGAAGAAATTAAAAAACGTTTCCAACAAAATCTTCATACTGTTTTCACGGTCAAGTTTTAGTAAAACTTCAACGTTAACTTACGATGTTTGTCAGACAACGCGGTCAGCGAGGAGTACCTGAAAGAAGCTCTTCTGACAGGGAATGTGTCTTAACATTCAAAAGTATTATATCATACACTAACACACAGGAAATGCAAGCCAAGTTGAATTGTTTTCTTGACATCCGTCCTTATTTCTGTATGATCCAAAATCATTGCACTACTTGAAGTGTTAAGTTTCCTGCCTCAAGGCGTATATCTCAAAAATATCTGTGATTGCCCCCCAAAGTTTGAAGCGATTTATATTTACTTTTTTTATTTAGGAGAGTGCCGATATGGCAACTGGAACCGTAAAATGGTTTAACGACTCAAAAGGTTTTGGATTTATCGAACAAGAAGACGGTGGAAAAGATGTTTTTGTACATCATTCAGGTATCAACTCAAGCGGATTTAAGTCCCTCAAAGAGGGAGAACGAGTCTCCTTTGATATTGAGCAAGGTCCCAAAGGTCCTGCGGCTACTAATGTAACCGTGATCTAAAGAATAAAACTTCTGGAGATATTCTTCCTATCGCTTTTCAATTTTCGTTATGGGCTGAACCACTGTTGGACAGATAAGTCAGCCCATAGCTGTTATATGGATCAAATCATCGTACATTGCATTCTTTTGGTAACTTCCTGTCAAGTATACCTTATCTGCCGGTCTGGCATATCGGATGTAAAAATGAAATTCCTGAAGCCTGGAATAAAACTGGGAAAAAACTGCCTTATCGGTTTCCAGATTGACCCGGCATTGATTTAGTAGTTGAAAAACGCCAGCAGCATGATGAACCATGAGATAAAAGCAGACAGCTGACAGGTATTTGCAATTTATCTCCTTGTACAGTTCCGGATAAAATCTGGAAACATAGAGACTGCCGGAAAAAACTTCATGGGAAACAATCAGTGTCTTTGAAATTTGTCTTCCTGTCTGTCTGCTGCAAAGAAAATATTCCATACAGGTGTCATCCCTGGAAAAGGTGAGTACGTAACGATTGTTTAATTGGGGAATTTGCTGATTTAAAAAATTATTTTTTGCGGTTTCTAATGTGCTCATTTTAAACGTCCTGTTACCCTTGTCTGGGAATTCTGCACAGACAGGAATCCCCTTTGAAGCCAAATTGTTCATACCACTTACGTAACACATTGAAATCCCTGTACGAAGATTTGTCGTTAGGACTGAAAGCGGGATTCGCACTGAGCCGGACATTAAAACAGTCAGCTTTCCGGCACAACTCCAAAAGCATCAGCGTTCCGTTGCCGCTTTTGAGAATAAAGGCTTTTAAATAATGGATATGAACGGTCTTGTTTTGGGAAACAACTTCATTCAAGGCAATGGCACCAATTGGCTTTCCATAAACATTTTGAAAAACAAACGAATGGATCTGTGAATGCTTTTGTGTATATCCATGCCTGGCAAGGCGACGTTTGAACTTACCATAAAAATAATCGATGTACTCCTGTTCTCGGGATACAAGTGTCGGCTGTGCAGATCTATCTGAATATGCGTCATAAGACGGAAAATTATCAGATAAATGTGCCTGTGACGACACTGGTTCCAACGGGGTATTTACATTTAAGATATCTTGTCCTGAAAGCCACAATGGCAATGGATTAGTTGTTTTTAAACAATTGAAGACAGCCTGTGTTATTTCAAAGGGAACCGTCTCCAGTTTCAGCTGCCTGCCAAAATCAGCAAAAAGCGACCTGGAGGATTCAAATATAAGATTTCTGGCAGATGAGGCTTCAATTTCATCATCAAATTTTCCAGAGTTAAAAATCTTTTTGCAAAGGGATGAATCCATACTGTTCCATGCGCGGCAAATAAAAGGGCGGACTTGATAAATGCTGCACATCCCGTTTTCTAAAAAAATACAGGGGAGTTTGTCCTTGATTGAAAAAAGGCTGCCAAGAGATTTTTCCCGAGTGCATTGAAGTCGCTGATCAATTCTGTCCATGAGCAGGAGAATTTGCTTTCTGGTAAAATATTCACTAAGAAAGGACAGGATAAGCAAGACTTCAATGGGCAGCACATGTATTTGGGAATGACAGCAGTAACTGCAGCCTGACCGGCATGCCACAGTAGGACTCTGGTGCGAACTTTCAAGGGCGTCAACAATATCATGGGAATATGCCATGACGTCCTTTAGCACATTAAGAACCGCGTCATTGATAAAACTGTTGTAAATTTTTTCCCGGAACTGGTCTTCCAGGATATCTTTGAATGCATTCTGGGATGAATCGCCCATGATTGCTGTCATATAGCCTCTCCAATGTAAGACAGAGAGGATTCTGTAGCTAACCAAAAGGCTATCTGAGCTTACTCAATAATAGTGATAAAAACTGACGGCAGACTATAGAAAATTACACTCTGCGTCAATAAGTCATTTTTATATGCATAGATACCTTCTATGGGGATAAAAACAATTTCGGAGGCGATCGCTTTTGGGATTGGGAAAATAATCAGGAAAAGACCATAAATGATTGATCAATTTTATCCGGTATCCGGCCTAAAACCAAATCCTATGCCTGATAGTCTTAGGTGCATGGGAATAGAAAGATGCCAAGACAAAGGCAAATAATACCGCAGGCACTGCAGGAATCCAGCCATGCAGAGCCATGCCGATGATAGCTGTTTTTACAAGGGTGACGACACCAGCCGCTTCCCTGAGTAACTGCCGGTGCCGGAGAGCCTCGGTTAGCATCAGCAAGCATCCGGAAGTCGCTGCCAAGACCAGGTAGGACCAAGGCAGATCCGCCCCAAGCAGAAAAGCTCCCAGACAGACAGCAGCGCCGATTTGATGAGCGGCCCGTACAATGATGGAAAGCATCATCATCCAATAGGGCCGGTCCGTTGTCCGTCCTATATGGACATTTTTGATTTTGCTGGAATTTTTTTTTCGGTCGGCAACCATATTATTACTTTTAATTGACCCCATTTTTTTGATCGGAGCCCTTAATTTTTATTTCAGCAATATACCTGAAGCAAATAATTTGAAAGGTCAGTATCTGCTTTTCTAAAATTCTTATCAACTGGTAATCTTTGAGTAAGGTTCAGATCATGCGTAGCTGATATAAAAAACTTATTCATTGAAGGATGAAAACAACAGCCCTTCAATTTAACATAATTCTTCTCTCCCTTTTGTAACCGGGCTATTCACAATGTGAAGGCCCGGTTCCTTTTATTCAGGAGCAATCATAAAAATTGATTCCAAAATGATTCGAGAAAAACAAAGGCGAGTATTCATGGTATGGCGTCGGGCTATTTGACGGTCAGAGCCTTTCACCAATAACGGATCAAGTACATATTGCTCCCGGCATAGGCGTTTTCCGAACTATGAAACAGTCTTCTATTTATTATCGGCTAAAATACAAGCATCAGATGTACTGCCAGACCTTGTCGATTGTTGTTTCCATAACGGCAACGGCGCAAAGATCACTGTAGGCTATTTCGACAACCTCGGCCCGAAACCTTCCTTTCTCCTGCCTTTTGTTGAAGGCGTCCATTATTTCAATGGAGTCACTGAGAGTGCGTGTTTGTGGAGAGCTACCGTCATGCGTCCGGGGGTGGTAGCCAATGTAAATGCTTTTAAGCTTTTCCTGTTCTATGTTCATTTCCTGTCCTCGTTTGTTTTTGGTTATTTTGTTCAATCCTGGGGTTGGTGTCCAAAATTTGGCCTTAGCTATATCAGATATGTATATTCTATTAGAAGCCTAATGTTATTTTCGGTTGGCACTAGTTTGAGCCAATTCGAACTATCGTGGCGTAGAATGATTGATTACAAAAATTTTTTTAGCAGATCTTGATAGCACTCATCTCTGCTTTTTGGATTATCAATGCAAAGTATATAATTATAGTTCCATAGCTGTTCTATCAGACGTTTACTCTGTTGAAGATCTGTAACCAGAAGATTAAGGTTCTCCGTCTTTCCAATATCAAGGATGTTGATTTTATATCCGGCCAGGTGACCACGAGGATGAGTGTACGTTATGATATATATCCCTCCGGTTTCCGGAAGCGGATCACTCTTGGAATACAATTCAAAGGTGTATTGCTTTCCGGATTCCCCAGTGAATAAACAGTTCGGTTTTATTTTGTTTACGATCATTTTTTTATTCTCATTTGCATTTTTTCAGGAGATTAACCATTCTTTATTTATTTTTTAAATAAATCTTTAGCATTTTCTGAAGCAGGGCGCCATTGGTAAAGCGTGGGAATTGAAACACACAGGTTGTCCGTGGTACCCTTGGCCCAATTTGAATCTCTTATAAAGTTTTTTGAAAAACAGGAGTCCCCTATGAATCGTGAAGAAATGATCAAAAAAATATCAGGATATGACGGTTATTGGGATTTTGTTGTTATTGGTGGCGGGGCAACCGGATTGGGTGTGGGATTGGATGCCGCCTCAAGGGGGTATAAAACGCTTTTGTTGGAACAACACGATTTTTCCAAAGGGACATCCAGCCGGTCGACAAAATTGGTGCACGGCGGGGTAAGGTACTTGCGTCAGGGCAATATTTCCCTGGTCCTTGAAGCCCTCCATGAGCGTGGTCTTTTAATTCGCAATGCCCCGCATCTGGTCAGTCATCAGGCCTTTATCGTACCCAACTATGAGTGGTGGGACGGTCCTTTTTACGGTGCCGGTATGAAAGTTTACGATCTGTTGGCCGGCAGACTGGGACTCGGATCTTCCAAACACCTTTCCAAAGAAGAAACATTAAAGCGGATTCCCACCCTGGAACCCAAAGGGCTGCGAGGGGGCGTGGTCTATTTTGACGCTCAATTTGACGATTCCCGCCTGGCCGTCAACCTGGCCCAGACCATGGCTGAACATGGGGGCGTGCCTGTCAATTACATGAAAGTGACCGGGTTTACACGGGCCGGTGAAATGATTGACGGGGTAACCGCAAAAAATATGGAAACCGGTGATGCGTATGAAATTCACAGCCGGGTGGTGGTCAACGCTACCGGTGTTTTCACCGATGAGGTACTTAAAATGGAAAATCCGGACGCTGACCCCATCATTACGCCCAGCCAAGGGGTTCATGTGGTCCTGGATAAGGACTTTCTTCCTGGAGATTCAGCCATCATGGTGCCCCAAACCACCGACGGAAGGGTGTTGTTTGCCGTACCATGGCATGACAAGGTAGTGGTGGGCACCACGGATACACCAGTACCGGATGTGAGCCTGGAACCCCGGGCATTGGAGGAGGAAATCAAGTTCATCCTTGATCATACAGCCGTCTATTTAACCAAAGATCCTACCAGGGATGATATTCAAAGCGTTTTTGCAGGACTTCGCCCCCTGGTTAAAGCCGGAGAAGGAAAAAGCACGGCAGCCATCTCCCGGGACCATTATTTAGTCGTTTCGGAATCGGGTCTTGTGACCATCACCGGCGGCAAATGGACCACGTATCGCAAAATGGCAGAAGATACCGTCAACCAGGCCTCCCTGGTGGCCGGGCTGAAAGATCAGCCCTGTATCACTAAAGATCTCAGAATCCATGGATGGTTAAAGCATTTCGATGAACACGACCCTTTAAGCTACTATGGATCCGATGCCGTTTATATCAAAAAAATCGTCAACGCAGATCCGGCCATGGGTGAAAAACTGCATAAAAAACTTTCTTATATTCGAGCCGAAGTGATCTGGGCGGTCAGGGAAGAGATGGCCAGAACCGTGGAGGATTTTTTAGCCCGGAGGAGCCGTGCCCTTTTTCTGGATGCCCGGGCCAGTATCGATGCAGCCCCGGAAGTGGCCCGGATCATGGCGCAGGAACTCAGGTTTGACCGCAAATGGCAGGTAGACCAGGAGACTGCATATGTTGCTTTGGCCAAAGAGTATCTGCTGACATAGAAATCACATAACAATTAGAAATTTTCAGGAGGTACTCATGTCCCAATTTATAATGGCCCTGGATCAGGGCACAACGAGTTCTCGTACCATACTCTATAATGAAAAGGGTGAACCCATTGCTGTTGCAAGTGAAGCGTTCTCCTGTCAGTACCCGCAAGACGGTTGGGTGGAGCAGGACGCTGAAGACATATGGAGATCCCAGAAAAATACAATGGATGCCGTCCTTAAACAGGCAAAGCTCAACCTGGGTGATGTGGCTGCCATCGGTATTGCCAACCAGAGGGAAACCATCATTGCCTGGAACAAAGAAACAGGTAAACCTGTGGGCAAGGCCATTGTCTGGCAATGCCGTCGGACCGCGGATTACTGTGACCAATTAAAGACAGAAGGATTTGATAAAGTCATCAAAGAAAAAACCGGTCTGGTGACCGACGCTTATTTCAGCGGGTCCAAAACCCGCTGGATTTTGCGACACAGCATAGAAGCCAGGGAACTGGTCAATAAAGGAAAACTGAAGGTGGGAACCGTAGACGCATGGCTGATCTGGAAGTTGACGGCGGGAGCCGTCCATGCCACCGATGTGAGCAATGCGAGCCGGACCATGATTTTCAACATTCATGATCTCAAGTACGATCCGGTCCTGATGGAAAAATTGGAGATTCCTGAAGAGATTCTTCCAAATGTCAATCCGTCCTGCGGCATATTCGGCAAAACCGACAAAAAACTGTTCGGGTATGAAATACCCATTGCCGGTGTCGCAGGAGACCAGCAGGCCGCTCTGTTCGGACAGGCGGCTTATGAAAAAGGAATGACAAAGATCACCTTCGGGACCGGTTGCTTTATGTTGATGAATACCGGGGCCCAAGCCATTGAATCGCCCTCGGGACTGCTCACAACCATCGGTTGGCAGATCGGCGATAAAGTTACATATGCCTTGGAAGGTTCGGTATTTATTGCCGGTGCACTGTTACAGTGGATGCGGGATGATCTGGATTTTTTCAGCGATGTGGCTCAAACCGAAGAGATGGCCACTGCCATTTCCTCATCCGAAGGGCTTTACATTGTTCCTGCCTTTGTGGGCTTAGGCGCTCCCTATTGGGATCCCTATGCCAGGGGCGCCATGTTGGGCATTACCCGGGGAACAACAAAGAATCATATTATCCGGGCCGGGATTCAATCCCTTGCCTACCAGGCCAATGATTTGATCGGTGCCATGGTTAAAGATTCGGGTATTAAATTAAAAACCGTTAAAGTGGACGGCGGGGCCAGTGCGAATAATTATCTATGCCAATTTCAGGCGGACATTCTGGGCGTCTCCTTGTGTCGTCCTAAGCATGTGGAAACCACGGCCATGGGGGCGGCTTACCTTGCCGGTCTTGCGGTTGGTGTATGGGCGGACATGGACCAGATTAAATCTTTCTGGCAACAAGATCGTTGCTTTCATTTGAACCAAAGCCAGGAAAAGGTGGATGAATGCCTGCGAGGCTGGAAAAAAGCTGTGGACCGGGCAAGGTCATGGGACAAGAATTGAGAAATCAAACCATCAACATCTGGATAACGGCCATGGGTCGACCTGACATATCATCTGATAGGCTTAGCCCACAACAAAGTTTGAAAGATCTGAGTAACTTACGCAGTCTTTCATATAAAAAGACAAGAAACTAAAGGCCTGCTGGATCGAACACCCGCTGTATCAGATAATCGCTGTCTATCCCTTCAGGCAGCGTTCCGTAATACTGAGCGTGGGGCTGCCTGATCCGGGATTCCACAAATGCCCGGGCCACCACCGGATCGCCAAATTGGATCAGGGCAGATGCCTGCCAGGCAATGGCCAGCTTCTCCACCACAGTTCTGGCACGGAATTCCAGGCTTTTTGTGTCTGCGAATTCTCTGGGAAGATCATTGAGAACGTGCTCGAAATCATCAAACTGTCCGGAATCTCGACGTAACTCAGCAACAAAGGCTTCCAGCACCGACGGATCTTTATTGATCCCCCGCAGCACATCCAGGCATTGGATATTCCCGCTGCCTTCCCAGATGGCGTTGATGGGGCTTTCCCGGTAGAGCCGGGGCAGAATATTGTCCTCCACTACCCCCACACCGCCGATGCATTCCATGCACTCGTAAGTGAACTGGGCGGTGCGCTTGCAAACCCAGTATTTCCCGATGGCGGTGGCGATGCGACTGAACAGCTGTTCGTGGCGATTTTCCGGATCATTCTGGATAATATCCAGGCTATGGGCCACCCGCATGGATATGGCCAAAGCCGCCTCCGCCTCCAACGCCAGATCCGCCAGCACGTTTTTCATCAAGGGCTGCTGATGGAGGTTTTTTCCAAAGGCTTCCCGCCCCCCACTGTGGTGAACCGCTTGCGCCAGGGCTTGGCGCATAATTGCCGATGAACCCACCATGCAGTCAAAACGGGTCATGGACACCATTTCGATAATGGTTCTCACCCCCTGTCCTTCGGGACCAATCATCCAAGCTAATGCCCCCCGGTATTCCACCTCGCCGGATGCATTGGACACATTGCCCATTTTGTCTTTGATTCGTTGAAAGTACATTTGATTCTTAGTCCCGTCTGGACGCCATCTGGGCATCAGGAAGCATGATAACCCGTTGGATTCTCCCGTTGAATCATGGCTGTAGGCCAAAACTAAAAAGGCATCACACATGGGCGCGCTGCAGAACCATTTGTGACCATGTAATTCATAACTGCGCCCGGGGCCGTCACTATTTACCGGGTATGCTCGGGTGGTATTGGCCCGGACGTCGCTACCCCCTTGCTTCTCGGTCATGGCCATGCCGATGGTGAGCCCCTTTTTTTCAAAATAGGGGATGTTCCGGGGGTCATATATATCGGCGGTGATTTTCGGCAACCATTGGGCTGCCACGATGGGTTCATGGGAAAGGGCGGGAACAGAGGCGAAGGTCATAGTTAGGGGGCATCCCGAACCGGGATCTGCCTGGGTGTGCATATACGCCAGGGCGGAACGGGCCACATGGGCGCCCATGCGCCGATTGGTCCAGGGCAGACTGTGATGCCCTGCGGCAATGGCCGAATCCATAAGCTGATGGTACGCGGGATGATAATCCACCAGATCGATTCGTTTTCCGAAGCGGTCGTGGGATTTAAACTCGGGCCTGAATTTATTGGCCGCAAATCCTGCCTCGTACAAGCTGCTGCCGATTTTTTCGCCGTACTCTGAAAGCGCATCCCGATGCCAATTACCGCCAAAAACCTTTACCCAGTGCTTCAAAGCCACATCCGACTGATAGGCGTTATATGGCTCCAATGGCCCAGGTTGATTAAACACCGCATGGGTCTCCCCCGGGGGAGGCGCGAACTGCTGCGGTCCGCTGTACTTGCTTTTTGCGTTTTCCTGCAGCCTGTTCATAGGACCTCCTGCATAATACTTTAGTTGAATTGTCGTTGATTTATTGTATCTTAGGAGGTCTTTTATCAGATGGCAAGTGAATCCCGTCAGCACTCCAGGCTGTCCGCCAACCTGGGAGTCTCTTGTTTAAAGTACTCTCTCTATGTTAAACCCTTCATCTTTTGAAGGCGCTACAAAGTATTTTGTAACTTGTTCAAACATTTCAGGTGTATCCGTAGCCGATCTCTCTGGTTGCTCTTTACGCCTTTTTTCGATGCGGCTTAGACATAGTTCGTTGGATGCATCAATGTATATTGCAGAAAAAATTAGTGTTCCTTTTTCATTGAATCTTCGTGATCGTTTTAACTGTTTACTAAAACGATTAATTTCTTTTACCGATGTAATTCTGTAAATATATTTATTCATTTTATCAACAGCCACAAACAAAGCGATATCTCTCCGATAATCGGTGCAATATATACCGGTGCGATCTCAGAGGCGCATCCCGGGCTTAAAAACAGTGTTAAACTCCCAATTAGATATCCGATTCCTGCACATACCATCAGGAGCCCTAGTATCCCGGGGAAATTGTCAGACTTGAATATTAAGTACCCCAGGAACAAGCAATGCATTCCGAAAAAAATCAGGCCGAGGTCATAACCATGCCTGTGCATATTGAGAAATACCAGGGCCATGGCATTAATCTGTTCTGAATTAAAGGAACTGAGATAACCAGGGTGACTCAGGACCAAGATAGCTGCAACGTAATTCAGCAGGTTGCCGCCATAAATTGCCGTTCCTGTTAATCTAAACCCGGTCGAGATCATAGCCGCTTTCCTACTTGCTGGCTTCAGCAGAACATATAATAAAAATGCCACCACCACATCACAGATAAAAATGACCAGATCATAAAAAAAACCCATTCTGAATAACCATTGAGACGAAAGAATATTTCTTGCTGTAATGTCGGCATTCTCATAGGAAATCAAATTTGAACGAATAAAAAGTTCACTATACAGTCCCAGGGCAATTATAACCAGGTACAACAGGCCGGTAATTCGGGCATCTGTTGCGGCGGGTATTTTAGTGGCTTTTTTCATTTTAAATGACAAAACTCTCCTATCGATCCTTTACCAGACCTGATTTTACCGCCGCATCCTGATCCTGAAAAATGGCCATGGCAGTCATCATGGGTTTAAACCCAAGTTTTTCATAAAAAGCTTCCTTTCCAGGATTGGCATACAAAATTATTTTTTTATGCCCTTCAGAGCGCGCTAAAAGTTTGTGAACAATAGATTTTCCGATACCTTTGCCCTGGAATTCGGGATGGACTACAATATCACACAGGTAGGCGCAGTCCATGCCGTCCGCCACCGCACGTCCGGCACCAATAAGTTTTGTTTTGTGATATACAAAGCATTTAAACATGCTGTTTTTCAGGACTTTTTTAAGATAGTCTACGGGCTTAATACCTAAAGGCGCTATCGTATACAGCATTGACAGCTCATCCCAATCGATATTATCCGTATGATATGACCAGTTTAGTTCCATTTTTCTGTCTCCTTTCTCCTTACTATGTAACCGTGAATTATTCTCATAATAAATTGGTGTTCAGTCACACCTAATATCATAAGTCTGGTATTTATTTTTTCCAGCCCGGCCAAGATAGTTGTTTTCATTGTTCTCCGGCTTTATCCCCCTGAATTAAAAACATTCCCGTTACAACCAGTAACATGCCTGGGACGGTTACCGGGATAAAGCGTTCCATCCCGAAAACGATGCTCAGTAAGATGACAAAAATCGGGGTTATAAAACTGTAAGCAGATGCTTTGGTCGCACCGATTCGAACGATGCTGAACTGCATTAATAAAAAGGTGGTTAATGTCGTAAACACAGATAAATAGGCAATACCGGCATACACGTTCAGCGCCACACTTTTCCAGTGAATCTGTCCCCAATCCTGTAAGGAAATAACAGACAGCCAGACACTGCCCCAAAGAAGCACCCAGAAAGTCAATAGCTCCATGGGCTCATCTTGATATAGCTTTTTAATCAACACGTTGTATAATCCAAGGGCCAGACAGCCGATAAAAAAGACAATGTCTCCATAGTTCAGGTTTAAGTTCACAAGGGCATTGATGTCCCCGCGAAAGACGATCCAGACGGCGCCAAGTGTGCCGGTAAAAAGACCCAGTGCACGGGATCTGCTGATGTTGTCCTTGTTGAAAATAACTGCCAGAACGGCTGTAATCGTCGGGACCAGGGTGAATATGGCGCCTGTATTCAAAAGGCTTGTATATCTGAGACTTTCAAACATGCACCAAAAAAATATAACCAGAGGAATACTGATAATGATGTAATGCGCCATGCTTACCCATGAGGGAAATTGGAATCCGTTTCGGATCAGAACATAGGGTGCAAAAAGCAATGCCGCAAGCATGAATCTTAATGACATCATTACTGCAGGAGGCAGGGCATTTGTGATGGTTGCACCTACCGGAAATGAGCTTGCGATAAGTAGGATATTTAACAACATGAGTATATGAACAAATCTATTTTGCTTTTTTTGAGTGAATATCATCGCACTCGTATGATTTAAATCCCTCATTTTAGATCTCCTTTTTAAAAACGGCCCTGCCTGAAAAAGCAGGGCCGTGGGCTTTTATTTTTTGGCCAGAAGCTGAGGTGGCGTTGTTGAAAAATCGATCCATGGATTCTCTCCCAAGGTTTCAGCACCCTGGACATTGGGTGCATCGTAGCGCATGACAAAGTGTTCCGGCCCGTGGGCATAAGCGACCACCAGGCCGTAAGGGGCATCAAAGAAGCCACCATGGGGAACCATCCCTGGGTAACTTACCCGCCATGCATGTCCGCTTTTTCCGACATGACCAAAGGTCAATTTACCAACGACATTTCCGGGGAGAACAAAAAACCATGTATAAGGCCCTCCGGATACAATGGTCATCACTTCATCGATACCGATACCGTCTTCAGAATAGTTCACATGAAGCCTGCCGAACTTTTCCTGGAGATAGATCGTGACCTCAGGGCTTAACGATTTCATATCATAGACTTTCGGATAAGGCGGCACGCCGACTTCAGAGGTTGAAAGTGAACCGCCGTCCCGTTCTGCCGGCGTTCTGCCGGCCTTTTTAATTTCTTTCAGCAGATCCTGCCGATCCAAAGAAAAAATCGATATCAGTTCATTGGCTTCTTTTGTTGTCAAAGCACGGTGTTGTGACGCCTGAAACAGATGATCCGCCGTTTCCGGTAAAGCAGGGGTGCTGACCCTGACGCCGACACTTTTCAACACCTCATTAATTTGTTTTACCCCGTATGTTGGGGGTGAACCATTGCTGTACGCAAGTTCTATAAAACCGCCCTTTTGAATTTGGGGTTTTACATCTGTGTGTCCATTGAAACCATAAATCATGACTGCTGCGATGATCATAAAAAATGATATTTTAATTGAAGTATTCATCATATCCTCCATATCTCTCGGGTAAATATTTAACGGATGACGTTGATAGGTTGTCTTTTCTTCCGTTGTTTATAAATTAAATCAATTAGTGTGCCAGCTGCAGAAAACATCATAACACCTTGATATTGAAAGGCTTTATAATTAGCCGAGTTGTTTAAAAACCTCAAAATATTGAGATTTGCAAAGTTGTGATTATCTTTATCTCAAATATTTGAGATAAATTTCAGAGATATATAAAAGGAGATTCGCCATGATCCAGCCCGAAAAGACTTTAAAAGAACTGGCGGACCGATGTGTGCTCCTGGAAGACCGGTGCAGTGACTATGTAAAAACGCTAAAAACAGTCAATCAGGATCTTGAAGACCAGGTGTCCAAATTAAAAATTTCAGAACGTACCATCCAGGAAAGTGAGGCCAAATTCCGTAAAATTTTCAAATATGCGCCTTTTGGTACATCCTTAAATGATCTTAATGGAAATGTCCGTTTGGCGAACCGGGCACTGTGCCGCATGATGGGCTACTCAAAAGAAGAACTGGAGAAGATGCATTTTTCCCAAATTACCCATCCGGATGATCAGAATACCAATCTGGTGCTCTTTAAAAAAATGATATCTAAAGAGATTGATCACTACAACATGGAAAAAAGGTATATCCGGAAATCAGGCGAAATATTCTGGGCAAGCCTGGCGGTTATCCTTGTGGAAGACAGCCGGACGAATGAAAAGATGATTATTGCGATGATAGAGGATATTTCAAAACCCAAAAAGCTTGAGCGGGATTTAAAAAAACATCGGGATAATCTCGAGATAATCGTGGCGGAAAGAACATCTGAAATACAATTGCTAAAGGATCGTTTGCAGGCCGAAAACGTGCTCCTTAAACAAGAATTGGCAGATTCTCATCGTTATGGAACCATTATTGGCCAGAGTCGGTCAATGAAATCTGTCATATCGCAGATAGAGCTTGTGTCGCCTACCGGAGCCAGCGTGCTTATCCAGGGAGAATCCGGTACAGGCAAAGAACTGGTCGCCCGTGAAATTCATAAACACAGCAGCCGGAAATCTGCGGCATTTATAAGGGTCAATTGTGCGGCTATTCCAAAAGAACTCTACGAAAGTGAATTTTTCGGCCATGTAAAGGGGGCATACACAGGCGCTGTTAAAGACAGGGTAGGCCGGTTTGAGGCGGCTGACGGCGGAACCATTTTCTTAGATGAAGTCGGAGAAATACCATTGTCTCTTCAAAGTAAACTGCTGCGCGTGCTTCAGGAGGGCGAATATGAACGCCTGGGAGAGGAAAAGACAAGAAAGTCCGATATCAGAGTGGTTGCGGCCACCAATAAAGATTTGAAAGATGAGGTTAAAAATAAAACATTCAGGGACGATCTCTTTTACCGTCTGAATGTCTTTCCCATCCACATTGATCCGCTCAGGGATCGAATAGATGATATCCCTTTGTTGACTGCGCATTTTATCCGCAGGCTTTCAAAATTCATGAACCGTCCCAGGCCGGAACTGACAAAAGCCAACATCATAGATCTGCAATCCTACGACTGGCCGGGTAATGTCCGCGAACTTGAAAATGCTGTTGAACGGGCCATGATTTTATCGAAATCCAACCGTTTGAATTTTAATGCGATACTTGAACGGGGAGGCAATCGTTTAACGTCGGAAGGCTCGACTTTTGAGACAGTACCGCCGGATGGTATTCTGTCTGTTGATGATCTTCAGCTTTTGGAACGTGAAAATATGATTCGGGCTTTGCGATACTGCAATTGGAAAATTTACAATACAGACGGCGCAGCCAGACTCCTCGGCATTAAACCTACAACGCTGATTGAAAAAATGAAACGGATGAAGATAAAAAAGCCGGGCAAATAAACGTTTCCATACGTTTTCAAAGAAATCGACCCTGACGTTGACACCTCTCCATTAAGTAATTAATTTTTATTTAATTAGTCGTTTAATAATAAGTTATGGAGACAAGACAATGAAAGTACAACGAAAGCGTCTTGGAGAAATCGTTCTAAGAAGTGAGAATCCAAAAAAAATGGTGGAGTTCTACCGTCAGGTGATCGGGCTTGAATTGTTCGCATCATTCGGGAGTGCAACTTTTTTTAAAATTGATGACGACGTTGAAGGGCACCCACAGTTACTGGCGATATTTGACAAAATGCACGAGTACAGCGGGCCGAAAAATATGCAGGGAAATATCGCAGATTCAGGGTCCGGCACATTACATCATTTTGCTTTTGTGGTGGATAAAGCCGCATTTATCAAAGAGCGTAGCAGGCTGGAAAATATTGGCATCAAAATTCAGTCCGGTGAACATCCGCCATTTGGATGGCGGTCTATCTATCTGTACGATCCTGATGGTAATTCAGTAGAACTGGTCTGCTATGATAAGACCCTCTTTGATCCGATTTTGAACCAAAAGGTCCAGCCAATACTTTAATTTTAAAATTTTTTCCAAGCTTTTTGGGTTTGACTCATATGCGCATATTCACTATGTTTCTGTTTTTATGGGAGGATCATTGCTGAACTTTAACCCATTTGATCCATGCAGGAGTGAGATGAAAACAAAACCAAACCCGGATCAGGCCGGACATGACATTCTGGCGCAAACAGGCCGGATTCCGGCGGATATGATGTGGTTGTTTACATTTTCCCGCCTGTGCCGCCGTGCGATGCTCCATGCCGTTGACACCGCCAAGCTTTTGGATGCAGTCTTGGGTGCAGTGGAAAGTCAGACGCCTTATTATACGGTTTGTTTTAAATCGGTTTTTTCTCCTGAATCCGGTTTAGCTTGCGATGACATGAGCCCCGCCCATACCGATTTGAACGAATTGGCTCTTTTTTCCGGAACCAGCGTAAATCCCAAAAACAAACCGTTTAATACGATCACGGATACGGACCTTCCCAAACCCGTGGCGGAACGCTTGGGTCTGGAGCCCGGAACTCCGGCTACGGCTTTTTACTTTTCCATAAATGATCCTTATGAAAAAGCTGACAAGTGCCAGGTTTTTTATGCCCCTATCGGGTATGTACCCGATGCTTTGGAGATCGACGTTTTAGAAGCGCTTTCGATTGACCTTGGCAAAACCCTACACAGACTGCACAAAGCCAAAGAGGGCGAGGCCCGGATTCTGGAATTGACCCGCCAAAAGGAGATGTACCACAGCGTTTTTGAAAATACCGGCACCGGCACCATCATTATTGATCCGGATATGCTGATCCTTTATGTGAATGCCAAATTCATGGACCTGGTGGGGCTTGAGCGTAACGAAATTGAGAACCGGATGCGGTGGTCCCAGTTTGTGGTGCCCGGTGACAATGAAATGATGCAAAATTATCATTACGGCCGGCGAAAGGGTGTTGGCGGCATTCCTACCGAGTACGAGTGCCGGATTTTTGCCAAGTCAGGGGATATCCGCTACATCGATATGAAGGTGGGCATGATTCCCGGTACCGGCAAGAGCATTGCATCATTTATGGATATCACAAAAAGAAAGCTTGCCGAGAACCGCCTGAGGCAAAGCGAGGCGCGGCTCAGTGATGTTATTCGCACCTTTGAAGGATTGATCTATACGACATCTGAAGACTACCGCCTCGAGTTCATGAATGACGCATTGCAGGAAAAGGCGGGCCGAAGCGGAGTGGGAGAAAAATGTTATCAGGTGGTTCATGGCCTTGATTCCCCCTGTCCCGGTTGTCGGCTTGGGTTGGTCCTTTCGGGAGAGACCCGGCGGTGGGAACTGAAAAGCCCCCGGGATGGCCGATGGTATTGGTCTATTCAGTCTCCGGTCTACGACAACCGGGGCCGGATTGTTAAAGCCCAGACCATTCATATGGACATTACCGACAGAAAGCGCCGGGAAGAGAAGATCAGCGAAGATGCGGATCTGCTCAGAAATGAAAACATCGTTCTTCGGTCTGCCATGAAAGAACGGTACAGGTTTGAAAATATTGTGGGTAAAAGCCAATCCATGCAGAAGGTCTATGAGCTGGTGGTACGGGCAGCCGCAAGCAACGCGCATGTAATTATCTATGGTGAATCAGGCACCGGAAAAGAGCTGGTGGCCCGGGCGATTCATAATTTGAGCAACCGGTGTAAAAAAAGATTTGTGCCTGTCAACTGCGGGGCGATCAGCGAAAATATTATAGAAAGTGAATTTTTTGGTTACCGCAAGGGGGCGTTCACCGGCGCTGAAAAGGACAAGGAGGGGTTTCTCGGTACGGCTGACGGCGGCACCTTGTTTCTAGATGAAATTGGGGATATCGGCCCCAATCTCCAGGTCAAGCTCCTTCGGGCCATTGAAGGCGGGGGGTACACACCTGTGGGCGGTACCCAGGTGATTAAACCTGACCTGAGGATTGTGGCTGCCACCAACAAAGACCTTAAACGCCTGGTGGAAAAAGGATTGATGCGGGAGGATTTTTTTTACCGGGTGCATATTATTCCCATTCGGTTGCCGGCCCTGCGGGACCGCAAGGAAGATATTCCATTGCTGGTGGACTATTTTTTATCCGCCTTTGGAGATGAGGGGGATATTCTCCCTGTGGGTGGTAAAATAATGGAAGATTTCCTTCGGCACGACTGGCCTGGAAATGTCCGGGAACTTCAGAATGTTCTTCATCGTTACATGACCCTGGGGAAAATCGATTTTACAAGTAACGCGTCTGAGTCTAGTGTTGACAGCACCAAACCGGTTCATTTTGTCCAGGAATCCTCCGATCCCTGCGGCCCCTTGAATGAGATTGTGGAGGCGTTTGAAAAGGGGGCCATTCTGAAAGCCCTGGAGGAGAACCGGTGGCAAAAGGCCCGGACGGCCGTTGCTCTTGGAATTCATAGAAAGACCCTGTTTACCAAAATGAAAAAATTCGGAATCGAATAGCCTCAAATTGTGGCGATATTGCCACTTTTTTATAATATATTGAAATTTCAATAGAATCGTTTCATATATATTGCTTGGTTTTGTTTTACGTGGCGATATCGCCACGTAAATCTGCCTGTTTGACTGCCTCATAAACACCTCTAAATGCAAAAATATCATTTTAAAACAAATGGTTATCAACTCAATTTTGGTGATTGGTATAATTATTGCTGCCGATGTCTGAAACTTTTGAGCAAGCGTTCAGTTTTTTTTAGACCATAGATAAACAAAAAGGGGAGGTGTTTAACATGAGTATCATGACAGAATACCGGCAAAAGTTGTCCACCGCAGTCAATGCCGTATCCGTTGTTAAATCAGGGGACTGGATCGATTACGGCGCCTTTTTAACTGCGCCTGAAACCCTTGATGCTGCACTGGCCATGCGAATCCATGAACTCAAGGATGTCAAGGTTAGAGCGCTGGCCTATCCCGGCACTGCCGCCGTGGCTGCAGCAGATCCGGGTAACGGCTGCATGATTTACAACTCCTGGCACTTCAGCAGCGGAGAACGAAAAAAGCACGACAACGGGAACTGTCATTTTATTCCGTTTATTTACCACGAAGGTCCGTCCCATTATAAACAGAACATCAAATCAAATATCTGCATGCTTAAAGCTGCGCCAATGGACCGGTTCGGCTATTTTAACTTCGGGATTGCCAACTCCTTTCAAAAGTCAATTATAGAAAACGCAGATACGGTCATTGTGGAAGTCAATGAGAATATGCCCTGCTGCTTGGGTGGTGCCAATGAATCGGTCCACATTCGCGATGTGGATTTTGTGGTGGAGACCGACAATAAACCGCTTGTTACCTTGCCTGACCCGGTTATTACCGATGTGGATAAAAAAATTGCAGAGATGATCGTAAGCCAAATTGAAGATGGTTCCTGTATCCAGCTTGGCATTGGGGGGATGCCTAATGCGGTGGGCAAAATGATTGCCCAATCGGATCTCAAGGACTTAGGTGTTCACACTGAAATGCTTGCCGATGCCTATCTGGATATGTATGAAGCCGGAAAAATTACTAATCTTAAAAAAAGCCGTGATCCGGGAAAGATGGTCTACACCTTTGCACTGGGCAGCGCCCGCCTGTATGACTTTATGAACAATAACCCCGCCTGTGCAAGTTTTTCCGTGGATTACACAAACAAACTGAGCCATATCTCTGATAATGACAAGGCTGTTTCCATCAACAACGCCCTTGAGGTGGATCTCTACGGCCAGGTCTCTTCGGAGTCCTCCGGTTTCAGGCATATTACCGGCACAGGCGGTCAGTTTGATTTTGCTTACGGCGCCTATCATTCCAAAGGGGGCAAGTCTTTTATCTGTCTGAGTTCTACGGTCAAAGACCGTGACGGCAACATCAAATCTAGAATTCGGCCTGTTTTTGATAAAGGCTCCATCATTACCTTGCCGCGAACCATCACCCAGTATGTTGTCACGGAATATGGAATGGTCTCCCTGAAAGGAAAGTCTACATGGGAACGGGCCGAAGCACTTATCAGCATAGCCCATCCGGACTTTAGGGACCAATTGATCCGGGATGCGGAGCAAATGCATATCTGGAACATGAATACCCACGCTGAAGGGCCCTATGCCGTCGCCTGATGTGTCATTTGCGGTTGATAGTTTTTTTATAAGAAAGTTTTCAGTAACCAACTGAATTCTTTCTATCTTTGTTGTGGGCCGAAGTCTGGGTGCACATAGCCCAAGGACGGCCCGTGACCGTTATACGGCCTTAAAGAATAGGCGTTTTGAAAAATGTTTTGGACCCATGGGTGTAAAAAACAGATACGCCCGTGGCACCTTGTAACCTTTATAGAAGGATAAAGTCTTATGGCACAATTGATTGCAGATCGACGGGATGTGGATTTCGTATTACATGAACAACTGGGCGTGGACAAATTAAGTAAAGATGAACGATTTGCCGAATTCAAGAAAAAGACCGTTGATTTAATCGTAAGCGAAGCCAGAAATCTTGCAATTAAAGAGATCCTGCCTCTTCAAACGATCAGTGACGAAGGCTGCACGTTCAATGCCGGTGAAGTAAAAGTCCCCGAGGCCTTTCATAGTGTATATGCCGCATATAATGAAGGTGAATGGCTGGGGATGACCGATGATCCCGAATGGGGCGGGCAGGGGATGCCGCATGCCGTTGCCATGGCAGCCAATGAGTATTTCTACGGGGCTTGTAACTCCTTTATGCTTTACAACATGCTCACCCATGGCGCGGCCAAACTTGTGGAGAAGTTTGGCACGGATGAGCAAAAGCAGATCTACCTTAAAAATATGCTGTCGGGAAAATGGTCCGGCACCATGCTTTTGACCGAACCGAATGCGGGCTCCGACCTTGCCGCCGTGGAGGCCACGGCGAAACCAAACGGGGACGGCACCTATTCCCTGTTCGGCAATAAAATTTTCATCTCTGCAGGCGAGCACGACATGGTGGAAAACATCATCCATCCGGTTCTGGCCAGAATCGAAGGCGCTCCCGAAGGTATTGCGGGTATTTCCCTGTTCCTGGCACCCAAATTCCGGGTGAACGCGGACGGCACCCCAGGGGAATTCAACGATGTGGTCTGTACCGGCATTGAGCACAAAATGGGCCTGCACGGCAATGCGACCTGTTCGTTGACCTTAGGAGGCAAGTCCGGATGCATCGGTACCCTTTTGGGCCAGGAAAACAAAGGCGTGGCCGCCATGTTCGAAATGATGAACGAAGCCCGTCAGATGGTGGGTCTCCAGGGCTTTGCCAACGCATCTGCCTCATATACGTATGCCCTGAATTATGCCCGGGAACGGATTCAGTCCCGGGAACTCAAAGCCCCGGCCGGTTCAAAACCGGTGTCCATCATTCGCCATCCCGATGTGAAGCGTCAGCTGATTACCATGAAGGCCTATGTGGAAGGGCTGCGCAGTCTGAATTATTTTTGCGCCATGTGCCATGATCTGGTTGCCGTGTCCACGGATGCGGAGCAGAAGGCCCATTATGAATATTTACTGGAGGTTCTGACCCCCCTTGTCAAAGGGTATGGCACGGACAAAGCCTTTGAAGTGTGCAACCAGGGCATTCAGATCTACGGTGGTTACGGCTTTATTGAGGAGTTCCCTGTGGCCCAGCTGCTCAGGGATTCCAGGATTTTCATGCTGTATGAGGGAACCAACGGCATCCAGTCCATTGATCTTTTAGGCCGGAAACTCTCCATGAAAAAAGGCGCGGCCTTCAACGCGCTGCTTGAAGAAATCAAGAAAACCTTTGCGCTTGCCAAAGAAGCCGAAGGGCTTGAAGATCTCACCACCCGGCTGGAAGGTTTTTTCAATACATATACAGAAGTGGCTGCCGAACTGCAGGCTAAATCCAGGTCTGAAGAATTTTTAACAGCCTATGCTTTTTCATACCCCTTCATGGAGGTCACAGGCGACCTTGCCATGGCCTGGATGCTGTTATGGCGCGCCGCAACGGCCACAGCCAACCAGGGCAAAAAGAAAAAAGACAATATGTTCTATGACGGACAGATTAAAACCGCCCGGTTTTTTATCAATCAGGTCCTTTCCGCAACCGCAGGAAAGATGGATGCGCTTAAAGCGTTCGACAATGCGGTGGTTGAGATGGATGACGCTGCCTTTGGAAGCAAGTAGCCGCTATTTTTACAAAGGAGAATTCTTATGAAAGATGTAGTGATAGTCAGCGGCGCCAGAACTGCCATCGGCAGTTTTGGCGGGGTGCTGAAAACCGTCTCATCAGTGGATCTGGGTGCCGTCGTTATCCGGGCCGCCATGGAAAGGGCAGGGCTTCGGCCCGAAGTCAGTGACGAGATGCTAACTTTTGCACCGGATAAGCTCAGAGACCGGGGTAAGACCGAGCTGGAGCAAGCGTATGGAAATTGGAACGCTGATGCCACCCCCATTGCTGTGGATGAGGTGATCATGGGCAATGTGCTGCAGGCAGGGCAGGGCCAAAGTCCCGGTCGGCAGGCCATGATTCGGGCGGGTGTGCCCAAGGAAACCTATGGCTTTACTGTGAATAAAATATGCGGGTCAGGATTGAAGTCCATTGCCATTGGGGCTTCATCCATCATGAGCGGGCAGGCCGACGTGGTGATCGCCGGCGGCCAGGAAAGTATGAGTAACGCCCCCATGGCCATGACGCGCGCCCGGTGGGGATACCGCATGGAGGTCTCCGGAAAAGGAGATATCTATGACCTGATGGTGTATGACGGGCTTTTTGAAATTTTCAATGGCTACCACATGGGCGTGACTGCTGAGAATATTGCGGAACTTTACAATATTTCCCGGCATGACCAGGATGAACTCTCCTGCCTCAGCCATGCAAGGGCCCGGGAAGCCATTGCAAACGGCACGTTCAAAGAGGAGATTGTGCCGGTGACCACCCGTACCCGAAAGGCCGAGGTGATTGTCGACACGGATGAGCGGCCCATGGAAACCTCCATGGAAAAGATGGCCAAAATGAAACCTGTGTTCAAAAAGGACGGCACAGTCACAGCGGGAAATGCATCAGGTATTAATGATGGTGGTGCCGCCGTGGTCATGATGAGCGCAGACAAGGCCAAAGAACTGGGGCTGACCCCCTATGTCAAAATCAAAGGCTTTGCCACAGGCGGTGTGGACCCGGCATATATGGGTCTGGGACCGATTCCTGCGGTGCGCCGGGTGTTGAAATCCACGGGCATGTCCATAAACGACATGGACGTCATTGAGTTGAACGAGGCATTTGCGGCCCAGGCGTTAGGATGCATGATGGAGCTGGACATTAATCCTGAATTTGCCAATCAGCTGGGCAGCGGTATCTCTTTAGGCCACCCAATCGGTTGCACAGGCGCCCGTCAGATGGTTACCCTGATCCATGCGATGAAGCGCAAAGGATACGGCACAGGACTTGTGTCCATGTGCATTGGCGGCGGTATGGGGATGGCCATGATCGTGGAAAATATGAAAAATTGATTTGATGAAAGGTCATAATGATATGAACAAAATATGCGTAATCGGTGCCGGTACCATGGGGGCAGGCATCGCCCAGGTTTTTGCCGTTAACGGCTATATGGTGGTGTTGCGGGATATTAAACAGGATTTTGTTAACAACGGCATTTCTATTATCTCTAAAAATTTGAACCGCATGGCATCCAAGGGAAAATTGGAAGAGGTCATGATCCAACCGATTCTTGCCCGGATTATCGGCACCACAGATCCTCAAAATGCCCAGGATTGCGATCTTGTGGTGGAAGCTGCCGTGGAAAATATGGAAATCAAAAAGCAGATTTTCAGTGAACTTGATAATATCTGTAAACCAGCAACCATCCTGGCATCCAACACTTCTTCCCTTTCCATTGCTGAGGTGGCCACGGCCACAAAACGTCCGGATAAGGTGATCGGCATGCATTTTTTTAACCCGGCACCTGTCATGGCCTTAATTGAGATCATCAGGGGGATTGCCACATCCGACGAGACCTTTGACGCGGTAAAGGCTTTGGCCCTGGATTTAGGCAAAGAGCCGGTACAGGTGGATGAAGCACCGGGGTTTGTGGTAAACCGAATATTGGTTCCCATGATCAACGAAGCGGCCGCCATCTATGCCGAAGGCGTTGCCAGTGCCCAAGATATTGATACGGCCATGAAACTGGGAGCCAACCATCCCATCGGTCCCCTTGCCTTGGGAGACCTGGTCGGCCTGGATGTCTGTCTGGCTATTATGGATGTTCTTTACGAAGAATTTAAGGATTCCAAGTACAGGGCTACGCCGTTGCTGCGAAAATATGTTCGTGCCGGTTGGCTTGGTCGCAAAAGCGGCAAAGGATTTTACGATTATTAATCTTTTCAAAAAAGTTGGCGGAACATCAACTTTAAGATTTGATGTTCCGCCTATGTTTATAACTCATAAAAATGCATTTGGTATTTTGATTTTTTTTAATATATGTTGATGATAATAGTAAATTACAGAAACCACCAAAACTTTGACAACTAATCAAAAACATATGTAATAAAAATCAAAATATCCTCACCCTTAGGGAGCCTCCTATGGCCGCAGATCAGGCCATGGAGGCTTGCATTTTTTAGGTGTGTAGCTGTAGGCCAACCTGGCCTGACAATACTGGAATTTGGTTTTCTCTGCGATTTTTCCCTGCAACAAAAATTTATAAATTCCCATAAATTGCATACATCTTTTTATAAAATCATAATGATGGAAATATGTAATTCGTTTTGTTATGATAGATCCGAATAATCAATTTGCTCAGGTCTAATTCGCTCATCTATAATATCAATTAAATTTATGATATGAAATCATAACGCCAATAACGGAGGTATTATGGAAACCGATTCCAGCAAAAAGTTTTATGAAAGATTAGAATCAAAAGGGGTCTCAAGAAGAGATTTTCTCAAGTACTGTACAGCCTTGACAGCAACTATGGGCTTGTCGCACTCTTTTGTGGGGCAGGTTGCTGCAAAGATTGAAAACGCGGCTGCGATACGTCCCCCGGTGGTGTGGTTGCACTTTTCTGAATGTACCGGATGTTCAGAAGCTTTTTTAAGGACACCGGATGTGGGCGGCATCATCCTGGAAACCATTTCCGTAGAATACCATGAAACCCTCATGGCGGCCTCCGGCCACCAGGCTGAAAAAAGTTTGCACGATGCTGTTGAAAAATACAAAGGCAAGTTTGTCTGTATTGTGGAAGGTGCCATTGGAACCAGTCACAAAGGTTCATACGGTAAGGTTGCCGGAAAAACCTTCCTGGAAATTGCCAAGGAAGTCATCCCCAAAGCGGCTGCAACCATCTGTGTGGGGACCTGTTCAGCGTACGGCGGCATATCTGCTGCGGCACCCAACCCAGGTGGATATAAAGGCGTAAAAGATGCCATCGGCGTTGACACCATTAACCTGCCGGGCTGTCCTTTCAATCCCCTAAATCTGCTTGGCACCATCCTTAAATATCTAAACAACGAAAAAATGGAACTTGATGATTACGGAAGACCCATGTTCGCTTATGGGGAAACCGTTCATGATAACTGCCCGCGCCTCGAACATTATGAAAACGATGAGTTCGTCGAGGAATTTGGCTCCAAGGAAGCCGAACTAGGGTATTGTCTCTATAAACTGGGCTGTAGAGGCCCTGAAACCTATAATAACTGTCCCACCGCGAAATTTAACGACGCGACAAGCTTTCCCATCCAGGCCGGCCATCCCTGCATCGGTTGCAGTGAACCCGATTTCTGGGACGAAATGACGCCGTTTTATGAAGAAATGTAGTGATTTCGTCTGATTGCAGCGTACTCGATTAATAGATCGCGGTACATCATCTATACAATTAAACACAACACATATGATGTGAAAGGATATTATTATGGGTAAAAGAATCATTGTAGATCCCATTACCAGAATAGAGGGCCACCTCAAAATTGAGGTGGAAGTTGCAAACGGCAAAGTGACTGATGCCTGGTGTTCCGGACAGATGTTCAGGGGTATTGAGGTTATGCTTCAGGGGCGAGATCCCCGGGATGCACATCATTTTGTTCAGCGCTCCTGCGGCGTTTGTACCTATGTTCATGCACTTTCTTCGGTCCGTGCGGTGGAAAAAGCCTGCAAAATAGAGATTCCGGAAAATGCACGGATCGTGCGTAACCTGCTGCACGGCAGTCAGTTCCAGCATGACCACATTGTTCATTTTTATCATCTGCATGCCTTGGACTGGGTGGATATTGTCAGTGCCCTGTCTGCAGATCCGGCCAAGACTGCCAAACTGTCCGAAAACGTATCCGGACGACCCCAAAGCTCCGCCTACTTCAGCGAAGTTCAAACCAGGCTGAAAACGTTTGTGAACAGCGGACAGTTGGGCCCCTTTAACAATGCATATTGGGGGCATTCTGCCTACAAACTCCCGCCCGAAGCCAACCTTATGGCGGCGTCTCACTACATTGAAGGCCTAAAACTACAGGCCAAGGCCGCACGCATGCACGCCATTTTCGGCGGTAAAAATCCTCATCCTCAGTTTCTGGTTGTCGGTGGTATTACATCCGTAAAAGACCTGACACCCGAGAGAATTGATGAGTTCACACAGATCTGGAAAGAGACCAAGGCGTTTATCGATGAAGTATACCTGCCTGATCTGCTGGCCATTGCATCTTACTATAAAGATTGGGGTGCCATCGGTGGCAACAATGACACCTTTCTTGCCTATGGCGAGTTCCCCCAGAAAAATATTGATGACGACCTGTTGCTGCCCGGCGGTGTTGTCGACGCAAACCTGGCCTACGCGGCCGTGGACACGGATAAAATTACCGAAGACGTCACCCGGGCCTGGTATGAAAAAGGCAAGGCCAAGCATCCCCTTTCCGGAGAAACCAAACCCATCGCCGGAGATATTTCCTATAACACCGACGATAAATACACCTGGATCAAGGCCCCAAGATATGCCGGCAAAGCTGCAGAGGTCGGTCCCCTGGCCCGTGTGCTGGTTGCCTATGCCAAGGGCCACGGCCAGGTGAAAAAATTGGTTGACCATACCCTCAAGACCCTTGGTGTTGGAAAAGAAGCCCTGTTCTCCACCCTTGGCAGGACAGCCGCCCGGGCCATTGAAACCGTGGTCATTTCAGACGCCATGGAAGGCTGGATTGAAACATTGAAATCCAATATCGCATCGGGCAACAAAAAGACCTACCAGCCCTGGACCATGCCCAAAACGGGTCAGGGTGGCGGACTGAATGACGTACCCCGCGGTGCACTTGGTCACTGGATTGATATCAAAGACGGTAAGATTAAAAATTATCAGTACGTGGTACCCTCCACATGGAATTTTGGTCCCCGTGACAGTAAAAAGCAAAGAGGGCCTGTGGAGAGATCCCTTGTGGGTACGCCTGTGGCGGATCCATCCAAACCGTTGGAAGTGCTGCGGAACGTTCACTCTTTTGATCCGTGCCTTGCGTGCGCAGTTCATGTCATTGATCCCCATACCAACCAGACCTATGAGGTTAAGGTTATTTAATTGAATTATAACTGGTGCTTAGTAATCGAGATTGCGGCGGTAATATACTGCCGCAATTTTTAATTTATAGACGGAGCGGACAAATAAATTATCTATGGACATAAATAATATCACAGTTCTGGGCGTGGGAAATATTCTTTATACCGATGATGGTGTGGGAATCCGGGTGGTTGAAAAGCTGGAAAAGGAGTACGAATTTTCTGATAATGTCGATATTATAGACGGTGGTGTGCTCGGTGTGAATCTGCTTGGCGTAATATCCAATGCCGGCCGGCTTATTGTCGTGGATACCGTATTTAATCACGGTCGGCCAGGTGATCTGCATCGGCTTGACCATGAACAGATTCCCAACAGGATTCTGGCAAAAAATTCGCTGCATCAGGTTGATCTTATTGAAGCATTAACCCTGTGCAACGCCTTGGACCATGTACCTGAAACCACTGTTATCGGCGTTGAACCCAAGGATATTGAAACCTTAAGCGAACACCTGAGTCCGGAAATTGCTTCTCGGCTGGATGACCTTGTTCATGATGTATTGGAAGAAGTGGTTCGCCTTGGCGGATCATTTGAGCCGAAAGTGTAACCTTGGCCAATCGCATTTTTACGGTTAATCTCCAATTTAAAGGATAATGCTTTTATCTCTTGTATGGATCAATTGAAATTTGATACCTTGCTGCAAGCAGGTTACATACGATTGATCGATAAAAGAGAAGGTTTAAAATGTCCAGAAGAATTTCTCCTGCATGGTGGCCGATTATAGGAATAGCGTCGCCGGTTCTTGTTCCTATGCTTTTCATTAAAAATCGCCGCTATAAACAGAACGTTGACCTATCGCAGAATGTAAATAAGCGGCGCATAGACCAGGCAGGTTTTCTGGAACTACCTGAGCTTGAGCGGTTCGAGTTGACTGTCCTTCTGGAACAAAAAGCAGCCCCGGGTTTTTTAAGTGCCCCCGGAGTTTCTTATTTAATCAAAACCGATAAGGGATCAATTCTCTTTGATCTGGGATACGGCCCCGAAATGCCGGCTTTGGCCCACAATGCCGCAAAGTTGAGGTTTGGGATCGATCAGGTTGATGCACTGGTCATCTCTCACCTGCATCCGGATCACATGGGTGGTTTTAAAGCAGTTCGCAAAAATCAGATCTGCATGCCCAGGGAATTAGGCAAAGGTAACGGCATGGTCTGTTTTACCCCGGCCCAGGTTGATGCCCAAGGATTTGAAATCCAAATCGCTCAACGTCCCCGGATGTTGCCGGCAGGCATTGCCACCACGGGGCCTTTGTCACGGAGTTTTTTTCTTCTGGGGTGGATGGAAGAGCAGGCCATTGTTGCCCGGCTTAAGGGCAAAGGACTGATTGTGATTACCGGATGCGGCCATCCAACCATCGAAACCATCGTTCAGATGGCAAAACGCCTTTCAGATGACCCCATATATGCAATTGGCGGCGGGCTTCACTTCCCTGTTACAGACAGCGCAATTCGCAAACCCGGCCTCAAGGTGCAGATGATCTGGGGAACAGGAAAACCGCCATGGCAGAAAATTTCGGAACAGGATCTCGCGCGGACCATTGAGAACCTGAATATCATCAATCCCAAACAGATCTTTCTTTCTCCCCATGATACCTGTGATTATGCATTGCAAAAATTTAAGGACTCTCTTCATTGTCAGACGCATATCCTTGAATCCGGTGAAACGTATTCGTTTTAAAAATGAGGCAATATCTGACAGAGAGTGTCTCGCTGGACATGCATAAAAATCAAAACATGCGAAAGAGAAACTTGTCCGGGCCGAACTTCTTGTATAGAATACAAAACAAATATTCAACCATGAAAGGCGAAAAACGGATTGCGACCGTTATAAGGATAACTGACTGATGAAAATATGGCCCCTGCTGTTAAAGGCGCCTCAATACCTTGGGTTCTGGATGCTGGTGGATATCGCATATATTTTTTTTCTGTCCTTTTTTTTAAATGCTGTTATTCCATTAAGTTTTTCTAAATTTATTTTTGTCCATCTTCTGGCCATTGGTGTCGGTTCCATGGTGATGTTTACCGGATTAGGTGCCGGTATTCTCTGGATACCCGTTTTAACATTTCTTGAAATCAGGCCTTCCGAGGCTGTGGCCATTTCAATATTTACTCAGATTGCAGGCAAGGGCACCGGCTCTCTGACCTATTTTTTTAACGGTCTGGTTGACGTAAAAACAGCCGTGGCCTTTATTCCCATGGCATTGATAGGTGTGACCCTGGGATTTTTATCCAGTTTCTACATCTCCAGGGGATACGAACAGCTGCTGTTGTATATTTTTGTGGTTATTGCCGCTTATCTGCTGATCCGAACCATCCAGTCTTTGAGAAGCCCGGTGCCCGTTATTGATCCTTCACGAGTTATTCCTTCTCCCATTATCCATGCCAAAAGCTATCCTGTGGTCCTTCTGTCTTCATTTTTCACAGGGCTGTTAAGCATCGGCAATTCCGATTGGCTTATCCCGCACATGACGCTGAAACTCAAAATGGCAACTTCCCGTGCCGTAGCTACCAGCCTGCTTATCATGTTTGTCACAATCCTGTTTTACCTTTGTCTGACCTGCATCAGTGTCTGGCTGGGATTTGCCTCCTGGCCGCATGGCACTTATCTGTTATTTGCAACCTGCAGCGGTGTGATCGTGGGTGGTCAGATCGGCACCCGCCTGATTCGCATCCCATGGTTCGAACGATATCAAAAACATACGTTTATTGTTTTGCTGGGCCTCTCCATTATTCATTTGTTGTGTTAAAGTTAATTCAAATTAGTTCTTTCTTTTGATTGCAGCGAGGACGATAAGGCCGGTGCTCAACAGAAGTCCGGCACCCGGTACGGGCACCGCGGATGCATAAGCATCCGCGCCTAACAGAATAGTAACTTGTTCGCCTTCACTATATGTGTAAGTAGAAGTCAGCGTTCCCAGATCGTTTAAGTGTTTGCTCATGCCGTTATACGCATAAAAATCAATGCTTGCTGAATCGTACTCTTCGTCATTGATGGTCAGGTAAGCAATCGCTTCAGTATATATCGTACTTGACGTATCAATTTCAAGATTATAGTCAATTGAAATGGTCAGGGTCCCGGCTTGTGCGGCGGTAAATGAAATGCCGCATTCAGCTATGGCATTAGAAGTTATATCCGTTGCTGGATTGTCTACAGAGACAGCGGCATAGATATCTTGGTAATCATCCGCTATATCGGCCTCAGCCCAGGCCCAGTTGTCGGCATTAACTTCAACAAGCGCTTCACTTGTTGATGATGATGTGTCGGTCTGATTTCCGTATTGGGCATAAGCATAATAGCTGATAGTAGAAGCAACATTTGAGCCTAAATTAAGTATAATGGAAGAGTTATCCAAATATGCGGTAGCCCAGCCGGAGGAACTTGCAAACGTACTGGTTGACGCACATACACTCCAGCAAACAGCTATCATCGCTGCAAAAATTAATTTAATCTGTTTCATTGTTTTGTTTCCTTTTTAGCATTGTATTCAAATTATTCTGTCCGGATTTGGGAAGCGCAGTGTTTCATCTCCTTTGAAGTGACCGGCCTAGTCTTTTTAAGTATCCCGTCCGGCCTGAAGTGGTAGACAAGCCCTCCCACAGCTGCCGTAAACGGGGCCACAGTAACAAGGCCGAAGCTTCCCACAAGGGTGTTAAGCACTTCAGCCGCGACAAAGTTGATGTTAAAAAAATTGATCAGGGGAACCCCCTGGGCCATGAAGAGCATCATCATGGTCATGTATCCACCGGAGTAGGCCAGAAGCAGGGTGGTGGTCATGGTACCGATCACGGCCCTGCCCACAGACATTCCTGACCGGATATGGTCTTTTAACGAAATGTCCGGATTGTTTTTTTTTACCTCGTCCATGGACGCTGCAATGTCCATGGCAAGGTCCATCACCGCTCCGGATGAGGCGATAAAGATACCGGAAAGAAAAATCCGGGTAATTTTTAAATCATAAAAACCGGAATAAAGAAGGGTTTCGGCAAATGGCCGGACAGCACCGTGAATCCTGAAACTTTCATTGAAATAAAGCGCCAAAATACAGGTGAATACCAGGCCCAGAAACGCCCCTAAAAACGTCACAGCACCCCGCCGGGTAAGCCCGCCCACTAGAAAACTGATGGCAAGGGTTAAAAAGCTCACCACAGCCAGGGCAATGGGGATGGGGTCATATCCCTTGAGAAACAATGGCACCATGATTTTCCAGAGCATAAGCCCTGCCAAAGCAAAGGAGAGCAACGCCTTGAGCCCGGTCCATCCGCCTACGGCCATTAACAGCAAAGCGAACAACCCTAAAAGCCAAACCTCATGGCTGATACGGTAATGGCCATTGCTGTAGGCTGTTTTAATTTTGCCGTTGATAACTGTGTACTGAACCAGGATGACCTGCCCTTTTATATAAATCTCATCCAGCTCCATTTTTCCCTTCAGGGCATTTATGACACGCGCCGTCTCACCTTTAAATGGGCCGGTCAGCATCTCAACCTCAAGATCCTGGGTCCCGGCTTTTACAATGGCATGGACCATGATATCGGAATTGTCCACGGTAAGCACTCGTGCCCGGTCATAATAGGCGTCCTTGGACACCAGTTGGTCATATCCGGTCGGCAAAATAAACAAAACCCAGCACAGTCCTGCAAATAATAATACCAGCAATAGGTCCGGGTGCGCTTTTAAATAGGCTTTCACTTCTTCTTTCATCCGTTAAAAAGTTATTGGCATGCCGCACTAATAAAAACGCGGCATGCTAATAGATCAATTAATTGTTAAGATTTACACGCATAACCTGGGCAATTTTCTTTGCAATATCAGTATTGTCATAGAAACCGTCGAAGATGGATGCATTTTTACCTTTTGCCAGAACCATTACAGGTACACCTGTATGGGAGTAGGAGGTAAAGGCGATACCGGCTTTATTGTTCAGGATGTGGGTCAGGGTTACACTCAAGGGTTCATAGTATCCATAAAGCAGGGAATCTTCTTCACCAGTGTTTACGGAAGTACCGCTCATCGTCTTGTCAAAAGCGGCTTCCAGCTTCTCAATCTCGTATTCGGTAAAATCGTCATCTTCACTGGCGGATAGATTATTGCCGTCCAAACCGAAGTAGGTAAAGATGATCTGCCACATCTCAGCATCTATATCAGCAGGGGCAGAAGTAACATTACCGTCTTCATCTTTAATAACATTGGCTGTTATATAATCTGCCAGGGCGTGGGCATCAAAATATTCATAAGAAACGGTCTGGTTGGCCAGAATCTCAAAGGCTGTTTCATAACCTGTGTTGGCAAAGCCAAGGGTCATGCCGCCACACTCATGGTCTCCGGTAACAACAATAAGGGTCTCATTGGGATGATCGTTATAAAATTTAATTGCTTCTTTGATAGCATCATCAAAAGCGATGGTATCATCAATGGCAGCCCGGGCGTCATTGGCATGGCAGGCCCAGTCAATTTTTCCGCCTTCAACCATCATGAAAAAACCTTTATCGTTATTGTCTATAATGCGGATGCCTTCTGCGGTGAAATCAGCCAGGGACATGCCGTTTACGGTTGCCCGGTCCATGTCATAATACAACGCGCCGGTGTGACCGCCGGCATCCTGGACAGAGTCAAAGGCGATAACCTTGGCACCATTGGCCTGGGCCTGAAGATCAGTCAGGTTGTGAGTAATCGTAAATCCATTGGCCACTGCCGTCTCTTCTGCCATACCTGCGCCATCTTCACCGCTGTTATTCCAGTAACCGCCGCCGAAGAAATCAAAGGGAGAGGTTGCTAACTGGTTGGCGATATCTGAATAATTTTTACGCGTGGCGGTATGGGAGTAAAATACAGCAGGCGTCGCATGGTTGATGGTAACAGAAGAGATAATCCCCACTTTCATGCCGGCGTCTTTGGCTTTTTCAGCCAGGGAGTTGTAGGACACCGTGGTGGCGGGATCCATGGAAATCACGTTGATGTTGGTCTTCATACCACAGGCAAGGGCCGTACCGGCAGCCGCAGAACCGGTGATAAACCGGTTGTTGGCAAAGGTGGTGGACATGCCCTGCACCGGAAACTCAGTGCTCATGGATAAAAGATCCGCTTTGGTACCGCCTTCAACGTCGTCACCTTCTGCCAACTGGGCCAGATATGCTTCGGCAGCATGGATCTGAACACTGGCCATACCGTCACCAATGAAGTAAAAAATGTATTTCGGGTTGGCTTTGTTTCTTTTGGTTCTTGACTTTGCAGTCGCTGCGTTAAAACAAAGCGTACATGAAAAAAGGCATACGGTCACGATGATGCCGGCTTTTAAAACTTTTTTGTTTAAATTCAGCATTGTTTTCTTTTTCCTTTCTTAAAATTTTTGAATGTAGAAAGTGTTTAAATTGGCTTGTGAAATTCACCACTAGGGCCAATAGTCGCAAATATAGCCTGTAATTATCTTCAGAAAATTAACTTATTGTTAATGTAATATGAGCGTTGTGTTTGGTGGAGAGTGCATGGAAAAAGGATAGTGGATGGGACAGGGGCCAAGCCTACGGTAAGTAGCGGTTGCGTGTATATTACAATTAGTATACTGTACCAGGTAACCTGTCGGCATTATAGCTCTTTTACCATCGAGCATTCGCTTAAATATTAGAGGAGGCTTCTTATGACATACGAAACCATTATTGCACAAACCCTTGAAGGCCATGTGGCCAGTGTGACCTTAAACCGAGCCGAGGCAATGAATACTTTTTCCAGTCAGATGGCAGAAGAATTGTATGATGCGCTTAGCCTGTTTGAAGCTGCGTCCGATGTCAGGGTTATTCTGATCAAAGGTGCAGGCAGGGCATTTTGTGCAGGTATAGATGTCAATGAACTTAAAGGCAAAACAACAAATCAATATCGTGAATGGATTGAGAAAATGGAAAGCCCATTGGTGCTGATTTCTAAAATGCACACGCCCCTAATTGCCCAGGTCCATGGCGCGGCAGCCGCTAACGGTATGGGGCTTGTGGCGGCATCGGACCTGGCCATTGCCGCTGATAACGTCAAAATGGGGCTGACCGCCATCAATGTGGGCTTAAACTGCGTGGGGCCGGTGATTCCTGTGGCCCGGTGTGTGGGACAAAAAAAGGCGTTGGAACTGTTGCTTTACGGGGAATTGATCAAGGCAGATCAGGCATTGGAGCTTGGGCTTATCAACCGGATAGTACCCAAGGAAGATCTGGATGAAACCGCGCTTGCCTGGGCCAGAGATTTGGCAAAAAAGAGTCCGCTGGCCGTAAAAATTGCCAAGTCAGCGTTTTATGCCTCCCGGGATATGCCCTATGAGGCCCAGTTCGCGTACATGAACGAAGCCTTTGCCAGACTGTGTGACACCAATGATGCAAAAGAAGGGGTGGCAGCTTTTTTTGAAAAGCGGCCGCCGGTATGGCAGGAGAAATAAGTATAACGTGCCTTGAAGGTAACATATTTGATGATTCATTGGCTTAAAATCATTTTCCGTGTCGGTTCCCAGAGCCGGGGGATGACCCTTGTTTTTGCATACATGATACTGTTGGCTGCCTCCACAGGACTTATCTGCATTGCAGAACCGGCCGATAGTGCCCTGAACCATCCGGGGCAGGCCCTGTGGTGGAGTATCGTGACCTCAACAACGGTGGGATACGGGGACATGTACCCCATTTCATCATGGGGGAAAGTTATTGCCGCAGTGTTGCCTATGTTTATGGGGATCGGGCTTGGGGCGGCCTTTATTACACATATTGCCTCGGTTTTGGTAGAAAGGAGAGACAAAAAAATGCACGGGGAAACGCCTTATAAAGGCTCAGGCCATATTCTGCTTGTGGGGTATACCCAGGACACCGAATACCTTGTGGAGCAGATTCGGGCAGACGAAACATACCGGGACAAGGACATCGTGGTCCTGGCCAATGAACCCCGGCACCCTTTCCCGGACCAGCCCCACACCTTTTTTGTCAAAGGACGGCCAGACACCATCCAGGCCATGAACCGTGCAGGGACGGATGTCGCCGAGCGGATTATTATCCATACGGGAAGTGACGAACTCTCCCTTTTTGTTTTGATTAATGCCCTGAATTTGAAAACTAAAACCTGCGAAATAACGGTAAGATGCCTGTCCACCCAAAGTCTTGAAACCTTCTCCTCTGTGCCCGGACAGTTTGAAACCATCATGACGATGACCGTCGAGATGATGGTCCAGGCCATGCAGGACAAGGTTCATCTGCCCTTGCAGGTTTTGTTGAAAAATGATGAAGGCGAAGAGATCTATTATGTCAAAACGTCCCGGATAAAGCAGGACATGACATGGTGGGAACTCCATCTTTTTTTAATGGAAACATACCGGTTTTTAAGTTTTGCCCTTCAGTTGCCTGACGGCAGTATAAAAATAAATCCGGTCCAGGATGAACCTGTGACTGAGGACTGCGGTATCTGGCTCATTGCCGCCAACCGGCCCCTGTATATCCAATGGCCTGAATAGTGAATTAACCACGGACGACACGGAAAATCACGGAAAAGAAAATAGGGCGAAGCGCTCAATTCCGTGTCCTTCCGTGTCTTCCGTGGTGATAATTGCGGTGATACAAAATAGGAAACAAAAGAACCCCCAATGCCATGACAATGCTGCCGCAGGGAAATGCATAGGAAAGAGTGAAAAAGTCCATGGCCAGGCCGGCCATGACGGAACCTGTGAACATACCAAGGGAGTGGGCGGCAGTTAAAATGGCCATCACTGACCCTTGTGCCTGCCTTTGTTCTCCTTTAACAACGGCCAGGGCGGTCAAAGCCGGCATGGCAATTCCTCCGCCCAGCCCGAAGACACAAACGCCTGCAAACAGATCTAAAAATGAAGTGGCCCAAAATGGGTATAAGATACCTGAGGCAGACAACATGCCGCCGACAACCACCATGATTTTTCTGTTCCACCGGTCTGCAGCATAACCCATGGGCAGTTGCAAGGCGCCTGAAACAAATACACCGGCGGTCACAAGCAATCCGATTTTTCCGCCGGGCAGACCAAAGGTTTTGGCGGCATATAGGGGCATGAAACACCAGACAATGCCGATGCAGGACGTGTAGGCATACCTGAAAACCACCAGGCCGGCAAGTTCCCGGTCCCGGAGTACTACGGCCATGGAGGCCGGAGCGCGTTTATTAATTCGGATTTGCTCCTGGGATAAAGGCGGCAGAAATATAATACCAAGGATTGCACCCAAAGCGGATAGTACAGACATACAGTAGAATGCCGCGTCCAAAGACCAGGCTTGTTGTACTATCCCTCCCATCACCGGCCCAAAAGAAAGACTCAAAAACATGGACAGGTTGAACAGTCCCATGGCATATCCTTCGGATCCCCCATGACAGATTTCCCCGACATAGGCCTGAACCACGGGCATAATCATGGCAGAGCCCGCCCCCTGGATAAACCGAATGGCAATAAGCCCTTCCACATTGGCGGTCCAGACAAAGGCAATGGCCACCAGCATGTAGGTCAAAAGTCCCCCCAGAATAAAGGGTTTGCGTCCCTTTTTATCTGAAAGACTGCCGAACCAGGGCAGAAAAAACGCCCGGGAGATGGAAAAGGCCCCGAAAATCATGGCCACATAGATGCCCGCCGCCCCAAGATCGTGAGCGTAGATGGGAAGCAGGGGCACCACAATGCCCACCCCTGTGACCGTAATAAAAATAATAAAAAAAAGGGTGACGAACACCTTTTTATGGTTAGAAGGGATGGCACGGGATCCCCGGTGCAGCATTCGGGCAGCAGCCTGGGATACGGGTTCGCGTAAGCCGAAAAAAAGATCCATATTAGACGTATGCGTCTGGGGCTAGTCCAGACACTCCCGGACCTGATCAATGAACCGGCTGGGGGTGGCAAAATCGCCTTTGCGGTAATTGACATGGCTCAGGTACAAAAAACGTTCGGCACGGGTCATGGCCACATACATGAGCCTGCGTTCCTCGGACAGGGCTGCATCGCCCTCGTCAACGGAACGCCAGTGGGGAAACAGCCCCTCTTCACACCCGACGATGAACACCACATCAAATTCCAGGCCCTTGGCCGAATGAATGGTAAGCAGACCCACCCCGTTTTCATCCTGATCGTCCTCGTCTTTGTCCTCCCGGATTAAAGCGGCCTCTTCTAAATATTCGAGCATGGTATCCTTGGTGCGGGCCGTGTGGACCAATTGTTCGATATTCTCTTTTTTTGAAACAAATTCCCCGTCGGTTTTTGTTTTACTTTTCAGGTAGTCGTAATACCCGGTGCGGTCAATGACGGTCTCCATGGCCATGGCCGGGGCCATGTCATGGATGGTATCCAGGATATCCAGGACCTCGGACATATTTTCATGGACTTTTTTGGTCACAAGCCGGTCCCGTACCATGATCCTTGCAGCACCTTGCAAAGATCCGCCCTGGTCTCGCAGGGCGGCTAACTTTTTAATCATGGCGGGCCCGATTCCCCGCTTTGGCGTATTGATAATCCGCTCAAAAGAGAGGTCATCATTGGGGAAAAACGAGGCGCTGAGATATGAGTTGATGTCCAGCACTTCCATACGTTCAAAAAAACCTTGGGAGCCCATGAGGCGGTAAGGAATGCGAAACGCCCTGAAGGTCTTTTCAAAGGGAAGGGAACAGAATTTGGTTCGGTAGACCACGGCCATTCTGTCATAAGGAATGCCCTGGCCCTGTTTGTGGAGATTTAAGATGCGCCTGGCAGCCCATTCAGCTTCGTGGGCATCGGACATGAATTCATAGATCTCCACCACCCCGCCTTTTTTTTGGGAAAAACAGCGCTTATCCATTTTGTCGGGGTTGTAGTCAATGAGATCATTGGCGGTCTGGACGATCTCGTCAGCAGACCTGTAGTTTTCCTCCAGCCTGAAAATTTTTGCATCTTTGTATTTTTCTGCAAACCGTAAAAAATGGTTTACGTTGGAACCGCGGAATCCATATACGGCCTGCCAGTCATCCCCGACGCAGAACAGGTTGCGGTGCCCCCCCAACAAAAGGGAGGTCAATTCCTCCTGCAGATTGTTGGTATCCTGGTATTCATCCACCAGGATATAGGAAAACCGATCCTGGTAATAATTGCGGACCTCTTCGTTATCCCTGAGCAGATCTCGGGTTTTGAGCAGGATGTTATCAAAATCAACACAGTTCATTTCCGTAAGGCGCTCTTCAAACTGGGCAAAAATATCAGCCATCCGAATGTTTAAGAACCCCGGTTTACGGTCAAAATATTTGGCGGGATCTCCGTCATTTTTGGCCCGGGATATGGATGATAGAATCCGGCGCGCGTATTTTTTGTCAATATTGTTTTTTACACACAGCTCTTTGATCAGCTTGTCCTGCTGGTACACCGTGAAGACCTGCAACGGCGGGGTGTATCCCATGATCTGGCAATGCTGTTTTAAGATCATCAGGCAGGCGGAGTGATAGGTCCTCACCCATTCAAAGCGGGCCTGGTGGAGACCTGTCATCTCCATCAAACGGGTTTTCATCTCCTGGGCCGCTTTATTGGTAAATGTGATGGCCAGAATGCGCTCCGGGGCGTGGCCCATGTTAATGAGATGGGAAAATTTGGCGGTCAGGGTCCTTGTTTTACCTGAACCGGCTCCCGCAACCACAAGGGCTGGGGAGCCGGTATGATCAACAGCGTCCTGCTGGGGCGGGGATAGTTGCATAGAGATTATTAGGTGTCCTCAATGATTTTTTTCAAATCAGTTTCAATTTCAGTTTTAATTTCTTCCAGACGGGATTCGGTCAGGGCTTCAAAACGAAGCACCAGGGCCGGCTGAGTATTGGAGGCACGAACAAGACCCCATCCGTCTTCATAAATGGCCCGCATCCCGTCAATGTCAATGACCTCTTGCCGGGCTTTATACAATGCCACTATCTTTTCCACAACCTTGAACTTGACTGCGTCCGGACAATCGACCCGGATCTCCGGTGTGGTAAAGGTTTTGGGCAGATCCTTGATTAATTCATCCACACCAAGTCCGGTGCTGTCCATGATTTCCAGAAGCCTGCAGGAGGCATACAGGGCATCGTCATAACCGTAATAGCGGTCCTTGAAAAACATATGCCCGCTCATTTCACCGGCCAGGGCTGCATCTTCTTCTTTCATTTTCTTTTTGATCAGAGAGTGTCCTGTGCGCCACATGATGGCGTTGCCGCCCATTTTTCCAATCTGATCATACATGACCATGGAGCATTTGACCTCAGATATAAAGGTAGCGCCGGGATTACGGGACAAAATTTCTTTGGCATAAATCACCATGAGTTGGTCCCCGTAGATAATATTACCGTTTTTATCCACCACACCAATGCGGTCAGCATCCCCGTCATAGCCGATGCCAAGGTCCAGATTGTTTTTTTTCACTAGGGCAATGAGATCCGTCATATTTTTTTTCTGGGTGGGATCTGCCTCGTGATTGGGAAAGGTGCCGTCTAAATCGCAGTAAATGTCATGGACTTCGCAACCCAGCCCCTGCAACACTGGTAACGCTGTTATGCCGCCGGTGCCGTTGCCGGCATCAATGCCCACCCGAATTGTATTTTTCAGGGTGATGTTTTCCTGGATCATGGCCATATATGGTGAGATTACATCCGCCTCTGTCAACGTCCCCTGACCCTGGGTGTACCTCTTGTCTTCAATGATTTTGCGTATTTCCTGCAGCCCGTGGCTGTGGATGGACTCCAGCCCGCTCATCAGTTTAAACCCGTTATATTCCGGCGGGTTGTGGCTGGCCGTAACCATGGCACCGCCTTCAAGGTTAAGATGGTGAATGGAAAAATAGAGAACCGGTGTGGGGCACAGGCCGATGTCCACGACATCACATCCAGCAGACAAAATTCCATCAATAAAGGCCTTTGAATATGCTTCAGAAGTGATGCGGCAGTCCCGGCCGACAGATGCTTTTTTTCGGCCCTGTCCAACAAGCAGTGATCCATATGCCTTGCCTATGGCATTGGCGTCCTGTTCAGAAATCTCTTCTCCTGCAATGCCGCGGATGTCATATTCCCTAAATATTCCAGGATGCATAGTTACCTCCTCTATTTTTATATGAAAGACCGGGTAAGTCACTCAGATCTTTCAAATGTTGTTGTGGGCTGAGCCTGGCAGATGATATGCCCGTTCATCCCATAGCCGTTATATGAAATTTGAAAAAAGCGCTATAATTCCGGCCAGCCAGCAATAGGGTGCAAACAGATGGAATTTTCCAGTATCCACCAATTTTAATAAAAGCTTCAAGGCTGCCAGTCCAACGATGAATGAAGCGATTGTACCATAAATGGTGACAGAATCAATGTGGCCCTGGGATTCCATCACATCTTTTACGCTGAGTACCTGGGCACCGAGAATGGCGGGGATGGATAAAAGAAAGGAGAACCGGGCCGCTGTTTTCCTGTCCAGGCCCGTAAACAGTCCGGTGGCAATGGTGGCACCGGATCGAGAAATGCCGGGGATTACGGCAAGGCCCTGGACAATGCCGATGATAACAGCCCGTGAAATAGTTAGATGTTTACCTTCATCAACCCTGTAGTAATACCTGGAGATCCACAAAAGTGCCCCTGTTACGATCAGCATAGATCCCACTAGTAATGAGGAAGTGAATAAAATGTCCTCAAATCGTTTCAGGACCAATCCTATTATTGCCGTGGGCACTGACCCGATAATGATGGCTGCAGCCAGGGCCAGATTCTTTTCATGCCCTGATGCGTTCCGGGTACCGGCGTAGTACACTATGCTTTTTAAAATTTCCTGGATATCTTTAAAGTATACAATAAAAACCGCTCCCAACGTTCCCATATGTACGGATGCGTCAAAAACAAGACCACAGTCAGTAATGTTGAAATAGATCTGCCCAAGAACCAGATGGCCTGAACTGCTAACCGGCAGGAACTCTGTAAGTCCCTGTAAAATACCCAGGATTATTCCCTGATAAATCTCCATATTTTTTCCTGATTTAAGTGTCGTAATAAAAATTAGAAAGTTAAACGTTTTATTTTAAAAGAAAGTTTCAATAAGTTGTTAAGCTACTTTCATGTTTTGTTTTGGACCGAAGCCTGGGCGCTGATAGGCCAAGTCGGCCCATGGCCGTTAGTTTGGACGTATATAATTGTTTGTCTAAAATAGCAAGGCGTTAAAAGACTTGCCGTTCACCTCTTATAAGAGGGTTTGTATAATCTGTACAGATCCTTTAAAGTGCGGTTTGCCGTGGAGCTGGATGTTGAAAGAACCCGCTCTGCCTGCGCTTTTATATTGAAAAAGAACAGTTGATTTCATTTATGTTCTTTTGTAGAATAATCCGAATTCTTTGTACGGGTACTCATCAATTTAAACAAGAATTTAATACTAATTTTGAAAAAAAAGGAGATCAGATGAAAAAGAAACGTTTCATGCAAGCCGTTTTAACTCTCACCGCATTCCTCTTCCTGTTTGGGTGTGCGGCGAAGGAACCTGCCGGGCTCCCTTCATTTTCCGCTAAACAGTTTGATGCCTCCATGTATCAGTCTAAAGTGGCTAATTTCGTCATTATACTGGATGCCTCCAGCTCCATGGAAGACGACTGTATGGGCAACCCAAAATTCATGATCGGGCAAGCGGTTGCAGAACAAATGAACATGACCATTCCTGAACTCGGACAGACTGCCGGTTTGAGAACGTTTGGACATGCAGATTCCATATCTAAAAACGAAACCGAATTGTTTTACGGCATGGAAAATTATAACTCAGCCGCTTTGGCTGAAAAACTTGCTGAGGTTTCAAAGGCAGGCGGATACAGCCCCCTTGGATCAGCCATGACCGCCATGGGCGCCGATCTTGAAAGCCTTCCCGGAAAAACCGCTGTTATTATCATTTCCGACGGTTTGGACATGGAAGGGGATACTGCCCAGGCCCAGGCTGTTAAGGAGCAGTATGGCGATGCGATCTGCTTTTACCCCATTCAGGTAGGCACCGCTGAAGAAGGAACGGCATTCCTTTCTCAGATTGCTGAAATCGGCGGTTGCGCAAATCTGATAAACGCCAAGGAACTTATGAGCACTGAGTCCATGGGCGCATTTGTTGAAAATGTATTCCTGGCAGAAGCTGATGTCCCTGCCCCTGCCCCTGCACCTTCTCCCATGGACAGTGACGGTGACGGCGTCCTTGATCCTGATGACCAGTGCCCCGGAACACCTGTGGGTGCAAAAGTAAATGCCGTTGGCTGCTGGGTTCTTGACAACGTATTGTTTGATTTTGACAAAGCTGTCATCAAACCTGAAACCTTTGCTCAGCTTGATGCCGTGTATGAAATTTTGGAGAAAAATCCGGCAATGAGTGTTGAGCTTCAGGGTCACACGGATAATATCGGTTCTAAAAAATACAATATGGACCTGTCCCTGAGACGTGCCAATGCCGTTGCGAACTATCTGGTTGACAAAGGCATTGCCCGCAACCGTCTGGCCACCACAGGCTTTGGCTTTGACAAACCGGTTGCCTTGAACAGCACTGACTTTGGCCGCTCCCTGAACAGAAGGGTTGAAATACATCCCTACTAAACCTTGAGATTTAGCGGTTAAGCGCCATATTTTAAGTAAATAAAAATCCCTGCCGGACATTGGTTCGGCAGGGATTTTTCGGTTTTTTGCTTGTGCTTAAATTATAAAAGCACGATTACGTCTCAATTTACGATGAACATACGTCTCTGGTCTGATTCAAATGCTTCCAGTGCTTTGATTGACATGGTTGCAAAAGGAATCGCTTCCAGTCGCCGAAGCCCGATCTCATCACCGGTCAGTTCACAATATCCGAAGCTGCCGTCGTCAATACGCGCCAACGCATGATCTACCTGTTCAATCATATCTGAATGGCGCTCAAAACTTTTGACCTCAAGTTCTAGGTCAATGTATGAGTTGCTTCGGTCAAGGATATCGGCCTGGGCTGCTTCAAGGGTTTTAATTTTTTTGATGGATTTAGAAATTCTGTTGCGCAGTTCATCCTTTCGCTGTGTCAGTTTGCCTTTAAAATAAGCGAGTTGCCCTTCACTCATGTAGGGCTCGTTGTCCAAAGGATAATACCTGTCTGAAGATACTTGCGAAATCTGTGTCATTTTCTGTATTTGCCTCCATGACAAAAGAATTTAGGAAAAATACAGGAAAATATTTACCAGACAAGGGTTAAAAAGAGATTATAAGGGTGTTAGATTATTGTTTTTTAGTGTTGTTTGAGCAAAAAGTCACCACCTGCGGCGTTGCATGAAAATTTGCAATCCTCACAACCTTCAGGTTGCTCCGGCTGCAAGTTTTCATGCGCCTTGCATCTGGCAATTTTTTGGCCAAACACCTTCAATTATTCAGATTTTAAATAGAGCGAAATAATTCCTGGCCGGTATTCTCTACGCCGTATCCACCTAATGCCATAACCCGTTTTTTAAATTGATCCGATTGAATGGCGCTTAGAAGGGCCTGAACTTTGGGCAGTTTATAATAGATTTCAGGAATGACCAGATCGTAGGATTCAGTGACAATAGGCAAAAAATCCAGCTTTAGGGCCAGTGCCGCGGCCTTGATACCCAATCCAGCGCCGGCACGGCCTGATAAGACGGCCACAGCAACGGACATGTGGGTGTATTCTTCATTTTCATAGCCTGGGATATCTGCGGCAGACAGTCCATTTTCTTTTAAACTGAAGTCAAAAAGAATTCGAGTTCCCGAACCCGGCTGGCGGTTCATAAAGGCTATTTTTTTTTCAACAATATCTGAAAGTCCTTTTATATTGTCCGGATTGCCTTTGGGCAGAATCAAGCCTTGTTGGCGCATCACCAGATTTACCAGGCGTATCGGTACATCCGGTAGGTACTTTTTCAGGTATGAAACATTATAGGAACCGTCATCTGGGTCCAGCAGGTGGCAGCCGGCCATATGGCACCCCCCCTTTTTAATGGCCATCAGGCCGCCCATACTGCCCACATGGCTGGAAGAGATTCCCATGCCCGGATGTTCCAACCGGATTTGATCCGCCAGAAGGTCAAGGGTGTTGTCATGGGAGCCTGTGATGACCACCGTGTTTTCGATGGATGGCAAAGAGCGAAGCAGGTGTGCCTGGATTTTATCGCCGGCTTTAATGCCTTCCACATGCTGTGGAATTCGTATAATGCCGTCGGCTTCGGTCAGTGTCGTGATGCTTCCCGACCCCCGGGGGAGTTGGGAGGACATGAGCCGGCCGTCAACAGAGCCGATTTTCACCCTTAAAAATTCTTCTTGGCCCAGTTTTGATGCGACTTTTCTGACCGGAGAAACCTCCACGATGTCCTGTTTTAGAGGGGGCAGATGCTGCATCTTCAACAACAGAGGCCCTGCAAAGGTTTCAAATGCAACGATGGCAGATACCGGATAGCCGGGGATCCCGAAAACCGGAGTCTCTTTAATCCGGCCGAACATCATGGGCTTGCCCGGCATCATCGTCACGCCATGGACATAAACTTGTCCTAAATTTTTAATCACCGGTTTTGAATAATCCTTGGATCCGGCAGAGGACCCACCCAGAATCATGACCATGTCGTATCCCTGGTCCACCCCATTGGATACAGCCGTCTGAATGGTCTCAAGATCATCTTCAAGCATGGTATTTACCGTGGCATCCGCCCCATGATCGGCGCACAGCGCCGTCAATACGGTGGAGTTTGACTCTACCACATCTCCTGACTCCATGGTCTCCGGTGTCACATCCTGCCAGCGCTTAAGTTCCGATCCAGTTGGAATAATAAGCACCCTGGGCCTTTTTCTCACTGACACCTTGAACACCCCCCCGGACAGGAGCGCACCCATGGCATAGGCATTGATTTTTTGGTCCCTGGGAAAGAGCAGCTGGGTGGCCACGATATCCTCTCCCATTTTCCGGACATGCTGCCAAGGGAACGCGGGTGCCTCAATTTCAATGGTGTTGTCATCCAGAATATTGAGGTTTTCAATCATGATTACGGCATTGGTATCCCGGGGCAGCACATGACCGGTATTCACCCAAAAAGCGGTTTTTCCAATGGTCAAAGATTTTGGGGCCTCATCGCTTGCCCCAAAGGTAATCTGGGCATCCACAGCTACCCCATCCATGGCTGACGCGTGAAAATTGGGCGAAGAGATTGCGGCCACAGCCGGTTCCGCCAACACCCTGTTCCTGGCCTGGACTACATCCAGAGTCTCTAAACCTGTTTCCAGGTGACCAAAATTTTCAAACAGACAATCCTGGGCCTGTTCGATTCCCACCATACTCAAATAAACATTTCGTTTTGTTTCCATAAGTTTCTCTCTCGATGCGCCCAATAATTTGGTGCCTGAACGAAAAATCAGTGTTTGGATAAAAAGTTGCCCAGATGCAAGGCGCAAAAAAATTTAAAACCGGAGCAACCTACTGGTTGTGAGGATTTAAATTTTTTTGCAACGCCGCAGGTGGGTGACTTTTTGTTCAAACATTAATTTAAAAGAATGATATCTACCATGCTGCCCTTCTCAAGGCCTTCAACATGCTCACCGATTTCAAGCAGCCCGTCAGCCTGGACCATGGTCCGAATCAAACCGGACTTGCCAAGAACAGGGCGGGCCACAAGATCCTGGCCGTCGTTTTCCAGCATCACCCGTACAAAATCACGTCTGCCTTGGGAGGATGCGATGTTCCGGGACAACCGGGCCGATGTTTTTACCTGGGCTATGGGCCGAGACAAGCCTTTTAGCCGGTGAAGGAAAGCCGTCACCACCACCTGGAACACCACCATGGCTGAGACCACCTGGCCGGGCAGTCCCCACACGGGGGTGTGACTTGACCGTGCCAGGATGGTTGGCTTGCCCGGGCTTACGGAAATACCGTGAACCAGGATCTGGGTATCCGGCAGGGCTGACAGCACCTCAACCGTATAGTCCCTTGTTCCCACTGAGGAGCCGCCTGAAAGCAGCACCATGTCCGTGTGTGCCAACGCTTTTTTGCACATGGCGCCCAACGCTTTGGGGTCATCTTTTACGATGCCGTACCGCACAGGTTCTCCGCCGGCCTGGGTAACCAGGGCAGACAAAGAATAGGAATTAATATCGCGTATCCTGCCGGGGGCAGGGGTCTTATCCACAGGGATCACTTCATCCCCGGTGGAGATGATGCCTATTTTGGGCAGCTTATATGCGTGGATTCGGGTGTGGCCCAAACCTGCCGCCAGGCCGATTTCCTGGGGGCGCATCAGGCGGCCTTTTTCAATGACGGTCTGGCCTTTTGGAAAATCCTCGGTTACATCAATGACATGCTGCAGCGGAGCCACGGATTTGTATACTTCAATGGACTGTTCGTCCACAGCCTCGGTGTGCTCCACCATGACAACCGCGTCCGCGCCTTTTGGCAGCATACCGCCGGTGGAGATCCGGGCCGCTTCCCCTGGTGCCAGTTCAAAGTCCGGAATATCCCCCATGGCGATGGAACCCTTGAGGGTCAGCCATGCCGGGCCGGATTCCGATGCCCCAAAGGTGGACGGGGCGTTTACCGCATATCCATCCATGCAAGAGCGCCTGAATCCGGGCAGATCCTCGCCGGCAACCAGATCCTTTGCAAGAACTCTTGAAAAGGCATCATGGATGTGTAATTCCTCTATACCCACAGGGGCAAAAAGTTGTGCCATCCCCAGAACTTCATCCAGGGGTTTTACTTTGAAAAAATCGGTCATTTTAAAACATCTTTTAAGCGTGCCATAGCCTTGGCTACATTTTCAGGACTGTTAAACGCAGAAATTCTTATGAACTGCGCGCCACACCTGCCAAAACCCTGGCCGGGGGTGCAAACCACGCCTGCCTTGTCCAGCAGCAAGTCAAAAAATTCCCAGGAATCCCGGCCATTACCGTCAATCCAGATGTATGGAGAATTTTCACCGCCCACATGGTCAAACCCAAGGTCGGTCATGGTCTGGCGAATCACCCCGGCATTGGCCAGGTAATAGTCAATGTTTGCTTTAATCTGGGCTTGGCCCTCAGGGCTGTAAACCGCTTCCGCAGCCTTTTGCACCGGATAGGAGACCCCGTTGAATTTGGTGGATTGCCGACGATTCCACATATCGTGCAACGATACCTTAGCCCCTTCGGCCGTATAGATCATGCATGCCTTGGGTACCACTGTAAATCCGCAGCGGGTCCCTGTGAAACCGGCTGTTTTGGAAAGGCTCCTGAATTCCACGGCCACTTCTTTGGCGCCGGGGATTTCATAAATGCTTCTGGGAAGCGTTTCATCCCGGATAAAGGCCTCATAAGCGGCATCAAACAGGATCAGGGCTTTATTGTCCCGTGCATAATCCACCCAAGCAGCAAGTTGCTCTTTGGTGGCCGTAGATCCTGTGGGGTTGTTGGGGAAACAAAGATAGATCAAATCCACTGGTGAGTCAGGAAAATCCGGCATAAATCCATTTTCTTTCAGGCAGTCCATGTAAACGATACCCTCGTAGCGTCCGTCCTTAAAGGCGCCTGTTCTGCCGGCCATGACATTGGTATCCAGGTACACCGGATATACCGGGTCCGGAATGGCAATGGTAATATCATTGGAGAAGAGCTCCTGGAAATTGCCTGTATCGCATTTGGCTCCGTCAGATACAAAAATTTCATCCGCCTCAATGTCCGCACCCCTGGACTGGAAATCAACGGCTGCCATGGCCTGTCTTAAAAACAGATATCCCTGCTCGGGACCATACCCTCTAAACGTGGCATCCTCAGCCATTTCATCCACGCCCTTTTTAAATCCCTGAACAACTGCGGTGGGAAGGGGCAGGGTTACATCGCCGATACCAAGGCGGATCACATCTTTGTCAGGATTGTTGTCTTGGTAGTTTTGAACCCGCTTGGCAATATCCGCAAATAAATATGAGGCCGTCAGTTTGTTGTAATTTTCATTGGCTGTAATCACAGGTAAATTCCTTATTTCGTTTCTATTCGGTTCCAGTTACCCGGCGGTCTGCCGGATAGAATTTGTGTCTGTCAATCTTGTGTTATCTAAGACAAAATATACGATTTTAGTCAAAACAGGCACTGATGTCAATTTTCAATAACGGCCATGGCAGGGTGGACCCCATTTTAGCCAAAAGCGCTTAGACTTTAAATTTGGACATCATCTGGGCAAGGGTTTCCGCCAATTTCGACAGTCCGGCAGCTTTGTTTTTTACTTGCCGGCTGGCATCCACAATCCGAGAGGCGGCAGTGGTTACTTCCGCCACATCTTGGGATACCCCTTTTGCCGTGTCGGATCCTTCGGAAATATTTTCATTTACCTCTGAAATACCAACAGACGCCTGGGAAATATTCTGGGCGATCTCGTTGGTGGTTGCGGACTGCTCTTCAACAGCCGCCGCAATGGTTGACACAATTTCATTGATGTCTTCCACCTCTTTTGCGATGGCGGTGATCTCTGCTGTGGTCCCTTCCGTGGACTGTTGAATGCCGGTTACGCGTTCTTTAATTTGGCTCGAGGCCTCGGCTGTCTGATTTGCCAGATCCTTGATCTCATTGGCAACAACCGCAAATCCTTTGCCTGCTTCTCCTGCTCTGGCCGCCTCGATAGTTGCGTTCAGAGCCAGTAGGTTGACCTGAGAAGAGATTTCGGTAATGGTCTCCACCACGGTAAATATTTTTTGGGCCGCCGTACCAAGATCTTTTACCTGGGTACTGGCATGTTCTGTCTGCCCAACGGCCTCTGTTGTCATATTACGGGCTTTTTCAGCATTATGAGCGATCTCGGAAATCGTTGAATTCATCTCCTCTGATGCGGCAGAAACCATGTTGATATTGCCGGCGGACTGTTCCATGGCGGCAGACATGGAATTCATATTCAAACTCATCTTTTCCGATGCCGATGTAACGGAATCTGCCCTGTCCGAGGTTTCTTCTGCGGCTGAATTCAATTGGTCGGAAATGTCGGCAAGTTCTGAGGAAGAATCGGTAAGCGCCTCAGTATCGCCTTTAATCTTTGCAATCATGGTCTGAATATTTTCAATGAACCGGTTAAACCCTTCGGCAAGTTCCTGGGTCTCGTCACCGGAGGTATCTATAATTCGTTTGGTCAGATCTCCTTCTCCCGAAGCGATGTCTTCAAGCATATTGATCATGTGGCGTAAAGGTGTCACAATGCCTTTGGCCACAACAAAATAAGAGACCACCACCGACAATACCATAATCCCCAGAACAATGAACAAAATCTTCATGGTCGCAGCTTTCACGGCGTGTTTTATTTCTTTTTGCTCGTTGGCAACAGCCGTTTCAACATCATCCGTATAGGTGCCTGTACCGATGTACCAGTCCCATTCCGGTAATTTTCTTACATAGGAAATTTTTTTGAAATTTTCAGTGCTCCCCGGTTTTTTATAAAAGTATTCTACAAAATCTCCCTCGGTGCCCGCATTGGCCTTTTCAATCATTTCTCGAATAAAATGCTGCCCTTTGCTGTCCTTTAAATCCCACCGATTTGTGCCCACTGCTTCTGGTTGGGTGGGCAGGAGGAGACAGTTGCCCTTGGAATCATAAATGAAAAAATAGCCAAGACCGTCTTTCCCATACCGAATAGATCCGATGTTTCTGAGCGCATCCTGCTGGGCCTCTTTTTCAGTGGATTCAAGATAGATACCGGCGCCGATGATCCAGTTCCAGGGCGTAAACAGTTTGACATAAGAGATTTTATTCTGGGGTTTCTGAACCCCGGGCTTTGGCCATTTATACTCCACAAATCCGTCGCCGTCTTTTTCTGCAAGGCGCTCCATTTCAACAAAAAGTCGTACGCCATCCGGATCTTGTATATCTCTAAGATATTTTCCGTTCAGGTGCTTGCTTAAGGGGTGATGAATCATGTAGCCGTCCATGTCTTGGATCCAAAAATAGTTCTTTCCGTCAACGCCCCAGCGCATTTTGTCAATTACTTTGATTGCATCTGCTTGGCGCTCTTCAAGCGTTTTAAAATCATTTGGCATATTATTGGCTTCGAATACCGCTATGGCCTGGTTTACTACCGCTTTTACTTTGTTTCCATAGGTTTCTTTGATGGCCTTTTTATCTCTCGCCGCATCAAGGCTTGCTTTGGCAATGGTGTACGTAGAAATGACCCGGTCCTTGATGTTGCCCTTTTTTACCGCCATCATGTCAGTGCTATATCTTTCAATAGCGAGCAGCCCCTCATGCTTTAAAGCGGATACGGAAAATAATAAAGCAGCTCCGCCCACAAGCACTACGGCAGATATAATAAGTATGTTTACTTTTGACCCAATCTTCAGCTTCATTATGCGCTCCTTTGCACAGGATTTTATGGAAAAAAAGGATGTTGGACGTGTGAATAACCTGCGCTATGTTTCGATTGACGATTTGTTTGAAATTTTCTTTTTTTGAAAAATAACATGGGCTAATTTTAAAGTAAACGAAAACATCGTATCTGTTGTCATCTTCTCTCCTGTGACGATTTTTCGATATTGCGATTCTTTTCAAAAAACATTATTTAAGATGGTCCTTTAATTAGTTGTTGGAACTTTATGGAAAAAACCCCGATCATTAAGCCCGGATACAATGCTGGAGGGAGAAAAAAATATGAAAATTGATTGTCTTGGGGGAAAAAATCAACGTATGAGAGATAAAGAGGCATATAATGTTCATTAATCCTTTCCCTTTTTTGTTCAGCGCTCTTGGCAAGTTACTTTATGCCGGGATGGGGTGGACTTATGACCCATTGCCGGCCTATTGGGAGCCCCGCTGTGTGGTCATCGGGTTCCCACATACAACCAACCTGGATACGGTGCGGGCCTTGGCGTATATCAAACTTGCCGGAATTGATGCCAAATTACTTATCAAATCCAAATGGTTCTTTTTCCCTATGTCACTTTTTTTGAAAAGTCTTGGGGGGATTCCGGTGAAGCGAGACAAAGCCCGTGGGTTTGTGGGTGGTGTAATTAAAAGATATGAAGAAAATGAGGAGCTGGTGGTGGCCCTGGTGCCGGAAGGCACCCGTAGGTCGGTGTCCACAATTAAAACCGGATTTTGGTACATTGCCAAAGGTGCAGATGTTCCGATCATCTGCTGGTATCTGGATAATCATAGCAAAAGGACCCGGTGGTTGGGCAAAATACATCCTGGAAAGAGTTTGGAGCAGGATCTGGAAAAAATACAATCATTATATAAGTGTGCCGGATTTTTAATTCCTACACAAACCAAGAATAGTCGCAATTCTTAGTCAATGAAGTGGCTGGCGGATGAGCTTTTTACAAGTTCGTTTATTTAGATTTTGTTTGTGTTCTTGCCTCGCCCCCCACCCATAATAATCCCCATTAGGAAAATAAAGATTGACAGTCCTATTAAGTGGCTTTAATGTTTAAGTTTCGAAATTTTGACCCGCGGTCATTTGACTGCTTAAAGATATAGACCATAAGGAGTTGAAAAATATGTGTCGTCTGTTTGCAATTACCAGCAAGGACCCTCTGTCTCCGATGCTGGCCATCAAAGCCCTTGATGTGATGAAGGAAGGGCATGATGGCTCCGGCGTGGGACTTTTGCTCCAGGACCTTGGTGGCACCTTTGAAGAGATGAAAGAGGATCCGATTTTGTCGGGGATCTTTACTGAAGAAGGCATTCGCCGTCTGGACCTTTTTATGATGGACCTTGGTTTTATGACCAAGCATAAAGTCTCTTTGAAACCACCGAAAACCCGGGTAGAAGGAATCCCCAGACGACATGTCTATCTGATCAGAGCCTATGAATTACCCGAAGGCTGGGATGCCTTGACCAAAGAGGAGCTTGCCGCAAGACTTTTGGATGTGCGGCTTAAAATACGGGAGATGGGTGAAGAGAAAAATGACATGATCGTGTTTTCCTTCTGGCCCGACACCATTATGCTCAAGGAGATCGGGGATCCCATGAAGCTGGCAGAATACCTGGGCCTTGACAGAAAAGAACTTCATGCAAGGATTATCATGGCCCAGGGAAGGCAGAACACCAATTATGCCATCAACCTGTATGCGTGCCATCCGTTTTTTATCAAGGGGTACTGCACCATGACCAATGGTGAAAACACAGCGTTTATTCCCATCAAAGACTTTCTTTCCTCAAGGGATATCCCCGGCTATACGGGCTATCAGTCTGATTCAGAAGTGTTTGCCCACATCCTTCATTTTACCATGGAGGAGTTGGGCTTAGGTATTGACGGGTATAAGCATGTGATTACGCCGCTTCAGCGTGCAGCCCTTGAAAAACACCCCAATTTTGAATTTTTGGGTCATTTGAAAAAGACATGCCGTCCCCTGATTATTGACGGCCCTAATATGGTTATTGGTACCCTGCCGGATCACTCCATGTTCATGGTTCAGGACCGCAAGAAACTGCGGCCCGGTGTGGTGGGAGGCAAACCGGGTGTGTTTGCGTTTTCATCCGAGATCTGCGGGTTGGATGCCGTCATCCCGGACCGGGATAAAACCATGGATTTTCAACCCATGCACCTTGATACAGTCACTGTAAGCCCTGAGCGTCAGGAGGTAAATATATGTCGTCAAACAGAAGCCTTGAACCTTCCTCTTTAAGTCTGAATGATCTGCCCTGGCAGATCGAATATAATAATGACCGATGCACCCTGTGCGGTCAGTGTACGGCGGTGTGTCCGGTCAAGGCCATCTCCCTGCATCCGTTCCAGAAACGGATCATAAAAACGTCTGTGGGTAAAAATACCGAGCACAGTAACGATTATGATACTTTTTATGGTATTCGTCAGGATACCCGGGTTGAAAATGCCTGCATCGGCTGCGCCATGTGCACCCTGGTCTGTCCTAATGATGCCATCCGGCCCAAGAAAAATCCGGGTCTGGACAGACTGAATTTTCATATCAACCAGCATGGTATTCCACGGCGCAGAGGCGGTCGGCGGAACGCTTCGGGATCAGTGCTCGACAGAATCAAGTTCACCCGAATTTCCATGCTTACGGATCCGGCTCTGGATGCCGGGCGCCATGAATTTGAGATGCGCACCCTGCTCGGCCGTGTGCTTCCTCCCAGGGAAAACATGAAGCAACTTCGGGAAAAGGGCTGGATCCCACCGGTCCGGGAAATTTATCCTTTGATTATCGGCGGCATGTCCTTTGGGGCTCTCTCTCCAACCATGTGGGAAGGCTTGCAGATGGGGGTGGCCTACCTGAATGAAGAGATGGGTATGCCCGTTCGTATCTGTACCGGTGAAGGCGGGTGCCCGCCACGGTTGCTGCGCTCCCGGTTCCTTAAATATGTCATCCTGCAGATTGCTTCGGGGTATTTCGGATGGGATGAGATTATTCACGCCATTCCACACATGAAAGAAGACCCCTGCGCCATTGAGATCAAATACGGTCAGGGCGCAAAACCCGGTGACGGCGGGCTTTTGATGTGGCACAAAGTGAATAAGCTTATTGCAGCTATTCGTGGTGTTCCCCAGGGCGTCAGCCTGCCCAGTCCCCCGACCCATCAGACCCAGTACTCCATTGAAGAGTCCGTGGCCAAGATGATTCTCTCAATGTCCATGGCATGGGGGTTCAGGGTGCCGGTGTATCCTAAAATTTCCGCTTCATCTACATCCCTTGCGGTGATGAACAACCTGACGCGTAATGAGTATGCGGCAGGGCTTGCCATTGATGGTGAAGATGGCGGGACGGGGGCGGCATATGCCGTTTCCATGGACCACATGGGGCATCCAATCGCCAGTTGTGTCCGGGACAACTACCTGAATTTGACATCCATCGGTAAACAGAATGAAGTGCCTATTTTTGCCGGAGGCGGTATTGGTAAAAACGGCAACATTGCCGCAAATGCAGCCGCGCTTATCATGTTGGGCGCATCCGGGGTTCAGATCGGAAAGTATGTGATGCAGGCAGCCGCCGGCTGTGTGGGTACCGAAGAAGACCGGTGCAACGTATGCAACCTGGGCATCTGTCCCAAAGGCATTACGTCTCAGGATCCCAGACTCTATCGTCGTCTTGACCCGGAAGATGTGGCCCAGCGCCTGGTGGATATTTATGTTTCCTTTGACACACAGCTTAAGAAAATTGTAGCGCCTTTGGGACGTTCCACCTCCCTTCCCATCGGTATGTCCGATGCGCTGGGAATTGATGATAAAAACATTGCTGACCGTCTCAGTATCAAGTACGTGGTGTAAAGGAGGACGGGATATCATGAAAAGCGACTATATTTTTATAGCAGGTAAAAGAGATGAAAAACGGATCTCTTCGCGAGTACTTGAAGAGACTATTCACCAGCACGTTAAACGGGGTAACAGAAAGCTTGAAGTCCAGGCCTTCGGTCAGCACGGTATTGGCGGACGACTGTGGGAAGCATCCCCTGACAGGATGGATATCCGTATCATTGGTCATTCCGGGCAGCGTACAGGCTCCCTGGGTACGCCCAATACAAGAATAGAGATTATGGGGCCGGCATCGGATGATATTGGCTGGCTCAATGCCGGTGCACAAATCATCGTGCATGGATCTGCCTCCAATGGGGCCATGAACGGTGCAGCTCAGGGTAAGGTTTTTGTGGGCGGTTCCATTGGCGCCCGGGGTATGACCATGACTAAACGAAATCCCCGATTTGAGCCCCCTGAATTGTGGGTTCTGGGCTCTGCAGGGGATTACTTTGGTGAGTTTATGGCAGGCGGGATTGCCGTTATTTGCGGCTTAAACGCTGCCAACCCGGAACAGGTTCTGGGGTACAGACCCCTGGTGGGCATGGTAGGCGGAAAGGTTTTTGTTCGTGGTGAGGCCAAAACTTATTCCGATAAAGATGCCAAGGAAGTGGAACTTGATGATCAGGAATGGGAATGGCTGCTCCAGGGTATTAAAACGTTTCTTAAGAAAATTGAAAAGCCGAAATTGCTTGAGGAACTGGCCGTGCGAAAAGATTGGCGGCTGTTTGAAGCCAAAAATCCCCAGGAAAAAGCCGACGGTCCGGATCGAAAATCGATGTCATGGTTCAGGGAACAGGTCTGGGATATGGAGCTTGGTCGCGGTGGCTTGATCGGGGATCTCCAGGAAACTGAAAAGGGCACAGTGCCTGTTATTACCAAGGGTGAGTACAGAAGATACATCCCGGTATGGGAGCAGGGTAAATATATTTCGCCCTGCCAGGCATCCTGCCCCACCGGAATCCCTGTGCAGCAGCGCTGGGCCATGGTTCGGGCCGATAATATTGACGAAGCCATCTCCATGGGCCTTGAGTATTCTCCCTTTCCGGCAACGGTGTGCGGTCACTTGTGCCCGAGTCCCTGTATGGCGTCTTGCACCCGTAACCTGTCCTATATGACACCCATTAATGTTCGCCTTCTTGGTCAGGCTGCCCAGAATATTAAACCGCCAAAACCGGCCAAAGAGTCCAAAAAGAAAGTCGCTGTCATCGGTGGCGGCCCGGGCGGTATTTCTGCAGCCTGGCAATTGACCATGAAAGGGCATACCGCTACGGTATTTGAAGCCGGACAGACTATTGGTGGAAAAATTTCCGCTGTTATTCCCGAGTCCCGAATTCCTGCCGACACCCTGAATGCCGAAATAGATCGGATAAAGTCTTATATAAAGGATATAAGACTGGGTGAGGCAATCGACGCTGAAAAATTTGCTGAAATAAAAAAGAGCCATGACTATGTTGTGGTGGCAGCGGGTGCAAAAAAACCCAGGTCTCTTCCGGTTAAGGGTGCTGATCGCGCTCTTTTTGCCAATGATTTTCTTGAGCAGGCCAAGGCCGACAAGATCAAGCCCGGCAAAAAAATCGTGATCATCGGAGCCGGTAATGTGGGCTGTGATGTGGCCACTGAAGCTCACCGGTTGGGTGCTGTGGATATTACCCTGATCGATGTCCAGAAACCGGCTGCATTCGGCAAGGAAAGAGAAGATGCTGAAAAATGCGGTGCCCAGTTCCGCTGGCCGTTGTTCACCAAAGAGATTAACGCCAAAGGCGTTCTGCTTGAAGATGGTGAAACCCTTGAGGCCAATACGGTTGTGATCTCCATTGGAGATGTCCCTGATCTCTCATTCCTTGGTGAGGAAATTGAGCTTGACAGAGGGTTTGTTAAGGTTGACGATGCCGGCCGGTCCTCGGACGAAAAGATTTTTGCCATCGGGGATGCCGTGGGACCAGGACTGATCACTGATGCCATCGGGGCCGGCAGAAGAACCGCCACTGTCATTGATCAGCTTCTTAATGGCCAGGCGCCTGATATGGCGGGGCTCACCCTTGCTCCCATGATTGATACCCAGCGGGTCAGTCTGACCTATTACAATCCCAGGCAGGATGCTGACAATCTGGAAGAGTGCGGTCAGGATTGCGCCTCTTGCGGCAATTGCAGGGATTGTGGCATTTGTGTGTCGGTATGCCCTGAAGGTGCCATCAGTCGCCAGGAAAAGGAAGCCGGCTTTGAATATGTGGTGGACGAATCCAAATGCATTGGATGCGGATTTTGCAAAGGAGCTTGTCCCTGCGGTATATGGGAACTGATACCCAATACGCCTTTGATGTAATCATATACAATCATTCAAGGCGTTACTTAGAGAAGGCTTACTCATACTGAGCGTACTATCGGAATCGTTCTCGCTATGGGGATCGAACTACACACTGTTTTCGATCCCCATAGCGATCCCGATAGCGATCCCGATCCCGATAGCGATAGCGATAAGGATGCAGAGGGCTTGTATTATCAATGTACTCGTTCGGGACGTTCAATTTCATTGCTTATCTTCGTAGATATTTTTTTCACTTCATCAAGGGGGAATGGTGTCTTGGTGTATACAAAAAGGTTGGGCTTTGTCTTGCTTTGCCGTATACATGGCTAAGTCTGCTGCATGAAGCATATCTTCTCCATTTTTGAAACCGGATGCACTGGTGGCAATACCGATGCTGCTTGACACCTGGATGCGGTGCTCCTTTAACTCATATGGTGTGGCACATTTCCGGCGGATCCTATGCGCCACCGTTTCTATGTCCTTGATGGAATTCACATGCTTTAGGATAATGGTGAATTCATCGCCGCCAAGTCGTGAGACAACGTCTTCACTTCGTACCGACTCTTTAAGCGTATTCGAAAAGGCTTTAAGTAGTTCATCTCCGATATCATGACCTAACGTATCATTAATTTCTTTAAATTTATTGAGATCAAGAAAGAAGAGAGCAAATAGGTTCTGGGGGGTTTTCCGGTGTTCTATGAACACTTCTTCAAGGCTTTCTATGAACTCTGCCCGATTTTTAAGGCCGGTTAGTGCATCATGTCCGGCCTGATACACGAGTTTTCGTTCAAAAAGAACGCTGTCAGTGATATCACGGGCAACGATATAATAGATCATCTGATCGGAATAGACTGCGATGCTGCAGGAAAACCAGTTGTAACCACCGGACTTAATACGAAGCCGTGTCCTGACCAGGCATTTTTTATGCTGGGCGTTTAAAGCGGCAATTGATGAATGAAACGGTTTGGCTTCTTCGGGGTGAAGCAGGCTGAATATGTTGCCGTATCTCTGTTTGTTCTCTCCAAAAGCGGCAATCCAGCCCTGATTGTGCTGGATGATATCTCCTTGGGAAGTGAAGATGGCCATGGCATCAATGGAAAGTTGATAGAATCTGTCACGTTCCCGCAGGGCTTTTTGCAATTCTAAAGTTAAAAGTGCCTGGGTTGCCAGGGGAGAAAAACGAAGTGCTTTTTTTACCTGATTGGGGCCAAAATGCCTGGCTGCGGAGTGGGTGATCACTAACATGGCGTTTAGTGCACTACCTTTCAAGCCTATGTGCAGGGCTGAACGTATTGTTTTTGTAACAGACTCGGGTTGATTCTGCCATTCAGGAACCAAAGAGATATCAAACGCGGCGACCGGTTTGCCTGCAAGAATTTTTTTAAACATTGATTCTTTTGTCCAGATGCTGTTTTTGCATGCGGCGAAAGTCGTTGCCAATACGGTCATTTTTCCCTGATCATCTGCCTGAAGAATGAAAGCCTGTTCAAAATCAATGACATTGCGCAATGAACTGACAAGCGCTTGGAATAGCTCATTTTGTGAATGTGCCCCGCCCATGGCCCGAAGGCCTTTGAGTAAGGCTTCAGATTCCATGCGGATTTCATGTTCTCTTTGGCGGGAACGTTCCAGATCCATTACCGTTTCGAGTAGTTGTTCAGATTTGATAACCATGGGTTTTTATTTATTTCGATTGTTTTATGGATGCTCCATCTAGTTAAAAAAGGGCTATGCCTTGCTGAAAAGCAGAACCGAAATCATAAGATTGCCGTGACGATTTCCGCCGTTGAGAAAACAACCCTGTTCCCCATATGTAAATGTCCCGAGAAATGGCGTGTCCGGCAGCGCGCTGCGAATGCTGTCCACCACCTCTTCCAGTCGATCATGGACCGTGAGCATACAGCCGGCGCAATACACGATAAGCGCGCCTGCAACCTCTTTGGGCGAAGAAAGATGGGTTTCGATGGCTGCCGTGGCTACCCTGCCGGCCCTTGCGATAAGGCTATCCACAGTGCCTTGCATGAGTATCACTTCTTCGCCTGTGCTAATATCTGAAAAAAGGGTTAGCTCTCCTTCAGGCGTAACCGAATCTGGATGACTGAGTTGAAAAAAGGGAATGTCGCCAATGTATCCTGCAATCCGCCCAAGGGGATTTAAGCTGGTTTGAGAAAGAATTTTGCCACCAGAGTTGAGTTGTTCTTTAATGGTGCCATCTGTCCATTCATTATATATACGGGCTGCAGGGTGTCCATCAATTTCAGATAGCGTTCGTCGACTTGCCTGGGTGGCGATCCCTTTTTTTTGTGTCGCTTCATATCCCCCGGCTTTAGTGATAATGCCTTTTGCCGCTGTTGGTTCATAGCCGCTGTGGAAGCAAAACATCACTTCAGAAGAGGGGAACAGCGTAGTGATAATAACGCCGTTTGTATAAATGGATTGGTGGTCGAACTGCTTCCATGACCCGTCTAATTTATTATCAGCTGAACTGCCGCCAGCTACCGGGACATCATCGCCAAGGACATTGGCTATGCCTTGGAGTAATGCCTCTTCACACCCCGGTGCTGAGGCGATCCACACCATTGCAGGAACTTCTCCGGGGCAATCGGCATTCGCCAGTGCCTGGTTGACTGCCGTTTCGGCAGCTGTGGTGGGGTGCTCATCAATGGGCGCCGCGCCGACACCAAAACTGCCCAGGGGGTCGGAAATTGCAAACATGGCCAGGCCTTCACTGTTGTCAGATGCAATCCCCATTTGGGTCATAACACCGGTACATGATGTACTGCCGTGGATGGGGATATTCGGGGTGCACTCAAGTATAACATTAATGACACAAGAAATGTCATAGCCAATGGTACAGTAAATAAACAGCAAATCAGGATCCGTCTCCAGATCCTTTATCAGTTGAAGGTATACCTCTTTGATTGACTTGGCTTGTACCCGGGTGGTGGACACTGAAGCTATGTTCATTTTTGATCTCCCTGAATATTTTTATAAGAACATCTGTGTAATCTACACGGATTTTTCAACTGTAGTCGTAGGTTGAGCCTGGACGTCGATAACTCAGGCTATTCTATGGCTGTTCGCGTTATAGGCGTTTTCATTTATAACCGGCAGGCCGTCCAAGGGCGATTGTTTATTTACTGTTATTGTAGGATGTTGGAAATAAAATATAATATAGAATATGAATTGAATAATAACATATGTTTTAAACGATAGCAAAACAGACATGTCTACAGATTTGAAATTGTCAGGAAAATAATTGGAGGGGATATAAAAAACGGTGCTGTTTAATCACAGCACCGTTTGCTCTTATTCTTAAATAAAAAAGTCTGTGTAATCTACACGGAACTTTTGATATTCGTTGTGGTCGAAGCCTTGGCGTGGGCAACCAAGGACGGCCCATGGCCTATACCCAAATACCTTTCTTTGGCGGATTTCCATATGAATCGAAAGAGTCTCCATTCATCTTTAATACCGCCTGCAGATCTTCTACGCTAAATTCAAAACCATCTTCTTTTGCCATAGCGCAAAATTTTTCTTCTGAAAAACAGTTGTCGTACTTTACGCGGAATTTGCGGTCATCCGCTCCCTTATCGAGGAAGGCCAGAACGTTTTCTTGTGACATTTTAATTCTCCATTAATTAATTGGTTAAATAATGACAAAATTAATGCAAACAGTGTTCCAGTTGTGATTAAATATTTTGTAAACTCAAAAAAAATATCATTTTTTTTGAGTTTTTATGGTGCGACCGAAAAATATCATCATTTTCAGTATTTTTTAAACGACAATAGTAGCTTGAAAATATGACTTGACATTGTTTTGCCGTCGATGATACCCGTATTCCGAATATTGGTCTTGGGCTGATTTGGGATATAAAGACCCAAGCTCGACCCATAACAACATGTGGAAGCAATACAATAAAGGCTTGTGGCTTTCATTTAAAACGGATAAATACAAAAAAGGAGTATTTATTATGAAAAGGATTTGCGGATTAAACATTTTTGTTATTTTTATGGTGCTGGTATTCAGCGCCCAGGCTCAAGCTGGGTCAGTTCGTGTTTCGGTGGCAAAGAGTATGAGCAATCTGTGTAATAATTTGATAGTACAGTTTCAAACGCAGCATCCGGATGTCAAAATTGTTCCTAATTTTGCATCATCCGGTGCTTTGGCAAAGCAAATAGAACAGGGAGCACCTGCAGATATCTATGTTTCTGCCAATCCCAAGTGGATGACGCATTTGATTGAAAAGGGTAAGATTAAGACGGATACAAAAAAAATATTTGCCCACAACGCGTTGGTTTTTGTGGGTAAATCAAGTACGAACGCCCATTCCATGGCCGATTTGCAGAAGTTAACGCGTGTTGCACTGGGTAGTCCCAGCAGTGTACCTGCCGGTCAGTATGCAAAGCAGGCTATGGATAAAGAGGGGATATATGATTCAATGCTTAAAAAAGGGCAACTGGTCATGGCAAAGGATGTTCGCCAGGCGCTGATCTATGCCGATCGAGGAGAGACTGATGGCGCATTTGTTTATAAAACGGATGCCATGCTCGCCATCGGTGCCAAGATTCTGTTCGAAGTGCCCATTGAACTTTATAGCCGGGTAACCTATCCGGTTGCAATGACAAAGGAAAGTGATGGAAATGCTGATGCTAAACTCTTTTATGACTATATTGTTTCTGAGATGGCTCATCCGGAAATGGTTCGTCTTGGCTTTACGCTGCCCTGATATTGACCATGATAAATGAAGTTGCAATTTTGTCACTGTCGTCTCAGGATATATCTGCCATTGTCCTTTCTCTCAAGGTCGCTTGTTCGGCGACCTTGATTTCAACCCCCTTTGGGATTGCTTGTGGATATTTTCTTGCCTTTGGCAAAACCAGAGGTAAAGCGCTGGTAGAAGGAGTTATCAGTTTACCGTTGGTTTTGCCGCCGGTGGTGGTTGGGTATTTGTTACTGCTCTCCTTCGGCTCCAATGGTTTTATTGGTAAGTTTTTGAACTTTTTGGGTATCCAGGTCGTTTTTTCCCTTACCGGCGCGGTCATTGCCTCTGCGGTCGTTGGGTTTCCCTTGATGGTTCGTTCGATCCGTATTGGTATGGAGGCGGTGGACCAATCCTACATTTCAGTGTCACGAACCCTTGGTGCGGGATGGTGGGATAGTTTTTTTACCATTGTTCTACCATTGAGCGGGCGGGCGATTTTTGCCGGGATGTCGTTGATGTTTGCCAGAAATCTTGGTGAGTTTGGTGCAACCGTTATTCTGGCCGGCAATATTCCGGGGGTGACACAGACAATACCTCTGGCAATTTATGAATATACCTCTGTTCCGGGTGGCGACCGGATGGCGTTGACACTTTGTCTGGTCTCCATCAGTCTTTCTTTTGCCATCCTTCTTGTCAGCGAGGGGATAAACCGCAGGTTCAGGAGAAAGTAGCGGTGCAGTTAGATGTTGAATTAAAAAAAAGGTTTAAGGATTTTACTCTTGATGTTGCTTTTAGTCTGTCCTCTTCACGGACGGGGATTTTCGGTCCGTCAGGGAGTGGTAAATCAACAATTATGAATCTGCTGTCCGGCCTGGACCTGCCGGACAGCGGGGTGATTCGATTGGGTGACACCGTCCTTTTTGATGCAAAGAAAAAAATTAATTTGAAGCCGGATCAACGTAATGTGGGTGTTGTGTTTCAGCATGCCCATTTGTTTCCCCATATGAGCGTTAAAAAAAATATTTTTTATGGATATAAACGGGTCAAAGCGGCACATAGACAGATTGATCCTGATGGTCTTTTTAAGGTGCTTGGGGTGACGCAGCTTTTGTCCCGGGATGTATCCACGCTGTCGGGCGGAGAGCGGCAGCGCATTGCCCTGGCCAGGACGGTGCTGTCAAATCCGCGGCTCATCCTCATGGATGAGCCGCTTTCGGCGTTGGATGAAGGGTATAAATTTCAGATTATTCCCTATTTGAGAAATGTTTTCGACAATTATGGAATTCCCATGATTTTTATCAGTCATTCAGTGCTGGAAATGCGGATGATGACCGATGAGGTTCTGGTGATCGAAAAGGGGCGTATTCAGCAGCGCAGTGCGGCCGAAGAACTGGTGAAAAAATCCTGGGGCAGCGGTCTTGAAAGTTATGTCAATTTGCTTCATTTGGGTGGTGCTTCGCCCTATAAAGATCTGTTCCTTTATAAATGGGGGGATGCTCATCTTATTCTTACAGAACCGGCAGAGGGTCAAGAAAATCTTTTTGAACTCGATTCCCGTGATATTCTTCTTTTTAAACGGCATCCGGAGGCAACAAGTGCTAGAAATCTTTTGGAATGTACTGTGACAAATATTTACAGCAGCGGAAATCGTGTGCGTGTGGAGCTTGTCTGTGGTAATGAATATCTGATTGCCCAGATTGTTCCCGAGTCAGTATATGAGTTGGGAATCGAAAACGGTGCCACGGTAGTGGCGGCGATAAAGGCATCGGCGTTTAAAAAAATATTTTAGAGGAAAAAATATGGAAATTATTATCAAAGATGCGCGTCCGGTCGATGTGGATCTCATGTTACCTCTGATAGCCCAGCAGTTTGTAATAGAGCAGGGTATGGAATTTAATTATGGGGATCAGGCCCGGGGATTGCGGTTGATGCTCGACGGATGCGGAAAGCACAGAGCCGTGAAAGTTGCGTGGATGAATGACACAATTGTTGGCATGTGTACGGCCCAGGCGCAAATTTCAATGGTTCAGGGTAATATTAATGCCGTGGTGAATGATCTGATTGTGGACCGTAAATGTAAAAAGAAAGAAGTTGCCACGCTTTTGTTGTCAGCCATTGAAGACTGGGCCTTAAATAAGGGTATAAAATCCATTTCCCTGCTTGCAAAAAAAGATGATCGGGATAGCCTTGAGTTTTATGATAAGGCAAATTGGCAGCGCACCCCATTGATCTGTCTGGTTAAATCTTTGAATTAAGCGTCTTACCTAACATCTGTAATAAAAAATTTTGTTCAAAAGGTTGAAGAGTTAATCTTTCCGCATCTTCCGCATTCGCGGTTATTCTCAAATGTCTGTTGATGAAAAAGTAGCCTTAAATTAAAAAATTTCATTTTTGTATCTAAAGAACAAACCCGCCCTAAATAGGGTTTGTTCTCCAATATCCTGCCTATTCTTGCTAAAGTTCCACGAAAAAATTTATTTTTTTCTTCGCTACAAAATATACTTCTGAACAATAATTTATGTTCGGACAACTAATTACATATTTGGATGATTAATAATTTCATTTTTGTGTTATATATGTCTTTTGTGAATTTTGGCAACACGAATAAAAAATATTTTTTATTTAAAATAAATGTAATTCAAATAAGTTAGATTTTTTTTTATTCATTGGGCCCATGGGTGGAACGGCGGTTGCAATTATAGGTATTGCAACGGCGGACAGTGTGTTTGTCGGTGAACTAAAGAACAACTAAAAATAGCTTTTAGTTAAAAACATAAAATTTAAGGATCATTTTTAAACTAATTATTAAGGAGTAAGAAATTATGAGAAAAGTAGCAATCTACGGAAAAGGCGGCATCGGCAAATCCACTACAACCCAGAACACTGTTGCAGGACTGGTGGAAGCCGGTAAAAAAATCATGATCGTGGGATGTGACCCCAAGTCTGACTCCACACGTCTCATGCTCAACGGCCTGGCCCAGAAAACCGTTCTGGATACCCTGAGAGAAGAGGGTGAAGATGTTGAACTTGAAGACGTAAGAAAAGAAGGATACGGCGGAACGCTTTGTACAGAGTCCGGCGGACCCGAACCCGGTGTTGGTTGTGCAGGCCGCGGTATCATCACCTCTATTAACCTGCTGGAACAGCTGGGTGCCTATGACGAAGAGCAGAACCTGGACTATGTATTCTATGATGTTCTCGGCGACGTTGTTTGCGGTGGTTTTGCAATGCCGATTCGTGAAGGTAAAGCCCAGGAGATCTATATTGTTGTATCCGGCGAGATGATGGCCATGTACGCTGCCAACAACATCTGTAAAGGTATCGTGAAATTTGCCCAGTCCGGCGGCGTCCGTCTTGGCGGTTTGATCTGTAACTCCCGTATGGTTGACAACGAAGAAGAGATGATTCAGCAGTTGGCCAAAAAACTGGGTACCCAGATGCTTCACTTTGTTCCCAGAGACAACATGGTTCAGCAGGCTGAGATCAACAGAAAAACCGTAATTGATTTTGCTCCCGAGCATCCCCAGGCAGACGAATACCGTGCATTATCCAAAAAAATGGACGAAAACGAACTGTTCGTTATTCCCACACCGCTGGAAATTGAAGAACTGGAAAACATGCTCATTGAATACGGGATCGCTTCATAAACCAATAACCGCAGGACCCTAACGGGGGTACTTAGCAAAGACACCATTCTTGATGAATTTAAAGCAAAACAACACAAGAGATAAGATAGGGGTATAAACATATGACAGGCGAACGAACCATTACCGTTAACCCGGAAGATGTAAAAAAAGAAATACTGGCCAAGTATCCACCTAAAGTGGCCCGGAAACGCGGCAAACAGATCACGCCGGTTTCCAGCGAAGAAGAAAAAGAAGGTCTCAAGGTCGGTGCCAACGTCAGGACCGTCCCGGGTATCATCACCCAGAGAGGCTGCTGCTACGCCGGCTGCAAGGGCGTTATCATGGGCCCGACCCGGGACATCATCAACCTGACCCATGGCCCCATCGGCTGCGGATTCTACTCCTGGCTGACCCGGCGTAACCAGACCCGCCCCGAAACACCGGAATCAGATAACTTTATGCCCTACTGCTTTTCCACGGACATGCAGGACGAAGACATTGTTTTCGGCGGGGAAAAGAAGCTCAAGGCTGCCATCCAGGAAGCTTACGACATTTTCAAACCCAAATCCATCTCCATCTTCTCCACCTGTCCGGTGGGCCTGATCGGTGATGACATCCATGCCGTAGCCAGGGAGATGAAGGCAAAACTTGGCATCAATATATTTGGTTTCTCCTGTGAAGGTTACAAAGGTGTAAGTCAGTCTGCAGGTCATCATATTGCCAACAACGCTATTTTTACCCATGTTGTGGGTCTGGATGACACCATCTCCGACGCCAAATTTAAGATCAACCTTTTGGGTGAGTACAACATCGGCGGCGACGCATTCATTATTGACGACCTGCTGGAAAAATGCGGCATCAGTGTTGTGTCCACATTCTCCGGCAACTCTACCGTTGACCAGTTTGCCAACTGCCACACCGCAGACCTGAACGCGGTTATGTGCCACAGATCAATTAACTACGTGGCGGACATGCTCGAGATCAAATACGGTATCCCCTGGATCAAGATCAGTTTCCTGGGACCCCGGTCCACCGCCAGCAGTCTGCGTAAAATCGCAGCTTATTTTGAAGACCAGGAGCTCATCGACACCGTTGAAAAGGTAATTGCCGAGGAAATGGGTCCTGTTGAAGCCAAGATCGCAGAGATCAAACCCCGCTGTGAAGGTAAAACCGCCATGATGTTCGTTGGCGGCTCCCGTGCCCATCACTACCAGGAACTGTTCAGGGACATCGGCATGGAAGTACTCTCCGCCGGTTACGAGTTTGCCCACAGGGATGACTATGAAGGACGCCACGTCATTCCGGACATCAAGATTGACGCGGATTCCAGGAACATCGAGGAACTGGAAATTGAAGCGGATGAGACCCGGTACAACCCCAGAAAGACCGAAGATCAGATGAAAGCCCTGGAAGCAAAAGGCTTTCCGTTCAAAGAGTATGAAGGCATGGTACCTGACATGGCAGAAGGGTCCCTGATTGTTGATGACATCAGCCAGCATGAAACAGAAACCCTGATCGAAATGTACAAGCCCGACATCTTCTGTGCCGGTATCAAGGAAAAGTACGCAGTCCAGAAACACGGTATTCCCATGAAGCAGCTCCACTCCTATGATTCAGGCGGACCCTATGCGGTATTTAAAGGTGCAATGAACTTTTATGATGAAATTGACCGCATGCTCAACGCCAACATCTGGGATTACCTGAAAGCCCCTTGGCAGGAAGCTTAATGTCCTGCAAACAGGCTGTAAAATAATAGTTAAACGTTAAAACTTTAAGATATAAAAGCAACAGGAGAAACTTATGCTGCTTCGACATACACCCAAAGAGATTGTAGAAAGAAAAGCCCTGGCAGTTAACCCGGCCAAGACCTGTCAGCCCATCGGCGCCATGTACGCGGGCCTCGGCATCCACGCCTGCCTGCCCCACAGCCACGGCTCCCAGGGCTGCTGCGCCTATCACAGATCCACTTTGACCCGTCATTACCGTGAGCCCATCATGGCGGCCACCTCCTCCTTTACAGAAGGTGCATCGGTATTCGGCGGCCAGGCCAACCTGCTCCAGGCCCTGTTAACCATCTTCACCACCTACAACCCGGACGTGGTTGCGGTGCATACCACCTGTCTGTCCGAGACCATCGGCGACGACGTGAACCAGATTGTCAGAAAAGCCAAAAAAGACGGCACCATCCCCGAAGGCAAGTATGTCGTTCATACGGCAACACCGTCCTATGTAGGGTCCCATGTCACAGGCTATGCCAATATGGTAAAGTCCATCGCCATTCAGATGGCCGAAAAGACCGGCACATCCAACGGTAAAGTCAATCTTATCCCAGGCTTTGTAGAACCTTCGGATATGGCTGAAATCAAAAGAATTGCCACAATGATGGGTGTTGGGTCCATCCTGTTTCCGGACACCTCCGGCATTGTGAACGGACCGCTCACCGGAAAGTTTGAGATGTACCCCAAGGGCGGCACAAGCATTGAAGAACTGAAAAGCACCGGCGACAGTATTGGTTCCATCGGCATGGGTGCCTGGGCCACTGCTGATGCAGTCAAAGCCCTTGACAGTCAGTTCAAGGTGCCCGGCCAGGTGCTGGATCTGCCCATCGGCTTGTTGGCCACAGACCGGTTTGTTGATGCCCTGCGCACCGTCGCCGGCGTTACCGTACCTGATTCTGTGACCCAGGAACGCGGACAGCTGCTGGACGTCATTTCAGACATGCAGCCCCATCTGTACGGCAAAAAAGTGGCGCTGGCCGGCGACCCGGATCAGCTCATCCCCTTGGTTGAGTTCCTGGTGACCATCGGCATGAAACCGGTTCATATCGTTTCCGGTACCCCGGGCAAGGCCTTTACCAAACGGATCAAAGAGATCACCGCCAAGTTCGGCGACGATATCAATGTCAAGAACCCCGGCGACATGTTCCTGTTACATCAGTGGATCAAGAATGAACCTGTGGACCTGCTCATCTGCAACACCTACGGCAAGTACATGGCCAGAGACGAGGATATCCCCTTTGTACGTCACGGATTCCCCATCCTGGACCGCATCGGCCACTCCTACTTTCCCACAGTCGGGTACTCAGGCGGTCTGCGTTTCCTGGAAAAAATCCTGGGCGTTCTCATGGACCGCAAGGACCGGGATGCATCCGAAGAGACCTTTGAACTGGTAGAATAGTATCTGCGCAACTAAAGCAGTAAAGGATAAATAACATGACCTCCATATCGGTACTCAAACAGAGAGAAAAACAGATCTACCAGAAGGGTAACCAGCCCTTTGAGATGGAATGTGAAACCAAGAGTCTGGCCGGCGCAGTCAGTCAGAGAGCCTGTGTATTCTGCGGCTCCAGGGTGGTGCTTTACCCAATCGCCGACGCCCTGCATCTGATTCACGGCCCCATCGGGTGCGCCTCCTATACCTGGGACATCAGAGGGGCCCAATCGTCGGGCCCGGAGCTTCACCGGATGAGTTTTTCCACCGACCTGTCAGAGACCGATATTATTTATGGCGGTGAAAAAAAGCTGAAAAAAGCGTTACTTGAACTCATTGAAAAGTACTCGCCCAAAGCTGCCTTTATTTACTGCACCTGCATTGTGGGCATTATTGGTGATGACGTGGACGCGGTCTGCCGCCAGGTCGAAGAAGAGACCAACATTCCTGTCATCGCTGTCCACTCTGAAGGGTTTAAAGGAACCAAAAAAGACGGATACAAGGCGGCATGCGACGCCTTGTTCAGTCTGATCGAAAGAAATCCGGCCCCCCAGGCCACCATCCCCGACTCCATCAATATTATGGGCGAATTCAATATTGGCGGAGAGACATGGATCATCAAAAAATATTATGAAGCCATGGGAGTCAAGGTGGTCTCGGTGATCACCGGCGACGGCCGGGTGGAAGAGGTCCAGCAGGCAAAGAATGCCGCCCTGAACGTGGTTCAGTGTTCAGGGTCCGTGACCCATCTGGCCAAGCAGATGGAAAAAGAGTACGGCATTCCTTTTACGAGAGTCTCCTACTTCGGCATCGAAGATACCTCCGAGGCCCTTTACAAGGTGGCCGTCCACTTTAAGAAAAACGCAGAAATTCTGAAAAAGACCCAGGAACTGATCAAAAAAGAGGTCCAGGCCATTGTTCCCCGCCTGGAAGGCATGAGAAACGATCTTGAAGGCAAAAAGGCCGCCATCTACGTGGGCGGCGCGTTCAAGGCGTTCTCCTTGATCAAGGCATTGAAAACCCTGGGCATGGAAGTGATTTTGGCCGGTTCCCAGACCGGCACCAAGGAAGATTATGAGGTGCTCCGTCAGATGTGCAACGAGGGCACCGTGATTTTAGACGACTCTAACCCCCTGGAACTGGCCAAGTATGCCGTAGAAAAAGACGCGGATCTGTTCATCGGCGGCGTTAAGGAACGGCCCATTGCCTATAAGATGGGCATCGGGTTCTGCGACCATAACCATGAACGCAAAATCCCCCTGGTCGGCTTTGAAGGCATGGTCAATTTTGCAGAAGAAGTGCACGGAACCGTTACAAGCCCGGTATGGGACTTGGTCCCCAGGCGGCAGACCCCAACCGGAAAGGAAGGTGCAATATGACCTCGAGCAGATCTTATAAAGAGACCCCCTCATACACCCCCACCCAGAATGCATGTAAAATGTGCACCCCCTTAGGGGCCACCCTGGTGTTCCAGGGGATTGAAGGCTGCGTGCCTCTGCTGCACGGCTCCCAGGGATGTTCCACCTATATGCGGCGTTACCTGATCTCCCATTTCAAAGAACCCGTGGATATTGCCTCATCCAACTTTACCGAGGAAACGGCTGTATTCGGCGGCGGGGCCAACCTGAAACTGGCCATTGAAAACGTGGCCCGGCAGTATGCCCCGACCATGATCGGTATCGCCACCACCTGTCTGTCCGAAACCATTGGCGATGATGTCCAGTTGATATTGAACAGCATGGGCAATGCCATCAACGGCTCGGCCCTGGTTCATGTCTCCACACCCTCTTACAGCGGCACCCATGTAGACGGATTCCATGGCGCAGTGGCCGCGGTGGTGGACCGGTTTAACCCGGCGGGCAAACGCATTGTTTACCGGCCCAAGAAAAAGAAAAAAATCAACCTGTTCCCCGGTATGCTTTCCAATGAAGACCTGCGGCATTTAAAAGATATTTTTGCAGATTTTAATACCCCCGTGACTATTTTGCCCGATTATTCTGAGCGTCTGGAAGGCCCTTCATGGCAGGAATACCAGGCCATCCAGAAGGGCGGCACCACCATTTCGGCCATTGAAAAAATGAATGTGGCTGTTCACAGCATGGAGTTTGGTTCCGTGCTGGCCCTGACCGCGGAAGCGGGCCAGGAGACGGCCGGAGAGATTTTAAGCAAACGCTTTGGTGTCCCCTGCACCCGCCTGCCCATTCCCATGGGCGTTAAGGCCACGGACCGCTTTTTGGATATTTTGTCCCAGATTTCCGGCAGACCCGTACCCGAACGGTACAGAAAAGAGAAATGGCGCCTGGTAGACACCTATGTGGACGGCAATAAATATGTCGCCAAAAAACGGGCCCTGATTTACGGCGAAGAGGACTTTGTGGTCTCCATGGCAGGGTTCCTTGCAGAAGTGGGCATCATCCCCGTGCTGTGCGCATCCGGCGGTAAAAGCAAAACATTTAAAAAGGCGCTGGAACAGACCTTGCCCGAACATATCATTGACCAGGCCGTCATCCAGAATGACATGGATTTTACCTGCATGGAAGAGACCGCAGCGGCGATGCCCGAAGATGTTCGTCCTGAAATCATCATCGGCAACTCCAAGGGCTATGCCATGGCCAGACGCCTAAAGATCCCCATGGTCCGAGTGGGCTTTCCCATCCATGACCGCATCGGCGGCTCGCGTATCCTGCACGTGGGTTACAAAGGGGCCCAACAGTTGTATGACAATATCGTCAATGCCATTTTAACTGAAAAACAGACCAAATCCAGAATAGGATACTCATATATGTAAATAGTTCCCGTAGAAAATTGACCATTTTTCTACAGAAACTAAATAAGGAAATTATGAATCATGATGAATTTAGATAACCACCCCTGTTTTAATAAAAAGTCCTGCAAGGATTTCGGTCGAGTTCACCTACCGGTTGCCCCGGCCTGTAACATCCAGTGCAATTTCTGCAACAGAAAGTTTGACTGCGTGAATGAAAGCCGGCCCGGTGTCACCTCCTCCATTTTGAGTCCGGATCAGGCCATGGCCTACCTGGCAGAGGTTGTTGAGGCCAAACCCAACACCTCCGTCGTGGGTATCGCAGGTCCTGGCGACCCTTTTGCCAACGGCGACAAAACCATGGAAACCATGACCAAGGTGCGTGAAGCCTACCCGGAAATGCTCTTGTGTGTGGCCACCAACGGCCTGAACATCCAGCCTTACCTGGATCAGCTTAAAGAGATCAACGTCACCCATGTCAGTATTACCATCAATGCGGTGGACCCTGAAGTCGGCGCGAAAATTTACTCCTGGGTCCGGGACGGCAAAAAATCCGTGGGTCCGAAAGAGGGCGCTAAAGTGCTGTTGGAACGTCAGCTTGCTGCTGTTAAAGGCCTCAAAGAACGCGGTATCATGGTGAAGGTCAACTCCATTCTGTTGCCCGGCATCAACGACGACCATATGATTGAAGTGGCCAGAGCCATGGGCGAGATGGGCGTGGATATTTTTAACATCATGCCGTACTTCCCCACCAAAGGCTCCAATTTTGAAGATATGCCGGAGCCGGCCAAAGGTCAGCTTAAAGAACTTAGAAAGGCCGCCCAGGTCTTTGTACCCCAGATGACCCATTGTAAACGCTGCAGAGCCGATGCCGTAGGCCTCTTGGATGATCCTTTGAACCAGAAACTCATGGACCGGCTCACCTTTCACGCCACATCCCCCATTTCCTTACCCAGCGCGCCCAAGTATTGCCACGAACAGGATTGTGACGATGGGTATGCGTTCAATGCAGCCGGGCCAAGACCCTATGTGGCCCTGGCCACCCGGGAAGGCGCTCTGATCAACCAGCATCTGGGTGAAGCCGAAGAACTGCACATCTATGACCTGACCGGGGATACCCCGGAATTTGTGGAGACCAGAACCGTGCCCAAACCCGGTGCCGGTGATGTCCGCTGGAATAACCTTGCCCGGACCATTAAGGACTGTCACACGATCCTGGTGTCCGGAGTGGGCGAAGCCCCCAAAAAAGTGCTGGGTAACATGGGATTTACCATCCATGAGGTCAACGGCATGATTGATCTTGTACTCATGGCCATTAAAAAAGGTGAGTCCCTGGATCATCTGATTGTAAGGTCACAGACCTCCTGCGGAGAATGTCGCGGCACAGGAACCGGCTGCATGTAAATCGAGTCCGGTAGGTTGGGTTGAGGAACGAAACCCAACATCCATAAGTTGTTGGGTTTCACTGCGTTCAACCCAACCTACGAGTGGCCGGTGTTATGACCCAGCTTGAAAACAAATTGAATATAAAACCAATTAAGAAACAAAATTTTTAAGGAGAAAAAATGAACAAGCCCGAAAAACACATCCTTGTATGCGCAAGCTTTCGTCCCAGTGGAGAACCCAAAGGCAAGTGCCACAGAAAAGGGTCCGGCGATTTTATGGCCTATATTGAAAACGAAGTGATTGACAGAGGCCTTGAAGAGGTGCTGATCTCTTCCACCTGCTGCCTGAAACAGTGTGATGACGGTCCGGTTATGGTTATTTATCCGGATAATATCTGGTACGGGCACGTGGATAACGAAGAAGCCATTGACGCTATTTTAGATGCCATGGAAGACGGCGAAGTGGCAGAGGATTATTTACTGTAATGAAGACCCATGATCTGCGGGTTTGGATGGTAGACACCACCCTTCGGGACGGGGAACAGGCCCCGGGTGTCTTTTTCCGGCCCCTGGAAAAACTGACCATCGCAAGTCAGCTGGCCGACTGCGGCGTTGATGAGATCGAGGTGGGCATCCCGGCCATGGGTGAGTTGGCTTGCAAGGAAATTGAAGCCATTGCCCAGTTAAATCTGCCCACCATGCTCACCAGCTGGTGCCGGGCGGTCAAAAAAGATATTGAACTGGCCATTGGGTGCAACACCCCCGGCTGTCACATCAGCTTTCCTACTTCGTCCATTTTGCTTAAGACCTTTGAAAAAGATGAAAACTGGGTGCTTGAGACCCTGGATGACACCGTCCGGTTTGCAAAACAATATTTTGATCAGGTCTCCGTGGGCGCCCAGGACGCCACCCGCACGGACATGGGATTTCTTTTACAATTCTGTCAACGCTCCATGGAATTGGGCGTTCACCGGGTACGGCTTGCCGATACCGTGGGTATGATTACCCCGTCCGCCCTCATGGATATGATCGAGACGCTCTTGATCCGGTTGCCCGGCCTGGCTTTGGAGTTCCACGGACACAACGATCTTGGTATGGCAACGGCCAATGCCGTGTCTGCCGTGGATGCAGGTGCCAAAGCCATCTCCGTCACGGTGAACGGACTTGGGGAGCGGGCAGGCAATGCCCCCCTTGAAGAGACCGCCATGGCTCTGTTCGGCATTGGTGCCAAAAAAGGCAACATGCGCCTGTCAGGGCTCACCCGGCTGTGCAACACCGTGGCAAGATATTCCGGGCAGCAGATCCATGCAGCCAAACCCATTGTGGGGTCACGGATATTCTCACATGAGTCGGGTATCCATTGTGCCGGTCTTTTGAAGAACGCACAGTCCTATGAACTATATGATCCCAAGCAGGTGGGACGGTGCAACACAAGACAGATGGTGATAGGGGTGCACTCCGGTTCGGCTGCCATAAAACATGCCCTGGCCCATCGTAATATTAATATTGACGCAGATGCCGCCCAAAGACTGCTGCCCCAGGTCCGGGCTGCAGCTGCCGGATCAAACAAGCCTGTATCCCCGGAACTGCTTGAGTCTATTTACCATCGGACGTTGTGTACCGGGCATTGAGTCGTATTAAAGTTATCCATTTTTGATGGCGTTGTAAAAAGTCTTTCGCCTGCTTGGTTTATGGCGTCGGGTCAGACTTGATATACTGTATGTAAGCCTTCTTCTCCCTTGGCTCTTCTCCACTGGCCAGGCACCATGACTTTGTAGGCTTAAGACTTTTTACGACGCCATCAATTTTTTGTCCCGGCCAATACTCAAAACAACAAACTTAAGGATACGGGCCGGGATAACCTCCAGCGCTACAGCTTTTCTTTAACAGACTTGATCTTGTCTTCCATACCCTGTTTTCGGTCGGTCCTGGTGCCTAGTTTAATAGTTGTTGTTATTCTGGGAGCGCCCATGTCATGAATTTTTTCGTGGCATGCTTTAACTGCTTTAAACACCGTGTCCCAGTCTCCCTCAATGTTTGTGCCGTAAGCGTGCAGGTTTGATTTCAGTCCTGCCCCGGTAATGACTTCATGGCAGGCCGCGACATATTTGGATACAGACAAACCTACACCCAAGGGGACAACACAAAGATCGATAATCACATTCATTTTGATTCTCCTTATTTTTGTTAAATAAGGACATTGTGTACCGAAATTTGATATTTTTAAAGACTGCTTAAGGTTTTCTTTTTTTTAATGCCGGGATCTATTGGCTAAAATTCAGTCTTCATCCAAGAGTCACTTGGGCCGTTTGTTCTTTTTTTTGATATACCAGTCTTCCTTGCCGTAAAGTTTGTCCATACATTCAGGACATACACCGTGGCTGAACGTTGCCTGTGTGTGTCTCTCAATGTATGTTTCAAGCAGGTTCCAATATCCTTCGTCGTCTCTGATTTTTTTACAATGGGCACAGATTGGAAGCAGCCCGTTCAATGTTTTGATCTCGGCGATTGCTGTTTCAAGGGCAATGGTTTTTCGCCTTAGTTCAATATGGGTATTGATTCTGGCAAGCATTTCCGTTTGATCAAAAGGCTTGGTAATGTAGTCGACGCCTCCGGCTTTAAACCCTTGTACTTTATCTTCGATATTGTCCAAAGCCGTCATGAAAATGATTGGAATATCGGCCTTTTTTTCGTCCGTTTTGATTTCTCGACAGGTATCAAAGCCATTCATTCCGGGCATCATCACATCCAGTAGTATAAGATCCGGCAGGAATCTGTCGAGCAATTGCAAAGCCCGCTCTCCTGATTCCGCAATGCGGGTCTGAAAGTTTTGGCTCTTGAGAAAAGAGATCAACACCTTGATGTTGTTGGGTTGATCATCAACAATCAGAATCATTGATTCTTGCATAAAAGATTATCCTTATTTTTTATAGAACGGCCACGGGCCGTCCTTGGTCTGTCTACACCCAGGCCTCGGCCCACAACAAAGTTTGAAAGATCTGAGTGACTTACCCAGGCTTTTTTATAAACTGCTCTATAAGCTGTTCAATTCCTGTGATTTGAATATCTGCTGCGAGTTGACTAAGTCGCTTGGCAAAAGAACGATATCCTCCCGAATCCATTTCAGCGATGTCAGCGGCCATTAATTCAATGGCGTCGATGTTGCCGTCCGCAAGATGATTTTGCAGTTGCTCTAAAATTTCAGATGGTGGGGGAACAATCTTCTCATCAACAGGTTTCGTCAAATGGTCTTGATTCAAAGCCAGGTTGAGCAGGTCGGCAAGGATTTTAAGTAAATCCTGTTTTGCAAAGGGTTTGGGCAAAAAACCTTTAAACCCTACCTTTTCACATCTTTGCTTTAAGCTGGTTTTGTTGATAAGTGACGCTGTAACAGCCACAACCGGAATTTGAGCATACCGATCCATTTTCTTAAGCTCTCTGAGCGCCGTGAAACCGTCAACACCAGGCATAACAAGATCCATTAAGATGAGATCCGGCCGCTGCTGTTCACAGGCCGCCGGAACCTCTTTCCCGTCCGAAGCCTCGGTCGTTAAAAAGCCGAGAGGTTCCAACGTATCTTTGAGCACCGAACGATTCGTAGGCCGATCATCCACAATCAGAATCGTTATGGTTCCGGGCTCAAAGCCGTCAAGTCTGTAGACCGCATCGGGTTCAACATATTTTTCAGTGGTCTCCATGGGACAGGTCTCAACAACGGCCGTAAAGACAAACCGGCTTCCCGGACCATATTCTGCCACGTCATCGCCGTGAACCGGGCTGATCAAAGACAGTGTCCCATTCATAAGTGTGGCCAGCTGCAAACTGATACTCAAGCCCAGGCCGGTTCCTTCAGCATATTTAAGACGCTCTCCCAATTGTTTGAACGGTTCGAAAGCGTCCGCCTGCTGTTCCTCGGCAATTCCCGGCCCCGAATCCTCCACAATAAAGGTCAGCTTACTCTTTTGGGCCGCAAGAGATTCAGCCTTTACTGCAAACAGACAATAACCGTTGTCGGTAAACTTGGCCGCATTGGAAAGAAGGTTGAGCAGGATCTGACGAAGTCTTACTTCATCGGCTATAATGATGTCCGGCAGGTGCTTGTCCGGTTCGTAGCGAAACATGAGTTTTTTTTGGGCACACCGGTTGCGCACAATATCACACAGACTCTGCAGAAATCTTGTAAAGGCAACATGTTGGGCATACAGCTCGAGTTTGCCTGCTTCGATTTTGGATAAATCGAGGATGTCATTGATGAGCATCAGCAGGTGATCCCCTGCATCGCGTATGGTTTTGATACCGGACTGCTGTTTTTCGCTCAGCGTTCGATCTTCGGCAAAAATTTGACTATAACCAAGAATGGCATTAAGGGGCGTTCGCAGTTCATGGGACATATTCGAAAGGAAAACGGATTTTGCCAGGTTGGCTTTCTTGATTTCGGTCATGGCCTCTTTCAGCTTTTCTTCGGCCTCTTTTTGCACTGAAATATCATAAACCGTTCCTATTGACAGCATCAGTTTGCCCGTATCGTCAAATTCGGCACGGCCATGTTCTTCAACCCATTTGATGCGGCCTTTCCCGGTCACGATTCTATGAGTCATTTGGTATTTTTCCCCAGTGCGTAATGCGTTTTCATAGGTCGTACGGACTTTATCTCTGTCGTCTGGATGAACGGTTTTTAAAAAGGCCTCATATGATGGTTTAAATGTGACCTTGTCCAGTTCAAAAATTGTGTAGATTTCATCCGACCAGGTCAGCTTGTCATTGATAATATCAAACTCCCAGACGCCTAAAATAGCCAGTTTTCTTGCTTTTTCCAGCTCCTCCTTAGTTTCGGTCAATTCCATATTTTTTTGCTTGATGGCGTCAAAGCTTTTTTGCAGTTCCTCTGTCCGTTCCTCAACAAGGAATTCAAGGTCTTCATTGAGACTTTTTAATTCCTGTTGGTTTCGCTGAAGCCTTGCAAACATCCGGTTGAATTCGTGTGCCACAAGCGCTGCCTCGTCATTTCCGGACAAATCTATCCGTGAAAAGTGTCCTTTTGCTCTGATCTGCCGGACGGTTTGCTGAATCGTGTGTAAACGGCTGGTGAGTTTGGTGCCTAGGAACCAGGAGATGACTGCACCGATAAGAACAGCGCAGAGTGCGTAAAATACGCCGTCAGATGCAATTCCCTTGAGCTTTTCGTTCGAAGCCTGGTTATTGATGCCGATTCTAACCCATCCGATATGCGTGCCCGCAAGGCTTACTGGAACTGCTACGTCGACCATCTGGTTGCCGGCGTAAAGCGTTTCATTTTTGGCATATTCCGGCATATCCATAACCCGTTTCCCAATTTTGTCCGGTTCTGTATGTGCCAGAACCTTGTTATTGATATCGGTGATTAAGGCAAAGGAGAGTTCCGGATAGATTTTTTGTGCGTTGATCAGTTCCTGAAGTCCTGCAACATCATATGATATAAGCCAGTGGGCGCAGGTGACTGCAAGGGTTTGTGAAAGAGCCTGGGCATGCTCCTGCTGCCGTTCAAACAGCACATTTTTTTGGCGTACCACCAGATCCCAGATAAAAAGCGACATCAATACGGCATGGATGATCGCCGCCGCGGTAATCAATTTCCAGCGTAAAGAATTCGGGTAAAATTTTCGGATTCGAAAAAGATTCATTGGGGTTTTACCTTGCGTACCTTTTGTTCAAAGGTTTCTATATAGGATTTCACCATCTCGTAACTTTCATTGTCCGCTTTATGGAAGCGTCGGGTTTCCATGGCGTTTAAAATGGCGGTGCCCCCAAGGCTACCATGCAGGCTGACCAGCAGTTCCCGGACCCGAAGTTTTAAGGCGGGCGGCAGGCTTTTTCTGGCCATGACGGAGTTATTCATCAGGTGCGGGGTTTCCCAAATGACTTTAAGCTGCGCAGCTTTTTCAGGGAAATTTTTTTGAAAGTCCCGCCACGGGGGGGGCCAGGTTGCGGCAACCGGGTGCTGCTTGAGCCATACATTCATTATGGAGGACTCCTGGGAGCCGACATAATGATTTTCAATATCCGTGTGGATATCAAGCCCTGATCGGTACAAAAAAAACTGGGGCATGATGCAGGCCGCAAGGGCGGTAGGCGCTGGATAGCACACGCTTTTTCCTTTAAGGTCTAAAGGGGTTTTTATAGGGCTGTCCTTTCGGACAATGAAAATGCCTTTAAAGTCCCGTGCATCGCCTGCCATGGCAATGACCTCAAAACCGTTTTTTATCCCTTGCAGTGTCTGCCATGGATTGGGGAGCAGAAAGGAGATTCTTTCCTCCTTGAATTTGGCCTCATAATCGGCATAATCCCATGACGCTTCAAGAAGAATTTTATCGTCGTCCAAGTGTCTGTTCAGGTAATTGATCATCGGCTGATAGGCTTCAACGAGTCTGGCCGGATTGTACAGGGGATGAACGGCGAAGTGATGCGCATGTCTGGTGCTTATTTTTTTCGGGGCGCCGTACCGGGGGCCTGAATAGACGTCAGTTTCTTCACAGCCTGGGATGCTAAGGATACCCAGAATGATTATTGCCGATAGAACAAATTTCCCCTGTGTGGTGATACTTATTTGCAATCGTTATTTCCCCCTGGAGGCGGTTTTCTCTTTTTTTTAAAAAATGGGGCTGACGAAACGCTAAAGGACGCGATAAAAATAAAAAACCGTTTTACCTGCCATTTTATCCGTGTTTTAGAGGCAAATGCTGTGTTGTTGAATCCTACATCATCACCGATAAATTTATCACACAATCCTGTTTTAATGCACCTTTTTTTTGAATGAGATCTTGATGCAAAAAAGGCAACATTAGAATAAGAATTGATGCGAAATCATCATGGTGTAGTCGCCGATTCACATTTATGACGATGTTTAAAAAAATGATAGGAACAAGTCCGTTTTGTTTTTATTCTGTTTCCTTTTTATGGCGGAATCAATGTGCTAAAATTAATTAACCTGATTTCAATAGACCCTTATCGTAAAGAATAAATCGCATTGTATAAGGGGCATGTAAACAATAACATTCACCATATGATTTGTTGTGGGTGAGCCTTGGGTTAGAATTAGGCCGGGGCGGCCCATACCTGCATAGGAAAATTAATTTTATGGCTCAGAAGATTTTTTATATTATATTCATTGTCGGCCTTTATTTCACAACTTTTGTAAATTATCTTCTTTTTCATACTCTGGCAGAATTTTTTAGTATCATTGTTGCCGGTTCCTTTTTTCTGATTACCTGGAATTCCAAGAAATATATAAAAAATTCATACATTTTGTTTATTGGTGTTGCATATTTTTTCATTGCTTTTTTAGACTTGCTTCATACGCTTTCGTACAAAGGTATGCCGATATTCACAGACTATGACTTTTATGCCAATCAATTGTGGATTGGTGCACGTTATATGGAATCGATCACGCTTCTTCTTGCTTTTTTCTTTTTGAGCAGCAACAAGCGATTTAAGCCTGAGTTGCTGTTTTTGATATATACGCTCATCACCGTAGTTCTTGTTGCCAGTATATTTGTGTGGCAAATTTTCCCAGTTTGTTTTATAGAAGGAATCGGCCTGACTGCTTTCAAAAAGAACAGTGAATACATTATTTGTATCGTTCTTTTTATTTCCATGCGGCTGCTCTATAAAAATCGAAATCTTTTTGAAGGCAAAGTATTTAATTGGATATTGATCTCAATGGTCTGTACGATCGTTTCTGAGTTGTCGTTTACATTTTACATATCCAATTATGGGATTTCAAATCTTATAGGCCATTATTTTAAGATTTTTTCATTTTATTTTATATACAAAGCCATTGTTAAGACCGGGATCAAAGAGCCGTACAAAATTATATTCAGGGAGCTGAACACCACGATAAAAAATCTTAATCATGAAATCACGGTAAGAAAGAAACTTGAACACGAAAAGGAAGAGAGCATTGTGAAACTTAAAAAAGCGCTCGAAGATATAAAAACTTTGGAAGGATTGGTACCTATCTGTTCGCATTGTAAGAAAATCCGTGATGACAAAGGGTATTGGAACCACCTGGAAACATATCTTGACAAACATTCACAAGCGACATTTAGCCATGGTATCTGTCCTGACTGTATGATTAAGCATTATCCTGATTATACCGATTAATGATCAATGTCTCCCGGTTGATTTTTTTACTATGGGATTTATATTTTTTTCACGCTTTGGCGAAGATGAATTGTAGATGAAAATGACCAATATAAGTGTGGAGGAAAAATATGGCAAATCAACTTAAAACCGGTATGCTGCTGATCATGATGACCGCTCTGTTCCTGGTGCTTGGATATCTTTTAGGCGGACAGTCCGGTATGTTCATTGCCCTGATTTTTGCAGGCGTTATGAATATTTCAAGTTATTGGTTTTCGGATAAGATTGTTTTAAAAATGTACCGGGCCCAACCCCTGGAACGTTCCCAGGCCCCGGGCCTGTTTGATACCGTGGCCCGTCTTGCCCGCCAGGCAGGGCTTCCCATGCCCAAGGTGTATCTTATTCCCGAATCGGCACCCAATGCCTTTGCCACGGGCCGCAATCCCGGACATGCTGTGGTTGCTGTGACCCAGGGGTTGATGAACATGATGAACCAGGAGGAGCTTGAGGGGGTGCTGGCCCATGAATTGGGGCATGTAAAAAATCGGGATATTCTTATCTCTACCATTGTGGCCACTTTGGCCGGGGCCATCATGTGGATTGCGTCCATTGCCAGGTTTTCAGCCTTTTTCGGCGGCAGAGATGATGATGAGGGCGGCCTTGGCATTATTGGTGTGCTTGTGGTTTCCATGGTTGCCCCGATTGCTGCAATGGTCGTTCAGATGGCCGTGTCCAGGTCCAGGGAATACCTGGCCGATGCCACCGCCGCAAGCATTACCGGGAACCCTGGTGGCCTGGCATCTGCTTTGTCAAAGCTGGGGGGATTCAGCCGCAGACAAGCCCAGGTTGATGCGAGTCCTGCAACCGCCCATATGTTTATTGTTAACCCGTTGACCGGAAAACAGATGATGAATTTGTTCTCCACCCATCCGCCCATTGAAGACCGTGTGGCCCGGCTTGTGGGATCACAGCCGTCCGGTCGTAATTTTAACGGCCATTTTGACCCGGAAAACAGACATGATCATTCTGCCGGTGCAAGCATGGACGACCGGAGCCGGTCGTTTTGGGACAACATGTCCTGATAACAAGGAGATGTAATGGTTTTTTCCCTGAAGGATATTTTAAGGCTCGAGGTTGCGCCGGCGCTGGGGTGTACCGAACCCGTAGCCGTGGCCCTGGCCGCTGCCGCTGCAGCGTCTCTGATTGATGAACGGCCTTTTGAATCCATTGAAGCCTGGGTAGATCCCAATATTTATAAAAACGGCATGGCCGTGACTATACCCGGCTCCAACAACCTTTCCGGTTTGGATACGGCGGCTGCATTAGGGGCATTCGGCGGTGATCCAAAGCTGGGCCTGGAAGTATTGGACTCAGTTTCCGAGCACGCCCTGGATCAGGTTGTTAAATTCTGCCTGGATCCTTCGGTACCCATCCACCTTCTTGAGAATGTCCAGGGCATCTGTGTCCGGGTCCGCATTTCAGCCGGCGGTCGCCAGGCAGAAGCGGAAATCAGGGATTTTCACGACCAGATTGTCCGGCTGACCCTGGACGGGAAAAATCTTGAGACGCATCCCTTGTTGTTCGATGTCCTTCAAGACGAAAAGCCTGACCGGGCCAATGTGGAAGCGTGGATCAAAGACCTGACCTTAGATGAACTTTTGGCCCTTGTGGATCAGCTGGATGATGAGGACCGGAAGTTTCTCAAAGAGGGAGTGGATGTCAATATGCGCCTGGCGGAGTATGGGTTGAAATACGGGCCGGGACTGGGAATCGGCAGGGCTTTTGAACGGTTGATTCGGCAAAATCTTATCTGCAAGGACATGGTGCTTGCCGCCCGCATGCTGGCATCCGCTGCGGCTGATGCCAGAATGGCCGGGGTAAACCTGCCGGCCATGAGCTCGGCCGGCAGCGGCAACCATGGGCTAACCGCTATTTTGCCCATCTGGGCCGTTAAAGACCATGTGACTTGTGCTGAGGTTGTCGTGATCGAGGCCCTGGGCATAAGCCATATGATTACAGCCTATATCAAGGCCCATACCGGCCGACTGTCTGCCATCTGCGGCTGTTCCGTGGCTGCCGGGGCCGGGGCGGCCGCGGGTGTTGCCTATCTTTTAGGCGGTACCACCCAGCATATTGCCGGAGCCATCACCAACCTCATCGAAGATTTGGCCGGGGTTATCTGTGATGGTGCCAAACCCGGATGCGCACTGAAATTGGCCACAGCCGCCGGAACAGCAGTTCAATCCGCCTTGTTTGCGCTCCAGGGCGTCCGGGTCCAGGCCACTGACGGCATCACCGGCGTATCGCCTGAAAAGACAATGCAGAATATCGGCACCCTGTCCAGGGAAGGTATGATCGAAACAGACCGGACGATCCTGAAAATTATGATCGAAAAAAAATTTACCGAAAAACTGTGATGACGGATAGACTATGTATCACAGTATCCGTTTTTTGTTTGTGTGCCCAACAGAAAATCCGTGTTTGGGTGAAAAGTTGCCCAGATGCAAGGCGCAAGCAAATCTAAAACCGGAGCGTACTATAGTACGTGAGGATTTTGGATTTGTGCAGTAACGCCGCAGGTGGGTGGCTTTTCGCCCAAACACTATTTTGTTTTTTGGGATAATTTTGCATCAAATTGCTCTTTATTAACCACAAACCGCACATGCCTGCCCTTTGAGATCAGATCAACACCATCGTGCGCCTCTAAATTAAAGACCAGTTTTTTCCCCTTAACCTCTGTTAATTCAGCGATAACCGTCACCTCCAGGCCCGGGGGCGTTGCCGCTTCGTGGCTTGCGTCAATGTGGATCCCCACGGTTTGTTCCCGGGGCCAGTCAAGGTGGGGAATGACGGCTTTTATGCATGTCCATTCAAGCAGGCCCACTAAAAATCCAGTGGCAAAGACTTTTGGCATAATCTGAAACTCTTCAGCTTCCGGGTAGAGGGCAGGAACGGTTTTTGACGCAGGGACTGTGAATTTGTGTTCATAGCGGATACCGGGCTTTAACGTCTCTTTCATTTTGCTCTCCTTTGTGTTTGTTGATGATTCGGCACATATTGTTATGAAGAATGCCTTTTTTTCTTTGGATTTTATTGTGTTTGTTACCATGGCTTTTCTTTTACTGCAAGATTCGAAAACGGCGCAATAAACGATTTTTTCATGCCATACTTCTCAGTACCAAAAAAATTTAAGCAACGTCTAAAATTAAATATACGGCCTAATTCAGGGTCTTCCCGTGTGCGGCATATTGGGGTAGTTGTTATTGATAATGTAAATGGTAGGTTCTAAGTTCATCGTATTAGACAATATTTTGAATTTATATAAAATTTTCTTGCGCTTTAACTGTTAGTCTGGCATTATCCCATCCGATAAATAGATTCTTTTGTAAGAAAGTCTGGTGAAGTTTCTTGGGTCTTTCAAACTTTGTTGCGGGCTGAGCCTGGCAAGATGATATGTCAGGCCGGCCTGTGGCCGTTGTTTAGAATCTAATAGACTAAAGAAAAAGGCTGAACATAATGAATATTTTTGATCCCGTTTTAGGTCCGCAGGATTCAGAAGTTCAACCCGCGGAGCCCACACTACGGTCAATGGTCCAGGTGCCTGGGCCCGTGATGCTTGCACCTGTCCCTATCCCCCAGGATACATATTCCCCCTTGGAGTTTGCTGCCGTTACCATTGCCATAGCTTCCGCCGCCACTATTGGGTCCAACATGGTGGATGTGCAGAACGGCACCATGAGTATAACCCAATCCTTGGTCAATGGCCTGGTCAAAGGGACTGCAGCTTCGCTGATCCTCTCTTTGACCGATAAAAAAAGCCTGGAGAATATCGGTATAACAGCCGCAGCGCTTGCCGGGGCCGGATATTTGATCGATAAAGTAATGAAAAAAGGCCCGGACGCTTTGTGTGAATCCCGGGAAACGGAAACGCCATGACCGCTTGTACTTCCTCGCCCATTACTATTGTCAGTGAATTGTCTAACCGGATGCGCTTAAAAGGCCGGTTCCTCCGTGACCCGGAGCTGGACCCCGATTACCTGGAAGCCACCCTAGAGACCATTCCGGGTGTTGACTCCGCACGCTTGAACGGCAGGGCTTCTTCGGTTATTGTTAAGTATGACGGCCGGGCAGAAATCCGGGCTGCGGTACTGGGGTGTATCCAGGACCTGCCCTTGGATGTGTTTCAAGGAAAAAACGACAGAAAATCCCCCCCCTCCCTTTTAAACCTGTCAGTAAAAGGTGCGTTGTCCATTGCCTGCTTTTTTTTGCCTGCATTATTTGCAGCGCCGGTGGCTTTGGTACTGTCCGCGCCTGTGATCTTTGACGGCCTGTCCTGTCTGTGGAACCGAAAGCTTAAAGTGGAGGTGCTGGATGGAGCTGCTGTGGCGTTTTCCCTGTGGCGGCGGGATTATTTTACCGCCACGACCATTGTGGCCCTGCTCGCCCTGGGTGAATATTTTGAAAAAGTTAGTGAAACAAAAACCACGGGATTGCTTAAAAGCCTGTTGAAGCCCCAGACTGAAAAGATTTGGATTGAAAAAGGCGGTCAGGAGATCCAGATTCCTTTTGAAGAGGCAGGGATTGGCGACCGGGTGGTTTGCGGGCCCGGTGAAATGATTCCCCTGGATGGCCGTGTGGTTGACGGAGAGGCTGCCGTTAATCAAAGTTCGGTGACAGGAGAGTCTGTACCCGTTCACGTCAAGCCTGGAGATGAGGTTATTTCAGGTTCTGTCATTGAGGAAGGCCGCATTATTTTTGAGGCCGTCCATGTGGGGGCCGAAACTTCCGTGGCAAGGATTTCAAAATTTTTGGAAGACTCCTTGAGGTATGAATCCGATTCACAGAAGAAAAGTGATGAACTGGCCGATAAATTGGTGCCCCTTACCTTTGGCCTGGGTGTCGGTCTGTTTGCCCTGACCCGGGATTTGGAAAAAGCGGCCGCCGTGCTTACTGTGGATTATTCCTGCGTGATCAAACTGTCCAGCCCTGTTGCCGTGCGTGTGGCCATGCATACCGCAGCCCTGCAGGGTGTGCTGCTTAAGGGTGCCCAGGCTGTGGACAGTCTGGCCAGGGTAGACACGCTTATATTTGACAAAACCGGTACGCTGACCCGGGGTGAACTTCAGGTGACGGATATCTTCAGCGCCCGGGGGCTGGGTGAAGACCAGCTTCTTGTTCTGGCTGCCTCTGCGGAAGAACATTATGCTCACCCCGTGGCTGCTGCCGTGGTGGGCGCGGCCCGGACCCGGGGGCTTGTACTTTCCCCCACCAGCCAGGTGGACTTTATTGTGGCCCACGGGGTCTCTGCCTATATAGACGATCTCAACGTTCTGGTGGGTAGTCGGCACTTTATAGAGGAAGACGAAGGTATTGACTGCTCAGGGGCCGATAAAGCGGCGCTTGGGCTTCAAAACGAGGGGAAAAGTCTGCTTTATGTGGCCCGGGACGGGAAGCTTGAAGGCGTACTCGGACTGCGGGATGAGCTTCGGCCCGAGGCTCCGGTTGTGCTTGCCGGACTTAAATCCGCCGGTATTCAGAAAATTATCATCCTCACCGGAGATACGGAACGAACAGCCAATGCCTTGGCTGCGTCTCTGCCGGATGTGGACGAGGTGTATGCCGAACTGCGGCCCGAGGATAAAGCAGAAATTGTGGCCCGGCTCAAAGACGAAGGCTGTATCCTGGGATTTACCGGAGACGGGGTGAACGATGCCCCGGCCCTGGTGTCCGCCGATGTGGGGATTTGTCTGCCCTCGGGCGCGGATCTGGCCAAGGAGTCTGCCCAGGTGATCCTGCTCAAGGAGGATTTGAACAGCCTGCTAACTGCCCGGTTGATTGCCCTGCGCTGCCAGGAAACCATAAAGCAGGCCTTTGTTTCTGCGGTGTCTCTTAATTCTTCTTTTTTATTGCTGGCCTCCCTGGGATGGCTCCGTCCCGTTGCCGCGGCAATTCTTCATAATGTATCCACCTTGGGAATTATAGGGTATGCTGGGATGAGGGAAAAACAGCTTCTTGATGCCGCCCCAGACATACCTGAAGAGGCCAAGGCGTCCTGAAGTTTAACCACTGAAAGCACGGAAGGGCACGGAAATGAGTAAACAAAAAGAGGGAAAAATGTATTCGTCATTGCTTGATGCGCCCGTAAATACGGAACTTGTACTGCTCAAGGTCACCAACCCTGTCTTGGAAAAATGGATGCAACGCATGGGACTGTTCACCGGTGGACACATTATCCGGCAGGACGAAGACGTTAATTTTTATTCTATTCGTGTACACGGAGAAAATGGCGATGTGGTTATTCCGGCAGGCATGGTCATGAAGCTGTATATTCATCTGGCTTCCGGGGAAAAGATCCCTTTGAACCAGATGAAAAAAGGCCAGGAAGGTCATGTGGAGATTCATTCCGGAGGACCATTTATTGAAAAGTCCCTGGCGAAATTAGGCCTTCCCGTGGACGGCAATATTCGCTTTGTCCGCTCTTTGCCCCATATGGACTACCTGGTACTGATCAACCGGAGGGAAAGAAGCCGCCTATCCGAAGGGGAGGCCGCAAGGATATGGGGGCATTATCCGGAGCAGGATGCGACTCAGTTCTATTTTGCTAAAAAAGATCTTGATTTTGAGGTTACCGAAGTGATGGGCGGTCCAAGGGGCGTTAAACACCTGGAAACCCATGGGGTGACTGTGGGGGGTAAGCTGACGCTGGAATCCATTGACCAGGTTAATTCCCTGCAGGCGCACGGACCTGTAAGCACTCCGGTTGCCATTTCAAGTCCGGGCGGACTGCGCCTGTTTCTTACGCCTGAAAAGGCAGGTGCAGTCATCGTCCGGACAATGACATGATGTGTGTTTTAGTTTGATGATGCGTCTGCCTCTGTCCTGGCTTCTGTCCACAGGGTGCCGTATTTATCTTTGGCTTTTCCCAGGTTTTCGGAAACGCACTTTTGGGTTTTATAAACCGTTTTCATTGTCCCTTTGACAATTCGGTCGGACAGGCTTGGTTTTGTAATATCCGCTTCTGCCTTTTTGCCGGCTTTTTTCCCTACTTTATAAGTAATATAGCCTGCGGCGCCGAGGACGATCCATCCTGCGGGGCTTGCGACCAATGGCGCAGCCATTGGCGCACTTATTGGAACACCCATTCGTTTTTTCCTTTATGCTGTTGTTTTTGTTGTGGTTGTTTTTGCCTTATCCTCTTTGCCTGGCGGTTGGGTAATCTGGGAGGCGGCAACCTCGTCCTGTCCTTTTTTCTTGCCTGCTTTGTACAGGGCATATCCGCCTACACCAAGAATAACCCATCCTATAGGGGATGCGGTCAACGGTAGATAAAACATAGTGCTCTCCTTAATATGAATTGCTGTTAACTATTGAAAGTATAAATAGTAATATAGTCTCAATATTTTATATATAGTATTGAAAAATATGTTTGTCAAATATTTAAATTTATTAGATATTTTAATAAAGACTAACATGAATTGTGTGGAGATAAATGTTTGAAATTGCTAATTTATGATGCGTGTATGGTAAAAAGATAAGTGAAAGCTCATTTACTTATTTTTTAATGCTTGTGTGGTTTTTACTAATATTATTTAAAAATAGATGTTTTTGATAGGTATATTTGATTTTGATAGGGAAGGCTCAATGGTGTACGGGGAAAATTCAATTGCTGAATTTTAAAATCCATAATTTTGTTCTACCACGAAGAACACGAAGCTCGCGAAGATATTCAAAAGCTAAACTTCGTGTTCTTCGTGAACTTCGTGGTTTTAACCTGAGAGCATCTTAATTTTATGATATTGCCCCGGTACTTATATGGATATTTTGTTGTAAGATTTATTTTTTCTTGCATTTCTTCGTTTTCTTCTTTTAATGGTTTTTTGTGTCCCTTTTCCGGTTTCCACTGCCAAGGCACAGGTTAACGCCGTTGCCAATCCGCAAGCTATGGGTATGAACGGTAACATATATCCTCCTGAAAATTATTAAAATATTATTTGAACTCATTGATTGTTGGATGATATTAGCCTAAGCTAATTTTATAGTCAATAAATAATTTTATGGTGTAAAAGATATTTTTAAATTCAAAGAATATAAAATCAATGATATGAAAAATATTTGATTATAATTAAAAGTTTGAATCGGCTAATGAATTGTGTTAGGTTGGCATTTCTTCAATCAACTAATTTAGGTGAAGAAACCTATGAATGGAAAAATAAACGGCAGTTCCCAGCCGATCACACAAAGCGTGTTGAAAAAAAGTGGTATTCGGATACGGCAATTTATCCCCGGCAGGATGCGGGTTCAGGTTACGGTATGCCGGCAAGACATCCAAAAAGCTTTCTGGATGCAGAAATTTATGGCCCGTCAGGTGGGGGTGACCCAGGTAGATGCACGCGTCCAAAGTGGATCGGTTATCATTTTATTTGATCCGCACAAAACTGATCTTGCCGGACTGATTCAGGCTGTGCTGGTCCAGGTGTCTGATCCTGAGGCCTTTCCTGATGACGGTTCTGCCGATGTCCATAGCCCGGCATGTAGAGATTGTCTGTGTGACACCCAAGATGATAAATCTTTTTCAGTCAAGGCCAGGCGGGTGACATGGCTCTCGTCTGTCATGGTGTTTGCGTTGGTTCGAAAATGGATATTTGGTCTGGCACTGGCCCAAACCCCCTTAAGCTTTCTGGGGATGGCCGCTATTGCGGGAACCGTTCCTTTGATTAAGGAAGCTGTTCGGGACACCGCCGAAAAGAAAAAAGTCACGGTTAAGCCGTTTCTGACAGCAGGCTCTGTGGCAACGATCCTGATGGGAGAGGCTTTTTCCGCTGTCCAGATCCTGTGGATTTACAATGTGGCTGAACTGACCGAAGACTATGTGGCCCAACGATCCAGAAAAGCCATACGTAACATCTTGGAAGTAGCCCCGGCAACAGCCTATGTGATGCGGGACGGCATGGAAGTTGAGACGGCTGTGGCGGACATCCGGCCCGATGATGTGGTGGCGGCTCATACCGGAGAGAAGATCCCGGTGGACGGTACTATTCTTGACGGGGACGCCCTGGTAGACGAAGCCACCATCAACGGCCGTTCGGAAGCGGTGTTCAAGGATATCGGAGACAAGGTCTATGCCGGGACCATTATTTCCCAGGGTACCTTGTTTATCCGTACCGTGAAAACCGGCCAGGATACCTACCTTGCCGGCATCATGCGCATGGTGGAAGATTCCCTGGCCAACAAAGCGCCAGTGGAGCAAAAGGCGGACGAGCTGGCGTCAAGGCTGTTGAAAATAGGGCTGGCTGCCACGGCAGTTACCTTTGCCATTACCCTTGACCCCTTGCGTGCCCTAACCGTTATGCTGGTGATGTCCTGCCCTTGCGCTACGGTACTTGCCGCCTCCTCGGCGGTTACAGCAGCCCTGGCCAATGCGGCTAAAAATTCCATCCTCATCAAGGGTGGGCTTTATCTGGAAACCGTGGGTAAAACCGATGTCTATTGCTTTGACAAGACAGGCACCCTGACCCAGGATCTGCCCCAGATTATGACCATTGTCGGCAGGACCCCTTCCATTTCCGAAGATACAATTCTTTCTTTGGCAGCCACGGCCGAGTCTCATAATCAGCACCCCATGGCCCGGGCCATTTTGGCCGAAGCCGAGAAACGCAATTTGTCTGTGCAGGCCCATGCCGTTTGTGAGTTCAAGGCCGGCCGAGGTGTGTCGTGCAATATCGGCTGCGAGGAAGTGGTCCTGGTGGGCAACCGGCAGTTCATGGAAGAGCATGAGGTGGATCTGCGCTGGTTTGATAAAAAAGCTGCCGTCCAAAGGGCGCTTGGCCGAACCGTTATCTTTGTATCCAAGAACGGCAGTGCCACGGGTATGATGGGAATTGCTAACCCCATCCGGCCTGAAGCCGTAGCAGTATTGAATTATTTGAAAGCCGATGGCGTAAAGGCCATCCATCTAGTAACCGGAGACAATAAAGAAGTTGCTCAAACCATGATGGATATCTTTCCATTTGATGACTGCAGAGCCCCCCTGTTGCCAGAGGAAAAAGCTGACCGGGTAGAGGAACTGAAAAAAGCGCATCAGGTGGTCATGGTGGGTGACGGGGTAAACGATGCTCTGGCCTTGGCTCGTGCGGATATTGGCGTGGCAATCGGTGCCGGTGGTGCTGAAGTAGCCCTGGAAGCTGCAGACATTGCCCTTGCTGATTCTAATCTGGAAGGTTTGATAAAAGTAAGGAATTTAAGTAGGCAAACTATGAAAGTTATTGACCAGAACCACTACTTTGCTATATCTACTGATCTTGGAGGTGCCGCGCTAGGCATGTTGGGGATGCTTTCCCCGGTTATGGCCGGTATGATCCATATCTTCCATACCGCTGGAATCTTAGTGAATTCCAGCCGCATTTTGTCCTGGGATCCGTCATGCCGATCCATAGATAACAAAGGGGATAACAACGGCAATGATAAAAAGCAGCAAAGCGACATGTATACCAATGCAGCAACAATGTATGACAAAGAAAAAAAAGAATCGTATGAATCCTGCAGTTGAAGACTATCAATTAACCGGCAACTATGATGTCGGTTTTACGGCTTATGCACCATTGCATACCTTTAAAGGATGGGCCCGTCAGGGCGTCGAGGCACAAATGGGCATAGATTTTGACGCCAAAACCATTTCATATGCCAGGGCCAGTGCCAAGACCCGCTGTTTTGACACTGGGTTTAACGACCGGAATAAGGCCATGGCCGATTACATGCAAATCCGGAAATATCCTGAATCAAGTATTGAATTGACCCAAGTAAAGGCGTTTAACCGGCTGGATGATGCCCGCTACCAGATAAATGCCCTGGCTATCTTGGAGTTTATGGGGCAGCGCCGTCAATTACCCGTGGATTTTGTTATTACCCGGAATGGCCATGGATTTTCCATTGATCTGGATTATAAATGGTCATTTAAGGCCTACGGCCTTAAGTCTCCCAGGCTCTTGTTTCTTACGGTCAGAGATATCGTGGATATTTCGGGTAAAGGTGAATTTGTGCCCATAACCCCGGTTAGTTAGGTGAGTTTTACAGACAATATTATTTTTATTTAGACATTTCGATTTCGATAATCCCACATTTCTTTCAGGAGAGATACATGGAAACCCATGACCATCAGTCCTCGGCGGATGCGGCTATGCCCCATGAGCCTTCGTCCGCCCCAACCGAAAATCAGGCAGCTGATGCCCCTGGCACGGCTTCGGATTCACGGGGTCCTGTCACCCAGGCTATGGGCGGTCAGCCCCCCGAAGGTCAGGCCCAAGGGGTAGCCTCAGATGCCGCTCAGGCCGCTTCCCTTGATCCTTCGGCCCAGTCAGCGATTCCCGGTCAGCAGGAGCCAACCGGTTCACAGTCGGCCCAAGCCCAGGCAGCTGAACAGCAGGCCCAGTTTCAACCCAATGTAATTATGGACCCGGCCACGGGACACCTTTACTATGCCATGCCCCAGGGGCAACCTGTACAGCCGAATTTCCAGAACGGTCAATATGTTTATTATACGACCCAGGCCCCGCCTGGGCCGGTGCCTGAACCACCCCATCAGCCTGATTACGCCCAGATTGTCAAATCTGTTGAAGATTTTGCCGAAGGCGATGCCTCGGTAGCTGATGTGGTGAAAACCCTGTGGACGGAAACATCCCAGGACGACCAGTTCTGGAAAGGGGCTGTAGTGGGCGCCGCCGCAGCCTTTCTTTTGACCAGCGGACCCGTGCGCGGCGCCATGGGCAAAACCTTTGGCAGCCTCTTTGGGAAAAACGCTGCAGATGCTGCCGCATCGGCGGCCCCTGGCCCTGACGTTAATACGGATACGAAGTAAAAAAATATAAAAGGAGTTCAAACTATGGAAAACGCTTCCACAGATAACCATACACAATCAAAACAGACCACACCGCTGCACCAGTACAGCACGGTCCAGGTTCATCCGGTGCAGACCTACCCGGTAAAATCCGCAGCACCTGCACCTACAGTGTCAAAAACCGTAAGCGCAGGGATTTTTGGGTTTGTCGTTGTTTCCACAGGTACGATGGGGGCCAATCTCGTCAAGGTTTCCGAAGGTGAAATGACCATGACCCAGGCTGCAGGAGATAGTCTGACAAAAGGGGCCATGGGCGGTACGGCCGCGGCCTGCGCAACTGCCGCAGCCACCAGCCTGACTAACGGCGGGGTGGCCGGTTTAGCCGTCACCCTGGCGGCTGCTACAGGTGTCAGTTATATGCTTAACCGAGTTCTTTCTTAAAGAGGTGGATGATATGACTTATTATGTTGACCCCAATACCCATCAAATGTACTACCAGGCCCCTGCCCAGGACCAGCAGAAGACAACGGATCAGGCGGCAACTGCCGAGCCCAACGTGAATGCCATACCCCAGAACGCTGCCGTCCAGCAGGCTTCGACTGCACCCTCCACCTTTTTAGGCCTTGATGCCGGTTCTTCCACCTTCTGGAAAGGTGCAATCCTCGGTGCGGGTGTGGCGCTTTTAGTGACCAGTGAAACCGTGCAGAAAGCCGTGGTGAAAACCGTTTCCAAAGGCATGGCTGCTGCGTCCGCAGGAGTTGAGGAGCTTAAGGAAAAATTTGAAGACGCCAAAGCAGAGGTGGAAGCCGAAGCTGCGGGCAAAAAATAACCACGGAAAGCACGGAAGAACACGGAAATGAGTTTAATTTTTGAAGAAAAGATTTATGTGATTCGTGGTGCTGTCTTTGAGGCCTACAAAAAGATGTGCTGGGAATTCCTGAATGCAGCGAACTTGAAATTAGGACGATTGATCAATTTTGTCAGTCACCCAAAAATACAGGTTGATCGCTTTGAAGCCAACTCGTCAGTGCTTTCAGTGTCTTCTGTGTTGGTAAACAGGATATGAAATATAAACTCAGGCAGGCCGTACCGTTCAGGACCCGTATTCAGTTTCCGGGTCTCAGGCGTAAGCCTGCCTGTTGTGTTTATGTCCAAGAGCGGCTTGAGTCTTTGGCAAGGTTTCACCTTGTGGAGGTCCGGCCGGCATCCGGTTCTATTATTCTGGTTCATCCCCAGGGCCCTCCTGATCTCCAGGATGTTCTTGGTTTTGTCTTCTCTTTCAAGCCTGTCCTTGATGAGAAAATTGCGGCTAAAATGTCAACGGGGCAACCAGGCGCGCCTGCAACCTTACACAGATCAAGTGACACAGGCCATTTTTTTCACGTATCCGGTCCCACTCTTTTTCTTTCCGGCATATATATCGGCTGGCTTATGCTCAAACGGGTTTTCGCGCCAGTCCCGGCTGTTGGTACTCTTATGTCCCGGCTGGTCAGTCTACCCGGTTTTTTAGCGGTGTGGCTGGCCATACCGATCCAGCGCCAGGCCCTTGAGAATTTTAAAAATACCGGCCGGGTGGATATGGGGTTTATCTCCACCGGCTTGCTTTATGTCTCTCTTTTCACCGGAAATATTGTGACCGCCCTGGCCGTGGCCTGGTTGTACAATTTGTCTGGATGGATGGAATCCCGGATTCGAGAACATACCCAAAAGGCCGTTAAGGACATGCTCATGGGTCGTCAGACTCATGCCTGGAAGCTTGTGGACGGTGTGGAAGTTCGTGTGGATGCAGATACATTGATCCCCGGGGACACTATTGTTTTGGGCCACGGCAATACCGTTCCCGTGGACGGCCGGGTGATCAAGGGCACGGTGTTGATTAACGAGTCCGCCATGACAGGGGAGGGCCTGCCCGTTGTTAAAAATAAGGATCAGACCGTTTTGGCCGGGACCCTGGTGGAAGACGGGTCTGCTTGGGTAATGGTTGAAAAGACAGGGGATCAGACCCGGATGGCAGGTATTATCCGGCTCATTGAGTCTGCCCGCACCGATTTAGGGCGTGTGAGCCGCGTCAGCCTGAAACTTTCCCAGTATATGGTACCGATCTCCTTGACCCTTGCCAGCATTGCTTTTTGCATGACAGGTTCCTTGTTTTTGGCCATTGCCACCATGATGGTGACTTGTCCCTGTGCCCTGCGTCTCTCTTCGTCCACGGCTGTGTCCGTTGCTATGGGCCAGGCTGCAGCCCAGGGCGTTTTAATCAAGGGCGGAACCCACGTGGAAACCGCAGGCCGGGTCAATATTCTGGTGCTGGATAAAACCGGCACCTTGACACAGACTGCAGCCCAGGTCACCCGGGTGCAGAATTTGGATCGCAGGTTTAAGGAAGAGACGATTTTAAAACTGGCTGCAGCCGCCCTTGGGCCTTTGAATCATCCTCTGAGCCGGGCTGTGGTTTTAAGGGCCCATGAGCTTGGGCTTGAATTGCCGGCCTGTAAGAATAGAAAGATGGTTGTAGGGCAGGGGGTAAAGGCAAGGGTGAAAACCGGGACCGGCGTTAAAACCCTTTTGGTCGGATCAGGAAAATTTATGACTTCCCAAGGTCTGTCGACTCCGGATACCGAATCATCAGCCCGCTTAGGCGGCAAAGATGCACGGTCCGATTCCATTGTTTTTATAGCCCTTGAAAATCATATTCTGGGCTGTATCCATTTGACCCATACAATGCGGTCCGATGCCGGTCCGGACACCATGGCACGATTGCAGGGTCTGGATGTTTCCCAGATTGTGCTGCTCACCGGAGATACCCGGGAGGGCACCCGTGGTCTTATTGGGAAATTTCCTTTTGATGAGGTGCGCTGGGGGATGTCTCCTGAAGATAAGGCCCACTGGATCGACCGGAAGAAAGAAGAAAGTCCGGAAGCCGTGATTGCCATGGTCGGGGACGGAATCAACGATACCCCGGCATTTTCACGTGCCCATTTAAGCTTTGCCGTGGGCGATGCCGGAGAAGATTTGACCCTTGAATGCGCCGATATTGTCCTCCAGCAGGGCGGGCTTGGCAAGGTGGCCCATAGTCTGGAATTAGGCCAGCACGCCCTGTCTGTGATCCGGGAAAGCTATGCCCTGGCCATTGGGCTGAACAGTGCAACCCTGATACTGATGCTCTCGGGCATTCTTTCCCCCTTTGCCGGGGCATTGATTCATAATTTGATCACCCTGGGCGCGGTAACCAATGCGGCCCGGCCGTTGAAAGGCCAGGACCGGCCAGAAGCCCAGCCGGAATTGCCAATGGCTGAATTTGCGGCCGGAAAAGAAAAATAGCGACGTACAAATTTAAAGATTGAGAGGTAAACATGCCAGGACCTAAAAGAAGACAACACTGTGGTGGAAACTGCAATATGCTTAGGCACATTAAGCCCGGACGACGGGCAAAAATCCGTTGCCACCATGCGAAAGGAGCGGTGCGTCAGCGCCTCCTGGACCTGGGATTTGTCCCGGAAACTGAAGTTGAGGTGATTCGCAAGGCGCCGTTAGGCGATCCCATTGAATGCTGTGTGGCCAATTATACCGTCGCACTGAGGAAATCTGAAGCTGACCTTATTGAGGTCGAATGTGATTAGTTTAATCCGTAAAAACAGAGAAATAAATAATGAATGAGCCTTCTGATTCAGGTCCGGAACAACTTTTGGTGGGTCTGGCCGGCCAGCAGAACGCCGGTAAATCAACTACATTTAATATGCTTACCGGGGCCAACCAGCACATTGCCAACTACCCCGGTGTGACCGTCGATAAAAAAACCGGTTTCTACCGCCACCGGGGCGTCCGGGTGGAAACAGTGGATCTCCCCGGTACCTACAGTTTGACCTCCTTTTCCCTTGAGGAGCGGGTGGCAAGGGACTTTCTGATTTCAGAAAAGCCTGATGTCATTGTCAACGTGGTGGATGCCTCTTCTTTGAAACGCAGTCTTTATTTCACATTCCAGGTGCTGGAAATGGGCTTTCCCGTAGTGGTCGCCCTGAACATGATGGACGTGGCCAAACGCAACGGAACCCATTTGGACGTATCTGCTCTGGAGCATCGCCTGGGGGTGAGCGTTATTCCTACAATAGGCCGCAAGCGCCAGGGCAAGGCTGAATTAAGAGACGCGATTTTTGATACGGCGAACCGTAACGCCCATCATCCCCTGTGTATCAATTATGAAAAGCTTGAGCTGGCTGTACAAGGTATTAAGGATCGGTTGGATGGGAGTAAACTTGCCGAAAATTATCCCACCCGGTGGCTGGCCGTCAAACTCCTTGAGGGCGACAGCGAAGCCGAGCGTATTGCCGGTGAATATCTTGGAGAACATTGTGAAGAATTGAAAATGGCCGCAAGAATCCGCCAGGAATTTGAAGCGGACCATTCCCTGAATGTCCCTGACTACATGGTGGGCTGCCGGGACCATCTGGCAACAGATATCATCAGCACCTGCGTCACGGAAACCCGGGATGGCCGGGATAGGGTCAGCGAAACCATCGATAAGATCGTCCTGAACCGGTTTGCCGCCCCCATTTTCCTGATTGCCACGGTATTTGTGATTTACCAGCTTTCCATTGTCAAGGGGTATGAGCTTACGGTTTACTGGTGGCCCATTCTGGCAAAATTGCGGGCCATGATTGCCGGTGTGCTGCCGGCGGCCGGTATCCTGGAAGATCCGTATATCCGTTCCATGGGGCTGTGGATGGTGGATTCGGCCAATGCTCTTCTCAACTATATCCCCATTTTTTTAATATTGTTTTCTCTTATCGCCATCCTTGAGGATAGCGGATACATGGCCAGGATTGCCTTTATCCTGGATAAGCTGTTTCATTCCTTTGGGCTTCACGGCCAGTCCACGCTGCCTTATATCCTGGGTGGTGTGTTTGCAGGGGGATGTGCCGTACCCGGGGTGATGTCCACCAAGGGCATACCTGACGAGCGGTCGCGGATGGCCACCATCCTTACCGTGCCCTATATGAACTGTCTGGCAAAGATTCCCTTTTATACTCTGCTCATCAATGTGTTTTTTGCCCCGTATAAATCATGGGCCATGCTTTTTTTATCCACAGTGACTATTTTTGTCGCTCTGCTGGTGGCCAAATTTTTGACCTCCACAGTGCTTAAATCTATGGAGACCGCCCCCTTTGTCATGGAACTGCCTAAATATCATCCTCCGACGCTGTTCGGCGTGGGCCAGCGGGCCATTGAACGGACCTGGCAGTACATCAAAAAGGTCGGCTCCATTGTGGTGGCCGTCTCTGTCTGCGTATTTACCCTGCTTCAGTTTCCGGGTATTTCCGATGAAAAGCAGAAATTTTTTGAAAGTGAGATGGCCAAAGCCGTGGACGCCTTTCAGACAAAGATCGCCCAGACCCAGTATGCGGATCGGTTTAAGGATGAAGCCGTTTTGGTGTCAATGATCAATGTGTACAACGATTTTAAAACCGCAAGGCTGAACACAAAAGGGGCGGGCGCTTCCAAGTCCTTGGCGGCTAAATTCGAAGCCGATTACCCGGAACAATTTAAATTCCTTAAACCCCGAAAAGATAAGGACGCCAAAAAAGTGAGCAAAGCATTGCGCGGCCTGGTGTCCACGCGTAAATCCTTGCGGCGCCAGATCAAGGAAGCCCAGATTGAAAACAGTTTCCTGGGTATGGTGGGCCGCTCCCTGGAGCCTGTTACCCAGTGGGCCGGATTCAACTGGAAGATCAATGTGGCCATTCTTTCCTCTTTTGCTGCCCGGGAATCCTCGGTGGCCACCATCGGTGTTCTTTACCAGCAAGGGGCTGATGACAACAAAAGCCTTGAAGACCGTATGGGGGCTGAGGCCGGAGAGGGCGGGTTTTCTCCCCTGCACGCCTTGGCCATCATGGTCTTTTTTGCCCTGTACCCGCCCTGTCTGGCGACAACCATCATGATCAAGGTGCAGACCGGTTCATACAAATGGATGGTCTTTTCCATGTTTTTCCCCACTACTTTAGGGTTTATCACGGCCTGCCTGATCTACACCGGCGGCAGCGTCTTAAATCTTTCCGGTATCCAGATGATGGGTGTGTTCTACGCCGCGGTAGTCCTGACAACCGTGTGTACGGGCCTGTTCAAATCCTGGAAACGAAAGCCTGGCCCCCTGCCCGATCTTCGCCAGGAGCCACATCCGCTGTAGTTTTATGAACAGTCTGCTCCGGCCTGAGAATAAATAAGTTAGGCAAAAAAAATCCCCCATTTTGCTTGTAATAATAAAAATTCGGCGCAAAATGGGGGATTTTTTTTGAGTCCCTAAAAGATTAGAAAGCCGCATTCCATATGTTTGGAGTAAAGCAACCGTCCGCAATGTCGCATTTAGGCAACTTTCCGTCCAAATATGGAATTTTTCTTATGCACTGTCTGATGTTGCGTTGGCCTCTGTTTTTGCCTCTGCCCACAGGGTCCCGCATTTTTCTTTGGCTTTTTCCAGGCTCTCGGAGACACCTTTCTGGGTTTTATAAATCGCTTTCATGGTCCCTTTGACAACCCGGTCAGACAGGCTGGCTTTGGTACTATCCTCTTCCGTCTTTTTTCCTGCTTTTTTTCCTGCTTTATAGGCAAGAAAGCCTGCACCACCGAGAATAACCCATCCTATGGGGTGTGCAACGATTGGTACACTCATTATTTTTCTCCTTTCGCTGTTGTTGTTTTTGTCTTATCCCCTGTGCCGGGATTATCCGTAATCTGGGAAGTAGCGACCGCATCCCGTCCCTTTTTTGCCGGTTTTATAAAGGACATATCAGCCCACACCAAGTATGAACCAGCCAAGGGGGGATGCTGTTAATGGTAGGTAATACATAACTCCCTCCTTCCTATGTGAATTTGTGTTAATTGGAAAATATTTATACATATATTCTCCATGTTTTCATCATAAGATCGAAAGATTTGGTTGTCAACCATTTAAATTTATTATATATCTTGACGGAGGCTAACTAAAAGTATGAACGAGCCAATGTTTGTAATTGCTATATCTGTTTCAGTCATCATGTAGAAAAACTGTCTGCTTACTTTCCCGGAAATCAAGCAATTTTGATGGGACGTGAATAATATATGAACATATTATGGAATGGGAGGCACCACACACTATATTTAGGCTTTAGGCTTGTCAGCTGCAGGCAGCGTTTTTTGGGCTTTTTTTTCAGAATGATATAGAAAATGATGCCACAGGGCAGTGCCCGTAAGCAACACCCCTGCACCGGTATGGATATTTTTCATTGTTTTGTTTCTTTTTAAAAAGGGGGCTGTAATCACTGCAACACCTAAGCTGGTTGTCATGGCGATTTTGGCAAATTCTTTTTTTATTTCACGATCCATTTTTTGCGGTTTCTTTGTTTGATGGTTTTTGGCGTCCTTTTTCGGTTTTAACTTCCAATGCACAGGGCAGGGCAATATCAGCCCGCAAGTATGAACGATGCCATATTTTCTCCTGAAAAGCAATTGAATAATTGATATATTTATAAACACTATTAGTTTAAGCTGTTTTCTTTGAAGCTAAATAATATTTTATGCTGTAAAATAAAAAGGCTGCAGATTTTAAGATCTGCAGCCCGTTGTAATTTCAGGCAGTTTTATATGTATAACTTTTTTTTATTTAGAATGCGATTGCCCAAGCGGCACCGAAGTAAAGCGTTTCATCTTGGCCCGCTTCTCTTTCGTCAATCATGCCGACTTCAGGGGTAACTGTAACACCCGGGGCCAGTGTAATAGCAGCCTGCAGGTAGTAAGACTGAGCAATATCACTTTCGTCCCCGGTCCAGGCATTATCATCAATTTCATCGTGGATATAACCATAACCGGCTTCAAGGGTGAGCATGTCATTAACGTTGAAATTCACACCAATGGTACCACCAATGGATTCACAATCGTAAACTTCATTATTGTCATATATGGCCAGGCCTTCGTATCCAGTGGCAGTACCAGTAGCCAGGTTGCCTATATTTTGCCCCCATACAAAGGTAGCAAACACACCCCATGCACCAAAGTTCAACTGTGAACCAAGGCCAATCGCGTAGGCATCAATGTCTTCATTATCATCAATTTCAAAAGTGTTATACCCACCAGATATCTGGGCCTCGCCCATATCAAACTCTGCTTTGTAACACAGGGCGATCATGGGAATTATAGCTTGAGTCTCGTAAGTATCTCCATCGCTGTTTAATACATCCACACCAACCCATGCATCTTTTTCGGGATCTATCAGAGCAATGGAAAAATTGCCGAAAGTCAATTTTAGTTGGGTAATCTCGCTCTGGTCAAAATCACCGAATCCACCAAGACCAAGATCTTCTTCTTCCCCGGCCACAAGTTGGTTGGAGTAAGCAACATTGATTGGGGAAAGCGTCTTGCCAACAGTCAGGACACCGGAACCAAAATCCCATTCACCATATAGCAGAACGATATCAGCCACGCCACCGGCTGTACCATATTCAAAACCAGCAGTCAGTTCTTCCGACACTTTTACCTCGGCACCAATTGCGGCGGCTTCATACAGACCTTCCGCAAATTGGGTATCGCCGTCGTCACCGTCAATTTCATCTGTTTCGAACCAAACCGTGTAAATCATGGCTTCCCCGTAAAAATTCCATTCTGCTGCATACGAAGAACCTGCCACCAGCGCGAACACCAAAGCAGCTACAATAATTTTTTTCATCTTTTTCTCCTTTTAGAATTTATTATACGGCCTGAAATCAGCTATCTGTTAAAAACAGGATACCCAATTCGTGTCCTTTTAATCGATGATCGAGTCTTGGTGCCATCTCAACAATCTCAACAATCTCAAGAATATCAATAATTTATAGTGATGGCTTAAAAAGTGATTCCAAGCTAACTATCGTTTAAGATTGTATTTTTTTCATACCATAGAGAAATTGTCAAGTTGTGTATGAAAATATAGATATGGGTTGTTATGTTTAGGCGAGTGCCTTAGGATGGGGCGATTTTGAAAAATTTGGAATTCGAGTGAAGCATGATATGGGTTTCAGTGGCCTCTATGCCCTCAATATTGCTCAATCCCTCTTCAAAGATAAAAATATTGAGCTCTTTGATTGAATCGGCCAGCACCTCGACAAAAATGTCGTATTTGCCTGTGGTGACCCAGACAGCGTTGACATTAGACAGTGCCGTGATTTCCTTAACAGCTTTAGCATGATGGCTGCGCTTGATGTTTATGCCGAGAATAGCCGCCACTTTATTGGACATGGCAAAGGGGTTGACCCGGGCTTCAAGTTTGAGAATGCCTTGCTGGATCAGCCGGTTGACCCGGTTGCTCACCGTACCTTCTGCTACGCCCAGCTCTTTTGCAATGCTTTTGTACGATTTGCGGGCATCTTCTTGAAGTGCCAGTATAATTTGAATTTCAAGGTCATCCAGGCTCCCGTCTATCAATGTCATGATATTATCGCTCCTTAGCAGCATGTTGAGAATCCGTGTATCATGTCTGAACGAAAAGTTGCGCTTTTTCGGTCGGGCACTATCTATATAGTCGAAACACCGGCCATGATCAAGGCGCTTGTTTTTCAGCCCTGTGTGACCGCATTTATAATTTTGCCGGCTATTTTAACTTCACAATCGCTATCGGGATCAAAATGTCCATTGTTTTCGATCCCGATCCCGATCCCGATAGCGGGGACTTTTTAATATAAATGCGTTTACCCTCAGGGTTGATGTCCGGTTTCTTTACATTCTGGAAAGAAAACCGGCAAAGACTTAAACCTGTTTTGTGATGCGGTAATGCGCCATGCCTTGTGTGCCAAGGGGATCGGATCACAGATATGACGAGGGCATAAAAGATGCATTTTGTGAAAGTAATTTTATGAGAAAGTCTGGGTAACTTACTCAGATCTCTCTATCTTTGCTGTGGGCCGAGGCCTGGGTGTAGACAGACCAAGGACGGCCCGTGGCCGTTATTTGAAAATAGTGAAGGGAAGATGCTCATGCCCAATAGACCAAGAATTCTTATTGTCACCCCGGAGGTAACTTATCTGCCCGAAGAAATGGGATCATGCGCAGGCTATTCCGCGAAGGCCGGTGGCCTGGCCGATGTTTCAGCCGCCCTGATCAGTGCTTTGTTTGATTTGAATTGCGATGTCCATGTCGCCATCCCTGATTATCGTTCCATCTATCATGATTATTCCACGGAAAAACATGACCGGGAGATTGAAAAAATCAGGCAGAGCCTTGACGAGAAGCGGATTCATTTTGCCGCTGACCGGGCATTTCTGTATAAAGAAAAAGTTTATTCCACAAGTTATAAGACAAATTTGAAGGTGTCCCTGGCGTTTCAGCGGGAGGTGATCAATAACATCATCCCCAGGGTAAAACCGGACATTATCCACTGCAACGACTGGATGACGGGCCTGATTCCGGCCATGGCAAGGCAGTATGGAATTCCCTGCCTGTTTTCCATTCATAATATCCATACAATGACCTCCACCCTGGCCGAGATAGAGGACCGGGGGATTGATGCCGCATCCTTCTGGCAATGGCTTTATTTTAAGCGTCCGCCTGAAAGTTATGAGGAAAGCCGGGATAATAACCCGGTGGATTTTCTTTGTTCCGGGGTGTTTTCAGCCCATTATGTTAATACGGTCAGTCCTGCGTTTTTAAAGGAGATCGTTGAAAACCGGCATCCTTTTGTGGAACATGGACTTCAAGCCGAACTTACCCACAAATGGGAGGCTGGCTGTGCTGCGGGTATTTTGAATGCGCCGGAACCCGAATTCAACCCGGCTGTGGATGAAATGATCCGGTTTAATTACGGGCCTAAAAATCATCGAGAGATGAAACAAAAAAACAAAGCCTTTCTCCAGAAAACACTTGGCCTTGAACAAAATCCCGATGCGCCTTTGTTTTTCTGGCCTTCCCGTCTGGATCCGGTTCAAAAAGGATGCCAGCTTTTGGCCAGGATCATGTACGAGACCATTTCCCGCTACTGGGAGACCGGGATTCAGATCGTCTCGGTAGCAGACGGGGAATATTATAAGCACTTTAAAGATATTGCCGAATTTCACAATGTAAGGAACCGAATAGGCGTTGTCGGGTTTGACGAACAACGCTCCCACCAGGCGTTTGCTGGAAGTGATTTTGTTTTCATGCCCTCGTCCTTTGAACCCTGCGGCCTTCCGCAGATTATCGGGGCCATTTACGGTACCCTGCCCATTGTATTTGACACCGGCGGCCTCCATGACACAGTAAGATCCCTTGATTTAGAACATTCAACCGGCAACGGTTTTGTGTTTACCGTATACGATGCCCAGGGGCTGAGCTGGGCTGTGGGTCAGGCCATGGATTTTTATGCCCTTCATCGGGATGAGAGAGAAGCTCAGATCCGGCGGATCATGGTTGAGTCCGTCATGGAATTCAATCACAGCCGCTGTGCCCAAAGCTATATTGGTCTGTATGAGAAAATGATTAAAAGACCTTTTATCGTATGGCCTTGAATGGACATTGGTCGCAAAGCGGTGTTAGGATCGTTCAGGTCCGTACTTTTATTCGCGATTAACACTTAAGTTGTGGATAAATTACATGCCGTTTCCTGGAGGATTTGAACAAGATGTTGACACGGCAATTTTAAAAAATTAAAATAAATCCGTTGGTTTAGCTTCTAAAGTTTTTCATGTCTTTTAAAAAAAGTTCGGAGGGCATCATGTTTACAAAACAATATCTTAAAACCAAAGATGTGTGCAGGGTCAGATTTAAAGTACAGAAAAAAGTGATCGGCACGGCAGAAAAAGTTAATCTGGTTGGTGAGTTCAATGATTGGGATGAAAAAGGCGTGACCATGAAAAAACTCAAAAGCGGGGATTTTTCTACGGTCCTTGACCTTGATCTGGATCGGTCTTACCAATTTCGTTATCTGGTGGATGATACCCGCTGGATCAATGATGAGAGCGCAGATATTTATCTGCCGTCTCCCTTTCATGGAGAAGATAATTCGGTGATTACGATCTAAGTTTTTGGGCAATTAAAGGCCTTGAGGGCCGGTAAGGAGTCAACGCATGTCCTATTTTGATTTTTCAAATTTTGAGCTCTCCTTCAATAACTATATTAAGTATATTCTGGGTAAGCAACTTGAGCACGCCTCGAAAAATGATCAGTTGAATGCCGTTTCCTACGCTGTTGGCAAATACCTTATCGATATTGGTTATGATACACAAAAGCGTTACCAGGACAATGACGCCAAACGTTTGCATTACCTGTCACTTGAATTTCTCATCGGCCGGCTTTTAAATAATAATTTATTGAACCTGGGTATTTATAACCGCTGTAAAAAATTTCTTGAAAAAAAGGGTATTGATCTTGAGTACCTGGTGGAAAAAGAACGGGATCCCGCATTGGGTAACGGGGGGCTCGGACGTTTAGCCGCATGTTTTCTTGACTCTTTGGCCTGCATGAATATGCCGGGATTCGGGTACGGGATCAACTATGATTATGGGCTGTTCAAGCAGTTGATCGTGAACGGATACCAAAAAGAAAAACCTGATTACTGGCCTAACCGAAGATCGCCCTGGCTGATTCGCAGAACCGAAGAGCGGTATATGGTTCCCATTTACGGCCGGGTGGAGGGCAGTGTGGACAGGGACGGGGAGTATAACCCTGTATGGTCGAACTGGGCGCTGCTCATCGGGCGTCCCCATGATATTCTGGTGGCAGGTTTTGAAGGACGTACCGTAAATTATTTGCGGCTGTTCACGGCTGAGGCATCCGAGGATTTTGACATTGATATCTTTAATGATGGGGACTATTTCAAAGCAGTAGGCCGGAAAATCAAATCAGAGACAATTTCTAAAATTCTTTATCCGTCGGATTCCAAAGAGTCGGGCAAAGAACTTCGGCTGGTTCAGGAGTATTTCCTTGTGGCGTGTTCCTTAAGGGATATTATTCGTAAATATGAAATGAATCATGACTCCTTTGACGATTTTCATAATAAAGTGGCCATTCAGCTTAACGATACCCACCCGGCCCTGGCAGTGGTCGAGTTGATGCGTATCCTGGTGGATGAAAAAGGCATACAATGGGAAACTGCTTGGGACATCACTAAAAAAACCCTTGGGTATACCAATCACACCCTGTTGCCCGAAGCCCTGGAAACCTGGCCGGTGAGTATACTTGAGCGGGTGGTGCCCCGACATATGCAGTTGATTTACGAAATAAACCAGCGGTTTTTGGAATATTTGACCGTTAGTGATCATGATGTCACCACTGAAAGCATTGCAAAGATGTCCATTATTCAGGAAGGGGCTGTCAAACAGGTCCGCATGGCCAATCTTGCCATCATCGGCAGTCATTCGGTAAATGGTGTGGCAAAGGTACACTCCGATCTGGTCAAAACCAAACTTGTTCCTGAGTTTTATAAGCTGTGGCCTGAAAGATTCAACAATAAGACCAACGGTGTGTCCCCCAGACGTTGGATCGCTGCCTGCAATCCCCGCCTTGCAGCGTTTATCACCGAAACCATCGGTCGGCGATGGGTGGGGGATCTGTCGCGGATATGGGAACTGGAACCTTTTGAAAATGATCCGGGATTTATAGACCGGTTGGATGAGATCAAACTGGCCAACAAAGAGGCTTTGGCCGCGTTAATTCAACAGAAATTGTTCCTGACTGTGGATCCCCACTCCATTTTTGACATCCATGCCAAGCGGATTCATGAATACAAACGTCAGTTGCTCAATGTGATTCATATTATCCATCTGTATCTGTCTATCAAAGAGGACGGCAAGGATATCGGTCATCCCCGGACCTTTATTTTTGCCGGCAAGGCCGCTCCGGGATATCATTTTGCCAAACTGATCATCAAATTGATCCATTCTGTTGCCAATGTGGTCAATAAGGATCCGGATATCCATGATATGATCAAGGTGGTTTTTTTGCCCGATTACCGGGTAACCCTGGCGGAAAAGATTATTCCGGCTGCAGATGTCAGCGAGCAGATTTCCACTGCCGGGATGGAAGCTTCGGGTACCGGAAATATGAAGTTTGCCATGAACGGTGCATTGACCATCGGTACTTTGGACGGAGCCAATATAGAGATTGCCGAACAGGTAGGCGATGAGAATATCTATATTTTCGGCCTCACGGTGGACGAAGTGGCGGCGCTTCGTCCTAATTATGAGCCCAAAACATTTTGCGACGATGATCCGGACTTGAGACGGGTTCTCAAGGCCATTTATTCCAGCCGGTTCTGTCCCGACGAGCCCGGTCTTTTCAAACCGATTTATAGTCAGCTCATGGGCAATGGGGAATACTATCTTCACCTGGCCGACTTCAGGGCTTATGTGACAACCCAGTTAAAAATAGGGCACGACTATAAGGACCGTGCCAAATGGCTTTCCATGTCGTTGAAAAATATTGCCCGCACCGGTTTTTTTTCCAGTGACCGGGCCATTCAGGAATATGCGGACGATATTTGGGGAATTCGTTCTTTTCCTGGGTAGTGTTAATATTAAACCCGCCATAATACCAGGGCGCAGCGATTAGGCAGATAAAGGCTCAGGGCATGGCGGTTTTCAGACACTTCGCCCAGAAATCTGCTAAAATGTTCCTGGCCCGGGTTAAGGCGGCCCAATCCGCCAAAGCGGGATTCATCGGTGTCCAGGCACATTTTATATTTGCCTGCCGGGGCATGAACCAGGTAGTCACCAAAAGAGTGCTCCGGATGAAAGTTGAACACAAAAATAAGGCCGGACCGCTCAAATGCCAGTATTTTATCATCTTCGTGGATGTGTAAAAGCCTTGGGTGATCCCATGTAAACAATTGCGTTTGTTTTGCCAGGGTAACCATCTGTTTGTCAAAAGCGAACAGGTCCGGGAAATACAGATTTTTGTCATATTTTAAGGACCACAGGCGTCTGGCATGGTGGTAGGAATAACCGTTGGCAGGAGATGGAAAATCAATCCATTCCGGATGGCCGAATTCATTGCCCATGAAATTGAGATACCCTTTGTGGGCACAGGCCAGGGTGATAAGGCGGATCATCTTGTGAAGGGCCACTGCCCGGTTGGTGGTAATGCTTGTGTTGGATTTTTCCATGGAATCATAGATTTTTCCGCCCATCAGGTGCATCATTATGGTCTTGTCCCCCACCAGGGCCTGATCATGGCACTCCACGTAACTGATCGTACGCTCTTCGTCTCTGTGCCGGGTCAGTTCATACCACAGACCTCCCATATGCCACCTTTCGTCCCGGACCTCCTTGAGCAGCTTGATCCAGTAATCCGGGACGCCCATGGAAAATCTGAAATCAAAGCCTGTTCCGCATAACTTCGTCGGTGCCGCAAGGCCTGGATATCCGCTCACATCTTCTGCGATGGTTACTGCATTGGGATGAATTTCATGTACAAGGTCATTGGCGGCATAAAGATAACTTAACGCATCTTCATCTACATCATCGCCAAAATAATCCTGGTATCCTGTGAAGGCGCGACCCAATCCGTGATCGGCATACAGCATGGAAGTGATGCCGTCAAACCGGAATCCATCCACCCGAAATTGTTCAAGAAAATATCTCAGGTTGGAGAGTAGAAAAATGAGTACCTGTTGTTTGCCATAGTCAAAACACCTGGAATCCCAAAGCGTATGGTCCCCTCTGCCCAAGTCATGAAAAAATTGGTACATGGAACCGTCAAACCTGGACAGACCTTCTACCTCATTTTTCACACTGTGGGAGTGTACAATATCCATGAGAACGCGAATGCCTGACTGATGAGCCCTGTCAACCAGATACTTAAAATCGTCCGGGGTGCCGAACCGGGAAGAGGGGGCAAAAAAGGACGAGACATGGTACCCGAACGACCCGTAATAAGGGTGTTCTTGAATCGCCATCATCTGTAGGGTATTATACCCGCTCTCTACGACCTTGGGCAGGATGTGGTCGGCAAATTCCCGCCAAGTCCCAACCCTGCCTTCCTCCAAGGCCATGCCCGCGTGGGCTTCATAGATCAAAAGAGGTTCTGCCGTTAGGTCGGGGGATTCTGCCTGCCACTGGTAAGGGTTTTGCGGTGCCCATACCTGGGCATTGAAAATATAGGTGGTGTTGTCCTGAATGACCCGGGTAGCTGCCGTGGGAATACGGTCTCCCTCTCCGCCGTCCCACACGACTTTAAGTCGATAAAGCTGTTCATGGGAAAAAAAGTGATCGGGAAACCGGGCCTCAAATATGCCGTCGGGGTCAGGGCCTTTCACTTGCCAGTCCGAAGATTTTTCCCAGTTATTGGCCGGTGTGAGGATAAACATCTTTGTTGCATTGGGTGCCCATTCCCTGAACACCCAGCCTTTTTTATCCCTGTGAAGGCCAAAGAATTCATGGTAGTTGGCAATCTTAGCCCAGGATCTATGGTTTTTCAGCTGTTCCTTTTTTGCCAGGGCTTTTTCAAACCGGGACCGGATAATGGGCTTAAAAGGAGATATATACGGATCATTTGTCCATGAAGGATCAGACCAGAAAGGGTCTTTGGAGCATTTTTTCATAGAGTTCAATATAGCTTTCAGCGCAACGGCTGTGATTAAATTCAAGTACGGACTCAGTCATAATTCTACGGATTTGGCGTTCTTTTTCATCCGGGTCCAGGAGGAAAAATTCCATGGCGCGGTCCACGGCCCAGTTTAGTCCTACGGCATCATGGACATTGAAAATAAATCCATTGCCCGTTGAATGGCTGACATCCAGTTGTTTGACCGTATCATGCAGGCCGCCTGTGTCAAATACAATGGGCAGGCTGCCGTAGATTCCTCCGATCATTTGGGGCAGGCCGCACGGCTCAAAAGAAGAGGGCATGAGTATAAAATCACTGGCTGCAAAGGCCTGGTGGGACAAATGTTCGTTGAACCCCCAAATGCTGATCCGCCGATGCAGGCCATGGAAATTGACAATATCGTGGAAGTGTTTCTGGCATGCCCCGTCTGCCACGCTTACAATCTGAATGCCGGTTTCCCAGTAACGGGAAATAATATCATACATGGTTTCTGATAAAAGAGTGCACCCTTTTTGCACAGGATCCAGCCGGGAGGGCCAGAAAAACAGAGGCGCCTCGGAATTTATCTCAAGGCCTACGGATTTCTGCATAAAAACTTTATTCTGTTTTTTTTGGGCACGGTGGTTTTTGGGACCGTAATTGAATTGGACCATGTCATCCACGGCAGGATTGAATTCGGGTTCAGGCGCATTCAAAATGCCTGTGGCGCATCCGGCATCCCACTTATGGGCCAGCTCTTGTCTAAGTTCAGGTTCCACAAATGAGTGGCGGTTTTCAACAATTTCACGTAAAAAGGTGGGGCTCACCGTGTTCACATAGTGGGCGGAAAATACCCCTGACACGAGAAAATCCACTGGATTGGTATCCCGACTCTCCTCGTAGTTTGTGGGTGGATATTTTAAGAAAAGCCAATGCCAGAAGGCAGCTGCATCAATGCCCCGGTCCTCGATTGTGGCCATAGTGGCGGTCATGGTATGAATGTTGTGAATGGTGAACAGGCACGGGATTTCGTACCGCCTGGCCATGGCCGGAATCAGTCCGGTCATCCAGTCGTTGCAGTGAATGATGTCCGGTTTTACCCTTGGGATGATGTGGTTGATCACCTCCCGCTGAAACGCCAGGGATACCTTAAGATCTTTATCCGAATAGCCCGAATAGACCCCGTCTTTGTAAAGAAACACCCGGTCCGTGGCAAAATGAATCCGTTCCTCATGCAGGCGGCGGCGTATTTTCTCAACCTCCTGGTGATGCCTGGGTTCGTTATCCCCATGATATATGGACCTGTAGTCGGGGATGGCCACATGAACATCGCAGCTCAAATCATACAACGCGGAGATTAATGCTGCCGATACATCTGCCAGGCCGCCCGCCTTGGCAGAGTAATCATCTGCACCGGGGCTGATACCCTCCGGCAGATAAGTGACTTCCGGGGTGACGATAAGAATTCTTGGTCTATGGGGCATAATCACCTCCCATTTTCTGATTTTCTTTAATGCTGCCGGTATTGTTCATAATGGGCTGGTTGATCCTAAATAATTAATTTTGAATGATAAAACATTTTATATACCAAATATGTTAGTGTTTGTTTTGCATCCGGGTCAGTTTATGCGCAACCCTGGCAACTTCACTGCATCCCCAGGCCTGGGCATCGCATCCCCTGGGCGTGTGCGGGAAATTTCCGTCAAGAATTTCAGGTATAAAACCGGCCGCACCCGTGCGCATCAATGGCAGGGTACTGCCCAGCCAGGCCAGTGCAGCCGGAATACCCGGAAGGCCAAAGGCTGTGGCCCAGGCCTCGCAGAATACCGGAAACTGCCATGTCCAGGCTGTGCCGTTGTGGTAAGCCGGTTTCCTTTGGGTATCCTCATCGCCCTGGTAATACCCGGCATAGGGCGCATGGGGATTTACCAGGTGCCGGCCGTCCCGTTCAATGAACAACGGTACGGTCAGGGAACGGTCCGCAAGGCTTCTGATACCTCCCGGCACTAAAAGCTCCCGGCAGGTTTCAACCACCCGCGCCATGAGTTTCCGGTCGTCGATGACCCCTAAAGTGATCAGCAGCAACTGATTGGGCCGCAGGGCATCATCCTGGATTGCATGTCCGGCGTCAACAGGTTCTCTGCAGTGCAGGCAGTCACTGAAAAAACCATCATCTTCACGCCAGAATAGATTTACGATGTTGCGTTTGACCGTGTCGGCATGTTTTTGCCATATCACCTGGGTGTTGGTATCATCAACTTGGGACAAAAATTGAAGGGCATGACACCACAGCGCCTGGATCTCAATGGGATATCCCTGGCGGGGGGTCCCTGCCGGAAAATTGGTGTCCATCCAGGTAAAATGGGCCGGACTGTAGAGCAGCATGGACGCAGGATCTGCCTTAACACCGGTGGGCGTACCGTTGATCATGGATGATGCCATATCTTTGAGCACCTGGATCATGGTGCGTTGCCCGATTCTCTGGGGAAGTACTGCCTCATTACTTAAGGTTTGGGCCAGTTGACTGCAGCAGGCAAAAAACCACAGTGGTGCATCCGAGGTCTCTATGTTCCTTGCATCGTCGCCGCATATCATATTGGGCAGGGTGCCGTTCTTTTCAAATTTTCCAAAAAGGGAGAGGATGGCAACAGCATCCTGGGTTCGGCCAAGCTCAATCAGGGAACGGCAGAAAATAAGGCTGTCCCTTCCCCAGTCCAGAAACCAGGGATATCCAGCCACCACGCTTTTTTCTTCTCCCCGGTCCACGATGAATGCATCAAGGCTTGCCTCGATTGCCTGGGAAAACGGTACCGTTGAAGGAAACGGCCCGGGCAGGGGAATTTTTTGACCGTCCAGAGGGGCCGGCATTATCTCTTTATTCATGACACAGGCTTTAATACTTACCGTGTCACCGCCCTTGACATTGATACTGAAATAGCCCGGACTGAACAGATCTGAGTCGGCATCTAATCCCCTGGAAGCTTCAACACTTCTGTGGACCATATACTGCCATTCGGGTTTTAATAAAAATGCATCCCGGCTGCTTGACAGTCGAAGTATCCGTCCTGTTTGGGAATGAAAGAAAAATCCATTGTCAAAAGCTGAAATTGATGACGGCCATTGCTGTTCAGGGCCGCTAAAGGCTTTAACTGTGTCATGAAAACTTCTGTCTTCAATATCAGGGCGGATGATGAGCGTCACATTACGCTGGGGCTGAAGGCGCCGGGGATTATCCGCCGGTGCCGTTTCCCGGTGCAATGTCAGGGTCACCAGGTTTGCTTTTCGGTCGATCTCCAGAAACAGATCAATGACATAATATCTGCCTTCGGATGAGGGAACTCTGAATCGCCATTTTCCGCCCCGGTCATGGGAGGTCCAGAACGCATCTATACAATCGGGCCCAAGTTCCCTGGAATAGCCCTGGAATACGCCCCAGATTCTAAATCGGGACAAAAGCATCCATCGGTTTTCGGGCAAAGCAGGGTTCAGATTGGCGCCCAGCAGAGCATCATAACGGCTTTCCAGGTGGCTGAAGCTTGCACCTGATCGCATCATTGCCCCCAGGCAGGTTGTGGACAGCTGCTTGATGGACGGGTCCGCGACAATCTCCCTACGGATAAAAGAGAGTCGCAGGTTCAGGGCTTCAAAGGGGGGAATATATCTGATATTGCCAATAATTTTTTTCGTGCCTTCGGGGCCGGATATCCGCAGTTGAAGCAGGCAGTCCCTGTGATTGTCTTTTATTTCCAGGGGCAAGAAAATAGCTTGGTACGCGGCATCCCCTTCTACAGGCAGACTTTCACAAAAACCCAGGCACTTTTTGTCAGTCCCTGATTCTCCAAGCTGAGCCCTGAAGTGCTTGTTGCACCGGACCAGCAGGAAAAAGCCCGGGGGAACCATGACTCTGCGATTGATATCTTTGTGGGCATCAAACAGGATCGTCCGGCTGAACAGCTTGTCCGGATAGAGTTCCCGGATAAAGGTTTGAGGATGTTGTGCCAAATCCATGGCGGCCTGTTCCACATCCAGACCGGCTATATTTATATTGCCTTTCACCGCAGCAATTACCTCAAGGGCCAGTGCCCTTCGCTTCTGCATCAGAACTCTGGCGGGCATAGACAGATTGCCGGCCTGCTGGGATTCAAGCCACTGCAAGTCGTTTTTTTTGGGGCTTAGGGCCAGCACTTGGCCCGGCTTTAGGAGTATACGGTATTTTTTTTGTCTGTTTTCCGCCTGAACCGTGTTGCCTGAAATCAGGTCTGTCCAGGGAAAGGCCGCACTGCCTTCGGCTCCGGCCGGCCACACCGCCATGACCTGGCTGTCGCAGTCCAGGTTGATCAGCACCAGTATCCGGGCATTATGACAGGGGTTAAACCTGAGCAGTACCGGGGCCTGGCTCTCTTTGTCATGGATGAGAGCCAATTGTGCCTGACTGAAAAAAGCCGGATGTTCCCGCAACAGAAGATGAAGCCGGGTGATATAATCCACCTGGTTGTCGGGATTTCCCCAATTCAGGCCCGGGGAGTTGTGGACATTTATTTTTTCTTTGGCAAACCATTCAACGCCGTTGGCAAATCCAAAGCCCCCGCAGATACTGAAAAGTGCGCAAAGTCCTGTCCTCATTTTCGCGTAGGTATGGGACACCTTGGCCAGACGGTTATTGTCATGGGTTTCGGCAAAATGGATCAAGTGTCCGCAGGTATTGGAAAGGTCTATGGCTTGGGGGATGTACCCGGATATCTGATCAAGGGTATACTCCTGGAAAAGTTCTGAATAGGCCCAGTTAAAATTTGCCCGCTGGAGCAGGTGGCGGGTTGAATCCGGTGGCCCACCCAGCCCTTCAAGGAAAAAAACTGTGTCGGGGTATTGGAGTCGTACCTTGGCGATAATATATTCCCAGGCCGGTTCCGGAATCATGTATCCGGCATCGCACCGGAATCCGTCTGCCCCCCGGCGGCACCAGAGCAGAAAAATATCTGCCATGTACTGCCACAGATCCGTGTGGCTGTAATCCAGCTTGGTCAGGTCCGCCCATACAACACCCCAGGCCCCTGGCATACGGATTTTGCCGTCATCCTCCCGGTCCAGCCACTCTGGATGGGATTCATGGAGACTGGCAGCCCAGCCGGTATGGTTAATGGCAATGTCAAGGATCAGATAGCCGTCATGATCATGCACGGCATCCACCAGTTCCATGAATTGTTCAAGGGGGGTGGCTGCCGGGTCAAATTTAGCCAGGGCCGGATCCACATCCGAAAAGTCAAGGGCGGCATAGGGACTTCCAAACCGGCCCATCCTGGCATAGGTAGTGGGCGTGGGGTGAATGGGCAACAGGTGAAGCACCCGGCAGCCCATTCTGGAGAAGATAAAGTTCAACTGTTCCTTCAGATCTCTGAATTTCCCGGATTGAGGAATGACTGTGAATCCCTGATCATCTAGCTTGTTGAGCATGGTATCCAGATTCGGGGGCTGGAACGTTGCGTCTTTGGTGGGGCCAAACTGTCGTACAAATGCATTATAAATGATGTTGGCACAGCAGGTGCCGGCCGGTTCAACGCAGAGTTTGGTGTTTTCCCCTTCGGGCCATACCGGGACATCACTGTCCTGGGGAATAAAAAAACATTTGGCTTGGAACGATCCGGTCTGGTGCAGGGGCAGGTGGATGGAAAAATTGCCATCCCCTTCTTCTTTCATGGGCAGGTCATGCCAGGCTTCACCCAGTTTGATCTCATTTTTTTCCACCCGACGGATGATTTCTCTGCGGATCGCGTTTGCGTTGCCCAGGTTGGTTCTGACAAAGGCTCGGCCCGGGCTGTCAGGGGATACACTGAGGTTGAAAACGACAACATCTCCGCAAAATAAAATCTGAGCCGTTCCTGGGGACGGACTCTGGGCGAGCAAGAATATTTCTTGATTTTTTGTGACCATAGTCCTGCCTTAAGAAGTTGGACTTAAAAAAATGGGACGATACACTTAAGATTATATAATAAAGGCTGAGTAACCTACACAGCTCTTTTAGCGTTTGCTGTGAGTTGAGCTTGAATGTTGATAGGCAAGGTCAACTCATAGCCGTTTATTAAGTTGAATTATATCATATAATTCCAAAGAGTAAATAAAAAGAAAACAAAGTTTCGCTGTCCTGAAATGGATGGTATCCTATCGTTTTCAGCAATCGTTATAGGCGCTGTTTTTTGAGGATTTAAGGCTTTTTTACAGATTTTGATTGCCGGGTTTTTTTCATATGACCCTGGCTTTTTTTTAAAAAAGCAGCTATGCAGTAATTCTTAAATTTTAAATTACATACTTGTAGTAGAAAGGATAAGGGAAGATGAAAAAAGTCGGCATGGTTGGTTGGCGAGGCATGGTGGGTTCCGTGCTCATGGAAAGAATGTCTGCACAGAATGATTTTCAAAAATTTACACCGGTTTTTTTCACCACGTCCCAGGCCGGACAGACTGCCCCTGATGTCGGGCAGGGGGCTTCGGAACTCATTGATGCGTTTGATATTGATACATTGATGGAGATGGATATCGTGGTGACCTGCCAGGGCGGGTCTTACACTGAAGTTGTGCGCCCCAAGCTGACCGAGCGTGGCTGGGAGGGCTACTGGATCGATGCGGCATCCACCCTGAGAATGGATGACCAAAGTATTATTGTTCTGGATCCGGTCAACATGCCGGTCATTGAAACGGCCATATCCAAAGGAATTAAGAATTTTATCGGCGGCAACTGCACGGTCTCATTGATGCTGATGGCCCTGGGCGGACTTTTTGAAAATGACTGGGTGGAATGGTTGACTTCCATGACCTACCAGGCCGCTTCCGGTGCCGGTGCCAAAAACATGAGAGAGCTTGTGGCACAGATGAGAAACATCGGTGACCAGGCAGCCCCGATTCTGGATGATCCTGCCTCGGCAATTCTTGATCTTGATCGAAAGGTTACCGACACCTTGCGGTCCGATGCCTATCCCGTTGAAAACTGGGGTGTTCCCTTGGGTGCAAGCCTTATTCCCTGGATTGACCGGGCCATGGAGAATGGCCAGACCCGGGAGGAGTGGAAAGGGTTTGTGGAAACCAATAAGATTCTGGGACGTTCAGACAATCCTATCCCCATCGACGGCCAGTGTATCCGCATCGGCGCGATGCGGTGCCATTCCCAGGCCTTCACCATCAAGTTGAAAAAAGATGTCCCTTTAGATGAGATCAATGCCGCCCTGGCGGCCAATAATGACTGGGTCCGGGTGATCCCTAACAATAAGGAAGATTCAATCAAAGATCTGACGCCCGCTGCCGTGACAGGCACCTTGAACGTGCCCGTGGGCAGAATCCGGAAAATGACTATCAGTGAAAATTTTCTCACCGCATTTTCTGTGGGGGATCAGTTGCTCTGGGGCGCGGCTGAACCTTTACGGCGAATTTTAAATATCATTCTTTGATGGCCTCGTAAAAAAATCTTCGTCTACTGCGTTATGGGGTCTGGTAGGAGGCTCGACATACCATATGTATGTCTTGCCCCTGCCAGACCCCATGCTTATAGGTGAAGTTTTTTACGGATTCATACTATGGAATATAAACAGCCAAACAAATTTCCCGGCCGTTATGCTCCGCACGGATGGTACCCTGGCAACGCAGGATCTGTTTTTTTGCAATGGCAAGCCCAAGTCCTGTTCCCGATGCTTTTTGTCCGGGAATACGGAAAAACGGATTGAACAGGCGATCAAGATCTTCTTGACGCATCGGTGCACAGGTATTGGTGACTGAAAATTCAAGGCCCTTAGGTGAAACTGTTCCGGCACATACATGGATAGAATTACCGGGTGGGGAATATTTTATGGCATTGTCCATGAGATTGGACAAAACCGATTTGATTAGTGCCTTGTCCTGACGGGCCTTTCCAAAGTCCTTGATGTCGAGGTCAAGGGTCAGATCTTTGCTGCTCAGCAGTGGATGGTATGGGGCCATCATAGATTTTATAAACTCGGAAAACCTGAAGGTTTCAGGTGTCAGGGCCGATTCCTGATAATTTATTTTGGAAAGGGCCAGGGCTTCTTCTATCAGGGTGTCAAGATCCCCAATGTCTGATTCCATGTTGTTCAATAACCGCATGATTGCATCATCTGATGCGCCCTTTTGTTCCAGTTTGTCCATGATCAGTTCTTTGGAAACCCTCAAACGTGCAAGGGGCGATCGTAATTCATGGGATACATTGGCCGTCAGTTCCTTGGAGTTGCTGATCAGCCGCTCCAATCGATCTGCCATCCGATTAAATGTGTCCCCAAGTTTGGCGATTTCATCATCGCCTTTGATATTCGTTCGTACAGACAGATTCCCTCCGGCAAATTCAAGGGCTGACTGATTGAGCCGGTTTATTCGACGAGTGATGTATGAAATCATAGGGATCAGCATCAAGGTGGCGGTAATGCCGATGACTATAAGTCCGATGAAAAATAACCCTTTATAGCGCTTGGCCTTCCCGGTGTTCAGGGAAAGGTGAATGTGCAGTCCTTGGTTTCGGTAGCTGATCGGGATAATGGCATAGTATTCTTGCCATTGAAGCATATAGTGGTAAACGATGATCCCGTCGTCGTGATTAACCTGTCGGTAGTTCTTGTCGGACGGAAGATTCACCGGTCCCTCAAAACTTTGCCATATAATCGGGCCACCAGGTTCGCTAAGCCAGAGTTTAATGCCGAATATTTTTGTATAGGTATTCAAAAGCGCCACAAAATCGGGGTTTTCTTCTGCCGGAAGATCTTTATGGCGGTCCAACTCCTTTTGTGCCATGACTTTAAATATTTTGAGCTTGGCTATATTCTGCCGGTCTATGCAGGATTTATATGAACGTCCGGCAGTCATCATAAACAGACCGATAGTCAACAGCATGTTGATCAGAAGAATACCCAGGAACGCGAAAAGAATTTTCAGGTAAAGGTGCTTGATTATCATGGATTGGGTACTTTGGTTATGAATTGGACACTTTGGTTATGAATCTGTATTGATAAACATATATCCCGTGCCCCATATTGTTTTGATCCGCACCGGAGAAGATGGATTCTTTTCGATTTTTCCCCTGAGTTTGGACACATGAATGTCCACACTGCGGTCATCGGCCATAAAGCTTCGACCCTGGGCCATGTTTGTTATCTGCTCCCGGCTGAGCACTGTATTCGGGTGTTTCATCAGCACTTCCAGGACATTGAATTCCGTTGTGGATAAGGGTATGTTTTGACCTTTAAAAATCAAGGTGCGTGTGGATCTGTTTAATTCCAGATCTCCGGCCCGGATAATCACTGTGTCTGATTCGGGTTCGGCCCTATCCTGACGACGGAGAATGGCCCGGATTCTGGCAAGAAGCTCTCTGGGGTTAAAGGGTTTGGGCAGATAATCGTCCGCCCCTAGCTCCAGCCCCACGATTCTGTCCGTATCATCACCTTTGGCCGTAAGCATGATCACCGGTATGGTATGTTTGGCACGGATTTGTTTGAGTACCTCCAACCCATTGGTATCCGGGAGCATGATATCCAGAATAACAATATCCGGTTGGTTGTCCCGTATTGCATCAAGGGCGTCGGCGCCCAGCATGACGGCATGGGCTATAAATTCATTTTCTCCGAAGTATTCGGTTAAGAGCTCAATGAGTTTTGCATCATCGTCTACGATTAAAACTGTTTGTGGCATGATTATTTTTTCCTTTCATTCCTCTTTATAACTGATTTTGCTGTTTTTTTACAGATAGAGTCAATTATTTTTATTCAATTGAATGCAGTTTTTTTACATTTTGTTCGATTATTAAAAAGAAAAGATTGACAATAAGAGATATTAAATGGTTTTTGGACCAGTTCGAAACACACAATTAGGAGTATGCATGTCCAGCCTGGAACTTTTGGCCCCGGCAAAAAATATGGAATTTGGCAAGGCCGCCGTCGATCACGGAGCCGATGCCGTGTATATCGGGCCAGAGCGGTTCGGTGCAAGGGCTGCCGCCGGCAACAGTGTTGCGGATATTGAGGCACTGTGCACCTATGCCCACCGCTATTTTGCCCGGGTGTATGTGGCGTTTAACACCCTGCTTTTTGATCACGAACTTCAGCCGGCAAGAAATTTGATTGAAAAACTCTACCATGCCGGGGTAGACGCCCTGATCATCCAGGATATGGGCCTTTTAGAGATGGATCTGCCCCCCATCCCCTTATTTGCCAGTACCCAGACCGACAACCGGACCCCTGAAAAGGTCAAATTCCTTGAACAGTCAGGCTTCTCCCGGGTGATTCTTGCCCGGGAATTGTCTTTGTCTGCCATTAAACAGATCCGAGCTGCCACGCGTGTTGATCTTGAAGCCTTTGTTCATGGGGCATTGTGTGTATGCTATTCCGGGCAATGTTACATGAGCGCAGCTATTGGCGGCAGAAGCGCCAACCGCGGCGCCTGCGGTCAGCCCTGCCGGCTTGCCTGGAACCTTGAAGATAAAAGCGGCACAGTGCTTTGTGAAAACAAGCATCTGCTTTCATTAAAGGACATGAACCGCTCGGATTGTTTGGCGGATCTGGTCCGGGCCGGTATTACCTCTTTTAAAATTGAGGGGCGCCTTAAAGATCTTGATTATGTAAAAAATATTACAGGCTTTTACCGCCGGCGGCTTGATGCCTTTATCAAGACCGGTTCCTCTCATGATAGGGCGTCTTCGGGTCGTACAACGCTTTTTTTTACACCGGAACCCAGCAAAACCTTTAACCGGGGATTTACCGATTATTTTCTTTCCGGATCATCCAAGCCTATTGACGCCTTTGATACGCCAAAATCTGTAGGAGAACCCGTGGGGCGGGTGAAACAAATTAAAAATCAGGCCCTGGTATTGGCGCGGCCCCATGATTTGCAGGCCGGGGATGGGATCTGTTTTCCCAATGCACCGGGAAGGCTCAAGGGCTTTTATGTGAACCGGGTGGATGAAAATGGTCAGGTGTACCCCTCCGGAAAAACGCGGATGGCTAAAAAGGATCTACCCAAAGGTACCATGGTATTCAGAAACCATGACGTAAAGTTTGCACGTCTTATGGGCGGCACGACGGCCCAAAGAAAAATATCTCTGGATATGAAGTTTTGTGAACACCCCCAAGGGTTTGAGCTCTCCTGCGTGGATGAGGATAATATCCGGGCCCGGGCCCTGCTTTGTTCACCGGGAGAACCTGCCCGCAATCCGGATACGGCCCGGGCAGCCATTGAAAAGCAATTGGGTAAATTGGGTAATACCTGCTTTGTGCTGAATCGCCTTGAAATCCTTTCAAAACCGGTGTTCCTGCCTGCTGCGGACCTGAACCGCCTGCGCCGGGACTTGGTGGACTGCCTGGAAAAGAACCGGTTAAACGCTTATACACGACCAACGGTTGAGCCAAGGCCGGCCCCGTTTCCATTTTATCAGTTCGAGCTTGATTTCAGGGCCAATGCTGCCAATCATCTGGCTGTTCAATTTTACAAGAAAAGGGGGGGGAAATCCATTGATCCTGCCTTTGAATGTGCTTCGCCGGGACCGGGTATCCAGGTCATGACCACAAAACATTGTATTCGCCGCAGCCTCGGGTGGTGCCCCAAAAAGGGCGACACGCCTGGGGGCCATTTCCCCGGGCCCTCTTGCGAATCTCTGTTTTTGACCCATGGCAAACACCGTTTTCAAGTGATTTTCAACTGCCGGGAATGTGAGATGCAGATCCGAATACAGGATTAACTATTGACTGAACGGAAACCCGTGTTTGGACGAAAAGTTGCCCAGATGCAAGGCGCAAACAAAGCTGGAACCGGAGCGTACTATAGTACGTGAGGATTGCAGCTTTGTGCAGCAACGCCGCAGGTGGGTGACTTTTCGTTTAAACACTAACTATTTAATGCTTCGCGCACCCTGGTTGCTAGTTCCCTGGATGAGAACGGCTTTTGAATGAAATTGACGTCATCGTCCAGTACACCCTGGTGGACGATGACATTGCTTGTATAGCCGGACATAAACAGGCACTTGAGTTTTGGGTAACGCGCGGTCAGGTTGTCGGCAAGATCTCGGCCGGTCATCTCGGGCATGACCACATCGGTTATCAGCAAGCTAATCTTGTCCGAATGTTTTTCAGCAATATGCATGGCCTCAACCGGGGACGAAGACGCAAATACGGTATACCCGAATTTTTCCAGCATTGTCTGGGTCATTTCCAGGGCGGTAGATTCGTCTTCCACCAAGAGGATGGTGTCATATCCTGTAAGGAGCGGAACCACAGGGCGTGTCTCCATTATGTCGTTAATCCCGGCAGCATCATGTCTGCGAAGGTAAATTTTGAAGGTGGTGCCATGCCCCTGTTCACTGTATACATTGATAAAACCGGTATTCTGTTTGACAATGCCGTAAACCGTGGACAGCCCCATTCCGGTTCCCTGGCCTTGCCCTTTTGTCGTGTAAAACGGCTCAAAGATTTTATCCATGGTCTGTTTATCCATACCACAGCCGTTATCACTTACCGCGAGCATGACATACCTGCCCGGGATAAAGCCCTCATGTTCGGTGCAGTAACCGGCGTCAAATTCAATGTTCTGGGTTTCAATGGTGATCTTACCCGGTCCATTGACGGCATCCCTGGCATTGACGCATAGATTTACCAGGATCTGATCAACCTGGGACGGGTCCATTTTCACCGGCCATAAATCCGCTCCCGGTATCCAGAGCAGGTCAATATTTTCACCGATGAGCCGCTCAAGCAGCGAGAGCATTCCCTGCAGCGTGGTGTTCAGGTCAATGGCTTTGGGGTTAATTATCTGTTTGCGGGCAAAGATCAGCAACTGCCGTGTAAGTTCCATGGAACGCATACCCGCCTTATGGATCCCTTTAATTCTGCCACACATTGGATTATCATCGTCAAGATCCATAAGTGTCAGCTCTGCGTACCCGATGATTACATTCAACATATTGTTGAAATCATGGGCCACTCCGCCGGCCAACTGCCCGATCGCTTCCATTTTCTGGCTCTGGCGGACCTGCGCTTCAAGTTTTTTACGCTCAGTGACATCCTCAAAGTTACCTTCATAGAACAGCACCTGTCCTTCGCTGTCCCATACCGTCCGGCAGGTCAGCCATACGCTGATGATCGTTCCATCGAATCGTTGCATTTGAACTTCAAAATCACGCACGATGCCGTCGCGTTCAGCCAATGAGCGCCACTGTTCACGTTCAACGGGGTTTGGATAGATATTTTTAGAGTTGGTCTTTATCAAGGTTTCCTGGTCCGGAAATCCCATCATCCGGACAAGGGCCGGATTGACATAAAGGAACTGCCCTGCCGGCGTGCTCCTAAAGAGCGATACGGGAAGCCCTTCAAACAGGGTACGATACCCTTTCTCACTTTCTTGCAATGCACTCTGGCGCACTTCAAGGGCATCCGTCATCCGTTGAAAACTGTCTGCTAGTGCCGTTAATTCGGAAAACGCCGCAGGCATTGACGCCATGGCCCTGCTTTGGTCAAAATCTGCGTTGGCCAGTGCACCGGCCCCACGGTTAAGTGCCACCAATGGCGTGACAATACGCTGGTTGAGCTGTTTGCGAAGATTCCATGACAGTACCGGCCAGACGCCCAGTGCTACCGGCAATGTCAATGCCAGTGCCCAGATAAAGGAACTTAGGGCCGTGAACAGTGGAACCTGGACCACAGCAACCCAATCCGTTTGCTCAACCCGGACGGCACTGCCCAGAACCGATTTGGGGCCGTATTCGTACATCAGTGTCGTCTCACTGCTGTCTTCACCGGGATAAAGTTTCGGAGATTTCAGGGTGTTTTTCTGCCCGGCCGGACTTGGACCGGCGTGGGCAAGCAAGGTCCCCGATTGGTCCATCAAAAAGACCGAACCCTTATCCATTGCATGTTTTTTGGCCGTAATTTTGTTCTGTAGCGCCTCAAGATTCAATTCCCCAACAACAAATCCGCCCTGGGAGAGTTTTCTAACCAGATAAACCGTGGATTTGCCTGTGTGAATGGATATGAACGGATGGGAAATAGTTAAATTATTATTCTTATTTTGCTTGAAATACGGCTGGTTGGACATATCACGGCCATGGCTGCCCGGATCAAAAGGTACCAATGACTTAATCCTGCCGCTTGGGTCAAGATGGCTAAGCGTGTCAAAACAGCCGCAAGCCTCCCAGATCCCCTGCATGACAGCCTGGAGTTGTGACGGCGCGGTCTGGGCCACCCGGGCCACGGCATCCATGGAATTAGTTGCCTGCTCCAGATGTTGTTCGACCATCCAGGCCATGGACTGAGCCCTTTGACGCAGCTCTTTTTTAATGGCCTGCTCACCCCGCAAGCCCACTATGCCGATGGCCGTTACGCTCACCACGACCAGCGGCAGGAACATGCTGAAAAGCACCAGGCGCTGCAATACCCGGTTAAGATCTGGGCATTTTTTGGAACCCATTAATACATAACCTCAAGATTTCGCTGGTGTCGGATTTTCGGTAAATTAGCTATTGAGCATTCTAAAACGTTTTGTACGCTATTTGTATTGGGCTAATTTGTCAAGAATTATGGTCATTGCTTTTTCCACAGCCCATGGAAATGGTGGACCGGGCCATGCCCTGAGCCTGTTTTGATATCGGCGCCGGCTTTTAATGCCTCGGTGATATAAGTTTTGGCTTCGGCAACGGCTGTTTTCAAGTTTAGTCCCCGGGCAAGGCCTGCGGCAATAGCCGATGACAGGGTGCACCCGGTACCGTGGCTGTTTTTTGTGTCTACCCGGTCCGCCGTGTACCGTGTTGTCTGCCCGGAGGCGGCTTCATAGAGAAGATCAATACCCGGGCCCGAAACCAGGTGTCCGCCTTTGATCAGCACATTGGTAGCGCCGAGATCTGCCAGGGCCACGGCCGCATCTTCCATTTTATCAGGGGTGTCGATGGTTCTGCCTATAAGTACCGAAGCTTCGGGCAGATTGGGGGTAATCACAGTGGCCAGGGGCAGCAGACGCTTTGTCAGTGCATCCACGGCATCATCCTGCAGCAGATTGTCTCCGGATTTGGAGATCATCACCGGGTCCAGCACCACATTGGGACATTGCCATTGCTTGAGTTTTTCCGCCACCATATCTATGACTTCAGGGGAGTGCAGCATGCCAATCTTCACGGCATTGGTGCCGATATCCGACATGACGGCATCAATCTGTTCTCCGATGAATGCCGGGGGTACGGGAAAAATACCTGTGACACTGTGGGTGTTCTGGGCCGTGAGTGCCGTGATGGCGGACATGCCGAATACCCCTAAGGCACTGAAAGTTTTTAAGTCCGCCTGGACACCGGCCCCCCCGCCGCTGTCAGAACCTGCGATGGTTAATGCACGATAGTATGTTTTCATAAGTTTAAACGTCCCTTTTGATCACATTGTTTAATTATTCCAGTTGTAAATCAGCTCCTGGGGACGGACCGTATTTTTAATCAGTCCGTATTTCAGGGCAAAATCTATAAATGCCTGCCATTTATGAAGATCGCTGACCTGGCCCGGGGCTGCAAAATATTTTGCAGTAAGGGCAAAGGCTTTGGTCTCCGTCTCTTTATCCACGTCGGGCAGGGCCTTAAGGTAAAGTGCCAGGGCTTTATCCGGCGCCTTTTTAATGTCGATCAGAGCCTTGTGGACAGCCAGGATAAATCCATGGATTGCCGCTTTTTTTGTATCAAGAGCGTTGTCACCGGCCGCGAAGATCAGCTCTTCGTATTCAGGGATACCATATTTTTCCAGTTCGAAAAAACGGGCAGTGACGCCTTTTTGCTTCATGGTCACGGTTTCGTAGGTTTTAAACGGCCCCATAACGGCAGCGACCTGTTTTGAGGCCAGGGCGGGCAAGATGGTGAATCCCACATTCACCGGGGTGTAGTCCTTGATTTCGTTGATATCGGCAAAGCCTTTGAGCAGCATGTCCATTAATCCCGGTACGGTGTAACCGATTTTTTTCCCGGATAGATCCGCCGGTGTTTTTATGGACTCGTCCAGAAACATCAGAGTGGTTAAAGGCTTGACCACAAGGGGGGATATGGCTTTAACCTTGAGCCCTGCATCCGCAGCCATGATGGTCTGGGGTTGGTAGGACACAGCCAGATCCACCTTGCCTGCTGCGGCAAGTTTAAGTGCATCTGAGGTCTCTGACGGTATGATAATTTCAACGTCCAGACCTTGGGCTGCAAAATATCCCGATTCCTGGGCAAGGTAGACAGGCAAATGGTCCACATTGGGAAACCAGTCCAGCATAAGTGTCAGTTTTTGTGCCCAGGCAGTGCTGCAAAGCATCGAAAAGATTATAAAGGTAAGAACAAAATGTCGTTTCATGGTTTATCCTCTCTTTTTATCTTAGGAGAAAGTCTGGGTAGGTTACTCAGATCTTTCAACCTTTGTTGTAGGCTAAGCCTGGCCGTTGATATGTCAGGTCAGCCCATGGCTGCTGTTAATTGTTTTTCCATGTTACCATTCGTTTTTCAGCGAAACCGACCAGCGCCCACAGCCCAAGCCCCATGGCCGACAGCCATAGAATGCAGGCAAATACCAGATCCGTATTCAGCCGGGCATTGGACTGAATCATTAAATACCCAAGCCCTTTTTGGGCACCCACCCATTCGCCGATAACTGCACCAATGGTGGCCACCGTAACACCCACCTTAAACCCTGCGAAAAATTGGGGCAATGCCCAGGGCCAGTAAAGCAGGCGAAGCTTCATCCAGAATCCTGCTCCCATAAGATTAAACAGCATGCGAAAATCAGGGTCACAGCTTTTAAGACCGGATAACAGGCTCACGGTAATGGGGAAAAAAATAATTACCCAGGCCATGAATACTTTGGACCAGATACCGTAACCCAGCCAGACCACAAGCAACGGTGCCAGGGCAAATACCGGCACGGCCTGGGATGCCACCAGAAACGGGGAGAGGCCTTTTTCAATGCCGGGCCGGGCAAACATGAATATGGCTAAAGGGATGGATGTCATTAGGGCAAGCGCAATGCCCAGCACAATTTCCAGGGCTGTGGCCAGGGCGTGGGGCCAGATCAAAGCGGCCTTTATCACCGCACAAAGGCCGATGGCCGATGGTGGGGGCAGGATAAATACCGGTATGCTCATAACCCGTACAAGGAGTTCCCATAAAATCAGTATACCAAGGGAGAGGGCGACCGGGATAATTGTGTCTGACCATTTCATTGCTGAATCTTCTCCTTTTCGGTGAGCAGGCGGGAGAGTATCCGGGTTTTGGTCTTCATGAATTCCGGCCGGTTTAAATCCCTTGGTTTGGTGTCTTTGGGTTGGAATCGCTCCAGAACGGTCATGGGGGCAGGGCTCAAAAGGATGATTTCATCAGCCAGGGCCAGGGCCTCTTCAATGTCATGGGTGATCATGAGAACGGTTTTGCCGAACTCTTTTTGCAGCATGAGCAGAAGGCTTTGCAACTCCCGGCGGGTAATGGCATCTAAGGCGGACAGGGGTTCGTCCAGCAGAACCAGATCCCGGTCAAACATCAGGGTTCGGGCCAGAGCGCACCGCTGGCGCATGCCGCCGGATACCTGGTAGGGATAGTGATTTCCGAATCCTGTTAGCCCGATTTTTTCGAAAATCCGGTCAAGTGTCTGCTTTGCCTGTTTTATGTCTCTTTGCTTGCGGGGTTTTGCCTGCACTGGCAAAAGACTGTTTTCCGCCAGGGTCAGCCAAGGCAGCAGCATGTCTTTTTGCTGCATATAAGCGGCAAGGCAGCCAAGATGCTCGACTGGGTTGCCCTGCCACACTATCCGGCCCAGGTCAGTCGGGACTATGCCGGTCAAACAGTCAAACAGGGTGGACTTCCCGCATCCGGATGGCCCCACCAGCACCGTAACGTGCCCCTGGGGCAGGGTCAGATTGAAATTTTTAAACACGGCCTGCAAGTCAAATGACTTGGCCAGTTCCAGGACTTCAAGCATAATTTGCTACCAGCGTTTTTAGTTAGGCAATGCCGCAGGGGGTGGGGGAAGGAAAAAAGCTTCCCTTCGCCGGTATGATCCGGATCAGGTTCCAAGGGTCAAAACAGGGGTTATCTGTTTTCTCTCAGCCGAATGCCTCCGGCGCCCCCAGCCTTCCATTGACTATGCAGTTCAAAAGGACTGTAGCACTGCGTTTGTACTGTGTCAAACCATGAAAATATGATCAACTCCCCCAATAAAGCGTCTGTTATTCAATACCGTTTTTAAAGCGGCCTTGGGAGTCAACTGATATCGTTAACCACTTAATATGGATCAAAATATGTTGTTCTCATGCAGAATTTTATGTTAAATTTTTTTCAAGGATAAAGGGCAGATTACCCGGATAACCAAACGTTGCGCGCCCGTTATCCGCAGTCTTTTTTTAACCAGGTTTTCGTTCAGACACTAAATGGACAATGCAATAGAGTTCCTAAAAGGATGTAAAAGAATGGCAAAACCATCAGAAGAAGAAATCTCAACGGAATCCTTTAAACTTAAGGAAATGGAGATTAAAAAAGAGCGGATTGTCAAACTTACTCAGATAATCACTACTGGTGTGGTTGTTACAGCGCTTCCGGCAATCATTAACTATCAGATACAAAATCAAGAGCTTGAAATAAAGAGATTGGGTGGAGAGATCAGTTATCTTGAAAAATTTTCGCCCCAGGCGGTACTTCAAGATGATTTATTGAAACGCCGAATCTATGTGGAGTACTTGGCAACAATTGCTCATTCTGAGGGATCTCGGGATAGATGGAATGCTTATCTAAAAATAATAGATGATATATTAAACGAGAAAGAGGATGCTGAACTAAAATTAGAGGCCTTAGTAGAAAGTGATAAGTCGGTGGTGGCTACAGATGGCCAAGTCGATGAAAAGATAGCCAGTGTGGTGAATGAAAGAGCAAAAATAATCAAGCGTTCACAGTTGGATGAGCCAGACGTATCAACTGAGGACAAAATTACGAGTCTTGTTTTTCAAATGAATAGTGATGTTAAGGCCGAAAGAATTAGTGCGGTAGCAACGTTAATACAGCAATACCGTACCTATAGTTTTGCAATCTCGTCTGCATTAGATCAGCTTACAGGAGAGAAATTGAACCGCTTATCGGCGAGCGGAAGGATTAATGTGCTTGTTTTTTTGAGGAATTCAAGTGCTGAAGCCTGGGATCGCCAATTGGTTGAAAAAGCGAATGAAGCATTGAAGTCTATAAGAAATAGAGCGACAGAAAACGGTATGGGCATAGGTCCTCAGACTGACGACGCTCTGAAAAAGTTAGAAGCGTTTATTAAGAAAATTAACATCACAATGCCATAAATTTGGACGTCAAAAAGCTGCGCCGCTCGTTCCTCGCTTTTTGCTTTTGGTTATGGCCGGCGTTTATGTTTTTATTCAAAAGGTAAGTGACGGTTTGATGATCCATTAATTTAAGGAAAAATCCATGTCTTCAAATAATACTGAGTCCGCCTCCGGACGCTTAGGTACGTTTGCCGGTGTTTTTACGCCAAGTGTTTTGACCATCCTTGGGATTATTCTTTTCCTGCGTTTGGGATATGTGGTGGGGGCTGCCGGACTTGGTAAGGCGTTAATTATCATTGCCGTGGCTAATTTGATTTCAGTGCTGACAAGTTTTTCCTTGGCTGCCGTTGCCACCAACATGAAAGTTGGCGGCGGCGGGGATTATTATTTGATTTCAAGAACCCTTGGCATAGAATTCGGCGGGGCCATCGGTATTGTGCTGTTTTTGGCACAGTCTGTGTCCATTGCCTTTTATTGCATTGGTTTCGGAGAGGCGCTGGCTGCCATCCTGGGGCTGGGCGGCCATGTCACGGTGCAGCTGATTGCAGGGACCGCGTTGCTGTTTCTTTTTTTGCTGGCATGGATCGGCGCGGATCTAGCCACCAAGTTCCAGTATGTGGTCATGGTGTTTTTGATCCTGGCGCTTTTATCTTTTTACATCGGGGGGCTCCGGCAATGGAACACCGGACTTTTGATAGAGAACTGGGTTGCCGGGGACGGCACGGCTTCATTTTGGATTTTATTCGCCCTGTTTTTTCCGGCGGTGACCGGGTTTACCCAAGGGGTGAGCATGTCCGGCGACCTTAAAGATCCGGGTAAAAGTCTGCCCACAGGAACCTTTGCCGCGGTTTTTCTCTCCATCTTGGTCTATTTTTCTGTGGCTGTGGTGTTTGCCGCGTCCACACCTTTGAGAACTTTGGTTGGTGACTACGGTGCCATGAAACAGATTGCTTTGTATGGATGGCTGATCAATGGCGGCGTGATTGCCGCCACCCTCTCTTCGGCCATGGCCTCGTTTCTTGGCGCACCCAGGATTTTGCAGTCCCTGGCATCGGATAAGATCTTTCCCTTTCTTGTCCCCTTTGCCAAAGGCTATGGGGCTTCCGGCAATCCCCGCCGAGGGGTGCTGCTCTCTTTCGGGATTGCTGTGGCCACTGTTTTGATGGGCCAGCTGGACCTGATTGCAGGGGTGGTCTCTATGTTTTTTCTGATCTCTTATGGCCTGCTCAATTATGCGACTTATTTTGAGGCGTCTGCCGAGTCCCCGTCTTTCAGGCCCAGGTTCAGGTGGTACAGCAAAAAAATCAGTCTTGTGGGCGCGTTGATCTGTCTGGGTGTGATGCTGGCCATTGATTTTAAGACGGGGATTGCTGCCGTGGCCATCCTGTTTGCCATTTTTCAGTATCTTAAACGGGTGTCTGCCCCTTCAAGGTGGGCGGACAGCCGGCGCTCCTATCATCTTAAGCTGGTCAGGGACAATTTGATGGGTGCACAAAAGGATCCTGAGCATCCAAGAGACTGGCGGCCCTATGTCCTTGCATTGTCCAATGATGACGAATATATGGCGCAGTTACTGGATTTTTCCAATTTGATCGAGGGGAAAAGCGGCATTACAACAGCCGTGCGGATTCTTCAAGCCCGGGGATACCGTGCTGTTAAACTGAAGGCAGATGCGGAAAAGGATCTGGCCCGGATTATGTCCGAGAAAGAAAGCTCAGCCTTTTCCCTTGTACTCTCTTCTGAGTATGCAGCCAACGGCCTGTCTGTGTTGTGCCAGAGTTTTGGTCTTGGTCCGGTCAAGGCCAATACCGTGCTGTTGAACTGGAATGAGCAGTATGTCAAGAATGACGATACCGTTCGGTTCCACCATTACCGGGAGTTTATACGGCCGGCAGTTCAGTCCGGGTGCAATATCATTCTTTGGGATCAAAAGGAACGGCATGAAGTCATTGAAGATTCTGACAAACAGAGAACCATTGATGTTTGGTGGCAGGATGACGACACAAGCCGACTCATGCTTCTTCTTGCCTATTTGATCACAAGAGACGATCATTGGGAAGATGCGCAAATAAGGCTTTTAGCCTGTTATCTTGACCGGGACAATGAACAGATCATGCAGATGCTCGTCGATACTTTGGATGAGTACCGTATCCAGGCCGAACCTAAGATTATTCTTGGAATCAATGAAGATGTGTTTTTTAAAACGTCCGGGCAGGCCGATTTGGTGTTTATCCCTGTCTCCTTGAAAAACGAAGATGCCCTGATGTTTGGTGAGCTGCCGGTAGATCGGCTTCTGCCGAGCCTGAAAAATGTGGCCGTGGTCATGGCTGCCCAAAAAATCGAACTGGATTCATCCCCGGAAGAGGGTCGGGCCGGCGAACTGGCACTCTTGTTTGATGAGCTCAAGCATGCTGAAAAAAGGGTGGAGGCCGCAAAGAAAAGAGCGCAACAGGCCGCAAAATCCGCCACAGATTTTATCAAAGAGGCCGATGAACTGCAGCTCAATGATTCCAACCTGTTAACGCATCTTAAAGAAAAGATTGCATTGCAGGAAAAATCCGACGAAGCCAATAAAAAGGTGCTTAAGGAACAGGCCAAGCTCAAGCAGATCTCCCAGCGGGCTAAGGATGAGGGGCTTGCTGTGGATGATGAAGATCAGTAATCCCCTATTTCAGCTGTTTTATGACCTCTGCATCTGAGCTGTCGGAATGAATGGTTTCACCAATAATCTTATCGGTCACTTCTTCAAGGTATTTCCTCAACGTGCTATCCAACGCTTTAAATTCAGGCCATAATGTTTCATCCACAAAACTTTTGGGGATTTTTGCCATGACCGTGGTACGTCTTTGCCGGTAATACCTGTAAGGCTTGATATCGTACCGTCTTAACAGGGCTAAAAACAATTTTTTGGACCAGACATCGGTCATGGTAAATTGATACTCTTCGGGTGGATCTTCTTTTTTTATCTCGTTTAACCGGTCTTTGACTCTTTGAAAGGCATTAAATGCCGCTTCCCTTTCTCCGGCAGTGGCGGCACCGACAAAGAGCGCTTCTATCAGTTTAAGTTTTTCGGTCAGTTTTTGTTCGTTCATTTGAATTCTTGAAAGTCCATTTATTTTATTGCCGGCTTTTGTGCCAGGCAGTTCATCCAGTCAATCCCGCTTCTTCCCAGGCCGTCATCGGATATCATGGTTCGAATGATTTGCAGGTTACATTTCTGGCATACATTTGTCCATCCATCGGGTGATAGTGCTGTGAATCGGCGGCCTTTGGAATCAAATTCAGCGGTCATGACATCATCCCGCCGGGCCGGGACTGAAAATATAAACCGGCCCTGTGGTGTCAGAAGAGAATCTACGCCCAGAAGTGTTTTCTTAATGTTTGGAACGCTAAGGTGCATCAAAACGGCAACGGCGTATATTCCGTCATAGGTTCCTAATTCATTTAACAGACCGTCCGGCAGGTTCAGGTGCGTTATATGCCCCGTAAGCTCGGGGTGATGTCGTTTTGCCTGTTCAACCATGGGGGCGCACCCGTCTGTAGCCAGCACCTTGAATCCCCGGCTGACCATAAAGGCGGCATCCCTGCCGGAGCCACATCCAAGCTCCAGAAGTCTGCCGCCTGGTTTCAGGGCGGACAAAAGAAATTCATGCAGCTGTGTGACATCTGCAGATTCGTATCTTAGAGCCACGTTCAAGGCATTTTGATTGTAATAATCTAAAGTTGAATGTCCCATGTTGATGGTTCCCTTACACGAGATATTTTTAATGGCTAACTTGTATCTCGGTTAAGGTCCGTATAATTCAAATCCGATGACATTTTTTATCATGTTAAAATGATTATCTAAACTATAAATGTTGAGACCATTCTGTTTTGCATTTTGCGCAATGATCAGGTCTGGGATTCCGACACCATTGATACCGTTTTTTAAGCATTTGTATTGATATTCAATTATTTGGCTCCAGATTATATCAATGTGCGTTATTGAAATTGCAGTTAATAGCGACACTAATTTTTTTTGCTTTCTGAGTTTCAGAAAAGGTATGAGCTCACAAAGAATGAGTTCATTGGTCACAATGAGATTTTCATCTATTAAAAATTCTAATGTAACTGCGCATTTGCCACTTCTGAAATACTCTATCCATATTGACGTATCAACTAAAACCGACATTTCCTGTCTCTGAGTCTATCTAAGTCGATATTCAAGTCTACAGCACCTTTAAACTGCTTAATTTCTGAAATTTTCGATTTGCGAATTAAGTCTTCCAGTGCCATGATAATTACTTTGGTTTTTGTTTTAGTTTCGGTTACTTTCATTGCTTCGATGAGCAAATCTTCGGGCAAGTCGAGTGTCGTTCTCATGGTGTTTCCTCCTAATGCATATCATTGTATGAATCAATGCATATGATGTCAACAACGCTAAATTTTATCTTGAGTTGACACTAATTGTCGTCGGCGTTAAAGGTTATTTTTCAGCACTCATCCCCTGGAGGATACCTTTGACCTGGTTGCCGTCGGCAAGTTTCCCAAAATGTTTCATAACCGTTCCCATGGCCTGCATGGGGCTTTTCATGGCAGAAAAATCTATATTGGCTTTTATCCAGTCTTCAATCTCTTCTGTGGTCGCCATTTTAGGCAGGTAAGATTCCAAAAGCGCCAGATAATCAGACGATGTCTCTTTTTTAAGCTCCAGCACGGTTTTTTCAGATTTGACGAATTTTCGAATGATATTATGAATATCCTCATCCGTGATTTCTTCGGGCGTTTTTGTCCGGGTGGATTTTTTTCCGCTTTCAAGGGTGATGGGAACCGTGATTCCGGGAAACGCCCCCATAATCAGGCGCATGGTATCCCTTACGGCCGTATCTTTTTTAAGCATGGATGTTTTCATGTCCTGCCGGATCTTATCATAGAGGGAGATCCCCATGGATGCATCCCATCCATATAGAGCTGTGTTCTCTGCCATTGCCTGTGTTCTCCTCGTCTAAAAGGGTTTGATGTTATTGGCTCCTTCAATATTTACCACTATCCTGGAGAAATAAACAGAGCGATTCAAAGTACATTTATGCACTGAACAAAGGGCTTGTATGGCTTTGGCCGAAGTGATGTGATAGTGTTTTCGGTAAACGCTTTGTGATATTTGATTTTTGAAAGAAGGGCTTGGATTAATTGTAAGCGGTGAAAGGAGCTTTAACCATGGAATCCTTTGATCAGATTATTAAAACCATCGCATTGAGCATGGGTGCGGCATGGGCCAGCGGGATTAATCTGTATGCCACGGTATTTGTTTTGGGTATTTTGGGTGCCACCGGCAATCTGGTGCTGCCCCCAAATCTTGAAATATTGTCCGAGCCGGTGGTGCTGTGGGCGTCCGGTTTCATGTATTGTGTTGAGTTTTTTGCCGATAAAACCCCCGGGGTTGATTCGGGTTGGGATGCCATTCACACCTTTATCCGGATTCCGGCCGGGGTGATGATTGCCGCAGGTGCCGTGGGCGATGTCAATCCTTCTTTGGCCCTTGCCGCCGGAATCCTGGGCGGAGGTCTTGCCACGGGCAGCCATCTGACAAAATCGGGTTCCAGGCTGTTGATCAATACGTCTCCTGAACCTTTTTCCAATTGGATCGCTTCGGTGCTTGAAGATGTAGCTGTCATCGGCGGCATTCTGGCCGCGCTTCATAATCCCGTTTTATTTTTGGCGCTTCTGGTCGGCTTCATTTGCCTGATTGTGTGGCTGCTGCCCAAAATATGGCGGGGTATCAAAATGCTTTTTGCAAAAATTAAAAGTTTTTTCAACAAGGATGTGCCCCGGCAGATTTCGTGATTGCTGAGTTCCGGACTTGAATTGCTGAAAAAGGCGATTCCTCATCATCTTAAATGGTATGTCAACCATGATCGTGCGATAGAGTGGACGGACGGCAGACTGGTCAGGCTCCAAATTGCCACGGATATTACAGAACTTAAAGAGATGGAGAAAAAATACCAGCAGTCCCAAAAAATGGAATCAATCGGACAATTGGCAGGCGGCATTGCACACGATTTTAATAATATACTTGCCCCTATTATCGGATTTTCTCAATTATCCCAGAAGGAATTACCTGATAATCATCCTGTACAGGAAAATTTAACAACTATTCTCGATGGTGCAACACGTGCCGGAGATTTGGTTAAGCGCATTCTTCGTTTTTCAAGACAGCAGGATCCGATATTAAAGCCTACGCTTCTTCAACCTGTGATCAATGAAACATTGAAATTGCTAAGATCCACCATTCCGGCGAATATTAATTTAACCAGCGATCTTTATGGTGGTCAGGACGCTGTGCTGTGTGATGATTCTGAAATTCATGAAACTATTTTAAACCTTTGTACGAATGCCTATCATGCAATCGCAGGAGATCAAGGAGAAATCATTATTGGTTTAAATAAAGCCAATCCACCCCAGGAATTAAATCTTCCTAAAGGTGAATACCTATGTTTATCTGTTAAAGATAACGGCATTGGCATTCCCGAAAGTATAAAAGATAAAATTTTTGAACCATACGTCACCACAAAAGAAGTTGGAAAGGGTTCCGGACTGGGGTTGTCGGTTGTGTATGGTATTGTTCAAAATTGTAATGGTGGGATATATTTTGAAAGTCGCCATAACATCGGAACAATGTTTAAAATTTACCTCCCGATTACTGATCAGGCTTTTGACATCGAAAAAAAGGATTCTGTTTCTTTTTCAGGTAAAACCGGCAATGAACATATTTTACTGGTGGACGATGAAGAATCAATTGTCAAGTTGGGCATCACAGCGCTTGAAAATTATGGCTTTCGTGTAACTGGTTTTCAGGACAGTACTGAAGCATTGAATTTATTTAAAGCCAATCCCGATGATTTCGATTTGGTGATTACTGACATGGCAATGCCCAAAATGATAGGTACTGAACTTTCGCAAAAAATATTAGAAATTCGTCCTGATATCCCCATTATTATCTGTTCGGGTTACAGCGAGAAACTAGACAAGGATAAAGCAAAGGATCTCCACATATCAAAAGTCTTAGATAAACCGCTTTTGATAACGGATTTGATAGAAAATGTCACCGAAATATTGGAAAAACCAAAGCGGTGAATGAGCTATGGGGTTTTTATAAGAAGGTCTGGGTAAGTTACTCAGATTTTTCTATCTTTGTTGTGGCTCGAAGCCTGGGTGAAGATAGACCAAGGACGGCCCATGGCCGTTATACGATAAGATCGCTTTAGGTGAAGGCTCTGTTTCTTGCCCAATGCCCGCTTGACAGGAACATCTTATTACGCAATCATGCGCCTTGTGTTGAGGTGCCCGTTTGGGCCTAACAGGGAATCCCGTTAGAATCGGGAGCGGTCCCGCCGCTGTAATCGGGGACAAAACCTGCACATTGCCACTGTTCGTTTTTTTAAGGCGTATGGGAAGGCGCAGGCGTTTGGATGATCCGGGAGCCAGAAGACCTGCCTGAGCTGATGATGTGCGCTATGCAAAGGGAATTGCCGGCGCAGACATAGATATTACAGGGTCAAGAAAACTGGGTGCAGCCCTTCAAGTCGTAAAAAGGCTTGAAGGGCTGTTTTGTTTTTGAGACCGGCCGATATGCGGGATCGCCTTTTTGGGCGCAGTGCAGGTACTGGATGACTTGCCGCGCTTTAATATGAACATCCAGGATAATGAGGAGACGTTGAATGAAAAGAATGATTTCCGCAGCAGTTATTTTGGCCATGGTGTTGTGTGCGGCAAATGCATATGCCCACAAAGAAGCAAGAGAGATGAAAAAAGGCATTTTGCTGGTGGCGTTTGGTACCAGCGAGGCCTCCGCAAAAGTCTCTTTTCAAAACATTGAAGCAAAAGTGAAAAAGACATTTCCAGACGTTGATGTGTTCTGGGCTTATACTTCCCATATCATCCGGCATAAATTGGCCAAGCAGGGTGAAATGATCCTTTCCCCGGCCCAGGCATTGGCCAAAATGATGGATAAGGGATATACCCATGTGGCAGTTCAGTCCCTTCATACCATTCCAGGCGAAGAGTACCATGAACTGACCATGACCGTGAATGGATTCAAGGCTATGCCTGGTGGGTTTGACAGGCTTATTTTAGGCTTTCCCATGCTTGGTGCCCAAGATACGGTTGCCAAAGCGGTTGACGCCGTTATTGCTACATTGCCCAAAGCGCGTAAGGCAAACGAGGCGGTTGTGCTTATGGGGCATGGTACCCACCACCCGGGCAATATCTACTACGCTGCGATGAACTGGCAGCTTCAGCAAAAAGATCCCAACATCATCATGGGCACTGTGGAGGGGTATCCTGATCTTGGGGATGTTATTACTTGGCTTAAGGCAAAAAAGAGTGGAAAAGTCTGGTTAATGCCTTTTATGTCCGTTGCCGGCGACCATGCCAAAAATGATATGGCAGGCGATGAGGAAGATTCCTGGAAATCCCAGTTGACCAAGGTGGGATTCGCCTGTCAGACTGTACTTAAAGGCACGGCTGAATACGATGCGTTTGCCGATATTTGGGTGAGTCAGCTATCAAAGGCAATGGCCCACTTTAAATAGTGCCCGACCGAAAACCGTAAATTTTGCCGATTACGGCGTTGGACTGAAATTTTAATCCTCGAAATATTCTATGTATTCCTTCGGTTAAAATTTCAGCCCGCCTTGTACTCAACAAAATTTCCAGGTTTTCGTTCAGACACTAAATAGTGTTTGAACGAAAAGTTATCCACCTGCGGCGTTGCAGGAAAATTTGCACCTGGATTAACCGCATTTATATTATAAAGTCCTCGCTATCGCTATCGCTATCGGGATCGGGATCGAAAACAATGGACATTTCGATCCCGATAGCGATTGTGAAGTTAAAATCGTCGGCAAAATTATAAATGCGGTCACCCTGGCCTTGCACCTGGGCAACCTTGCGTCCAAATACGAGTTTTTTCGTTCAGGTGCTGAATAATAATCGAAATTGAGAGGATATGTGTTAATTATGCCGGCTTTACCAGGCATAAAAAAGTCCCCCGCCCGGGTGGCGATTGGGCTTGGCTTGCTGCTGGGCGGGGTCATTGTGGTGTCTGCGGCCATGGGCGTGGTTCGACTTCCTTTTTTTCAGGTGTTGGCGGTGATTTGGGAAAAGTTCTGTAGCCGGGGGCCTGTGGATGCACTGACCTCGGCCATTATCTGGGATGTACGACTTCCCAGAATTTTGACGGCCGCCATTGTGGGGGCAGGGCTTTCGATTTCCGGGGTGGTGTTCCAGGGGATTTTGAGGAATCCCCTGGCTGATCCCTATACCCTTGGCATTTCGGCCGGTGCCGCCTTTGGGGCCTGCGTGGCCTTTTTGTTTAACATGAGTTACTTCCAGGGGCTAAGTGTGGGGCTGTGCGCCTTTGCCGGTGCCGTCATGACTTTGGCCGTGGTGCTCTACCTGTCCGGCGGCACTGCCGGGGGGTATTCATCCAACAATCTGATTCTTTCAGGGATTATCGTTGCAGCTATTCTTTCGGCCGGGATCAGTTTTTTGAAATATGCGGCGGATGAACGGGTCTCGGTAATCATTTTTTGGCTCATGGGCAGCTTTGCCGCCAAAACCTGGAGTGATGTCGGGCTTTCTCTTGCCTTTGTGAGCATCGGCGGTGTGATATGCCTTTGTTTTGGCAGGGACTTGAATCTTATGGCCTTGGGCGATCGGGCTGCCGCCTCCCTGGGTGTGGATGTAAAAAAATCCCGTCTGATTCTTTTGGCGGCAGCGTCGCTTATGGCGGCCGTGTGCGTGTCCGTATCCGGCATCATCGGATTTGTGGGGCTTTTGGTACCCCATATGATGCGCGGGATTGTGGGGGCGGACAACCAGTGGCTGATGCCGGTTTCCCTTCTGGCCGGGGCGGTATTGCTGCTGTCCGCAGATACATTTACCCGGGCCGTATTGCCTTCGGAACTGCCCATTGGGGTGCTCACCGCATTGATCGGGGGGCCGTTTTTTTGTTATGTGTTTAAACGTCAGTTCTCCGGGAAACAAAAGTTTTAAGACCCATGGGATATACATTAAAGGACATCTGTTTTTCCTATGAGGTCCAGCCTATTTTTTCAGGGCTCAGCCTGGAAATAGAGAATGGGTGTTTCCATGGGGTGCTTGGGCCCAACGGCAGTGGAAAAACCACCCTGCTGGACCTGATCACAGGACACCTGAAACCCCAAACCGGCGAGATTCTACTGGACGGCAGGCCTCTGGATGATCTGACTGTCGCCGAGCTGGCGAAAAAATGTGCATTGGTTCCCCAGGATTTCCGGGTAAATTTCCCCTTTACCGTGGAACAGGTGGTGATGATGGGGCGGTATCCTCATCTGGGCCGGTTCAGTGCACCCGGTGTAAAAGACCGAAAACTGGTTGCCCAGGCAATGGCAGCCACGGGGATCAGTGATTTTTCCGGTCGCCATGTCACGGAACTGTCCGGCGGGGAGCGCCAGCGTGTGGTATTTGCCAGGGCCCTGGCCCAGGACGCCTCCTGTCTGATCCTGGATGAGGCCGCTTCCAATCTGGATATTCGTCACACCCTTGCGCTGATGACCCTGGCTGCGGACAAAGTGAAAAAGAAGGGGCTTACAGTAATCAGTGTGATGCAGGATTTAAATATGGCCGCCCGGTTCTGCCGGACCCTGCTGTTTTTAAAAAAAGGGCGGGTGATCGCCCGTGGACCGGTTGATGAGGTATTCACGGAATCCGTTATTAAAACGGTGTTTCAGGTGTCTTCCCGCGTCTATTTTGATGAAGCCATTAAGTGTAAACAGGTGGTATTTTTAAAATGAAGCACTTTAATTTAGTATTTTTTGCAGTTTTTTTGTTTTGGGCTTTGCCGGTGCAAAGTCATGCCGGCTGTGTTGTTACGGATGCCGGTGGACGCAGCATTCAGGTCGATAGGCCCTTTACCCGGATTATCAGCCTGTACGGTGCCCATACCCGGAATTTGGAAACCCTGGGGCTTGATGATGAAATCATTGGAATCTGTCCCATGGACGATTGGACGGGCAAACCCACATTTTCCTACCATGACGGACTTGAAAAATTTTTGGCCGTCCGGCCGGACCTGGTGTTGATCCGGCCCATGATCGATAGAGCCTATACAGCCCTGGTGAAGGGTATGGAAAGATCCGGTATTGTTGTTGTTTCCCTTCAACCCGGCAGTGTAGAAAAGATGTTTGACTATTGGCTGACTCTGGGAGCCTTGACCGGGAAAAAAGATCAAGCACGGCAGATGGTCTCCACATTCAAAAAGGAAATTTCCAAGATTACGGCTGTAACCCGGACGAGACCGAATAAAAAGCAGGTCTATTTTGAGGCCATTCATTCCCGCATGAAAACATTTACACCCGGTTCAGTGGCCATTTTTGCTTTGGAAACGGCGGGCGGTATAAACATCGCCCAGGACGCACCATCCATAAGAGGCACCAACATCGCCTTTTACGGCAAAGAGCGGATTTTATCCCACGCCCATGAAATGGATGTTTTTCTGGCCCAGAAAGGGGCCATGAATCAGCCCGGCATCGAGATGATCAAAAATGAGCCCGGCTTTGATGTGATTCGGGCGGTAAAGGATGATCAGATTTTCATTGTGGACGAAAAGATTGTATCCCGGCCCACCATGGATCTGCTCAAAGGCATTCATACCATTGCTGAGATCCTTTATCCCGGGGCACTTGAAAAAGGCGGTCTCCAATGAAGGGGATTGTGGTTGCCGGTGTTTCTTCCGGATGCGGAAAAACTACGATAACTCTGGGACTGATGGCGGCATTCAAGCGTCGTGGACTGCGCGTTGCCCCCTTTAAGGCCGGGCCGGATTTTATTGATCCGGGGCACCACACCACCATTACAGGGATTGCCGGCCGTAACCTGGACGGGTGGATGCTTAAAAAACAGACCAATCTGGACATTTTCAGGCAAAACACAAGCCAAACCGATATTGCTGTGGTGGAAGGGGTGATGGGGGTGTTTGACGGGTATGACGGCAGGAGCGAGGCCGGTTCCACGGCTCAGATGGCGAAATGGCTGGATCTGCCCGTGCTGCTGGTGGTGGATGCCCGGAGCATGGCCCGCAGCGCCGGGGCCCTGGTCCAGGGATTTGAAAATTTTGACCCGGACTTAAAATTTGCAGGTGTGTTGTTCAATAAGGTGGGCAGCACCGTCCATTTGGACTATCTGACCCAGGCTCTGGAAGGCAATGTGAAAATGCCGTGCCTGGGCGGGGTGGGCCGGAACCCGGATATTGAAATCCCTTCCCGGCATCTGGGCCTTTTTACCAGTGACGACCATGGCCTTGGCCGCCGGATGCAAAATGCCCTGGCCGATTTGGTAGAAAATTGCATGGACCTTGATGCGCTCCTGGATAGGCTGCCTTTTGTTCCTTTGGATACGCCCGTCCTCCCTGAAAAAAAGCCGGCGTTTGTGCGCATTGCCGTGGCCCGGGATGCCGCATTCTGTTTCTATTATCCTGAAAATATAGAACTGCTTGAACAGGCCGGGGCGCAGATTGTTTATTTTTCTCCGCTTTCAGAAATCCGTTTGCCGGACAACATAGACGGCCTCTATCTGGGTGGCGGATACCCGGAACTGCATGCAGTAACCCTTGCCCAAAATACAGGATTCCGGCAGGCGGTTGCTATGGCCTGCAAAAATAATATGCCCATTTATGCCGAGTGCGGCGGGTTCATGACCCTGTGCCGCACCTTGGAAGATTTAAACGGGAAATGCCACGACATGGTGGGGTGTTTCGGTTTTACCTGTCGCATGTCCAAAAAATTGCGGGCCCTTGGATACCGGGAAATTACGCTGAATTGTGACACGATCCTGGGACCGAAAGGTCTTACCGCCCGGGGGCATGAGTTTCATTATTCGGGCATAGATGACCATGATGAGAAAACGGTGTATAATGTAAGTGACCGAAGCGGCGGTAACCGTGTCGTCCCCGGGTTTGAAAAGAACCGGACCCTTGGCAGCTACCTGCACCTGCATTTTAAGAGTAACCCGGATGTGCCCAAGCATTTTGTGCAGGCATGTTTTCAATATCAGAACGAAAGGAAAAGGTTTCGTAAATGAAGCCCCATGAAATTGAAGCCAAAAGTTTTGCCATCATTGACGCCGAGGCAGGGCACCACAATTTTGGTGCGGATGAGTGGAAAATTGTGCGGCGCATGATTCATACCACAGCGGATTTTGAATATATGCAGATGGTCAGGATATCAAGCAATGCAGTGGCGGCCGGTGTCAAAGCGATTCGTGACGGATGCACCGTGGTTACGGACACCAATATGGCAAAAACCGGTATCCAAAGCGGGCTTCTGGCAAAATTCGGCAGCAGGTGTGAATGCCTCATGGCAGATCCCCAGGTGGCGGCCAAGGCAAAGGAAAGGGGCGAGACCCGGGCCCATGTGGCGGTGGAAGAGGCCGTACACATGATGGAAAACGGTATTTATGTGGTGGGCAACGCTCCTACCGCTTTGCTTTGCCTGCTGGAGATAATCAGAAAAAATCAGGCGAATCCGGCGCTTGTTGTGGGGCTTCCCGTGGGATTCGTCAATGCGGCGGAATCCAAATCCGCCTTAATCGAAACCAACACGCCTTATATTTCAAATGTGGGCCGCAAAGGTGGCTCCAATGTAGCGGCAAGTGTAATTAATGCGCTGGCATTAATTGCCGGTGAAAGGGGGTAAAAAATGACCCAAGGCATTTTGTACGGAATTGGTGTGGGGCCCGGTGACCCCGATTTTATTACCTTAAAAGCCGTTGATATTTTAAGTAAGGTGGACATGGTATTTGCCGCATCTGCAGCAAGAAATTCCCACAGTCTGGCGGCAAAGATCGTCAAACCCCATTTAAAGGCGTCTGTGCCCATTCAAAGGCTGCCATTCCCCATGACCCGGGATAAGCAGGCCAGGGAAGCGGCGTGGCAGGAGAATGCCAACGCTGTTATTAAGGTCCTTGAGGATGGCAAAAATGCTGCTTTTATCACCCTTGGGGATTGCATGATCTACTCCACCTACGGGTACCTGATTAAATATATCCGGAAACTTGCCCCGCATATAGAGATATGTTCTATTCCGGGTATTACTTCCTATCAGGCGGCAGCGGCCCGCATCAATACGCCTTTGGTGGAAGGCGAGGAGTCCATGACCCTTTTGTCCGGTGTCATGGGCGGGGATAAGTTCCGGCAGATCAGCAACCATGCGGACAATGTGGTTTTCCTTAAGGCTTATAAAAATGCCGGTGACATCGCAAAGGCCCTGGATGAGGCCGGCATGGCTCAAAATAGTGTGGGGATTGTCAAATGCGGGCTTGAGGGAGAGCAGATTATCAACAATGTGAATGCATTTCAGGAGAAAAAACCCGATTACTGGACCCTGATTATAGCCAAAAAAAGCGGGCATTGCGTTGAATCCTAGAAAAAAAAAGAAGCATGGCCTGATGCTTTTCATCGGGCTGCTGGTTACAGGAATAGTCCTTGCTGCCGGTCTTGCCTGGGTGGATGGTGTTACCGCGGCAAAGTTGCCCGGCCGCCTGCTTTTGCCGCTTTCACGGATGCTGGCCTTTGTCTGCATCGGCCTTGTGGTGGCCCAAGCCATTGATGATACGGGCTGGACCAGTAAATTAGGTGCCCTGGCGGCACCGGTATTCCGTTTTGCCAATCTGGGGCACCGGTGTTCCGCCGCATTTACCGCAGCCTTTTTTTCAGGCGTGTCAGCCAATGCCATGCTCCTGGATTTTTATAAAGAAAAGCAGATCACCCGGCGTCAGCTTTTTTTAACCAATTTCATCAATCAGTTTCCTGCCTTTTTTTTGCACCTGCCCATGACATTTTTTATTGTGGTGCCTTTAACGCGTACGGCAGGGGTGCTCTATTTCCTTTTAACTTTTCTGGCCACCTGTGTGCGTACGTTTTTATTTGTACTGTTCGGCCGATTTTTTGTGAAAGCCCCAAATCCGGGGTATGTTGAGGAAGATGATGTTCAGGCTGGACAAGCCCAGGACGCTTCAAAAAAGAAAAAATCGTTGATGCAGTCCTTAAAAGAAAAGTTGCCTTCCCGGTTTTTTAGGGTAATGGCCTTTGTGGTGCCGGTTTACACCGTTGTGTATGTATTGACGGCGGCAGGGGCCTTTGATGCCATTGAAGTCTTTATGACCCGGTTTGCCGTCCAGAAATTTGTCCCGGCCCAGTCTTTAAGTGTGGTGGTCTTAAGTTTTGCCTCGGAATTCACGGCAGGATTTGCCGCGGCAGGCGCTTTGATGGATGCCGGCACCATCTCCATGAAACAAACCGTCATTGCACTGCTTTTAGGTAATATTATCGCGTTTCCCATCCGAGCCATCCGCCACCAGTTGCCCAGGTACATGGGCATTTTTTCACCGGGTATGGGACTTTCCATGTTACTGATGGGCCAGGGATTTCGGATGGCAAGTATTGTTTTTGTGGGGCTGATATACTGGTTTGTCGGATAGTCGGACACTATTTGTGTCTCTTGCCGCAGGCCTTCTTATTTTTTGACGCATGATCACAGCCGTTTTGCGTGTCGGTGAGTTCCATGTGACGAATCAGTTTGCCCAGCAGGGTTTTCAACTGAGTTTTTTTTCCTTTTCTACAACATTAAAAATTTGAGCTACATTACATTTTTGGTTTTTGGAATGCCCGTGACAGCTCTTTTCTTTTTTTATCACCTTGACAATAAATCATTTTCTCTTTTTAATCTTATATTAATAATATCCTAAAAACATATGGTCGTGGCATAGGCTGGGGGCCGGGCGAAATTGATTACCTATATCCCTGCGAAAAGAGGGGGAATACTTGTCGTATGAATTGTTCAAATAACAGCCATGGGTTGACCTGGTTTATCGAAACCATTCTGTGCGCAACCTTACTATTTATTGCGCTTTCAGGAGATGTTTCGGCCCGGGATCTGGTGGCTGGCGTCGGTTTTATACCGCCCCACGCCTTTGTGGGGGAAGATGGCCGGCCCAAAGGAGGGTTTGTGGAGGTGGTCAGGGCGATGGACGACGTTTATACAAAAGGCACCATTTCCATTAAAGTGTTACCTGTTAAACGATCAATCGCCAGTTTAAAAAACGGTAACATCGATTTCCAAATCCCTTACATCCCCAACCCCCAGGTCCCTGGGGAGAGTTTATCATATACCTTTGCATCGGAAACGGTTGTCGATGTCTGTTTTGTACTTTATGCCCAGGATAAAATGAAAGTTCCGCCAATGGACGATTTGGAGAAATTCAACATTGCCACTTTAAGAGGGGCGGAAGCCCATTTCCCATTCAGGATATCCGGGGTCGACAGTTTCAGACAGGGCATTAAAAGCGTCAGTTTAGGTCGTCTGGATGGCTTCATAGCGGAACAGGAGGCTTCTGATCGTTTCATCCGCCTAAATAAAATAAAGAACATTCGACGAACTTTATACGCAAAGTGGCAATCTTCCATCGCCATCCGCAAAGGGCCTGGGAACGAGGAAATAGACCGGATTGTATCAAGCGCATTGCTCAAATTAAGGCAAACAGGTCAATTGCAGAAAATCACCATGACCATCCATCGCCCTTATGAAGACTGGCAACCTTATTTGACGGCATGGCCGTCTTCAAAATAAAGCGTTTTAAAAACGATTTTAATGCAGGTAAATTCATGACCACACAACATCCTGAAAAGTCAATCCCAGGGATTCCCAAACGCCGATCGCGAGGCATGTTCACCGATCTTATGGCCGGATTGATGGGCATTGTGGTAATTACTGCAGGATTGAGCATGGGGGTGAGCTATTTCATAGCAAACCAAAAGGCCGAACAATCCCTTGATGCTGCTGCGGATCAATATTTGTCTTATCTGACGCAAAGCCTGGAATTGCCGGTCTGGTTCATGGATGACACAACGATACGGCAGATCGGTGATGTCTATATGGCATCCGGTCTTTTTTCTTTACTGGAAATTGTCTCCAATGAAGATGAGCAAAAATATGTTTATTCAAAAACGAAGGTGGATGAAGATGAAATGGTACTGCGGGAAGGCCCAGTGGTCCATGGAGATGAAATTATAGGCACTATTCGGATCGGAGTGTCCAAGACGCCTTACAAAGAGGAATTAGACCGTTTATTGAAATCAAGCATGTGGATTACCTCGGCCATTGTTTTGGCGATGATGACTGCTATCTTTTTTTTGGCCCGACGTCTGGCCACTCCCATTGTTGCATTGACCCGGACCGCCGTCCGCATCTCCCAAGGGCAATTGGATTTGAAAGCGGAAATACAAGGCTCCACCGAAGTGAATCGCCTTTCTGCTGCGTTCAACAAGATGACCGGTCAATTGGGCCATCTGTTGGAAAAGGAGGCGGAACGAAGCCACGCCCTGGAACGGGAAATTGCAGAACGTAAACAGATTGAGGAAGCTTTGCGGGAAAAGGATGATCTGCTTCATGATATCGGCAGGCTTGCTAAAATTGGCGGGTGGAAAATTGATATCGAAACCGGCAAGGCAACATGGACGGATGAAGTAAGCCGGATTCATGACCTTGAATCGAATCAGGCGTTAAGGATTGAAGACGCACTTGGCTTTTTCCATGGCGAACACCGGGAAAAACTTGAACACGCCTTACACCAACTACTTGACCAGGGACTCCCTTACGATTTGGTGCTTGAACTTGTATCCGCCAAAAAAATTTCCAAGTGGGTGCGAGCCTCCGGCCATCCGGTAATCAAAGACGGACTCGTGGCTCAGATACAAGGAACGATTCAGGATATCACCGAACGAAAACGCATGGAAGAGATGATGATCCAGAGCGAAAAGATGCTTTCCCTTGGCGGGCTTGCCGCAGGCATGGCCCACGAAATTAATAATCCTTTGGCCGGCATCATGCAGACCGTCCAGGTTATGGCCCAGCGGCTCAATGGCGGTGCCGATATCCCGGCCAACAAAAAAGCGGCGGAGGCCGCCGGCATTACCATGGCGTCTATTGAACGCTTCATGGAAAACAGGGGCATACCGAGAATGATCGATGCAATCACCGATTCAGGAAAGCGGGTATCGGGGATTGTCACAAATATGCTTAGCTTTGCCCGTAAGGACGACACGGCCGTATCTACCCAGGATTTGAACAAGATCCTGGATAAAACCATCGAACTTGCGGCAACGGATTATAATTTGAAAAAAGAATATGATTTTAAGCAAATCAGGATCACCAGGGAATATGATGAAGGCCTGCCTGATGTCCCCTGCCAGGCCGGCAAGATTCAGCAGGTGGTGCTTAATATCCTGGCTAACGGGGCCCAGGCCATGCAGGGTGCAGGGTCTCCGAACGCCGGGTTCTTCATCCGGACCTATGTTGATTCGGTCCGGCATATGGCCTGCGTAGAAATTGAAGACAATGGGCCTGGAATGGATGAGAAAGTTCGCAAACTTATTTTTGATCCCTTTTTCACCACCAAACCGACAGGGGTGGGAACCGGGTTGGGGCTCAGCGTCTCCTATTTTATTATCACTGAAAACCATAAGGGGGAAATGGCGGTTGAGTCCAGTCCGGGCGCAGGCGCTAAATTCATTATACGTCTGCCTCTGTTTAAGGACAGAGATTAAAAAACTTAAACAAATGGAGTTATGTATATGGGCAGAGCCGTTCATAAAATGCTTCTTATCGGAATATTGTTCACTGTGTGCCTGAATATTATACCGGGCGAAGATTCGTATGCCGGGGCAGGGAGAAAAACAATCAGGATTGCAAGTTTGGAACACCCGCCGGTTTTCTTTAAAGACGGAACCGGAGCGGGGACGGATATGCTTACTGAACTGCTGGATGCAATGGGATACGATGCCTCCATAAAATTGTACCCGCTTGGCAGAGCGATAAATATGGTTAACAGTGGGCATATAGAGAGTGCTTTTTTATATCCTCAGACAGATCCCAAAGTTACTGTTCCGCTTACGATTTACTATTCAGCAATTAACTTTGTATATAAAAAATCCAGATTTCCCGGCGGTGTAAATTACACTACGCTTTCCGACCTCAACGTCTATAAAATCGGCGCTCTTACCAATTCAAATTGGTCTGTCAAACTTTTACAGAAAGGGGCCGGTCTGAAACTGGATTTTGCGCCTAACTACGAGATGAATCTTAAACAACTTTACACAGAGCGGATTGATTTGCTCCCCTTGGTTGATATCGCCTTCATGCCGTTACTGGAATCTGTTTTCCCTAATAAAAAAAAGGAGTTTGAACTGACCAAACCCTTTTCCATGTCGTCCTATTGTCTCATTTTTTCCAAAAAATATCCCGGAAATAAAAATATCATTGATGATGTGAGAAAGAAACTTGCAGAGATTGATATGCGGGATATTTTACAAAAGCATTATGGAAAATATTTTTTGGAGGGAATTATTCCGCCTTATATGTTAACAGGCAAGATCATAAAATGAATTGTTCAGGTCCATGACTATCGTCATTGAAACTGTGGACAAAGGAGAACGGCGCATGCGAATCTGTCACCAGGTTGTTTCAATCCTTTTTTGTATCATATTATTTACGTTGCCGGTTTTCGGCCAGAACTTGCCGCACACGGTATCGCCGGAAAGCATTGGTCTATCCTCCAACCGTTTAAAACATATCGATAAACTGATGAGCCGCCTTGTCGATGAGAACAAGATTGGCGGCTCAATCGTTTTGATTGCGCGAAAGGGTAAGCCTGCTTATTTTGAGGCATTCGGGGTGGCCGATGTCGGCAAACCCATGCGGAAAAACAGTCTGATCAGAATCGCTTCCTTTACCAAACCGGTTACTTGTGTGGCGGTGATGCAACTCTATGAACAGGGACGCATTCTGCTTTCCGATCCAGTGGCCAAATACATTCCGGAATTCGCCAGGCCCAAGGTGCTGGAAATGCTGCCCGAAGAGGCTGATCCACCATATCGCCTGGTTCCTGCAAAACGGGAGATAACCATACGCCACCTGCTTACCAATACCTCGGGAATTTCCTATCGATTCATGGCGAGCTGGTTTCCGGATCCAAAGCATCAACAACTGGCCCGTTTGTATGAAAGTGCCGGTATTTACGACGGTGTCAGCGAAACCGAGGGAACAATAGGCGAAATGGTCAGGAAATTGGGCCGGATGCCGCTTTACAACCATCCGGGCGAAGCTTTTGAATACGGTCTGTCAACCGATGTGCTGGGACGCGTGGTCGAGATCGTTTCGGGAATGAATTTAAATGATTATTTTCGGGAATATATATTTAAACCGCTGAAAATGACCGATACATATTTTTATCCGCCTGAGGATAAATTACATCGCTTATCCGCACTGTGGATCACCGACGGGATGGGTAATCTACGAAAAATAACCGACGGCCCTAAAAGAGAAGGGACATTTATCTACTCGGCCAGTTATCCCTACAACGGTTCAAAAACTTACTATTCGGGGGGAGGTGGATTGATTTCAACGGCCTATGATTATTTCAGATTCTGCCAGATGCTCTTGAACCAAGGCGATCTTGACGGGGTTCGCCTCCTGGGCCCAAAGACCGTGGAACTGATGACCGCAACGAATCACATCGATGCCCTGGACGCGACGTTTATTCATAGCAAAGGGTGGAAATTCGGGCTCGGCTTTGCCATTGAAATGGAGCGCGGCCACGATGTGGACAGCGGCAGCATCGGCATATATGAATGGGCTGGAATTTATTCTACACGATTCAGCATTGACCCCCGGGAAGAAAAAATCACCATTATGCTGACGCAAACTTATCCGTTTGATTATCATATTGATATTTGGGACAGACTGACAACTCTGTCCAGTTCGGCTGTGATTGATTCGTTCGTCTCAAAAGCGTACCGGGCCCAATAACCGGAATTAAGGAAAAGGAATATATTGTCATGAAATGCAAGGTATCAATAGCCATATCCATGCTATCAGTCATTTTGCTCGTGTCTCTAAACACGGTTTGGGCGACCGGACCACGGTTGACGCCCCAATTGTTCGAATCCGAAGGGACCACCAAAATAGTCATTTATGAATATCCGCCGTTAACGACCTTTGATATGCCGAACATGGGACTTTGTCCGGAAATTATCCAGGCGGCTTTTTTGGCGGCAGGCGTTGCAGTGATGGTTGAAAATCAGGTTGTGAAAAGTCTGGCGGTTTACTCCTTGATTCAGGATAACTCAGCCGCAATGGTTGGAGAGGAAAGTGACTTCACGAAAGATCAGCTGAAACAGCTTAAAGTCGTGCCGTGCTACATCATGGAGGGACGATACTTTTATTACAGACCCAACCATAAAACGGGATTGGGGTGGGATGGGCAATTGGATAGATTGAAAGGATATACCTATGGGGCCTTGGCAGGGGAGGATGCCACAGCCTATGAACATGCGGGGATCAAAACCGTAACGGGCGATAACCTTGCTTCTCTGTTTACAATGCTGCGGGATGGAAAGATAGATTTTTTGGCCGTGGACGATACTTGCGGCGAATGGTTTATCCGAAAGCATTTCTCGGAAGAGAAAAATGATTTTGCTAAAATGGCGGGTTCGCCATGGAAGACTCCTTTTTCGATTATATTTAATCAGAAGCATCCTCGGTACGAAGAGATTTTCCAATCGTTTACCAAAGGGTTTCAAATAATCAAACAAAGCGGCAAATATTCCGAACTCATAGAAAAGTATGGCGGCCTTTGATCACTATTTCGGTCGCATCAAGAAAATTTTTACGGCCGATACGAAGCCCCGCACTGTATGACAATGGGTGAAATGGAGAAAACGATCTTGAAAAATATGAAAATTGCAGGGACGATTCCGGTGCTTTTGTACATTATATTCGGCGCACCATTTCCGGCTCTTGCCGATGAACAAATCATTGAATTCGGTTCAAGCGAAACACCTCCCTTCTGGTCCGCGCATATGCCTGACGATGGAATGGGAGGCGAGGTGCTTCATGCCATATCAAAAGAGATCGGCGTGAAAAGCGTTATCAAGATTTCTCCATTAAAAAGAGTCAGAAGAAATCTAACGAGTAACCATGTGGGAACTCCGGAAATGTTGGCCGGACAGGAATTTTGCGCCGTCATTCCAATTGCTGTTTGCCGGCTGGCTTTTTTCTACTATAAACCTCATCACGAAAAAGAGATCACCTACAGGGGACTGGGTGATATTAAGGGATATACACTCGGTGTCATAAGGGGGGCACTCGACGATGTATCATTCTTTGAGAAAAACGGCATCAAAGTGGTGAAGCTGAATTCGGAAGATTCTATGATTAAAATGCTGAAAAATGGGAGAATTGATTTGTGCAGCGTGCTCAAATTAAGCGGAATTTATACAATCAACAAGATATTTCCAGACGATGCCGAAAATTTCTCGAACTTTGAAATTAAGGGAACGGCGACTCCTGTGACCGTCATGATCGATAAGCACTTCCCAGGCGGAAAAGAGTTGGGGGCGAAATATACCAACGGGTTAAAAATTATTATAGAAAACGGAAAATATATTGAAATTTTAGAAAAATATTACGGTCGGGGGAAAATACCCCAAGATTGGTTTATGCAGCTGGAAAAATTTAAACATATATATAAAAGGTCACTGCTTCAAAGTGACTGACAAAGTGCTGTAACGTATGGGCTTCACCAATATTCGCACTAGGGATTTTCGGAGATATATATGAAAGAAAGAAACCGTATTATCATGATTGTGCTGGTGCTGTTGATAACGGGAGTGGGGACTATTTTTTTACCCCGGTTGATCAATAAGGAAAATCAACAGGAGAGTGACTCTGCACAGGCTGGTACAGTGACGCTGGCCCATGACAAGGGGTGGGTACCTACCTTTCAGGAAAATTTTACACGGATGGGGGAACGGGCATTCTCGGAAATCGGTATTGGGATCAAAGCAATTCCCTCGGATACAACCGAATTGTATATTCATCAGATGAAGGCGACGCTGCCAACAGCCCAAGCCCCTGATCTGTTCACCTGGTGGTCAACTTACCGGGTTAAGGAACTGGTAGACCGGAATCTGGTCGGCGATCTGTCTGCGCTCTGGAAAAAGCATTGGGATGAATATCCAAAGGGGCTTCGCGATGCATTTACCCTCGACGGGAAAATGTATGGTTTCCCATATGGCATCGACTACTGGCCTGTCTGGTACAACAAGGATATCTTTAAGCAGCTGGAATTAAAAGAACCCGCGAATTGGACTGAGTTTATCCATGTTTGCGATACACTAAAAGCGGCCGGCATTACGCCTATTCTGTCTACTATTCAATATAAATGGCCCGCGTTTATCTGGTTTGAAGAGATGATTATAGGCCAAGATCCGGATCTTTATGAAAAACTTTGCCGGGGAATGGTCAAATATACTGATCCAAGGATCCGAAAAGCCTTCACCGTCTGGCAAGAGATGATTAACAATAGCTATTTTTCCGATCCGTCGGCCAATATGATGTCCAACGGCGGCTACCTGTGGCAAGAAAAAAAACATGGTATGGTTCTTTGTGGAACCTGGTACTATCAAAGTGTCCTGAGAGCACACGGTGTCAATTCGGACAGCATTGGTGCCTTTATTCTGCCATCCCATAATCCAGAGGCCGGCAGGAACATTGTATTTGAAGTGGCGCCGATTTTTACGTCTCAAAATGGTCGAAACCCTGACGCCGCCGTAAAGATTGCCGATTGGTGGATGGGGCAGGCGGGCGCGGCGTATTTCACCCGTATTCACGCCACATATCCGGGAAATTCCAACGTGTCTACCGAAAATTTGCCCCCGGTTAAAGAGAAGCTGATTGCGACCATCAGAAATGAAAAGTTCAGGGTGCTTAATCGATTCTGGGAAGCCACACCCGTGGAAGTCGGGACACCGGCCGTTGAAAAACTGGGTGAGTTTATGATGAACCCGGATTCCCTTGACGAGATTCTGGCGGAACTCCAGGAAATCGCGGACCAATATTGGTCATCCGACATATAATATTTCAATTATGCGACTTAACACCCGTTTCCTGATCACGATATTCACCGTTATATTGGCTTCTATAACGATCCTTGGTGTCGTTCTTCTTATGCTTTTCAAAATCAATAATTTGAACCGAGCCGGTGTCATCTGTCAGGAGACCATCAACTCGCTTAAAAACTTGCAGATTCATACAACAGAGTTGCTCGTGGCCGATGGACTGGACAGCGCCTATCTGCAATGGTGTCAGAACCATGATCGGTTTCAGGACAAACTGAAGGTACTCAATGCGTCTCCAATTATTCATTCTCTGCTGGTCACCCAGGAACAAATCAGCATCCTGGAAGCCATGAATACCTTCTGGATATTTACCTATCAGAAAACGACCCGGGTTAAAAAACATCTATCAGAAATGATGAAACAGGAAAAACGCTCACGGGACGGATTGATATATCAGTATTTCGATTCTAAAGATCATGACCTTCTGGTTGTACGAAATGATATAATTACAGCCAAGGACTTTCTTGAATCCGAATTTGAAGTCAGGCTGAGCAAACTGATCTCCATTCTGGATGCAAAAAAATCCGAACGACTGAAAATTTTGTATTATCAATTTACACTCCTTGTATTGGCAATTGTTTTGATCGTTTCGACGATTCTGATTACTTTCCTGTTAAGGCTGAAGGTTTCCTTGGGGGATCTTCATCGTTCCATGGAAAAGATCGGAAGAGGCGACTTTTCTGAAAAGCTGCCGATTACCGGTAATGACGAATTAAGCCGAATCGCTGAAGCCATTAACAGCACAACAGATAAGCTGAGCGACATGCATTGGGAATTGGAGGATCGCATAGAAGAACTCTTCTATGCAAAAATTGAGGCCGACAAGGCCAATCAGGCAAAAAGCGCTTTTCTGGCAAACATGAGCCATGAAATACGCACCCCGTTGAATGCAGTGACCGGCTTTAGTGAACTGCTGTCTGGATTAATTAAAGACGAACAGCAAAAAAGCTATTTGTCTGCCATTAAACAAGCCGGAAAAAGCCTGTTGATGCTGATTAATGATATCCTGGATATGTCAAAAATCGAATCTGGTAAATTGGAAATAAATTATACGTTCATTGATTTAAGAACGCTTCTGGCTGAAGTCCGGCAAATTTTTGAGGCAGAGGTGGCAAAAAGAGACATTGTTTTTAAGGCTGATATCAGCAATGATTTACCGGCGACACTCTGTCTGGATGAAATCCGCCTGCGTCAGGTCATGTTTAATATTGTAGGGAACGCAGTTAAGTTTACCCAATCCGGTTATGTCCGAATGTCCGCGGATGTTGTAGGTCAAAAAGAAAATATGATCGATTTGAAGTTGACAATAGAGGATACCGGCATTGGAATTCATGAAAACGAGATGGCATCGATTTTTGATGCGTTCAGACAACAGACGGGACAGGATCATTCCCGTTTTGGCGGTACTGGACTTGGACTTGCGATTTCAAAACGCCTGGTTGAAATGATGAACGGTCGTATTTTCGTTCAAAGCGCCATGGGTTTAGGCAGCGTATTCTCCATTGTCTTAAAAGATATTGAATATGAAAATACTATTGAAAAAGGGGCCGTTGAAGAAGACAAAGGTCCGGATTTGTTAAGCCGCAATCCTTTGGATGGTCTATCTGATGAATTGGCAATCAAGTTGCCTGAAATTCAAAAGATCCTTTGTTCGGACTATCTAATTTTGTGGAAAGAAATAAAAGACCGTTTACCGGTGGATGATGTAAAATCATTTGGGCTGGAATTGAAAAATTTGGGTAGCCGGTATAATTTTATATATCTTGAGGCGTATGGCAACGAACTTATAAGTTATGTAGACAGTTTTAATATTAACGGTATGCGGTCTTTTATAGACGCATTTCCCAAAATCGTTGAACAGCTAACGAAAGAGATGAAATGAATATAAAAACAGCCGGTGAGTTAGAGGGTTTTTCGATTCTGATTGTTGATGATGAACCCAAGAATATCCAACTTTTGGGTAGCATACTGAAACAAAACGGTTATCAAGTGGAATTTGCCACCGATGGTGAAAAAGCGCTTGACTGGTTGAACAATAAAAATTTTGACTTGGTTATGCTGGATGTTATGATGCCTGGTCTTAACGGATATGAAGTCTGTGAGCGGATAAAAGCGAATAAACAAATGATGCATATTCCCGTTATTTTTTTAACCGCGAAAACTGAAACCGAAGACATTGTCAAGGGGTTTGAGGTTGGTGGAACTGACTATATTACCAAACCGTTTCGAACCCCTGAATTGTTGGCGCGGGTTAAAACACATGTGGAGATCAAAACCCTGAGGGGGCTGATACCCATATGCGCAAGCTGCAAGAAAGTCCGGGATGATGATGAAGGATTGTGGCAAAAGTTGGAAGCATATATCGAAAAATACTCCTACGCGCATTTCAGCCATGGGCTTTGTGAGGAATGTTTCGAGAAACTGTACAGTCATCAGCCGTGGTATAATCGAAGCAAAGCTAAAAAAGGCAAATAGGAGCGGTTTGTTTTTATGTTTTCCAAAGGGCCATTGCCTTTGATTCTCCCAGGGGAAAATAAAACCATGGATGAAGCGATTCATGTCATCGGAATGGGGCTTAGCATCACAGATCTTACTGGATTCCATCTGGCTTTGATTGAAAAGGCTGCTGTTCTGGTGGGAGGCAAACGGCATCTGTCTTATTTCGGAGATGTAACGGCCTTAAAAAAAGAGATCTCAAGTCCTGTATCCGGGGTGCTGGACTTCATTGAAGCGTATATGGTTGAGGGGCTTGTGGTGGTGCTGGCTTCGGGTGATCCATTGTTTTTTGGTATTGGTAAAACGTTGATCGAACGTCTGGGCCCGGACAAGGTTATCATTCATCCCAATGTCACCAGTATGGCTGCCGCCTTTGCCCGGCTTAAACTGCCCTGGCAGGACGCGGCCTGGGTGAGTCTGCACGGCCGGGACAATATGAGGGGCCTGGCAAAGGCCATGGATGACAAGAATTTGCTGTGCGTGCTCACCGATCCGAAGAACGATCCTTTGGCCGTTAAAAAACAGGTGGCGTCCCATGATTATGCCTGGCAGATGTGGGTGCTGGAGAATTTGGGTGCTCCGGAAGAAAAAATTTCGTCCATGGATGAACACACAGATACGCAAACCATTTTTGGTCAGCCTAATGTGGTCGTGCTTCAAAAAGGGGAATTGCCTGCCCCAAGCGCTCCTTTGCGTTTGGGAACCCCTGATAACTGGTTTGTCCATGAAAAGGGTTTGATTACAAAAGCGCCCGTTCGCGTTCTCTCTTTGGCCGCCCTGGAATTGGGACCAACGAATATCTTGTGGGACCTGGGGGCAGGTTCAGGTGCTGTGGGAATTGAGGCCACCTTGTTTTTGCCGGATGGGTTTGTCTATGCCGTGGAAAAAAATCAACGTCGTATTGAACAGATTAAGGCCAATGTTAAGCGCTTCACGGTAAAAAATCTGTCCGCCGTTCGGGCGCAGCTTCCCCATGGGCTGGCAGATTTGCCAAGGCCTGACCGGGTGTTTATCGGCGGTTCCGGCAAAGATTTGGATCAAGTGCTCAATGTGGTGGTAAACGTTTTGAATCCTTTGGGAAGAATCGTTATAAATACCGTACTGATGGAGACTCTGCATCTGGCCGTATCGGAGTTGGAAGCAAAGGGCTTTGAGGTGGATATAACACAGGCCCAGATCAGCAAATCCAGTAATATGCCCTGGGGGCGGCGTATGGAGGCGTTGAACCCCGTGTGGATCATCGCAGCACAAAAAGGCAGCGCACTATGAACATGACTAAAAAATATCCAATTATATTTACCGGGGCAGGGCCGGGGGCACCGGACCTGATCACGGTCAGGGGAATGAAAGCCCTGGAAGGGGCTGATTATATTCTCTACGCCGGGTCTCTGGTTCCCGAGGCCGTGTTGACCTGGGCGGGGGACGGGGTTCAAAACGTATCCAGCGCCGGCATGCACCTGGAGGAAATGGTGGATGCCATGTCCCATGCCTGGAACAAGGGGCTCAAGGTCGTGCGGCTGCACACCGGAGATCCTTCTCTTTACGGGGCCGTTGCCGAGCAGATGATGCTGCTGGATCAGCGGGAAATCCCCTACGAGGTGATTCCGGGCGTCACTGCTGCGTTTGCCGCCGCTGCCGCACTCAAGGTGGAATACACCGTGCCGGAGCAAGCTCAGACTCTGATTTTCACCCGGATTTCAGGCCGGACCCCGGTGCCGGAAAAAGAGTCTTTGGAAAGTCTTGCCGCTCATAAAGCGTCCATGGCCATTTACTTAAGTGCCGGTATGGCCGGACAGGTGCAAAAAATTCTGGCCGCAACCTATGGGCCCCAAGCCCCTGTGGCGGTGGCCTATAAGGTGAGCCATCCCGACGAGCGTACTATTGTTACCGTTGTGGAGCGTCTCTCACAGGCCATGGCTGAAAACGGAATTAACCGACTGGCACTTATCATTGTGGGGCCGTTTCTGGAAACGGATCAGGATGCCAGATCACTTTTGTACGACCGGGCTTTTGCCCACGGATACCGGGGCAAGACGTGATCAATTAAAAAACCCGGGCAAAATGTCTGCCCGGGCTTGTGGATGGTTTATCGTTTTTTTAAAAGGACATCAGCTTAATTTCTTTTCATCACAGCTGGTATTTTTTGCCAGCATGGGACAGAGGCCAAGGTTGTCCTTACGAAGTTCTTCAACAACGGCTTCATTGCCTTTGGATGGATCAAGCCCGATCCAGGCATGAACCGCATCTACGATAAAACCCTGCATTCTTTCATCTGCCACACGAAGCAGAGGGCGTTTTATAAGAATCGGGTTTGTCAGCATTAAGTCAAGGGCTTCTTCGGTGTTGACAGCGTCCGGGTTTACCTGTCCCGATTTGACCAAAGGTGCAGTCCTGTTAAACCAGTCTGCCACAGGCCTGTCTCCAAAATAAAGAAGCAGTTCCTCACGGGTCCATTGTGTCTCCAAAATATTTTTTTCGGTTACATCGTGACCCGCGGCAGCGAGCCATGTTTTTTGTTTGGTGTTGTTAATGCAACCGGGTTTCTCGTAAAAGGTAACTTGGGCCACAATTCCTCCTTTTTTCTTATGGGCAAGTCTGTGTAACGAATATAAATTTTTCTATTTTCGTTGTGGGCTGACCCACGGTGATATACCAGGCCAGCCCATGGCAGTTACTTGGTACTGTTTGCAATGGTTCTGACTGAAACGATATTTTCCCAGTCATAATAGGTATTGATTTTTTGTCCGTTGTCTTCTTCTGTAATACGGACAAATTCTTCTCCAAGAAAAAAAGTGGCACCATCATATACTTTGCCGTCGTTTACTTGGCAGGTGATGTCCTTTCTCAGTTTCCGTGACAAAGTGCCGTGGACAGGCATTGATGCATATTCAAAAATTTTTTCCAGTGTTGCTTTTTTCATAACTGCTCCTTTTTAATGTGATAATTATGTTTCAAGGTCTCTCAAGTTGAACTTCAACCTGAGTTAATGGTTAATAACGGCCATGGGCCGACCCGACATATCAACTGCCAGGCGTAAGCCCACAACAAAGGTTGAAAGATCTGAGTAACTTATCCAGTCTTTCACATAAAAATCATTGGTCCGTAATCAAATTCGTTCATCAATGTTTTGATTAAGATACAATCAAAAATGATGCCGGATTGTCTAAAAAGATGTGTGAAATGGATTATATATGGCAAGTGCTTGGAATTACAGTTTTAATCAGGGAGGTGTTTTTAGTCAAGTGCTACATATTCGGAGATAATATTGTCTCACGAAACTTTTGATACAATTTTGTGTTTTGGATGTTACAGTATTGTGCGTTTGTGAGGCAGGTAATTACGTTGACCTTACAGACGTTATATTGAGTTTTATTGTTTCTGTAAAAGGTTAAAACCCCCGTCTTTAGACGGGTAGCATTTTGCCAGCAGTTGTTTTATAGTCCTTTGCATGGACTATCGGCAAAACAGTCATACAAAGTACAAAATAGAATATCATTTTGTTTGGGTGACGAAGTACCGATACCACGTATTGCAAGGGGATGTTGCTTTGCGAGTGAGAGAACTCGTCCGACAAACCTGTGAGAGGTTTGAAATTCACATTTTGCGTGGTGTTGTCAGCAAGGATCATGTTCACATTCTGTGTTCGGCACCACCAAATATTTCCCCGTCTGATATCATGCGCAGAGTTAAGGGGCGTGTGTCTCGGAAAATTTTTGAGGAGTTTCCACATTTGAAAAAGCGATATTGGGGTAAACATTTTTGGGCTCGGGGGTATTTTTGCATAACCTCTGGAGAACTGACAAAAGATATGATTCAAGAGTATCTTGAACATCATTTTGAAAAAGACCCTAATGATCATTTTGATATTGAGTAGCTCCTTCAACCGGCTATAGCCGGTCTCGCTGGACTTTCAGTCCGCGAGTTTAAACCCACCGGCTTGAAGCCGGTGGTTGTTTAGTTCTAAAATCTGTAAGAGTAATGAATGATGATTTGATCTTGAATGGTGCCGGGTGGCATATAAAGAATCTGCTGCCAATGCCGAAAAAGAGCATTACTCCTTTGGCGCTCATTGTTATGGAATTATTGATACAGAAAGAATAGGGACGGCAAATCGTTGTTTTATCACAGGGTTTTTATCCATGGGTATCCGGACAAGGTATGATCGACTTGGCTGAAAAAAAACTTGCGGTATGGGTGCTGACACCCCAGGGGATGACCCTGGCAAACCAGGTGAAACAGGCACTGCCTCATACAGACCTGTTTGCATCGCAAACATTGTTTCCGGGAAAGTCTTATACCGGATTCTCCTCTTTGGCCAAGGCCTTGGCACCGGTCTGGGACCATTATGATGGACATTATTTTATCATGGCCACGGGTATTGTTGTTCGCACCATCGCGTCCTTAATCCAGGATAAAACAAAAGATCCGGCCGTGGTGTGCGGTGATGAAACCGGCCGTTTTGTGATCAGTCTGGTTTCAGGCCATATCGGCGGGGCCAATGAATTGGCCGTCAAGCTTTCAAGTCTACTGGGGGCAAATCCTGTGATCACCACGGCCACGGATGTTAACCAAGTCCCGGCCATCGATGTGATTGCCCGGGACCAGGGGCTTTATATCGAAAACAGACAGTCTGTAAAAAATGTGAACATGGCCTTTATCAAGGGGGAGCCCTTACCGGTTCACGATCCGTTTAATTTAGTGTCGCCGTATCTGCCGTTCACGTTTATGGACGAATTTGCTTTGTTTGCGGCTGAAAAATCTGGAATATGGGTGGATTATTCGGTCCGAGCTCTTCCTGAAAAAGTTTTGGTACTGCGGCCCAAAATGCTGGTGGCCGGTATGGGGTGTCGCAGGGGAGTGACCCGGCAGGCGTTGGAAGATCACTTATATCAAGTCTTTCAAGACCGTGGAATCAGCGTGAACAGCTTGTCCAAAATCGTGTCCGTTGATCTTAAGGCAGATGAATCGGGGCTTCTGGAACTTGCCCAAATTTTAGACGTGCCCATTGAATTTTATACAAGAGAGGAACTGGACCAGGTAAAGACTGTACCCACGCCATCTTCCCTGGTGAATAAACATATAGGAGTAAAAAGCGTATGCGAAGCAGCAGCCATGCTGGCAACGGGCAGGAGGAATCTGTTGATACCGAAAACAGCCAGCCGGACGGTCACCCTTGCCCTGGCGGCAATACCCTTTATATCGTAGGTACAGGGCCGGGACATGTCGATCATATGTCCGGCCGGGCACGCCAGGTGCTGGCCGCCTGCGATATTGTGGTGGGGTACAAAACCTATCTTGAACTGATTAAGGATGTGATCAGGGATAAGAAGAGACTGACCACAGGTATGACCAAGGAAGTGGACCGGGTTCAGGCCGCTATTAATGCTGCCCTTGACGGCCAGATCTGTGCCCTGGTATCCGGCGGGGATGCCGGTATCTATGCCATGGCCGGTCTGGTTTTGGAAATGCTGGCCCTTAAAAAAATTGCCTGCAATACCGGCGCAAAAGACAGTCTGTCGGTTGAGGTGGTGCCCGGCATTCCGGCGTTAGCTGCCGGTGCCGCGCTTTTGGGGGCGCCGTTGACCCATGATTTTGCAACCGTCAGTCTGAGCGATCTGCTTACCCCATGGGAGATGATTGAAAAGCGCCTGGATGCGGCGGCATCTGCCGATTTTGTGATCAATATTTACAACCCAAAGAGTAAAAAGCGCGACTGGCAGCTAGGCCGGGCCATGAAGATTATTCTGAAACACAGGGCCGGCACCACCCCGGTAGGTATCGTCACAGGCGCTATGCGGGACAACCAGAAAATCGCGTTGTGTGCCCTTAAAGATTTGGATAAAGCCGATGTGGGCATGCAGAGTATCGTAATCGTAGGAAACAGTTCCACATTTATTTACAATGATCTAATGATCACCCCCCGGGGGTACAGCCAAAAATACGACATATGAGTGGAGAAATAAAACAGGCCAAATGTATTGCCGCACTGGGAACAGGGTCCGATGTGGGTAAAAGTGTGGTTGCCACAGCCCTTTGCCGGATTTTTTCCGATCGGGGATATAAAGTGGCCCCATATAAGGCCCAGAACATGTCCAATAATTCCGGGGTCACCCCGGAAGGCCTTGAAATGGGCCGGGCCCAGATTGTCCAGGCCGAAGCCGCCCGCATTGCCCCCCATGTGGACATGAATCCGGTTTTGCTCAAGCCTGTGACCCAGATCGGATCCCAGGTAATACTGTTGGGAAAGGTGCATAAAGATCTGTCTGCCGCACAATATCACCGGGAAAAAGAAAAACTTTGGGATACGGCCTGCGGTGCCCTGGATCGCCTGCGTGCCGACAATGAAGTGGTGGTACTGGAAGGGGCGGGCTCCTGCGCGGAAGTCAACCTCATGGCAAGGGATATCGTTAATTTGAAAATGGCCGCCTATGCCAAGGCGCCGGTGATTCTCACCGCCGACATTGACCGGGGAGGCGTGTTTGCCCAGATTGTGGGGACCCTGGCATGTCTGAACAAGGCGGAACAGGATCTTATCGCGGGTTTTGTCATCAATCGGTTCCGGGGCGATATCGCTTTATTTAAAGAGGGGGTAGACTGGATTGAAAAAAAGACCGGCAAACCGGTGTTTGGGGTGCTGCCCTGGATTAACCACCATATCCCCAATGAAGACTCTGTGGTGATCGAACGCCCCGAGGCTAAAACTGATCCTGTCAAAAACCCTACGGTGCTGGTGGTGCGTACCCCCCATATATCCAATTTTACTGATTTTGATGCCCTGTTTCAGGTGGACGGATTGGCAGTGGATTTTGTTGAGCACCCAAGAGACCTGTCCGCCTACAAAGCAGTTATCCTGCCCGGCTCCAAGAGTACCCGCAGCGATTTGAACTGGCTTGCCAAGACCGACTGGAACGCCAAGATTAATGCTTATGTTGACAACGGCGGCCATGTTCTGGGCATATGCGGCGGCTACCAGATGTTGGGCACAAAAGTTCGTGACCCCCACGGTCTTGAAGGCCCCCCGGGTGATACGGACGGATTGGGGCTTCTCCTTCTTGAGACGGTGCTCAAAGCCCCGAAAACCACGACCATATCCCGGTTTGAATGGGATGGTGTCCCGGGCCTTGGCTATGAAATCCACATGGGCCGGACAGCGTCTACCAATCGGATCGCCTCGGGCAAGAAGTCAAATGACGGCCTGTTACGCGTAAAAGAGAGGAATCAGCAAGCGTGCACCGCTTTCGACGGGGCCGAGGCAAACTCAGGCCGGGTTATGGGCACATACATGCACGGCTTTTTTGATTCAGCCCCTATTCTGAAAAAATGGCTTTCACTGTTGGGCTTAAGCGAACTTGAGCCCCCAAAAGCCTGTGGCCTGCAGGGCCGTGACAGGCAATACGACATACTGGCCCGACATTTTGAAAAATATGTGGATGTCGCAACTATTTTAAAGGTCACAAATATGGATTGAAATAGTTATCTTTCTAAGCTTAACTTATCTGAAGCGATAGTGTATAAAAGACTTATTAAAGATTTCTTCCTAAACAAGACCGCGTTTATTTTTTCCAAATGATACGGGTACGAATGGACAAGGAAACTATTCCTATTTCCCAAGAAAAAATCACCGCTTTAAGGCAGCGATGGCTGGAGACGGATTCGGAGTCCGGAATCGACCGCCGGACCCTTATGATCCGGCAACTCAAGGAGGCCTGCCCCATTGGAAGGCCCGGCCGTCCAATGAAATTGGACCTGCGGGGTATGGATCTGAGTAACCAGGATTTGTCTAATATGGATTTTTCCGGGTATGATCTGTCTTTTGCCATTATGAATCGGGTGACCCTAAATAGCTCCAACTTAAGCTACGGACGGTTGACCGGGGCCAGCCTGGAAAAGGCGGTGCTGGATGAATGTGAATTTATCGGGGTTGATCTCTCCCATGCCAACCTGAACGAGTGCCGGGCCAGTCACTGCGGGTTCGGCGGGGCTGATCTTTCCCATGCCTCTATGATCAATGCAAACTTGAGTGAGGCGGTACTCAGTCGGTCTAAGCTGTGCTCGGCCGATCTGAGGGCTTCAGATCTGACCGGGGCCAGGATGTCCGAAGCCGATCTGAGTCGTGCTGTGTTTACCCGGGCCAGCCTGTGCGATGCTGACCTCAAGCACAGTAATCTGGACCATACCCTGTTCAGCTTGGCCGATTTGAGACGCTGCCGTCTTTTGGGGGTCAAAAATTTTAAAAAAGCCAATTGGCTGGGGGCCGATGTCAGGGAGATGGACCTGAGGGGAGCTTACCTGGTTCGCCGGTATATTTCAGATGAAAACTATCTGTTTGAGTTTAAAAGCCAGAGCCGGGTGCACATGATCCTCTACTGGATCTGGTGGTTCACCTCGGACTGCGGTCGCTCAATTGTGCGCTGGCTGGTCTGGCTGGTTGTGGCCACCCTGGGTTTTGGCCTAATCTACACACAGATGGCCATTGATTACGGGGATTATCCGACCTGGTTTTCCCCTATTTACTTTAGTTTTGTTACGCTGACCACCTTGGGTTACGGTGATGCGGTGCCTATGTCTCTCATCGCCCAGATTGTGGTTTCTCTCCAGGCGGTCACCGGATATATGGGGCTGGGGGGATTGTTGAGCATCCTTGGAAATAAAATGGCACGCCGTGCTGAATGAGGTACTTTTAAATGTTCTCTTTTTTTAAGAAAAAGATCCGTCCTAAAGCAGAGTTGAAAAAAATACTCAAGGGATATGAACTCCCCTCTTTTCCTGCCGTGGTGATGCAGATTTTGCAGAAGATCAGAAGCCCTTATTCATCAGCCGCAAACATTGCAGAGTCTTTGTCCCTGGACCCGGGTATCTCGGTCAAGGTGTTGAGGATCGCCAATTCGGCCGCCTTTTCACCCATAAAGAAGGTGGAGAATTTAACCCAGGCCGTTGCCCTGGTTGGCATTTCCCAGCTGGAGTCCCTGGTCCTCGGGGTGGGCGTTTCCCAGGGCATGCCCAGGCAGGCCTGCCAGTGGCATGATCCGGCCCTGTTTTGGTTGACTTCTGCCAAACGGGCTGTATTGGCCAGCGAACTTGCCCGGTACCTGTGCCCGGCCAAGGAGTCTGAATGTTTTACGGCCGCCTTTCTCCAGGATCTTGCCCTGCCTTTTTTGGCCTGTCACCGCAGTAAAGACTATGGTCCCATTTTTGAAAAGTGGCATCTTGAAGGCGGGGATCTGGCGGAACTTGAGCGGGAAACACTTTCTTGGGACCACACCGAGGTGGCTTCCTGGATTTGTGCGGAGTGGGGTTTGCCCGAAAATATTGCCGCGGCCATCCGGGGGCATCACGGGGCTGAAGTTCAGGATCACCAGGCACTGGGACCGGTTCGCCTGGTGGCCATTCTCAGGGAGGATGAGACCAACTCGGGCATGGACGAACTCATTGAAACTGCCGGCACCCTCTACAGCTTGGAAGTTGAGAAGGTGGAGGCTATGGTCGCCCCGGCCTTTGAAAAGGCCAGAGACCTGGCAAGGATGATTACCTGAATCTTAAAAGTTTTTGAGTTAATGAACAAAATACTGCACCCATAGCGCAGAAATGGGCATGGCAATCAACAGGGATGGAAGCATGTTGGCAATGGGAAATGAGACAATCCCGCAGATTTGAAATCCGGTGGCAAACATGATCAGGCCGCCGACGGCAGAAAAGTCAGCAATCATGGCCGGATTTGTCAATGGCATAATCGTTGCCGCTCCCAAGAACAATCCTGTCTGAATTATAAACTGGGGAACAGCAAGGGTGGCCACAGGGAACCCTAAGGCGATGGCAAAGATTCCTGCAGTAAACAGATCAAGAAACGCTTTGACAATAAGCAGTGACGCATCTCCTGTCATCCCTTCCTGCATGGCCCCGAAGACACCGGTCCCGCTGGCGCAGAACAGCACCAGGATCGCGACGAACTTTTCCATGTACTCTTCTTGTGACAAACCATTTGCAGGGGGCGTAACCATCTTATCGATCATTCGACGAACGATCCCTGCCATTTTTTCGATGCCGGCCTCCAGATGAAGCACTTCTCCTAATATTGAACCCAACAGCAGGGCAAGTACCGCAACGGGCAAAAACTTTACCTTGACCACCATGGCAATACCAAGCCCCATGGATGCACAACCAAAAATCAGAGGCATCTTATGGCGCAGATCTTTTGATACCCGTTCACCCAGAATCGCCCCGCTTAGACCTCCGACAATCACCGCCGCGCCATTAACAAAAGGACCTATCATCTAACAAAACTCCTCGTTATGTAACTGTTTAAAAGATATAATAGCCCTTGATGTTTATCAGCCCCTTGATCCTAAAGCAAGCTGTTACCGGAATACTTGTCCGCAAACCATCGTTCCTGATACGCTCTGCGGGCGGACCATCCCACATCCTTCAGATACCACCCGTTCACCGAACCGCCCACAACCGCACCGACGGCTGGAATAAGCTGGAGCATTTTTCTTTTCGTCAAATTGAGCCCGATGGCCTTTGAAAGGTGATCAACACCAATGTCCGTATCTTTTTTGGTTAACGGGTTTTCAAGAGTTGATTCGATCGTGTCCTTGGGTAAAAGCTCCGGGAGATTTTCGGGATTGGCCCGAACAGCATGGAGCGTGTTCAGGGCAATCATTTTGTCGCCTATGGAATTGGCACTGGAGATGGCCAGAACTGCAAGAATAAAAAGTCTGTCCGCATCTGTTTTGGGTTCGTATCCATAGCACAGGCCGATTTTATAAATGGTTCGCAATGCCAAAGTGACCGTTGCCGGGATATCTGCCGCAAGGGTGACTGCTCCGCCAAAGCCTGTGGCAATACCGCCGGTTGTTGCAATACCGATTGCCCAGTGATGTACATTGGCTGCAAGTTTGTCCAGAAATTCCAGGTCTTTTTTTAGTAGTTCCCTGATTTCGGAAACATTTGCCGATTTTTTTATATCACCACTGTCGGTTAGTTTATCTGCTGCTTTAACGGCGGCATAGACGGTGCTTCGGATTGCCTTTTCCGGAATGAGTTTTTGGGCCAGCCAAGATACCGGTGCAAAAACCGTCCCCAGGGATTTGCTGATGACACTAGGCTCTTCGGTTTTCCATGCCTGAATAGCAGAAAACTGTTTTGCTTCATATTCAGTCAGTTGGTTTGTCATTTTTTTGATGGAGGGGCTCCTGGTTTATAGTGATGTATAAAACAAATTGACCTGATCTTCAGGCTATTTCAGGGTTTGTATCAATAGATATGGCGATTGTAAAGATATGCGTTCGGTTTGTTTTTTGTGGACTTCTCAATGTCGAAATCAGTTTCATCAAACGAACGTTTTTTGAAACTTAATAAGGAAGTATGTTTTTTTCTAAAACAAGAACTCCGAGCCTTACTTCTGCTATTTCTCACCTTCCTGAAATCATCGGGATCGTTTGATCATACCATTATTGTTGACCCTGGGATTGCTTATTCCCTCAGTGATAAAATTTAAAAATCCTCATCAATGCAAAACACTGTCTCGCTCCCTTCAAACATCAAAATATATCGATAATAAATCAACCTTGAAATTTCCTTTACACACTTCAGTAATGTTGATATGGAATTCGTTAAACATTAAGAAGGAATAGCCTCGTTATTATTCGTTTTTTCATGGTATGCGGTCAGATATCAGATCCGTTAAGATAACTGGAACCGTTCAATATTTATTCCCGGCAGCTGAACCACAATTATTTTGAATGTAAGCTTTTTATTGATTTGATATGAGTATAGATGTGACGGAATTATTAAAAGAGCACAACCTTTGGGTTCTCTCGGATGGCAAAGATGGTAAAATGGCTGACCTCCGAGGTGTTGATTTAAAGGGTGTTAATCTAAAAAAGGCAAACCTTCGAGGAGTTGATTTTAGAGGAGTTGATCTACGAGGAACAGATTTTGAGGAGGCATTTCTCCAAGATGCTGATTTTAGGAACGCGGATTTACAAAAGGCTAATTTCCACAACTCATTTCCTCAGAAGGCGAATTTTCAGCACGCGAATCTTAAATGCACAAATTTTTATAATGCGGATCTTCTAAAAACTACTTTTAGGTTAGCTAAATTAGAAAAGACCAATTTTAAATCAGCCAATTTAATAGGGGCCGATTTCAAAGAATCTAGAATCCTACGCCCTGATCTCAATAAACTTATTTTAGAACTAAAAAAAGTAGATTTAGAGCAACTTTTTGAAGAACAGCACTTTCATAATCTTAAGTTAGATCTAAATGAAGACTCAGGATCCACAACTTTTATAACTGCTGACTTTTCCAAAGCAAATCTTGAAAATGCAAATTTCGAATCCTCCATATTGTACAGTGTTAGTTTTCAACAAACAAATCTTGAAGGGACTAATTTTGCAAATAGCTGTTTACTTGGGGGCAATTTTTATAATGCAAACCTAAAATATGCAGATCTAAAAAAAAGTCAACTTTATGGAGCAAATTTCAAGGAAGCAAATTTAACGATGGCAAACCTTCAAAACGTATATATAAAACGAAGCGACCGTCTTCGAAAACTAACTGGCTTTGAGAGATTAATAAGATATATTGACACGGATGCAGGTGTTGATGCGGATGCGAATGCAGATGTTTCTGTTGAAGCAGATACTGATATCTTTTGGGAGAATGCCTATAGAGGCAGAGATTTACCAGAAGAGAATTCTTTTCAGATTTCGGATTTTAAAAATGTTAATTTTTATAAAGCTAATCTTGAAGGAGCAAATCTTGAAAGGGCATTCTTAAGAAGTAGTAATTTCCAGGGAGCAGTCTTATCAACAGCAAATCTTCAAGACGGCTGTTTTAGCAGGTCAAATTTTAATGGGGCAAATCTACAGAGGGCCAACCTAAAACGAATTATTTGTACTGGTTCCGAATTTATATGGGCTGAACTTCAAGACGCAGATTTTTTTTATGCATCATTAAAAAACTCTCATTTTTCAATGGCAAATCTTAAAGGAGCTTTAATGCAACAGGCTTCACTTGAAGAAGCAAGCTTAAATAAAGCAGAACTTGTGGGAGCAAATCTCTTCAGTGCATCATTAAAAAAATGCGAATGTGTAAATTCAAATTTTACCTCCACAAATTTGGAGAATGCAATTCTGAAAGAAGCAAACTTAAGTGATTCTACTTTAAGTAGAGCAAATCTTAAAAACACAGATTTTGAAGGTGCTGATTTTACAAGGGTTGATATGAGGCATGTAATTAGTGCCTGACCGGAAACCCTGATATCTGACGCATTGAGGCTCGGCAGGCTGGTCAAATTTTCGTCATCGCCTACCCATCCAGATAAAAAATGTGGTGGTCACCTTAATTTCAGCGGTTCATTTTGAAATTTACTTGATTTCGGACGCAACTCTACTGTTGGTCGTGCTCTTTTCCTTTGTGATTGCCTGGTTTAAGCGGCTTTTCGCCGATCTGTCCGTTGAAGCTTTTTCAATTCCTTTTGTTGTATATAGTGCCCGATGATCTGGAGGTTCCTTGCCAAAACCGAAAGACTGACATATCGTTTAAATCCAAGGATACCACTATCCGGACACCGGTCTAAACCATGGTTTTCCAGACCATTGATTGCTGATTCCACTGCAGAGTGTTTTCTTCGGTGCTGGATGAAAACATCTGCTGTTTCCTCTTCCAGTTCAGTTTTGTTCCGTTTTCCCTTTTTAGGGAGCACCAAAATATCCAACATCCCTTTCAGCTCCTTTTTATTAGCGGGACTATAAAAGCCTTTATCAAAGCTGCATCCCCTGAGGTTGTTAAATTTATTTTGAACCGTATTAATAATGGGAACGGTTACCTTATCATCGGTTTCTTTCTCCATCACTTGATGGTGCAGTGTGAGGCCATATTTATCCTCTACAATGCAAACCCGCAGACCCAATTCCTGGGGGACACCGGCCTTCCCCTTTGAAATCCATTCCGTATGGGGTTCAAATATAGAAAAGACCTTTTCGGCATGTGGTATCTTTTCACCCTGAATAACACGCCGCTGAATCAGATCCACTTGTAGGATTGCATGGTCGATATATTCTATCAGTTTTTTTATCTGCGCTACGCATATCGGATTAGATGAGCCAATGGTTTCAACGGTCAAATTCGCCTTTTGAATGAATTGTTCAGCAGCTTCGATATATGATCTGTGGGCTTCAACAATCAGTTGAGCCCTTTTGGTCTTTTTCTGTTCATCTTTTGAAGTGGAATGTTTTAATCGCTGAGCTTGGCGAAACAGTTTTTTAAATGTCCTGATATTATATTCTGATTGTCTCCACATACTCATTCCCAGGCTCTGGCATATAACTGCGGCACTCTGAATCGTTTTCCTGATAGCATCAAAAAGCAGATTAATGTCTGTGGGATAGTGAACATCGGTTTCAACAACAAAAGAGTCACACCTTCCCATTAATACCTGGTCTTTTTTTTTACCAGTAGCTTGTGTCCTTCTTTGACAATCAACGTATTGATTTCATCAAGAATCTCAGGGGTTAAAAGCTGAACATTGTCCTTCAAGGTTTGGAGCGCATACATGTCATCATCGTCCATCAACCCGTGACCAAGCATCTGTCTTATTGTCTTGTGATTATTGACGATTTCTTGAAGTTTATCATAATCCCAGTTGCAGTTGAGCCGAATTGTTCCCATCACAAGAATTTTCCATAGATCCATTCCGGGTCGCCCATTTTTTGAATTAACATGCTCTGGGACTATGGTTTCGAGAATTTCGAAAACTTTCTGACGAAGCGTTTTATGGCAAAAAATGTGCTGGAGCCCTAAAAGGAGCTTGGGAATTTCATCTCTGGCTCTCATGTCAATTTTGATCTGGTCGATGGGAGTCTGCCCGAATGTCATTTGTGGCTCAAAAACTTTACGCAAAACAACCTCGAAGTTTTATTGGGTTTGTAAAAAATCAAATTCCTACCAAACTGCGCAGTGTCAAGATAAATATTTTAAATTCAATTGGTTATTCAATCATGCTAACTAGAAAAATTCAATAAGTAATTCAAGTCTTTTCCAAAACTTCAAAAATAATTTCAGCGTCATCCTCCTGAAAAATAGAGAGTTTCGAATTTCCGGTCAGACACTAGATAATGGAAACTATTATTGGCTGCCCTCAAATGATTTCTTCGAATTTGATAGAAAAAATGAAATACTAATTCCAAAAGAAAAAGGAGATGAGCTTGAAAGAATAGTTCGATCTATAGAATTCCCCCCAGAGTATAAACAGGCAGGTATATCAATTCTTAATTATTTTTCCGAGATCATTAATCAAAAATATCCGGATAAAAAAACAAAAATTAGAATTGAACAGGAACAGCTTAAAATTACAATGATTATTGAAGCAGAGGACGGCCAAAAAGAGATTATCGAAAAAGAACTTGAAAAATACGGTTTAGTTGTAACCGGGGCAATTTCACCTGAGAATTATTGTCAAAATTCATTAGAAGCCATGGCACTAAAGCAAAAGCTTGAATTAGCAGCTCTTGAGGTCAAACACACAAAAGAATTAATGTATACCGAACGAAAGCAATACGAAAATCGAATATCTACCTTAGAAGATATCGTTCATTCCATGTTGCAATCAAACACAACTAAACGATCGAATGATATAACAATCTCATTTTCTAATATTGGTTCCCCAACGATAACAGATAAATCCTCTAGTCATGTCACCATAGAACAAAAAACTGTTTTGGAAAAAAACGATATATCCCAACTGGCCGAGTTAACTCGTGTCATCGAGAAAAACCTTCAAGAATTCGGGGTTGGGAAAAGAAACGAAGAAAAATTAATCAATTTAATAATAAAAATAAAAGATGACCTTGAGAAAGAGCAACCCAGTTTTTTTAGTTTGAGAAGTAATTTGAACTCAGTTAACGATTTACTCCAAGGAGCAGCGGGTAGTTTAATCGATAGTGGACTATTGCCTCAAATACAAAGCATTCTTTCAAATATTTTTGGGCAATAAAATTACAATTCATATTTAAAAAATATAGTTTTTATTCAAACAAAAAAATGGAAGGGAGTGACAGGTTGTTTTCAGAAATTTTATTAGAAATCAAAAAACCAACATTATGTCTATAATTCCGGGCCGAAACACTTATCAATAGCGGTATTGACTTCTTTTGTGATTGAATGCTGCTCGCAGAAAGTCTTAAGCGAACCTGTAGACCATTGTGCTCAGATAAAAATTGTTCAACTCCTTGAAAATGCCACATTGTGGCATATCTTTATGTCAGTACTTCCGTATTTGTTTTTATTGAGCATTCCCTTCTTCGACCTTTGGCAAAAGTCTATACGGAAGTCAGATAAAGGCTATTCATTGAAAGGGGTTAAAATGAGAATAACAAAAGATAACATACCAATACGAGTCGATGTGCCAGGAGCAACAGCCCGACAAATTCAAAATTTTGGGGATGCTACCGGATACGGCAAAATTGGTGGGGAATATTTTACATTAGCCTCAGGAACCGACCTTGCTCCTTTACTTAAAGGACTTGAAGGTGATCTTTGCCAGTCTCCACATTGGGGCTATATAATCAAAGGCAAATTGACAGTTCAGTTTGCAAATGGCCATTTGGAAATTGTCAGTGAGAATGACCTTTTTTACTGGCCTCCAGGACATACCATTAAGGCAGAGGAAAATACCGAAATGGTGTTGTTCAGTCCCCAACACGAACATGGCCAGGTGATTAGACATGTTGCAGATAAACTAAGCAACTAAATATTCTATGAATAAAAAAAGAGAATTATCATGTCACGTTTTTATATTGATTGTCGGGACTATCCAGGAGATATAAAATGCTCAGTTACTCTTTCTGCGAACTCAAAAGCAGAGTTATTGGAAGCGGTTATTGAACATGGTACAAGGGTTCACGGATATAAAGATACCCCCGAATTTAGAGAAAAAATCGTCAAAGAATTTAAGGAGGGGTCACCCCCTGCCTAAAATAAATGATACGAACGATATTATTGATTGTCCCTGATATTATCTCCACAGATATTCAGGGACAATTCTATTTTTTAACGGACAATTATTTTGATTTTTATAGGTATACTAAGGAATTCTCGGTGGAGACTTATCTATGATTGTGGCTAAAATCCTTGGTCATATTCAGCTGCTTTTCCCAAAAGAGCAGTCCGGAAAACGGCAGCTGGGACAATTCCGGCACAGCCCGCCGTGGCAAAGGCTTGCCAGTTCGCGTTTGCCGGGACGCTCGCCGGCCATGACCCGGGGAAGGATCAGGTCAAATATAGTGGTGCGGTGGTACAAGCCGCAGGCCGGCAGCCCCATGATGGTGGTTTTGGGGGTATAGCCTAAAAGAAACATGGCGCCTGGCAGTACAGCGGCTGAGTAGTGGACTTCATCAAACCCCACGGCCTCAATGGATTCTTTGGTGACATCATCGGGGTCCACGGACATGCCGCCGGTGGTGATGATCAGATCCGTCTCTTTGTCCATGTAAGCCCTGATTTGGGCGGTGATCTTCTCCCGGTCATCGGGCAGGATATTTACCTCAAGCACCTGGGCCCCAAGCCGGGCAGTTTTTTCTTCCACAATGGCCTGGAAGCGGTCCTGGACCAAACCGTCATACACTTCATTGCCGATGATGGCCAGACGGATTTTCAACGGGTTGAACATTGAAACGCTGAAAATTGGGTAGGCGGATTTGGCAAAGGCCGTGGCCCGGTCTAAGTTGTCCCGGTCAATGACCAGGGGGATGGCCCGGGTGGCGGCCAGGCTGTCGCCTTTGTTTACGGCCGTATTGGTATGGATACTGGCACACATGACATCGTTGAACATGTTGAATTCCGTTAATGCGCCCACATTTACCCGGAACAGACCTGGATATGACGCATATAGCTCCAGTTTGCCTTCTTTGGGTGTGGCGGAAAATTCAACCCCCGGTCCGGCCAGGGCCGATGCAAGCTCAAACACCGCCTCATCCTCATGTACCTGGGTCTCATCAAGATCCAGCACATAGAGATTGTTTTTTCCCATGCGCATAAGCCGACATATGTCGCCGGCCTGGACCCGGTGTCCCCGTTTGAAGGCTACACCTTTGGATTTATCGGGAACGATTTCAGTCATGTCATGGGCAATGGTCATACCGCAGGCATCCTGGACGGGAACGGTTTTAAAAGGCGGGTGTTGTGGGTGTGGTTTTTTTTTCATAACTAAATTAGCTTAAAATGTGATCCAAATGCACAGTTTCAGCACAGCTGTTAAATGGTTTTAACAATTAATATCAGCACGATTTTGATTTTTTAAAGCTTAGGACGGTTTGTTTCGGAATTTTTCCGGATCAATGGCATACCGTTTCATGATCTGCTGAAGGGCCTGACGATCCATGGCGCAGCGTTTGGCTGCCTGGGTGATATTGCCTTTGGTCATGGAGAGCATGGCGCCAATGTAGTTGTGATTAAACCGGGTCAGGGTGGTTTCCTTGGCCTCCTTATAAGTCAGCTGGCTCATATCGGCATCAATGTCCGTGCCCAGGCATTCATTGGCCGTATTTTTGTCGATGGGGATATCGGCCAGGCGGATGATATCTGATGTTGCATAGAGAATCCCCTGGACAAGTACATTTTCAAGCTCTCTGACATTGCCCTGCCAAGGGTGCTTCATGAAGAGATCCATCACATTTTCAGACAAATGTTTGGCCGGTTTGTTTAACTTTTCACAGTTTTTGGCCAAAAGGTGATCGCACAACAGTGGGATATCCGTAACTCGGTCCCTTAACGGCGGCAATTCAATGGTGATCACCGAAAGCCGATAGAAAAAATCTTCCCTGAACTCCTTGTCCTTGATTTTCTGCTGCAGATCCTGGTTGGTGGAGGTGATAATCCTGACATCCACATGGTCCACCCGGGTGTCGCCCAAAGGTTTGACTTCCTTTTCCTGAATCACCCTTAAAAGCTTGGTTTGGATGCTGGGGCCGACATCTCCGATTTCATCCAGGAAAATGGTGCCGTGGTCGGCTTCCTGGAAAAGTCCTGTTTTGTCCCGGTAGGCATTGGTGAATGCCCCTTTTTTATACCCGAATAATTCACTTTCAAGGATGTGCTCGGGGATAGTGGGGCAGTTGATGGGAATGTAGGGTTTGTTTTTCCTGGGGCTTGAGGCATGAATGGATCTTGCCGTCAAATCTTTGCCCGTCCCAGATTCCCCGGTGATCAGGACCGTGACATCCGAGTCTGCGACCAGTGCTATTTTGTCAAACACTTTTTGCATGGCAGGGCTTTGCCCGATCAGGGGCAACGACTCGGGCCGGCAGGCCTTCTGGAGTCGCCGGTTTTCGAATATCAGTTGGCTGCGTTCCAGGGCTTTGCGGATTTTAAAGATGATTTCGTCCTGCTCAAAGGGCTTGGCAATAAAGTCGTACGCCCCTTTTTTAATGGCAGCCACGGCAGATTCAATATTGCCGTAGGCGGTGAGCATGACTACCGTAAGATCCGGATATTTTTGCTTCAATTGCTCAAGAAGGTCAAATCCATCCATTCCAGGCATGCGGATGTCACTGATGACAAGGTCAAAGGCCGTGTCTGCCATGCCAAGGATATTCAAGGCCATTTCACCGGAAAACGCCATGGTCACCCGGCAGTTCAGTTCCGGTTCAAGGGTTCGCTGGAGCAGACGGGTCATGTCCTTTTCATCATCCACCACAAGGATGTTGGGTGTCTTCATTTATTCCTCATCGCTGTTGGGGTTAATAAGGGGCAGGCGGATGGTGAACTTTGCCCCCCGGCTTTTGCGGTTGGCGGCCATGATCTCCCCCTGGTGGTGACGGATAATGCCGTATCCCACCGAAAGGCCCAATCCTGTGCCCTGGCCCACGGGTTTGGTGGTGAAAAAGGGATCGAAAATTTTAGGCTTATGCTGTTTGGCAATGCCGGTGCCGTTATCCTTGACATGAATGAGTATCTGGGTATTCTCTTTTTGGGTGACAAGTTCTATAAAACCGTCAGGATTGTCTTTAATGGCGTGACACGCGTTTATCATCAAGTTTAAAACCACCTGGGTCAGTTCCTGGGCATTGCCTTTCACCCAGAGGGATCCATTTTTCCACAGGTTAAGTTGAATTTTCACTTTTCTGAAATCGGAATGGCTTCCTAAAAAATTGACCACCCCGTCCAGCATGTTGTGGATATCCACACGTTCCATTTCCCCGGAGCCTTTCCTGGAAAAGGAGAGCAGGTTGCTGACAACTTCCTTGCAGTTTTTTACGTGCTTTTCAATGGTTCTAAGATCTTCTTCAAAGCCGGATTCTTCTTTGAGCATCAGCTGGGTGTAGCCAAGAATGATGCCCAGCGGGTTGTTGATTTCATGGGCCACACCTGCGGACAGTTCGCCTAATGCCGCTAATTTGTCGGCCTGTGCGATCTGCTGTTCCATCTGTTTTTTTTCATTGATATCCTTGATGATGAAATGAAAGGTTTTGGCGCATCCGAAGGCGCCGTAATCGACACCGCCGGTGATCATCACCCGGATCTCCATTTTATCAGCGTTTATAATATCGCACTCTTCGTTGAGGACATATTCATTGGTGCTCAACTGAGTTAATATGTGATTCCAATCTTGGGCATGGGCGATAAAATCCATCAGTCCCATATTCTGTTCCAGCATCTCTTCTTTTTTATATCCGGTCAAGGTGATGCCGGCATTATTGATCTCCTGGATTTTAAAATTGGCGTCGGTAACCAGAATGGTGTCCAAAGAATATTCAAAAATGCGCCGGGCCTTATGCTCGGAACTTGTGAGCATCTCCGTACGTTCCATCACCTTTTGCTCCAGGTTCTGGTTTAAGCTTAAAAGTTGGCCATGGGCGGCTTCCAGTTTCTTTCTGGATGTCAGTATTTTTTCGTTTATCTTCCAGCTCTGGTTGAAAAACAGGGTGATCAGGCTTACCAGCATGAACGATACCGTATTCACGCTGCCGGAAAAGCTGGCAATCGTGTGCCAGGTGTCGGTATGGGAAATTAAAATCAGAAATTGCCGCAGGATATGGCCAACAGATCGTGATACCCCAAAGATCATAAATCCTGTGGAGATCCAGACAAGATAAAGAAACAGTGCGTTGTCCTGGTCGGTTTCCCTTAAAATTCTGGCCTTGTAGCAGCATAGAAGGGAGAGTACCACCATGGCAAATGAGCCTGTGATATCTATCACCACCATGGGCAGATAGGGGGCAATCATGGGAGGTCTTGTCCTTGTTCCGCTTTTTGTTCGTTGACCAGGAAGGAAAGTCCTTTATACATTAAAAACATGGCCGGCACGCACAACAAATGGTCAAGTTTAAGGGCGTAATATATCCAGCCCAGAAGATCGGAATTGTTCTGGGTCTGGAGTTTGGCATACCCATTGGCGATTCGCTCTACGCTGACGGCATAGATCTGGTTGTCTAAGAAATGGGCTGCAATGGCACAGCCATTCCATAGAATGAAAAAAAAAGCAGACATCTGGATCAGTCGCCATCCTTTGTGTACGGCAAGTCCTTTGCCGCTGATCATGAACATGAGCACAACCATTGAGAACAAAAAGAAAAGGTGGCCGATCTGGTGGGTAATGATCCCCTCGGAACCTGTATGATACTGCAAGGCATACAAATTTGCGGGGGATGCCGAGAGAAGGTATGCTGTAATTATCAGTACTTTGCTGTTAAGGTGTTTCACCGTTTTGTTCCCTCAATAAGGTTTTTTTCAGACACTATTATAGGAACCAACTATTTTGGTTTCAATGGGAAAGTCTTTTGATACGTTTATCTCGGCACCATGGTTTATTTATTAAAGTGCTCATTTGTATGCGTCCGACTGGACATTGCCCGGGTACATTCCGGGCAGAATTTATGCCCTTGTCCGACATGAACGAGGTCTTTTATGCTGTTCTCTACATGGCTCAGAAACGGCGCTGTTGCATACTGGGCTCCGCAGGACTCGCACTGCTCAAGGGGTAGGCAGCTTAAAATTTGGTCCCCTGTGAAAACGGTTCTGATGTTGTCCCGGTCCTGTACAGTGATAAATTGGGTGGGGCACAGATTGGCACAGGTGCCGCAGCCGATACAGTCTCCGTCACCCGGACCCACCTGGCTGCGGTTTTGGGTTTTGACCATGGCAATGGCCCTTGCACCTATTATGTCATTGCAGACCCGCACGCACAGCCTGCAGCGGATGCACCCATCCGGCTTTAGCGGTACCGTTATATTGAATTGTTCAGCCAGTTCCCGGATACGTACCGAGTCCGGTGCCATGGACAGGAGTTTGTCAAAGGCCGCCTGTCTATGGGCTGTAACCAGATCCGATTCGGTTCTGATTTCAAGTCCGGGTTTTACTTTGAGAATGCAGGAAAGCATGATCTTTTTTTCTGCAGCCCGGCCTGTTTCCACACCGCACAGCCGGCAGGCACCAGAGGGCTTGAGTGCCGGGTGAAAGCATAGGTGGGGGATGGGAATTCCTTGTTTCCGAGCCGTGCGTAAGACAGTGTCCCCATTTTTTGCCGCCACTGTCAGGCCGTTAATGGTAATTTCAATCATTCCTGTTGTCCTTTTCAGGCATATGCCTTGATTATGATTATTTTATCCATCCATTGAAACAGCATCAAACATTTGTTTGTTCAGAGGCGTTTGCCGACGCTGCATGGCCGGCTTCCCGGTTCCGGGGCATACCTTCAATCTTGCCTAATGTCAGACATCTTGTGGTGCAGTTGGTGACGCAGGCAGGGTCAAGGCCCTGGTCGATTCGATCCATGCACAAATCACATTTTTCGACCTTGCCGATCTTTTCGTTCCACTGGGGCGCTGCCCAGGGGCAGGCGGTTATGCAGATTTTGCATCCCACGCACAGGTCCTTGTCCACAAACACAATCCCGTCTTTGGTGCGCTGCTGCATGGCGCCGGTGGGGCAGGCAGAAACGCACCATGGCGTTTGGCAATGAAAGCAGGGCATGAAAATAAAGGAGGTGCGTGGGACCTCTTCAATGGTCTTGGGTCCCTCCTGGACAATCCGGCAGGGTTTGGGTCCTGGAGGTAAGTTTTTATTGGACTTGCACACCACCTCGCAGGTATGGCATCCGATGCATTTTCTGGTATCCTGAAACAGGTAATAATGGCTCATGGGTCCTCCGGTGTTGAGATTGACAGGGGGTTAGATTTATTGTTTCTGTAAAAGGTTAAAACCCCCGTCTTTAGACGGGTAGCATTTTGCCAGCAGTTGTTTTATAGTCCTTTGCATGGACTATCGGCAAAACAGTCATACAAAGTACAAAATAGAATATCATTTTGTTTGGGTGACGAAGTACCGATACCACGTATTGCAAGGGGATGTTGCTTTGCGAGTGAGAGAACTCGTCCGACAAACCTGTGAGAGGTTTGAAATTCACATTTTGCGTGGTGTTGTCAGCAAGGATCATGTTCACATTCTGTGTTCGGCACCACCAAATATTTCCCCGTCTGATATCATGCGCAGAGTTAAGGGGCGTGTGTCTCGGAAAATTTTTGAGGAGTTTCCACATTTGAAAAAGCGATATTGGGGTAAACATTTTTGGGCTCGGGGGTATTTTTGCATAACCTCTGGAGAACTGACAAAAGATATGATTCAAGAGTATCTTGAACATCATTTTGAAAAAGACCCTAATGATCATTTTGATATTGAGTAGCTCCTTCAACCGGCTATAGCCGGTCTCGCTGGACTTTCAGTCCGCGAGTTTAAACCCACCGGCTTGAAGCCGGTGGTTGTTTAGTTTGGGATTTCATAGGGATAATCAAATGCCCTTATCCCTTGGATACCGTGACAAAGTGCTCCTGGTAGGCAATGGCACCGCCGGCTTTATCCCAGATATCCAAGCCTCCTGACATGAATTTGTTGTCGGCAAGACCTTTGCCGAATGCCCGGCTTTCGGCTTTGATGCGATGACCAAACCCGTGGATGACAAAGATGGCTTCCGGGTGAATATGGTCGGTGACCTGTGCCCGGATCGTTTCCGAGTAGCCGTTCTGACTGACGGTAACCATATCCATGTCTGAGATGTTCAGCTTTTTGGCCTCCTCTGTGTTGATCCATAGGGTGTTTTCCGACATCTGTTCATTTAAAAGGGGATTGTTCACGGTGTGGCCCTGGGTGTGAACGGCACATCTGCCGAAGGTCATCCGGAATTCCCCTGTCTTTGGAAACGTTGGCGGTTCATAGGGTTTCAGTGATCGGTGACCGTTTGCTTCCAAATTTTTGGAAATCATTTCAATTTTACCGGAATCGGTGTCAAAGGTGTAGTCTTCAAAGTTTTTATACACCGGTTCATCTGCCAGATTCACCAGCCCCTTGTCATTGAAGTCCTCAATGGTAACGCCGGTATCTTTGAGCTGAAACTTCCATAAATCTTCCACCCGGTCAAAGACCAGGTCCGGCAGATTCATGCGCCGGGCAAGTCCTGAGATGATCTCCCAGTCTGCCCGGGAATCATACCGGGGTGCAACTGATCGTTTTCGTACAAAAAAGTATGGCTTCAAGTCATTTTTTGTGGCCATGATGCTTTCGCGCTCAAGGTAGGTGGAAAGGGGTAGAACCACATCGGAATACCATGCCGTATCCGACCATGAAAACGTAACCGAAACCAGCAGGTCCAGTTTGTTCCACATCTGCCGCAGTCTGTCCGGGTCCGGATATCCCATGAGGGGATCATGACGGTAGGCAATATAGGCCTTGATCGGGTAGGGCGCTTGTTCTTCAATGGCCTTGAACAGCAAATGGGCAAGTCCCGGGCCATTCTCAAAATGGGTATATTTCCAACCCACGCCGTCGGCACGTTTGTCGCCGGGGCTGGGATAAAGATCCCTGAATGATTTTAATTTGTTTGCCCCGACATCAGCAGGGTCTGATACAAAGGGCAGGCCGCCTTTGGCCCCATAGCTGCCTAAGAGGGCGTTGATGATATAGATGGTGCGGCAGACATAGAAGGAGTCTTTATATCGTGCTGCCATCCAGCCCGGATGCCAGATCACCGATGGTGAGGCCTTTGCAAGTTCTTCCACAAAGCTGCGAATGGTTGCGGCGTCAATTCCGGTCTCTTGTTGCGCCCATTCCGGCGTATATGTGGTGACAAATTGTTCGAGCGCTTTGAACCCTTCCACATAGCGACTGACAAAGCGTTCATCATAGAGCCGTTTGTTGATGATTTCATGAATGACAGCCAGGTTAAACGCATAGTCGGTGCCGGGCCGGATCATCATAAACCGGCTGGCCTTGGCTGCGGATATGTTGGCCCGGATATCGATCACGGTAAGTTTGCATCCGTTTTCCAGGGCATCCATCAGGTCGTTTACCTCCTGGACATTGATAGCTTCAAAGATATTTCTGAACTGGAGAACCACGTGCTTTGCATGCTTTAAATCGTAAGCAACCGATTTTCTGCCCATGCCGGTCAAGGAGAGCGCCGCATGCTGGACATTCCTGGCGCAGGACGAGTCGTGGTTGTTGTAGTTGGGCGTGCCAAGACCTTTGAGAAAGGCCCGGTGCATGTCCCTGAACGGCCCGCCCCTGTCAGACAATGAGATGGCCCGGGCCCCGTATTCGGCTTTAATCTGTTTGAGTTTGTCTGCCACATAGTCCAGCGCCTCATCCCAGGTTGCGTTGCGCCATTTTCCTTCCCCGCGTTCACCTGTACGGATCAGGGGCGTCTGAGGCCGTTCGCTGTCGTTAAGAAGCGCTGTCCCTGCTGCACCTCTCGGGCAAACCGCTCCCTTCATGGCCGGGACATGGGGATTACCTGAAATAAATTCGACCTGGCCGTTTTGGACTTCTACTTGGATGGGGCAGCGCACCGTACACATACCACAGACGCTGAACACCGGTTTTGGGGTCATATTTATTCTCCCTGGGAAACTGTATTTCCCCGGAACCATGTTCCGGGATATATTGTTTTTTAGATTCCATGACTATGGTACGCCATAATCAAGCCGGAGGCTTGGCGTAGTTTAAGAAATTAATTTTGATTATATCAAATAATGGTAACCCCTGTCAGCTTTTTTGCTGATAACGTTTTCATATCTTCCTGGGGGATACCCGATGGTTGGGCGGGATCTGCATTAGCCCTTTTCGTGAGATTACAGCCGATACATCAATTATCAAACAGACGCTTAGTTATTGGGAGAATTTTTAGTCCATGACATAAGTGATGGACTCATGATACCCTGATTGCTATAATTATTTTTTATCGATACATGTCCGTAGCACCTTTTTCTGTCTGTGGAACAGTTCAAATGAAAATTAAGGACAATATGTATGCAAACACCGAGATCGGTGTATCTTGCCTTTGAGGTTTTTCCCCGTCCCAAGGGGGCTTCAAGTCATATGGCGTCTATGCTCAGGGCACTTGAAAACGGACATGGTCCGGTTCTTCTACTCTGTCTTGGATTTGGAGACATGCCCGCGTTTCAAAAAGAGGGCGGCATCCTGATCCGGCGCTGCAAGCTGTATCATCCGAATATGCTCAAACGGGCACAGTTTTTCGCAGAATTTGTTGCGCAGTATCTGACTTCATTTTGCAATACACTTGAGTTTGCTGTATTCCGTGACCCCTGGGGCGGTCTGCCTGCCGTGGCAGCGCCCTTTGATTTGAAAACCCTGTTCGAGGTCAATGCCCTGCCTTCCTGGGAACTTGGTTATACCTACCCGGGGTTTGAGCGAAATTATGCCTTGAAGCACAAGGTCATGGATATGGAACAATGCTGTCTGGATCGTTGCGATAAAATCCTGACGGTCAGCGATGTAACGGCACGGGCATTAAACGGCAAGGGCGTGCCTAAAGAAAAAATCAGCACCGTCATCAATAGTGCGCCGGAATTTTTTTTCGAACCTGGTTCCGGTGGTTCCGCTAAGGATACAAGAAAGCGCATCGGATATGTGGGCAGCCTGCACACCTGGCAGGGGGTGGAGGATGCTGTGGCAGCCTTTGCCATGATAAAACCGGGGTATCCGGATTTGAGTCTCTCTTTGATCAGCGGGGGGCACAAGCAAATGCGTAAAAAAATTCGCAAGAAGATCCGAAAACTGGGGTTGGAGGCGTGTGTGGCCTTGACGCATCCTCTGCCCAGGCACGAGCTGATCAAGGAATTGCGGTCGTTTGAATTCACCTTGGCCCCGCTCAAAGAGACGCCCCGCAATACCTGGCAGGGCTGCTGTCCGATCAAGATTATCGAATCCATGGCCGCAGGCGTGCCTGTCCTGGCATCGAACCTGGCACCGGTCCGCTCCCTGATTGACCATGGCCGGGACGGTTGGCTGGTTACCGCAGGATCGCCTCGTGACCTGGCCATTGGTATGGCTACCCTGCTTGGCAACAGGGCCTTGGCACGGTCTCTGGGAGAGAAGGCTGCCCAACGGGCCCTGAATGAGTTTCATCCACGGCACATTCACCGGAAACTATCCCAGTGTTTTGAACATATATTGACAAATCAAGGAGAATACCATGAGCGCAGAAGAAACACTGTCCCTGAATCGGTTACCACCGGAAGTCCGGGAGGCAGTCAAAACCAAGCGTATTTTGGGTAAAAAGAAGCTTCGGGAATGGCTTGGGTTTCTCCAGGTTCTTTCCCGTTTTGACGCGCAGGTGGATGTTCGTCTCAAAAAGGTTCAGGGACGTTCGATCCTGTTTGGGGTATTGTCTTTCCTGTCCCTGTTTGTCGCGATCTTTGGCACTGCCTTCAGCAATGGAAACATTGGGTTTGTTTCGGTGGCCGGGGGCGTATTGTTTGTTTTTCTGCTTTTATTCATCATTTACCGGATTAAGGTGTCTCGTTTAAAGAGAATTAACCTAGACAACAGCTTTCGCGATACCCTGCTGCCCCTGCTTCAAATCCTGTCAGAAGACATTCCAGCCAAAGGAAAAATTGTTTTGGATTTGGATCTGGGATGTCCCGCGGCCAAGGGAAACAAGATAAGCGAACAAAAACTGCCTCCGGGACGGAACAGAAAATTGATTGAAAGGGTGTACCGGTTCAACGCCGTTCATGCGGCCATCCCGCTGACCAATGACGCCCGCCTGATATTGGATATCGTTAAACAGCCGGCCTCCTACGACCGTTATTACAAAACCCCCGGGGCAAGTACAAACATAAGAAAAAGTGGAAAATGCTGACGCTGGTGACTACCGGCCTGATACCCCCGGGTGACGACTTTTCGGTTGATGCTGCCAAGGTGGACCGTATGGCCGAGCAGGAAAAGGTCAAACTCAAGGAAAAAAATACGGGTGAACTCTGCCGTCTGACCCGGAAACTCAAGTCCAAATCCGCCGTCGGCATCCCTGAGGAGCCCGTGCCTCCTGAGCTTTTGGTGGATATGTTTATGAAGTTGTGCACCATGCTCAATCCCGCAGGATAAAGGAGAAAACCTTATGGAAGATGATTATCGCAACAGTCAGACCTGCATGGCCAAAACCGGTCTGCTTTTTTTAAAGGACTGCGGCAGCTTGGTGATCAACAACTGCCAGGCCTGCGGACGGCCGATTTGCCGGGTGCATTCCATTGAAACGGAGCAGGGGATTCTCTGCCCCGAGTGCGCGGCAACCGTGTCTAAAAAAACGAAAAGTAAATTTCGAAAAGATTCCGGGGTTCAAAGCTCAGCCCAGCGACGAACCTATTACAACGATTACGGCTATATTCCCTATTATTACGGGCATGCTCATTATTATTCGGACAATGACTATCTTACCTTTGACGGCAGGGATCAAGTAGACGTGGAACCGCCTGAAGATGGCGGTATCCCGACCATAATCGATGACGACGGTATGGAAAGCTGATGACGGATCAACAACTGACTATTTTGTGGATTACCGAACGTTACCCGCCGATGGTCGGCGGTATGGCTGTCAGTGCCCATCGGCAGGTGACCGCGCTCAGGAGAAAAGGGTTTCGTGTGGACGTTATGATCCTGCAGAACAGGCCCGGTGAAAAGGCAGTGAGTGTTGCAAGGGCCTTGCGCGACGGCGGCAGGGACATGGTGGTGTCCCATCCTGACACCTTCGGTAACGCGGCCCAGAGGGCCTGGCGGGAGGTGATGGCCTGCCATCATGAGACGCCGTACGATCTTTTGGTCGGGTTCGGGGCGTGCATGCCCGGCTACACCGCCGTGACCTGGGCCGCCTTTTTGGGGGTTGCCTCCTTGGTGTCGGTGCGGGGCAACGATTTTGACCGGGACTGGTTCGAACCCAAACGCGGTGGGTTTGTGCAAGAAGCCATCGGACGGGCGAGCCGGATTGCCGTTGTGGCCGAGGAAAAAGCGGCTAAGATCCGGGCCTTGTTTCCGGGTAAAGCAGTATTCTGGTGCCCCAATGGGGTGGAACCGGCCCGATTTAATCTGCTGCCTGCCGAACAGGATCGCTGCCGGGCACTGCGATCCGAACTGAATGCAAATGAACGACGGATCATCGGCCTTTTCGGAGAATTTAAATACAAGAAACGGGTTCCGGACTTTCTGGCCGCCATCAGAGAACAGGGACTAAAGGACAAAGTCTGCCTGTTGATCACAGGCCGGATGGATGAGGAATGCCACGCCCTGATGGATGATCCGGTACTCTCTCCGGCAAGCCGTCATTTCTCCTTCCGGAATGGTGATCAGCTCGCCCCCCTATACGGCGCCTGTGATTTTATGGCCATTCCTTCCCTGTTCGAGGGGTTCCCCAATGTGCTGCTTGAAGCCATGGCGGCCGGTGTCGTACCCATCGTGTCCGATGCCGGTGCCATGGGAGATGTCATTGTTCATGGGCAGACCGGGTTCGTGTTCCCGGCCCTGGACCGAAAAGCCTGCGGCCGTGCTTTAACCCAAGCGCTGTCATTGTCGGATGAGGCGCTGGACACGCTGAAGCAAAGGGTCAAAACCGAGGTTCGGGATAGGTTTTCTGTGGAAAAGGAGGGGGATATCCTGGCTCGGGAGATCATAAACACAATCAAGGGGGCCCATGCATATCGCCACGCTGATAAGCCGTGACGGAGATTTACATGAACAGGCTTTAGGGCTTGTCCGTGATCCCGACCATGGGTTTCCGGTGCTGACCGCCAAGTTCAAATTGAGCTGGCGCTGCAATCTGCGCTGTGCCATGTGCAACCTGTGGCGATATGCCCAAAAGGGGAGGGGCATACCCGGTCTTGATTCCAAACAGGTCTGCCGGGCCATTTCCGATCTCCATGATCAAGGTCTGAAGAAAGTGCATTTTTCAGGGGGCGAAGTGCTTTTGTATCCGGCCTTTCATGGGGTGGTGGCCCATGCGCGTTCCCTGGGACTCCAGGTCAACCTGACCACCAACGGCACCCTGATTAACAAGGATACAGCCCGTTTTTTTGTGGACCAGCGGGTACATACGGTGACTGTCTCGTTGGACGGACCGGACAGCCGGACCCATGATAAAATACGCGGCGTCAAGGGCGCTTTCAAGTCGGCCATGAACGGTATTGCTATAGTGCGTGCGCGCAGGGCCAAAAAAGGCCGTGGCCCAAAACTGGCTGTGAACACCGTGGTCACACGCAAAACCATGGCGCTGCTGGAAGAGATGGTTCCATTGCTCCTTGACCACGGCATTGATGCCTGGCGGATTCTTCCCATTGATACACAGATTGCCGATCTCAGACCCACCAGGGAACAGTGGGATGATCTGCTCGAACGGGTCTCGGAATGGGAGCCTCTGGTCGCACGACTCCCGCTGGACTGGTCTTCGGAAAGAAGCGGCGTCCGGGCGGAAAACGGTAAATACGCCGGTGTGTTTTACGGGGACCGGGTGTGCTATGCCCCCTGGTTTAACGTGTTTGTGGATGCGGACGGCAAAATTTATCCCTGTTGCATGGGCAAAGGGCAAATGGTACCTTACGCCAATCTGTTTCACCATACCATGCCCCAGGCCCTGGCTTCATTGGGCCGAAAGGAGATTGCTTACTCCATGGCCGCAGGCCACCCGTACCCAATTTGCGATTGTTGTGATGATTTTCTCGAAGAGAATCAAGCTTTTCATACATTGATTCATCCGGAGGAATAACCATGAAACAATTTTTTTCTGGAGGTAAATAAAGATGGCTGGAACGTCAGACATACAGGATCCGTTTGTGCTGTTTGTGGCGCCGGGTGCGGGATTTGGGCATCTGGTCCGTGCCGGTGCTCTGGCGCTTGCACTTCAAGAAAAACAGGTCGTCTCGGCCATTGTCTCTTCATCTTTCTGGGCCCAAGGTTTTTCCCAGATTACGGGACAGGATGTGATCTTTGTTCCCCCTGAACATTGGAAAAAGGATATTTCAGGTCTTGTAAATCGCCTCAATCCCCGTCTGCTGGTTCTGGACAGTTTTCCTTTGGGGTTTCGCGGAGAGTCCTTGGGGGGATGGAAGGGGTGCCCTGTGGTTTATCTGGCCCGTCATCTGAAATTCGAAGCCTATTGCCATAGGCTCAGCAGTTTGGGCGGGGGGGAGTATCCCCCAGACATGACCGCCATCATTATCGAAGACCTTGAAGCTTGTCATCAGGACTGGCTTGAAAAAAATACCAGGGATCAGGTTCGGCTCTGCGGGCGCATTCGGTTCCCGGAATCCTTAATCAACGCGCCTGAAATACCTAAGACGCTGGCCTCTCTTCTGGATAACGAAATCGTTCATCTGGTGGTGCACAGCGGGCCGGAACATGAGGTGAATCAGTTGATTGAACAGGCAAAGACGGAAATCCGCACAGCGGGCAAGGGCAAGACCGCTGTGATCAACCCCTTTTTGGCCGGGCGGGATGATGTTCCCGCAAGCTTTGACTATTTCCCGGCCTCTCTTCTTTATACAAAAGCTTATCGGGTTTACAGCGGTGCCGGATACAATGCTGTGGCCGAAGGGGGAGGACAGACGGAAAAACATATTGTTGTTCCTTTTGAGCGTCATTACGATGACCAGTCCTGGCGTGCCGGAGATGCCCGGGGCGAGACCCGGGGTGACGGATTGGCCCAGGCCGTTAAAAAAATTATCGAAATTTTAGGATAATCATAACCTCAAGCACGAGGTTGAGAAGCTCTGTTTGCTAATTGTAGCGGCTCGGAATAATTCAGGCCGGGTTCACTTTATACGTTCATAAGATTTGAATCGGACATCATCAATAACAGAAGTAGTCAATACTCCTTTTAATAAAGGCTTTTGGTCACAATCAAAGTGCTCGCTCATTACCCAAATCAAAAACCCGGAAAAACAAGTAATCTCAAAGCGTTGAATGTTAATAGTTGAATGTTAATAATAGTCCGAACCACGAATTCGGGATTCTGGTCATTTCGATTTTGACATAGTCTTCCCTGTAAATTTTGAGATGCCCACCCCACAATACCTCTGTTATTGAATGCTGCTTTCCGATATGTTTGGGCGAGCCTCAATAGACATAATGTGGGGACCTATTTTCCTAAAAAACATTGGGAATGAACCTACGTGTTTGCGGCTGACTTGAAGCGCAGTGGGAAGCCAGCCAAGATAACATTCTGTAGTTAACCATTAGTAAATAGGACTGTCGTTTAAGTTTGATTGATTTACCCCAAATGGCAGGCCATATCTAAGCAATACAGATTCAACCAACTCTTTAAGCCAAATGCTGGCATCTGGAGCTATATATATTTCTTGAATAAGCCTGTTCAAATCAACTTTGAAACTGACGCCATGCTCACGGATAATCGGCTTACCATCACTTGGCTTAAATTCATACATCCCATCAGGCCTCTTCTCATAACTCCCGGATTTGGTCGAAGCTTGATATATGAGCCGCACTTCTTTTTCATGTGAGAACGAGCACCTCTTTCTAAGAAAAGGGTCAAATGAATAAATTTGTGGCATGGGATCTTTTTCGTAGTCTATGTATTGAACTAAACCAATGTCGACATGACCTTCCTCAGGTTGGCCGGATGCGGATTGATTTATTGGTAGCAACTCCCTCAAAGTACGATAAGAACTTTGTATTGCAATAGATTGCCCCCTAATACCATACAACTCCCACATCGCGGCTGACTCATACTCATTCATGTGCCAACAATTAATATAAAAGTTTTTCCGCTCCTCCTGCTTTTGGAATCGGTAAACTTCTTTAAAGTGGTCAAAGTGTTGTTCAGGGATATGAGGCATATGTTCACGCCATTTATCTTCTCGATACTTTACTGAACTTTTGGTAAAAGATCCTTCAAATTTGTCCTTAAATAGGTCGGATCTACAAAAGTGCAAAGAGCTATTTTCAAGCAAAGATATAAATTTAGGAAAATCCAAATATCGCCACACCTTAGCATCTGGACTAAGTAGGACGCCTAAATGGAGTTCTCTTTGCCTACGTTCTTTATCAAAGTCCATAACTTCTTCCATGCGTTCTCTCAAAATTTATAGGTGATCTGTAGTTTCCGTTTATTTTTTATGTTCACTTACCTAACTGGATAACATCCGAAAAGCAACGACAATTTAATGGGCATAAACACTTTAAAAATCAACAATAAATGATTAGCATTATCAGGAAAGGCGTGCAAATTTTTTCATTTATTTTGCCACATATTCGCTTAAGGACTTATGGTATTGAACTGGATTCTTTGAAGTTCAGCGTGCCTCTCCTATAACTAATTAAAGTAACGCCTGGATAAAACCAAAATCCAGTAATTGAAATTGCCCCTTGCTAAATAGGTCGTAGAATAGATATCTTTTAATTAAGTGGATTTTTTATCATCGTTTAGAAATTATTTGATATTGAGTCTATCGGCTAAGAGAAGAGAAAGCAGGACATCGGTATTCTAATAATCTACAAGTAGTCTATTTGGCTTTAATTTTAAATAATTGTTATTATGGTTAATAAAAATATGACCGAAATGGAAACGCAAGAAACAGAACTAATCCAACTGTATAAGGAAATAATAGAAAACGAAAGATTTAATATCCAAGAAAAGACAAAACTCTTGGATGAAGTAAGGAAGATAAAGCATCCTCAGCAAAATAGATGGAATTATTGGTATGTCATATTTGCCTTAGCGTTAATATCTTTTTCAACGCCTATAGCGTATGCTTTAAAAATTTTAACAGGACAAGAAGCGACAATACCAGAAGGTTTGTTATCTTTAAGTTCAACCGCAGTAGGAGCACTTGCGGGCTTTTTAACTGCCAGTTTAAAAAACAATTAAACTGGACCCCAAAAATATCTGTTAGGGAATTAATTCTTAAGATCAGCCGAACCATCTTGATATATGATCCGTATGCCGGGTGGTAGGGCTCTTAGGTGATGGGGGGGATTCCCCGATTATGCCAATATTCGAGCTGCTAACCTGTATGTTCCACTGCTATCTGGTACAATTATAAGTTTAAACATTTTTTCTTCATCATTTTTGAATACTTTTGATTCCATGAGCCAAGCCAGCTCATTATTGTATTGTATCTGTTTGTATTCACTACAGCTAAGATTAAATTCTCTGTTTTTTACATCGAATGTAATATTTGCAGAGAAGTTTATTACTTCTTTTTCTGTACCCTTAAAATCGATAAAAAATTGATCACCAATTAATGGAAGCTTAAAATTGATAGTATGTCTTCCATCTCCAAATGATTGGCCTCTACCTTCTAAATAATCAAGGAAACAGAAATACAATTCTGTGCCATTTAATTTTAGTCCATTATAATTAAAACACTTCTCATTCATATTAATAGTCAGATTTTCTTTTTCAGTGTCAAATTCATTTTTATAGTCGATTATTGCGGAATCTACACTTATTAATTCCCGTCTGGGATTTTTGACCACGTTAGACAGAAAATTAACAGGCCAGTTACCTGAAGAAAGTTCAGATAATGTAAGTAACCTAACAGTTGGACCAATTCTCAATGCCTTTTCAATGATGGACGAAGGAAATCCTTTTTTTGAAACACAAATCAAGTGTTGTGCTCCAACATCTCGCATTTTTTGACACCATCCATCAAATGTATTTATGTCAACTTTTGATACTCTATCTTGAACCTCAACAATAGATATAGTTTCTCTTGGTGGTTCACCATTCTTTATTACGATATCGCATTGTCTTGTTGCACCTTTATGAGAGTTTAAATCTGACAAAAAAACATTAGTCTCAACTTTACTTAAGGGACTTCTCCAAAGCCTATTTGAAAGCGGCGTTGGCTACTTTTTTTATTGGTGACCAAGATCGGAAATCTGGAAGATCAAATCGAGGGGCAGAGGTGAAGACTACCCTTCGACCAGGCTCCGTTTTTTGGTCGGACAACGGCCCCGGACTCTCAGTAACTCATGTCAGAAAAATCTTTATTTTTGAAAGAGTTTATACTTTGTTGACACATCCTCTTTTGCGCCATAATATGTTAATACAATGTTTCAACTTTCGAAGGAGAACGAAATGACAGAACTGGTTATAAAAAAATGGGGCAATAGCTTGGCTGCCAGGATACCAAAAGTAATCGCTGATATGGTTCAGCTCGAAAAAGATCAGCCCGTTACCATTGAGGTGAAAGACGGCAGGATTATTATTACCCCGATCCAGAAGAGAAAAGAGTATACGCTTGACGAGCTTTTAGACCAATGTGATCCTAAGGATATTGCTTTAGATGCTGAGGATAGGGCATGGTTGAATGACAAGCCTGTAGGAAAGGAATGGTAATGGCCGAAAAATCGGAAAAACAGCAGTATATTCCTAAACGTGGGGATCTTATTTGGGTAGATTTTTACCCAGCAGCCGGTCACGAACAGATGGGACATCGGCCGGCCCTGGTCCTCTCTCCTGCGGTTTTTAACAAAAAAACTCTGCTGGCGTTAGTCGCCCCGGTTACAAGCCGGGTTCGAGGGCATGGTTTTGAAGTAGCTCTAACTGGTAAAAAAATTTCTGGAGTTGTCCTTTGCCACCAGGTCAAGACAATTGATTTTGTGGAAAGAGGTTTGAAGTTTGCTGAAAAGGCCCCGGCCTCTGCGGTAAGTGAATCCTTGGCTAAAGTGAGGGCTATTGTTTCGGAATAGGTGTGGACTTTTACCAGTTCGGACCTGATTTTTTTATCAAAAAAATCCCCAGACTCCCTGTACTTCCATACTTTTTATATTATCAAAGCGGCGAGCAATATTACGTGTATCACGGGGGTTCCGATTCCTACCAATTCAAATTTTTTAGTAGACCGCAATGATGGTATGGTCAGCCGCTCCCAATGAATTCAGAAAGGTGGGAGATGGCAGAAGTAGGGCTCGGTGTTTTTGTTTTAGAAATATGGCATACTTTTTTATTGAATCTCAAAAAAATGTTCGTTTGATCAAACTGATTTCGATATTGTTATTTTAAACTGTATCTCGATATCTTGATTCTTTCCGTATCTTAAATTCCCGTCTTAAAAACATAGTCTTATTAACTCATAATTTGATGGTATTTGTGATTTATAGAAATGTATAAAGAGAGCCCGGCCTGAATTATTCCGAGCTGTTACAGCTAATGTACCCGGTCAGTTCCGGAGCTAATGAAACAAGTTTTTCCGCCTCTTGGGATTCGTGGACCATAAGCGTGAAATCCGAAAAATCAAACCCGGGGGCGACTGAACAACCGACCAGCACCGTGTCTGAAATCGGCACGGCTGCCTGCCAGATACCTGCGGGGACAACATGGCAAAAACAGTTTTCCCGGGCTGATAAGGTCACACATTGGGGCGGTGTGTCTGTTTCATTCCATAGAAATAGATGAATGCCTTCTCCTTGATAAAGGTTCCAGATTTCATCTGATGTCACTTTGTGAAAGCGGCTGATTTCTTTGGGATTTAGCGAGAAATAGATGTGGGTCAGGGCCGGGCGGGCAGTCCCGTTATCTTTAGATACGGTATGCTCAGATCTGAAAACTTCACGATATCTGCCGCCTTCGGGATGTTCCATGAGATCGATTGGCTTCATTTTTATAATTGGATGATTCACTTGATTGTCCTTTATCTATTTTTAACCACGGAAAACACGGAAGATAGAATTCCATGGCTTCCGTGTTCTCCGTGGTTAAAATGTTTTTCATAATTTGTCGTGTCCGCCGGGTCGTGCGTTAGGTCTATATCAGGTATTTCTTGATTTGCCGGGTCATTAATGGTACCCGAAGCCTATGTTAAAAGAAAGGATTAGATGATGACCGGACACACCCGTGCTGTGGATGACAGATGTGCCGTATTTGAGGATCTTGGCATCCGGGACTATGTGCAGGTTCTTGACCTTCAGACCGCTGCCCGGGATAATATGATCCGGAACCCGGGTCTTAGTGACCGGGTCCTTTTTCTCCAGCACCCGGCGGTTTATACCTTAGGTAAAAGAGGGGGACGGGAAAACCTTGTGGTGTCCGAACAGTTTCTTGCCGATAAAGGCATTGAAATTGTCCAGACTGCAAGAGGTGGGAATATTACCTTTCACGGGCCGGGCCAGGCCGTTCTCTATCCCATCATCAACCTGGAGCGGTGCAGGATCGGGGTGGCCGACTTTGTGTACGGCCTTGAGGAAATTATGATGAAAACGGCCCGAGAGTTTGGTGTCGAAGCCCGAAGAGACCCGAAAAACCACGGTCTCTGGGTGGGAAACAAGAAAATCGGCAGTGTGGGCCTCTCGATTAAAAAAGGGATCTGCATCCATGGCCTGGCACTGAATGTCTGCCCGGATTTGACCCCATTTACCTGGATCAATCCCTGTGGCCTCCAGAATTTATCCATGACGTCCCTTGAACAGGAAAATAAAAAGTTTACCTTTGACTCGAAAGCGTCCATGGAACAAGTTAAACTTTTGTTTTTCAGATTTTTTTGCCAAATTTTTAATTTTAACACAAAAGGGGCAAATCCATGAATACCCATTTGAACGGCCACAAAGAGACTTCTTCTTCCGGTAACATCCGGAAGGGAAAGCCCAGGTGGCTGAAAAAGCGCATGCCCAAAGGCGGTGATTGCCAGCGGGTTACCCGGCTTTTATCCGACGCAGGCCTTCATACCGTCTGCCAGGAAGCGGCCTGCCCCAATATGTTTGAGTGTTTTGCAAAAAATACCGCCACGTTTATGATCCTGGGTGCCAACTGCACCCGGAACTGCAGGTTTTGCAATGTGACTTCAAATCCGCCGACACCGGTTGACCCGGATGAACCCAAAAGGGTGGCTGACACCGTACTCAAGCTGAATTTAACCTACGTGGTTGTTACTTCCGTTACCAGGGACGATCTTCCTGATGGCGGGGCATCCCACTTTGCACATGTGATACGGGCGATTAAACAGGCCGGTCCCGATATCCGGGTGGAAGTTTTGATCCCGGATTTCCAGGGGGATTTCAAGGCCCTTGAAACCGTCGCTAAAGCAGAACCGGACGTGATCAACCACAATATTGAGACAGTCAAGGGCCTTTATGCCAAGGTTCGTCCCCAGGCCCAGTACCAGCGATCCCTTGACCTGATTCGAAATGTTGCCAACCATTTTCCAGGCCTGCCGGCAAAATCCGGCATCATGGTGGGACTGGGTGAAACTGAAGAGGAACTGAGGCGAACTTTTCAAGATCTGTATGATCACGGCTGCAACATCCTCACTGTGGGCCAGTACCTTCAGCCCACAAGGGAACATCTTCGTGTCGAAAAATTTTACACCCCCGAGGAATTTGAACAACTTGACCGCATGGCCCGGGACATTGGATTTCAACAGGTGGCTGCCGGCCCCTTTGTCAGAAGCTCGTATAATGCCAGGGAATTGTTCGAAACACCCGAGGGTGGCGGGCAATCTCATTAATTGAATTTAAATTTATTGGTTAATTGGTTTAATTGTTCTGACAGGTTAGATAACTCTACAGCACTGTTGTTCACATGAAGGCTTCCGGAGCTTACCTCGGTTGCAGATTGATTTACCTGCTGGATATCCTGTGTGACTTCTCCGGCAACGCCTGAGACTTGGTTTACGTTGTCACTTACTTCCTGCATACCCAATGCCGCCTGGTTCACGTTATCGGAAATTTCCTGGGTCGTGGCAGATTGTTCTTCAATGGCGGTGGCAACCGTCGACACAATGCTGCTGAGTTCTTCAATTATCTCACCAATTGATTCTATGGCGGAAAACGCCTCTTCTGTTGTTTTTTGAACGCCTTGGATTTTTTCGGTTATGTCATTGGTCGCATCGGCTGTCTGATTTGCAAGGGCTTTGATTTCGCTTGCAACTACGGCAAAGCCCTTACCCGCATCTCCAGCTCTGGCCGCTTCGATGGTTGCATTTAATGCCAGTAAGTTGGTTTGTTCAGAAATATCGGATATTGCCTCTGTGACCTTATTTATTTCCGATGCCGCTTGATTCAAGACGCTCATTTTATCAGAAACAAATTTTGACTTCTCAACCGCTTCAACCGTTGTTTGGTTTCCTTTTGATGTATTGGTTGCAATCTCATTAATTGTCGCGGACATCTCTTCTATCGCGGACGCAATATTCTGGACATTCACTGTGGCCTGTTCAGACGCGGCGGCTACACTATTCATGGTTGTTGACATCTCTTCTGCCGCGGCTGATACGCTGTTGGACCGCTCTTCGGTCTCTTTTGAATTTGATGTCATTTGGGTTGATACATTGGACAGCGAGGTTGCAGACTCATCCAATGTTTTCGCCCCGTCGGAGATCTCTTTGAGTGCGTCTTTTAAGGATGCCGCCATTGCATTTATGGATTTTACCATCTTTCCGACTTCATCGTTTTGGTCGATATTTAAGGTCTGGGAAAAATCGCCTTTGGCCAATTTATTGCTAAATGCCTCTGTTTCAATTAACGGGCGTGTGATCAAACGGATCAGTATAAACGATATCACAATGCCTAAAATGATTGCGATCAAAGCGATGACAATAATCATTGATTTGGCTACCGAAGCCTCATGATCCATAGTCTCTTTCAACATGTGTTCATGCTCGGTGATCTGGTCTTTGAGCTGAGAAAGCGACGATACGATAGATGTTAAAGCCGGTGCCGTTTCATTGTGATAGATCTCTTTTGCTTCCTGCTGTTTATGTTCCAACGCCATTTCAAGGCTGATAATTTCATCAAAATATCGTTTTAATTCATTGTAAGCGGGTGGGATAATTTGATTATATAATTCTATTTTTTCTTCAATGGTTGCCGCTTGATTAAGTTGGAACACGGAGGTATGAAGCGCTTTGTGCGGTCTGTGGATTTTTTTGATAATCGCTGCAAACTCAGGCCACTGGGTCATAATTGTTTGTGCGTGTTTGCCATTGAGCCATTCACCTAATTGACATGTTTCGGGATCTGTTTGTACATCAATGGTTGATTGGGTCATGATGGATTGTGATACGGACTGCATCCATTCTAAATGTGCCGCCAATAGTTTTTCCAGTGTTACACCCAGTCCTTGGTGGGTTTGTGCCCAGACATCATTAATTTTCGCCGCGGAATCATGCAGTTTTTTATGGATAGGCACAATATCCTTTAGAATTCTCGCTATGTCTGGGGACAGTTTTGACAGGGCCGTTGCTTCATCACTTGCCAGAAATCTGCCAAAGGCACATTGTTCATGGTCAAATTGAACGTCAAGTTTCTCTTTGTTTTCTACAAACAGCGTTTCAATCTCATTTGCCCATTGCAAATGTCCAAGTTCAATTTCTATAATTTTTTCGTTATATTTCGCTTCGACAGCAAATTCGTGACTGTCATGAATGATTTGTGTGATCAGCAAATACGAACTGCCGCCAAGGATCAGAAGGAATAAGAGTAAAATACCGGTTAATCCCCATAATTTAGAGCTGATTTTCACATTTTTAAAAAAATTGCCAGACATTTATACCTCCATACTCTTAGAAGATGATAGTGAGTTTGCTGATCCTGTCTTGAATTTTTCTTTGTGAGAGCTTCAAAATTTAGGATTCACTTTATACGAAACGACGAAAACAATCAATTGTTTAACAAAAGATTTACCGCATTATCAACGCCGTTTTCCTCGTTCAGCTTAAAGCTGATGTCTTTGAGTCTGTCATTCATGATTTTGTTATCCAGTACTTTGTTGATACAAGATGTCATGGTTTGGGGGCTTAACGCTTTTTTTGACAAGCGCGGCGGTCCTGCCCCAAGTTTTTCAAGTCTGTCGGCCCAGAATCCCTGGTCAAAAAAGAATGGAATGATAATCGATGGTATGCCTGCCCTAAGGGCCGCCCCTGTGGTGCCGGCACCGCCATGGTGGACTACGGCACAGACTTTGGAAAATAGCCAGGAATGGGGGATGTTTTTTGCCACGTAAACATCAGGGTTGGCGGGTTTGCTAAAGGTCTCTTCGCTCCAACCCGTTAAAAGGATCACTCTGTGGCCGGCCTGAAGGATTCCCTGCACAGCTTTTTCAATGGTAATGTTGATATCCGGATCATTCATGGAGCCAAACCCGACACATACCGGTGCAGCGCCCTGGCTTAGAAACGTTTGCAGGCATTTGGGGGGGGACCAGTCCCCGGGAGGATCCAGAAACCAGTAACCGGTGATATGCATATTGTCCGACCAGTCGGAAGGTTTTGGAAGGACACAGGCACTGAAACCATGGAAAACTGGGATGTTTTCAGAATATACTTCCTGAAAAAAATCCTGGAACGAGGCTTTTCCTTTTAACTGATCGCTTTTGTTTAAAAAAAGTGCCATGCATTTTTCAGCAACCCTGTAGCTTGCTGCATTGAGCATTTTTGGAACATGGATGTTTGAGGAAATCACAGGGCATGGGAACCCATTGGTCCGGCCTAGGGGCTGAAGGCAAATTGGAAATGCTTTGACGCCGGTTTGTTTGGCAAAATGATGGGCCGGCAGGCCCAGCATATTGTAAAGAATCAAATCCGCATCCTGGCAGGCATGGCGGATATCTGTGACAATCTGATCCAGAATCGGTACGATATGTTTTTTTTTGGATCGCAAAAAACGCAAAGGGTTCAGTGGTTTGGAGGGCTTGGTGCTGTCGGGGGTGTCTGCTAAAGACTGCCTTAACATGGTTTGAATAGGGAAAACATTGATGCCCCGCTTCAGGGCATCGGTTTCAAAAACCGGGTTGGCTGCAAGGCAGACCTTGCATCCGGCCTTTTTTAATCCAAGTCCCAGGGCGATGGAAGGATAGGCATCTCCACTGGAGCCCAACGCCACAATTGTAATATTCATTTGTCTTTGCCTTTGTTGGGGTCAAGGCCGGCCAGGCATTGTTTGAGTCTGCCGGCCAGTGTGGCCACATGGGGGGGCTTCATAAAACTGTCATGGTTGCCGGGGAGCATGTGCAGTTCAAACGGGCCCTTTGCATGCCTGCACCAGATATTGTGGGTGCCCAAAAATCTGGATATCGCCCACTTGCCCTGGAAATAATCAATTTTTCCCTTGTAGCCTGCGGGGCGATACCCAACCAAAGTCTCCAAATGATATTGGAGCCCCTTGTCAAGGAATAGAGCTCTCAAGATTTCTATACTGTTTGAGACGATTTTTTCGTCAGAATCAGGCAGCAGACGTAACATAATCGATCCGATTTGCTTGTTCACAAGACGGGTAAATCGATTATAGCTGTGCGGTGCTCCGATCATAACTAAAAAATCCACGTCATGGCCCTGTTTTTTGAGCAGGCGGGCGGTTTCATAGGCCATCAAACCGCCTGCACTGTAACCGCCAAGCCTGTACGGGCCGTTGGGGCACCGGTTTAAAATTTGGGCCGCATACTGTTTGGCCAGATGGGTTGTTCCCATTGCCGTGCCGGCATCACTGGGCTGGACCATGAAAAAGGGTTGATCCTTGCCAAGGTGATGGGACAACTCGCGCAGCTTCACTATATCCCCGTAGCCGGCGGTTATACAAAAAAAAGGCGGTTTGGTTCCGCCCTCTGCAATGGGAATAATCATTTGGTGCTGGGTCAGGCCTGTGCGGCCTGACAATAGTTTCGCCAGGGTGTGGGGGGTGCTGTTGTCCATCAGTTCGGAAAATAGCAGCCGGAGATTGAAGGTTTTTTCCAGGATATTGATAAATCTTACTGCAGCAAGGGAGTCCATGCCCGATTTAAAGAAATCGTCATGGCTTTCTATGGATATGGCGTTCCCATTCATCACTTTGGAAAAAAGGGTAATCAGTTGTTTTTCGGTGTTATTGGCCGGAAGATACGTGGTGTTTTGGGGTCGTCTGATCTGAATATCCATACCTTCCAACATCCGGCGGTCTATTTTTCCGCTTGGTGTATAAGGCATGTCGTCGATGGGGACGAATCGGGACGGTATCATGTAGCCGGGCAGGTTTTTTTCGGCAAACTGTCTGATCTCCACAGCAAGACAGTTGCCTGTAGAAGCTTTAAGGCTTGAAAAAAATGCGACAAGGTGTCTTTCCGATGATGGGTCGGTCTTGGGAATCACAACAACCTGGGATATTTTGGGGTGGCGTGCAAGAACCTTTTCAATCCCTTCAGGCTCGATCCGGAATCCCCTGATTTTGACCTGGTGGTCAAATCGGCCCATAAACATAAGGGTTGAATCCGTTAAAAAACATACCATGTCCCCGGTTTGGTAAAGTCGGTTGTGACCGGTGATCTCTTTGAATGGATTTTCAATAAATTTTTCCTGGTTCAGTGTGGGGCGGTTCAGATACCCCCTGGCCAGGCCTGTGCCGCCGATATACAATTGTCCGGGTACGCCAATGGGGACTGGTTCAAGATTTTTGTTCAGGACATAGAGACTTGTATTGTCAATGGGTTGGCCTATGGGCAGCTGGTCTGTGTCTTCATCGGTGCAAACGCAGGCGGACGCACAGACCGTGGCTTCGGTGGGGCCGTATGCGTTGATGAAACGGCGTCCTTTTCCCCATTTTTTAAACAGCCCTGAAGGGCAGGGCTCTCCTGCGGTCACCAGGGTGGTAAGACCGGGCAGCGGCACAGGGTCCATAACTGCAAGCGCAGACGGGGGCAGTGTTACATGGGAAATTGTTTGTTTTTCAAGGGTGGACAGCAGCGGGGGGCCCGGCATCAGATTGTCTTTTTTCGCCAGAATCAGGGTCGCCCCGGCCGAAAGGGTGGTAAAAATTTCTGAAACAGAGGCATCAAAATTAAGTGATGCAAATTGCAAAACTCTGCTGTCATGGCAAATGCCAAATATTTTGTTCTGGGCTGCCACAAGGTTGGCAAGCCCACCATGGGTGCACATGACGCCTTTGGGCTTTCCGGTTGTGCCTGAGGTGTAAATGACATAGGCTAACTGGTCGGCATTCAAGGTCGGTTCGGTTCTTGTAACAGCTTGGTTTTCATAGGGGAAATTGTCCAACGCAATAATGTGGCGTGTTTTGTATTCGGCAAGCCTTGATGCAAATTTACTCAGGGTTAAAATGGTTGATGTTCCTGAGTCCTCAATCATGAATTTTATTCTTTTTTGGGGATAATTCGGGTCCAGGGGAACATAGGCGCCACCTGCCTTTAATATGGCGAGGATGCCAACCACCAGTTCAATGGATCTGTCAACATAAACCCCAACAATGGTTTCAGGATTTTCAAGCAAAGGTCTCAGATAAGAAGCCAGGCGCTCGGATTTATCGTTTAGATTGCAATAGTTGATTTGTTGGGTGCCCAGTTGAACAGCGGTATGATCCGGATAGGTCCCGGCTGCTTCAGCTATCGTCTGACAGATGGTTTTACATGGGGCAGAGCGGGTCTGACCTTGATGGTTGAATTCCACCAGAAGTTTTTTTGATTCCGTTTCAGGCAGGATGTTAATCCGGTTTAAAGGGATGTCAGGCCTGTCTAAGAGTTGTTGGAGCATGTACCGCACCCGCCCCATTAAAAATGCAATTTCATCGGGTTTGTATGCAGCCAGGTTATAGTAAAACTCAAGTTTTACGCCTGTATTTTTCTGATACTCTTTTATGGCCAGGGTCAAAGGGGTCTGATCCCAGCCGTTGTGCATGGTATTGACCTCACATCCGGTGCCGTTATAATCCATAACGCTGTAGTCGAATTTCTCATATGACAGACTCACATCAAAAAGCTGATCTCGTCCGGTCTTTTTGAGTTTTACGGCCCGATTGATTTCACCTAAGGGGAGCCGCTGGTGTGGAAAGGATTCTTTTAATTCGGTCTTCAGCAGTTCAAAAAAGGTTTGAATATCAATATCCAGCCCAAAATCAAGACAGACCGGAACCACATTGACAAACGGTCCCATGGTATCCATGAATTCAAGTGTCGGCCGGTTGAGCAATGGTATGGAAAACACAAACTGACTAATATCAGTGGTCTTTAGAAAATAGGTATACAAAACCGCAGTCATGAGAAAAAAAACATTCCCTTGGTGCTGTTTTGAATATTTGATTAGCTGATAGTAGAAATCAGGGCTAAGCCGGATATGGGAAAAGGCGCTGGGTGTTGCAGTTTTTTTGTACCCTGCTGCGTATCGGCGGGGAATCATAGGGCTTGGAATGTTGTTAAATTTTTTAGACCAATACGTTTTTGCCTGCCCGAACGCATCAGATGACCTGTATGCTGAATCGTTTCCAAGAAAATCAACATAAGATGGTTTGCTGTCGGTCTTTCCTGAACCCTTTACGAGTGCGTTATAGTTTTCAATCAGCCGTTGGTGGAGAAGGGCAAAACAGTATCCGTCCATTGTCAGGTGATGGGCGCACACCGCATAATAAAAGCTTTTTTCAGATGTTTTTAAAAGAAAATACCTGGATAGCTGAGTATCATAGAGTTCAAAGGGTTTACAAAATTCTTTTGCCCACCACTGCATGGCCGCTTTATCCGGATTTGCATGGCTTGAAAAATCCTTTAAGACCATTTTGTCGGCCGTATCGGAAAAACCAAAATAGGGCAGTGTATCGCCCTTGTGAAACACCATTCTGAAGGCGTCATTCTGTTGGGCTACCCGGTTCTGGGTCTCAATGAAAATGTCAACATCAATATATCCGTTGATTTTGACATTGCCGCCAATATTATACAGTGGAATCTCATTATGGATCATCTGGGAAAGCCAGATATCTTCTTGAATCAGAGAGAGGGGGTAGATATTATCGCAAGGTTTGGTTGACATTTTTGAGTCCTTTGAGTATCGCAAATATCGGTGTTTTATCCAGCCATAGATACAACAGCCCTGGAACCGTATTTGAAATAAACATTGCTGCGTGCATGACAATGGCTGCATAGAGAGCGGATTGGGCAGGCACACCGTAAAAAGAGAGAACCGTTACCGTGGCCGCATGATACGGGCCTATATTGGCCGGTGCTGGAATGCCCATGGAAAAAGCCTGGGCCAGAAGAATTAAAAACGAAGGCAACATTCCCTCAAATCCGATTCCTATCGCCTTGAGCAGGATAAATACGTTTAGCCCGCAGAGCAGCCAGAAAAGTAGGCTCAATAAAAGTCCCAAACAGACATACCCGGCAAAGTTAAGGCATATCAATCCCTGGCGGAAACGGTCGATGGCAGTTTTTGTCCCGGGCTTGAACCGGTTGGGTACAGGCACAAGCAGAATGTGTATAAGTTTGTCCATTGTTTTTGGGCTTTTCGTGAACGCAAAGAGAATCATGACAAGAAGTGCCAAAAATAAACCTGCTGTGCCGGCGGTTCTAAAAATGGATTGAAAGTATTCATCCCCTGTCTGGGGGATGTTCCATATGAGCAAAATTAAAATACCGAAAAAAATAAGCATGATGCTGTCCAATATTCTGACCAGGGCAACGGTCCCAAGGGCCGTAAAAAAACTTTCATTTTCCTTTTCTCCGATAAGAAAAGCTTGAACCAGACCGCCTACCCTTGCCGGGATAACCATATTGACAAGTCCGCCGGTAAATAGGGAAAGGCACATGTTGAAATATGTGAACTTACGGTTCATGGGTTTGAAAATAATGGCCCATTTATAAACACGAAAGTATAAAATGAAGAGATTAAACCCAACAGACAAGCCGATCAGGGGCCAGGCAATCTGTTGACATACGTTTGTAATTGCTGAAAAATCGTGTCGTAAAAAGGCATAGAGGATGAATCCTGACAACAGAAAAGGCCAGATCCAGGCAATGTCGATTTTTTTGAATTTGCCTTTTTTATTAGGTGAATTTTTCTGCATTATCTGTCATATCCCCATGTGAGGAATTAAAAACGGTCTGGTTCATCTTTATTTAAATGTATGATACAATCCGCCGTATTTTTAGTGTTCTGGGATCGTTTTATGGTATTGCCCGTAACAAAGATTGAAAGTCCTTTTTTTTAGTGGGCTTTCCTGAAAAGAGCAGGTTGGGAAACAATATTTAGTTTTTCAACCCAAAGTAATAAATTTAATATATCATAAAAAATCTTAAAGCGAATTCTACGATAACAAAGAGTAAGTCGTCAACTGATCGTCGAATATTTCGCAAAAAAGTGTTTTGATCCGGCGTGGCAGTATCCTGGTATGCATAATTGTAGAGGTTGAAATGAAGAACTATAAATATCAGATTGTCCAATTGCTGAAAGCCGGTGTGGAATTTCAGCAGCTTTCAAATACGATTTTAAATGAACTGGTTGACCGCCTTCAGATTAAGGATGTGGCTGCCGGTACCCATGTTATCGTTGAAGGCGCGCATGAACGGTCGATGTTTATTCTGGTTTCCGGCCGGTTGAGAGTAACCCGGCGGGGCAGGGACGGCAATCTGATGTTGTATAACGAAATTCTGCCCGGTGAAATCGTCGGCGAACTGGGCGTCATTCTGGATCAGCCCAGGACTGCAGATATTACCGCATTGAGACGTTCTGTTCTCGGGATACTTTCAAAACAAGATTTTGAGCAGTTGCTGCGGAGCTTTCCTGTGGAGATTAATCGGGTTTTTTCCCAGGCTATCTATAATCATTTGCGCCACTTTCGGCGGATAAAAAGCCAGAAACGGGCACACGCTTTCATTGTTATCCCGATTTCAGACGGGGTTGATGCCGGCAGGGTCGCGTATAATCTGACCCGGGCTTTTTCTGTTTTGGGCAAGGCGCTGCATGTTGTACTGGAAGGCGGCCATGTGGAACAGAACTATAATATTGATCTCATGGAGGCAGAAAATGAGTTTTTGATCTATCATGCCAAGAGATTTGATGCAGGATGGGTGTCCGAAGTTATCTCGTACGCGGATCAGATTTTGCTTGTTGCACAATCCGGATCTGAAAAAAAGCTGTCCCGGGTAGAGGCTGAACTGGCAAATGAACCCGGCGCTCAACTGATGAGAAAACACCTCATCGTTCTTCATTCTCAAAAAACAAACTGTTGCGAGGATAAACTGGCTTGGCAGGAATCCAGAAATGTGGAACGTGTATACCCGGCGAGTTTAAATGATTTATCCGATTACCAACGGATTGCCCGGTTCCTGGTGGGCAAAGCTGTGGGGGTTGTCCTAGGTGGTGGTGGTGCCAGAGGGTTTGCTCATCTGGGGGCATTAAAGGCGTTTGAGGAAAAAGGCATTCCGGTTGATCTACTTGGCGGCAACAGCATGGGCGCCTTGATTGGGGCATCCTATGTGTTTGGTATCCCCTTAGAGAATATTCACACCACCATCCAGAATTCGGCAAAGGGCTTAATCCGGCCGGATTTGCCTGTGGTGTCAATTTTTTCCAGCAGAAATTTTGAAAAAGCGCTTAGGGGAGTTTTTGGGGATACACAGGTTCAGTGTTTGTGGACAACCTATTTTTCAGCCGCTTGCAATTTGAGTCGGGCCGACACTGCTGTCATGGATTCCGGGCCTCTCTGGCAGGCTGTCTTGGCCAGCAATTCGCCGGCAGGGTTATTTCCCCCTGTCATCAGAAACGGTGAGATGATGGTTGACGGTGCCATTTTAGAAAATGTGCCGGTACAGGCCATGCGTAGCAGACTGGGAGCGGCTTTGGAGCGGCGCCGGGGAAATGGAACGATTATCGCCCTGGATGTAGATGTCAAAGAGGACCTTACGGTTGATCCGGAAATTACGTCCCTTAAAAATTGGCATGTAATCAGGACCCGATTTGACAAAAAAGCGCCGCCGTTACCCGGTCTGAAACGCATTCTGTCCTATGCCAATCAAATGGGGGGGCTGGCACAGCGCATGCGGATCATGTCCCTGGCGGATCATTATCTTGAACTGCCGGTTTCCCATTTTCCCATGACAGCCTACCCAAAAGCTCAGGAAATTATTGACATCGGCTATGCGCATACCCTTGAAAAAATTCAGGAATTACAACTGGATTACAGGTAGTGGACTTTACCCCATCATTGTTGGGGTTTACCCTGACACCACGCGGTTGCGGCCGGCATCTTTTGCTTTGTACAGGGCCTTATCCGCCTTTGACACCAGGGTGTCATATCTTTTCATGCCATCTTCAAAGCAGCTGACGCCGATACTCACTGTCAAGCCAAGCCCTTGGAGACGATCAGAGAGCAGGTGACCCAGATGTTCGATTTGGGTTCGAATTCGTTGGGCGTATACCACCGCTTTGGATAGGTCGGTATCATTTAGGATAACGATAAATTCCTCGCCACCGTATCGGCCGACATGGTCCGTGGGGCGCGACATTTTCTTTAGGGTTTTCGCGATCAGTTTGAGGACGTTGTCTCCTTCCTGGTGTCCGAACATGTCATTGAATTTTTTAAAATGATCCACATCAATCATTGCAACACAAAGGGCAATATGTTCGTTGACCGCTTTTACGAAGGATTTTTTCAACAGGTCATCAATGGCCATCCTGTTCAGCAGACCGGTCATCCCGTCATGCAGCGAGGCCGACTTCGCCTTTTTATAAGCCGAGGCATTTTCCAGGGCACGCCCAAGCTCATTGGCAACAATTGCAATGGACGAAAATAAGCCCGGTTCAATTTTTTTACCCGATTCGACATGATCCATTCCCAGAAGTCCGATAACCTTATCATGGCTGCAAAAAGGCACAACCAACATCTGAGAAACTGCAAATTTTTTCAGCACCTCTTTTTCGCCGGGTAACGTGCCGTTGATGATAGCCGGCTCTTTATTTCTCAGGCATTGGAGAAAACCGTTCTCCGTATTACCCATGGAAATATAATGGGAGGCCAACTGATCTGAAAATTGCTTTTGCTTCAAACATTTTACGACTTTAAGGCGACGCAGCGGAGGGGCTGCCTTTAATATGTAAACCCGTTCAAAACCAAAATCCTTACAAATGGCTTTTAAGGTCGCACATAAGATTTTCTGGGGGTCCAGACTGCTGTGGGGTGCCAGGATGCTTGCCGTGACAGACCGTTTTTGTTCATGGGTTTCATCGCCTTTTTCGGAAAAAGAGCCCGAGTTGATGGCGCTTAATTTTAAATTGGCCTTGAGCAGGCTGGCCCGGTACTGATCTGAAGAAGGAAATTCGAATCCATAAAATTCGGCCGTATTTTCAATTTCTTCATCCATTTTTTGAATTACGGCTTCAAAGTCTATGCCGTCAAGCTGAATCTCTTTTTCGATTCCGGGGTGAAGGGCTAACGGAAAAATGACATCCACAGAGCCCATGCCCTGGGTCCAGGCCAGAAAATCAGCCAGGCAGACAACGCAAATAAACTGGATATCTTCCTTAGAAAGATCCAAATGACGAAAACAACGGTGATGGTATTGTATGGCCAGGCAAAGCTTTTGGGGAAAGCCCCAGCGCTGTGCGTAATACGCTCCCAGATCATCGTGCCCGATCCCTATGATTTCCCTTTCTTCTTCAACCAACGTGCCGGTGTAGTTTATTGCATTTTTGCAAAAATCAGCATAATTTACCCGGCCCGCCCGGTCCAGAACAATTCGCCCAAAATCATGGAGCAGACCTGCCGTATATGCATCCTCCGGGCTGGGATATCCGATCTCTTCTGCGATGGCCTGACTAAGGCTTGCCACACATAGACAGTGGCGCCAGAAAAAGGTGCGGTCAAATGGTTTTTTGTGCCCGTTTTTGACCATTTTTTCAAAAAAAGTCACACCCAGGCAGATTTTTTTAATTTCATCAAGTCCCAGGAACAGTACCGCCTCTGAAATGGCCGAGACTCTGGATCTCAGATTAAAAAAAGAAGAGTTGACAATACTCAGTGCCTTTGCGGTGATACCCGGGTCTGTTTCAACCAGTTTGGCTATATCCTCAATGGCAGCGTTAGGATCATTGCACAGGGTTAGCATTTTAGCCATGACTTGGGCAAACCCCGGCAGGTCCTTGTCATCTCTTTTCAGGACTTTTTTTATATCAGCTTCTTTGGGGAGACTTAGTGTGTTGGCCATTCAAAAAATACCATAGAAAATCAAGAAAACTCTTGGATTCACTTATTGGCGCTCTTCCATCCTATTCTTCATTATCATTTTTCGCCCAAACTGTACAGATTAACTTTACGATTGATGGCCGGATTAGTATGCGATATCAGGCTGAATTTGATACCCCGAGAATTTGTTTGATGTGTTTTCGAACAATTTTCAAATAGTCGGGCAGGGCCGCTGCCAAAGGCGGTGTAAGCTGTGTTCCCCAGTCAATAGTATCCGGTTCAATGCCTACCACCCTGAGATAGGGTCTGTGGCCGCGCATTTCAGCCATACCTAAAGAGTCCAGAAGATCAATGTCGTGCAAAGAGAGCATCTGCTTTTCATCTTTTCTTAACTGATCTTCTTCAAGGCAAAAAATGGTTCCGGGTGCCTGGTTGGCCCGGACAATATCCAGCACCAGAATATTTTCGTACGCTTCAAACAGATAAAAGATGTCCTGGGTAAAGGTGCCGCCGTCTATGAAGTCCACATCCGCGTCTTTCCAGTCCTCTTTTTCCTTCCAGAACTCATTGATGGCGTGGACGCCGATTCCTTCGTCCTGCATCAGGATATTTCCCACACCAAGCACCAGTAATTTTTTCATTGCCTGATTTCCAATTCTTTTGTTTATGACATAGAGGGATTTCATTGATTGTACAAAACAATAGGGAGACCGTAAACAGCCTCCCTATTGTTTTTTTTGTTTAATTAAAAAGGGTCGTTCCCATTACAGGGGAAGTTCCACTTTGATTTCTTTGCCGGTATCTGCGTCCAGCACGTGGACGGCGCAGCCCAGTCAGGGGTCGTAGGCGCGTATCAGGCGCCCGACATTTACCGGATTGTCCACATCTGGTACGGGAACACCAATCAGAGCCTCTTCCATGGGCCCCTTTTGATCCATGTCGTCCATGGGATTGGCGTTCCAGAGCGTGGCTGAAACGATCTGGAAATTGGCGATTACGGAATCCTTGATGTCCACATAGTGGAGCAGCGCGCCTCTGGGGGCTTCCGTCATGCCAAGACCCTCGGCGTTTTCAGGGATATCCGCCGGAACAAAAGTTTCTTTGCCCGGGGTGGCTTCGGCAAGCCATTGTTCAACTGCATCGGCAACGATGGCAGCCTCTTCGGCTCTAGCCACATGGCGGCCCAGAATTGAGAAGCACGCATCGCCGATATCACGCAGTTTTTTAACGCCCAGGGCGTTTTGGCCGGTTTTGGACAGTTCCGGATTCGTTGCCCACATTCTGGCCAAAGGTCCCACTTCATGGGGTTTGTCATTGTATCTGGATGCTTTGACAAATGAGTATGCACCGGCTTTGCCCGGTTCAGGAAGGGTTTTGCCCTTGGTGGGATTCAGGCCTGTGGTGTCATCTTTAAACCAGGAGTATTTTACATATTCCTTGATCAGGGCAGGGTCTACTTTATGGTCTTTGCCATCTGTGTAAACGCCTGGTTTCAGCAAGTTATTGCCTTTGCTGTCCATGGGAAATACACCCCAGGAGACCAGGTTTTTATGACCCACACCCGTTTTAAGCAGATCTCCGTAGGGCCCTGCCAGGGTGTAAATCAAAGGAATATACTTCTCCATGACAAATTTTTTGACTTTTTTGAACCGTTTTGCATAGGCATTCAGGGCTTCCCTGGTGGGAATTTCCGTTGTTCCGCCCACCACAATACCCTGGACATGGGGCATCTTGCCGCCCAGAAGTGCTACCATTTCATGGCAGATTTTACGCATTTCAAGGGCTTCAAGGTACTGGGCAACGCCGACGTCATTAATATCCTTGGGTACCCGGATGTCATTGTTTTTGTATCTGGGAATAAACGGCGCCGTGTCCGGACCGTTTACATAGTCCAGTGCTGCCAAATGGTAAAAATGCAGGATATGGGACTGGATGAAGTTGGCACCCAGGATCAGGTTTCTGGCAATACGTCCGTTGTCTGTAAGTGTTACGCCGAATGCGTCATCCAGGGCAAGGGCTGATGCTGTGGCATGGGCGGTGGGGCATACCCCGCACAATCTCTGGGTAATCTGAACGGCATCCCTGGGATCCCGGCCGACAAGGATCTGCTCAAATCCGCGGTACATGCCGCCTGACATACGGGCATCCACAACAACGCCGTTTTTAACTTCTACTTCGGCTTTGAGGTGACCCTCGACCCGTGTGACCGGATCGATGCTGATTTTTATTTTTTTTGTGCTGCCGACCGATGTGGTAGCTAGTTTGTGGCCTGGTGCGGTAGCTGGTTTGTTGCCTGACATAAATATTTCTCCTTGTGTGGATCTGTTTCGGTTAGGCTTTATGGGGAAACTTAATGTTGTAAATTTCCCGTGCGCCTTGATTATTCGGGTTCATAAAAAGGTGATGATGCATCCGGAAAACCGGGTTCAACACAACCGATACAGACGGCGTTATCCACACACCAGTTCAGGCCGCTGTTCCATTTTCTCTTAAAGCAGTCTGCGTAAGTTGAAGGGCCCTTGCAGCCCAGGTCCATACGGCAGCCTTTAGGATCAGACAAGGTTTTGGACAGTATATCCTCGTCATACATGTCCAGTCTGGGACAGTTTTCGTGGATATTTTCTCCAAAGAAGAGCATGGGGCGTCCTTCGTCATCTAATTCAGGAATACCTTCTTCCAGCAGATGTACGATTGAAAGGACAATCCAGTCAGGGTGGGGCGGGCATCCTGCAATGTTGACAATGGGGGTTTCAATGCCGTTATCTGCAAAAAAGTCCCTGCAGCTTGTGGCACCGGTGACATTGCCCTCTGCTGCCGGAATACCGCCGAACGCTGAACAGGTGCCTACCGCAAGACAGGAACCGGCCATGGGGGCGATTTCCTTGACCAGGTCAACCATGGTGTATTCTTTATGTTCGTAATCGCCGACGACACAGTACATACCATCTGCCGCTGTAGGAATGGCGCCCTCCACAACAAGAGAAAATCTTCCTTTATATTCTTTGGCAATGGCAAACAGGTTCTCCATGGCAGTTTCGCCTTCACTGGCCATCACGGTGGGATGGTATTGCAGACTGATCACTTTTAAAAGCACATCTGCAATGCTGGGATCAACACTGTTGAGCAGGCTGACCGAGCAGCCTGTGCATCCCTGTCCCTGCAGCCAGACAACCGGATGCCGTTTAAGTCCTTTTTCAAGGGCTTTAACCAGCGCAGGGTTCACCACCTGGGACACACCAATGCCGGCTGCGGCACCGGCAACGGTTTTCAGGAAGCACCGCCTGGTAACTCCTGATTCTTTTTGTTGCGTTTCCGGCAACATATGCTCGTCTTTCACGGGCACCTCCTTGATGCTGTTAAAATACTACGGGTACAAAAAATAAATTCCGCAGGATTTTACGCATTGCTTGCGAGTATGTCCTTTTGCGGATTTTTATTTTTTCAGTATATAGATCGGAATGCGTTTATGTCAATAATTCTATTGAAAAATTGGATATATATGCAATAAATTATAAAAAAAATGAATATTTTACAAATTTTTACAAGTTTTAATAAAAAATCAAACAATTGAATTGTGCAATTGGCGAATAAAGTAACAATTCCTTGATTTGATTGGTTAATATGGCTTAATATATATGTTAATTCTTATTTAATTTAACAATCAGGCCAATTATGGAAAAAGAAAATCAATCAAAAAACGAAAACGAAGAGCTTCGTAAACAGGTGAGAACAGCGGCTGCCGACGGGGCCAGTGTTGAATTTTCGTTCCCAGGCGCCATGCTTACGTACCAGTTCCCTTTAAGGGACTGGAGTTACACCGGCTTAGGCATCCTGACAAGGCAGGACTCCAAGGTGTTAGATCATCTGCAGGAGGGCTGTATATTTTCAGTAACCCTTCGCAGGGGGGACAACGACCTTTCTCTAGAAGTATACCAGGTGGAAGTTCGTCATGTTTCAGATCCTGAGCAAGGACGGCATCCCGGACACAAGGTCGTTGGTTTGAGCATTTTGGAAAAAGAGGCAGTGTAACTACTCATCTGATTCGAATCTGTATCCCACACCGTGAACAGTTGTAATGATCACAGGGGTTGCAGGTTTTTTTTCAATTTTTTTTCTTAACATTGCAATATGTTGGTCAAGGGTCCGGGTTGTTCCGCCATAATCCACACCCCAGATACGGGTTAAAATCGTATCTCGATCCAGCACTTCACCGGGATGTGCTGCAAAGAGTTTGAGCAGTTCGATTTCCCTTTTTGAAAGATCAAAATTTTTGTCTGTGCCTGTCATTTTAAATCGTTTGGGGTCAACTGTGAAACCGGCAAAAGGGAAAGGGGCTTTGCCTTTATCTTTTGCTGCGGGACTTTTGAATCTTTTGGCCCGGCGTAACACCGCATCAATTCTTGCCAGAAGTTCATGAATTCCGAACGGTTTGGTGATGTAGTCGTCCGCCCCCAGTTTCAGCCCTACCACCTTGTCGATCTCTTCGCCTTTGGCCGTGAGCATAATCACCGGCACCATGGCATCTTTTATCCGAATGGCCCGGCACACATCATAACCGCTTTTGCCCGGCATCATGACGTCCAAGAGTACAAGATCCGGGCTTTTTTGATCAAATTCGGCCAGGGCTTCATTGCCGTCTCCCGCCTCAATGACCTGATATCCTTCACTTTCCAGGGTGTCTGTTAAACCGATCCGTATATGGATGTCGTCTTCTGCCACCAGTATGGTTGTGTTATTCATGGATGGGTATCCTTATTATAAAGCCTGTGCCCCGGGCGAGCGTTGTGTCCATGACGATATCGCCGCCTAAATCCCGAAGCATGTGACGGGTAATGCTTAGTCCCAGGCCTGACCCCGGCTTGGATGTGGTGAGTGAATTATCAGCCCTGAAAAATTTATCAAATATTTTTTCTTTGAGCATCGGGTCAATACCTGTGCCGTCATCCTGTATCTTTATCTGCACATCCTGGGATGTCCTGGCTAAAATGATTTTTAAAAAGTGACCTGATCCTGCATATTTGATGGCATTGTCCATCAGGTTTAAAAAGACCTGGGCCATGGCATCCCGATCCGTTTTGACGGTAAATACTTGATTAGGGATTTGCGTGATCACTTCAAATCCCGCCTGCCTCAACCGGATTCGGTTGGTGTGTATGCATTCTCCTAAAAATTGCCCCATATCAAATTCACTGATTCGGTATTTTTTTCTGCCCTGCTCAAGTTTTCCAAAATCCAAAATGTTATTTATCAGGCGGGTAAGGCGTTCACTTTCTGCCACCATCACTTCAAGATAAGACTGCTGCTTTTCAGGGGCTGACACCCTTTTTGACAGCAGCAGTTCCGCATACATCCGGATGCTGGTCAGCGGGGTCTTCAGTTCATGGGATACGGCTGCCACAAAGGATGTTTTTTGTTGGGCATCTTTGATCTGTGCCAGAGTCAGCCGGGTAATCAAAATGCCTGCGGATACAATGGCCGTCACCAATATACCCACCAGGACCAGGGCGATGACTAAGAAGTTGTTTGATTCCGACAAGGCTGAGTCATCGGTAAACACGCACACAGACCAGTGGGGCAGACGTTCGGATAAATCCATTTTGGCCACGGCATTCTTTGTTTCCGGATTATTGTTAAATTGCAAAGGGCCTGTGTGGTGAAGGGGCGTGCCGTTGCCGTCCGTGACCACAAGTGCCGTGCCCTTCCGATTGTTTTGGGGGATATCCGTTATCAGCCGTGATAAAAGGACCATCATCTCAAGTTCAATGCCGTAGATCATCCCCTCCGGTTCAGGCTGCGTCCATCCCAGTACATAAAGCTGGTTATCGCTGAACCAGGGAATCCAACCGGACTTTTCCAAATTCGAGGCGGCTTTTGGGGCGCTGTCGGAGGCGATACTCTTTTTTTCTGGTATTGCGGGTACCGATTGGCTGGACAGGCTATATAAGTCACCGGAACCGGCTGTTCTTTTGAACGCCTTTTTATCCTCCCTGGCGGCCGGGTGATGAAATTCAAAGGAGATGGCTCCGGTCATAAGCGGGTTAAAGCGGGTGATAAACTGTCTTTCCTCTCCTGTGGCTGCCCGGGAACGCTGGGGATACAATAGGCCTTTTCGTGGGGAGAAAATGAACACATTTCTTATCAGGGGGTTGGTCTTTTCCCAGGCTAAAAGGCGTTCGCCAAGGGCCGGGGCGCTTAGGTTGCTTACATTTAAATTCAGCAGGGACCGGGTTAGGTTGGCCTGGAGGGTGGCCATGCTGTGGTCAAGGTTTTGGGCCACCACCCTGGTCTGGTCTTCAAGTGCTGTAATTTGGGCCCTGCGTATCCGTTCCTGTTCAAAAGAGAGTTGGCGAAAAGCGAACCCTGCCAGCACCATGGCAGGTACTAAAAGCAGGGTCCAGAATATAATGATTGATCGCCGGCTGGTCATCATGTCCTATTTTTGAATCTGCTGGTTTTTCATTTGGTAAGATTTGGTCCTAAGCGCTTTTCTGCTTTTTTTGCTCATGCCCTGGGTTTCCAGTACATCGGCCTGGATTTCAGCTTCCTGGGCTTCTTCAAATGCTTGTTCGTCATTGTATTTGCCGGCAAATCCTCTCAAGGCCGCAGCCGACTGTCTTAATTTCTTGGCAGCCTCTTTGGTTTTTCCCTGGTCAGACAGTTCAATAGCTTTTTCCTGGGCCAGGGCATTGAGATTGAGCTGGTAATCCTTGACCACCTGAGCATTGGTGGATGCTTCGATTTTGGCCTTGTTCCGGCTGAAGCGGGCTGTGGCTTTTGCCTGGGCACCAAGGGTTTTCATGGAAAACGGATCTTGATAAGATACGTCGGCTTTAGCAATTTCAACAGAACTGCCCTCTTTTTGGCCGTCCATGCGAACTTCCACCAGCGCGAACTTTTCCTGTCCACCATACAACTGGTTCATGGAGAGTTCAATGCGGTTGCCTCGGATACGGCCTTCTCTGCCGATGATCTCCACAGGTTCGATACCGGACGGCAGGGTGATGGTCACCACCACCTGTTTGGCTACTACATTGAGTACATTTCCTAGTTCCGCGGCAAAGATCCGGGGCAGATCCCTTCCGGATTCGGCAAAATAGGTATTGCCGTCACTTTTCTGGGCCAGTTGGGCCATGAGATCTTCGTTGTAGTCCGTGCCCACGCCCACGGTGGTCACAGAGATGTTTTCTTTGAACAGTCCTGCCCCAAGGCGTCCTAAATCAGACGGGTTGCTTGGGCCGACATTGGCTATGCCGTCGGACAGGAGCACCACACGGTTAACATAATCTCCTTCAACGTTTTTTCTGATTTCTGCGGCCCCCTGGCTTACCCCGCCGAAAAGAGCAGTGTTACCGCCGGCTTCTATATTTTTAATGGCACGGATAATTGATCTGGTTTCCTTAACTTTTTGGGCCGGAACTGGGGTGGAGACCTCCGTGTCGTAGGTGATAAGGGAAAACACGTCATCTTTGCCGAGCCGGGACAGCGCTTCCATGGCTGCAGCCTTGGCCATTTGAATTTTTGTGCCGCCCATGGAGCCGGACCGGTCCATCACCAGAGCAATATTTACCCGGGGGCGGGTGGTGTTTTCAGGAACTGTCGGAGCATCCAAACTGATCTTTAGGATGACGTTCTGGGGATCACCTGCGGGCAGTACGGATCTGTCCGTCTCCACCCGGCAGGTGACACGGTCCGGGACTGACTTGGCCTGGGAAATACCCGGAACCTGGGTAACCATAAATATGGAAACAATAAGAATTGCGGCAACTGTTGTTGTTTTGCTAAACTTGGGTTTCATGGCTTTCTCCTTTTAGTACGATGTTGGTTTTCGCGTCCTTGGACTGCAAGTGTCCGTGGTTGTTTTTTACTTGCAGTCCAAAGATAACCCATTGAAAAAAGTCATGTGTCAAGCCGGGGTAAAATAGTTGTAAAAAAGTTGTAAAAATGGTGTTTGAACGAAAAGTCACCCACCTGCGGCGTTGCAGAGAAATTTGCCAAAGCATAAGATCGGGTCTCACAACCATGAGGTTGCTCCGGTTACAAATTTTTCTGTGCCTTGCATCTGGGCAACTTTTCGTCCAAACACACGTTTCCTTCCAAGTACAAATCAGGAGGGAGAGGGCTAATTAAGAAAATCGAATTCCGGAATGGGCAAAAGCTTTTTGCCGGGTCCAAGGCATACCAGTTCCAGGGTGCAGGTCACTGCCGGCTTTTTTTGGTCCGGGCGCCAGGCGCTGTGAAAAAATACCACCCGGTATGCCCCTTGTTTTTCACAGGTGGTGCGAATATCTAAGAGATCTCCAAATTGTGCGCCGTCATGATATCCGATTTCCGCTTTGTATACGGCAAAACCGATGCTTTTGTCTTGCCACATCTGTACCAGGTTTTCTACGCCGAATATATCTTCTCTGGCCCGTTCAAAATATTTCAGATAATTGGCGTGGTAAACCACGCCGGAGTGATCCGTATCTTCATAATATACTCTGGCCTTAAGGTGATGAATGGCCGTGTCCTGATCTGCTGCATGCATATTTGTGATTTGTTTTGTATTATTCATAATAGTAAAAGTTTATACATTGGATAGCCTTTGGGATAAAGAGTTGTTTTGAGCGTGTCTTTAAACTTGGGAATAAATAATAATAAAAACTATTGAATATTTATTGTGGTTGACAGTAAACTGCCTGGCACTAATTAGAAGTTTTGATATAAGCAAATTAATAGTTAGCCAAGGGTGACATTATGGAATTACAATCTGCCATTAAAGAAAGAAAAAGTGTTCGCGGATATTTAGATAAACCGGTCCCCAAAGAGGTTTTAAAGCAAATTCTGGAAATTTCCGTCAGGGCGCCGTCTACAAAGAATACGCAGCCTTGGCAATTTTATGTGGTTACCGGTGCGACTTTGGCGCAGCTTAAGAAGGCAAATGAAGACCGCTTTACCAGTTCTGAAGCCCCTCCCGAGGAGATGGCGCACACGCTGATTGAACCGGAAAAAGGAACTGTTTATCGTGACCGTCAAGTGGACATTGGAATACGCTTGTTCAAAGCCATGGACATCGGCAGAGAAGATAAAGATAAACGAATCGATTGGATGAAACGCGGGTTCCGGTATTTTGATGCCCCTGCAGCGATTATCCTTGTCGGTAATAAATCCAGTCCCATTGAATGGACCTACCTAGATGCCGGATTGGTTATTCAAAATATCTGCCTGGCTGCCGTTGATTTTGGTCTTGGCACCTGTATCGAAAACCAGGGTATCATGTATTCCGACGTATTGAGAGATATTGTCAAAATTCCCGACGACAAGCGTCTGGTTGTTGCCATTGCCATTGGATATCCGGACGAGGGTTTTCCTGCAAACAAGGTGATCAGTCCCCGGGAAAAAGTGGAAGATGTTGTGACTTGGTGCCAATGATACGAACCAGGGGGAGATAACTGCCCTATATCTATGGACTTTTGTTAGGAGACGACATGATCCGCATAGAAATTCCCGGCACAGGTCCGGTTAATATTCAACATGTGATGTTTGATTACAACGGCACCATCGCGACGGATGGCCGTATTCTCGACGGGGTAGGGGCCGCCATGAACAAGCTTGCCCACCTGCTCGATTTCCATGTGGTCACAGCCGATACCTTTGGGTCGGTCCAGACACAGCTTGAGGGGGTTACGGCTGAGGTTGTACTGATTTCAAATCAGGACCAGGATCAGAAAAAACTGGATGTGCTCAATCGCATCGGCGCGGACACCACCATGGCTGTTGGCAACGGGGTTAATGACGCCTTGATGCTTAAACATGCCGTGTTAGGCGTCGCCGTGCTTGGGGAGGAGGGGATGGCGTTGCCGGCTTTGATGTCCTGCGATGTGATGATCCGGCATATTCTGGATGTCTTTTCCTTCTTTGAAAACCCTAAACGGTTGATTGCCACACTGAGAAATTGATTTTGTTTGTCGGTTCCTTTCTTCTTTTGTTATATTGTTCAGCAGTTATAAAAATGTCAGCAAGAACCATCAGGCTCTGTGGATAAGGGTCTGAACGGCATGAAAAATTTCCAATAAGCAAGGTTTGAAAAAATGAAAGTACTTGTCATTAATTCAGGAAGTTCCTCCTTGAAGTATAAATTGTTTGATCTGGCCGGGCCCAAGGTGATCTGCGCGGGGCTGGTGGAGCGAATCGGCAGTCCGGAAAGCAGCCTGGTTCATACGCTGTACCCGGACCAAGGTCCCGGTGAAAAAATCGAGATGCTTGAGCTCTTTGAAAATCATACCCAGGCCATTGAAAAGGTGGCTGCTTTATTGATGAGCGGAGATGATCCGCTGGTTAAATCTGCACAAGAACTTGCAGCCATTGGGCATCGGGTGGCCCAGGGCGGTGAAATTTTTAAGGAAAACTGCATTGTGGATGCTGAGGCAATTGAGGGCATTCGAAAGAATATTGTGTTGGCACCTTTGCATAACCCAGCCAATTTGGCCGGTATTGAAGCGGCCATAGCGCATTTTTCAGGTGTGCCTTCAGTGGCCGTTTTTGACACGCTGTTTGCAAGCAAGCTTCCTGATTATGTTTACCGGTATGCGTTGCCTGCGGCTTATTACAGTGAATATAAAGTCAGGCGATACGGATTTCATGGGGCCTCCCACGCCTATGTCACGAAAACGCTTGCCGGTCTGATGGGAAAACCTATAAATGATCTGGTCAATATCGTCTGCCATCTGGGTAATGGATCCTCCATTACAGCTGTTAACGGCGGCGTGTGCCAAGAAACCTCTATGGGTATGACACCCACTTCCGGTCTGATCATGGGAACTCGGTGCGGTGATATTGATCCGTCTCTGCCGGCCTATCTTAGCTCTTGCACGGGAAAAAGTGCCGCACAGATTCAGACCGTGCTTGACCGTGAAAGCGGTCTTGCCGGCATATGCGGTATGAATGACATGCGGGATATTCATAAAGCCATTGCCTCGGGTGACGACAATGCCAGACTTGCCTTTGAGATGCTGTGTCACGGCATTAAGAAATATATCGGGGCCTACTATGCTGTGCTTGGTCGTCTGGATGCCATTGCCTTTACCGCCGGTATCGGGGAAAATGACCCTAAAGTGCGGGAAAAATGCCTGGAAGGGCTTGAACATCTGGGAATCATTGTTGATCAAGAGCGTAATGCGGGTTTGAGAGGGAAATCTGCTCGTATCTCCGCTGATGACAGCGCCGTGGAGGTCTGGGTTGTTCCCACGGATGAAGAATTTGAGATTGCAACCATCTGCAAAGATCTTGTAACCGCCTGATCTTCTGCTGTCGAATGCAAGCTAAGGCTTTAGCGGTGCCGTGTTTGGACTAAAAGGTACCTATCTGCAAGGCGCCGAAAAATTTGCAACTGGAGCAACTTCATGGTTGTGAGAATTGCAAATTTTTTGGCAACGCCCCAGGTGGGTAAACACCATTACCAAAAGGTCATGTTTGGGTCATGTCAAGGTTAGATTCATCTGCTAAAAAAGAAAACATGCTGGATGTGGTGTGTTTAATCCATCCGAAAAGATCGCCATTTTAATCTAGCACACTTTCTTCTTTTCTTTTTCTTTCCGGGTCGTCAAGCTTTTTAGCCGGGCGGCCCGGATTTTATTTATTACAACGCTTGATGTCATAAACGTGACACTAAGTTGTGCACACCGGTTTTGTGTTATTACAATTTGGTGGTACAAAAATGTATTATTTATCTTTAAAACGTTTTTGACAGTATAAAACCGGCCCAGACGAAAAGTAATCCGGCGCTTAACTGGATCAGGCCGTTTAGGACGGCCAAGCCGACTTGACCGTTGCGCATATATAAGAACAGTTCAAATCCAAATGTGGAAAATGTGGTGAATCCGCCTAAAAAACCGGTAAAAATGAGTAACCGCATTTCCGGTGGAAAGATTTGCCGAGTATCGGCAATGCCGCCTAAAAGTCCTATGATAAAGCATCCTAAAACGTTAACGGTGATGGTTCCTAGTGGAAGCGATGTGTTTTTTACAATATTGATATATCCTTCATACACCAGAAAGCGGCATACTGCTCCCATGGCACCGCCTAATCCTACCATTGCTATTTTGATCATTTTTTTCTTAACCAGTTTGTTTTGAGGTGGGCCTGGCGTCTTTATATAGGCCCGTTTAGCCCATGGCTGTCATAAAAAAGGCCGACTCCGTTGGATTAGGCCCAATAAATATGGACAGTCATAAATCAAAATTGAGGTGAATGCCACCTCTTTATTGTCAAATCAGAAGGTAGGAATAATTACAAACGTGAATCATTGATACAATAGTGTGTCTATTTTATTGCTGTTTAGATCTTTGAGATAGAAGAACCGGAAAAGAATTGGCCTTCCCGGTATTTGCTACATGATACATTTTGCCGGGAAGGATACCGCATGCCCGGCAAATGCTTTTCGATACCAGGCTATCTGGTTTTTAACTGAATATTATGTGACGCTATGGTGCGGCTCACAGCCCGGTTCATTTCATCTAAATCTAGGTTAGAGCGGTACTTCCCGTCCAGTTCACTGATCTCTACCCCATCTATGGTTTTACGTGTCAGTTTGAGCAGTACACTAAGTCCGAATGTTTTTTTTACTTCAAATATTTTTTTGTTGCTGTCCATTTCAATAAATCCTTCTTTTAATAAATTCTCGATTTGTGTGTCAAATCTTAAACTTGTTAAATGCAATTCGCATGCCATTATGCTTATGAAATTGTTAAAAAAAGGTTTGATCCACGAAATATAAGAGTGTTTTGGAATGGGTTTGTATCTATTGTTAGAAACCCTTTAACTTTATTATCGGGTAATTTGGAAAAAAATCAACATTTTTGTTCTATTTTTTATGTAAAAATAAAAATAATTTGTTACTTTGCTTTCATATTTGTTGTGATTTTGGGTTTGAAATTTATGTATTACCCCAGTTCATGGTAACTATTTGGTTTTTTGAACAGCAGTTGACATTGGATTCTTTTTTCAGGATAAAGATAGGGTGGACGAACCCCTTAGTTACAGGGTGGTTGACTTTGGTTTTAACTTGTTGGGATATACAGTCGTACTGGTAATAATTATTATTTTCGGTATTGTTCCCGGCGCATTGATCATTGTCTTTTTTGTCACAAATATTTTTATATTCATTCTTCCCACGCCTGAAATTTTTTAATGGACGGCAAGAAGGAGGTGTTACGCGTTTTGAATTCACCAAATCCCGATAATCCCATATTAATAGTGGATAACGATCCAAAAATTCTTGCTGCAGTGGAAACGGTGCTTCGCATGGCCGGTTTTGACAACATCACCGCCATTCAGGATTCAAGGGATGTGATCAGGACCATGGAGCGTAGAATTCCCGGACTGGTCCTGCTGGATTTGAATCTGCCTCATATCACCGGGGACCATCTGTTAAAAAGTATCCGGAAAACCTGGCCGAGGATTCCGGTTATTGTGCTTACAGGTAATGTTGAGGTGGATACGGCGGTAAAATGCATGAAAATCGGAGCCATGGATTATATCCTTAAGCCTGTTGACCCGGATCGCCTGGTTAAATCGGTAAAGCAGGCACTTGACGGCGGCCAGGCTTCAGGGCAGCTTTCAAAGCCCATGCACCAGGAACTGTTTGCTCAGATAAAAAGACCTTCAGCCTTCAAGAATATCATTACCCAGGACAGTCAGATGCATGCCATTTTTCATTATGTGGAGGCTGTGGCCCCGTCTCCCCAACCGGTGCTGATTTTTGGGGAAACAGGGGTGGGGAAAGAATTGATTGGTCAAAGTATTCACAATCTGAGCGGTCGCAAGGGAAAATTGGTCAAGGTGAATGTGGCAGGGTTGGATGATAATGTGTTTTCAGATACCTTGTTCGGGCATGTGCCCGGTGCGTTTACCAGCGCCCGGAACGCCCGGCCCGGTTTGATCCTGAAGGCCTCAGGTGGAACTTTAATGCTGGATGAGATCGGCGATCTGGCATTAACATCCCAGGTTAAACTGCTCAGGTTGCTCCAGGAAGGCGATTATCTGGCACTGGGGTCAGATATTACCCGGCATTCGGACACCCGGATTATTGCTTCCACCAACCAGGATCTGTGGACACTTGAAAAACAGGGTAAATTCAGGAAGGATTTGATTTACCGCCTTTCCACGCATACCTTGACCATACCGCCGCTTAGGGAACGTCTTTTAGATCTTCCTTTACTTCTTGACCGGTTTATCTGTCAGGCCGCCGATGAACTGGATAAGCCTGTACCGGATATCCCGAAAAGCCTTATTGAAACTATGGAAACATATCCGTTCAAAGGAAATATCAGAGAGTTAAAATCCATGGTTTACGATGCCATGTCAAGATACCAGGGCGGCGCTATCTCTGCAGGTCTGTTCAATGTGTTCACCCGGTCTGATCATGGTAGCGGGGTTCCTTTGCCCTTAGATCCGGGACTTCCGACGTTAAAGCAGGCCGCTAATGAACTGATAGAAAAAGCCATGGCTCATACGGGGGGCAATCAGTCTGCTGCAGCAAAAATCTTGGGTATTTCTCAGCAGGCACTCAGCAAACGCCTCCAAAAGCTTCGCAAAGAGGGGTGAATCGGTCCGCCTACAATTTAATTGTATTTACAATAAATATTGTAAATACAATTAAATTGTTGTTTTAAAAGAATATTACATTTTATATGGAAAATAACCAACAATTTTTGTTGTGGCTTGTTTTCATTTACAATGACATCTGTATTCTTGAATATTCTCTTTGTTATTAATACGTTATCTTAAAAAAAAGCCTCCGGTACAAAGTTTGCTCTATATTCAATAACAAAATAGTTAAAAATACCTTAAGGGTACATTATACGAGAAGGAGAAATTCAATATGAGCGAGAACATTTTTCATGCACCGGATACATTTCGTGAAAATGCCTGGATTAAATCTATGGATGAATATCAGGCTATGTACAAAAGATCCGTGGAAGATCCTGAAGGGTTCTGGGGTGAAATTGCAGAAACGTTTTATTGGGAAAAAAAATGGGACAAGGTTCGGGATTTTAACTACAGCATGTCCAAGGGACCCGTGTCCATTGAGTGGTTTAAAAATGCCAAGACAAACATAACCTATAATTGTCTGGATCGTCATCTGGAGACCCGGGGTGACCAGGCGGCTTTTATCTGGGAGGGAAACAGCCCGGACGAGGATATGGTGATCACCTACCGCGAACTGTATGAAAAAGTGTGCCGCTTTGCCAATGCCTTGAAAGAGAGCGGGGTGGGTAAGGGTGACCGTGTGGCCATATACCTGCCCATGATACCGGAACTTGCCATAACCATGATGGCCTGTGCCAGAATCGGGGCCGTGCACTCCATTGTATTCGGCGGGTTTTCTTCCGAGGCTTTGTCCAACAGAATCATGGATTCCCTTTGCAAGGTTTTGATTACATCGGACGGTGTAATGCGTGGGGCCAAGTCTGTTCCCCTCAAGGGCAATGCAGACCAGGCCCTGAAGATGTGCGAAGATTTAGGACACAGTGTCGGCACCTGTTTTGTGGTCAATCGCACCGGTTCTGAAGTGAATATGGTCGAAAACCGGGATGTCTGGTGGCACGAAGCCGCCCAGGCCCAGAGTGCCGAGTGTCCCGTGGAATGGATGGATGCCGAGGATCCACTGTTTATCCTTTATACCTCCGGTTCCACAGGCACGCCCAAGGGGGTTCAACACAATGTCGGCGGATATATGGTCTACACCGGCACGACCTTTAAATATATATTTGACTACCACGAAGGTGATGTCTACTGGTGCACGGCAGATATCGGCTGGGTAACGGGTCACTCTTATATTGTTTACGGCCCGCTTTCCCAAGGTGCTACATCCATTATATTTGAAGGTGTTCCCACCTATCCGGATCCCGGCAGGTTCTGGGCCACTGTGGAAAAATGGAAAGTTAATCAGTTCTACACCGCGCCCACAGCTATTCGCGCGCTCATGGCCCAGGGCGAGGAATGGGTAGAAAAATATGATCTTTCCTCTCTGCGGGTTTTGGGATCCGTGGGCGAGCCCATCAATCCCGAGGCGTGGCAGTGGTATCATAAATATGTGGGCAAGGGACAGTGCCCCATTGTGGATACCTGGTGGCAGACAGAGACCGGCGGTATCATGATTTCTGCTTTGCCCTATGCCATTGACCAGAAACCCGGTTCCGCCACTCTGCCGTTTTTCTCTGTGCAGCCTGTGGTGCTCAGTGAAGATGGAAAAGAGCTGGAAGGGGCCTGCGATGGAATCCTTGCCATCAAAGAGCCATGGCCTGGCCAGATGCGCACGGTTTATAACAACCATGACCGGTTTGAAATGACCTATTTCCAGATGTTTGACGGATATTATTTTGCAGGTGACGGCTGCCGCAGGGATGAGGATGGCTATATTTGGATCACCGGCCGTGTGGATGACGTGATTAACGTGTCCGGACATCGTATGAGTACGGCAGAAGTGGAAGCCGCTTTGGGCAGTCATATTAATGTAGCCGAAGCCGCAGTCATTGGCTTTCCCCATGACATCAAGGGGCAGGGAATTTATGCGTTTGTTACCTTGAATGTCGGTGTAGCTGCATCCGATGAGCTGATGGCTGATTTGAAAAAACATGTAAGAAGTGAAATCGGGCCCATTGCCACGCCGGATATCATCAATTTTGCTTCGGATCTGCCCAAGACTCGGTCCGGCAAGATTATGAGACGAATCTTAAGAAAGATTGCAACGGACGAGTATGACCAGCTTGGCGATGTCTCCACGTTATCTGATCCTGAAGTTGTGGGCACTCTGATCAACAGCCATAAAGAATTAATGAAATAAAAATATTTTTTGCAAGTTTGTTGTAAAGGCCGGTAACCCAAACAGGTTTACTGGCCTTTCCTGTTCTGTGTTTGAACGGCTCGTTAGATGCGCGCATGCTCACAAAGTTGTCCTGATGCCAAGGCGCAGGCGGCATTTTTTGTTTAAACACCTTAATCTTGACAGTCTGGCTGGTTTTGTCTTATAGGTAGACCAGTTTGCCGGGGATCGGCAATCAATCATAAAAAAATTCTGAAAATTGATTCGGTTTTTTCACAGAAAATGAAGCGGGTTATAATTTATAAGGATAGTTACTTACATGTCCCAAGACACCTCTCTTGTCAATCTCCTGGTGGATCAGGAACGTCATACAGCACTTAAACAATTATTATCATCCTTGCCGGATATCACATTGAATCTGCGCCAGATTTGTGATTTTGAACTGTTAACCACAGGCGTGTTCAGTCCGCTGAAAGGATTTATGACCCAGGAGGCCTATGAAAGTGTTCTTGACCGCATGCGTCTGCCGTCTGGTGAAATCTGGCCTGTACCCATCTGTCTTGATGTTTCCCGGGATCTTTCAGACCGGTTTGAGGTCGGCCAGTCCGTGGTTCTTCGTGACCCTGAAGGGTTCCCTTTAGGTATCATGGCTATTGAAGATATTTGGCAGGCGGACAGGGAAAAAGAGGCCATGGCTGTTTACGGCACCACAGACATGACCCATGATGAGGTGGCCCGGCTTCAGGGAGGGGAAAACAGATACTATGTCGGCGGCAGTATTGAAGCGTTGAATCTGCCGATTCATTCTGATTTTAAGCAGATCCGCAACACGCCTTTGGAGGTGCAGCAACAGTTTTCCAAGCTGGGCTGGAAACGGGTTGTGGGCTTCCAGACCCGGCAGCCCATTCACCGTCCCCAGTTCGAGTTGACCATCCAGGCCATGAAAAAGGCAAAGGCAAATTTGTTGATGCTGCCCATCGCAGGTATCCCCAGACCCGGAGATTTTGATCATTATACCCGGATGCGCTGTTACCAAAAAGTGGCCGCCCATTACCCCCCGGACACATATATGCTGAATCTGCTGCCGCTATCCACACGGATGGCAGGTCCCAGGGATGCAGTGCTTCATATGATTATCGGGAAAAATTTTGGGTGTACTCACTTTGTCATCGGGCATAACCATGCAACCCCGGGAAAGGACAGTTGCGGCAACCCCTTTTACGATACCCCTCAGGTTAGGGAACTGGCACAGGAGGCTGGCAAAGATATCGGTATTGAACCGGTATTTTTTGAAGAGATGGTCTATCTGCCCTTTGAGGATGAGTTCAAGCTGGCCAGCGAGGTCAAAGACGGCCAGGAAACGCTCTCTTTTACCAACGACGATATCCGAGACCGGGTCAGAAAGGGTAAGCATATACCCGAATGGGCAAGTTTTCCGGAGGTGATCAAAGAATTGCGCCAATCCTATCCGTCACCTGCCAGTCAAGGGTTTACGGTTTTCCTCACAGGGCTTTCAGGAGCCGGAAAATCAACCATTGCCAATGTGCTGTATTCAAAATTTATGGAAATGGGTACCCGGCCCGTAACCCTTTTGGACGGCGACATTGTCCGGCGCAATCTCTCTTCAGAGCTTAATTTTTCTAAAGAGCACCGTGATATCAATGTCCGGCGAATCGGGTTTGTGGCATCCGAGATCACCAAGAACCGGGGTGTTGCCATTTGTGCTCCCATTGCTCCCTACGAGCGGACAAGGTCAAAAATCCGTACATCCATCGAGGCCCATGGCGGCTTTTTTGAAATCCATGTGGCCACCCCCATCAGCGTGTGTGAAAAAAGGGACCGTAAAGGTATGTATGCCAAAGCTAAAGCCGGCCTGCTCAAAGGCTTCACCGGGGTGGATGACCCTTATGAGGAACCTTTAAACCCGGAACTGTCCATTGACACCTCCAATCTGACCCCGGATGAGGCGGTCCAGCAGATTTTATTGCTGATTAGTGAAAAGGGGTTTGTGTAAGGTTTAAACAGCGTCTGAACGAAAACCTGGAAATTTACGGCCGCCTTATAATCGGCAAAATTTACCGTTTACGGTCGGACTCTACCTGATTTGTACTAGAACAACGGATATATTGTCTTTGCCGCCCCTATTATTTGCCTCTTGAATCAGAGCCTCGGCTTTTTGTTCAAAGGGCAGGGGAGAAAGAATATATTGTTTTAATATTTCCTGGTCCACCAGATCGGTCAGGCCGTCGGAGCAGAGCAGAAAAATATCACCGCTAAACAGGTTGCCCCGTATTATATCCACCGCCGGATTTTTTTTTATGCCGACAGCCCGTAAGATTACGTTCTTCAAGGCATGGGTGCTGACATCTTCAGGTTTGATCAGTCCCTGGTCAAGCTGCTCCTGGACCAGGGAGTGGTCTTTTGTCAGTTGTTTTAATTCATTGTTTCTCATTCTGTATGTGCGGCTGTCACCAATATGGCCAAGCACATATCGCCCATCTTCGATGGCAAACAATTCAGCGGTACACCCCATGCCTTCACAATCGGGATGGTTGCCGGCATAGTTTAAAATGTATTCATTGGCATTTAAAAACACCCGCTGGATGGTGGTATAGGTGGATTCATTCAGGCTGTCAGCCTTGGCAAATACGTCTTGTGCCGTATCCGCAAATATGCGGCTGGCCACGTCTCCCCCCACAGCCCCGCCTATCCCGTCAGCCACAAGGCAGAAACCGTTATGTTCATTGATTAGAACAGCATCCTCATTATTTTTACGTTTCAGGCCTTGGTCGGTTTTTCCAACAAAAATATAATTTGCCATTTTATTTAAATCTCTTTGTCATGAAATCAATCAGGTTGGTTTCATCAAACGAAATGTTTTGGTTTTTTCTGAATTGTGCCAGGTCTTCGTAAATCATTTTGCCGGAGTCGTACCGGTTTTTGGGATCTTTTTCCAGGCATTTCATGACTATTTGGTTGAGTTCATCGGGAATGTCTGTTCGAATCGAGTTAATGGGAGGAACATCCATTGTCGGCAGCGTACTCAATGCCTCAAGTTCATTTTCAAATTTGTACAGGCGTTTTCCTGACAAAATTTCGTAAAAAATAATCCCAAGCGCATAGAGGTCGGACTGATGGTCTGCGCCTTTTCCCAAGGCCTGTTCAGGTGCAAGGTACGATAATTTCCCCTTTATCACACCTGCCCGGGTGAGGCTGGGCTCAGATCGGGCCTTGGAAATACCGAAATCACTTATTTTGACTTCCCCTTTAAATGAGATCAGCATATTTTGGGTACTGACATCTCTGTGGACAATATTTAAAGGTTCTCCGGTATCATCACTGGTTCTTGTGTGCGAATAATAGAGCCCAAGACTAATTTTTTGAATGATGAATGTGGCCATGCCCACTGCCAGTCCTTTTTTCTCATAGGCGAGTACTTCGGCAAGATTTTTTCCGGGGACATATTCCATGGCCATGAAATGGGCGTTGTGCAGTTTAATCAAATCATAGATCTGGACGATATTGGGATGCTGGAGAATTGCGGCTAACCGGGCCTCCCGGATGAACATATCCACAAAATCCTGGTTTTCTATCAAATGGGGTAAAATTTTTTTTACGGCTACGGTCCGCCTGAATCCGTCCTCTCTCATATATTCAGCAAGATAAAGCTCGGCCATACCGCCTTGGGCAATTTTTTTGGTGAGCAAATACGGTCCGACTTTCCGCGTTTTCTCAATTTCTTCAAGGATTTTTTGCTGTTTGTTTTTAAGGTATATATCCGTAAGAAAAATTGCCGCAATAAAACAGACGGCACATACCCCCCAGATAATGAATATACGCCTCCCATATCCGGCAATTTCTTGATCCAGGGGGGCTGCATCAAGACCAAAATGTATCTCTCCGATGGGCACATTTGAAAAGACAAGTACTTTAGAAAAACAGATAAGGCTTTTGTCTTTTATGGTCATGCGTTCAATGGTTACGGTTTTGTCTGTACGGATCTCTATTTTATTTGCAGGTGCCGTATATGCCTTGCCGATTTCATTCGGGTCGCTGTGGGCAATGATTTTATCGTCATGGTCAAGGATAGCCGTAAAAATCGGATGATACTTTTTTTCCAGTTCCCCCACAGCCACATTCAGGGTAAGCACATCTTTCTCCAGTAACGGTGCCGTCACTTTTTCAGCTATTGTTTCTGCAGACAGTGCCCCTGAATCATAAAATTCCCGGCGGCTTTCATTCTGGGCGTTTTTGAACAAGACATGACATAAGATAGCAATACCGAAAAAAATAACGGCATATATAATTAGGGGGGAGCGGTTACGGTTTAAGAATTGATTTCCCCTGGCAGCTCTCATTAGACTTGAATGAACGCTTGATTCAAGCTCTAAGGATAGGCTGCCGGATGTCGCTTTTTTGTTTGTGTTGGACTGCATATGGATTCTCCGGTTATTACATCGTGTTATGCAAAAGAGTCGAGTTATGGAACGGATTCTTTCCTTTTAATACACGCCCCATTGATATAAAAATCCGGGCCGTTTAGGGTTGTCAATGTTGATCAGAAATTACAGAAATTATTTTAGCACATTTGGCAATGATGCGTTGTTTAATCCAGTCTAACTCTTCAAATTTATCCAGATCGTATAATATAATGCTTTTTTCAGGTTCACCATAGCGGGTAAGAACAGGGGTCGATTCAATGGGGGCGTCATCACAGGTCTGGTTTGAAAAATGAGTTGGTGTACAGCAAAGGGGACAGGTAAACAGGGGCGCAGCATCGGCTTTGTCGGGTGTGGTGGCCGTTGGCATCTCTTTTTTTCGAATCCATACCAATATATTTTTGTAATTGGACGTCCCAAACAATAAAAGAATGCACAGAAAACTTAATACCGCCAAAAGCGTAACAATTCCGTAAAACCGGTCAAAATTTTGTGTGGCAAGGGAGATGAATACTTCGCCAACCCTTGTGTCCGAAAAGGTGATGGGGGTTAGAAAATTCATAACATTATGGGTCTCAAGGCTTATTACACGCCAGTATTTAATACCACCTTCCTGTCGCGCATGTTTTTTGTTCAACGTAAAAAATTGGTTCTGGTCGGAATATGCAATGATTTTGTTTTTGTGGTCTATAATAGAGGCAAAAACAACACCCGGTTTTTGGGTTGTCTGTTCAATAAGATCACTTAGATGGTCAAATTTCCTTTCAAGCAAAGGCAGTCCGGATTGGCTGGTAATGTCTTTGGATATAGCAATGCCGGATTTTACAAGTTTATTGTTGTTGTGATGTTCCACGGCATGTCCGATAAGGTTCATGAGCAGGCAGACAAAAAACCAGATGGATATGCTGATTAAGAATTTTTTAAGGGTAAACCTATTTTTTTCGTATGTTTCCATAGACCCCTTTCTTTGATTATTTTCCGGAAATTGAATTTTTTAGAATAAAAAGCTTGGGAAAATATTATCTCTTCCAGAAAATCACATTGTTTGCGCAAGCAATACTTTAGCTGAACTACTACAATAAAAAAAGAAGGACTGTCAAGTTACGAAATTACTTAAGAACGCATATAACGATCCTAATATGTTTTATATGATTACAAATTTTTTAATTGATTTGAACACGCGTTAAAATTAGGGTAATAATAGATGACGAAAAAATCGTATTCATTTTGTAAAAACAGGGGCGATTTTGATACACTTAAAGATAAATGGTCTTATATTCGTTTTACCGGTTCTTATGGGTCTAATAGTTTTGTCATCTTGCGGGGTAGCCCCCCAACCTGTTCAAGATTCAGCCCCTTTGGTGTACCAATCAAAAACATATGTATTATATCCCAGGGACCGGGGTGTTGCTATAGAAAATTTGGCCAGGCAGTATTATGGCAGTGAGCGGGATATTTGGCGCATAGAGGATGCCCATAATCCGGACAGCCCAGGCAACGACGATTTTATTACGATCCCCCTGAAAGAGAAAAATAAAGGCGGTGTGTTTGTCAACGGATACCAGACGGTTCCCATTCTGTGTTACCACAAATTTCTCCCGAATAATCCATCGCCCTTAAATACATCTCCCGATATTTTTAGAGCGCATCTGACTTTTCTTAAGGATAATGGTTTTAGGACAATTTCTCCTGATATGCTCTTGGATTTTTTAAAATATCGGCGGCAAATTCCTAAAAAAGCGGTTATGATAACCATTGACGATGGGTTTAAATCAGGATTAAAAACAGCCGCCCCCATACTTTCGGAATTTGGGTTCTCCGCTGTTTTTTTTGTTTATACGGACTATATCGGGGTGTCTGGTAAGGCCCTGACATGGCAGGATCTTCGTCTGCTCAAAGCCAATGGGTTTTATATTGGGTCCCATTCGACCTCCCATAGTGATTTAAGTCGCAAGCTGGAAGACGAAACCAATGATGCATATAGAGAACGGCTTTACAAGGAGATTGTCGTTTCAAAGCAGACCTTAGATCGTAAATTAAACCAGAACACCACTATTTTTTCCTTTCCTTATGGGCGCTTTAATAAACATGTGATGGCGCTTTCCCGAAAGGCCGGCTATGAAATGGCCGTTTCCGTGGAGCGGGGAAGCAACCCGTTTTTTTCAAATCCCCTTGCATTGAAAAGGGATATGATATTAAAAAAAGATATTAAGACGTTTAAAACCAGATTACATACATTTACGAAATTGTCTTTAAAGTGAATACAATGAAAACAAAAAACAATCTATTTGTAATACTGCTGTCACTGTGTCTTTTGGCAAGCTGCGTATCCAAGCAGGCGCCAAAAAAAATCGAAGAACCCAACCTGGGCGAAAAGTATATCCAGACCGGTGAGTCATATGAAAGTCAGGGCCGGCTTCAAAGTGCCTTGGAGCAGTATGAGCTGGCTTTGACGGTTGACGCGGATAATCCCTCTGCCATAGCACATAAAAAAAAGGTGGAAGCGGCGCTGTATGAAATAGCACGGCAACACTATGAAAAAGGGCTGGTCCTTGATGAACAGGGGCGATACGATGCGGCAAGAAGACAATATTTAAGTGCACTTCAAAACTGGCCGGAGTATACCCCGGCCAAAGAGAAATTAAGTCCCGGCGGTGTCTCCCTGAACTCAAAAGATTATATTCTACATACACTGCTTGACGGGCAAAGTGTTTCAAAGTTGAGTTTAATCTATTACGGAGATCTGAAATATTATCCCATTATCGGTAAATTTAACAATATGGCGGATGTCACCCGGGTTCGTGCCGGGGATAAACTTAAAATTCCGGTCCTGAGCGGATTGACCGTTGAAGATCTCCAAAAGAGATATAATGCATATATGAAAGAGCGGCAGGAAAAGCGTGAGCAACAAACCGCTCCGTCAAAACCCGAAGTTGTGGTTCCGGCAGAACCGGTAATTCCGGCAGAACCGGAGGCGCTGCCCCAGGAACCTGACCAGCCTGAAGTACCGGAGAAAACCCAGGTACCTGAACAGCCTGATGTCACCGAACCCTCTGATGTCACTGAAATTCCAGAACCCCCGAAGGAGACGGAGCCTGCCCCTGCTGATGTTGAAGAAAGTACACCGGTTCCGCAGGTTAAAACCCCTACGGACTATGACCAGGCCATGATCCTTTTCCAACAGAAAAAATATGGCCGGGCCATCCCGCTTTTTAAAAAAGCACAAGCTGAGGATCCGGACAACGCTCAGATTAATACCAATCTGTTTGAAAGCTATTTCCAGCAGGGACTGATTCAATTTAAGAAAGAACACTATCTTGACGCCAGGCATAGCTTTTCATTGGCGATGCAGTATAATGACGACGCTTGTAATCAATGTCGTACCTACATTAAAACCTGTGAAGATACCTATAAAGAGAAGCATTACAATCTTGGCATCCATTATTTCGGCAAAGAGCAGCTTAAACGGGCTATAAGCGAATGGGAGCAAGTTGAAGAGGTTGATCCAGGTTATAAAGATGTCCAGTCCAACCTGAAAAAAGCCCGGACCCTTTATGAAAGGCTGGAAAGTATTAAGCAGAGTAATACCAAATGAGATAAGCCTTGAATTTTTTTGGGTCGGTGTATATGGGCATTTTATGAAATTGGCAGAAATATTAGAGGCCAAAATATGCAACTCAGGATTAAAGTTTTAACTTACAAAGGACGTCCGCCACAGAGAGAATTATCCGTTTTTTTTGATAAAAAAAGTGGAACAATCGGCCGTTCACCGGACAATGATCTTCATTTGACGGATCCTGATTTTATTGTTTCGTCCAAACATGCCAGTATTGTTTTTGACGATAATTCTTACTATATAGAAGACCACAGCACAAACGGCTCCTTTTTTTTAGATACAGGGCATGAATTACGAAACAGCAGCCATTCTCTGAAAAATGGTGATAAGCTTGAAATTGGTAATTATGTATTAGAAGTCAGCATATCTGATGTTTCTGATCATTCTCCCCATGCGCCGAATTCTATTACGTTTTTTACGCAGGATAACGGTGCTGCAGAAGACCATGAGAATGAGCAATCCCCAAGTTCTTCCCCTTTTTCTTCTCCTCCCGATCAGGACAATGAAATAAAACCTCCCGGTGTTTTTGATTCCGGCATAACCACTGCCGGGCATTATGATCCCCCTTCGATTGCCGCAGATGTGCCTGAAGAGCAACATCCTGAACCACGTGACCCTTTTCCATTAACTCCCCCCGATAATTTCAACCCGGAAAACCTGCTGGCTTCCTTGGATGAACCTATTTTGTCCGATAGCCGGAGTGAAACTTCTACGTTGACAACGACTACGGCTTCACTATTTTCGCAATCCCAATTTGACGATGGTTTTGATTTGTTGGAAAAGGACCTCCAAACAGATGATGCCGGTGCAATTCCAGACGTTTCGACGCCATCCCAAGAAAAATTGAAAGAAGTTGGGAATATACGTCCAAAAAGTATTGAAACACCGCGACAAGAGACTGAGTTCTCAAAAAGTGACGATACTGAAAAGGATAGCATCCCTTCGTCTGATATGGCAGAAGAAGGGAATGAGCTGATTGCAATTTTTCTTGAAGCCCTGGGGATAAAGGATGAAAAAGGGGTTCTTCCCGAAGAGATTCCCGAATTCATGCAGACAGTCGGAACCGTTTTGAAAGAACTTGCAGATGGACTGAGGGCCGTATTATGGGCGCGCGCTGAGAGTAAAGGTCAAATTACCGGGATTACGAAGACAATGATTGAAATAAAAAGAAATAATCCGCTTAAATTTTCTCCAACTGTAGAGGATGCTCTCAAGCTCATGTTGTTAGATAAAAGAACGGGTTTTATGGATGCCGTTTCTGCCGTCCGTGAAGGTTATGAAGATGTAAAAAAACATCAGTTGGCTGTGAACGCAGGCGTACAGGCAACCCTGCAGAAGTTACTCAACCACCTGGACCCTCAAAATTTTGAAAAACAATATGAAAAAAAACATGTCATGAAAAACAAATATTGCTGGGAGGCTTATAAGAATGCCTATAATGACATTGTAAAAGAGACGCCGAAAAAATTTTTTGATCATGAATTCGCCAAAGCCTATAAAGAGTTGGTGTCGAGGATAGAGGATGTTGAAATGAAAAGCTGAATTGCCGTTTTAAACAGGATAGGAAAATCAGACAATTATGAATAATAGTAAGGTTATATGGCTGGAGGGCATGCCCTTATCCGCTCAGCATTTTCAGCAACATGACCGTTTTTTTGAAAATTTGATCAATGCCCGCTCCCTGGGCATACAGCCGTTTAACTGGGGCTTTCACAATCTGGTTATTGACACGGAGCTTCTCGGGATCGGCAAATTTGCTCTTAAACAATGTTCAGGTATTTTCCAGGACGGTACGCCCTTTGATTTTCCCGGAGATGACCAGTTACCCCTGCCGCTGGATGTCCCCGATGATACGGGTAACGAAATCGTATATCTTTCGTTGCCTGTGCGACGGCCGGATGCAGTAGAAACAGACAGCGATGATAACCAGGAGAGCCTTGCCCGTTACAGGATCAGCGAACGGGATGTGAAAAACAATATTACAATCGGTGGTGACGGCACCGTTTGTATATATACCGGCGGGCTGAAAACACGCCTTCTCATGGAAAGGGATGAACGCTCAGGTTATACGTGCCTGGCCGTTGCACGAATCGTTGAAGCGCGCGCTGATAAAAAAATTATCATTGACGACAAATTTATTGCGCCGAATGTCAATTGCGTATCTGAAAAAAATCTTAAAGGATATATTCTGGAACTGGTGGGACTGTTGAATATTCGCGGCGAGGCAATTGCGGCTCGAATGGGTGCAGAAGGCCATGGTGGGGTTGCCGGAATTTCCGACTTTTTATTACTTCAAACGATCAATCGTTATCAGGTATTGTTTAAACATTTGTCAACACTTCCGGATTTGCATCCGGAAAGAGTTTATCAGTTGCTCATTCAACTTTCAGGTGAATTGGTCGCTTTTTTCTCTAAAAAAAAACGTCCTGTAGATTATCCGTCCTACAGTCATAATGACCTTCAGGGGACGTTCACCCCAGTCATAGAAGATCTGCGGCGGTTACTGGTAAAAGTGTATGAACAAAGAGCCGTTCCCATAGAGCTTTCAGATCCTAAATACAATACATATGCCGCCCGCAGGCCGGATGTGAGCCTGCTTAAGAGCGCTATTTTCGTATTGGCTGTCAAAGCCCGGGTGGATAACAAGACCCTTCGGGATGATTTGCCGAACCAGATCATTATTGCACCGGTTGAAACAATCAATGAATATATTAAATCCCTCACGCCTGGTATTGGCGTTCACTATCTGCCGGTGGCGCCACAGGAGTTGCCATACCACCCCGGGTTTATCTATTTTGAACTCAATACCCAATGTGATTTATGGCAAAAATTAATGCAATCAGCCGGTATTGCCATACATATTTCCGGTAATCTCCCCGATCTTCAGCTGGAGTTCTGGGCAATTAAACAAGGGTAAGGTTTGAATTATGAGTGGATCAGATCCTTTTGATTTTGTCGATAACGATAAAACAATAGTTCGACCCAGGCCAGCCGGCAGGCAGATCCCTCAGCCTTCGCGGGAAGCATCCCCTCCCTCTGATATTCAGGAGAAGGACATCAGGGCCGTTTATTTGGAAAAGTCAAATATTTTTATCGCCAATTCATTTGCCCTGTTGTCCCTGATTCCAAAGATTCGAAATCTGCCTATTTACAATAACATTGATGGCTTGTATCAAAATTTGCTTAATGAAATTAAACAGTTTGAACATCGTTGTTATGAGCAAAGCGTTACCGAAGAAGATGTCCGTGTCTCAAAATTGTTTTTATGTGCCCTGTTAGATGAAGCGGTATTGAATACGCCATGGGGTAATCAGAGCGACTGGAAGTATGATAATCTATCCGCTTTTTTCTTTCGACACATCAATATGGGTAATGTTTTTTTTGATGAGCTTGAAAAACTCAAACGCCGGCCTAGCCGGACGCTGGAATTGCTTAAGCTTGCCTATGTGTGTCTGAGTTTGGGTTTCCAGGGAAAATACCGTACAATAAATCAGGGATCTCGACGGCTTGAAGAGGAGCGGGAGGAACTCCACCGTTTGATTCAGCAGACCGAAGGAGATCCTGATCGAAATCTGTCCGTTCATTGGCATGGCAGGCCGATAAGCAATCCTTTAATCCGTTATGTTCCCCTGTGGGTTGTCGCAGCCGTTGCCGGTCTGTTTCTGCTCGTAAGCTTCAGCATCTTTCTTTTTACCATCTCAAAAGCCTCGGATACGGTTTATGACCGTATTGTCGCCATTGGTGCTGAAACCTTGACCCCGATTCCGGATAAAAAGGAGATAAAACCCGTAAAGATACCGGAACCTGCAAAATTTTTACCGGAACAAAAGCCGGCGTTTGATGAAAGTGACAGATTTAGAAAATTACTGTCATTGGAGATCGCCGAAAACAAGGTCAGTGTACTTGACGGGCCGGTTATTCGTATCCCCAATGCCTTTTTATCCGGAAAAGATGAAATAAAAAAGGCGCTTTATCCCATTTTTATAAAACTTGCGCATGAATTGAAAGATGACACCTCCCGGATTGATGTTCTCGGGCATTCGGACAACCAGAGAATCCGATTTTCTATCCGGTTTCCGGATAATCACAAGTTATCCGAGGCACGGGCCCAACAAGCCGCAAAAATCATGCGCAATGCCCAGCCTTCGCTTGCGGACCGCCTGACGTCCAAGGGCATGGGGTACGCCGAACCGATCGTGCCGAACGATTCTAAAGAGAACCGGGCCATCAACCGTCGCATAGACATTCATATCAGGTGATCCATGAAATTTTTGATCAAATTTATTAAACACAAGTGGTTCATACAAAGTGTCGGTGTCATCGCGATATGCGCCATGATTTGGTTTGCAGGCCCTTTGTTCGGATTTGCAGGAAAAAGAATTTTGGCACCTGAGATAAATCGTTTGCTGGTCATACTTTTTATCGTTGTGATCTGGGCTGTGTACAATCTTGGCGTCAGAGCCCGTTCAGGAAAAATTGATCAGCTGCTCTTGGAAAAAATCGCTGAGTCTGAACTGGAAATTGAAGAAAAACAACGAGAAGAATTGAAGATTCTGCGGTTAAAATTTGAGGAAGCGTTGCAGAATCTTAAGCGCATCAGATCAAACAAGGGGCGTGACAACCAGTATCTGTATAAATTGCCCTGGTATGTGATCATTGGCGCACCCGGCTGCGGTAAAACCACGCTTCTGATGAATTCCGGGATTGCATCCTCTTTTTCAGATCACATGGAATTTAAACAGGGCATAAAGGGTGTGGGCGGAACGAGAAACTGTGACTGGCTTTTTACCGATGATGCCATTTTTCTGGATACTGCCGGCCGCTATACGACCCAGGACAGCCATCAGGCCGTTGATCAGGCTGCCTGGGAGGGGTTTCTCAAGCTCATCAAGGAATTTCGTTCCCGCAGGCCGATAAATGGGGTGTTGGTGGCGACCAGTATTTCCGACCTGTTAGGCAAAACCGATGAGCAAAGACAACAGCACGCCAGGGAGATCCGGCAGCGAATCGAGGAACTGCATGGGACCCTGGGAATTAAGTTTCCCATCTATATGGTTTTCACAAAATGTGATCTCATTGCCGGATTTTCGGATTTTTTTGCCTTTTTCCGCCCGGAAGAAAGAGCGCAAGTCTGGGGCAGGACATTTGAGGGAAATGACCCTGAACAGACCAATGCATTTCTTACAGGATTTGACACCGATTTTGAGGAACTGTTGACCCGGTTGAACCGGATGATGCTGAACCGGGTTCATGAAGAATCAGATATTCGGCGCCGCAGCCTGATCCTGGATTTTCCCAGGCAGATGGCCTTGATAAAACCGGCGATTATGGATTTTATCCATCGAACATTTGACTCCAGCCGGTTTGAACGGCCCCTGTTAACACGGGGCATCTACTTTACCAGTGCTACCCAGGAAGGGATGCCCATTGATCGGATCATGGGCGTTTTGTCAAAAACCTATGGCCTGGATGAGCAAACCGTACCCATATACAGTGGTGAAGGCAAAAGCTATTTTATCTATGATCTGCTGGCAAAAGTGGTGTTTCCTGAATCTGAAATGGCCGGTGCAGACCCCAAGGTTGAACACAGGAAACGGTGGTTGAAATATCTGGCCTATGCAACGGTTCTTGTGGTCACGTCCGCTGTCTTCCTGGGGTGGATGCTCAGTTTTGTCAACAATAAAGGTTATCTTGTTGAAATTAAGGATGCCGTTGCCGGCTATGAAAATATTTCCGGTACAGCCAATGACTGGGAGAGCGGGGTAAAAAACCTTCATGAAAAACTGGCATTGTTCAAATCCGCCGGCCTTGTTCAGGAAAATAGTGCCGAATGGATGGGCATGGGGCTGGATCAGCGGTCCAAAGTTAATGACCAGATTGACCGATCCTATGAAAAATTATTAAAAGCCCAGCTTCTTCCTGTGATCACAAGGCGGCTTGAGCAGCGCCTTGCCGCCGGCATTGCTCAGTTCAGTTTTATGGATCAGGATAAGGCGGGGGATCTTTATGATCTTTTAAAAGTCTACTTGATGCTGGAGCGCCGTTCTCCAGAGCAAAGAAAAGCAGACCTTGATCTGGCCGTGAAAATAATCGGAGAGGACTGGGACAAGAATTTTCAAAGAGAGCCGGAACAGTTCAGGGTGGATTACAGGACCCATATAAAAGATTTGCTTTTATCGGATTTTAAGCGGGATCTTAAACCGCTGAATGCGATACTGATTACCGATGCAAGGGAAAAACTCAATTCCGTGCCTTTATATAAACAAATATATAATCAGCTGAAAAGCGCATACCTGCCGATCAAAAAATACGATTTCCAGGTGAAAGACATTCTGTTTATTGAACAGATTTTTGGCCCCTCAATCCTTAAAATGTCAATACCTGGATTGTATACTGCCATTGGATACGACGAAATTTTCAACAAGCAGGGAACCGGGTTTATTGAAAATGCCATACAGCAGAATTGGGTGTTGGAAAATGCAGATGCCGAAAAAGGGACGGCTGACGCCAAAACATTGTACGACAACCTTCAGCGGGTTTATTTTATTGACTATATCCAGAAATGGGCTTTTTTATTAAACAAATTGTCCATCAAGCCGTCCAAAGATGTGTATCATACCAACAAAATACTCCACCGCCTGACCGCCGGCAAAGACAACCCCTTGAAAAAACTGCTCAAAGAAATCGATGCGAATACCTCCTTTTTAGAGGGGAAAGCACCTTTTTCTGAAGAATTATCAAGAAAGATCAAACAGTTCAAACGGCTGAATGAATTGATCAAAGAAAGTGAAGACGATCCACCGCTTTTGGATGAAATCATCACCAGGCTGGAAAAACTGCGTGATTTAATGGACCGGTATGATAGTTCAGACGTCGCCCTGGATGATTTAAAACAGCGGATACAAAGTGGCGGCGACTTAATTACGTCCACCTGGAAGTATGCGGAACAACTTCCTGCCCCGTTCAATACCTGGCTCTCTTCACTGACGGAATCGGCCCGGAAAACCATGCTTAAATCTGCAAAACTGGAGCTTAACAGTATATGGAAGGCTGAGGTGGTGGCACCCTACAGGGAAACACTTGCCGGGCGGTATCCATTGTCGAAAAGCAGTTCTGAAGATGTAGCCCTGGATGATTTCAACCGTTTTTTTCAGTCAAACGGGATTATTGATACGTTTTTAAGGGAATATATCAAGCCGTTCTCCAATGCCGACTGGGAGGAAAAAGTGATAGACAACCATCGGTTAGGGTTGGTGTCTGCCGGCAGCCTGGAACAGTTTAAACGGTCTGAACGGATCCGGCAGATTTATTTTATGGGAAACCCAACGCCATTTATTAAATTTGAATTAAAGCCTGAATCCCTAGATGCTTCGGCCAAAGAATTCCAACTGAGTATCGGAGGCAAAACCATTAAATATAGTCATGGGCGGTCTCGAACCCAAACATTTCAGTGGCCGGAATCGGGCGGTTCACCTGTGTCTGTGGTTGAGTGGGGGTTTAGAACCTTTGACGGCAACATCTTCCAAGATCGGAAAGAGGGCCCCTGGGCATGGTTCCGTGCCCTGGACAGTGCAAGGATGACCAGGAAAAGCAAGAACCAATTTATCGTGACATTCACAGTGAATGGGCATGACGCCCGTTACAGAATGGTTGCCGGAAGTGTTGTCAACCCGTTTGGATCGACTGAACTGCAGTCGTTCCATTGCCCGGAGGCGTTGTGAATTTCGCCGAGGACAGATTGGGAATGTATGGCAAAATTCCGATATTGGGAGATTTTGTTTCCCGGGGACTGCCTGCCGATTTTATACACGCGTGGGATGCATGGCTCCAGGATTCCATTGCGGCAAGCCAAAAGGTTTTGGGGACAGAATGGTTGGATATTTTTTTGACCAGCCCTATCTGGAGATTTTGTCTCAGTTCCGGTGTTTGTGGCGAAAATGCATGGGCCGGGGTGCTGATTCCCAGTGTTGACAGGGTGGGGCGGTATTTTCCTTTGACCCTGGCAGTATCAATATCAGAAAAAACGACTGTTTCCCGGCTGTTGATCCAGTCTGGAGAGTGGTTTGAACAGGTTGAAAATATTGCACTTTCCGCGCTGCAGGATGATTTTGACATGCCACGGTTTGATGAAGATAGGCATCGTATCCATTTTCCTGTCATCAGGCCGTATGCCAGCTGCCAAAATAATCCGGAGGGGGCTTTGTATGTTGATATGGAGACGATGGGGAGGACGGAACAAGCCCTGGCAGATTTAAGCAGTGGCCTTATGGACAAATTTATGACAAAATACAGTATTTGGACTACAGCCGGTTCCAAGGACGTCAGGCCATGCCTGCGGGTGTATAAGTCCCTGCCGCCGGCATCTGCATTTTCAACTTTCTTGACGGATGGAACGAACACCATAAGGGAGAACCGCATTGAGCCGAATTGATCTGGAGAATTTGCTGAAAGAGATCTCGCCTGAAGCGCCTTCGGGAGAGGAAGCATCCTCTGCCGATCTGTCCGAGCTTTCGCGAAATACCGAACCAAAGCAAGATCCGGATGGAAAGGTGTTGAGTAAGCCAAACTGGAAAGAGATCCAAAAAACGGCACTGGAACTGTTGGGAAATACACATGATTTGAGACTTGCCGTTATTTTGGCCAGGGCTTTGATAGAAGTACAGGGGATTTCCGGCTTATATGATGGTTTGCGGTTGATTCGTGGATTCATTGAACAGTATTGGGATACCGTTTATCCTCTGCTTGATGTTGAGGATGACAACGATCCCACCGAACGGATCAATGTATTGTGGGAACTTAATGACGATAATCGTTTTATTTCCCCCATCATGAGGATACCCTTATGCGATTCCACGAAAATGGGGCGTTACGGGTTACGTGATATTCATATTGCCAACAAAATTATAAAACCTGTCGCCACAGATGAGGAGGCGGGGAAAGAACTCCCTGGAATACAATTAATTGATGCGGCGTTTAAGGATTCTGACCCCGAAATTCTGCAGAAAATACAGCGTGATGTTGATAATGCGCTAAAAGAGGTGAAAGCCCTTAAAAAAGTACTAGATGAAAAAGTTGAGCCGGAGGATTCCGTTAAGTTTGACCAACTTGTCAATGTTTTGGAAAATGTTAACAAAATTATGGCCGACCGGATCGGGCAGGCGCCCCAAATTTCAGATGAGCAAAACAGGGATGAAAATACCAATATTTCGCAACCGGATCAAATTGTTTCCGCACCTGTTTCCATGAATCCGGGGCCCATAAGAAGCAGGCGTGACATTCACCGGATGCTGGATGTGATTTGCGACTACTATGCCGAGAATGAACCGGCCAGTCCTGTGCCTTTGCTGTTGAAGCGTGCCGGCAGGCTGGTGGAAAAAAATTTTATGGAAATTCTTGAGGATATGGCGCCTGACAGTGTGAAAAAGATACAAAGCCTTGTAGGCGTAACAGAGGCAGCAAAAGAAAAAAAATCAAAAGAATAGCCAGGGGACGGTCTGGCTTATCAGTTCCCAGATCCGGCCCACAAAAAATATGAAGTTAACTCAGAAACCTATTTAAGTATTAATATGAAATAAATAAAATAGTAAACCCCGTTAGGCAAGGAGGAAAAGATATGGCCCAAAGCAGCCAGAAATTCATCGGTCGTAATCGGCCCCCGCGCGTCCAGATTGAGTACGATGTAGAACTTTACGGTGCTGAGAAAAAGATTCAAATTCCATTTGTAATGGGAGTAATGGCGGACCTGGCCGGAAAACCCAGGCCGGATGAGCCGGTCACGCCGGTCCCGGACCGAAAATTTTTAGATATTGATGCCGATAATTTTACGGACCGGCTTAAAGCCATGAGGCCTCACGCTGCTTTCAGGGTTCCCAATACCATCACCGGCGAAGGCGAAATCGCCGTTGATCTGACCTTCGAGAGCCTGGAAGATTTCTCTCCGGAGGCGATTGCCCGTAATGTAGATGGGTTGAAGCAATTGCTGGAGGCCCGTACTCAGCTGGACACCCTTTTAACGCAGATGGATGGAAAAACCGGTGCGGAGGATCTCATCGCAGATTTGATTCAGGATGAGACCCTGCAAAAGGCCCTGACATCGGCTCAGGGGCAGGATACTGCCGGTGAATCACCTGATAACGAATCTTCTGAATCCAAGGAGTAAAATCATGACCGAACAGGAAACCACCAGCGGGATAGAGAAAGAAGCACAGGTGCTTGAGCCCGATGATTTTGCATCTTTGCTGCAAAAGGAGTTCAAGCCAAAATCCGACCGGGCAAAGGATGAAGTGGAAAGTGCCGTACGAACCCTTGCCGAGTATGTGCTTAAAGATACAAATCTTGTTTCTTCCAATGCCGTTAACACCATAGAAGCCATTAAGGCCGCCATTGACCAGAAGCTCACCGAGCAGATCAACCAGATTCTTCATCACCCGGATTTTCAGCAGCTGGAAGGCGCATGGCGAGGGCTTCACCATCTTATTAACAATACTGAAACAGATGAAATGTTGAAAATTCGGGTGTTGAACATCAGTAAAAATGAGCTTTCCAAGACCCTCAAAAAATTTAAAGGGGTCCGGTGGGATCAAAGTCCCATCTTTAAAAAAATATACGGAGAAGGGCTGGATCTTCTAGGTGGTGAACCGTTTGGGTGTCTTGTTGGCGATTATTTTTTTGATCATAGTTCCCAGGATGTTGAGTTGCTGGGTGAAATGGCGAAAATTGCTGCCGCCAGCCATTCGCCCTTTATCAGCGGGGCTGCCGAGAGCGTCATGCAGATGAGCGACTGGAAAGAACTGATGGATCCGGCTGATTTGTCTAAACGATTTGAGGGGGCTGATTATGCAGAATGGCGGGCCTTGAGGGAATCGGAAGATTCCCGATATATCGGTCTTGCCATGCCCAGGTTTCTGGCACGCCGCCCATATGGCGCAAAAGCAGAGCCCGTTGAGAGATTTGATTTTGAAGAGGATACCGAAGGGGCAGACAGCGGTAAGTATTGTTGGGCCAATTCCGCCTATGCCATGGCCACCAATATTACCCGGTCTTTCAAGCTCTACGGATGGTGCTCTCGGATTCGAGGCGTGGAGGCCGGCGGTGCTGTTGAAGGACTGCCGGTGCACTCCTTTCCCACGGATGACGGCGGTGTGGATATGAAATGCCCTACGGAAATAGCCATTGGGCAGAGACGGGAGGCAGAACTTGCAAAATTGGGTTTTATGCCGTTGCTCCATAAGCAAAATTCAAATTTTGCTGCGTTCATTGGTGCTCAGTCCCTTCAAAAGCCCTTTGAGTACGATGATCCGGATGCCACTGCCAATGCCAATTTGTCTGCCCGTCTGCCCTATCTGTTTGCCTGCTGTCGTTTTGCCCATTACCTGAAAGCCATTGTCTACAATAAAGTGGGCACGTTCAAAGAAGCCGATGACATGCAGCGGTGGTTAAATAAGTGGATTATGCAGTATGTCGTCGGCAACCCTGCCAGTGCCGGAGAAAGAGAAAAATGCCGTAAACCGCTGGCGGCGGCTGAAATTAAAGTCGAAGAGGTGGAGGGCAACCCGGGGTATTATACCTCTACCTTTCATTTAAGGCCTCACTACCAGTTAGAGGGCTTGACTGTTTCCCTGCGGCTTGTTTCCAAGCTGCCGTCGGGAAAAACATGATAACTTTCATGGTTAATTAGAAACGTAAACAAGTAGGAGAAAAAAAATGGCTTTTGATTGTCTTTTAAAAATTGATGGTGTGGATGGCGAGTCAAAGATTGACGGACATGAAGATGAGATTGATGTGCTTGCCTGGAGCTGGGGAATGGCCCAATCCGGCACGACTCATTCGGGCGGCGGCGGTGGTGCCGGCAAAGTCAGTATACAGGATATTTCTCTGACAAAGTATATTGACAAAGCAACGCCTGAACTGATGAGGGCTTGCTGCGACGGAACACATTTTGATGAAGCGGTTCTGGTTGTCCGGAAAGCAGGTAAGGATCCCATTGACTATTTGAAAATTACTATGAATCAGGTGCTGATAACCTCCGTGAGCACTGGTGGCAGCGGCGGTGAAGACCGGCTCACAGAAAATGTTTCTTTGAATTTTGCCAAAATGGAGACCGCCTATACCCCCCAAAAAGAAGATGGGACAGGTGATGCGGAAATTACGATGAATTGGAACATTGAAAAAAACATTGAGGAGTAAACTGTGGGCGATTTGGGCATGGACGCTCTCCGCCCGAAACCACAAATCCAACCGTTTATAGTTCTCCTGCTTTCGATCAACATCCTCCTGCATAGGGAATTTGAGCGAAAGCAGGAAAAAACGGTAAACCTGTACCGGAAAGGCAAATGATGCTTGCAGAAGCGTATTTTCAAAAAGGAGATCTGGAAGGTGCCCTGGGAAAGCTGACAGAGCAGATCCGCAGCCGGCCGGAAAACAGCCGGGACCGTATTTTTCTTTTTCAACTGCTGGTTGTGAACGGTGAGTGGCAAAGAGCCCTGACTCAACTGGATGTCCTTGCCGATCTGGACCCAGGGACCCTGCCGATGGTGCATCTTTACCGGCAGGCCATTGCATGTGAGACGTTAAGAGCCGAAATTTTTGCCGGCCGTTGTCAGCCGACTATATTTGGTGAGCCGACCCAGTGGATGGCGTTGCTGCTGGAAGCGCTTAAGCTGACGGCTGAAAAACAATATGATCAAGCCCAATTGATGCGCAATGAAGCGTTTGAACTGGCCCGGGAAAGTTCTGGCGAAATTGACGGCAATTCGTTTAAATGGATAGCCGATGCAGATGCCAGAATGGGGCCTGTCCTTGAAGTTATTATCAAGGGCAATTATTACTGGGTCCCCTTTGAAAGAATCCAAAGCATCACCGTTGAGCCACCCGAAGACCTGCGCGACTTTGTATGGCTGCCGGCTTATTTTACATGGGAAAACAGCGGTCAAATCTATGGACTCATTCCGTCACGGTATCCAGGTTCGCAGCTCTCTGCTGATTCAGCCATCCGGCTGGCCAAAAAGACGGCGTGGGAAGAGGTCGCCGACGGGGTATATCACGGCAAAGGTCAGAGAATGCTGGCCACCGATCAGGCCGATTATCCCCTGCTGGATATCCGACAACTTAATACGGATGGGCAGGAAGTAAGCAAGGGCTGATCCATGGCCGATCACATTAAAAAAGAAATGCTGCAGCCCTCACTTTTAGAGCGGCTTAAAGACGACGAGCCCGGCAAACAGACCGAGCCCCATGACAAAAGCATCATGTCTTTCAGTAGACTGAGAGCTTCGGTTCTGCAGGATTTGAACTGGCTTTTGAACGCCATCTGTTTTGAAACAGGAGAAGAAGAACTTAAAGCGTATCCTGAGGTCAGAAAATCTGTGTTCAATTTTGGGATCCGTAATTTTTCAGGTTTGACGGCCGGCAGTAAAAGTGACGAGGTGCTGGAGCGGGCCATTGAAGAGGCCATTCTCAATTTTGAACCCCGGATTATTCCCCAGTCCCTCAGGGTGCACGTGGTCGGTGAAGACGAACTGAATTCGCCTGACTTTAAAGCCAACCATTATGACGAGCACCGTTATCCCAATATTGTGGTTTTTAAAATCGAGGGAGATCTTTGGGCAGAGCCCATGCCTGAGCATCTTTACCTCAAATCTGTTCTGGATCTTGAACTGGGGCAGATAGAAGTAAAGGACGACAGCTAAACATTATGGATCCGAATCTGCTCAGATATTACAACCGTGAATTACGGTACATCCGTGCAATGGGGGGGGAATTTGCAAAGGAATTTCCCAAGATTGCCGGACGATTAGGGCTGGGCGAATTTGAATGTGAAGATCCTTATGTGGAACGTCTCCTGGAAGGGTTTGCTTTTCTGGCCGCCAGGGTCCGGTTGAAAGTTGACGCGCAATTCCCTAAGTTTACCCAGCATCTTCTGGAAATGGTTTATCCCCATTTCCTTTCGCCGTTACCGTCCATGGCTGTGGTCCGCATGGAACCGGATTTTGATGAAAGTGCCTTGAGCAGAGGCGAGGTGATTCCCCGGGGTGAGGAACTGCGCAGCCTGATCAGCAAAGAAGAACAGACTGCCTGCAAATACCGTACGGCCCATGAGGTGACCCTCTGGCCTTTGAAGCTGACAGAAGCGGAATATCTTGTTGGTGCCGGTGCCGTTGCCGGGTTGGGCGTTCCTATCCGCAAAGGAGTGAAAGGCGGGTTAAGGATCAAACTGGAAACAACGGCAGGTCTTTCGTTTAATGCACTTTCCCTTGACCGGCTTCCCATATTTTTACAGGGGGAAGAGATTGCCTTTCAGCTGTATGAACACCTGGTGGCCAACCTCCTGGATGTGGTGGTCCGCCCGTCTTTGCGTCCGGTATCGTGGCAGAAAACCCTGCCGGCTTCTGCCGTAAAAGGCATTGGATTTGAAGAAGACCAGGCCATGCTGCCATATACGGCCCGTTCTTTTCAAGGATACCGGTTACTCCAGGAGTATTTCGCCTTGCCCCAGCGATTCCTGTTTGTTGAAATTTCAGGTCTGCAAAAAGCAGTTAAGCGTTGTGAGGGCAGGGAACTTGAACTGATTTTCCAGTTCGACCGGATTAACCTGGAGCTATCCCGGGTGGTTCTGCCGTCCCATTTCGCGTTGTTTTGCACGCCGGTCATCAACCTGTTTCCCAAAATCACTGACCGCATTCATCTGACACATAAAACCAATGAATACCATATTGTTCCAGATCGCAACAAACCTCTGGATTTTGAGGTGTTCCAGGTGTCCAGTGTGAACGGCTATGGTACGCAAGCAGAAAGCCTGATGGAATTTCAGCCGTTTTATAAAATCAGGGACGCACAAGTCGGGCAGGAAAAACAAGCCTTTTACACAACCAATCGGGAACCGCGCCGGGTGTCTGACAGTGAACGGCGGTCCCGGCCCCGCTTCAGATATGTGGGCAGTGAAATGTTTATCTCGTTGGTGGATGCCGATGAAGCGCCGTTTGGTCACGACTTGAAACAAATCGGGCTTAAAGTGTTGTGCACCAACCGGGATTTACCCCTGCACATGCCCGTCGGCATCGGGCAGACCGATTTTTCCCTGGCATCCGGTGCGCCGGTGACGTCAATCCGCTGCGTTGCAGGTCCGACATTCCCCAAAGCATCCCCGGCCCATCAGTCAACGTCCTGGAAGCTGATCAGCCATCTGTCCCTCAATTATCTTTCACTGACCAATAACGACAGGGAGAAGGGGGCTGCCGCCCTGCGACAGATCCTTTCTCTGTACGGGGATATCAGCGGCTCTGAAATTAAAAAGCAGATTGAAGGGATACGCGCTGTAAAAACAGAACCGGTTACCCGGCGCCTTCCGGTTCCGGGACCCATATGCTTTGGCAGGGGGCTGGAATTGACCATTGAATTTGACGAGTCCGCTTTCCAGGGCAGCGGCATCATCGTTTTGGGGGCGGTTCTTAAACATTTTTTTGAACGCTATACCAGCATTAACTCTTTTACGGAAACAGTCATTACAACCATGGAACGGGGGCAGATCATTCGATGGCCGGCACGGATCGGAACACGCCATACACTTTAGCACAGCTGCTTGAAAGTCTGAAAGACAAACCGTATGCGTACGGATTCTTCCAGGCCATGCGGTTGATGGAATGTTTGCATCCCGACCGGCCACGGCTTGGGATGTCACGCCAGCCGTGCGATGATCCTATCCGCCTGGGACAGGAACCATCCCCTGCGTTTGAGGCCGCAAGTCTGACCCGGTTTGAATCCGGGGAAGGGGGCAAGCCTCATCGGCTGATGGTCCGTTTTTTAGGGCTTTTCGGCCCCAACGGTCCGTTGCCCCTTCATTTGACGGAATATGCCTATAGCCGGTTGAAGCACCACCGGGATGAAACGTTTTCACGGTTTATGGATATTTTCCACCACCGGATGTTTTGTCTGTTTTACCGGGCCTGGGCAAATAGTGAGCCCACGGTCAGCTATGACCGGCCCACCGCAGATCCATTTTCGGATTATGTCGGATCTCTGGCAGGCCTTGGCATGTCTGCTTTGCGTCAGCGCGATGATATGCCGGACTCGGCAAAATTGTATTACATCGGGCGGTTGGCAAATCAGACTAAATCTGCTGATGGGCTGGAAGCCATGCTGAAAGATTTTTTCGGGTTGCCTGCTAAGATCAATGGATTTATCGGCGAGTGGGTGGATCTGCCCCAACAAAACATCTGCCGTTTGGGCCAAGATTTAGAAAACGCAACGCTGAATGATTCAATCGTACTTGGACAACGTTTCTGGTGCTGCCAACATAAATTCAGAATCATTATGGGGCCTTTGAATTTTGAGGACTATACCGGCCTTTTGCCTATTGGAAAAAGTCTTCAGCGTTTAACTGACATGGTGCGTAATTATATCGGGGATGAACTGGTCTGGGATCTGAAACTGATATTGAAAAAAGAAGAGGTGCCGGTTGCCCGATTGAACCGGGGAAGCCTTCTGGGGTGGACCACATGGCTTGACAACCGGACTAAGGAAGAAGATGCCCAGGATTTAATATTGACGCCATCGCTATCATAACAAACAAAAAAGCAGGGAGCCCAGCATGACTGAAATAAGCCGGAACGCATTGTTTGGTAAATTAAACAGCCTGGCCTACCAGACTATTGAAAGCGCAACCGTATTCTGTAAGATGCGCGGCAATCCTTATGTGGAGTTGGTGCACTGGCTACACCAGATCCTTGAGCAGCCAGATTCGGATCTGCATCGGATTATCCGCCATTTTGCCCTTGACCACGGCCGGCTGGCCAAAGATTTAATCCAAGCCCTGGATCATCTTCCCCGGGGAACGACCAGTATTCAGGATCTTTCATCTCACGTGGAAGAAACCGTTGAAAGGGGCTGGGTGTATGGATCTCTCATGTTCGGGGAATTCCAGGTCCGAACGGGTTACCTGGTCATCGGTATTTTAAAAACACGGGGGCTCAGGCTGGCCCTGGAAGGCATTTCAAAAGAGTTCGCCAAAATCGGGATTGATGACCTGACCGGCCGGTTCCATCAGATACTCGAAGATTCTCCCGAAGATCAGCTTGCCCCCACAGACGGGTCCGGACCGGTTGAGGCCGGGACAGAAACGGGGGCGCCGGGGCTTGGTAAGCAAGAGGCGCTAAACCGTTTTTCCGTTGATCTGACAAAAAAAGCACATGACGGTGAAATTGATCCGGTGGTGGCCCGGGACAGCGAAATCCGGCAGATTGTGGATATCCTCATGCGCCGGCGCCAGAACAATCCCATCCTGACAGGTGAAGCCGGGGTCGGTAAAACCGCTGTGGTTGAAGGATTTGCCCTTCGGATTGCTGCCGGTGATGTGCCGCCGCCCCTTGAAAATGTCACCTTGAGACTCTTGGATGTGGGACTGCTCCAGGCCGGTGCCAGCTACAAGGGCGAGTTTGAAAAAAGGCTGCGCCAGGTGATTGATGAGGTCCAGGCCTCGGAAAAGCCCATTATCCTGTTTATTGATGAAGCACATACCCTGATCGGTGCCGGTGGATCGGCCGGAACAGGTGATGCGGCCAATTTGCTGAAACCGGCATTGGCCCGGGGTACACTTAGAACGATTGCCGCAACGACCTGGGCGGAATATAAAAAATATATTGAAAAAGATCCGGCCCTTACCCGCCGGTTCCAGGTGGTGCAGATCCATGAACCCGGAGAAGAGGACGCTGTTCGAATGATGCGCAGCCTGGCATCGGTGATGGAAAAACACCACCGGGTCAAAGTGCTTGACGAAGCCCTGACCGCCTCGGTCGCCCTTTCCCACCGGTATATTCCGGCCAGACAACTGCCGGATAAATCCATCAGCCTGCTGGATACGGCCTGCGCCAGGGTGGCCATCAGCCAGCACGCGGTTCCGGCTGAAGTGGATGACTGCCGTAAAACTATTGCCCATCTTGAAACGGAATTTGAAATTGTCCAGCGGGAAGCGTCCGTGGGCATTGAAACCGGTCAGCGCGAGTTAGACGTGTTAGAGCGCCTTGAAAAGGAAAAAGAGCGTCTTGGCGCTCTTGAGGAACGTTGGCAGAGCGAAAAAGAGATGGTGGAAGAGATCCTCAGTCTTCAGCAAATTTTGCAGAAGGGAAAAGAGGCAGCCAATTCTTCGGAAGAAGAAACGGAAGAGATCGAAACGGTTCGACCCGAAGAGGATATCAAGGCGTTGAGAAGCCAATTAGGCACCTTGATAAAGAAGATGCGTGAATTCCAGGGGGACAATCCCCTGATTTTGCCCACGGTGGACTTCCAGGCTGTGGCAGCCGTCGTGGGAGACTGGACCGGTATTCCGGTGGGCCGGATGATGAAAAATGAGATCAGCACCGTATTAAGCCTTTCCGAAATTCTTGGCCAGCGCATCATTGGCCAGGACCATGCCCTGGAAATGATTGCCCGGCGCATCCAGACCTCCCGGGCAAGTTTGGACAATCCCCAGAAGCCCATCGGCGTCTTCATGCTTGCCGGCCCTTCAGGGGTCGGAAAGACAGAAACCGCCCTGGCCCTAGCCGAAGCCCTCTACGGCGGCGAGCAGAATGTGGTGACCATCAACATGAGCGAATTCCAGGAATCCCATACGGTATCCACCCTCAAAGGCGCGCCTCCGGGGTATGTCGGATACGGCGAAGGCGGGGTCCTGACCGAGGCAGTCCGGAGAAAGCCGTACAGTGTAATCCTGCTGGATGAGGTGGAAAAAGCCCATCCCGATGTCCATGAGATTTTTTTCCAGGTGTTTGACAAAGGATGGATGGAGGACGGTGAAGGCCGGCTCATTGATTTTAAAAACACCTTGATCCTGCTGACCACCAATGTGGGCAGCGACCTGATCATGAACATGTGTAAGGACCCGGATCTGATGCCCCTGCCGGAGGGCATGGCAAAAAGTTTGCGTAAACCCATGCTGGATGTGTTTCCTGCCGCCCTGCTGGGGCGCCTGATTACGATTCCCTACTATCCCCTGACCGATGAGGTGCTGGGACTCATCGTCCGTCTCCAGCTGGGACGCATTGAAAAGCGCATCAAAGAAAATCACAACATCCCCTTCACCTATGACGAGGCCGTAATTGCCCATATCATCAGCCGCTGCACCGAACTTGAAAGCGGAGGGCGAATGATTGATTCCATTCTGACCAATACGGTGCTGCCGAGCATCAGCCGCCGGATACTGACGGGCATCCTGGACGCAGAACCCGTAGAGAGCGTGCATATCAGTGAGCAGGATGGGGAATTTGTATATGATTTTAATGAGGAACAAGATGAGGGTTCTCAGCAGGAAGATAATTAAGAAAATGACCAAGATGAATGGAGGAATAGGTATGCTGAAAAAAGTATTGCTGACGTGTTGTATACTGATATTGTTTGTGGGGTGCGGCAAAAATCCTCCTCCCCCTCCGGAACCGACCATTGTTGTGGTGGAATTCTCGGCTGATGAGGAACTCAATCCGGACAGCCAGGGCCGTCCCTCGCCCCTGGTGATCGGCATTTATCAGCTCAAATATTATGAATCCTTTGAGAATGCGGACTATAATGCATTGTATGATGATGATGCAGGTTCTTTGGGCAAGGGGCTTATTACCAAGAGAGAAATCATCCTCCAGCCCGGCGAGAAGAAAACCGAATTGCTCAGGGAGGTTTCCGATCAGGCCCAGGCCATCGGTTTCGTGGGGCATTTCAGAAACGAAGACGCCCAATGGCGGACCACAACGGGAATCCGGCCGCATAAAACCACGGTCATCCGGGTCCATGCCAGCGGAACCGCCATTATCAGTCAATTACAGGTAACCCAATAAGCAGGTAATTATGGCCCAGATGCAGACCAACCGGCATGTCGAATTAATCACCCCGCTGGGCGAGGATGTCCTATTGTTCAGCCGCATGAGCGGAACAGAAGAGCTGGGGCGGCTGTTTCAATTTGAACTTGAACTGCTCAGCAAAAAACCGGATATCAAATTCGAGGATCTTCTTGGACAGAATGTTACCATCCGGCTTGAGCTGCCTGATCGCAAAAATCGTTATTTCAACGGATTCGTCACCCGGTTTAACCAGTCAGATGTGAACACCGAGGAGGATTATACCCCTTACAGTGCCACCGTCAGTCCCTGGCTCTGGTTTCTGACCCGCACGGCCGATTGCCGTATTTTCCAGAACAAGACGGTGCCTGACATTATCAAGGAGATCTTCCGAGATCACGGATTTACGGACTTTGAGGATAAACTGACCGGAACCTACCGGAACTGGGAATATTGTGTGCAATACAGGGAAACGGATTTCAATTTTGTCAGCCGGCTTATGGAGCAGGAGGGGATATATTATTTTTTCAACCATGAGGAAAACAAGCATAAGTTGGTTTTATCTGATGATATCAGCGCCCATCAGGCTTTCCCCGATTATGAGGAGATCCCTTATTATCCCCCGGATTCAGGTTTGCGCAGGGAAAAAGAGCATATCCACGATTGGAATATTTCCCAGGAGGTGCAACCCGGTGTCTATGCCCTCAATGAGTTTAACTTCAAGAAACCCCGGGCCAATATGGAGGTCAAAGCCGCGGTCAGCCGTGACCATGTCCGGAGCAATCTGGAAATTTTTGATTATCCTGGGGAATATGAAGAGGCCAATGAGGGCGAATCCTATGTCCGGGCCCGGATAGAAGAGATTCATGCACAATACGAACAGATCAGCGGTCAGACCAATGCCAGAGGGTTTTGTGTGGGACATCTGTTTAAGCTTTCCGGTTATCCGAGAAAGGATCAGAATCGTGAATACCTGGTAGAGTCGGCAACATATGAGATTGAATCCAATGCCTATGATACCTCGGGCCCAAGCGGAGAAACGTATTTTTCCAGTTTCACGGTCCTGGAAAGCAAGACCCCTTTCCGTCCCGCCCGGATCACGCCGAAACCCGTTGTCCAAGGCCCTCAAACTGCGATTGTCGTGGGAAACCCGGGAGAAGAGATTACCACCGAGGAATATGGCCAGGTAAAAATTCAGTTCCATTGGGACCGTTACGGTAAAAAAGATATCAACAGCTCCTGCTGGGTGCGGGTCTCCCATCCCTGGGCCGGCAAGAACTGGGGATCGGTCGCCATTCCACGGTATGGACAGGAAGTGATTGTGGAGTTTCTTGAAGGCGATCCTGATCATCCCATCATTACCGGCCGGGTATATAACAAGGACACCATGCCCCCTTATGACCTGCCCGGCAGCGGTATGGTCAGCGGATTGAAATCCAATTCTACCCCCGGCGGCGGGGGATACAATGAAATGTCCATGGACGATACCAAGGGGAATGAAAAGATCACCGTCCATGCCCAGTATGACATGAATACGACTGTGGAGAATGACCAGACCCTGGTGGTCCACAACAACCGGACCGATACCATTGACGTGGATGATTCGGAAACGGTCAAGGGAAATCAGACCCTGTCCGTTAAGGGCAACCGGACGGAAACTGTGAACGGAACAGAGAACGTCACCATTGACGGGGCGACTACACATACCATTAAAGCGGATTATACCCGGAACGTCGCCGGCAATTATACCCTTTCGGCCGACAGCAACATCAAAAGCACAGCAAAAGGCAACTGGGACGGAATTGCAAAAGGAACACTTACATTGGATGCCCCGGAAATTAAACTGAACGCCGGCTCCAAGATCGAAATTGCTTGCGGGGGCAGTAGTATTGTCTTGGAAAAGGCAAAAATTACCATTTCGTCCGGTAGTGGCAATATTGATGTTCATGCGCCTGGGGTTGATGTAAAGGGAGGAAAAATTCAGTTAAACTGAAGCGATTGTAAAAATATAGCAAGGAGAACTGATCGTGCCGGACAAGGCAAAAAAAAATCCGGTTGAAGAACGTTTGATGTTATTGGCGGATCACTGGATCGCTTTTCGGGAGAATCCCGCCAAACGACTGCTGGTGTGGCAGGCTGAGGCCAATGCATTACGATTTTTTCAATGTTTTTTCGAAGTCCAAAAACATGAAACCGACTATACAGTGGGTGATATGTTTGTGGTTTTCGATACGCCTTTTGAAAATGTCATTCAATATTCCCGCGACCTTAAAACAGCTCTCAAAGGGCAATATGACGCCAGCCGTGACGATCTGATTCAACAGGGCATCACTCCTGACTGGCATTTCTCTCCGGAAAATTACCCCGACTCCGTCTCCGGTTTTATTAGGAGCCTGCAATCGTTCGGGTCCAGACACCATGAACGTATCGGTCATCTTGTGGCGGTTTTTATGCCGTCAGAGGTCTCTGATGATGAAGGTTTCACCACCTGGCTGAATTGTGCCATGCAAACACGCCCACCGGAACGTCTGCGCTTTGCAGTCATGGATCCGCTGGATGCCTCCCGGCTGGCATCTCTCAACGGTACTGCCAAAAATTTGATTCAAATCGATCGACCTAAAATTGACGCGCTCTCGACTGCCCAGGAAACATTTGCACAAGAGAGCGCAACCGGTCCTGCAGGTGTGTTCCGCAACCTGCTCATCGGTCTGATGACATTGGTTGAGAAAGGCACTGCCAAGCAAGTCAAAATCAAAGCCGCCGATGCCCTTCAATTCGCCCGCAAAGAAAAATGGGTTGACCAGGAGGTGGTGATCGGCACGTTAGTGGCAGGTGCCATGCTCAAGGAAAAGCGATTCGATGAGGCTGTTAAAGGGTATCAATTTGCACGTCAAAAAGCACAACAAGCCACAGCGGATGCACATCCCGCCGGGCGCCAGCTGGCGCTGCAGACCTGGTTCGGTGAAGCCGGTGTACACCTGGCCGCAGGAGACCTCCCAAAAGCAGTTCAATGTTACGACGAAGCGGCAACATTGGCCCCGCAGATCCCAAACCCCATTCTCGGTATTGAAGCTTTTCGCATGGCGGCCTTCTGCCTTGGCCGCATGGATGAGCCGGAGCCCGCCATCCGCAAAGGATGGCAGGCACTCAATCTGGGACAACGGCTCAAACCCGAAGCACGCGCCATGACCACACTGCCCGTTGCTGCCATCGACATGCTGCGCCTGATGGAACTCAGACGTGTCCAGGCCATGGAGCATATCAAGTATCAGCACAATACAGCCGTTGACACATCCCGCAAAAAGGCCACCCAACAGGCATTGGAACTTGAGCAGAGTAAAGATCCCCAGGCGCTTCACGACTTAGAAGCAACCCTTGAAGAAGAAATCGGCCACGCCAAACAACTCGCTTGCCGGGAGATTGATACCCTTGCTGCAGCCGGTGACGATCATTTTCAGCAAGTGTTTACCAAAGCGCGGGAGTTACTGGGCCCCCAATGGCCCATGGAAACCTTGAACGCCGTAGCGCAAGGACGTCAAACCACCGGAGACATGGCGTCATGATGCCCGCATCCAAACATGGGGACCCTCAAATCGGTGTCGATGTTCACCTGTGTACGGTGCCGCCTTCGCCTTCGCCCGTACCTCTACCGACACCGCACACCTCGGTGGTCTTTGATCCGTTTGACTATGTGCCCATATTAGGCGCCACGGTCACGGTATGCGGCATGAAACGCGCTACAGCCGGCACCGGCGGCACAGCCATCCACGTTCCACCAGGCTTTCCCTTTGCTCCCAAGCTGCCGGACAAAGATGACGAAATTTTTATGGGCAGTTCCACCGTAACGGCAGATGGCGAACCCTTTTCCTTCACCACCGTACCCACCCTGAGTTGCCAGATCGTTGGAATGCCCAGTCCACCACGTCTCAAAAAAAAGGGCCCGCCCAAGCTCATGCAACTGCCCACCACCGTCAACCTGGCCATTCCAACCAATGTGACCGTAGGCGGACCGCCCACCATTTCCCTGATGGGATTGGCATTCAAATTCGGGTTTGCAGCACTGGGCCGGTTTGCCAGGTCCGGCATCTTCAAACGCTTCCGCCAGCGTCTGTTCAAAAACCTCAAACCGGGCTTCCTGAAATGCACAATCTTGCGTGCAGAGCCGGTCAATATTCTGACCGGCGAAGTTTCGGTAGAGCACCAAGATTTTTCCCTGCCCGGACGAATACCCATCGAGTGGCAGCGCACCTACTCCTCGGGAAACCATCGGGCCGGAATGTGCGGCTACGGCTGGGAAACACCGGCTGATATCCGCATCGAAGTGGATGATGCGGCCGGCAATGTCACTATGGTGCACCCCAGCATCGGCCCGTTGTTTTTTGAAAAATTGCCCGATACCCAGGGAGAAACCGCTGCTGAGCTGGAACTTATGGATGGTGCCCTTTTGACCGACCATGGCGATACCTTATGCGTCCACACCAAGGAAGACCGCATCTACCACTTTGCCAAAAACGATGCCCGCACAAACGAACAAGGCGTCACCGAGTATTCCATCACACGCATCACCGATCTTTGCGGAAACTGGCTGGCCTTCGAACGCTATAATGGTACCCTGACCGCTATCAATGAATCGGCTGGCCGCCGCATCAGATTAAGCACCAAAGACGGGCGCATCACCCAAATCACCTTGCATCACCCCGGCACCGAGCAGGCACATGAATTTGTGCGTTATGAATACGACGCTACAGGAGATCTTGTCGCCGTCATCGATGCCTTGGACCACCCCTACACATTTGCTTACGACTCCCACCGCATGGTGCGCCACACCGATAGAAACGGCCTCTCTTTTTATTACGCCTATGAAAAAAGCGGCCCCGATGATTGGCGGGTTGTACACGCCTGGGGCGACGGTGGGCTCTACGACTACACCTTCGAATACCTCGACGCGCTCAACGAACGGCGCATCACCGACTCCCTGAAGCACGTCTCCACCGTCAAGCTCAACGAGGCCGGCCTGCCCATCAGCGAAATCGATCCCCTGGGCGGCATGACTATTTTTGAATATGACGATTGCGGCCGGACCACCGCTGTTGTCGATCCAGGCGGACAACGCACCGAATACCTATACGATGATCGCGGTAACTTGCTGAAATTGACCCGTCCAGATGGAGAATCGGTTGAAACAACATTCAGTGAAACCAACAAAGCGATAACGATCTCCGATCCGAACGGCAACAGCTGGCAGCAGAGCTGGGATGCACGTGGTTTGCTGATTGAGCAGATAACGCCTCTTGGCAATCTATCCCACTATGCATATGACCATGCCGGGCAATTGACCGGTTTCATCAATCCACGTAACGCCCGTACGGAACTCACCTTTGATGGCGTTGGTAATCTTGCCTCCATCAAGGACGCTCTGGGCCACAACACACGGTTTACCTATGATCTTCTCAGCAATGTCACAGGCAAGACCGATCCATTGGGACATGAAACCCAGTACTGCTACGATGCCAAAAGCCGGTTAACCGCAGCACGGCTGCCTTCCAGGGCAACAATACGCTGTGCTTATGATGCGGAAGACAATCTCACCCGCCATGTGGATGAGAATGGTGCGGAAACCCGTCTGGAGTATTTTGGTATTGGTGAGATCAAGCGCCGTATCCAACCGGATGGTCATACAGTTGAGCACCACTACGATACCGAAGAACGGCTTATCGGTGTTACCAACCAGCGGGGGGAAACTTACCAACTGGTGCGCGATGCCCTGGGCCGTATTGTCGAAGAGGTGGATTATTGGGGGCAGGCGCGGCGTTATACTTACGACGATAGCGGCTATCTTACCGCTGCCATCGACCCGCTTGGACGCACCATCCACTACACCACTGATCCGCTGGGACGCATCCTCAAGAAAATTCTGCCCGACGGTTTCATCGAGGAGTTTGCTTACGACGCCAACGGCAACCTGACCGAAACCAAGAATCCGCACGTCGATATCAAGCGCCGGTTAGACGCCGAAGGCCGCCTGATCGACGAGATACAAGGCGATTTTTGCATCACCAATACCTATGACGCCACCGGCAACCGGATTGCCCGTGAGACGAGTCTTGGTAACAACATTTCCTATGAATTCGATGCGCTTGATCAAGTCATCTCCATCTGTATCAACCGGGGCGACCCCATACAGGTCGGGCGGGATGCCGTTGGACGGATTGCCCATGAGAGGCTTTCCCCGCAGGTCTCTCGCCGCTTTAACTATAGTGCCGATGGCTACCTGACCGAGCAGGCGGTTTCGGCCAATGAATCCCCGCTCTTTGCCACCCGGTTTTCCTATGATGCCGCGGGCAATCTGACTGAACGCAATGACAATCAGTATGGTGTCGACATCTATCGTTATGACCCGATGGGACGAATTACCGAGCACCTGGATCCACGAGGGAAAATTACCACCTACCTCAATGACCCGGCGGGCGATCGGCTCAGAACACGGATTGTGGAAACGGGTAAACAACAGATCTTCGGTGGAGACGTTGAACAAAATGAGTGGAGCCGGGAGGGTGAGTACGAGGGGACCTTTTACCGCTTTGATCGTGCAGGGAACCTGATTGACCGGCGAGATGACGAGCGGGATCTGCACCTGGTCTGGGATGCTAATCAGCGGCTGGTGGAGAGCCATTCCAATGGGGTGGTGACTCGGTATGGATATGATCCGCTGGGGCGGCGGTTGTTCAAGGAGACGGAAGATAAGCGGACGTTGTTTTATTGGGATGGGGATGCGCTGGTCGGGGAGGCGATTGTTGAAGTTAATTCAGAGAACAAATCGTCTATCATTAAAAGTAATATTATTGATCTCGCTGAATTGTCTGAACAACAGGATCGAAAAGTTTCTTCAAAAATACGGGAGTATGTTAATTATCCAAGGGCTTATAATCCCTTAGTTTTAATTAATAGTGAAAAGGGTGATCATTCTGTTTGCCACTATCATAATGATCTGAATGGGTGTCCAACGCGGTTGACTGACGCTGATGGGGCAGTCAAATGGGGAGTACGTTATACAGCTTGGGGGAGGATTGCTGAGGTTTATGTAGAAGAAGTAGAGAATCCTATTCGGTTGCAGGGGCAATATGAGGATGAGGAGACTGGGTTGCACTACAATAGGTATCGTTACTATGATCCTTATGTAGGAGTATTCACCAGCAGGGATCCTTTAGGCTTAGCTGCAGGTATAAACCTATACAGATATACCCCGAATGTTTTTATATGGTCTGATCCGTTAGGACTAAATTGCGGGTCAAATAAGAAAGTATACCGAGAGCTAAGTGAAGCTGATCGAGCGAGGATTGATGCGGGGTTAGATTTATTACCAGCAGGCGAAGGAGGATCTATAGCGCAACAGGTATCTGGTAGGCCAACGAAGTATATATCTGCTGCCGATACCGTCGCTGGTACATCTCGCTTTCGGAGCGGAAACGGGCTCATTGAAATTGATGTTAACGAAGCTATACAGCAAGGTTCTGGGTTCGTTGATCATGGTAATGTAATGCAAGCCGTTAGACGAGAGGGAAGCGCGTTGGACGTAAGAAATGCAGAAAGCGCTCAAGAGGTAATGTTTAAAAATGGGATTCCACGAAGTGCTATAACACCAGTTGATTTTTAGGAGGTAATATGTCCACATTATCCGCATATTCTAATATCGAGAATACTTCTCTTTTAATCCTATATAAGAAAGGATTTCGAGTTTGGTACATAAAAAAAACACAGCTTTATTATGCAGAAAGAAACGGATGGGATTTTGCCGCGAATAGCATTACAGAATTGCTTGGATTGGTAAGTATTTATGAATTTCATGCCCCTGAGAACTATGTAGAGTATTGGTGGAGAATCAACGATGAATGGTTGATAGATGATATCCCTACAATAGCACCAGAGTACGATCCCGTTTGGGAAAAATGACTGAAAGGAAGTCGAACGTGGTCTCGAACGTGGGCGGCGAACGTGGGGCGGGCTCATGTAATTAATTGTAATCATAGTTTATTTTGATTGCGTTTTGATTGCGGGTCGGGCTCATTTAGTTGGCTGTAATTATTGTTAATTTTATAAAATATATGCCTTGTTTTGATGTTAAAACCACTTTTTTGGGGGAAGGATTACAGTTCTAAGAAATGAATACATGGTAAATAAATATGCCGCATGAAAAAAGATTTTATATGTTACGTGAGTCATACCCAACGTAACAACTTAAAACTTAACCACAGCGAACATATCATTAGGAGAAGCAAAATATGAGTGAAAAAACTTTCTATGAAGCATTCAAAGGGAATATGGATCTTATGGGGCTGCCTTGTCCAAAATCGATTTTTGGTACTGTAACATTGGCGGTTTCAAACATTAGTGTACTGGCAGGTGGAATCAAAACACTCGGTGCCGGTGCTACAATGTCGGAGATCTTCCTAACGATTCCTACTGCCGGGGGAGCTACAGCACTCGCGACTGCCGTGGGTGAAATATGTTTAGTTGTGGGTGGGTTGGCAGCCGCTTTTTATGTGGGTGCTTGTCTCGGATCTCTCATTGTAGCGGTTATAGAAACCCAGGGTGTTAGAGCCGCTGTAGCATTGCGGAGGTGGGCCGACCAAGTCTCTCGTGATATTGGCATGACCATCGATCAGCTTCTCACTACAACAGTGCAGCAGTACCCACTCTCGTCATCAATGCGTCCCGCTGTCAATATGGCTAAGGCTTATTTTGCCTGAATTGCAGTGATAGAGGCAGTTGATAGATTTTAAGCTGACGGCATTGAACGGTTAATGGGTGTTTTTTTTGACGCCATTTAAGATACTTAGGCCTTTTCATGATAATCCAGCATAAGAAACATGACGCTCTATGCCAGGTCTGAGTGCATAGGTTGTGTCTGTTTTACGACTCAATGCAATTTAATTACCGAGTTGTCGCCACAACTGAAGATTAAAAGGGGGAGACAAATTATGGGAACTGGGATACTGCGTTTTTTTTATTGGGGTAGTTACGCTGATTCTGATTTTGAAGAAAAAGGATAATTAAAATATTGAGGTGATGCCATTATGATGTACTTAGTTGTTATTTTTGTCGTCTTTATCATCGGTATACTTATATTAATAAGTCGATATAGAGGGCGAATTTCAATGCCAAGAGGCTGCACAGATGAAGATATTCGACGAATTGGGCAAGAAGGAAAGAAAATAGAAGCAATCCACTGGTATAGAAATCTGCATAAGGTTGGTTTGAAGAAAGCTAAACAGGCTGTAGAAGAAATGATTGACGAAGAATAATCTCTGCTTCTCTGCGGTCTGTTCTCTGCGGGTCTGGCTCATGTAATCACTTGTAATCATGATGGATTATATGAAATGATATACCTTATTTGGGTGTTAAAGCCACTTTTGGGGGTAAGAATCGCAGTTTTAAGAAACGAATAAATACATGGTAAATAAAAATGCCGCGTGCAAAAAGATTTTATATTCCAGGTTGTGTATGGCACATAACCCATCGCTGCCATAAAAAAGAATTTCTGCTGAAATTTGCTCGTGACAGGAATCGTTGGTTAGATTTGCTTTTCAGGGCCAAGCAGAAATACGGACTTGAAGTTTTAAATTACATTGTCACTTCTAACCATATCCATTTGCTGGTATCAGATAACGGTAACAGGGATACAATTCCAAAATCAATGCAGGTTATTGCCGGGCAGACGGCTCAAGAGTATAACATCAGAAAAAAACGGCGAGGTGCCTATTGGGAGGATCGTTACCATGCAACAGCAATCCAGGCCGATACCCATTTGGTCAGTTGTCTGATTTATATTGACATGAATATGGTACGAACAGGCGTCGTCTCTCATCCATCGGAATGGCGATGGAGCGGTTACAATGAAATCCAAAAGCCCAAAAAAAGATATACCATATTAAATTACAGGCGGTTAATGCAACTCCTTGGTTTTGAATCTTTGGATGTATTAAAAGAGGTCCATGGGCAATGGATTGAAAATAGTCTAAAAAAAGGAGAACTGGCCCGCGAAGAAAGATGGTCCCAGAGCATTGCGGTTGGCGACAAAGAATATATTGAAAACATACAAACGAAACTCGGGGTAAAAGCCATTCACCGTAAAATACATGAAAGTAAAGACAGTTCTGAACTTAGGGAGGATCAAAGCCCTTATACGGCTATTTTCGGTGCTGAAAATGAAAGGCTAAGACAGGAAAACACCTATAGATGGGGCCTTTTTTAGCGTTTTAACAGGTGGTTACGTGAGCCCGACCCACAGAAAGCGTTGGATGATATTTTCATTGTAGAGTTGTTATTAACAGAACATGGGGTCTTTAAGCCCCTTTCGATTCAATGGATGAAAAAAAAATGAAACACTATAGCTCCATGTTCCGCAAACAATGGGACACCTAATTCCGACAATCACTGTGCGATAGAAATGAGCGCCACTTTGACAGATTCAGGAATCAGTTTTGCTCGTAACAGGAATAGGTTGTTGGGAGGTTCACTGGAATTAGATGATGAAAAGTCTTCCGCTTATTTTTACAGCACTTTTGCTTTTATCACTTTTTTGGCAGCCGATAAATGATGCATTTTTCAGTGACCGCAATGCACAACAGGCGGTTCAGGCCCTGATTGAGGAGGTAAAGAAAAAACATAATATTTCTATATCAGTTGGTCCGTTACCGGCTAATATATATGATAAAACCCTCTCGGGCAAACCGCCTGAACCAAAGCACGCCCATGCCGCCCTTGTAGAATTGGATCGGGCGCTTGGTGAATATCCCGAAGATTTGCTCGTCCGTGTTCTTGACAGGGTACTGATTGTCGGCAACCTGACCATCTCCGGACTTCGGGTAGGCGGTACGTACCAGTTTACGAACGGAAAAACCAGCATTATCATTGCAACAGACTATGATTTTTCCACCGAAAACAAAACATTTGTCAGGCGGGCGTTTCATCATGAACTCTCGAGCATTTTAATTACGAGATTCCCCTTTCCAAAAGAACAGTGGCCGTCTTTATGGCCTGATGATATCAGGCTTCCCACGGCTCACAATGAGATATTACAGTATAGTCAACAATACGCATCTCCTAAAGAAATTGAAACATTGTACGAAAAGGGGTTTGTTTCGGATTATGGACTGGCAGGCGTGGAAAATGACATTAATACCTATGCCGAGTTGCTGATGGATGCCCCCGCCCGGATGGCCGTGCTTGCCAACCGGTCTCCGACTATCAGAAAAAAGTTACATATCCTTCTGCTCTTCTATTCAGAATTACATCCGGCCATCAAGAAAAAAATCGAAAATGGTCCTCTTGTGGGTTTCCTCGTCCCCATAATTTCCATTAAGCGGCTGGAGAATGAATAATGCCGAAAACAGTGGAGAGACCTGAAAGCAACTGCCATGACAGGGAGAAAAGTAATTAAATAGTGCCCGACCGAAAACCGTAAATTTTGCCGATTACGGCGTTGGCCTGAAATTTTAATCCTCAAAATACTCCATGTATTCCTCCGGTTAAAATTTCAGGCCGCCTTGTACTCAACAAAATTTCCAGGTTTTCGTTCAGACACTAAATAGATATTTTTTGACAATTTCTTTCAAATTCCCGTAAAAAAGATTCCATGAAACGCCCTGATTCAAACCATTTTTCAATTTTTTCAAATTTGTGCACATATTCATCGTAATATTTTGATTTTTTCATGGGGCTGAGCCTGGATGCTCCGGCATCTTGGGCAATTTTTTCGGGGCTCAGTTGGTTGAGAATTTCTTCGACTTTTGCATGGACTGCCTGCTTGCTCGCCTGCTGGGATTCGTGAAAGGCTTGGCCGATCTGGTTGATATAGACATTCAATGGCTGTCCGTTACTTGCCCCTTCAAGGTGGTAGCCAATGACTTGACGGAGGTGCTGGTCTGAATCCTGGTTTCCGACAAGGGTAGTGTTAATGGTGCTGCTCAACTGGTTCAAGGCCTCAATAACAGTGTTAATGGATTCTGTCAGGCTTTCCAGAAGCTCATCGGAATTCATTTCTTCCTGGGATGCGTTTCGTCCGAGCAGCAGTTTTATAATGCGTGCCAAAAGATGGTCGTCAATTGCCATATTCTCTTGGATGGTACGCTCTGCGTCAACAGGTGGGTGAGGCTTGGCCGAGGTGTCAGACTCAAATTCCTGGATCAGTTTGTCAAGAACCTTCCGGCGACTGCTTGTATCCAGATTTGCCAGTGCTTCATTCAGGTGTGTTTCAATGGCACCTGCGTCGGCATTTTTTGCGTAAAGAGCTTTAAGCTGTTCTTTTAATGACTGGTATGAAATATTGAAATTGTCCATATCTCTCTGTTTCCCGGTATCTATTTTTTGGGGGGAAGTATGACGGTTTTATCAAGCTCGTCATTTTCATCAAAAAAATCATCACTGTTTTCAAACGTGTTTTTAGTTGTCAACCTGTTGCCGGGGGATACAATAACAGTCTTTTTCAGGTCGCTGAAATCTTTTGCCGGATCCGGTGTTTCCGGTTCGTGATGTGTGTTCATAACAATGGTTTTCTGGTCATCTTCAAAATCACTGGGTGGCGGATCAATATTGTCCTCTCTGTTAATAACTATAGTTTTCTGGGTCTGTTCAAATTCATGTTGATCTGCCATGGGGGATGGGGTGATCGACTTATCCGCCTCGCATTTGTTCTTTTTTTCAATAAAATCCGTCGATGGTTTGATTCCTTCCTGGGTTGAGGAGAGCACAAGGGTTTCCATGACATCTTCGTCCTGGGATGGTTCGGGTGATGCCTTTTTTTTCCATTTTGTTTTAAGCTGTTTTAGAATGGTGGTAATGGCTTGATTTGTCTGGGAGTCTTCGTGTAAGGCTTCGGTGGTGGCTGGTGGGATTGGTTTCTGTTCATCCTGTCCGGATGCACCGGCAATCGGCATAACAGGGTCTTGTTTTATCCGGAGATCTTTGCTGAAAAGCTCTGATTTTACAGCATTTGATATTTCATTTACCAGCTGGATGCAGTTTTTGATAAAAGTTAGAAAATTTAAGCTCTCTTTTTCTTTAATTAGAGACCCTGCAAAATGAATCGTCTGAATCCATAAGTCATGCCAAGATTCCGCCATGGCCACAGGCGCCGGTTCCCAGAAAATATTTTCCGGTTTAAAAATCGGATGTGATTCAAAAAGTGCCTGGGCATTATTTGTCCATTCGTTTTCATCTGTGCGTTGCAGTAGGTCCGCTCCGGACTCAAAAATAGTTTTTTCGTCATGTTTATGGTTTACAAAAAAAATGTAAAGGCACAATTGTGCAATGAAATTTGTGTGCCGGTTATTTGTCATGGAAGTCTGGAAGATATCCATGTGCCGGGTGGTGACAAGGTCAATCAGGTAAAGGTCATAATCCCAGAAAAACGGCATCATACCGGCATCTGATTTTGTGTTGACCCAGATGCTGTCCATATTCAGGTGGAAAACAGGCTTAATTGGGTCGTTTAATCTTTGTTCAATTGATGTGAGGATTTTTTTAAAAAACGCATATTTTAAAAATAAAATTTCAAGCCAAAATCTGGGATCAGCTTTGAATAGATATTTTGATGTTTCTTGGCCGGGTAATTCTAACCCAGGGGATTCCGGGACATTGGACAATTGTCGTAAAAATTGAGCCCCGTTTATTGAGCAGGCATTAAATACCAGCATGTAAAATGGATAAAAAGAGAGAAATCCAATGCGGGACAAGGCGTTTTGCTCAGTCAAATAGCAGGCACTATGTTCGGGACAGTCCGCGCATGGAAATCCATTGGGTATGTTTGTCTTTATTTTGCTGAAGTGCTTGATTAATCCGTGTCGATCCAGAACACTAGCCGGGTCGTCAGCCTGGCGGGCATAGGTATAAAAAAAATGGGTTGAATGTGATTCATAACATTCCGGGCAGAAAAGATAGCGGTTCAGGCTGGTATGAAACGAGTTCAGGCCTGCTTCTTTCAGAATTGTGTCGTCTTTGCAGAGTATCAGTTCCCGGCCGCAGTCCGGGCATGGGGGATGAAAATAACAATGTTTGAAGTTGCAGTAAAACAGCGGTTTAAGCTGGGCCGGTGGGTGGCCGGGGGGGGCGGGAATCGTAAATGTACCGGGATCTTGGGAAAAAAATTGAATGGTATCCAGCCAAGCCTGTTCCAGTGTTGTATTGGTTTGGAGCCCAAAGGCCTCGTCGTTAAAAACATGGGTGTCTTTTGGGAGCAGTATGAAAACAGGCTGGAAAGCCTGATTGGAATCATCACACTTGAGCCCGCCTTTAATCAGATGTCTGAGAGGCTTTGGGGCTCCGGCCGTTTCAAAGGGGAACGCAGATGAATCCTCTTGTCGGCTGTCTTGGTGTGATACATGGATATCGAGTAAAATTCCACTGCGGCCCGATTCCAGGTATGGAAGCAACGATAATGTATTGTCCATGTCTGCCCGCCTTGGTCCAAATTAGTGCCCGACCGAAAACCGCAAATTTTAATTCTATAAATATTCAATATATGCCTGCGGTTAAAAGTTACGGTCCGCCTTGTACTCAACAAAATTTCCAGGTTTTCGGTCAGACACTACTTAATAATCAAAAATTAATATTACCGACAAGTGATTTGCCAGCACCGGTGGATTTGTTTTTTCTTGGAAACATAATCCTCCGGAATTGTTTCCCGGGTGATTTCTTTAATATCATCGGCGTCAAGCTTGTTTTCATCCAGGGAAAAATTTTGGTGATTAGTAGAAAAAAATACCGTGCTTGCCGGACGCATGAGCTTGAACACCTGGTTGAGCAAAAATGGATAATCTTTTGCAATATCAAAGTGTTTGTTATTTATGCGTGTGGTGGAATAGGAGGGTGGATCCACAACAGCCAGGTCGTATCTGTGTTTCAGTCGAACCGCTTTTTTCAGAAAATCCAAGGTATCCATCTGAACCTGGGTATGGCAGGGGGCCGACAACTTATTCAGGTCCAGATTTTCTTTGACCCATGTGATGGCGGTTTCAGACCGGTCTACGGACAGGGTGGAGGCAGCCCCGCCCTTGGCCGCATAGCAGGTGAATGCCCCTGTGTAGCAGTACAGATTTAAAAAATCCTTATCCTGGGCCATCTGTCTGACCATCATCCGGGTGTTTCTGTGATCGGAAAACAGCCCCGTATCCACATAATCGCTGGGGTTGACCAGAAACTGTAGGTCTCGCTCCCACATGGGGATTTTTTCGTTTTTTGTATTAATTCTTTGGTATCGGGCCCCGTCCTTGATGCCTGCCTTACGTATTTTAAGATGCAGGTTTGACTGGGGAACCTCAAGGGCCTGAGCCACAGCGTTTCCCATCAGGGGCAGCCAGTCCGGCGTGGACTGTTTTCGGGCATATTCTCCCACCACAAGATGACCTGCATACCAGTCCACCACTGCCCTGATTTCCGGGATATCCCAGTCATACAGCCGGAATACCTCCAGATTTTGTTTTTGATATCGCTTATACAGGTGTTTGAATCTTTTTTTTACCCGGTTGGCCAGCATCTGGGCCTGGGCTTGGTATTTTTCACTGGTTTCCATGGCAAAGGTCATACATTATTCAAGGGTGAATGGCAAGAAAGCCAACAGCGAAAAGGGCCTTGGGGGTTTTAATCCAGTAGTTTGTCAACAGGCGTATAGCCCAGTCCGAAGGCTTCGGCCACGGCCTTGTAAGCCACCTTGCCGTTGATAATGTTGGCGCCCCGTTTGATCTCCGGGTTGGTCTGCATCGCCTGTTTCCACCCCTGGTCGGCAATCTGCAGCGCATAGGGCAGTGTGGCGTTGGTCAGCGCCAGCGTCGAGGTCTTGGCCACTGCACCGGGCATGTTGGCCACGCAGTAGTGCACCACGCCGTCGATCACGAAAGTGGGATCGTCATGGGTGGTGGGCTTGGCGGTTTCAAAGCATCCCCCCTGGTCGATGGAGACATCCACCAGTACCGAACCGTTTTTCATGGTTTTTAGCATGTCGCGGGTCACCAGTTTCGGCGCCTTGGCACCGGGAACCAGCACGGCCCCGATCACCACATCAGCCGTTTTGACCAGCTTGCGAATGGTTGCCGGACTGGACATCAGGGTAAAGCAATTGGCCGGCATCACATCGCTTAGGTAGCGCAGTCGGTTCAGGTTCCTACCCAAAAGATAGACCTTGGCCCCTAAGCCGCAGGCCATTTTAGCCGCATTGACCCCGACCACGCCGCTGCCGAGCACCACCACCGTGGCCGGTTCCACCCCGGGCACCCCACCCAGGAGAATGCCGTGGCCGCCCTGGGTCATCTCCAAAAACCGGGCCCCTTCCTGGATGGCCATGCGTCCGGCCACCTCGCTCATGGGCGTCAACAACGGCAGGCTGCCGTCGGCCTTCTGGATGGTTTCATAGGCGATGCATACGGCTTTGCTTTTGATCAATGCCCGGGTCTGGGGTTCATCGGCTGCCAGGTGCAGGTAGGTGAAAACGATCTGGCCTTCCCGGATTAGGTCGTACTCCGGCGGCAAGGGTTCTTTCACGTGCATGACCATGTCCGCTGTTGCATAGATTTGTTGGGGTGTATCGATTATTTTGGCACCGGAGCGGATGTAGGCGTCGTCGGTAAAGCCGCTGCCTGTGCCGGCGCTTTTTTCCACCACCACCTGGTGTCCGCTTTTAACCATCACCTCCACCCCCGCCGGGGTCATGCACACACGGTTTTCCTCAGGCTTGATCTCTTTGGGTATTCCTACAATCATGTTTCCTCCCTTATACATACAGTTACGAATACGTGGGCTCTAGTTGGAACAGACAAACTCTTTTGGCTTTTCCCTTCAATTTTACCTCGTCCAGCCGCGTTACCCCCTTTAGATTATCCAGGGTCTGAACATGGGGCTCAATTTTTTCCCACACTGCTTCGGAAACCAGTATCCGATTAGATTCGGCAAGGGATTCAATCCGTTGGGCTACATTTACGGTATCTCCCACTACTGTATAATTTAAATGTTCTTCCGACCCCATGAATCCTGCAACCAGTTCCCCGTAATTGATGCCCACGCTCATTTCCAGCTGTCTAAAATTTTTTTTATTTTCGCGGTTCAGGGCATGAAGTTCTGAAAACATTTCAAGGGTTGTCCGTATGGCATTCAGACAGCTGTCAGGGTCCTCCAAAGGGGTTCCGAACACAGCCAGAATGCCGTCCCCAAGCAGTTTGTCCAAAGTTCCCCTGTGCTTGAAAATTAAGGGAATCATCCGGGAAAAGAAGTGGTTGAGCAAAGTGACTACCTCTTCGGGTGCCATGGTTTCGGAAAAACTTGTAAATCCAATTAAATCAACAAAAACGACAGCGGCCTGTTTCTTTTCCCCCCCAAGCCTTAATTTCCCCTGCTTGAATATTTCTCCAATAACATTTTTTGAAAAAAAGCGGCTCAGCTGTAGTGTTTGCTTCTCTTCATCCAGCTTACCATAATAAAGCCGTAAAAAAACCATGTTGTTGTGCAAATGATCACACACGACATTATAAAAAAGGAAATGGGACGGACCAAACATGTTGTTGTTTTCTCCGAAAAGCATCAGAATCGCAATGGTTTTCCCTTTGGAAACTATGGATTGACCATAAAAAGCGTAATCCTCATCTGAAAACAAATGGGGTTGATTTGTGGCCCATTTTTTTTCCACATCTTTGAGGCTTGCGATGAGGACGTTTGTTTTTTCCTCAAGAAGCGCCTTAAAGAAAGGAAGCTTTTTTATGGCCCTTAAATTAAACGTTTCTTCCATCTTTGTATGAAAGAAATGGTCTTTTTTAATTTCATTGTCCACGGAGAAATATAATGCAGCGGCGGCAAGGCCTTTATATTTTTTCAAACATTCCAAATGCCGGATCCATATCAAATCCTGATCAATAAAATCGATCTGCTGCATGGTGTTGTTCATCTCTTTGATAATGGAAAGCTCATTAATCTTTTCATCATATTTTTTCTGGATTGAGAGAAAATTTTTTCTAAAGTCCTCAAATCGCTCTTCCACGCTCTTGTCTTTACTCATGGGTTTTTCCTGTATTACACGTCATCTATGACTTTTTCAGTTTCTGTAAAAAAGGTTTGTGTCAGCTACTAAGATTTTTTAAACTTTGTTGTGGGTTGAGCCGGGATAACGATAGACCGACCAGGTCGATCCTTGGTCGGTATTTCAACCGGTGATATCCAATAACTGGGCATTTTCCTTCAGCATGTCCGACACATTCGCTATAGTCTGTTCGATAAATTGGTTATTGAAACCGGAAAATAACTTTTTCATAGAGATCATGTGGTCCACCCTGAATTGCTGATTTATTTTCTGTATGGCTTTTTCATCAGCATCAGGGGTGTTTTTTAGGTTAACCATATTGGAAAGATAATCCGAGAAGCCGATCATGGCAGCGAACAGCGAAAACTCCCCGGCAGCCGATGGTTGATGATGAAAAGCCGCGGCATGAATCAGGGGGTCGGGCAAATTCCAGATTTCTCCAATGTTTTGACCGATCTTCCCATGGTCCATTCCCATAACCTCCTGCTCGACGGCACTGATGGGAACGGTACTTTCTGCTGCACGTGCCAGGACGGTTGTATATAACTGCGAAAAATTTTCAATGAGATATATTTTTCCCAGATCATGGATGAGCCCGGCAGTAAAAATTCCCATGTCTTTAAATTGGGCCAGATCCCGGCAAAGATACTTGGCGATCAAGGCGGTTCCCATGGAATGACGCCATAGGGCTTGGGGGTCCATCAATCCTTTGAGATCCGCATTCAAAAACGATTCTGATAATGAGAGGCCAAAGGCCATGTTTACCACTTCCTCGGTTCCCATCAGTACAACCGCATCCTTGATGGAGCTGATTTTATGACTCAATCCGTAAAAGGGAGAATTGACAATCTTTAATATTTTTATGGTTAACCCGGGCGCCAGTAATATTTTGTCCACAATATCGTCCATCGTCGATTCGGGATCGGACGCCACACTGTATGCCTGCATGGCTACGGAAGGCATGGTGAAAATAGAGTCTACCCGGTTTAGGTGTAACATGACTTTTTCCATGTTGACCTGCCTGGTTTTGAGACTTTCATCAAGCTGCATCCGGTTGATGATTTCGTGAACGATTTTTTTTGCAGCAACAACATCCCTCGGCGCGGATTGGCTTTTTATTTTTTCCGCCAGATAATATGTCAAATGGGAATTGTGGGGGAGTTGTAGAAAAAATTTTTTCTGATCAGATATGGAAATGTTACTAAGTGCATCCCATAATACGTCAGAGGGCATCGCCGTAAGTTCATTGTAGAAATTCCCCTTTGCTTTATTAAAACAGGTTGTTAGCTGCTGGAAATCTGAGAGTGATTTATTGTTCTGCTGGATGGTGTTGATCCGGGGAGAAATCGTCTCTCTTTTCTTCTGATCTTCATTCATGCTCTTATTATGGGAGACCAGATTGTTTTTGGCAATCGCCATCAGTTCATAAAAGGATTTGCCATCGTCAGGTATTACTGCAAATCCAATACGGACCGAAATATTTTGCTGGATATTCTTTTCCATACAATATACGATTTTTTTAAACACAACATTGCACGAAGCCCCATCCGTGGCAAAACCCAGCAGGATAAATGTGCTGTCATCAATCACAAAAACAGAATCACTATACCGAAACATATTCTCGAGTTCTTCTTGTTTTCCCAGAAGCGACGGCAGGAATAAACCCTTGTCAACCGGTTCCACCGTCACATAGAAAAGGGATGTTTCAACACTTGCCCGCAGGGTTTTGCTGAATTCTTTGGAGATCCATTTCAATTGCCGGGGATCAATGGCAAATGGAAGTCTTTTGTCCTTGATTACCGTGATTACGTCACATTCTACATCAAGGTTGAAAAGATATTTACGGGCAACCTCCACATTTTCCTTTGTGTTAAAATCCCCCAGAACGGCCGGGGGATGTTGAAGGATATGTGCCACTTTTTCAGGGGAAAGCTTGAATTCCTTAATCAAAAAGCGGGGTAATTCAACGTGATATCCTGCAGTATTGCACTTTTTTAGAATCACCCTGTGAGACGTTTCCATCATGGTTAGTCGTTCCCGAATTGTGTATCAAAATAATTATTCACTAGTGAAATCGTCTGATCGTATTAATTTTCAATAACACAGCCACAGTATTGACGCAACTGGAATACCCAAAGTCACCTGCTATTTTTTATTTTATAATATCTGTTTTCTCAAGTTCGGCACACAGCCGGCTGAACCATTTCCCGCTGGGGAAAAATTCAAGGTGCTCATAGGTTTGAGGGGTAAATATTACCGAGAAAAAACGGGTATGACTGGGCATGGCCACAAACAAAACGGCGATGAGCATATACATGGCGATGGTTTCTTTGAGGTGTTTAACGCTGCCGAATTTAAATGCTGTGCCCGAAGATCTTTTCGCTTTCAACGTTAAAAAGTTGAGACCACACAGTTCGTCAAGTATGAGGTGTAAGATTGAACCGCCAAAAACAAATCCCCCGGCCATCCATGATACAAAGTCATTGAAATGAAACACGCGGTTCAGGCCGATTGCAGCCATGCATCCAAAGGCCACCGACGCCGGTATGGAATGGATAATGCCTCGGTGGACCGTCAACTTTGTAAACAAAGAAAAAATGAAAATTTTTATAAAAATAAAACTGGCAGCCCATATGATGAGGAGCTCCATTACCGTGTTATCCGCCCGCTGTTTGAACATGACTAAAAACGATATTAATGTCGCAATAAATGTAAACAGCAACCGGACCGTTAGAGAGCTGTCTGAATCGATGTCCGGCAACAGGCCGCCCACCACGCCCATAATAAAGTAAAGCAACACTTCCTGGGGAGATGCAACAGCCGCTGCAAACAGCATTGTTGCTGCAATACTACTTGTTATGCTTGACACGGTGAGGTGTGTTTTGAAATCTGCCACGGTTTAAACCAGGTTATTATCCTTGAAATAAGTGTTTTAATACCATCTAAAAAATTATATGTTGCATTTAGAATGCAATCGTACATTAATCGCGTGTATTACTTCCAATTTTTGCTGTGGGACTGCCTAATCTCAGGATCAAGGCAGTCCTTAGCTGTTATAACATATTAGAAGTCAAATTAGTAATTCCTCTTTGTGTTATCAAACCCCAACGACGTACAAATTTTATGCATCATTGGGTGCTGTTTTTCACTGCCTTGACAGACCCGCTTCAATCATTTAATCACTAAGCAGAGATGTCAGGCCATTTTTTGAAAAGGAGTCTTTATGGATAATTTGCTGGATCACCTATTAATTGAACAGCGATATTTTTTTCCTCGTAAGGGATTTTTCGCTGACCCGTTCTGGGTGGATGTTGATGGTGCCAGATTGGCATGCAGCTATCATGAAATTAATTCCGGGGCGAAAACGCTGGTACATTTTCACGGCAATGGTGAGATTGTTGATGACTGGCGCGGTGATTTTGTTACTTTGATTCATCAGATGGGCTGTAATTGTCTGCTTGCAGAACTGCGCGGTTATGGGCAATCAAGCGGTCGGGCACAATTGGGTAAAATGATCAGCGATGTTCGCCCAACCATCGAAGCATTAAAATGCAGCCCCAAGGATTTGATTTTTTTCGGCCGCAGTGTGGGTTCTATTTTTGCCCTTGAGGCCGCAGCTTGCTTTCCTGAAGCTGCCGGGTTGGTTCTTGAGAGTGCTGTTGCTGATGTGCTTGAACGTTTGCTGCTGCGGGTTCACCCCGATGAACTCAATGTTGATTTGTCTGATTTACAGGCTGCCGTGGATCAGCAGCTTAATCATCAGCAAAAAATCGCCTCATTTAAAGGCAATGTGCTGGTAATGCACACAGTGAATGATGGCTTGATTGATGTAAGTCATGGGCAGCGGCTCTATGACTGGGCAACAGCGGGAAAAACAATCAAGCTGTTTGACCGGGGCGATCACAACAGTATCATGATGCTGAACGCCAGAGAATATTTTGCTTGCCTGCAAGATTTTATCCAACGCTTGGATTGATTTTGATTGTCAGTCTTACTTGCCGATTCGGCCGATGGCCGTATGAAGATCAAGTCCGCCATGGAAAATAGGCATGGCGGACAGAGCCAGGTTCAGTGCCTGGAATTCTTTTTTACCCGGGCAGATAATTGCTGCCCGCCATCCTTTGAAATCGGCAATCAACTTGCGTCCGATCTCTTTGTAACGGGCTGAGATATCATTTTTTTTATCCAGGCGGATGCCATAGGGCGGATTCAGGACCACCACACCCTGGTTGTCTTTAATGGGTGGGGGTTTTATATTGAAAAAATCGTCACAAACGGGGGTGATACGCTGAAAAACCCTGTGGTCTGAACAGGTCTGTTTTAAATGATCAATGGCTGTTTGGCTCAAATCCTGTGCCAGAATAGGAGGCAGATTCGGGATATTTATGTGCGTTTCGGCAGCTTCCATAAGCTTGTGACGGGCATGGGCGAAACTTTTTTCTTCAAATCCCGGCCAGGTTTCAAAGGCAAAGGATCTGAATACTCCCGGGGGCAGCCCACACTGCATCATGGCGCCCTCCAGACTGAAGGTGCCGGAGCCACACATGGGGTCAACAAGCGTGTCTTTTTCCGACAGGCCAAGCCGGGTCAGAATGGCAAAGGCCAGGGTTTCACGCAATGGGGCTTTAACAACTTTTTCTTTGATGCCCCGTTTGTATAAAGGGGTTCCGGACATGTCCAGAGAGAGTTCAAATCGGTCATTTTCTCCCCGGACCATCAGGGTTTGGGATATACCCGGCCCTGTATTATGGTGCCGGGGGGTATCTTTTAAAGACAGCCGGTCATGTAAGATGGGGCTGATCCGGTCTGAAATGGCTTTGGAGTGATACAGACGTGACTTGCGGGTGGTGACCCTGATATCGGGCAGGTTTTCAGCCGGCAGGTATAATTCCCAGTCAACGGCTTTGATCTGTTCTTCAAGCCGTCTGAACCCGTCTGCCTTGAATGATGCAAAACGCATGAGTAGCCGGGTGGCCGATCCCATCAACATATTGGCCAGGCAGGCGGTTTTCAGCCGGGTTTTAAATTCAATTCCCCCGGGAAGTACCTTAATATCACTGATTTTATCGTGATTTGAGAATATTTCTTGTGCTTTTTGGGATACCTGTGATACCTCGTGTTCACAAATGCCGCCAAGGCCCGGTGGGCATACGGCGAAAAAAACATGGGGTCTTGCTGAAATACGGCGTTTTACCCGTTTTTCAAAGGCTGAAGTGTTCTGCAAAATAGTTCTAAAAGGTTCTTCCGCAACAGGAACCGGGTCCTGCACATCCGCTTTTTTCCCCGGGCCTGGAACCGCAGCAGGCCGTGTCATTGGGACCGGGCAGGGAATTGCCGGATTTGCCCGAAAGGCTTGAGTGTGCTGCCATGAGTTTTTCAAGGCGGGTAGAGCCGCACTCAGGGCAAACCGCCTGGTCATCCCGGCTGGTCATGAGCAGTTCAACGATCCGGTTGCATTCCGGACAATGAAAGTCATATAAAGGCATAAATCCTCCTTTTATTTTTTAAATAGTGTCTGACCGAAAAACTGGAAATTTTGTCGAGTACAAGGCGGGTGAAAATTTTAACCACAGACATATATAGAATATTTCGAGGATTAAAATTTTTACCCAACGAAGTAATCGGCAAAATTTAGGGTTTTCGGGCGGGCACTATAGCGCACACCCTGTGCTGGTGACACCTTCTTAAATGAGACGGGGGTAAGATAGGGGTAAAAAAAGATGCCACCAAGACAGGGCGTGCGCCATGTTAATTATATTTTACCAGTGCCCTTCGGCATTGGCACCGTCGGCAAACGTGAATTTACCGGCTTTATAGTCTTCAATCGTACTTCTGATGGTACCTGCGGCATCATTTGCGACTTTGACGCCTGCGCTGTCAAGGGTCTTGAATGCATTGGGACCGCAGAACCCTGTGATCAACACCTGAGCACCTTTGTCACAGATGGACGAGGCCGCTGTGATGCCTGCGCCTTTAAATGCATTTTTATTTTCAGAGTTGTCAATAACCTCAAAATCCAGGGTTTCTGTGTCCACCACAATGATGTAGGCTGCTCTGCCGAATCTGGGGTCCACCTGGGCATCAAGATCTTTGCCTGCTGATGTGATCGCTATTTTCATTTTTTATCCTAAAAATTATTAGTCAGTGTCTGTCCCGAAATAAGCATTTTTGTTCAAGTTTAAGGCGGATGAAAATTTTAACCGCAGACATATATTAAATATTTCGAGGATTAAAATTTTCAGCCAACGAAAAAATTGGGCAAAAAGGCTGTTTCTGGATGGGCACTATTGTGCGCCGCCACCGCCGCCACATACCTGATCATTCCTGATCTGCTCAAGCTTGCCGGCAATCAGGTCCATGACCACAGGCTCAATATCCGGGCGCTGGTCATCATGATACACATCAATGCCCACCTGGCGGAAACCCATGAGGGGACGCATGCCGATGCCACCCACGATCAGGGCGTTCACTCGATGATCAGCCAGAAGGTTTACGGGCACCATGCAACCGCCCTGGGCATGCTCCTGGTTGGCAACGGTGGATACCGTTTCAATTTTTCCGTCTTTAACATCCACAAAGGTGAATACGTCACAATGTCCGAAATGGCCTGCACGGGTACCGGAAAGTCCTCCTTCACCATTGGAGGGGATTGCAATTCTACCGTTTTCCATAATCTTTAACTACTCCTTTACTTATGTCTATTGAACCTTAAAAGTATTTTTATTTTAGTGTCTGTCCAGAAATAAGAATTTTTGTTCAAGTTCAAGGCGGCTGAAAATTTTAACCACAGGCATATACATAATATTCCGAGGATTAAAATTTTCAGCCAACGAAGAAATTGGCAAAAAGGCTATTTCTGGATGGACACTAATTAACAAAGTCTGTCCATCTTCATCGCCGGATGCGCCATAACCCGGTTCCAGATCTCTTTGATTTGTGCGGCAGCAGGACTGTCACCATGGGTTTCCATGATGGACTTGCCCTGGATCATGGCTTTTGTAAATGCCAGATCAAAGGGAATCTTCCCCACAAATTCCATGTTTCTTTTTTGTGCTATGGCCTCAATGGCCTTGGCCTGATCCGGGTTTAAATCATATTTATTGATGCAGATCATGGCCGGTAACTTAAAATGGGCTGCCAGCTGGGCCACACGTTCCAAGTCATGAATGCCTGAAACCGTGGGTTCCGTCACGATGAGAACTGCATTGGCCTGGCCGATGGATGCAATCACCGGACACCCGATGCCCGGAGGGCCGTCCGTGAGCAGAAGGTCCACGCGGTTCGCAAGTACGCGTTTTCTGGCCTCATCCCTGACCAGGGCCACTAACCGGCCTGAATTTTCTTCGGCAATGCCTAAACGGGCATGGATCATCTCCCCAAACCGGGTTTTTGATGCAAACCATTGGCCGCAGATTTTTTCCTCAAATTTAATGGCCGATTCAGGGCATAGATCTGCACAGACCCCGCAACCTTCACAGTCAAGGCCATCGATGTGAAAGATCCCCTGGTCCTCCACCGGTTTAACTGCGTCAAACCTGCAAAGTTCCATACACTGGCCGCAGCCTGTGCACTTTTCAGGGATAATTTCTGCCTCATAGCCGCCTGCAAAATCATGGGTCTCTTTAATATCCGGATCCATAATCAGGTGCAGGTCTGCTGCATCCACATCCGCATCACACAACATCATATTTTCGGCAAGGCTTGCAAATGCGGATGTTAAGCTGGTTTTGCCTGTTCCGCCTTTGCCGCTTAAAATAACAAGTTCTTTCATCAGGCAGCCCCCTTCCGGTTCACGATTGCCTCAATGGATGTGTAGAGACCTTTAAACATCTCTTTGTATTCCGGCAATGCCTGGACAAGCAATTCGCCTTTTGAATAGGCCGAAGCAATGCGCTTATCAAATGGAATTTCAAGTAATACCGGTATGTTTTCATTTTGAGCATAGTCTTTGACATCGTCATTGCCAAGACCTGCCCGGTTGATTACAAGACCGCAGGGGATGCCTAATAGTTTGACCGCTTCCACGGCCAGGGTCAGATCATGCAGACCAAAAGGCGTGGGTTCGGTAACCAGAATTACAAAATCCGTTCCTTTCATGGATGCAATTACAGGACAGGAGGTGCCCGGCGGGGCATCGATAATGGTCAGCTTTTTTTCTCCTTCAAGCTGCCGCACCTGTCTGATGACCGGTGGCGCCATAACCTGTCCGATATCCAGGAGACCCCGGCCGAATGACGGGGTTTGGGGCAGGCTCAGGCTGCCTGTTTCCACCGTGCCGATAAATCGGTCTATTTCAGTGATGGCTTTTTCCGGACAAACAACGGCACATCCGCCACAGGAGTGACAGAGCTCCGGAAAGGTGATCACGGTTTTTCCGGCTACGGCAATGGCGCCGTACCGGCAAATCTCCATGCATTTTTTGCAATAATTGCAACGGCTTTTGTCCACTTGGGGCACAGGTGCATTGACCTTTTGGGTGCCGGTAATGTCTGGATTTAAGAAAAGATGGGCATTGGGTTCTTCCACGTCGCAGTCTAAAAGCATAAGGTCTGCATCAAGGCTTGCGCAAAGATTGGTGGCTACGGTGGTTTTGCCTGTGCCGCCTTTACCGCTTGCTATGCTGATAATCATATAATGTATCTCCTTGCCGTCGGGTGTTTCCCATTATCCCAAAAATCTGATTTTTTTTAATTGGTTTTCCAGGTTTGCGGCATCTTCTTGTCCGGGTTGAACAGGCAACTGCATCAGTACGCCGTATCCTTCATAAAAATCATGGAACTGTTTTTTATCCATAGTCCCGGTAATCGCACAATTGGTCATGGGGCTTTGGGCGGTGACGGCCTCCACCAGGGCTTTGGCATTCATATCCGGCAGGTTTTCTTCCATTATTACCAGATCAATCCATTGCCCTTTAGGGGTATTGGTCATCAGGGATAAAAGTTCTTTGCCGGTTGCGCACCATTTTATCTCAATGCTGTGTTGACCCAACATCTGTTCAAGTTCTTTAAATTGAGCCTCGTCCCTGCTTACAAATACCGCCTGTTTCATTTTGTATATCTCCAGTGTCGTTAAATCTAAGTTGCTTAAGATCCCTGGTTCCAGGAATCTCCGGGTTAAAACATAGCAAAGCGTGTGCCATTGCATGGTTAATTTTGAACTTACATGCAATGAGTTGAAAAATAAGGCCTATTATATCTTTGGCAAGGGGGGGGTGAAAAAAGAGAGTCTATGTATAGACGCAAAATTGCGACCATGCGCTGGTTGTGCGACAATATGGGCGCAAAAATGCAATCTGTGAGGCTGTCCAATTGATCTATAGCCACGGAAGACACGGAAAGCACTGAACGTTCGGCGACCAACGTTGCCGCCTGTTTTTCAAAAAAACCAAACGACTTTTCCGTGTACTTCCGTGTTTTCCGTGGTTTATTTTAATGTTTAAGGCAACTTGTCGAATGCGTTATGGATAAGTTCTTCCGTGGTTTCCCATGATATGCATTCATCCGTAATGGAAACCCCATACTTAAGATTGGCTGCATCCCCGTCGCACTTGCATTTTTGATTGCCTTCATGAAGATTGCTTTCCAGCATCAGACCGACAATCCTGTCATTGCCGTCAAGTCTTTGGTCCACAGCGCTTTTAAATACAAAAGCCTGGCCCGTGTATTTCTGGCCGGAGTTGTCATGGGAGCAGTCAATGATCACTGCATCCAAAAGTTTTTTTTCCCTGAGCCGGGTTTGGGCTTTGCCCACGGACACGGGGTCGTAGTTGGGAGAGGCTCCGCCGCGCAGGACAATGTGGCAAAACCGGTTGCCCCGGGTAGTGACAACCGCTGTTTTCCCGGCCGGATCAATGCCCAGAAAATGCTGGGGAGCCTTTGCCGCTTGGGTGGCGTTGACTGCTGCCGTCAGACTACCGTCGGTACCGTTTTTAAAGCCCACCGGCATGGACAGGCCCGAAGCCATTTCTCGGTGGGTCTGGGACTCTGTGGTGCGTGCACCAATGGCCACCCAGCTTAAAAGGCCGGCAATGTACTGGGGAGTTATGGGATCTAAAATTTCGGTGGCGGCAGGCAGGCCTAAGGCGTTGATGTCTATCAACAGGGATCTGGCCCTTCTGAGTCCTTCTTCCATGTTATGAGAGGAATCCAGAAAAGGATCATTGATCAGGCCCTTCCAGCCCACTGTGGTTCTAGGTTTTTCAAAATAGACCCGCATAATCAGGCTGATTTTATCTTTTACGTCTTCGCGCAGGGACTTCATCCGCTTGGCATACTCCATGGCTGCATCCATGTCATGGATGGAACAGGGGCCTGCAATAACCATCAAGCGCTTGTCTTTGCCTGTCAGAATGTCTTGTACTTCCCGGCGACCGGCAAGTACATTATCCGCCGTTTGGTCGGGTACAGGCAGCTCTGTTCGTATGACTTCCGGAGAGGTTAAAGTGAAAAATGACTCTACATTTACATCGTTGATCAGTTTCATGACAATTCCTTTCGCGGGCTTTTGTCGCCTGAAACTTCAAATAAAAAAGCCGCAGGCGGTGTCTGCCTGCGGCTTTAAAAAAATTGATTTATTTAGCGCAATACAGGCAGGCAGGTATAAAAATAATACCTGTAATAAAAATAATAATTGTCTGTGTTGCGGATGGTCATTTGAAAAGTCCTTATTTATGTATAACAAATTGTATAGTCTTGTTTTTTCGGCGAGTCAAGCATTTAATTGTTAATTAACAAACATCTAAAAAAGTCCGTTTTGGGGTGTCTCTATGCTTTTGTTCCACCAATGGCCTGCGGGGCATTGTGCTTTACATGCGCAATGATGTCTGCTAATAAATTTTATAATTATCGCGTTCTTTAAGAGAACTACATTAAAATCAAAATCTAGGATTTATTCAAAAAATCACGCAGGTCAGTATTAAATCTGGGCGCATGTCTGCATTCAGCCGGGTTGGCGGTTACCGGTAAATGGAAGAAGCAACAGTAAAAAACGGCCGGCGACATGGAAAGGAGAACATGGTATGGGTATGGCACCGGAATATTTTGACGACGGCAGTTCCTTTTTTGCCGTTGATCCTTTGTCCATAAATCCGGCGACCTTGGCCGACTTCTCTTTGTTTGAACGGTATCCTGCGCAGAACGGTGTTTTTCGGTTTCGTTGTCTGCTTACGGATACCGATGCCGTTGCGGTTGACCGTTTAAAGGAAATGCTGGGGAGCTGGGATACGATTTACATCCATAACACCGAAGCCCAGGATTATAAATCCTACATAAAAGAGAATCTTGGGTTTATCCTCAATAATGACGCCATTTCTACTTCGAAAAAAACAAGTATACTGGTTAATTTGTCTACGGATGCAATCAAAGAGACGTTTGCCGCTCCTTTTGTGCCCCAGGCTAAAATCAGTGAAACCGTGGAGCATCTTGAAAAATTTGTTTCCAGGGCACTTGATTTTCTGTCTGGTATAGAATCCTTAAAAGGCATCGCCACCATGATCGGGCATGATTATGACACCCACACCCATTCGGTTAAGGTGGGGTGGTTATGTGCTGTTTTCATCAAGGCCAATTCAGATCTTTTCGGTAATCCCGGCCGGGAACAGTTAAAACAGCTTCTTCTTCAGGCGACCGTTGCCGGGTGTCTTCATGATTTGGGCAAGGTGAAAATTCCTGAAAATGTAATCAACAAACCTGGACGACTGGACAACCTTGAGTATGTCCTGATGCAGTCACATCCAGCTTTTGCAATGGCGCTGTTGTTCGAAAAAAAATTGCCCAATGATACGCTCCAGGCTATTTTGTATCATCATGAAAATGAAGATGGCAGCGGCTATCCCTGTGGCTTGGCTGGTGATGAAATTCCCCTGCCGGCCAAAATCTGTCATATTGCCGATGTGTTTGACGCACTGACTTCGGCAAGACCCTATAAGAAAGGGAAAACCCCTGCTGAGGCTTTGAAAATCATGGCGGGTAAAAATCCGTATCTGGATACATTAAAGATTTTTGAAGCCGAAGTGACTAAAAATGCCCGACCGCCGGTAACGGCCATTGTGCGGGATGAGCAAGACCCTAAATTGAGGCGCTTAAGAGAACGACAGATGATTGAAGAAGAGGCGGCCAAGCGGGTGGACGCCCGGGTGAAATTGCGGGACCAGGGCATGTCCCATTGTTTTGACAGTGATTTGCTCAGGCGGTTCATTGTCACATTGAGCAAATCTGACAGCTTTGACCTTTCGGGCCTTCTGTGACACCTTCCTGATATGTTCCTTTAACCGGTGGACTCGTTTTATGTCCACGGGTTTTCCTGAAATTATTTTCGATTCCGATCCCGATAGCGATAGCGATCCCGATGACCTTTTAATTATAAATGCGGTCTTCCTGCTGTTTAAACCCACGGTGAATTTGTTCTAAACGCTAAGTCCTGATTTTACCACGAAGTTCACGAAGACCACGAAGAATTTTCTTCGTGAACTTCGTGAACTTCGTGGTTTTATGGCTTTAGGCCGGTATAATGCACTATTAATCGAAACTAATCCAAAACGATTACTTAACACATTTAAATGTCATAACAAAAAATTTAGAATCAATTTACCCTGTGCTTAAACCGGGGGGTGTATCCACAATCTTTGGATTATGATAATATGATTGCCCTGAAAGATGAATTTTAATTTAAGGATTGAACGTGACACAACTTACCGGCGCACAGCGCAAATATCTCAGGGGCCTTGCCCATAACTTAAACCCTTCGGCCTTTGTGGGGGCAAAAGGCGTGACAACAGCCTTGACCCAAGAGGTGGACAACGCCCTGAACGCGTCTGAACTGATCAAGATTAAATTTATTGATCACAAAGAAAAAGATGTAAAAGCTGCTTTGCTTGATGAGATTACAGCACGGCTTAAATGCCATGTTGCCGGAACCATAGGCCATGTGGCTGTTCTTTATCGCCCCCATCCGGATCCGGAAAAACAAAAAATTACTTTGGTTTAAATCGTATCTAAATTAAAATCAAAAAAAAATGCGACCAACAAAGTAGTCGGCAAAATTTACGGGTTTCGGTCGGGATCTATTTCTAATCAACGACCCAAAGGAAGTTGTCATGATGCAGGAAACTTCATTTATTGTTCTAAGGGGCAACAGTATGCGGCTGGACGGCGGCACTATGTTCGGCAACGCTGCCAAAGCCCTGTGGCAGAAATGGATGCCGGCAGATGAAAACGGCATGATTGATATTGCTTCAAACTGTCTGCTGGTAAAAACCGGGAATCACAATATATTAATTGAAACCGGGTGCGGCGCATATCTCTCCCCTGACATGAAACAACGCTTTGCCGTTAAAGAAGAATCGCATATATTGATGCAATCCCTGGCAGAGCAGGGTTTAACTGATGCTGACATTAGTCATGTGGTTTTGACTCATCTTCATTTTGATCATGCCGGCGGGCTTTTAAGCGCCTGGGAACCGGACCGGGAACCGGAGTTGCTTTTTCCCAAGGCTCTTTTTGTGGTGGGAGAGGAACATTTTAAACGATCCAAATCCCCACATTTTCGCGACCGGGCGTCATTTATTCCGGGCCTTGCTGAAAAACTGCAGGCCACAGGACGTCTTGTGCTCAAGCAGGGCGGGGACCGTCTGATTGTGGATGACTTGGTGGTTGAACTGTCCCTAAGTCAGGGACATACCCCGGGGATGCTGGTTCCCTGGATTCAGGCACAAAAGGGTACCGTGATTTATACCGCTGATCTTATTCCGGGACTGCCCTGGGTAAATTTGCCAATCACCATGGGGTATGACCGGTTTGCTGAAAGGCTGGTGGACGAGAAAAAACAGATGCTGGACCGGGCTGTTGATGAAAAGGCCCTGCTGGTCTTTCCCCATGATCCTGCCCATGCGGCGATCTACGTTGAAATGGATCCTGTGAAAAAAAGGGTGATGCCGTCACAGCGCTTTGAAACTTTAAATATAACGCTTTAAATTTTAGATAAGGACAATCATAACATATGAAGGTAGGCATTATCGGACTTCCCCAGACAGGGAAGAAAACTTTGTTTCAGATTTTGACCGGAAACGAGATTACAGATCCGGCCAAGGCATTCAAGCCGGTGCCGGGCACCGCCGACATTCTGGATTCCAGATTTGACCGCTTGGTGGAGATGTATAATCCCAAAAAAGATGTCAAGGCACGTCTTGATTTGGTGCTTTTGCCCAAAATGGAGGCCGAGACCATTTCCAAAGGAGACATATTCAAAGATATATCCGACATGGACGCCATTTGCCATGTGGTCCGCGCCTTTGAGGATGAGGCGGTTTACCATGCCGAAGGCAGTGTAGACGCCCTGCGCGATTTTGACATGGTGAACTCCGAGCTCGTGATGCATGATCAGATTTTTGTGGAAAAGCGCATTGAGCGCCTTTCTGCCATGGTCAAGAAAATTAAAGATGAAGACCAGAAAAAAGAGTTGGTGCTGATGGAGAAGATGCTGGCCCATTTGGAACAGGAACAGCCGCTTCGCCTGCTTGAGTTATCCGAGGATGAGGATAAGCTGATTCGTTCTTATCCATTTATAACGTTGAAAAAACTGGTGGTCGCGGTCAATGTGGCCGAAGATGATCTTGGCAATACGGATATTCTGGATGCCTTTAAAGGCAGTTGCGATGCCCTGGCTATAGAGGCGATGCTCGTATCAGCAAAGGTCGAGGCGGAAATTGCCATGCTGGACAGTGCCGAAGAAAAGCAGGAGTTTCTTGAGGATTTAGGGATTACCTCCACAGCCCTGGAAACGTTAACAGCCCTTTGCCTGAAGTCATTGAACCTGATATCGTTTTTTACTGTTGGCGAAGATGAGGTCCGGCAATGGCTGGTGAGAAAAGAAGCCAAAGCCCCCACCGCCGCAGGTGTTATTCATTCCGACCTTGAGCGCGGATTTATCCGGGCCGAGGTGTTCAAGTATGATGAACTTATGGAACTTGGCTCTGAAGCAGAACTGAAAAAGAACGGCAAATTTTATGTGGAAGGCAAGGATTACGTGGTCCAGAACGGGGATATTTTAAATATCCGTTTTTCGGTGTAGTCCTTCAAAGCATACACAACAGTAAAAGGCCTGGCAAACTTCAAATAAACTGAGTTGCCGGGCCTTTTATTTTATGTGTATGTCGGACGAGGTCCGTGTTTGGACGCAAAGTTGCCCATATGCAAGGCGTAGAAAAATTTGCAACCGGAGCAACCTAATGGTTGTGAGGATTGCAAATTTTTCTGCAACGCCGCAGATGGGTGACTTTGCGTTCAAACACTATTCAGGGGCGTTGCTGTGTGCTTCGGTTAGTTTCTCTTTGAGAAACGCTACTTCCTGGGCATCATATTCATACATGTCAAAGCAGCATGCATCTTCACCCAGAAGTCCTTCGGGTACATGGTCGCCTTCTTCATCGGGGTCGCTGACAAGATCTGCATAAAAACAGACGGATAACCAACGATCATCCGGGTCATCATCAATGACATCCACCATGGCAAACAGCGGACGTTTGGCCTGGGCCGTATGCTTTGGGCGGAAGGAGTAGCTCACGCCGGGCCGGCTGACAAAATCAAGGGTGATGTCGGACAGCGTGTTTACGTGATCCACAAGTTCGGTAAATGCCTTGCGGGTCTGGTTGTCATTATCTTTCCAGTCATCTAATAACGCGTCGAGTTCTTTCATAATCTATTCCTTTGATGAATCCGTAACAAATTAAACCGATGGCGAATATTTTTACGCCAGCATCATTCCTGTGCATGTTTAATCAAATGTCCAAGTTCCGGGAAAATCAGATTGTTGCAGGCCAGTTTGCAAGCATTAAGGCTGCCGGGCATACAGAATACGACGGAGCCTTTTATAAAGCCTGCCGTGGCCCGGGATAAAATGGCGGCAGAATCAATTTCTTCAAAACTAAGCTGGGCAAATACCGGACCAAAGGCGGTCAGCTCTTTGTCGAACAGCGGATGGACTGCCTCTATGGTAACATCTTTGGGGCTGATGCCGGTGCCTCCGGTCATGATGACGGCATGGGGGACTATACGCTCGATAATATGCCCAAGCGCATCTGTGATGGCATTTGCATCATCCGGCAGCACCTGGTGAATGACCACTTCATGCCCTTCTTTCTTTGCTTGTTTTTTTATCCATAACCCGCTTTTGTCGTTTTCCAAAGTGCGGGTGGAGGACATGGATAATACGGCAATTTTTAGGTGCTTGGGTAAGGATGTCCGATGGGGATGGACGCTCATGTTAAACCTTTTTATTAAAAAAAATTATAGTCTACGGCAGTTCCCTGTAAACGCGGTCTTCCAGATCATGTTCAAGGACATGGACATGGATCATGTCGTCCGGCTCCGTGTCTGCAAAAATACCTTGGTAATCCGCTTGGATGGGCAGTTCTCTGTGGCCTCGGTCTACCAGGATAGCAAGCTCAATGCGGGCGGGTCTGCCAAAATCCATTAATGCCTCCATGGCCGCCCGGACAGTCCTCCCGGTGAACAGTACGTCATCCACTAGAATGATTTCTTTATCATCCACGGAAAAGGGAATGTTCGATGGTCTTACCGAGGGTTGGTGGCTGATTTTGGTCCAATCGTCCCGGTACATGTTGATGTCCATGGACCCCACAGGCAGTGTTGTACCCTCAATGTTTGCTATCTGTTCTGCCAGGCGTTTTGCAAGAAAATCCCCCCGGGTTTGAATCCCTACCAGGGCCAAATTTTTTACACCTTTATGTTTTTCAATGATTTCGTAGGCAATGCGGGTGATGATCCGTTTGTAATCCTGATCATTGAGAATGCTCTTTTTTTTTGTCATGGTAAGCCTTTTTTACTGTTCGGGTATGCCCTAAAAGTTTTTTCTACCATCTTTTTTTTAGCACGGCAACACCTTGATTTCTTATCCGTGTTCATATAATCATCAAATAAAGACAAAAGTATTAAATTCTGAAAAAACATACCAATTAAAAATCATTGAAGTAGAAGGCATTTAAAGCATTGGAAAAAATAGACTGTACGGGGGTGATCCTGGCCGGCGGCTGCAACCGCCGATTCCCCGGCACAAACAAAGCATTTCACACGGTTGGGGACAATACCATGCTGGATAAGGTTTATACCCTGTTCTCCAGGATGTTTAAAGAAGTGATTCTGGTCGTTAATGAGCCGGCACTTTTTTTGGATATAGACAGTCTGATTGTAACGGATATTGACCCATCCCAATGCTCTTTGTCCGGGCTTCATGCCGGTTTATTTCATGCCGAATTTGACTGGAGCTATGTATCGGCCTGTGACGTTCCGTTTATCAGTGAGAAGGTCATCCGATATCTTCTTGGGCAAAGGCGCCCGGGCAAGCAAGTTATCATACCCAGAACCTGGGAGGGTCTGGAACCGCTTTCTGCCCTGTATCATAAATCCTGTCTGCCAAGAATTGAGACCAATCTTGCAAAAAAAGTATTTATGGTTAAAAAATTTTTTAAACCTGAACGGGTCAAGCAGATTCCGCCCCAAACCCTTGAAACCCTGGACCCTGATCTGCGTTTTAAGTTTAATGTGAACTCGCCTGCAGACCTTGAAACAGCCAGGGGGATGGCACAGGTACCGGATTCGGAACATGGACGGGGGCAAAGAGAAGATATATAATAGGCTTTTATGAAAAATTAAGATAGAAGGAGGGCGCATGGATTTGCCTGCAATGATAAACGAGATGAAAAACCACCCCGATTTTTCCAAAGCCGGGATGGTGCTTTACCATAACGGGGTAGTCCGGGACAGTTCCCGGGACGGCAGGGCTGTCACAGGTCTGACCATAAGCGTAAACCAGGAAAAATTGAATGAGATTTTAGACCAGACCCGGGCCATGCCCGGTATTGTGGAAGTGTTGGTGCAGATTAATTCGGATGTACCGCTGATGGTGGGCGATGATGTCATGTTTCTGGCTGTGGCAGGCGATATCCGGGAACATGTGATTGATGCCTTAACCTCTGCCCTGAACAGGATAAAAACAGAAGCCACGGCCAAAACCCAGGTATTTGCCTGATTTTGATGTATTTTTAAAGGAGTTGAAGTGAACGAATTTACCCATGTTGACGGCCAAGGCCGTGTCAGGATGGTGGATGTGGGGCAAAAGTCACCCACAAAACGGGTTGCCGTGGCAAAGGGGACTGTTTTCATGTCCATGGAGACGTTGGCAGCCATTGTTGATGAAAAAGTTAAAAAAGGAAATGTGCTGGAAACGGCACGCATTGCGGGAGTCATGGCGGCCAAGCAGACCTGGTCCCTGATCCCCATGTGCCATCCGCTGAACATCACCCATGCCCGGGTGGATTTTGAAGGAGATAAGGAAAACAGCTGTATTCATATCGAGGCCGAAGTGTCGCTGACCGAAAAGACCGGGGTGGAGATGGAAGCCATGACAGCCGTCAGTGTTGCGGCCCTGACCATTTATGATATGTGCAAAGCCTATGACAAGGGCATGAAAATTTCCAATATTCATCTGGCCTTTAAATCCGGCGGAAAAAGCGGTACATACACAGCGCCTGAAGCCGCCTTGTGACCGAACTTACCCACATGAGTATGAGCACGGACAATTTGGCATTTTTGGGTGCCGGGTTTGTCATTGGCCTGTTGACCGCCCTGATTCTTGTTAAACTGGTCATGCATTTTTTTTCAGGCCGGTTCAAGGCGTTGTCCGATAAGGCGCTGTATGAAAATTCCCGGCAGTTCATGGACATGGCCCAGTCCCATTTCAATGGGTATGTTCAGCAAGCCCATCAGGATTTCAAGGTCAAAGAGGAGGCCTTCACCCGGGCCGTTGATCCGGTGCATCGCATGCTGGACCGGTATGAACAGCGGCTTGGGACCATGGAAAAAGATAGAAGTCAGGCCTTTGGTGCCATCAGCCAGTATTTGTCGGATATGGCAAAAACCCAGCACCAGCTTGCCAAAGAAACGGATAATTTGGTCAAGGCCCTGCGGGTACCCCATGTCCGGGGCAGATGGGGGGAAGTCACATTGAAACGGGCCGTGGAACTGGCCGGTATGGTTGACCATTGCGATTTTATTGAGCAATCTGTGCAGACATCCGGCAAAGGGACGCTTCGGCCGGATATGGTGGTGCAACTGCCCGGTAACCGCCAGGTGGTGGTGGATGCCAAAGTGCCGCTCATGGCGTATCTGGATGCCCTGGAAACAACAGATGAGCAGCGGCAGAAAGAACGGCTTGATGATCATGCCCGCCAGGTCATGGCTCATATTCTCCAGTTGGGATCAAAAAATTATTCAGCCGCCTTTAGCCCAAGTCCTGAGTTCGTGGTCCTGTTTATTCCCGGGGAAAATTTTTTCTCGGCCGCCCTGGCCGCCCGGCCTGATCTCATTGAAAAGGGCGTGGCCCATGGCGTGATTCTGGCTACGCCCACCACCTTGATCGCCCTGCTTAAAACCGTGGCCTATGTGTGGATGCAACAGGCCGGTTATGAAAATGCCCGGGCGATTCGGGAGTTGGGTAAGGAACTTTTTGAACGGCTGTCGACTATGGCCGGCCACATGAATCGGCTGGGAAAAGATATTGGCCGCACCGTCGCAACGTTTAACCGCACCGTGGGCGCCATGGAGAAAAGGGTGCTGGTTTCGGCCCGGAAATTTGAAAACTTAGGCGTTTCCAGCGCCGGTCTGTCTGTGTGTGAACCTGTACCTGAAGCTGCCGCCGTTCTTAAACGGATGACTGAGACGTGTTCGGAAGATGAGATAAATGAATAGACTTGTACAAAGACCTGTCCTGTTTTATCTGTTGCTGATACTCTTGCTTGCCGGACCCTTGGGGTGCCGGAATCAGAAAAAAGTTGAACCTCTCCGGGTAAATCCGTTGGTCAAAGTGTCCAAGTCAGACCTCCCTGAATTTTCGGACGCATTGTTCCTACAGGACCTTAGGAGGTCCATTGACCAGAGTCTTGTTTATTATAAACGGGTGCCGGCAACCCGGACCTATGTATATGGCCCGGACGTCTACACGGCCTCCCATATGATCTTATCCCTTGAGACGTTTAAGCATTTTATTGCAACCAGGCCGTCGGCTAAAAAATTGAACCGGTTTATCCGGGAAACCTATACGGTGTACAAAAGTGTGGGCGGCGTCAATAAAGATGTGCTTTTTACCGGTTATTTTGAACCCACTTATCCGGGCAGCCGGACCCCGGGCCCTGAATTTCCCTGGCCGGTCTACACCATGCCGGATGATCTGTTCCAGGTTGATCTGTCTGAGTTCTCCCAAGCATATCAAGGGCACAAGCGGCTCATGGCCCGGGTTGATCCAAAATCCCGCAGGGTTAAACCCTATTACACCCGCAAGCAGATCAACCGGCAATCAGATTTTGAACAAAAAGCCCCGCCCGTGGTTTGGCTGGCCAACCGTATTGACCGTTTTTTTTTGGAAATACAGGGATCGGGCAGGGTGGCGCTTCCCCATGGGGAGATTATGCGTCTGCACTATGCCGGCGTCAATGGGCGAAAATACAGTGCCGTGGGAAAATATCTCATTGATCAAAATGAGGTGCCAAAGGAAAAGATGTCCATGCAGGCGATCCGGAAATGGCTCACCACCCACCCGGATCGCATGGACGAGGTGCTTTTTACCAACGAAAGCTTTGTGTTTTTTAAGGAAGGGGAGGGCGGTCCATTTGGCTGTATCAATGTCGCCGTAACGCCTGTGCGCTCCATTGCCACGGATACCAAGCTTTTTCCCAAAGGGGGGCTTGCCTTCATCCAGACGGCACTTCCGGCTGCTGTCGGCCAGCCAAAAGAGGCATGGCCCAGAGCGTCGTTATTCGTGCTTAACCAGGATACCGGTGGGGCCATCAAAGGACCAGGCCGGGTAGACCTGTTCTGCGGTGCCGGTGACTGGGCGGATTACACAGCCGGGCACATGGTGGCCCGGGGCCAACTCTATTTTTTGGTACTCACCCAGCAAAATTGATAAGCCCCTAAAAATCCCAACCGATGGCAACGCCATCAAAATTAACGGTCTTTTAAAAACAGACTGTGATACTCATCTTCTGAGATATGTTTTTTCAGGTATGTGTTGATCCAGTTATAAATATCCTCTAATTCCTGGTCGGAAAGCCTTGGCAAAAGGGCTTTCATAAAGGTGTCTTCACTGAATTTCTGCAAATAGAACATGATGGTTTCCTCATCAGTTGTCCTGTCCATGCCAAAGGCTGCAAGGCCTCTATATTCCTGGATAAATTGATGGGTGTCTTTTTTTTTCATAGGCTTTATATTGTCTCGGGTTTATTAAGGGCTGTGGCCGACCTGGTTTTTCACCGGGGTTGTGCCACAACAAAGCGTAAAAGATCTAAGTAACTGATCCAGCCTTTTTTATACAACACCTTTTTTAAAGATAAAGGTCAATCTGTTTTTTTAGGTATTGTTCTACTTTCGTCCACGCCGTAAAAAAATATATAAGATACATTTGGCATGCTTTCTGCTGATTTAACACCATATGAGTATTTATCCAGATAAAATTTGATACGAAAAGGGGATATTCAAGCATGAAAATCGTATTGCATGCCGAAAAAAATGATGGACACAGACCTCGCTTGGAAACTATAATTAAAAATACGTTTCCAAAGAGTGAGATTCTTTTAACAGACGATAACCCGCAGTTGTCTGAAGTGTTGTGTAGACCGTTACACAATGTTGCCGTCCTAATTGCCTTTGTAACCGATTCAGAGAGTGTTGAGCTTTTGTTTCCCCTAAAACCTTTATTTGAAAACGTAAAAACGATTTTGATTTTTTGTAAGAGAGTTGATGAAATCCAAAAATCTATGCTCATGCTGGAACCATTGTATACCAGCCATTGTGAGGATAATTTTCAGGATATTATTTCGGTCTTGAAACGTATAGAACAAAAAACGATGCGTCCTAATTAATTCGCCGGAATTAGATACATGCAGCCTATTTTTTATTTTAGACATAAATTCCAATTTCTTGGAAACAAGAATGTGCACCGTTCTCGTTTTCAAGAATTTAAGTCGAATCAGGTGGGTCGGAATACATTGAAAGTAGATAATATCTTGTTTTATAAGGATTTAATTGTGGGTTTGCCCGATGGCATACCTTTCGCATATGATGACATGCATACATTAAAAATTGCGAAAACAAGAAGGACCTAAAAGAGGGGAGATAATAATGAGAAAAATGACATTAAAAACAAAATTAATCATTGGTGGTGTGGTAGCGGCGATTCTTCCATTGATCGTCGTTGGGATATTTGCAATATTTGAATCTTCTACTGCATTGGTCAGTCTTGCCGAGGGACAGGCAGAGCTCACTGCGAAAAATCTTGCAACCATGGTGAACCTTTCCATGGAACAGGAAGTTGAGAAGGCCGAGGCCATGGCATCGGAGTCCTTTATCCAGGAAATTGCCAAAAAATCTGGAAACGACGAAACCTTGGCTTCTGTAGAGAAGTATTTGGCTGCGGTTTATGAAAGGATCGGAGAAAAATATGTGTTCTTTTTTGTCACCGATTCCTCTGGTCAGGTTATTGCCGACAGTGATCACGGCAAATACAGGCAACAAAATATGAACCTGGCGGACAGGAAATATTTTCAGGCTGCTAAATCGGGCAAAAGTATTGTCAGTGACCCTGTTATTTCCAAGGCAAGTGGGCTGCACATCTTTGTGATTGCCGTTCCTTTGAAGGATAGCTCCGGTGCATTTGCCGGTATCCTGGGCGTGTCTGTCAAACTTTCATATTTGTCTGATGAATTTATCAGTATAAAGATGGGAAAAACCGGCTATCCGTTTATGGTGGGGAATGACGGCGTATTTATCGCCCATCCTGTAAAAGATTATATATTCAAGCTCAATGTGTCCAAACTTGAAGGGATGGAGGAGATTGCCAGAAGATCATTAGGCGGGGAATCAGGCGTTGAAAAATATCGTTTTAAAGGGATCGATAAGATTGCCGGTTTCGCCCATGTGGCTGCCACCGGCTGGAGCCTTATGGTCACCCAGAATGAATCGGAGTTTTTAGCGCCTGTGGTTTCCATCCGGAATATGGTTCTTGCCGCCGGCGTCGTCTTCCTGGTTCTGACGGTCGTGGCCGTGCTGTGGTTTGTCAAAGGTATCATGGCGCTGTTGGGCCATGACCCGGCTGAAATTGCCAATGTGGCCAATCAGATTGCCCAAGGCGATTTGACCTATCAATTTCCAACCACCGGAAAAGCGCTTACCGGGGTGTACGCAAATATGCAGAAGATGACAGATAATTTAAAAAATATGTTTATGGACATTTCCCAGGGCGTTCAGACATTGACCGCTTCTGCCACGGAATTGTCGGCTGTGTCCGAGCAGGTGAAATCCGGGGCGGAACAGTCATCCCAAAAAGCCAATAATGTTTCCTCTGCTGCAGAAGAGATGGCAACGGCAATGAACAGTGTGGCTGCCGCCACAGAACAGGCCAGTGCCAATCTGCAGATGATCGTTGCCGCTTCAGAAGAGATGACTGCGACGATCAACGAGATTTCATCAAATACCGCCAAGGGAAGCCATACAACGACCCAGGCTGTTGAAAAAGCGGAACATATTTCCCAGAGAGTGGATGCGTTGGGCAGGGCAGCTACTGAGATCAGCAAAGTGACTGAAACCATTTCCGATATTTCCGAGCAGACAAACCTTCTGGCGCTGAATGCGACCATAGAGGCTGCAAGGGCCGGTGAGGCCGGCAAGGGCTTTGCGGTGGTGGCCGGTGAAATCAAGGAACTTGCAAAACAGACGGCCCATGCCACTGACGAAATTGGCGAGAGAATAGGTGAAGTACAGTCAACAACCACGGAATCCGTTAGTGCAATAAAAGAAATCGTTGCGATTATAGACGATATAAACTCTATTGTTACGTCGGTTGCTACGGCCATTGAAGAGCAGTCTGCCACAACCCAGGAAATTTCAAATAATGTCAGCCAGGCCGCTATCGGTGTGCAGGAAGCCAATGAAAACGTCAACCAGACGTCCACTGTAGCTGGAGAGGTCACCGAAGATGTCCACCAGGTGAGCCAGTCTGCTGACGATATCACGGCCGGAAGCGCACAGATAAATGACAGTGCTTTGGAATTATCCAAACTGTCCGAAAGCCTTAATGAGATGGTCAGCCGGTTTAAGCTGTAAGCATTTGACATTGGCCTGCCTGCTTTTGAGCGGCAGGCCTTTTTATACGTCGGACCACCGGTGTCGGTCAGGCAATAGTAGGAGATAGACAATGGAAAAAACGCCTTTGAAGAATAATTCGCCTGTTCAGGTCAGCCGCCAAATTCTGGAATCTTTGAGTTCCCTGGCAGGGGAACTTGTGCTGGGCCGAAACCAGCTTCTCCAAGGCATCAATAATTCTGATCCGGCGGTGATCGAAACATCCGGGCAGCGCATTGATCTGATTACTTCAGAGATCCAGGATGCCATCATGCGAACCCGGATGCAGCCTGTAACCGGCCTTTTTGAAAGCATTTGTCAAAAATTCGGGGGCCGGGTGATACTTGGAAAAAATAGTAAGAATATCATGCTTGATGGAACGATTCTTGACGCCATCCGGCATCCGTTAAATGCGCTTGTTGACAGGTTCGTCAAATTTGATGCAAGTGCCGAAATAGAGAATTTAAGTGACGATAAAATTTTGCTGAAGGCGTTTCAGGATGCGGGACAGGTTAATATTGTCGTTTCTGCAGATTGTGTTTTACTGTCACCAACGGATATTCCCGAAAATATAAGTTCCGCCATTGAAACGGTTGGCGGTGCTTTTGACGTTGATTCGATTGGGGACAAGGGTTGTGCTGTTATCATAAAACTGCCGTTAACCCTGGCAATTATTCCCAGTCAGATGATTTCTATTGGAAAAGAAAAATTTGCCGTTCCCCAGACCAATTTAAGTGAACTTTTAAGAATTGCTGCTGCAGATACCAAAAATAAGATTCAAAAAGTTGGGGAGGCAGACGTCATAAGACTTCGCGGCGAGCTTTTGCCTTTGCTTAACCTGTCGGATCTGCTTGATATTGAACGAAGTTACATATGCCCTGAAAGTGGAGAACATAAGGCTGAACGCAGAAAAAATTTGGCGGACCGCCGTTCAAAAAAATATGATGCGGACGGTCGTGTGATCGGCATTGAAAAAACAGAAGATACACAGGAACGGGTCGAAACGGACAGGCGGCTGAATCGAACCGGTGTCATTAATATCGCAATTGTTTTTGCAGGCAATTTTAAGTACGGACTAGTTGTAGACCAATTTTTTGATTCAGAAGAGATTGTGGTTAAACCGGTTGGGCGTCATTTGAAAAAATGTAAGGCATATGTCGGGGCAACAATTATGGGTGATGGAAATGTCTCGTTGATTCTTGATATTTTAAACCTGGCACAAATGGTTGGGTTGTCGACTGCATCAGAATCAAGCCGGCTTTCAAAGAAATTGGAAGCCGAGGTTTGCCTTGAGGGTAAAAAAGAATCCCTTGTCATGTTTAAAAATATGGAAACAGAGTATTTTGCGGCATCTTTTAAACATGTTCAGCGAATTGAACGAATTAAAACCGCTGATATTGAAAGAATCGAAGATAAACGTGTTATTCAATATCGGGGAAACGTGCTCAGGCTTTATGAAATTTCTGAAATAGTGAATGTGGGTGGCTTGCCTGAAAAAGAGTACCAGGAGGTTATTGTGTTTAAAGTGGACGACCGGGAGTTTGGATTGATGGCCTCCCCGCCGGTGGATATTCTGGACGTGCATTTGAACATTGATGACGGCAATTTTAACCTGCCCGGAATTAAAGGGACCATGAATATTAACGGCCACACGACCCTTGTGATGGATATGCAGCAAATGTTGCAATTGCTGTAATAAGGACCATGGGTTAATTCTTTACAAGGATGTTGAGATCTCTTATAGTTTTGTGCACTGTCCGTTTCTTTTTATAGTGTCATTACATTACAGGTAATCTCATGGATTTTCGTAATATTGAGTCGTTCCTAGACGTTGATACAAATGAAGCCCAAGCACTGGGACGCCTTCTGGCCAAAACCCTGGCATCTGATCTTGAAAAGATCCGCCGTGGCCTGGGGGATAGTGATGCCGAAGCCATCAGCTTTGCGGCGCATTCCATAAAGGGTGCTTCCGGTAATCTGGGATTTGAAAGACTATCTCAAGTGGCTGCGAATCTGGAAAACCGTGCCCGGGGGGGGCGGCTTGATGGTTTGGAGGAATTGCTTTTAAACATGCAGGGCTTTTTGGAAAAACTTGAAAGCAGTCTGTCAGGATCGTAAGATGGCAGACGCTTATTCCATACTTGTGGTTGATGATAACCAGGTGAATCTTAAGCTCATTGAAAAAGTGCTGACCAAGGAGGGCTATGTAGCCCTTTTGGCAAACAATGGCCCCGATGCAAGGCATATAGCGGCACAAGACCATCCGGACCTTATCCTGTTGGACATTGAAATGCCCGGAGAAGACGGATTTGAGGTGATACGAAAGCTTAAGCATGATATGGCCACAGCATCCATCCCCGTGATTTTTTTGACAGGTGTAGCCGAGGTGGATGTCAAATTAAAGGGATTTGAACTCGGGGCCGTGGATTATATAGTCAAGCCCTTTCATTCCCAGGAAGTCTTGGCCCGGGTACGTATTCACCTTAAACTTTCCATTGCCACCAACTCCTTGGTGCAGGATCAGGCCAGAAAACTGCGGCAGGTAACCCAGGCCCAAAATGCCATGTTGCCAAGGCCTGAAGACTTTCCCGATGCCCGGTTCAGTGCTTTTTATTTGCCCCTGGAAGAGGCAGGCGGGGATTTTTATGATATTTTAAATATTTCAAATCAGATTACCGGATATTTTCTGGCGGATTACGCCGGGCATGACATTGAAACCTCGTATGCGACGGCATCCGTCAAAGCGCTTTTGGCACAGAACTGTACCCCCGTGTATTCTCCCACGGAGAGCATGAAAATGATTAATGACGTGCTTGTGGAGATTTTGCCCTGGGAAAAATATCTCACCGCATCCTACTTGCATCTGAATCGCGGAACCAGGATCATGAACCTGGTGAATGCAGGTCACCCCCCTGTAGTTTATATGCCCAAAGGTAAAAAGCCTTTTTTTATTAACGTCCAGGGGGATATTCTGGGCATGTTTGCCGATGCGACGTTCGGCATCAAAAAAATTGCAGTAAATGACGGAGACCGTTTTTTTGTTTATTCAGATGGCCTGGTGGAATCCACAGAAAAAAAAATCTCATGGCCGACAGGGATGAACGAGCTTTTATACATCCTTGAGGGATTGGGCAATGTTGATCTTGCCGAGGTCCCGACCATGCTTATCTCCCGTCTTTTTAACGGCGAGCCTGTACCCGAGGATGATATTGTCCTTTTATGCATTGAGGTTTAACGATGTCTGAAATTCTGGATGTTTATGAAATCAAAGAGGAGGAGGATCGTGTCCACATACGGTTTTCTTCTGCTATGGGACATATTGATACGGCCTGTGCTGCGGTGCTTCTTTTTCTTAGATCCAAGGGGCCAAAGTTTTTCCCCCATTTGTTTGCGGTGAATTTGGGCATGCGCGAGGCCATGGCCAATGCCGTGCGCCATGGAAATAAATACGATTCAAATAAGCTTGTTTACATGGAATTGGACGTAAGCCGTGAGCCCTGGCTCCGTTTGAAGATTTCCGATCAGGGGCCGGGGTTTGAATGGATGAAAGTTCAGAATGAGGTGGCACCTGATGAAGCAGATCACGGCAGGGGCATGAGTATCATGCGAACCTATTTTGATCGTTTCAAATATAATGAAAAGGGCAACATCCTCTATCTTGAAAAATATATCGTGTAACAATGGCCATTGGCCGTTCTTGGCCTATATACACTCAGGATTATTCCCTCACAAAGATTGAAAGATCTGGGTCGCTTATCCAGTCTTTCATATAAAAATTAATTCCTCGTTAATACAATCCTAACCAATCTCTAATGATTTCAGGGTAAAAAACTAACAATAATTATCTTTGAAATAAACAGCCATGGGTTGATCTGGTCTATTGATATCCAGACGTGACCCATTACAAGATATGAAAGTAGTTGAGCAACCTATTGAAATTTTCATATTAACAATGATGAAGGACATTCATGAGCAGTCAGCTTACACGGGCCATGCACAAGATCAAAAAGGAGATTTTATCCCTGGGTGCCATGGTGGAGGACCGGTTTAAAAAGACCATATATGCCGTTAAAACAAATGACCTTGAGCAGGCTAACCAGATCATTGAAACCGATTACCTGGTGGATGCCCAGGAGGTTGAGGTCGAAGAAGAATGCCTCAAGACCCTTGCCCTGTATCATCCGGTGGCAACGGATCTGAGATTGATTACCGCTGTGATCAAGATCAACAATGACCTTGAACGAATTGCCGATTATGCAGCGAACATTGCCCGGCGGTTTAAGGCAAGCGGCCGGCGTTCAAATCCCTTTCAATATGACTACACCCCCATGGCCGAACAGGCGGCAAAAATGCTGAAACTCAGTTTGGATGCCCTTGTCAGTCTGGATGGCAATCTTGCTTATAGAGTCAGGGAGATGGACCAAGAGGTTAATACGATGCGTAATGAAGCCTACAATGCCATGAAGGAGGCCATACGCAAAAGTCCGGAAAAGGTTGATGAAATTATCAATATGTATCTTATTTCAAGACATATTGAACGGGTGGGCGATCACACTAAAAATATTGCAGAGGAAGTCATTTATCTGATAGATGGTGAGATTATCCGTCACTCTTGATTTTAACAATAACGTAACACGGAATTAAAAAATGTCCAAAGAGACCATATTGATTGTTGATGATGAGGAAGACATTCTAGAATTGATAAAATTCAATCTTAAGGGCGAGGGCTACAATATACTTCAGGCCATGACCGGGGAAGAGGCCATCAAAATTGCCAAGCAGTCCGGCCCGGATCTTATGGTGTTGGATCTTATGCTGCCCGGCATTGACGGGCTTGAGGTGACCAGGTATTTGAAAAAGAACGATGCCACCACAGATATTCCCATTGTGATGCTCACGGCTAAAGGCGAGGAATCCGATATTATTACCGGTCTGGAACTTGGGGCCAACGATTATATTTCCAAGCCTTTCAGCCCAAGGGAGCTTACGGCCCGGATTCGCGCCATTTTACGTCGCCGTCAGAAAAATAATGCTGAAGCGCCGGTCCGCGTTCGTCAGGAAGGGGACATGGTCATTGACCGGGCCAAGCACCGGGTCACCATTGAAGGTAAATTGATTGAACTGACGTTGTCAGAGTTTGAACTGCTCTCTTTTCTGGCAGAAAAAAAGGGGTGGGTGTTTACCCGGGGGCAGATCGTGGATGCCATTCACGGTGAAAATTATGCCGTGACCGAGCGTAGCATTGATGTTATCATTGTTGGCTTGCGTAAAAAATTGGGTGCGTATTCATCCTGTATTGAAACTGTTCGGGGCGTGGGGTATCGTTTTAAGGAATAGGTATGCACCCATTCCCTGCCCTTTAACCACATAAATACAATTTGGGCAACACATCCCCATGTATCGAAAAAAAACAAAGCTTATCTGGCGGATTTTTCCGTCATTTCTTATTATTATTCTTGTGTCTCTGAGCGTGGAGGCCTGGTATTCCACCAGTTATTTCAAAAGTTATTTTCTTGAAACCACCCAGAAAGAACTTTTGGTCAGGGCGTCTTTGATGCAAGACCAGATTGCCCATGCCCTGTCTGTAGATGGCGTGACTTCACAGCAGATTGATACCTTGTGCAAAAATCTGGGAGAAAAAATTCAGACCCGTATTACGGTTATTCTGCATTCAGGTGAGGTGATCGGCGATTCCCTGGCCAGGGTTGATACCATGGAAAATCATAGGGAACGGCCTGAAATTAAGACGGCATTTTCTGGAGAAAAGGGTATGGCTGTGCGCTACAGTCCCACCCTTGATCAAAAGATGATGTACATTGCCCTTCCCATTGATCAGAATCGCTCTGAACCTCTTGTGGTCAGGACAGCTATCTCGATTTCGCATATTGATGCCAAGGTTGAGAGTATGCGCAATTCAATTGCCCTGGTTCTGGTGTTGACCACCATGACTGCAGCGCTGGCAAGCCTCTATGTGTCAAGACGCATCACCAGACCCGTGGAACTGATGCGTCGGGGGGCCCAGGAATTTTCCAAAGGAAATCTGACCAACCGACTCTCCTATCCGGATACCGAAGAGCTGTCCCAACTGGCCAAGGCCATGAATTATATGGCCGCAGAGCTTAATAAAAAGATCATGGATGTCAAAAATCACAGCCGGGAGCTTGAAGCGGTCCACACCAGTATGGAAGAAGGTGTCATCGCTATTAACGCCCAGGAGCAGATCATTACCATTAATAAAGCTGCTGCCAAAATATTTGATTTTCCGCCCGAAACTTTGAAAGAAAAGCATGTGTTGGAAGTGGCCCGAAATTATGATTTCCAGGTGTTTTTGAAAAAAGCCCTTGCCACCGCAGAGCCTGTGGAAGATGATATTGTCATTGATGCAGACGAGCGCCTGGTGCTCAATATTCACTCAACTGTTTTGTATGACACCCATGACGAGCGCATGGGCACCCTGGTCATTTTCCGTGATATCACCCGGATCCGGCTGCTTGAAACTATGCATAAGGATTTTGCGGCAAATGTTTCCCACGAATTAAAAACCCCTTTAACGACGATCAAAGGGTTTATTGAGACCCTGCTTCAGATGACTCAGGAGAGTTCAGGTGCGCCGGACCAGGCATCGGCGGCCCAGTACAGCCGCTTTTTGGGAATCATTGAAAAAAACGTTAACCGCATGGTTCGCCTGATTGATGATCTTTTGGCCCTTTCAAGACTGGAGCGCCTTAAAGGAACCGATATCCAGCTTGAGACTCACTCCTTGGCCGATTCAATTTACAAGGTTGTCAGGTTCTGTGCTGACAGGGCTCAGTCCCGGGGGATCACCATGGAAGTCGACTGCCCGGATACCATTGTCGGTATGGTGGACCCCACGCTCATTGAGCAGGCCGTGTATAATCTGGTGGATAATGCACTAAAATACAGCGGTGAGGGAACATCCATTACCATTGATGCAGCGCTCAAAGAGGACAATATAGAAATTCAGGTCAAAGATACGGGCCAGGGCATTGATACGACGCACCTGCCAAAAATATTTAACCGGTTTTACCGGGTGGATAAGGGCCGAAGCCGGGATCAGGGCGGCACAGGGCTGGGGTTGGCCATTGTTAAGCATATTGTCCAGTACCATAATGGCCGCATTGAGGTTGAAAGCCGACGGGGCAAGGGGACTTGCTTTACCATCACGCTTCCTGGGGTTTCAGAGTAATCGCCAATTTACCACTTTGAATTCCCTCTCGCTATCGGGATCGCTATCGCTATCGAGCCAGTCTTGAAATCAATCTTGATTTCAACTTATGCATCCAGTTGTAGGGAGTGCAAGAGCGTAGCGTTGCACACCATCTTTGCTGATGGTGATCACAGAAATCGTGCTCGATGGAAAGTTATATTCGATAGCGATAGCGATCCCGATAGCGAGAGGGATTGTCATGTAACTCCGGTGTAAGGCGGAAAAGCTGAAAACGATGTGGAACGGTATCGTTACAGTAAATCCGGGAACAATGCCCGGGCATTTTTTCCGAGTATCATCCGTTTTTGTTCTAATGTCAGTTGTGTCCGGTCAAGGTCTTTGTAATACCTGTCAGGGGTAAGCAGGGGATAATCTGTGCCGAACAACACTTTGTCCAATACCCCGGCCTTGACGGCCATATCATAGATTTGGGGGTCATAAAGAAATACGGAAGCCGCTGTGTCATACCAGATGTTTTTAAGCCGCTCCTTCATCTTTTTTTTCATGGTGTGATAAAAGAATATGCCGCCGCCCCAGTGGGCAAGAATGATTTTATTGTCTGAAAAGGTTTGGGCCAGATTATCAATCTGTCCAAGGGTGACAGGAGATTTCCCCGGATAGTAATGCCCCACAGGCTCGTTGGTATGGATCATACACGGTAAATTGCCCTTATGTTTGAGAACCTCCATCACAGGTTCCAGAAGCCGGATGGCCCGGTCATCAATGCCGGACATGTAAAAGGCAAGTTCTCCCACACCCGAAAGCCCTGCATCAATACAGCGTTTCGCCTCTTTTGCAGCACCCTCCCAGGACAGATCAAAACAAGCCAGACCCCGCAATCGTTTGGGGTGGGTGTTGACCGCCTCTATGATCGCATCATTGTTTCTTTGTGCGTATTCAGGATTGCGCCACGGAAATCCGAAAATAACGGAGACATCCACCCCATGTTGATCCATGGTCGCTATCAGTTGGGATAAGGTTGTAATTTTTGACCTTGGTGAATCGTATAAAAGCGCAAATTCCGGTTCATTCTCAAAGAACGGGGCCCTGTTGTCTACAACGTCCTGGAAAAAAAGATGGGTATGGGAATCGATAATCACGGCACGACCTTATGTTGGCAAAATATGTTTATGCTGCACGACGCTTTCAACTTTTGCTGTGGGTTGAGTCTCAGTCCATGGCTGTTAAAAGGATAAACATTGAAAAAAACTAAGAGGCAATATATATTAAACCCCCTGCTCAAACAAGGGCGAATAAGGGATGAGGTGATGGATTACTATCCGATTTTTTTAGATGTTAAAGATAGATGCTGCCTTGTGGTCGGCGGTGGTGCAGTGGGAACAAGAAAGGCGTTGGGTCTTGCCCGGGCAGGTGCCCGGGTTACCGTGGTCAGCCTTGGCTTTTCAGATGAATTGTTGGGTATGCCGTTGTCCGCCATCTCCTTAAAAGAAAAAGAATTTGAAGATTCGGATCTGGTCGGCATGAGCCTGGCTTTTGCCGCCACAGATAATATGCAGTTAAATGCCAGGATACGGCAGGCTGCACAAAAGAAAAATATATTGTGCAATATTGCTGACGGCCGGGACAAAGGTGATTTTATACTGCCGGCTGTGGTGGACAGAGGCGAGCTGTTGTTTGCCGTCTCCACCTGCGGGGCAAGTCCGGCACTTTCAAGACGTCTGCGAATGGCCCTTGAAGCACAGTTTGGCCCTGAATATGGTATTCTTGCAACCCTTTTAGGCCGCATCAGAGCCATTTTGCTGGAACAGGGACATGATCCCAAGGGGCACCGCAAGGTTTTTCGTGCCCTGCTTGATGCTGATTTGCCTGAAAAAATTGCTGCAGGACACACCCGGCAGATTGATGCCGTGCTTGCCAAGGTCCTGGATGATGGTTTCAGCCTGGAACGGCTGATGCCCGATTTCGGTACCAGGGAGTTTTGATATTTATGAATATTCCTTTTATCCTTTTGCAGTGCGCAACCTTTTTTTACCTGATCAGCACCGCCGGATATTTTTGCTATCTTTTTCACCAGAAAGACCGGATACAGCAGACCGCCTTTGGCGCTGTGGGTATCGGGGCCATCGTTCATCTGTTTGCCATTGTTCTGCAAAGCGCGGCACTTGGGGGCCTGCCCATCTATACCCTTGGCCAAAGCCTGTCCATGGCAGGCCTGTCCCTTGCTGCCATGTTCATTTATACCCAGTACCGGTTTCGTTTAAAAATTCTTGGTGTGTATGCAACGGCCATGATCAGTGTCCTGATGATTGCATCTATTTTACTGCCCGAGGCAGCCAAGGCCCCGGACAAGATATACAAGGGCATTTTCTTTTTCGGGCATATTATACTCATTTTCAGTGGGGAGGCGATGCTTGCCCTGGCCTGCGGTGCCGGGATTCTTTATCTGCTTCAAGAGCAGGGAATTAAAGGCAAGAGTCCGGGATTCTTTTACAGGCGGCTGCCCTCTTTGGATTTTTTGGATGCCGTATCTTATACTTGTATTACCACAGGGTTTGCCTTGCTGACTTTTGGCCTTGTCACCGGCTTTATTTATGCCAGATCCGTATGGGGCAGTTTCTGGCGATGGGATGTGAAAGAGGTATTTTCCCTGGGTGCCTGGCTGGTGTATGCAGCCCTTTTGCATCTTCGGCTTTATTCGGGCTGGCGGGGGCGCAATTCCGCGGTCATGTCCGTGATTGCTTTTGTGATATTAATTTTTACCTTCCTGGGGGTGAATTTTTTCCTTGGCGGGCATCACCAGGGGTTTACCCAATAAGAACAGGACGCAGATTTACCCATTATGTCAAAGATAATTCTGATTGGTGCCAGCCATAAAACCGCGCCTGTGGAGCTCCGGGAGAAACTGTCTTTCTCCCAGGAAGAGATTGAAACGGCTCTGGACTTTATAAAACAGGATTCAGGTATCAAAGAAGGCCTGGTGTTTTCCACCTGCAATCGTCTGGAATTTTTATATATTCCCAAAGCCGGAGATGAGAAACATAACGATAGAATTGATGCCGTTTTGGCATTTATCTCTGAGCTCAAACAGTTACCTGTTTCAGGCTTCAAGTCCTCCTTGTACATCCACACCGATGATGATGCCGTCCGCCATTTGTTTTGTGTGGCGGCAAGCCTTGATTCCATGGTGGTGGGGGAACCCCAGATTCTGGGACAGGTGAAAAAGGCGTATAAAACCGCCATAAGTGTCGGAACCACAGGGGTGTTGCTCAACCGCCTGATGCATAAGTCTTTTTCCGTGGCAAAGCGGGTGAGAAAACATACCGGCATCGGGGATAATGCCGTGTCCATCTCCTATGCCGCCATTGAACTTGCCCATAAAATTTTTGCAGATCTTGCCACCAAAAGTGTTATGCTGATCGGGGCCGGTGAGATGGCCGAACTGGCTGTTGAACACCTTCTGGCCCACCAGGTCAAACAGATCGTGGTGGCCAACCGCACATTTAAAAACGCTTTGGAACTGGCCCGCAAATTCAACGGACAGGCGGTTCAGTACGAGGAACGGGAAGCGGCGCTGGCAGATGTGGATATCATTATCAGTTCCACCGGAGCCACGGATTATGTGCTGACCCGTGACCAGGTGAAGGGCATCATGAAAAAAAGACAGCACAAAACTTTATTTTTCATTGATATTGCCGTACCTAGGGATATTGATCCACGGATCAATAAAATTTCCAATGCCTACGTGTATGATATTGACGATTTGAGAAATATTGTTGAAACAAATATCAGCCAGCGGGAACAGGAGACCATAAGGGCCCAGCGGTTTGTGGAAGAGGCGTTGCTGGCTTTCCGCCGGTGGCTGGATGAACTGGCCGTGGTGCCGACCATCAAGGCCATCAATCAGAAAATGACTGACATTGTGAATCTGGAATGTGAGAAAACCCTGGCCGGGCTGCCCCATTTGTCAAAGGGTGATGCCGAATCCATCCGCAGGATGACCCGGGCCATTGCATCCCGTGCCATCCATGATCCCATTTTATTTTTGCGTAACACCGGTGATCACCGGGACGATTCTTTGTATTTGAATATAGCCCGGCAGTTGTTCAATCTGGACATCCCGGATCACAATTATTGAAGGTGATCTAAATGAAACTGTTGAGACGGCTGGTCATTTTATTATTGTTGTGTGCATGCTTGGCTGTTTTTGGCTATGCTTATCTGATCAACCATCAGGTGGCCGAGCGGTTCAAAGACCGGTTGTGGGATATACCGGCCAAAGTATATGCACGGCCGATGACCCTGTATCCGGGGTTGCGTTTGTCCGCCAAATCCCTTGGGCAGGAATTGGACCTGATGGGATACCGCAAGGTCTCAACCCAGGCGCAGCTGACCGTTCCGGGTACGTATACCCGTTACCAGGGACGATTTGTTCTCAATTGCAGACCCTTTGATTTCGGCACCCAGCGCCGACCTATGCGTCGCATTGAGCTTACCATTTCCGGCAGCCGCATTGCCCGGCTTGAATCCAAAGGCCGTACCACGGACATGGCACAGCTGGATCCTGTGCTGATTGGGCAGTTTTACCCATCTTCCATGGAAGACCGTGTCCTTGTAAGCACCGAAGATATTCCGGCGTTACTTAAAAAGACCATCGTGGCCGTGGAGGATAAAAATTTTTATTCCCATTACGGTATCGATTTTAAGTCTATTTTTCGAGCGATTGTGGTTAATATCCGGGAGGGCCGGTTTACCCAGGGCGCCAGTACCCTGACCCAGCAACTGGCTAAAAATTTTTTCCTTTCCCCTGAAAAAACACTGAAACGAAAGATCAGCGAAGCCTTTGTCGCAGCCGCCATTGAGCGTCAATACACCAAAGAGGAAATTCTTGAAGCCTATATCAATGAGGTTTACCTGGGGCAGGATGGTGCCAGGGCTATACACGGGTTTGGGCTGGCAGCGCAGTTTTACTTCGGCAAGTCTTTGGAACTGCTCTCTGTCGAAGAAACGGCTTTGTTGGTAGGCATGCTTAAAGGACCGTCTGTCTACAATCCAAGGGTTCGGGCGGACCGTGCCACGGCCCGGCGAAATACCGTACTTGGCCTTATGGCAGACCAGGGTTTGATTTCTGATTCCCAGCTGACAAAATCACTTGGCAGCCCCCTTGGTGTTATACCGGTACCCCGGCAATGGCGGTTTCCTTTTTACCTGGATCTGGTGAAGCGCAGGCTGCTGAAGGAATACCGTGAAAAAGATCTGAAAACCATGGGATTACGCATTTTTACCCCCTTTGATCCGCTGGTGCAACTGGCTGCTGAAAAGGGGGTGGCCGATTTCATGGCGGGCAGAAGTTCAAAGCTTGAAGCCGGTGTGGTGGTAACCGCCTGTGCCACCAATGAGATCCAGGCGCTTTTGGGAGGCAAGGAACCTAAATATGAAGGGTTTAACCGTGCCTTAGATGCAAAGCGTCTTATTGGGTCGCTGGCCAAGCCCGCGGTATATCTTTCAGCATTGGAACAGCCTGAAAAATATACCCTGGTGACCCAGATTAATGACGGACCTGTGTCATTGAAAAGTGGCGGCCGCCGTTGGAAGCCAATGAATTATGACAGAAAATTTCATGGGCAGTTGCCCCTGTACCAGGCTCTGGTCCACTCATACAATACGTCCACGGTCCGGCTGGGCATGGATATTGGGCTGGAAACGGTTTTTGAGACCATGGGGCAGTTGGGATTTAAACCTTCTGCTCCGCTCGTGCCTGCAATGCTTCTGGGCAGTTTTGAGATGGCCCCGGTTCAGGTGGCCCAGGTTTACCACACCCTGGCCTCGGGAGGCTTTTACACCCCGGCCCGGGTCATAAACACCGTGTACACCCCTGACGGAGAGGCGCTTCAGCGCTATCCTTTGCAGATTGAACAGCACCTGGATCCGGGTGCCGTCTTTCTGGTGGACAAAATACTGCAGACCGTGGTCCGGGAAGGTACGGCAAGAGGTTTGGCCAGATGGCTTTCCCCGAATCTGGGCATTGCCGGAAAGACCGGTACCACAAATGATCTGCGGGATTCATGGTTTGCCGGATTTTCCGGAAATCGTCTGGCCGTGGTCTGGGTAGGCAGGGATGACAATAAGTCCACAGGACTAACCGGATCTTCCGGTGCCATGCAGGTCTTTGGGCGGCTGATGGCCCAGATTCCCAACACACCTCTGGTTTTGACCCCGCCGGAAAATATTGAGTGGGCGGTTATCAATCCCCAAACCGGACTTCGTACTAACAACAATGCGCCCGGTGCCCTTGCCGTGCCTTTTATCCGCGGTTCTGCCCCTGTTGATTCTGATCCCGACCCAAATCCTGATATCGTTGAGCCGACTCCGGCGGATCCTCAGCCCGGCAGACAACCGGTGCAGAAAAAAAAGCCGCGATATCTTATTGACTGGTTCAAGGATGTGTTCAAATGAAAAAATTTTGTTTTTATCTTCTCGTTATGTCTCTTTTTGTTTTATCTGCCTGTGCCCAGAAAAGACCTGTTTCAATGCCCCAGTCCCATCTACCCCCTCAATCCGTGCCTGAGATCGGCGGGGCTGTACCAGATCAAAACAGTATGCCCGATGATTCGACGGTTGGGGGGGGAGGCGAAGATCAGAATCCGCTTTTGTCTGCTGTCCGGCCTGTTCAACGCCCCCGCCCCAAGGCACTGGCACGGATGATTAAAAATGCTGAAAATCAACTTAAAAACAAGCAACCCCAACGTGCCTTTTCTATTATGGAGCAGGCATTGTATATTGACGGTCAGGACCCGCTGGTCTGGCACTTGATGGCTAGGGCCCAGTATGACCAGGGAAATGTCGTCCAGGCGATCTCCCTGGCCAAAAAATCCAACAGCCTGGCTGCCGCGTATCCTGACGTCAAGGCCAAAAACGCAGCTCTTCTGCGCAAAGCCCGGGGTTCCTATAACTAAATTGGGGCTTTTAATTTTTGCTTTAATCCTGTATACATATCGGTTCATTTTTTAACCGTTAATGGCCCCGGTATTGCCGGGCACTCTCAGGAAAGCGTATGTCCCCTATATTTGGCATTGATTTTGGTACCTCTAACTCTGCCCTGGCTGCAAGTGTTGACGGCCGGGTCCAACTTTTAGATATCGATCCGGGTAATCCCCTTTCAAATTCTTTGAAATCCATTCTTTATTTTATTAAGGAAGAGGGACAACATCTCTCCTTTGTGGGCTATGAAGGGGTCAAACAATATATCGACAACGGTGCCGAAGGCCGGTACATGCAGTCGATTAAATCTTTTTTGTCGGACACGTCCTTTCAACAAACAAATGTCTACGGTAAAAATTACACCATAGAAGAGTTGATTGCTTATCTGCTCAAGACCATGAAAGAGCGAGGGGAAAAAATTATCGACCGTGATGTGGACCAGGTTGTACTGGGCCGTCCGGTTGTGTTTTCCACAGATGAAGAACGGGAAGAAACCGCAACACGGCGACTGATCAAAGCAGCCGAGCTTGCCGGGTTCAAGGAGATTTCCCTGCAGATGGAGCCGGTTGCCGCTGCCCGGGCCTATGAAAATAGCCTGGTTTCAAAACAGGAACAGATTGTGCTGGTGGGCGACTTTGGTGCGGGCAGTTCTGATTTTACCGTGCTCAGGGTGGGCAATCCCCCACATGCCGGAGACAGGCAAAAGGACATTCTTTCCGTTGGCGGGCTTTATATCGGCGGGGATAATTTTGATGCCCTGATCATGCGCCACAAGGTGGCAAAATATTATGGTACGGATGTGAAAGTCAAATCCATGTTCAGTGACAATCTTACGGGATTGTCGCCCTTGGTTTTGAGCCATCTGATGCAATGGCACCGCATCCCATGGCTTCGGCGACCCCAAACCCTTGGGAGTATAAAAGAACTCAAGGTCTGTGCCGGGCTTAGAGACAAGCGCCTGCTGGAAAATCTGGAACGTTTGATCAGTGATAATTATGGGTATCTGTTATTCCGGGCCATCGAATCGGCCAAATGCCGACTGTCAGACCACGATGACGCCACGGTCAATTTCAAGGATTACGGCATCGTCATTGAAGAGTCTGTCACAAAAACGGCGTTTGAAGATATGATCCAGGATTTGGTTGCGCAGATAGACGACTGCGTGGCAGATACCCTTGCCAATGCCGGTGTCACGCCTGCACAGCTTAATGCCGTGTTTCTGACCGGCGGATCTTCATATATCCCCATGATCCGGGCCGTCTTTGAGTCCCGCCTGGGCGCAGATAAGATTAAAACCGCCGATGCGTTTACCAGTGTGGCCTATGGGCTTGGCCTTGAAGCAAGTTTGATGAAATAATCCACAATGCCTTAAGTCTCCTGATCATCTTTTCGCTTTACCGGTGCTGAAAACCCACTATGATAGGGTATGGAAATTTTATTATCTTCAATGATGTTTACCCTGGACCTGGTGTTTCGAATGGGTTCGGTCATGTTTATCAGTCTTTTCGGGGTGGAGCTGTTCATGCAGATGGGGCTGATGCGCTACCTGAAACCTGTTGGAAAGCCTGTGGCAAGGGCCGCCCGGCTGCCCATCGAAACAGCGTTTTGTTTTTTAGCCGCAATAGGCTCCATGATTGCGGCTCACACCATGGCCGCCCAATTCCATGCAGACGGACGGCTGGATAACCGTGAATTAAGGCTAACCGGCGTCCTCAACACGGTGCCCTTTCACCTCAAAGAGACCCTGACCTTTCAGCTGCCCATCGTTCTGCCTCTGCTGGGTGCCCGACTGGCCATGATTTACATTACGGCCTTCTGGCTTACCGGCGCATTGAAACTTTGTTATGTATTGGTTCGTGGAAGGATGCGGAGCAATGGCGCAGAACCGTTGGAATCAGGGGATGATCCGTTTTCGGCCTATGAATGCTCACCGGACGATCCGAATTGTCTTCACCGCAGTTTTAACCAGCTTTTAAAAGACGCCTGGGATGCCCGGAAAAAAATGTTTTTCAAAATGATCGGTGTGCTGGCGGTTGTGACCCTGCTCGTTCAGGTGTTGACTGAGTCGGGCATGCTCTCCTGGGTAGAGACGGGTATTGCCCCTTTGACCTCCGCCCTTGGCCTCTCCCCGGCCGTCATTGGCCCGCTCACCACCTACATATTCAGTCCGGTTGCGGGGATCAGCTACATGTCGACCCTTTTAACCCAAAACAGCATCACCGGATATGAAGCGATCACAGCCCTGATCGCGGGCGGACTTCTTATGATACCCGTCACCCGCCTGCGCCGGACTCTGCCTCGGTATATCGCCATTTACGGGGGCCGTAACGGTACTGCCATCTGTGTTTTGACCATGGCGTTCGGTCTTTTGTCCAGAATACTGGTTCTGGTCTGGATTCTCCTTTTTTACTAATTTTTTTCATATCTCAGCGGGAAGGCAGATAATAAATGCTGTACCGTTCCCAGGGCTTGACTCCACTCTGATATCCCCGTCATGATTCTCTTTGATAATAAAGTAGGATACAGACAATCCCAGACCTGTTCCTACGCCCACCGGCTTGGTGGTATAAAACGGCTCGAAAACGCGTTTGCGTATCGTTTCGTCCATGCCCGGACCATTGTCCCGGATTTCCATGCATACCTGGTTTTTCTCTGGTTGAAACCAGGTGCGAATAATGAATTGAGGTTTTTTTTGTCCGAATTCTTGCATGGCTTGCGCCCCGTTTCTGAAAATATTGAGCAGGACCTGCTGGATTTTGCTGCTTTCACAGGGCACCTTGGGGGTGCCCCCCGCCTGGTATTCTCTGGTGATCCTGATCTGTTTAAAATCATACTCTTTTTTTAAATTGTAATCGGTAGCTGCAAGATCCAGGGTTTTATCCAGCAGATGTTCCAATACGGTCAAGGAAATTTTGGACTCCTCTTTGCGGGCAAAGGAAAGCATGTTGTCCACAATATCCGCTACCCTGCGGCCGGACTGGTTAATGGTGCTGATCATCCGGAAAATCCCCCGGGATTCCATAAAAGACTGGACCGCTTCCATTGACGTGCCGGCCTGTTCAGCCGCCCGGATATTGGCATTGATTTTTGAGTCCTTTGACAATCGGCTTTCCATGACGTCGGCTGTCTGGAGCATGCTGGCCAATGGATTGTTTATTTCATGTGCCATACCGGCGGCAAGTCCGCCCACGGAAAGCATTTTTTCCGACTGGACCATCATCTCTTCAAGACGGACCTTTTCTGTTACGTCGTCCAATCGGATTACCGCACCTCCCACACCGTTATCAATCAAAGGATAGATGGTGACGTCTTCGTATTGGGTCCCATTTTCCGAGTGCCTTGGGTTTTTTCGCTTCTGGCGAACTTCCCGGGTCTGGATGCTTTCGAAGATCTGCGGCATCTGTGACGTCATCCTTGGCAGTATTTCTAAAAGCGGTTGCCCCTGGGCTGTGAGAGTCTCAATCCCTGTGGTCTGTTCCGCAGTCTTGTTCCACTGGGTAACCTTGCCATGGTTATCCACGCCGATGAGCATGGAAGGCATTGAGTCAATGATATTGGACAGATAGTTCTGCAGACTACTTAACCGGGATATTTTTTCCTTGATGGAGTCCCGCATGAGTTCAAAGGAATGGGCCAGTATCCCTATTTCATCTTTTCCGTCAAGATTTATTTTTTGATCCAGATCTCCTTTGGCCATTCGTGCGGAAATAGCTGTCAGCCGGGTAATGGGGTATGTAAACTGGGTCACGACACATGAGAGAAGGATGGTGGCCGTAAGACTGATGCCCACCATAATAAGGAGCATAAAGTTGAAAAAGGTTTTCGCGTCGTTGTACTTGTAATCCAGTGGCAGGGTGTAGGCGATGCGCCACTGCCAGGGTGCAAATTGCTTAAAAATGCACCAGTTGTCCACACCGTTTAACCTATAGTCAAAATTTCCCCGGTCCGCTTTTAGAATTTTTCCGTTGGATATGTCGGCGAGGGGTGCTGGAGTGCCGGGCAGCAGGCGAGGGCTGAAAACCAGATTGCCCTCATGGTCAAGGATGAGTAGTTCAACCCCGTATTTCTGGTTTTGTATAACTTGGGCTATGTTTTCTATTGCTTTTTTTTTGAAGTCCTGCTCATAGACGTCGATCAGTTCGGTCTTTTTCAGTCGCTGATGGTATGAGCCTAAAAGGCCGAGGATCCCGTCGATTTTTTCTTCATAAATAGATGCCTGGCTTTTATCTATCACTCGTCGTAACTGAATGTCCGACAAGACAAGCACGGAAAAGGTTGTCAGCATAAAGGCACAGACGATGAAAAAAAGAAGCTTAAACGTTATGGAATGGTATTTCATTGCAGGCCGTCCTCGTCATTGTCTACAAAACCTGCTTCTTCGATCAGTTCCATGGGAAAGACAATCCCCATGCGTTTGGCCAGCTTCATATTCAAAATCAGCTTTGAGTATTTGTTGGTGGTTACAGGAATGGCAGCGGGGGGCGTGCCGTTCAGGATTTTCAAGGCGGTTTTTCCGGCCCACCATCCCTGTTCTTCGCCCATTTTGATCCGACCCAAAAGCGCGTACACTATATCGTTGTCACTGACGCCGCCAGTAATGATTTTGGTGTTTTCAAGGATAAAATTTTCCACCGCTTTAACATTCCAGCCTTTGACATAGCTGCAATCCGTCAATATCAGCATATCCACCTCTTCCTGGAGTTTAAGATACGCTGTTTTCCACTGCTCAAAACTCGAAACCCGCCGCACCTGCCAATTTGTTGTATCTATCCTTTTTGCTACATGGGCGAATTCCTTTCTATTTGATAAGGTGTCTGTGCCGATGAATCCCATCCGGTTTCCCCGGGAGAACTGTTTCATCAGAGCGATGGTTTCGGCATACGGGGCGACTTCCACCATGCCGGTGATGTTAGGGGTGGGGAAGCCGTACATTGAAGCATCAAAGTTGACCCCGCAGAATACAATGGGCAGGTCAGAGTCGATATAATAGGGTGCGATCAGGTATTTGCATGCATTGTCGTCGCTGGTCACCACGATGTCGGGTTGCCAGGTTTCAATCACGGCTTTGGCCTTGAGTGCCTCCTCTTTTTTGAATGCTTCTTTCTTATTGCGTTTGGTGTCCATACGCACTATTTTCATCTGAACCGGACCAAGGGATGTGTCAATGGGGTTGCTGTCCGGGTCAAATTCTATGCCAAGGGCCTTGAGCAGTCCTTTTTCAATATTGTCACTCCATTGATATCCCTTGTGATAGGAGTTGATATAAAGCAGTTTTTTTTGCTCTGCGGTGACCAGTTGGGCGTAGTCCATCAGGGTCATGGGAAATTTAATGCCAAGATTTTTCGCCAGTGTCATGTTCAGGTAGATTTTCACCGTTTTGTTTGTAATGACCGGGATATCGCCCGGAGAGCGACCGTTTAAAATTTGAAGGGCGGTTCGGGCTGCATATTCTCCCTGCTCCTCGCCGCTTTTGGCATAGACGATCAGGGTATAATCAACCATAAAATTCGCCATGGCCAGTGTGGGTACCTTTGTATGGGTATTGGCAAAGGCCTTCATTGCCTCGTGGTTGAACCCCTTGACGGACCGAAAATCCTGGAAAATGATCATGTCGCATTCTCCCTGAAGGTCAAGGAAGTTTTGTTTGAGCTGCTCAAAGGTCTTCGCAGTTCGGACAGTTAAGTGCTCCTTGACTCTTTGGGTCAGCTCATCTATGTTTTTTTTCTGGGATTCCGTGTCCGAGGATAAAAATCCGATTCGGCCTCCTTTTGCAAACGGCTTTAAGGTGGCCAATCCGGTTTCAAAAAAGGATGTTTCCACCATGCCGGTGACGTTGGATGCCGGGAATCCATAGGTTGAGGCATCCCAGTTGATGCCGCAGAACACAAAGGGCAGAGTCGTGTTGAGATAATAAGGTACAATCAGATATTTTGCGGCATTGTCGTCCGAAGCAATCACCACGTCCGGCTTGAAGGTTTCAATTTTCTTTTTGGCCCTGAGTGCGGCAGCCTTTTTAAATTCCAGGGATTTGTTTCTTTTGGTATCCATCCTGAATATGTCAAGTTCAATATCAGGAATGTCATCTATGACTGTTTGGATACCCCGGGTGATCTGGGCGCTCCACAAATAATCGGGATGATAGGAGTCCACATAGAGTATCTTTTTTTTCTGGGCCGCGCAGGGCATCACCATTGCAAAAACGGCCCCGCACATAATTAAGATGATGGCAGCCTGTTTTTTCATGACGGTTTTTCCATATGAATATCGTCCTTTGAGCGGCTTTTCGCTCATAGCGATGAATTATGGGCTATAGGAAAATGAACTACCTGATTATATTTGTAAGGGCATCAAGAGGCAAGAACAATTCTTGAGGAATGGGACTTTCTTTAACCCATAAACTGCCGGACCCAGTCATTCACCGGGTGCTGTGAAAGATCTTCGGGAGTGCCGGACTGGACAATGCAGCCCTTGTTCATCAGGATGATTTGATCGCCTGCGGCAAAGGCTTCTTCGTGGTCATGGGTGACAAAGATGGTCGTGATGTGCAGCCGGGATAAAATTTGCGTAAGCTGCTCCAACAAGTGTTTTCGCAAGACCCGGTCCAGTGCGCTTAACGGTTCGTCCAGCATGAGCAGCCTGGGGCCCGGGGCAAGGGTTCTTGCCAGGGCCACCCGCTGGCGCTCGCCCCCGGACAGTTCATCTATTTTGCGGTGTCCAAAGCCCTCAAGATTGGTCAGGGTCAGCATCTGTTCTACAATTGGGGTCTGTTTCTGTCTGGGGAGACCCTTCATTTTCAGGCCGAATGCAATGTTGGCAGATACATTCATGTGGGGAAACAATGCATAGTCCTGGAACATCATGCCGAAGTTGCGCTTGTATGGGGGCAGATCCAGGATAGAAGCGCCGTTGAACCGGATATCGCCTGAGCTCGGTGTGTCAAGCCCTGCAATCATGCGCAACAGTGTGGTTTTCCCGCTGCCCGAAGGACCTAACACAGACAGGCGGCTGCCCCGGGGCAGGGTAAGATTGATGTTGTTCAGCAAATAGCTGCCTGTTGCGTCGGTTTTGTTTAGGTTGTGTATGATGAGTTCATGTTCCATTAAAATTGTTGTGCCCCTTTTAAATTGGTTTTCTCAATGAGGATAAAACCAACTGCTGTAATAATCATCAGAAGGGTGGAGATGGCCATGGCCTGACCGTAATTCATGGCGCCCGGCTGGCCTAAAAATCGGTAAATGGCTATGGGGATGGTGGGCGTGCGTGGTCCTGCCGTAAAGATTGTGGCACCGAATTCTCCCATGCTGATGGTAAAAGCAAACACGGCGCCTGCTGTCAGCGCACCGGATATTAGCGGCAGGTCAATGCTTCGGAGTATTGCCCCAGGGGCGGCGCCTAATGTGGCGGCGGCCTCCCTGATGTCATTGGGTATACTTTTCAGGGCAGGCAGCACCGACCGAAGTACAAAGGGAAATCCAACTAGGGCATGAACCAAAGGAACAAGCAGTGCTGATGTCCGCAGGTTAAGCGGCGGACGGTCCAGGGTGATGATAATACCGAAACCTAACGTAACTGCCGAAGTAGACAGGGGCAGCATAAATAACGGGTCAAAAAATGCGGTAAACCCTTTTGCTTTTATCCGGTCCAAATGATTCAGGCAAAGGGCGGCGCACAGACCTGTGACAACGGCGATAACGAGGGCTGCACCCGCAAATATAAAAGAGAATTTTATCGCAGTAAAGGGCGGGACATGGAAAATAGAGTTTGCAGGATTGTCAAAAATGGCACGGTAATAAATCAGGGACAATTGTCCTTCATGGACCAGGGACTTTCCGGCAAGGGCTGCCAGGGGGAAAAGGCATAACAGGATAATAAAAAGGCTGCTGCCTGTGACGGCGGCCTTTTCCCGGAATCTTTTCGGCTGTTTAAAATGGGTGCGGCCGGTTGTTGGCGCAAAGCGAACAGCCTTTCGGGAAAAGGCGGTGTAGCAGCCCATGAGCAATAAGGTAAAACCGATTTGAAGCAACGAGAGAAAAGATGCCACCGGCAGGTTGAACATATAGGCGGCCTGGCGGTATATTTCTGCTTCTATGGTTGAATAGGCAGGCCCCCCAAGAATCAGAATGATGCCGAAACTTGAGAAACAAAAAATGAATACTAGAAAACAAGCCGCCCATATGGCAGGCATGAGAAGGGGCAAAGTAATATAGATAAACGTCTGAAACGGTCCAGCCCCGAGCATGGCTGCGGCTTCCTGGGATTTGCCCCGCAATCCTGTCCAGAAGCTGGTCAAAATTCTGAGCATCACCGAAAAATTGTAAAATACATGGGCCATGAAAATCAGACCCAGGGGGTGGCGGATATTTAACATGCCCAGCCATCCGTTTTTGCCGAAACTTGCATCAAGGGCTGCGGCGACAACCACGGCAGGCAGGACAAAGGGGATAGAGGCGCACAGGATTAAAAATTGTTTTCCCTTAAACTGGTAATGGGACATGACAAAGGCGCATGGAAAGGCAAACACCAGGGTCAGGCCCGTGGATACGCCCGCCTGCCAGAAGGTGAACCAAATGATGTGGTGAAGACGCTGTGATCCGGTAACCTGATTCAAAAAGGAAAGATCGATATGAAGGTTTTGGGGAAAATTTGGTACAAAGCTTCTAAGAAAGATACCGGCCAGGGGATAAAAATAAAAAACAAGAAAAAATAGAAGAGGGATAAGTCCCGCTAATACATAAGGATGAGTATATATTCTTGTTTTCACCGCAACAGGTTTTCCGTCCATTCCCGGAGCCACTTATCCCGGTTTTGGTTGATGTCGTCGATGGGCAAATATGCAGGTGTTTCCGTGATTTTTGCATGCTTTAAAAACACATCCGGCAGTTTTGCTTTGGTGTTGGCCGGGAACACAAACATCTGCAAAGGGATATCTTCCTGGAATGTTTTGCTTAAGATAAAGTCCATGGCCTTTTGGGCAAGATCTATGTTTTTACTGTTTTTTAAAATACCTGCAAATTCAATCTGCCGGAAGGTCGATTGATTTTCAATTACAACGCCTGTAGGCGCCGTGGTGGGTTTGTGTTCGGCATAGAACACTTCTGCCGCAGGACTTGATGCGTAGGAAACCACAATAGGGCGATCTCCCTTTGAGGCTGCCGTAAACTGGCCCCAGTAGGCATCCTGCCAGCCGTTGACCACCATGACCCCGTTGGCTTTAAATTTCTGCCAGAAAGAGATGTATCCATCTTTCCCGAAACGGCTGATGGTGGCCAGAAGAAAGGCAAGGCCCGGGGATGATGTGGCCGGATTCTGGACAACGGTGAGGTTTTTGTATGCCGGACGGATCAGATCTTCAAGGCCGTTCGGGGGCGCAAGGTGTTTTGTTTTGAACCATTGTATATCGTAATTGAGGCATACATCGCCAAAATCTACAGGTATCAGGCGCTTTTTGTCATCCAGTAAAAGGGTGGTGTCGATGTCGTCAAATCCTCTGGGAGTATAGGCAATGAACAGATCATGGTCCAGGGCTCTGCCGATAAAGGTGTTGTCCACGCCAAAAAACAAGTCTGCCATGGGATTATTTTTTGACAAAATTGCTTTGTTCAATGCCTGGCCGGCATCCCCGGAACGCAGGATCGTGATGTCCGCACCCACAGCGGTTTTAAAATCCTCAAGCACGGCTTTAGACATACTGAAGCTGTCATGGGTCATGAGGGTTAACTCCCGGCACAGGGCTTGGTCGGTAAGCATGGGGGCGGCAAAAATTACGCAGATAATGGCAGTGGCAACAGCGGCAGATATTCGCATTTTTTTTCTTTTCTTAAATTGTGTTTTTTTCAGATCCCTTTCGATGAAAATCATAAAGGACATAAAGATGGGTATTTTCTTGATAGGTGCTTTATGTCCTTTATGATGAGATACGCAATGCTAATATTGATTGCTTAACGTCTTTCCGGCCATATATCTTCGGACATCTCCGTCAATTTGTATTTCTGAATCTTGCCCGAAGCCGTCATGGGATATTGATTAATAAAATGGACATATCTGGGGATTTTGTACCGGCTGATTTTTCCCCGGCAAAAGTCCTGGATATCACTGGGCTCAAGATTTGCCCCTTCATTTAGAATGACAAAGGCACCGACCTCTTCACCGTATTTCCTGCTGGGGACCGCAGCTACCTGGATATCCCGGATGCCGTCCATGCGGTATAAGAATTCCTCGATCTCCCTGGGATAGATATTTTCTCCGCCCCGGATGATCATATCCTTGTGTCGGCCTGTGATGGACAGGTTGCCGTCTTCGTCCATGACCCCGAGATCGCCTGAATGCAGGAAACCGTCCTCGTCAATGGTCTGGGCTGTGGCGTCAGGATTGTTGTAATATCCTTTCATGACGCTGTATCCCCTGACGCACACCTCACCCTGCTGGCCCCGGGGAAGCTCTTCTCCTGTTGTCAGGTCAACGACCTTGACTTCAAGGTGGGGCAGGGCACGGCCCACGGTTTGTGTCCGCACCCGGATGTCGTCGTGCTGCCGGGTTTGGGTCAAGACCGGGGATGCCTCGGTCAGGCCGTAGCAGATGGTGATTTCCGTCATGTTCATCTTGTTGATGACCTGCTCCATGGTATGGATGGGGCAGTTGGAGCCTGCCATGATGCCGGTGCGAAGGGATGAAAAATCAAATTTGTTGAAGAGGGGGTGGTCTAGTACGGCAATGAACATGGTGGGTACGCCGTAAAGACCGGTACACTTCTCCTGTTCCACCGAAGCCATGATCAAAAGGGGATCAAATCCTTCCAGGATCACCATACAGGTACCGTGGTTGATGAAGGCCATCACCCCGAGTACACAGCCAAAGCAGTGAAACAGGGGCACAGGGAGGCAGACCCGGTCATCCGGACCCAGGTTTTGGTTGGCACCAATCCAGAACCCGTTGTTGGCGATATTGTAATGGGTGAGCATGACGCCTTTGGGAAAACCCGTGGTCCCCGAGGTGTACTGCATGTTCACCACATCATGGCAATCCAGGCTATCCTGGCGGGCCTGGTATTCATCGTCGGAAATCATTACGGACAAGGCCCGGATTTCAGGAATGGTATACATGCCCCTGTGTTTTTCAGGGCCAAGAAAGGCCACCCGCTTCAGGTGGGGAAATTTTTCAGATTTCAGGTGGCCACGCTGGCAGGTTTTCAGCTCCGGCACCAGTTCATAAATGGTGGATATGTAATCCGTGTCCTGGTATCCGTCAATGAGAAAGAGGTTTTCACAGTCGGATTGGGTTAGCAGGTATTCCAGTTCCGCTGTTTTATAATTGGTGTTCACCGTGAGCAGTACAGCCCCGATTTTGGCTGTGGCAAACTGCAAAATCACCCAGTATGGTACATTGGTGGCCCATATACCTACTTTTTCTCCTTTTTTTACGCCCAGGGCCATCAAACCCTTGGCTGTTTCATCTACATAGGTGGCAAACTGCCTGTACGTCAGGCGAAAATCTCTGTCCACATATACAACGGCCGGATTATCCGGGTATTTTTCAACTGTTCTGTCAAAGATCTGCCCTATGGTCAGGGATTGCAATGGCAAAGTTTCGTCCATATGATGCTCTATTCCTCTTTGGCTTGGGGTTGATAGGGGCCGGACCCGGAATCCTTACCCAGGATATTTATAGGCACGGCCATGGCTGTTTTTTTATCTAAAAGTCCCAATAAATTGTTGCGTCACTTTCATGTTTTGTTGTGGGTTGAGTCTGGCCGTTGATAGACCTGGTCAGCCCATGGCTGTTATTCCGGAACATAAACCACGGCGTGAATTTCGGCCTTTTCTTCTCCCACACATGATACATAATGGGGAACCACAGAGTTATAATAGATAGAGTCGCCGGGCTTCAGCTCATAGGTTTCATTTCCGTAAATTACCTCTATAACCCCTGAAACAACCACAATAAATTCTTCGCCTTCATGGGAAGACAGTGTTTTTTGCTTCGCGGATTCAGGCAGGACTTCAACAAAAAACGGCTCCATGTGCCGGTCTGATTTTCCTTTGCCCAGGGCATAGAAATTTAGGGCAGGGGCTTTGTTGGTTCCGTCGAGAACGGAAAAACCGTCTGCTCTTTCGGCCTTGCGGACAATGTAGGGGTCGCTGCTGTCCTGGTCATCCAGAAATGTGCCTAAACGTACACCAAGGGCCCGGGCGATTTTCATTAGAGGGCCCAGGGGGGGGTAGGCATCTTCCTCAAGCATGGTCTTGATAAACTCAGGGTCAAGGCCGGCTGCCTCAGATAGGGCCGGGATATCCATGTCCCGCTTTTTCATGAATGATAAAATCCGCTGGTTAACTTTTCCTGTTTGCATCTATCCTCCCAGATTATAGTTTATAAAAAGTATATTGATATAATATATCATAAAATCTTTGTCAAAAAATTCATTTATTTATCCGGTATGTTTAAATAAAAAGCAAAAATGTTGTCGTCGATTTCGTGTGATCTGCGAATTTTATATAGCAGTTTTGGGTTGACCCGAACGATTAAAACCCAGGTCTACTCTATGATAAAAGTTTAGATATCCATGTATGTTACATAGGCTTAATTAGAAAACATACGGCATTTGTGTGTGGATTTAATTACTAAAATACTATTTTTATGAAGAAAGAAGTGCCATTTTAGTTTATAACGATTCGATTGAATCTTAAGCGTTGATTTGTAATTATATGAAAACCGGACGTACGGTTTCGACCATGGAAAAATTGAAAATGGAAACGACAAAAGAAAACCAACTGTATAGCAATAAGATCCTGGATACTTATGTGGCCCTGATTCGGGAAAAATATCCTGACATTGAAATCGAGGATCTCATGGACGAGGCTGGGATTGAGAATTACAGTAAAATCGGTAATAATGCCATCGTGCTCTGCCAGGCACAGTTCAACCGGTTCCATGAACGTTTGTGCATGCTTACCGACAATATGAAGATTGCGCAACAGGCGGGTCGTTACGCTGTGACCTCCCAATGCTTAGGGATGATTCGCCGTCTGGCGCTGCCCTTTGTCGGGATCCGGCGGGCCTGTAATATAATGGTCGAATATGCCGGGAGCCTGACCCGGTCTGCACGCTATACTATCCGATATATAAGAAAAAATAACATTGAGGTTGTCGTATATCCCAATGAAGGGATAACAGAAGAACTCTTTCAGTGCGAGATGCGGCAGGGCTATTTTCAGGGCCTTGCAGATGTTTTTCTTCATAATGAACTGACTGTGAGCCATTCGGAATGTATGTTTAGAGACAAAAAAGCCTGCCGGTATGAGCTCTCCTGGCGGAGTTCGGCGTTTCCCTTACTTGCCGGGCTTTCCTGGTTTGTCGGTGCTGCTGCTATCGTAATGTTAATTGCGGTTTGGCTGCCCCCTTTTGCTGATGTATTCAATCCTTTGTGGTTGATTTGGCCGGTTCTATTATTTTTGGGTCTGGGGTGGGCCGGTCAGAAGGTGAAATCAAAGGCGTATTTAAGGTCTTTACAGGGGATACATACGGCCAGAGAAGAGATCCGGCATCAGACTGAAGTCAATGTTGAAAATTCAAGGGCCATTGCCGACATTGGACAGGCCCTGGGGGTTGAGGATCCAGATGCTTGTATCTTTGATCGGGCTGCAAATATCGTGGGTGCAAAACTTCGGTATGATCGCGTGATGATCATGATTGCCAATGATGAAAAAACTTTTCTGTCCTATCGCGGCGGATATGGATTTACAGCGGTCGAAAATATTTATATTACCGAATATCGCATCTGCCTTGAGGGGTCGTCTGAAGGGGTGTTTTACGAGTCCTTTCAGCACAACAAAACCATGCTTGTGAATGATATTGCATGGCTTAAGCAAAAATTTTCCCAGAGCAGGGAACTGGCCGATCGTATCAAACCCCGCTCTTTTATTATCTGTCCCATCGAGGTGGACGGTGCACCCATCGGCATCTTGATTACCGGAAATACGGTGACCCTGAGAAAACTGGACAACAGTGACACCAATCTGGTCATGGCCGTGGCCCATCAGATCGGTTGCGTTTACAGAAGGCAGAAGTGTGAAAAACAGCAGGTTGAGTTCAAACGTCAGATTGTGCAGCTTCAGAAAATGGAGGCCCTTGGTGTCCTGGCCGGCGGTATTGCCCATGATTTTAATAATATTTTATCCCCCATCATAGGGTATACGGATCTGTGCCTGGCAATGCGCCCGAAAAATGAGAAAATGTTCGAATACCTTCGTCGGGTGAAAAACGCCTCCGGCCGGGCCCAGGACCTGGTGGCACAGATTCTGGCATTCAGTCGCCAGGGGGAAAAGGAGTATATCCGTTGCCATCCCGGCCCTATTATCAAGGAGAGCTTAAAACTGTTGAGAGCCTCTGTCCCCCAAAACATAAAGATCGAAACGTTGATCACACCGGGCCTTGCACCTGTTATGGCGGATCCCACCCAGATCCATCAACTTATTATGAATCTTTGCACCAATGCCCATCATGCCATGATGGACAAAGGCGGGATTCTTACTGTCCGTTTGGATGAAATTCAGGTTAAAGAAGGTTCCCTTGAAGAGACGCATCGGTTATTCCCTGGTTCTTATATTCATTTACAGGTGGTTGATACGGGACACGGGATGAGCCGCGCTGTCATGGACAATATATTTGAGCCTTATTTTACAACAAAAATAAAGGGGCGGGGGGCAGGTATGGGCCTTCCTATTATTAAAGGGATTGTGGCCCGTCTTAAGGGCCATATATTTGTGGACAGTATTGAAGGAGAAGGCAGTTGTTTTGATATTTATCTTCCCCAGACTGCTGAAAAAGAATCCGAGCAACAGGGATAGACGAAATGAAAAAGGAACAGGTCATGAATTTTTTGGTTATCGGCGGTGATGCCGCCGGCATGAGTGCGGCAAGCAAGTTGAAAAGGATGAACAAAAATGCGACGGTCTCGGTGCTGGAGATGACCGAAGATGTCTCTTACTCCGCCTGTGGCATGCCATACAATATCGCTGATCCGGACAGGGATATGGCCGTACTTGTGGTCAGGACCGCCGAGGTGTTCAGGCAGAAAAATCAAATCAATCTTCTCACGGGCCACAGAGCGGAAAAAGTCAGCCCTAAAGAAAAAAAGGTTTTCGGAACCACTCTGTCCGGGCAGTCCTTTGAATGCGCCTATGACAAACTGCTCATTGCCACAGGTGCCCGGCCCGTGATGCCAAACATTCCAGGAATTGACCTTGATTGCGTCCTGCCCCTGAAAAATCTATCCCAGGGGCGGCTGATCAAATCCTTTCTCTTGGAAAAAAAAGTAAAAAAAGCTGTGATCATCGGTATGGGATACATTGCCCTTGAGATGTGTGAGGCATTTGAAAAAAGAGGGGTTGCAGTTTCCATGGTCAAACCGGGGAAAACGTTTCTACCCTGGATGCAGGCTGACCTTTCACAAATGATTCAAGATGAGCTTGTGCAAAAAAAGGTGGCTTTGTATGCAGGGAAAACTGTGGAATGTATTGAACCCTCTGAAACCGGGGCACGGGTGGTTTTAGATGATTTGACCTTGGACGCCGACATCGTGCTTGTGGCTGCAGGTGTGGTGCCCTGCAGTGAACTTGCCCAAGACGCCGGGCTTGAACTTGGTACCGGCGGGGCCATTGCCGTGGATCATATGCTTAAAACCAGTGATCCCGATATTTATGCAGCAGGAGACTGTGCCGATGCATATCATGTGGTTTCCGGCGAAAAGTGCTGGATTCCCCTTGCCCTGCGTGCCAATCGGGCCGGGTGGGCCGTGGCGGACAATATCTGTGGGGTAAAAACCGAATTGAAAGGCGTGGCCGGCACGTCGGTGTTCAAGGTGTTTGATCTGCAGGTCGCTAGGACCGGACTGACCGTTCAGGAGGCAAACACGGCAGGGTTTAACCCGGTTGAAAATATGATTACAGCCCGGTCCCGGGCCCATGGCCATCCCGGATCTACGCCGATTCTCGTGAATATGATAGGCGATAAAGACAGTGGCCGTCTGCTGGGTGTGCAGATGACGGGAACCGAAGGCGTTGCTCACAGAATCAATGCCGCCGCCGTTGCCTTGCAAACGTCCATGACAGTGTCTGAATTTTTTCAGTCCGATTTAGCATATGCGCCGCCGTTCGGACCGGTATGGGATCCGCTTTTGACCGCAGCCGGACAGTTATTGAAAAAAATGTAAGGCCCATGGTCTGTTTGTTGTTTCTTTGCTAGTTTTTTAGAAAAATGGTTTAAAATACAGGGGCAATAGTATAATAAACTTAGGAATGGCAACAATAATTTTTGCTCAATCGTGTTCATAGTCAAGTAGGGTAAAGATGTAGGTATTTAGTATTTTTTGTGTAAATTTGTGCCCATCCGTAACTATTTTTCGTCTTCGATTTTTTCCGGATGAAAAGTTCTGATTTATGGGTGAACACTAACGCATGGATTTGTGGGAAAAATGAAAACTAAACTTAGCGTTGTACTGCTGGTAGTCGTATTGCTGGTTTGGACACCGGCCTGTAAGCAAACTGAACAGAAAACAGCCAAGGCCATTCCGCCTGTAAGTGTAAGCGTGTATAAGACATTTACCGAGGATGTCCCCATTTATCACACCTTTGTGGGCCAGATATACGGTGCCAAGGACATTGCCATAAGGGCCCGGGTGGAGGGGTTTCTAAAAGGCGTTCATTTCAAAGAGGGTGCACCGGTTAAGGCCGGCGAGCTGCTTTACACCATAGAAAGCCAGCCTTTTGAGGCCCAGGTCGCTTCAATGGATGGACTTCTTGCAGAGGCCCGGACAAAACTTGTCAAAGCCAAACGGGATCTGGATCGATATCGCCCTCTAGCAAAGATGAATGCCGTCTCCCAAAGTGACCTCGACGGGGCTGTGGCAGCCTATGATGCGGCGAAAGCCGGGGTGACAGCCGCCCAGGCCAATGTCCGGGCGGCCCAGATCCAAATGGGATATACCAAGGTCTATTCTCCCATTAACGGGATCATTGGCAAGACAAAGGCCAAGGTCGGGGATTTTGTGGGCCGTGATCCCAACCCGGTCATTTTAAATACCGTTTCCAACACCAATTCCGTTTTAGCCGAGTTTTTTCTGACAGAATCCCAATATCTAGGGACGGCCCGCCAGATTGAGGCCGCCAGGCAGGAGGGTATGGACAGGGAAAAAAATTTTGATGCAGATATCCAGTTAATATTGGCCGATGGTTCTGTTTATCCCCATAAGGGAACGCCGAATTTTCTAGATCGGCAGATTGATCCCACCACCGGTGCGATTTTGGTCCAGGTTTCGTTTCCCAACCCCAACGGCCTGTTGCGCCCCGGCCAGTTTGGCAAGATCAAGGCCATGATCGACAGCGTTAAAGGTGGGGTTCTTGTGCCCCAGCGTTGCATCACCGACCTGCAGGGGCTTAAAAAGGTGTTTATGGTGGGTGAAGATGGCACCATCAAGGAGCAGGATGTTACCCTGGGGCCGGAGGTTGATAATTTTGTTCTGATTACAAAAGGCCTCTCTGGGGGTGAGTCCATCGTCTACGAAGGCTTGCAGAAAGTTGCCGACGGAACAAAGGTGACGGCCAAAGCGGTGAAAGTGGAACGTATAGCACAGGAAGAAAGCTAATGGGCGCTTTTTTTGTCCGGCGACCTGTTGTCGCCATGGTTATTGCGATTGTGACGATCATCCTGGGTGTTTTGTCCGCGATGCAGCTGCCCATGGAGCAGTATCCCAATATTACCCCGCCCATCGTTCAGGTGCGGGCCAGCTATACCGGTGCCAATGCAATCAATGTGGAAGCCTCGGTGGCTACTCCGCTTGAACAGCAGATCAACGGCGTTGACAACATGATTTACATGAAGTCGGTAAATGCCAATGACGGCACCATGACCATTAACGTCTCTTTTGACATCGGTACTGATCCGGATATGAACACCGTATTTGTGCAGAATCGTGTGTCGGCCGCTACAGCCAAACTTCCCGAGGAGGTAAAGCGACTCGGGGTTTCCACGCAAAAATCGTTGCCCAACATCCTGATGCTGGTGGCACTCACTGACCCATCCGGCAAATATGACCAGACGTTTTTAAACAACTATGCCCTGATCAATATAAAAGATTCTCTGGCCCGGTTGAAAGGTATCGGCCGCGTGGATGTTTTGGGGGGGTCAGACTACTCCATGCGCATTTGGATCAAGCCGGATCGCCTGGCTCAGCTTGATATGACTGTGTCTGAAATCACCAGTGCCATCAAGGCCCAGAACATTATTGTTCCGGGCGGCAAGTTCGGGGCGGAACCCGCGCCTGCCGGCACCGAATTTACCTACACCGTACGGCTACCTGACCGCCTGGCGTCCAAAGAGGCCTTTGGTGATATCGTGATCCGCACCACAGACACCGGGGCGCAGGTTAAGATTAGGGATGTGGCCCGGGTGGAGCTGGGTGTGGAGTCCTATAATGTCTTTTCTCGTATGAACGGCAAACCCTGTTCCATTATTGCCCTGTACCAGGCGCCGGGATCCAATGCCGTAAACCTGGCCAAGGAAATCCGGTCCGTGATGTCCCAGTTGTCCAAATCCTTTCCCAAGGGCATGCAGTATGATGTCTCTTTGGATGCCACGCTACCCATCACCAAAGGCATTAACGAAATTATTGAAACCCTTGTGATTGCCCTGGTTTTGGTGGTTTTTGTGGTGTTTGTTTTTATCCAGGATTGGCGGGCCACCCTGATACCCACCATTGCCATTCCGGTCTCTCTGCTTGGGGCCTTTGTGGCTTTCCCACTTTTGGGATTTACGGTGAACAACCTGTCTTTACTCGGGCTTGTGCTGGCCATTGGTATTGTGGTGGATGATGCCATTGTGGTGGTGGAGGCGGTCCAGGTCAATATTGCCAAGGGTATGGAAGCCAAACCCGCCACCGTCGAAGCCATGCGTGAGGTCACCGCACCTGTTATTGCCACCACCCTGGTCCTTGTGGCGGTGTTTTTGCCGGTTGCGGCCATGGGGGGAATTACCGGACGGCTCTACCAGCAGTTTGCCTTGACCATTGTGGTATCGGTATTGTTCTCCTCAATTAACGCACTCTCTTTAAGCCCTGCGCTTTGCGGGCTTTTGCTTAAAGCACCCAAACCCTACCGGGGGCCTTTGGGGGTGTTTTTTTCTGCATTTAATAAAGCCTTTGATGCATCCACCAACGTCTATACCAGTATTTCCAAAATGGTGGCGCGAAAGACGATTCTGGGTATTCTTTTCATTGTTGCCGTGTGCTGCGGAACAGGTGTTGTGGGCAAACTTTTGCCCGGCGGGTTTATCCCCACAGAAGACATGGGATATTTCATGGTGAATATGCAGCTGCCCGATGCCGCGTCACTGCAGCGTTCGGATGCCGTGGCCAAGCAGGTGGAAAAGATTCTCGCCAAACACCCGGAAGTGGCGTATGTGACCAATGCCACCGGATTTTCCATGCTCTCCTCTTCCATGGGACCCAATTACGGCTTCTTGTTTGTTTCCCTTAAAGACTGGGATGAGCGCGAAAAGACAGCCGACGATCTGGTCAATGAGGTCAATAAAGAGTTTTATTTTGGGGTAAACCAGGCCCAGGTCTTTGCCTTTTCACCACCGGCCATCCCAGGTCTTGGTACGGGCTCAGGCTTTACCTTCATGCTCCAGGACCGTGTGGGTAATACCCCGGCCTATCTGGGGCACCAGGCCACGCAGTTCATCGCGGCGGCCAAAAAACGCCCGGAGATCGGGTCGATTCGCACCACATTCAGTCCCAACGTGCCCCAGAAGCTTATTGAAGTGAATCGGGACAAAGCATTGAAGGCCGGTGTCGGTCTTAATGACATTTACACGGCCATCGGCACGTTTTTAGGCGGTTCCTATGTCAACGACTTCAACCGCTTTGGGCGTTTATACCGGGCCTATATCCAGGCAGAACCCGACTATCGGCGCAACGCCAAAAAACTGGGCCAGTTTTTCGTGAAAAACAAGGCCGGCAAAACCGTGCCGTTGTCTGCATTTATTAAAGTAAAAGAGGTATACGGTCCTGATTACACCAACCGGTTCAACCTGATGCGGGCCGCAGAAATATCCGGGACCCCTGCCCAGGGATATACATCGGTCCAGGCTATGACAGCCCTGGAAGAGGTGGCTGCCCAAGTGCTGCCTGATGACATGACCTATGCCTGGAGTGATATGTCCTACCAGGAAAAGGCAGCGTCCGGTACCGGGTCCATGGTCTTTATCTTTTCACTTATTTTTGTATTCCTGATCCTGGCCGCCCAATATGAAAGTTGGTCTCTGCCCTTCAGCATTCTATTGGGAACACCCTTTGCTTTGTTCGGGGCATTAGGTCTTGTGTATTTGGCACGGTTTTTTGATCTGACCTATGAAAACAACGTATTTGCCCAGATTTCTCTTGTTATGCTTATTGGTATGGCTGCCAAAAATGCCATTTTGATTGTGGAGTTTGCCAATATCAAATTCAACGAGGGAATGAGCCTGTTTGATGCGGCCATTGAGTCTGCAAAAATACGGTTCCGCCCCATTCTAATGACGGCATTTTCTTTTATTCTTGGGATTTTACCCCTGGTGGTGGCCACGGGAGCCGGTGCTTTGTCGCGTAAAGTCATGGGCGTGGCGCTTTTAGGCGGCATGTGTCTGGCCACGCTGCTCGGGATCTTTTTATATCCCATGCTTTTCGTGGTGATCGGCAAATTGTGCCGGTATGAGAAAAAACGGGATTTGGCCAATAAGAAGGCGTAAGAAAAAATTATGGTTATGAATAGATTATCTTCAATTCGCGTATTGTTTGTCCTACTGGTCCTTTTGTCTGGATTCGGACTGTCCGGTTGTCTCACCCTAGGACCTGATTTTGAAGCCCCGGTGGTGGATGTACCGGCAGCCTATCGGTTTGCACCGGACGATGCCGGCCAGGATCAGGATTTAAAATGGTGGGAGCTGTTCAAAGATCCCGTGCTCTATGAGCTTGTGACCACAGCACTTGAAAACAACCAGGATCTGAAAACGGCATTAAGCCGGATTGAAGAGGCTCGGTTTTCTTTCGGGATGACCCGGGCCGACAGGTTTCCGGCTCTCAATCTTGGGGGCGGAGGCTTTGTGGGCAACTATTCGGGAACCCGATCTACGTTTACCAATAAGAATTTGTATATATCACCCACATTGTCCTGGGAATTGGATTTCTGGGGGAAATTCAAACGGGCCACAACTGCGGCCCAGGCACAGATTCTGGCGTCAGCCTATGGGGCCTGGGCGGTACGCACCTCGCTTATTGCCGATGTGGTCTCTGCCTATTATCAGCTCCTGGACTATCGTCAGCGTCTGGAGATGTCCAAAGAAACCCTTGCCTCACGCCAGGATGGCCTGGACATAATTACCAAACGATTTGACAAGGGAATTATTCCGAAAATTGATGTGAACCAGGCCCAGATTCAGCTGGAAGTGGCCGCAGGTGCCATCCCCTCCTATGAACGCCTGATTGCCAAAACCGAGCATCGATTGAAACTGCTCATGGGGTCTCTGCCCGGGGCGGTGCGAACGGTGGTTGCTTTAGATAAGGAGCCTTTGCCCCCTATGATTCCTGTGGGTATGCCTGCCTCCCTTTTGGCGCGTCGACCTGAGATCAAAAGCGCCCTGGCCCTTGTGCATGCAGCTAACGAAAAAATCGGCGTGGCTGTGGCTCAGCGGTTTCCGGCCATCAGTCTGACCGGTGTCCTGGGGCTTGCCTCGTCCGAGGTGTCCGATATCACCAATCACGGCGGGATATGGAACCTGAGCGGCAGCCTTTTGGGGCCCTTATTTGATTTTAATAAAAGTAAGTTCAGAGTAGAGGTGGCCAAAGAGCAGACCCGTCAGGCACTGTTCAACTACCAGGAAGTAGTGCTCACCGCCTTTAAGGAAGTGGAGGATGCCTTGGTGGAAGTGGATACCTACAGAAGAGAAAGTGACGCATCCCAGCGCAAGGTGGCTGCGGCTGAAAATGCGTATAAACTTTCGTTTGAGCGGTATGACAAGGGCGTCAGTTCCTATCTTGAAGTACTGGATTCCCAGCGCACCCTGTTTTCCGCCCAGCTTGAGTATTCCCAGAACCGGCAGCTCTATTTCAATGCTTATGTTAATCTTTATAAAGCCCTGGGCGGGGGGTGGCTGTCTCGAAGGACTGATGCTGTGGAAAACGGGCCTTTGCCTGCACAATGATTTATAACCACGGAAAACACGGAAAGCACAGAAAGTTAGAGCTAATATTTCCGTGTCCTTCCGTGTCTTCCGTGGTTCATTTAGGTGCAGTGGACATGGTGTTATTTTTTTTGTTATAAGACAGGTCTATGGACACTGCGCAATCCACATTACCTTCCTTTGAAGGCAACAAAAAAATTCAGGCGGCCCGGGCCTTTATCTCAGAAACCCTGTGTCATATCTATCTGACCGGAAGGGCCGGCACCGGTAAGACCACATTCCTGAAATCTTTACAGGATTTTTGCCCCAAGCAGTTTATGGTTGCCGCACCCACGGGTGTTGCCGCCGTAAATGCCGGTGGCGTGACCCTGCACTCTTTTTTTCAAATACCGTTGGGGCCTTTTTTGCCCGGCCAAAGTGACCGGCCCCAGGACAATCGCCGGTTTTTCAGATTCTCTAAGGTAAAAAAACAGATTATCAACGGCCTTGATTTGCTGGTAATTGATGAAATTTCCATGGTCCGGGCGGATCTGCTGGACGCCCTGGATGCGGTATTGCGGCGGCTGCGCCGGGATGAACGGCCTTTTGGCGGGGTTCAACTGCTGCTCATTGGCGACCTGTTCCAGCTGCCACCGGTGACCAAACCTGATGAGTGGGAACTTTTGTCCAACTATTATGGATCCCCCTATTTTTTTTCCAGTCAGGCGTTAAGCCGTTCCGAGTTGGTGACCATAGAGCTTGAGACCGTTTACCGTCAAAGCGACCCTGATTTCATCCGCCTGCTTAATGCCGTACGCGAAAACCGCATGGACAGCCACTGTACTGAAATCCTTAACCGGCAGGTGAAACCTGATCTCCCGGATCAAGGGTATATTACCCTGACCACGCACAATCGTAAGGCCGAATCTATTAATAGCCTGAAACTTTCCCGGCTTGGGGAGAAGGCACACACTCTGGCTGCAAAAGTGACCGGAGATTTTCCATCCCATGCCTTTCCCACAGGCGAACAGCTCACCCTTAAACCCGGTGCCCAGGTGATGTTTCTGCGCAATGACGCCTCCCCGGATAAAAATTATTTCAACGGTACCATCGGTGAGGTTACCCATGTGGGGACCGATATTATAACCGTGGCCTGCCGGGGCAGTGCCGGAAGATCGGCCGGGGAGAGTGCGTCTGATTCCAAGGACGGGCCGGTTGTGGAAGTCAAGCCGGTGGACTGGGAAAATGTCACGTACAAGGTAAACGAGGAAGATAAAACCATCCAGCAGGAGGTGGTGGGGACATTCAAGCAGTTTCCGTTAAAACTTGCCTGGGCGGTCACCATTCACAAAAGCCAGGGCTTAACCTTTGACCGGGCCATTGTGGATGCCCAAAACGCCTTTGCCCACGGTCAGGTCTATGTGGCCTTAAGCCGCTGTACCGGTCTTGAAGGGCTGGTGCTGACTGCGCCTGTGCCGCCCAACGCTTTGGGGACCGACCCGGTGGTAGTGGAGTTCATGAACCGGACGGCGCCGCCGGGCCAGGACCTTGCCGGGATTTTCAGATCCGCCCGGGCCGCCTGTCAGCAGGCTCTGGTGCTTAAATGTTTTGACTGTTCATCTTTCAGGCGGTTGTTTTTTTATTTTTTGCGCCTGGCAAGGGACAACCGCAATGTACTGCGTATCCCCGGTCTTGGCGAGCCTGACCAATTGGAAGCCGGTGCCCGGGACCAGGTGTTCCAGGTGAGCGATAAATTTCAGATTCAATTGAAACAGTTGATGGCAAATGAGCCGTTACCGGAGAAAAGTGCTGTTATACAGGAGCGGGTGCAAAAGGCCAGTGCCTGGTTCGGCAATACCCTGGATCAGGTGTTTGGCCGTCTGCTGGAAAAAGGTGCTGTGGATACTGACAATGCAGCTCTGGCCAAGCAGGTGACAAATGCCCTGGATAATTTAAAACGCGAAGTCCGTGTTAAACGGGCCGGGATTTTATCCTGTGCCGGCGGCTTTTCCACAACTGCTTATCTTAAGGCCGTATCATCCCAAGCCATGGCGGATGCGCCGGGAACCCTGTCAAAAAAGAGTGCTGCGTCATCCACCACGGATTACACTGAACTTGACATTGCCCATCCCGACATGTTCCAAGCCTTGAAGGAATGGCGAACCCGCACCGCAGCTGCCCAGAATGTCAAAGCGTTCCAGGTGGCTCACCAGAAAGTTCTGGTCCAGATCGCCGTCTGCCTGCCCCGGTCCCCAAAAAGTCTCAAGGCCCTGAAAGGCGTAGGACCGGCCACCGTAGAAAGCTATGGCGAGGAGCTGCTGGCCATGGTGGATACCTATTGCAATGAAAAGAAAATCCCGGGCGATGAATCCCCCGAGCCGCGTCCCGCAGAACAGAACCCAAAGAAAGAGCAGGGAACCGGCAGCAACAAAGTCAAAAATACGGATAAAGCCCTTCCCCAAGCCAACACCCGGGACATCAGCCTGATGATGTTTAAAGACGGTTTGTCCGTGGACAAGATTGCCGAAGAACGCGGGCTGGCCGCCACCACTATCCAAGGACACTTATGTTCTTTTGTTGCCAAGGGCGAACTGGCTGTGGACCAGTTAGTGGAAGATAAAGAAAAACAAGCGGCCATTGCCGCCGTCGTGGATTCAGACAAAAATTTGAGCCAGATGAAAGAGGAATTGGGTGACGATTATTCCTACGGTGAAATCAGGGCGGTCGTGGCTCATTTGGAACATCTTGAATCTATGAACGACTAACAGCAAGGTTCTGTATTTACGTTAGTGGTTTTTGAACGATTGGATTGCCTGCAATGCTTGGGGGATCGGGAATGTTTAATGTATTCACAAAAGCTAACCCCGCTTCATCAACGCCGATGGCGACTTTCAAGTCTTTTAAATGCAAGGTGAAATAGGCAAGGGGGATATCAACGGCCACCTTTGAAGAAAGGGCCGGGTACTCTTTGATGGATCTTAAAAGATTCAGATTGAATCCCACCTGGTGTCCCGTAAGAAACCGTTCTTTAAAGTTCGGGTCCAGCCAAAGTATATTCTGTTCTTCGTCAAAGGCCAGCCTGCGGGCCTTAAAGTATTTCGTGATAAAATAGAGTTGCATTTTTCTACGCTCCACCGTTCAATCGTTTTTGAAAGTATCCTGTCATTTATCACAATTTTTAAGTTCTGTCATTTTAGTGACTCATTATATTTATATATAGAATACGAAGTATAATATTGCCGGATAAAAAGTGTTGAATTTTTATTTATCTATATTTTCAAATAGATAAAAAAATATCGAGTTGACATTATGATTTGAGTACGATATAAAACATGTCCGTGTTCTTTTTAAAACTTGGTTTTTCCTAAAGGTGCCCTGCCTTTTTCCCGGCGATACGGGACAGGAGAAATCAACATAATTCCAATGACATTTTAGATGAAAGTTCCAATGGGTTTTTAAATTACTTTCACATTTTTTTATGGGATACGCCTGGGTGTCGATAGGCCCGGTCAGCCCATCTCTATTTTTAAATTTTAAATCTATCATGAACGGATGATTATTTATGTGTGGTATTTGTGGTGAAATTGCGTTTGACGGTGCGGCCGCAAACAAGGAAACAATCGCAAGAATAAATGAAAAAATGACCCGGCGGGGGCCGGAGCATGGGGCCTTATACACAAAAGGGCCCATTGGTTTTGGGCATAGGCGTTTGAAGATCATTGACCTTTCCGATGCTTCCAATCAGCCTTTTGTGGATGATGATTTAGGTCTGGTTCTGGTGTTCAACGGCGCCATTTACAATTACAAAACGCTTCGTAAACGCCTGATACAGGAAGGGTACACATTCTCATCCAAAGGGGATACGGAAACCATCCTTAAAGCGTATCACTTTTGGGGTGAAGCCTGTGTGGAAAAATTTAACGGCATGTTTGCATTTGTCGTCTATGACTGTCGCAAAGACACAGTATTTATGGCCAGGGACCGATTGGGCATAAAACCGTTGTATTACCATAAAAACGACCGGTGTCTTGTCTTTGCATCTTCCCTGCCGGCCCTGCTTGAAGCTGACGGCATCAAAAAGGAGATTTCACCCAGGGCCTTGCACTATTACATGCATTTCCATGCTGTGGTGCCGGCCCCTGACACCGTGATTCAAGGCGTGAAAAAACTTGGCCCCGGATCTACGATGACGGTGAAAAGCGACGGCAAAGCTGTGCAGAGATCCTATTGGTCACTTGATTTCACACGGGACAGTGAAGAAGATCACTATGGGTTTGAAGACTGGAAGCGCCTGTTATCCGACACCTTAATGAAAGCTGTCAAACGCCGACTGGTATCGGATGTACCGGTCGGGGTGCTGCTGTCCGGTGGTCTTGATTCAAGCCTGATTGTCGGCTTGCTGGCCCATGCTGGGCAACAGGATATTAAAACCTTTTCCATAGGGTTTGAAACTGTGGGTGAAGAAAGGGGCGATGAGTTTGAATATTCTGATATTATTGCCCGGCATTTCTCCACCGATCACCATAAAATTCAGGCGGATGCCCAAACGGTTCTGCCGAATCTGCCCGACTGCGTCCGGGCGATGAGCGAACCCATGGTCTCCCATGACTGTATCGGTTTTTACCTTTTAAGCCGGGAAGTGGCCAAATACGTCAAAGTGGTGCAAAGCGGCCAGGGGGCGGACGAGATTTTTGGGGGCTATCATTGGTATCCGCCCATGATGGAGAGCCGGAATCCGGCCGTTGATTACGCAAATGTATTCTGCGACCGCTCCCACCAGGAGTTTCACGATATTGTCCATGAAAGGTTTCGAGATAAAGATTTCAGCCGTGGGTTTATTGAACAGCAGTTTGCCCTGCCCGGAGCTCAGGCGGCTGTGGATAAGGCACTTCGCATGGATGCCACCATCATGCTGGTGGATGACCCGGTCAAGCGGGTGGATAACATGACCATGGCCGCAAGTTTGGAAGCCAGGGTACCCTTTCTGGACCATGAATTGGTGGAACTGGCGGCGAAAATTCCGCCGGAGATGAAAATCAGCCAAGGGGGCAAACATATTCTTAAAGAGGCAGCCAGGGATATCATCCCGTCAAAAGTCATAGACCGCCCCAAGGGGTATTTCCCGGTACCGGCCCTGAAATACATCCGGGGCAAATATTATGATTTTATAAAAGAGATTGTTACAAGCCCGGCCTGCAAAAATCGAGACGTCATCCAGGAGACTTACATCGACAGTTTGCTGGCAGCCCCTGATGAGCACATCACTCCACTGCGGGGATCAAAGCTCTGGCAGGTGGCGCTTTTAGAGTTCTGGTTACAGGAACATAGGATTTAGGAACCGGAGAATTAAACATGAGCAAAAAAAGTCATAGAATCGAAAAAGGCTATGGCCAGTCTTTACGCAACTGGGAAAAAATAGAAAATCCGGCCACCAGCAGGATGCAGCCCAATACCTTTGCTGAAATGGGGTGGGGGCGTTTGGTCTTTGGGCATACCTTTGAAAATAATAAACGTATCGTAGAGGCCATGTGTTCCCACGGCCGGGATACAAGGGATATTGCCATGTACGTCATTGATCCGCATGTGATCATTGCCATGGCCCCGGATAAATTGTTTCTGGACCCCTCCCACACCTTTCGTCTGTGGCACTATGACCATAGCTGTAAAACCACGGAAGACAGTCGGGTACTAACTATTCAACGGCTGTCCACAAGGCAGGAGGCCGACCAAGTCAACCGGATTTATGCCAAGTGTCACATGAAAGGCGCGGACCCTGATTTCCTTTTGGATAAACGGGCCACAAAACTGCGTACCTATCTTGTGGCCAAGCCGGCGGACAGCGATCAGGTGGTGGGTACCATTACCGGCGTTGATCATGTTGCGGCGTTTAATGACCCTGAAAATGGATGCAGTCTGTGGTCTCTGGCCGTGGATCCCCAGGCCGGGGTTCCGGGGGTGGGGTCTTGTCTGGTGCGTCATCTGGCCGCCCATTATTTTACCAAGGGCCGGACGTTTATTGATGCCAGCGTCATGCACGATAATGAAATTGCCATTCCGTTGTATGAAAAATTGGGATTTCAGCGGGTGCCGGTGTTCTGTATCAAACGTAAAAATTCCATTAACCAGACCTTGTATGTGGCGGGTCACGACGCTGTCCAGCAAATGAATCCTTATGCCAGGCTCATTGCCGACGAGGCAAAAAAACGCGGTATTATTGTGGACGTCATTGATGAGGCATACGGCTTGTTTAGCTTGAGTCTGGGCAGCCGGTCGATTACCTGCCGGGAATCATTGTCGGAAATGACATCGGCGGTTGCCATGACCAAGTGCGATGACAAACGGTTGACCCGAAACCTTGTTGCCCGGGCCGGCATCCGCACCCCGGAACAGATCCAACATCAAGATATGGCAAGTTCCATGAATTTTATGCAGCAGCAGGGCAGGGTGGTGGTCAAACCGGCCCGAGGAGAGCAGGGCGTCGGGATTAGTGTGGATGTCAGTGAACCCGGGGAACTTGAAACCGCCATAGAAAGTGCCGGGGAGATCTGCTCGGATATTCTCATTGAGACCTATGTTAAAGGCCGGGATTTAAGAATTATTGTGATCAATCATGAAGTTGTGGCAGCTGCCGTGCGAAAGCCGCCAGCTATTACCGGTACGGGTAGCCACACCATTCGCGAACTGATCGCAAAACACAATCGGCGGCGGATGGCGGCAACCGGCGGGGAAAGTTTTATTCCCGATGACGCAGAAACCCTTCGCTGCCTGAACAAAGAGGACCTGGATTATGAATCTGTCCTTGAGAAGGGCCGCACTGTAGTGGTGCGCAAAACTGCCAACCTCCATACCGGCGGGACCATCCATGATGTGACCGATGAGATATCGCCTGCCTTGAAGCAGGCGGCCGTGACCGTAAGCCAGGCATTGGATATTCCGGTCACAGGGCTAGATTTCATGGTACCCGACATCAGTGGCGACGAATATGCCTTTATTGAAGCCAACGAGCGTCCGGGCCTTGCCAACCATGAGCCCCAGCCTACGGCCCAGCGATTTGTCGACCTTTTATTTCCAGAAACCGTAACGGAATAATGCCATGAAAATTAATGATGCTTACCTGTTAAAACAATTGATCTCCATGCTCCAGATCCCAAGCCCGTCCGGGTATACCGACCAGATTGTTCACTATGTGTGCAATGAATTGGATATTTTGAATATCCCTTATAATGTCACCCGCCGTGGCGCCATCCGGGCCACGCTGTCCGGTGACGGTGATGCCCTGGACCGGGCCGTATGCGTACATCTCGACACCCTGGGTGCCATGGTCAGTCGGTTGAAATCCAACGGGCGGCTGGCTGTTAGGCCCATTGGGACCTGGTCCAGCCGATTTGCCGAAGGGGCCCGGGTGACTGTGTTCACCCAGGGCCAAAAATACAGAGGGCGAATTATTCCTTTGAAGGCTTCCGGTCATGTGTACGGGGATGCCGTGGATACCCAGCCGGTCTCATGGGACCAGGTTGAAGTCCGGGTAGATGCCAGGTGCCATAATAAAGCTGACCTTGAAGACAAAGGATTTTGTGCAGGCGATTTTATTGCCGTGGACCCTTTTCCGGAAATTGATGAGCAGGAAGGCTTTATCAATGCCCGCCATCTGGACGATAAGGCCGGGGCTGCCGTGCTGTTATCCGTAGCCCGGACGATTCGTCGTTCCGGCTTAAAACTGCCTGTGGACTGCCATTTGTTGTTTACCATCAATGAGGAGGTCGGGGTGGGAGCCACGGAAGTTCTCTACAACGATATCACGGAAATGATTGTCATTGATTCAGCCATGACCGCGCCCGGGCAAAATTCCACCGAGTATGACGCCACCCTGGTGATGATGGATCAATCCGGCCCTTTTGATTACCATCTGAACCGAAAACTTGCCCGCTTGTGCCGGGAAAATGAGATATCTTTTAAGAAAGATCTGTTTGAATTTTACCGGTCGGATGCAGCCTCGGCCATTGAAGCGGGCAGCGATATCAGAACAGCGTTGGTGGGATTCGGCGTGGATGCCTCCCATGGGTACGAACGCACGAACATCAGCAGTCTTAAACAGGTGGAAAACCTTATCCTTGCATATGTCCAGAGCAGTCCCACCTTTAACCGGGATAAAGATAAAATGGGCTCAATCACCGGATTTCCCCACCAGCCCACCCGTGATCCCATTAATATCGAGACTTGATTATGTTAAAAGCTCCGGTACAGGCATTTCACCTCTCCCTGCACCGGATTTTTTAAAAATTTGTGCCCGGGTCGGCCGGACGAAAAGTCGTTTTTTGTCGCCGGCTTTGGGCTATTTATCGGTATTCCGGCTTGACTCTATTGGCCTGGTCTTTTTCTTTTTCAGGGTATACCCGCCCCAGGTCTGCTGGGATACTCCGACCACCATGAATGCATCAGGATCGATTCGGTTAATGATGAATTTTACATCATACACCCGAGAGCGCAGCACGGTGAGATATAAGAGGGTACGCTCTTCTCCGGAATACCCGCCTGTGCCCTTCCACAAGGTTACACTGCGCTTTAATTCATTGATAATGGCATACCGCAGGGGTTCTGGGTTTTTGGTAATGATCATCAGGGTGCGCATCTGGCTGGTTCCTTCCAACGCAAAGTCTGCACTCATGCCGGCGATGAGAAGCGCAAGGAAGGCCAGCAAAGAGGTCTCCCAGTTGAACACAAATCCGGCAATGGCGATAATGATCACATCCACGTAGAGGCCGGACTGGGACATGGGAAACCCGGTTTTATTGTAAATGATCCGGGTAATGATGGATGTGCCGCCGATGGTGCCGCCGAAGCGGTAGATAATACCCGTACCGATACCAACGAGCAATCCGCTGTATATGGTTGCCAAGAGTTTGTTTTCAGTGATGGGAAATTGAGAAAACACCGTTGGCATGTTGATAATAAAAAATTCCGTGGCCGAGGAGAATACGATAACGGCCAACGTGGAAGTGAATATAAACCGCCACCTGCCCAGGGTGAAAAAGCCAAGAATGAACAATGGGATGTTTGCCGTAAAATAAAACAGGCCCGGGGAAAATCCGGTCAGATGATTTACGATAATACCCAACCCGGACACCCCGCCCGCTGCCAAATTATAAGGCATTTGAAATAATACATAGGCAAAGGCGTTGAGCGCCGCACCTATGGTAATGGCCAACTGCTGGTTTGAAATCCGCAGAAGTTTTTGCCAACCGGGGGATTCAAGTTTTTGTTTCACTGCTTTTTTGAGTTTTCTTCGTGCCAAGTACGACTCCTTTTTTGATGCCAATGATCAGTACCTTCAAATGATCAAAATAACAGTCATGGACTGACCTGGTTGTTCACCGTGGTTCAGCCCATAACGAAAGTTAAAAAATGTTTTGGGTTACACAGACTTTTTAAAAGAAATGGATGTAAACAGACGCTTGAGGTGAACCAATTCGGTGCCTAAGTCGTTTCCGGCCGGACCCATTTGTAAACGCCCCTTGATACCCGTTCCAGTTTACCTTTTCTTACAAGGCTGGACAGTATATTTCTAACCTTTTGCGAATCCATGTCCGATTTCTCAATAACTTCGGCAGCAGTTGTATGCCGTTTTGTTCGTCGCTTAAACAGGGTTTCAATGCCGGCGGCATTTTTGATTTTTGATGCATCGGCTTTTTTTGTGGTGCCAGGGGGGCGGGAGGACTTGTTTTTGGATCTTGCACCCTTTGGTCGACCTGGCTTTGCTTTCCCAATTTTTGCTTTGCCGGGTGCTTTTCCGGCAGGTTTGGTCTTTGTCTGCGGTAATGGTGACGATTCGTCCATATCAAGATCGATACCAAACATATCCGACAGATTTTGGCTTTTTTCATCAATGATTCTTGAGGATTTTTTTCCGGACCGGTTCAGGAGGTCTTTTTTGCTCTCTTGGACCGTTTCGGCCACCAGATCGTTGACCTTTGCCTTTCTTAAAATGAAGAATAGGGTAGGATCCTGGTCCAGGCGTGCCCCAATCCCGTACAGTACGGCGGCCACATGTTTGCACATGACTGCCCAGTCCGGGCAGGAGCAATCCAGGGCAATCTCCTTGGGAGAGGGGAAAAGGCCTTTACCTTTCTGGGTGAACAGGTCTTCAAGCGCCTTGGGGAACTTGCCGGCCATCAGTTGCTTAACATCCTCCATTTTTCCCCTGCACTGATTTTTGATGTGCTGCCATTGTTTTGGAGGGATGGGTTTAATGGTGACGGTGACCCGGTAGGGGGTGCTGGTGCTTCCCATGACCAGGCCCGTTACCTTGCCGGGCTGGATCTTAAGATCAAGAACTGCCCCGTGTCGGACATAGCTGCGGCCCCGGCCGATCCGGTTGGCATAATCGGCGTATCGTTCCAGGTTTTTGTTCCAGGCTTTGCCCCACCAGGTTTTTGCCAGGGCCTGGCCTTCAAGGACCACGGGTTGAATATCGGGGTTTTTCTTTTTTAATACCTTAAGTTTTTTTTCCGCTTTTGCCCGTTTTTCCGCTACGGTCACGTATTTAGGATACCCGTAATACATTGTTGGATTCCTTTTACCTTTAGGTCTTTATCTGTTGACTTATTCCGGCAAGGAGAGCTGGAACAGGTCAAGCAGATTTTTATCATCCATTTCCGTGATCAGTCCTTCGGCGGAGGAAGTTACCACCTGGTCGGCAAGCGCCTGTTTTTCAGTGATCATCAAATCAATCTTTTCCTCAATGGTGCCCCGGGTGACAAATTTATGCACTAACACTTTTTTGGTTTGTCCGATGCGAAACGCCCGGTCCGTGGCCTGGTTTTCCACGGCCGGGTTCCACCATCTGTCAAAATGGACCACATGGTTGGCCCGGGTCAGGTTTAGGCCCACACCCCCGGCCTTTAACGACAGTACCATAAAAGGGCAATAGGCATTGTCCTGGAACGTTTGTATCAGTTTTTTGCGTTTTGCAACAGGCACAGATCCGTGGAGCACGAGGCCCGGATGATGGAAAATGGTTTCAAGAAAGGCCCGCAACGGCTCTGTCATCTCCTTGAACTGGGTGAATACGAGCACCCGTTCCCGTTTTTCATAAACGGTTTCGCAGATACTGCCAAGGCGCATGAATTTCCCGCTGTGGGTGGACTTGAAATCCCCGGAGCCTGTGATCTGGTCCGGATGGTTGCACAATTGTTTGAACCGGAGAAGAAAGGAGAGCACCAGACCCTTTCGCTGGATGCCCTCGGAGGTTTCAATGGCCCGTTTTAAATCCTTGACCGATTTTTTGTACAGCACCACCTGCTTGGGGCTTAAATCGGCAAAGACCTTCATCTCCACCTTGTCCGGCAGGTCTTTGATCACGGTCTTATCGGTTTTCAGGCGGCGCAGGATATAGGGGAAAATCATCTGCCGCAGTCTGGCATAGCCGTTGGGATTGTCTTTCAGGGTTTTGGCAAAGTCGGAAAATTCTTTCTTGTTGCCCAAAAGCCCGGGGTTCAAGAAATCAAATAAGGACCACAGGTCTGACAGCCGGTTTTCTACAGGCGTGCCGGTCATGATGATCCGGTGGGCGGCCGGCAGGGCCTTGATGGCCCGGGTCTGCTGGGTGCCGGGATTTTTAATGGCCTGGGCCTCGTCCAGGATCAGGCAGTACCAGGTATACTTGGCAAGCCAGTCATATTTTTTCACCAGGGTGTAGCTGGTGATGACCAGGTCCAGGCGGTTCATTTGGGTTTTAGTCAGCTTGAATTCTTTGTTTTTTTTCGCCTTGCCGGTTTTTGGCGGCGATGATGTAAAACCGGGGTGGGCCACACAGACTTTAAGGCCGGGCAAAAAGCGGTTAATTTCCGATTGCCAGTTTGAAATCAAGGATGCCGGCACCACCAGGAGCGTTGCCGGGCGTTTTTGGCTTGAAGGCAATGTGCTCAGCCATGCCAGGATCTGGACGGTTTTCCCCAACCCCATATCATCGGCCAGGCAGGCCCCGAATCCGTATGCGGACAAAAAGTTCAGCCAGTCTACGCCTTTTGATTGATAGGGCCGCAATGTCGCCTTGAACCCTTTGCCCGGCACCACCGGATCAACCTGTTCCGGGTGGGTCATCTTTTCTAATACGGATGTCAGCCATGTGCCGTTAGAGACACAGACCTCCACCTGGCCATCAGCCTCCCGGCCAAGCATTTTTTCAGGGGTCAACCGAGTCCGCATGGCAGTTCCCAGGGGCATACCCGAGGCGGCCAGGTCTTCAATGCGGTCGCATGCTTTCAGGGCCTGTCTAAGCTTTTCAGGGTCCACGGCCACCCATTTGTTTTTGATAAACGCCAGGCCCTGGGTTTCTTCCAGGATGGCTTCAACCTCCTGCCTGGACAATTCCAGATTTCCCAATCCTACACTGACCTTGAAATCAAGAATGGCATCCAGCCCGGCCAAGGATGGTTTTTTGTCCCCCATGGAGATGGTTACCCGGGGATTGGAGGCGATTTGTTTCCACCAGTCCGGGATCCGGCAGAGCACACCACAGGCCTCATAATCCGGGATCTCTTTTAGAAAGGCAAACGCCTCATCCCCGTCCCAGGCCAGGGGATGGAACAATTCGCCGGATTCAATGAGCTCCGCCACGATCCGGCTTTGTTCTGCCGCCTTGTACACTGTGGATAAAAGGGTTAAAAGCGCATCATCGTCATGGGTTTCAATGGCATGTTTCAAAGGTAGGTGCTTGGGTTTTCCATTGGCTCCCATACCTGCGGAGTAGGTGGCCATAAAGGCAAAGGGCAGGTCGGAATTTTTATTTTCCACCAGATGGAAAAACACCCGGCCCGCCGGGTGGAGATCGGGGTTTTTCTCCTGCAAATAGTTGCTGACCGGGCCCTTGAAATCTTTAATGTCATGGGAAAACGTTTCATTGAATCCCTGCCACAGCCCCTCCAGCATATCGGCGGTGACATATTCGGAGCCGGCCATCAGAGGACAGGCTGAAATAAAATCGTCGACAAGCCCCGGGGGAATACCGATAACAGCCGCCTGCCTCAGGATTTCAAGCTCGGCGGTTTTTAACAATTCCCGGACAAAACAGCGGGAAAAACGCAGAAAATAGTATAGGGAGACTGAAAAATCCAACGGTAATTGCTTAAACCCCAGGTCATACAGCCAGTCATCTTTTCGGGTTTCAGCGATTTGGGCAATTTCCTCCAGGTGCTGTTCCTGGTCCGGGGAGGTCGCGCCTTTCACCGTTTCCCATTCAAGCACCAACGCCTGATCCGGCATGACCGAAACAACCGGTTGTTCTTTAGTTCTGTCCGTCAATTTATCTTATCTCCACCTTCGTCTCTTTCCGGCGCAGATATATCAAATCCTTGGATGAACAACAAGGGATGCAGTAGATCGGGCAATCGTTAAACATTCCGGCCAAGAGTTGGCAATATATTAAAAATTTTTAAATGGAAGCCTTTGCGAATTATCGTTAATAGTGGTAAGAGTTTTTCCACTGATATCCAATAAGATTGTAGAGCGATGGATATTTTTGCTTTTCGTATGTTATCCAGTTAGATAAATGAGTGCAGGATATAGATAAAAACTAAAGGGCAACTTGTTGAAGCAACCTAATAAGATGAAGATTGTTGAAAAAGTGGCTGTGGCAAAGGATGTATTTTCAATGCTGGCTGCAATTTGCGTTGCTGTTTGGGCATTGTATGGAACTTGGGTCAAGAATGAAGAATATATCGCGGATTTGCAAGTGTTAGAGTTGCAGCAAAAAACAAGTATGCATTCTCGCGTACTAACAGAAATGAGTATACAAAAATTACATATCAAAGAGGAAGGTACAGTTTTTTCAATTTCGGTACAATTGAAAAATGTCGGAAATGAAGATGTTCGGGTTTCACTAAATGATAAAACGATCCTAATCTCAAAGATTGACTTTGAAGATGGTCGACCTGTTTATGGAACTCCTATTTATATTGGCAATTCTCGGTACCGGGGATTCGAAAAGGTCGTTTGGGATTTTATTGATATCGGGCCAAGTGAGAAATATGAAATATCTTATGTTTCAAGGATAAATGGGCCAGGGATATATTTAGTCAGATTTTTATCCAGAATGCGCAGCAGTAGTGTTAAAACGGATTTATCAAATAATTTTGGCAATAATTCAATAGTTGAATATAACACCGGTGTCGATAGAATTATCAATGTTGAGTAATGCTTAAAAATGATGTTAAACATCGTTGGATCGCACTTGCTCGGACGCTTAGCCTACTATGAGTAGGGGCACATCCTGACCAGTGACCAAATGGGCCTAATGGAATTTCGTGGAGAATTTGTCGGCTTAAATGGTGGCGCTGATTTTGATGCCGCCAATATGGAAGAACTCAAGAAAGAAGGTAAGATCTCTTTGAAAGTTTTCCTTGAGATGTGTGAAGAGGAAGGCATAAATCCGTCTAAGGAATATTCCGGTAAGTTTAATTTGAGGGTTCCTCCAGCGCTACACGCCGAGATTGCTGCCAGCGCAGCAGCAGAGGGTAAAAGCCTGAATAAATGTGTAACAGACCTTATGGGAGAAGCTTCTACATTTAGTTAAAATCATGTAACAATCTGCTGTAAGCCTATGCTTTGTCCGCTTCAAACAGTCGCGCAACTTTCGGGGGCAGATCCGACAGCTCCAGAGTGACCGTCCTGTCCTTATCCTTGAATTTAAGGAAATAGGAGTGCAGACCCATGGATTCGAACTGCTTTTGGGTTTTTAAGAATTCAAGGGCTTTGGGGGAACCGTACCGGGGGTCGCCCACGACCGGGTGCCCTGCCAGTTTGGCGTGGCGCCGGATTTGATGCTTGCGGCCGGTGAACAATTCAATGTCCAGAAGGGAATAATGGATGGACTGGTCCAAAACCCTGTAGCGGGTCATGGACTTGACCCGTTTTCCACGGCCCCGGGGATCGGTTCTGCCGCCGGCGGATTTGGTCAGAGGGGTGTCCCAGGTGCCCCGGGTCTGGTCAAAATGGCCGTGGACCAGGGCCTTGTAGCGTTTTGTCACCTTCCCTTCTGCAAAAAGGGTCGACAGGCAGGTCAGGGTCGCTTTGGTGGTGGCCACAAGGAGCAGTCCCGAGGTTTCCTTATCCAGGCGGTGTACGGGCTGAAGTATCTCCGTGCTGCCGGGGGGCAGTTGCTTTTGAAGGCCCGATATCATATCCTTGCCCGGATCGTTATGGACACTCATGCCCCCGGGTTTTTCCAGGCAGATCCAGCCTTGGCCGTGTTCTATGATTTTGATTGCTTTTTCCATGGCCGTCTATTTTATCCCATCCTTGGCCGGGGGTCAAAAGGCAATAAAGGGAAGGGGGGAACTATATAAATAAGTGGGACGCGATACGGTTCCAAATCCTAACCGGTTCTTTAAAAATAAACTAATTTGTTGTATTCCTGTGTAAAATTTGTGAATGTCTGTTTTTTTTATGCGGGCATCCGTCACATGACAAATCTGTTCGAAATTGGTGGGCATTCGATTCGAATAAAATTACGCGCAGAGCTTAGCTGATGACGGAACTTAAGATGAACATTTTATGGGAAGGCTCCTGCTGATTGATAATCGAACAGAAAAGGATAAAGGATGACCCTGAAAGCAAATAAGAAAAAAGGGACTTCAAAGGCAATTCTTGCTGAAAAAATAAAACGGGCCGAAGAAGAGGCCCGGGAAAAGGCCATCGCCAACAGAGAACGGTTTTTCGGCCTTCAAATCAAACCTACATCATCCTACTACGATGATGCCGAGGAACGTGAACCCGGGGACCGCAATCTCGTTGGATTCGGTTTTGATATTCATCCTCATGTGACATTTACATCCACGGTCATACTTGTGGTATTTATTTTGCTGACCCTGATGTTTCATAAGGAAGCCACGGAGTTTTTTAATTCCGCTTTGGCTGTCATCACAAGTAGCACTGGCTGGTTTTTGATTCTGGCTGCCAATATGTTTATCCTTGCTGCAATATATTTTGCATTCAGTAAATTCGGCAAAATTCGCATCGGCGGCAAGGATGCCAAACCGGAGTTTTCCACTTTGGCCTGGTTTGCCATGCTGCTCAGTGCCGGCATGGGCATCGGTCTGATGTTCTGGAGTGTCGGCGAGCCCATGTATCACTATCTGTCCCCATCCCCCATGTTTAGCGGTATAAAGGGCAGCACCCCGCAAGCGGCCCAGGCGGCCATGGGCGTCACTTACTTTCATTGGGGACTGCACCCCTGGGCCATATACTCTATCGTGGGATTGGGGCTCGCATTCTTTGCATATAACCGTGGGCTGCCGCTGACGGTGCGTTCTATTTTTTATCCCATTCTGGGGAACCGGATTTATGGATTCTGGGGTAATATCATTGACGTATTATCGGTGCTTGCAACCCTGGTGGGGCTGGCCACATCCCTGGGCCTCGGGGTCCAGCAGGTCAATGCCGGTCTGAACTTTTTATTTGGCATTGAAATCAGTACAACGGTCCAGGTTATTTTGATCACTGTAATTACCGCCTTTGCCACCATGTCCGTGGTTTCTGGGCTGGATGGCGGGGTGAAACGCCTCAGTGAAGGAAATATGGCGCTTGCCGGCATATTTATGTTGTTGATGCTCATTCTGGGGCCCACGGTGATGATTCTAGGGGGATTTACACAAAATTTAGGGTACTATCTGACAAAACTGCCCCAGCTGAGTTTGTGGACCGAGACCTTCCAGAAAACCACCTGGCAGGGGTCCTGGACGGTGTTTTATTGGGCGTGGTGGATTTCATGGTCTCCGTTTGTGGGGATGTTTATTGCAAGAATTTCCAAAGGCCGAACCGTCAAAGAGTTTATTCTCAGTGTGATGCTGATTCCTACCTGTTTATCGTTTTTATGGATGTCTGTTTTTGGCGGATCAGCCCTGTCCATTCAGGCAAGTGGGGCCGCAGATATCGCCAGTGCAGTACAGGCCGATGTCTCCACAGCCATGTTTGTCATGCTTGAGCAATTTCCCTTTACCCATCTGTTGTCTATTATTGCTATTATTTTAGTAACAATTTTTTTCATCACCTCTTCGGATTCCGGCTCTTTGGTGGTAGACCACCTGACATCCGGAGGCAAGCTGGATTCACCCATTCCCCAGCGGGTGTTTTGGGCGGTGATGGAAGGGCTGGTAGCGGCCGTCCTTCTCATCGGCGGCGGTCTTAAAACCCTGCAAACAGCATCAGTAACCACAGGTCTGCCCTTTGCCGTTATCCTTCTTTTCATTATCTATGCCCTGTACATCGGATTCTCAGAAGAGAACTATGTCGAAGAAAAGGTGGAAAAAGCACGGCGGAATGTCAAAGAAGAGCATCGGCTGGTGCAAACCGTGACGGATATCGTTCAAGATTAGTTGCCCACGGGGGGTACTGAAAAGGCAAAAAAGATCATATGGCGTTGATCACCGCTCAATAGATTGACAATGCCCAAAGCATCCCTATAGTTGTGACCTGTTTGAAAAATATTATGTAAGGTGATGCAAAAATGATCAACCCAGATGCCATAGACAGCCTCAAAAAAATCGTGGGTACGGACAGGTGTTTCGATTCCCCCGAGCAACGGGCTTGTTATTGTTATGATGCCTATTTTGAGGAGGCCATGCCCGATCTGGTTCTGTTTCCATGTACCCGGGATGAGGTGTCCGGCATTTTAAAAATATGTTCCGCCCATAAGATTCCGGTGACGGCCCGGGGCGCGGGCACTTCGGTGTGCGGCGCCAGCATTCCGGCCAAGAGCGGTGTGGTCTTATGCTTTTCGAAAATGAACCGGATTATTGAGATCAATACCAAAGACCGGTATGTGATTGTGGAACCCGGTGTGATTAATGCTGATCTTCAAAAGGCCCTGGCCCCGTTCGGTTTCTTTTATCCCCCTGACCCCGGATCTATGGCCGTGTCCACAATCGGCGGCAATGTGGCCCAGAATGCCGGTGGCCCTAGGTGCCTTAAATACGGAGTGACGGTGGATTATGTTCTGGGCATGGAAGTTGTGCTCAGTTCGGGCAAGGTCGTGCGTTTTGGCAGCCGCAATGTCAAGGACGTCACCGGCTACCGCCTCTCCAGCCTGTTCTGCGGGTCCGAAGGAACTTTGGGTATGGTCACATCCGTAATCCTTAAAGTTTTGCCCCAGCCCGAAAGTGTGTCCACGCTGCTTGTTACCTTTGATGATCTGGATAATACGGCAAATGCCGTGGCCGATATCATTGGCGCTGGTATTTTGCCGGTGGCATTGGAGCTGATGGATAAGACCACCATTAGGACCGTTGAAGATAATGCCCATATCGGGCTGCCGGTGGATGCCGAAGGCACGTTGCTCATCGAAGTGGACGGTGTGAAAGAGGCGTGTGAAAACGAGATCAAAAAAATCGCCGAAAAGCTTGAGGCCAACGGGGCTGTGAGCATCGATATTGCCAAGACCGAAGAAGAGCGTGAAAAACTCTGGGAGGCCAGACGGTCGGTTTATGGGGTTTTTGCCAAGCTTTCCGCCAGTCTGTACACCGAAGATATTGTGGTGCCTGCCGGCAAAATTCCGGAGATGACTCGCAAGATCGTGGATATCGCAGATAAATACAAGCTGCTTGTTGGCGTCATGGCCCATGCCGGTGACGGTAACATGCACCCCATGATTCCTGGGAATAAGGCCAATAAAGATGAATGGGCCAGGATAAAAAAAGCCTTTGATGAGATCATGGCTGCAGCCGCCTCCCTGAACGGCAGCCTGTCCGGTGAGCACGGTATCGGCCTTGCCAAGACCGAATATCTGCCCCTGGTCATGGATGAAGATTCAGTTGAGTTCATGGGTGTAATTAAAAAAGCAGTGGATCCGGACGGTATTCTGAACCCTGGAAAGTTTGTGTAACATGGCTGATTCATACGGACAAAATTGCAACAGGTGCGGGTTCTGCCTGTCGGTGTGCCCGACATACCAGGCCCAGTGTTCCGAGGACGCTTCTCCCAGAGCCCGGATTCAGCTTATTGACTTTTTTGCAGACCATAAGATTGCGTCTTCTGAAAAGCTTAAAGATATTATTTCCAAATGCCTGATGTGCGGCAGCTGTGCCAATATCTGCCCTTCGGGTATCAATCATCCCGAACGATATATACGCATGCGCGAAAAGATGATTCGCGACCACGGGGACAGACCTGAGATAAAAAGCCTGGTCTATCTTCTGGCAAAGGAGTCACGTATCAGGATGGCGGCGGGTGCGGCCAAAATGGCCCGGAAAATTGTTCCCCAAATATTTGCTGAAAAATACAGGCTGGGCAACATTGCCTTAAAACAATTTCCTGTTTTGAATAGAGTGCCGTTCAGGACCGCAGCCCGGACTGAACCGGAACGTATGCCAGGGCAGAAATCAAAGGGGCTGTCAGCGTTTAAATATGGCAGAGTGGCCTATTTCACAGGGTGTGCAACCAACTATCTTTTTGATGACACCGGCTTTGGCGTCCTGGATATTCTGCGCCATATCGGACTTGAGGTGATCATTCCCGAAACCCAGACCTGCTGCGGTATCCCCATGCTTTACCACGGCGGCCGGGAAAAGGTAAAAAACAATATTAATACCAATCTGGCCTGCGTGGATGCCCAGGGGATTGATGCCGTCATCGTGGATTGCCCCACCTGCGGATCTGCGTTGAAAAATGAGTATCCTAAACTTGCAAAAGAGTTTGGGCTGGATGAGGATCGGGCGCATCGTGTGGCGGAAAAAGTGGTGGATATCAGCACCTTTATCATGAACCATATCAGGCCCGAAGACTTTGTTCAAAACCGTGAAGCGGTTCGCGTGACCTATCATCAGCCCTGCCATCTGCGAAATCATATGCCCTTCCCGGGAAGCGCCCAGACGCTTTTGAATACGTTACAGGGTGTTGAATACATCCCGGCGGAGGATATGGATTCCTGCTGCGGTGGCGGCGGCACATTTTTTTACGAATATCCAGAGGTCTCCAAGGATATTGCAAAGAAAAAAGTTGCCAATGCCAAGGCCACAGGGGCAAGTCTCTGGGTGACAGACTGTCCGGTATGCCGGATAAATTTGGGCGGATATCTTGATGAAAGCGCGGGGTTAACCGTGGTGCATCCGGTGCGTCTTGCTGCCTGGTCTATGTGCGAATTGAAAGGCGAAGACTAAAAAAATAATTAGAAATCTTCGATTTATTTTTAAATTGTAATGTGTTAGATACTCATCAATACATCAATACATCAATACATCAATACATCAATACATCAATACATCAATACATCAATACATCAATACATCAATACATCAATACATCATTACAACGTTTGTTTTTGTCTACGTTCATATTATTTCTATCTTTTTCTTTGAGACTTGATCCAGATCAAGGTTTTTGGGCTTTTTAAATCGTATATTTTACCTGCGACCTAAGGAATGACTTAGCAGTTAATCAATAAACAGGAGGCCTTTATATGTTTTGTTTTCAATGCCAGGAAACCGCTAAAAACCAGGGATGTACCATTAATGGGATGTGCGGGAAAAAGGGGAGTACGGCAAACCTTCAGGATCTTTTGATCTATCATTTAAAAGGGATCGCCGTTCTTGCGCAAACGGCAAAAAAGGCAGGTATGGATGTTCCGGCGTCCAATGGTCAATTTATCGCCGAAGGCTTGTTCACGACAATTACAAATGTCAATTTTAATGATGAAGATCTTGTCTCATGGATTACCCGTGCCCAGGCAGTGAAAAAGAAATTGTTCGATACTGTCAAAGATAAGGCCGGGTCGGATCTTCATGATTGTGCCACCTGGTTTTCGGATGATACCTCGGCATTTGATGCCAAAGCAGAAGCCGTCGGCGTGCTTTCAACTGAAAATGAAGATGTCAGATCTCTTCGGGAACTCTTGGTCATTGGGTTAAAAGGTATCTGCGCCTATGCGGATCATGCCGCGGTGCTTGGTGTCACAAAAGATGAGATCTGGGATTTTCTTTATGAGGCATTAACTTCGACCACCCAGGATTTGAGTGTGGATGAAATGGTTGCCATGGTCATGAAAGCCGGTGAAACCGCCGTCACCACTATGGCGGCCCTGGACCAGGCCAATACCCAGGCTTACGGGAATCCGGAGATAACGGAAGTCAGTATCGGCGTGGGTACAAACCCCGGAATCCTGATTTCCGGCCATGATCTGAAAGATCTGGAAGAATTACTGATACAGACCAAAGACACAGGCGTTGATGTCTATACCCATGGGGAGATGCTGCCTGCCAATTACTATCCTGAATTTAAAAAATATGATCACCTGAAAGGCAATTACGGTGGGTCCTGGTGGCATCAGAATGAAGATTTTGAAACCTTTAACGGGCCCATCCTGATGACCACCAACTGCATTATCCCCATTAAAAAAAAAATACATATCAGGACAGGCTTTTTACGACCGGTGTTGTTTCCTATCCGGGCACAACCCATATCCCGAACAGAACAGGCGGCGGAGCCAAAGATTTTTCAAAGATTGTGGCGCTTGCAAAAACCTGTCAACCGCCGACTGAAATAGAAACAGGTAAAATCGTTGGCGGATTTGCACATAACCAGGTGCTGGCATTGGCGGATAAGGTTGTGGAAGCAGTTAAATCAGGTGCCATTAAGCGTTTCATCGTCATGGCCGGATGCGATGGCCGCCAAAAAGATAGGAACTATTTCACTGAAGTGGCAGAAAAATTACCCAAAGATACCGTGATTCTCACGGCCGGGTGTGCAAAATACCGGTATAATAAACTTGATCTGGGCGATATCGGCGGGATTCCAAGGGTTCTGGATGCGGGACAATGCAACGATTGTTATTCCCTTGCCGTAATCGCCATGAAACTGCGGGATGCCTTTGGCCTGGATCACATTAATGATCTGCCGCTCTCCTTTGATATCGGGTGGTATGAACAAAAGGCTGTGGCTGTTCTGCTGGCATTGCTTCATCTGGGTGTTAAGGGGATTCGGTTGGGACCCACGTTGCCCGCTTTTGTTTCACCCACTGTGTTGAATGTTCTGGTTGAAAATTTTGATATCAAGCCTATTGGAGACGTTGACGAAGATATTCAAGCAATGATGGCCGGTAAGTAATCAACGTCATAAATTTAAATATTTATCCTTTTACCACGAAGGACACGAAGTTCACGAAGATATTCACGCACTAAACTTCGTGTCCTTCGTGAACTTCGTGGTTTTAATTTTGTGACCAAATAATAAAGCAGCCGTCAGAATGAATCTTGACGGCTGCTTCTCTATTTGTTGATAATATATTCGCTGATGATGTTTAGAGCGGGCCTGAACTCATAACCGGGCTGTACTTTTCAACTTTGCCGGTTTCAAGACGTTTTTTGTAGATGTTTTCCATATCCTGATAGACCTGGAAAACCTGGAAGAATCCATGCCAGTGTGCATAATCCGGCGCATTCATTGCCGCGCCCTGGCGCGCCCTGCGGCCGGTATGGTGCCACAGGTAGTACATCAGCTCCTGAAAGCCGTCCTGCCAGGGATCCGGGCCAAGCAGGTTTTTTTCAGCCAGCTCTTTTTTCATGCGGTCTGCACCATCCCAATATTTGTTGTAAAGCGCCACGGAGTTATCCAGGGTATCCCGCTGGGTGTTTACGTGGGTGGGACCGTGGCAGTTGGCACATACTCTTCTCATATTGGCTTCACCTTTGACACCCTCACCGCGATTGCCAGAACGGACTACAGATTTTTTGTGCATTAAATCCCATTTGAGCCTTTCCTGGACATTGTGGGTGGTGGCCAGATCGCCGATGCCGCTCATGTGGCAGGTGGCGCAGGTGGGGGCGAGATAGTCGCCGGGCTCCCAGGCATCAGGCGGGCTGTCAAACTCCCACTTTTCCCCCTGGGTATGATATAACTGTCCATGCTTGGACTCATCATAAATTTCAATGTTGGGGTGATCCGGACCCAGATGGCAGGCACCGCAGGCTTCGGGTTTTCTGGCATCCGCTTTGGAAAAGGTGTGTCTTTCATGACAGACGGTGCAGGTGCCGATGGAACCATCGGGGTAGCGGGTGCCCACACCACCGGGCCATGTCTGGTTGATGGGCTTGTTGTCTGGTCCCAATTCAACCGTCGTGCCATGGCACATCTGGCAGCCGGAGGTCCTGGGAGCCAGCTCTTCCTTGGTGGCTTCCGGAGGCGTTCCCCACTTCCAGGTGAACGATTTGTTGGACATAAACCCCGCGCCTTCGTAATAAAACTGAAGCTTGCTCAAGCCCGCCCGATCCGGGCTGGTAACAGCACCGGAAGAGAGATCGGCGTGCCCGCTTTTCAGAAACTGTTCCACTTCCTGAGGATGGCAACGGGAACAGGTTTTGGACGAAACCATGGGCGAAATAAAGGTATTGGTTCCCTTGATGCCTTCGCACTGACTGGCCATGGGAGAGGATTTATCCACCATATGGCAATCGTAACAGGAAACGCCTGCATGGGCCATGCGGCTGCTTTTCCAGCTTTCCACGGTCCCCGGCATTTTTCCTATGTGACACTCAATACATTGCAGTGCTTCCTTGGTAAACCCCCGGTTAATCTTGATCTCCTTTGGGAGATTGGGATACTCCGCTGCGCAGACCTGAACGGCCAAGGCCATGCAGGTCATGACACAGGCCAGTATTCCGATCCTGCCTAACGTCATTTTCATACCATCCTCCTTACTATGGGTTTATATTAAAGTATCAATAAGTTGCGAATCTGATTTCATATTTTTTTGTGGGCGAGCCTGGATGCTGATATGCCAGGTCTGCCCATGGCCGTTATTTTTTGTTTACGCCATTACAGTATCTGCCGGCTGAAATACCGATCAACCATGTCGGCCAGATCCTCGTGACCGACATGGGGGTGGCATTCAGCACATTTTTTGGTCGTTTCGCCGCGAAGATAAGTGCGGTGAGCCAAAAAGCCGCCTCTGGGCATGCCCGGCGCAGCATCCAGCTGTTGGTGGCAACGACGGCAGGCCGAATCATAGGTGAATTTTAGACGATTTTTTTCAGAGTTGGCCATCCAGTCAAAGGTGTTGACATCAATAATCATGTTCTGGACCACATCGCCGGTTCCGGTGACCGCCTTGGCCGTGACATATTCTACGAAATCGCCGTGGGGCAGATGGCAGTCCACGCATTGTGCCCTGAATCCCTGGGGATTGTTGCCGCCATGAACTGAGAATTTCCAGGCATCCCTGAACGGATTCATGGCATGGCAACTGACACAGAAGGTATCCGTGTTAGTGGTTTCGATCATGAAACCCGATGCCAGTACCACAACACAAGTCAGTACAATGCCGATACCAAGACCGAACCACCAGCCTTTTTTACTACCGGACCGGGTCGGGGCTTTGTAAGGTGACATAATCTTTTGTCCTCTTTTTCGTTGCGGACTGTACCCTTGAAAAGGGCGCACAGCCGTTAGTTGATTTTAAAGTTGCAATAGATTTTTGAATCGCACTTATGGCTTTTTATTGGAAATTTAATTGATTACTTTATTTAATACCATAAAATTTATATAAAGTTCAATGATAAAAATATGTTATGCTGTGTCGCGTGTCTGTAAGAAGACCTTTTGCTATGGGCGTGTATTAAAGATTTGTAAGGAGAGGCAAATTAAATCTGGTCGGGGTTTTTAAATTAAAAGATTTATAATATAGTAAATCCGGTTATGTCCCGGGGCTGTCCAAAGGCAGTAAAGCCTTTCCGGTTGCAATGCTTACACCCTATTTATTTGGAGAATTTGATAATGAGAAAATTTTTTGCAGGCTTTTTGAAGTTAACATGGTGTGTGATGATTTTCGCCGTGTGCTGTTGTATAGTTCCCATGGCAGCCACGGCTGCGGCGTCTGATGATCAGGATACGCAGACTGCCGGGGAGCAATATAAAAATCTCATCGAAGATGAGGCTGTTCAGGCCCTTTATACCATGAGCAGTTACCTTCGTACGCTAACCGCTTTTGAAATGAAAGCCGACTTTTTTCTGGATGAGGTGCTGGTTACCGGCCAGAAGGTGCTGATCAGTGGAGAAAGCACAACCCTGGTAAGGTTGCCGAATAAATACCTGGCCAAGGTAAAAATAGACGAGAAGAAAAAGGATTTTGAAGTCTATTTCGACGGTCAAAATTTTACGTTGTACGGTAAGAATAATCAGTTTTACGTCACTTCTCCTGCGCCGGGAACAGTGGGCGATCTGGTGTTGAAGACCTTCGCGGAAAAAGGCATTGAACTGCCGTTGCAAGATATTTTTCTTTGGGGGACCAGCCCAGCAGATAAAAAGGCTTTGCAGTCCGCCTTCAGCGTGGGCTCCACCACCATAGACAGCAAGCCCTGCACCCATTACGCATATCGCCAGGACGGTGTGGACTGGCAGGTGTGGATGACCAATGCAGAGACGCCTTTGCCTTTGCAGGTGGTTATCACCACCACCAGTGATGTTGCCCAGCCCCAGTACTCTGCCCGCATCAGTTGGGATTTGAATCCATCTGTTTCAGATGATCTGTTTGCATTCACGCCCCCTAAAGGGGCCTGTGCTATTGATTTTATGCCTGCTGAAAACGCAGCTGCCCAGTAATAAAGGAGTATAACATGAAATATAGAGTTGTCCTTTCTAATGCGGTTACATTTATACTGGTGGCAGCACTTGTCCTTGGTGCCGATTTTATTATTCCCAATTCGGTTCTGGCTGGTCCTCCCATGCGCGGTAAGGCCCGTATGTCGATTCATGGTGGCGGTCATCACGGGGGAGGCCATGGTGGTGGCGGTCATAACACCAACATCAATGTGAATGTGAATCACCATGGCGGTGGCGGTCATCATGATGATCACCGCCACCACCACCATGATGTCATTGGCGGTGTGGTGGCCGGCGCGATTACCGGGCTTGCCATTGGTGCTATTGTCACTGCCGCCTCCATGCCCAGTGGATGCACAGATGTCGTTATCGGTGGGATTGCGTACCGTCAGTGCGGTTCCACCTGGTATCAGCCCTATTACCAGGGCACGACGGTGCAGTACATCGTAGTTAATCCGCCTAGATAATGTTTGAAGTGTTAAAAAGATAAAAGCGGTAATCATGCGTTGCGCGAAGCATTTTTACCGCTTTTTCAATTTGGAATTGATAATCGTTATAAACGAATGATATGGGGCGGTTGGCCTACATGGTCCAGAAAGTTAACTATATCATTGGCGGCAATGGTGGTGGTGGCCGTATTGGTCAGGGGATGGAAATTGAGCAGATCATTTTCCATCAATTCTTCATCCAGCACAATTTTCACCTCATGGTCGCCTATGTTTACGGCGGCAAAGGGGGTGACGGAACCGGGGGGCACGCCTAAAACATCCATGAGCAGGTCCGGTTTGCCAAAGGACATATTATTGGCCCCGATCAGTTTACCCACCTCCTTGATTTTAATGGGTTTGTCCGCCAGGGTGACCACCAGGAACAGTCTCTTTTTTTTATCCTTGAAAAACAGGTTTTTGGAATGGGCGCCTTCAATGCCTTCACTGTGCTGGGCGGCTTCTTCAACCGTGAACACGGCAGGGTGCTCATGATTGGTATAATTGATGTTCAGCTCATCCAGAATATTGAGCAGCGCTTCCTGGGTCTGCAGCATGTATCTTCCTTTCTTTGGTTACGAAATGTAATTGACATAAATTAGTCTGCTAATGGTTAAAAATACCGATAAACGTAAAGGCGATGCCCGTCATGTTGTCGGATAGTTTTACCTTGCCCTTGCGAATGAAGTTGGCAGCTGCGGATAATGTGCCGAAGCTGCCTTGGAATTTGTTAGTACCCAAAGCCAACTGTGGCAGCAGTCCCACAGACAAAAGTGCGGGCAGGGCGATCAGCCCGCCGCCGCCTGCAATAGCGTCAACAAATCCTGCCAATAGACCTGAAACAAATAAAATCAAATAGGATGGAAAGCTCAGTTCCATGGTTTGTACATGCTTCTGTCACCCAAATGATATAATAAAAAAACGCAGAGGCAATTTGCCCTGTTTTATCCAGTTTTTTCGTAGAATCAAAAGTTTGATTTTGGGAAAGTAATTTATACTTTCAGCGCTTCGGGTATGATGCACACCGGGATAGGATCCATTTTATGCCGGTTGGCCCGGTTGAATTGCCGGTACACTTCCAGGACTTCTTTCTGCCGGTCCGTTATATCCCGGCTTTTGTCGCCGGCTTCATACCCCATGGCCCATTCCAGCTCTTCATAGGACGCACCGATCTGGCTTTCATCCGTGCGGTCGTCTTCCCAGAGTCCGTCGGTTGGCAGGGCTGACAATATATCCTGACTTACACCAAGATAACGGCCTAATTCATACACTTCGGTTTTCATCAGGTCCGCAATGGGAGAGATGTCCACACCTCCATCCCCGTATTTTGTGTAAAACCCCACGCCGAAATCCTCCACCTTGTTACCGGTTCCTGCCACAAGCATGCGGTGGTGGGAGGCAAATGAATATAGGGTGATCATGCGCAGCCTTGAACGGGTGTTGGCCATGGTCAATCCATCCTGGATATCATCGGGTAATGTGGTTTTTACCTGTTCAAATACCGGGGTCAGGTTGACATCATGCCCTGTAACATTGTCATAGGTTTTGGACAGCCAGGCAATGTGCTCGCTGGACCGGGAGACCTGGTCCGATGCCTGGTGGATGGGCATATTCAGGGCGATTACGGGATAACCGGTTTTTGCACATAATGTTGATGTGACAGCCGAATCAATCCCGCCGGATACGCCGACGGTGAATCCCTTTAGTCCTGATGTTTGTACATAATTTTTCAGCCAGTCGATGATGTGGACAGCCGTTTTTTCTGCGTTCATACTCTTTCCTTGCATGGATGGGGTGCTTGGGGTGCCAAATCCCGGCAGGCAAACTGCCGGGTATATTCGTACAAAATAATGGAGGCGGCAACACTGACATTCAAACTTTGACAGCGTCCGTACTGGGGAATGGTCAGTCGCTCCACTTCCGGGAACAGATCCGGTTCAAAGCTGATACCGAACTCCTCGTGGCCAAATACAAAAGCGCTTTTTTCCGGCAGGTCCACATCCATTACCGGCTCTCCCTGGCCTGGTTCAAGTATAAAGGGGGTATATCCCCTTTCAAGAAGTTCTGCGTAGCAGGAGATGAATCGGCTGTGGAATCTTGCCGGAACGTGTTTGAATGCACCCCTGGCCGGTGCGGGGTCAAAGAAATCGGTGCCGATCAGATGAACCTCATGGCAGCCGAATGCTTCTGCGCTTCTGAATATTTTGCCGATGTTAAAGGTGGGTTTCAGCCCGTCCAGAACAATGATGCATCTATGAATGCCCGGTTTTGCCAGGCGGTTTTTATTCCGGTGGCGGCGGAATTGGCGCTTTGCTTCTTCCTTTGCCTCCTTGATGATCATTCTTGCCTTATAGGAACCCATTGCTTTTTTCCCGGTTAGTGATTGAATGAAAAGTCACCCACCTGCGGCGTTGCATAAAAATTTGCAATCCTCACATACAATAGTATGCTCCGGTTACAAATTTTTATGCGCCTTGCATCTGGGCAACTTTTTGTCCAATCACGGATTGTCGTTCAGATCCTAATTAAGTTTCAACTCTTTTGTATACACCGTTACCGCATGAATTGCAAAATTGTTTCACTGTGTTTTTTGTCTGTTTTTAAAACAGCCATTGTCAGGCGGGATGCGCAAATCAGGTCTCCGTTATCATTTTTAATGTCAATATCCCATACCTGGGTGGTTCGGCCTAAATGCAACGGTGTGGTTTGGCCCGTAACCCGGCCCTGGGATATGCTTTTAATGTGATTGGCCTTGATTTCAAGGCCCACGGCGTAAAATCCTTGTTCGAGGGTCATTTGGGAAGCACAACTGCCAAGGGTTTCCGCAAGAACCACCGAAGCCCCGCCGTGGAGGATTCCCATGGGTTGATGGGTGCGGGCGTCCACGGGCATGGATGCGGTTAAAAAGTTGTCCCCTTTTTCTTCAAAAGTAATATCCAGATGCCCCAGCATTGAATTGGCTTTGAACCGGTTCATATCATCAACAGTGAACTCTTTTTTCCAGATCATATCTTTTCCTTAATATTTTATCCTGATTTGGTCCCAACGGTTCTGTATACGTTCATTGTGGGGCGAGCCTGGACGTTGATAGACCAGGTTGGCCCATGGCCGTTATTACATATTGGATTTGAATGAACTTTGCAATAACGGCTGTTGCATATCGACAAGAGTTTAAGATAAAAAAAGGTGATTTTAAAATTGCCATAGATAAGGTATTGTTCGATATTCGAATTGTACCCCATCGTTGCAGAAGTCATGTGGATTTTAGCTTTCAGGCATCAAGCTTGCCGCTGTAGTAGACTACCGCAAAAGCTTGATAACGCCGAAGATGAAATCCTGACAATTTCATGAAAAAGATAATTATAAAAGGTGTTCAACAATCCAACTAAATTAAGGAGACCTATCATGCCAATCGTTAATTATCAGCAATATTGCCGGATGCTGGACAACGCCAAACAAAACAAGTTTGCATATCCGGCCATTAATACCACCTCAAGCGAAACCATTAATGCCGCCCTTCTGGCATTCAAGGAAGCCGACAGCGACGGCATTATCCAGGTCTCCACCGGCGGCGGCAGTTTTGCCTCGGGTCTGGGGGTGGGCGAATCGTATAAAGGGGCCATTGCCCTGGCGGAGTTTGCCCACGTCATGGCCGCCTATTATGATGTCAACATTGCGCTTCATACGGATCACTGCCATCCTGAATATGTGGAATCATTTTTAATGCCCCTCATCAAAGAGACGGCAAGACGCAGGGCCAATGGGATGCCCAATTTGTTCAGTTCACACATGTACGACGGCTCTGCTTTGCCCATGGCGGAAAATATTGCTGCTTCAAAGCAAATTATGGAAGTTTGCGTGGCCAATGACCTGATCCTGGAAATTGAAACCGGCGTGGTCGGTGGCGAGGAAGACGGACATGATACGTCAGGCGTAAAAAAAGAAAAATTGTACACAACACCCGAGGACATGGTGTTGGCCGCCAGGGAGCTGGGATCCATGGGACGGTTTCTTTTAGCCGCCACCTTTGGTAATGTGCACGGGGTGTACAAACCGGGTAACGTGGTGCTCAAGCCCACAATTTTAAAAGACGGCCAGGAGGCCGTGGCCAAAGCCCTTGGCGCTGAAACCCGGTTGGACCTGGTATTTCATGGCGGTTCCGGTTCCGAATTAAAGGATATTCACGAAGCCCTTGATTACGGGGTGGTTAAAATGAATGTGGACACCGACACCCAGTACGCCTATACACGTCCTGTGGCGGACCATATGATGAAAAATTATGATGGTGTGCTTAAAATCGAAGGGGAGGTGGGCAACAAAAAAGTGTATGACCCCCGCTCCTGGGGTAAAAAAGCGGAGCGGCGTATGGCCGATCGGATCATGCAGGCCTGCCGGGATTTAAGATCCGAGGGCACATCCCTTGGAAAAAATATTTAAGGGAGGAAAAAGTGAAAAAGCCGCTCCTGTTTGTCTTTGCGCTGTCTTTATTGTTGATACAGACCGTCCGGGCGTCCACGCCGAAAGATACCCTTGTCATGGCGTTTAATATCGATGAGATTATCTCCCTGGATCCGGCTGAAATTTTTGAATTTGCCAATGCTGAATATGCCGCTAACGCATACGATCGCCTCATTAATTATAATGTAGATCATGTCAGTGAGATATATCCGGGTATTGCTGAAAGCTGGAAAACTTCCGATGACGGTTTGACCTACACATTTAAAATCAGGAAAGGCGTGACCTTTGCCTCGGGCAACACCCTGTCGGCGGAAGATGTCGTTTTTTCCCTTCGCCGTGTTGTGCTGCTTGATAAGTCACCGGCCTTTATTTTGACCCAGTTTGGATTTACACCTGAAAACGTAGACCGTACCATCACCAAGGTGGATGATTACACGGTGAAAATTATAGTTGATCAGGCGTACGCCCCCACTTTTTTTCTTTATTGCCTGACCTCGACCGTTGGGTCTGTTGTAGATAAAAAAGTGGTTTTGGCCCATGAAAAAGATGGTGACCTTGGCTATGGCTGGCTTAAGACCGGGTATGCCGGTTCCGGGCCCTATACGCTGAGAACATGGAAGGCATCGGAACTCATCATACTGGACGCCAATAAAAAGTATTGGGGGGATGCACCAAAACTGCACCGCATTATCATCCGGCATATTGTTGGATCTTCCAGTCAGCGTATGTTGCTTGAAAAAGGCGACATTGATATGGCAAGAAACCTGACAGTGGATGATTTGAAAAGCCTGGAGACCAATAAAGATATAAAAATTCATACAAGGGCCAAAGGAGCGATCTATTACCTGGGGCTGAACCAAAAAAATAAGTATCTCAGAATACCTGAGGTGCGCCAGGCATTTAAATATCTGATTGATTATAAAGGTATTGAACAGACCATTCTCAGCGGCAGGGCTACTGTACATCAGGCTTTTTTGCCAAAGGGCTTTTTGGGCGCGTTGGAAGAAACGCCTTTTTCCCTTGATATTGAGAAAGCCAAAGCGCTTTTAAAAAAGGTGGGTCTTGAAAACGGCTTCACCGTTACCATGGACACAAGAAATACCGAACCCGTCACCTCCATAGCCCTTTCCATACAGTCCACCTTTGCCAAAGCCGGTATAAAAGTTGAAATAATTCCCGGAGACGGTAAACAGACGTTGACAAAATACCGCGCCCGGAATCATGATATTTATATTGGAGACTGGGGGCCGGATTATATGGACCCGCATACCAATGCAGATACCTTTGCCCGGAATCCGGACAACTCCGACGACGCAAAATTTAAACCTTTGGCCTGGAGAAATGCCTGGGATATCCCGGAGATGACCCAGAAAGCTAACGCCGCTGTCCTGGAACGGGATACGGCCAAGCGCGCCCGAATGTACCAGGATCTCCAGCGGGAACACCAGCAGACCTCTCCTTTTGTTATTATGTTTCAGAATATTGAAGTTGTGGCTGAAAGAGCCAATGTTGAACATTTCATTTTGGGCCCAAGTTTTGATAGTAATTTTTACCAGTATACAACCAAATAACGGCCATGGGGCGAGCCTGGGTGTAGATAGACCAAGGACGGCCCGTGGCCGTTATAAAAAAACATGCGCAAGCTCTTAACTAAAACGAGATTAGTCAAAACCCTGAAGCAGGCGGGCCGAATACTGGTGATGTTGGCAACTACCTTTTTAGGCCTTTTACTGATTACTTTTCTCATCGGCCGGGTGGTTCCCATTGATCCGGTGCTGGCCGTGGTCGGAGACAAAGCCTCTCCCCAGGTGTACGAAAAAGCGCGCATTGCCATGGGGCTGCATTTACCCTTGTGGAAACAGTTTTTGATCTATCTTACAAATGTTCTCACAGGGGATTTGGGGACATCCGTTCTGACAGCCAACCCTGTGATTGACGATATCTTACGGGTTTTTCCCGCTACCTTTGAACTGGCGATCACGGCCACGGTCATCGGCATTGTGCTGGGCATTCCCCTCGGCATATTTTCGGCGGTAAAGCAGGGCAGCGTCTGGGATCATGTCATGCGTGTCATCGGCTTGTTTGGCCATTCTTTGCCCATTTTCTGGCTCGGGCTCATGGGGTTGATGTTTTTTTATGTCCGGCTTGATATGCTGCCGGGGCCCGGCCGGGTGGATATTTTTTATGAGGGCATTGTGCCGCCTGTCACCGGCTTTTTGATGGTAGACAGTCTTGTTGCCGGAGAGTGGGACATTTTCAAAAGCGCAGTGCATCATCTGATTCTTCCGGCATCCCTTCTTGGGTATTATTCCATGGCATATCTGTTGAGAATGACCCGATCCTTCATGATCGAACAGCTGGGTCAGGAGTATATTCTGACGGCCCGGGTCAAAGGCGTCAAAGAGTGGAAGGTGATATGGGGGCATGCCTTGGGCAACTGTGCCATTCCGTTGATTACCGTTATTGCCTTAAGTTTCGGCACCCTGCTTGAAGGCTCGGTGTTGACGGAAACCGTTTTTGCCTGGCCCGGCCTGGGGCTGTATCTGACCAATTCTTTGCTCAACGCCGACATGAATGCGGTTTTAGGCTGCACCATTGTTGTGGGTGCTATTTTTCTTGGGGTGAATCTGTTTTCCGACTTTTTATACAAAGTGGTGGACCCAAGGGCTCGCTAAGTTGCCCAATGGTATTCAAATGATGACAAGTAAACCATTAAAGACAGGCGGTGCAAGACAATGGCTTCTGGCAGATACGCCGAAGTCCGCTTTCCAGGCCTGGGCCGGCAGAGCCTATCTGAGTCTCCTGGCATTCATGAAAAATCGGCTGGCGGTTATAGGGGCGCTGATTATTATGATTTTGGTTTTCATTGCCATGTTTGCCCCTCTCATTGCCTCCTATGATCCAATTGAAACCAACATTGCTAATCGCCTTCAACCATTGTCTTCGATTCACTATTTCGGCACCGATGAAATGGGCCGTGATATTTTTTCCCGGGTGATCTGGGGCTCCCGCCTAACCCTTTACGTTATTGGCCTTGTGGCCGTCATTGCAGCACCTGTAGGTGTCCTTGTGGGCACGGTTGCAGGATATCTGGGGGGGATTATTGATACGGTGCTCATGCGTGTCACGGATATTTTTCTTGCGTTTCCTAAACTTATTTTGGCCCTGGCCTTTGTTGCAGCGCTTGGCCCGGGCATTGAAAATGCCATCATTGCCATCTCCATTACCTCCTGGCCGCCCTACGCCAGGATTGCCCGGGCAGAGACCATTACCATTAGAAATGCCGATTTCATTAAAGCCGTCAGGCTTCAGGGCGCAAGTGCGTTCAGGATTATTATCGGCCATATCATGCCCCTTTGCCTGCCGTCTCTGATTATCCGGGTTACCCTGGATATGGCGGGGATCATCCTCACTGCTGCGGGCTTGGGGTTTCTGGGGATGGGCGCCCAGCCACCCGCGCCGGAATGGGGGGCCATGACTGCCGGTGGAAGAACATATATCATTGACCATTGGTGGGTGATCACCATGCCCGGGGCCGCTATCTTTATAGTCAGCCTTGCGTTCAACCTTTTGGGAGACGGGCTTCGTGACGTTCTTGATCCAAGGAGTGATCGATGATGAGTGAAAATACCTCTTTGCTGACGGTGGCGGATCTGTCCGTGACCTTTCCTTCTCCCAAGGGGGATGTTTGTGCGGTTAACAACGTAAGCTTTTCCATGGGCCGGGAAAAAATAGGCATCGTGGGCGAATCCGGTTCGGGAAAGTCTGTGACCGGGCGGGCTGTTTTGCGTCTGCTGCCGCCCTATGCCCGGGTTCGGGCATCTCAGATCTCTTTTAAGGGAGAAAATCTGCTCGATTTTAGCGAAAAACAGATGAGAAATATTCGAGGCATGGAGATCTCCATGGTCATGCAGGATCCAAAGTACTCCTTGAATCCGGTGCGACCCGTGGGGGAACAGATTTGCGAGGCTTATACCATTCACCATAAAACCGGAAAAAAGCAGGCCCGGCAGAAAACGTTGGATATGCTCAAAGCCGTCAGGATCAGAAATCCTGAACAGGTCTACGGCCTTTATCCCCATGAGGTGTCCGGGGGCATGGGCCAGAGAATCATGGTTGCCATGATGCTGATTCCTGAGCCCAGTTTGCTCATTGCCGATGAACCCACCTCCGCCCTTGATGTTACGGTGCAGCTTCAGATTCTTGCCATCCTGGATGATCTGGTCAGTGAACGGGGCATGGGTCTTATCTTTATCTCCCATGACCTTGAGCTTGTTTCTTCATTCTGCGACAGGGTGATTATTATGTACGGCGGGCAGATTATGGAGGTGGTGGCGGCCGGTAATCTTCATAAATCAAATCATCCGTATACAAAAGGATTGCTTGCCTGTCTGCCTAAAATAGACGGCATCCAGGATCATCTGCCCACACTTGTCCGGGATGATGCCTGGCTTAAGCCGGTGTCCGGACGGGCCGGAAAAGAGGCTGCGTCATGATTACCGTTGAAAACCTCAATGTTTTTTTCGGTCATGGGCAGGCCCGAAACCATGCGGTAAAGGATGTTGGCTTTATCGTGGAAAAGGGTGAAAGTTTCGGCCTGGTGGGAGAGTCCGGGTCAGGCAAATCTACGGTGCTTAACTGTATTTCAGGCCTTTTGATTCATTGGACAGGGCGTATGGAAATTGACGGTGTCAGGTTAGCAAAGAAAAGAGACATGGCCTTTTGCCGCAAAGTTCAGATGGTTTTCCAGGATCCCTACGGTTCCCTGCATCCCCGACACACCATTGACCGGACATTAAAGGAACCGGTGAAGATACATAGGCTTGGGGATGCCGATCGGCGGGTGGCGCGTGTGCTTGACGAAGTGGGGCTGGGTACGAAATTCAGGTTCCGCTTTCCCCACCAGCTCTCCGGCGGTCAACGCCAGCGGGTGGCTGTGGCCCGAGCCCTGATTCTTGATCCTGAGATTATTCTGCTTGATGAACCTACGTCTGCTCTGGATGTCTCCATCCAGGCCGAGGTGCTCAATTTGCTTCAGGATTTGCGACGAACGAAAAATTTGACCTATATCCTTGTCAGTCATGACCTTGCCGTAGTCTCCCATATGTGCGATAAACTGCTGGTGATGAACCGAGGTCAAGCGGTTGAAACCCTAACCCGCAGCCGGCTTAAAAGCGGTACGATCAGTGAAAAGTACACAAAACAGCTTCTGGTTGCCGGCAGGGGGTATGACCGAACCGCCATTAACCGGTTTGAGGATTTTTAAGATTTACGGTTTTTTTTGATGAAAAAAGAGTACCTGCTGGGCCTGATGACAGTGCTGTTTTGGTCCACTTCGGCCACCGCGTTTGAACTTACCCTTCGATACCTGGATGTGTTCCAGGCGTTATTTTATGGTATTATTACCTCTACGGTCATCCTTGGCGGATATTTAAAAATTACCGGCAAGTTTGACAATGTATTTGGATTAAGAGGTCGAGAATACAGGTTTTATCTGGGCCTTGGCTGTCTTAATCCGCTTGTCTATTATCTGATGGTGATCAAGGCCTATGATCTTTTACCGGCCCAGATTGTCCAACCCATCAACTACACTTGGGTGATCACCTTGTCTCTTATGGCCGTACCCCTGCTCAAACAGCGGTTAGGAAAGACTCAGGTTCTTGCCACCCTCATAAGCTATGCCGGTGTGGTGGTGATTTCATTAAAAGGGCAGGGGGCAATCGGAGAGGCAATGGATTATTGGGGTGTGTTTCTGGCCGTGGGGTGTACCCTGATTTGGGCCCTTTACTGGATTTTGAATATCCGGTCCCAACAGGACCCTGTGGTGGCTATATTTTTGAACTTTTTTTTCAGTATTCCTTTGGCGGCCTTGCTATGCTGCCTTTTTTCTTCCGTGCTCGTATCAAATCCCAAGGGTCTGCTGGGCGCTGTCTGGATCGGATGTTTTGAATTGGGCTTTGCTTTTATTACCTGGATCACGGCCCTGAGGCTGTCGCCGAACACCGGGCGGGTGGCCAACCTTGTATTTTTGACCCCGTTTATTTCGTTGATATTCATCTATTTCGTGCTGGGTGAGGCCATTGAAGCACGGACATGGGGCGGTCTGCTGCTTATTTTGACCGGGATCGGTATCCAGAAATATCAGGAGTTTAAAACGACTTCCGCTTAAAAAATGGGTAGTTGCTTCAAGAGAACGGCAGGGCAATCGCATTTATATTAAAAAGTTCTCACAATCGCTATCGCTATCGGGATCGAAAACAATGGACATTTCGATCCCGATCCCGATAGCGATAGCGATTGTGAAGTTAAAATAGGCGGCAAAATTATAAATGCGGTCGCCCTGAAGAGAACGGGATGCTAAGCTGCATTATTTTCAAAATTATGATACCATTATGACCGAGTTTTAATGCTGTAGATTTTCTTAGATGGTGTGATTTTTGCTTATTTTTATAAATTGGGTATAGTTTTGTCCGCCCTAACGCTGATATCAGCTTAATACATGAAAGCATTAAATAGGTTAATGTTTAAGACCCATGCACAGAATAAAATCGCCCATCTACCTGTCTTTTAAGCCACCCTCGGCGTTACGCCAAAGGACACATATTCTAAATATGCTTCCATTGGCGTGCCTTGATTGTGACTTAAAATCCGGCGTATCTGTGGCAGATCTTATTTTGATCATGGGTCTAATCGGAAGGGTTTAATCAGGAGAATAAAATGAAAAATACATATTTAAAGTTCCCAACCCTAATTTTTCTTGTTTGTTTTATTTTTGTTACTATCCTGCCAATCCCAGGCCTGGCGGGGCCGGGGCAGAAACCTGGACCCTGGGATGAGCCTACCCCGAAACGCTGGGACGGCCACGGGGGAAGACATGGCCATAAAGACAAGCACAAAACTGCTTTTACGCATGTCCCGCCAGGCGGTCAGAAAGTCAGACACAGGGGCGATGACTATTTTTTCCACAGAGGCCGATTTTACAGGCATGGACCCAAGGGGTATTTCTGGGTGCGCCCGCCCATAGGTATCATTTCATACAGCCTTCCGGCTGCCGCTATTACAGTGTTGATCGGGGGATTAACCTATTATGTATATGACAATGTGTATTATAGAAGAGTGCCTGCCGGATATCAGGTGGTGCAAGTGCCCACCCAGACGACAACTATTGTCCATACCCCCCCTAATGTTCCAGTTATTTCTGCGGAGTCCGGAACCCAGGTTGTGGTAACCACCAAAATTTTGAATGTCCGGTCCGGCCCGGGAATGAACCATGGCGTTTTGACCCGGACCTATATGGGGAATGTCCTGATCGTCCAGGGCAGTTCGGCTGACTGGTATTATGTCCGGCTTCCTGACAATACCTATGGCTGGGTTATGAAATCGTTTGTGACAGTAAGCGGCAACGGGGCCCAGGGATAAGAAAAATAAAGGAACCAGTTATGTCTCTACCATTTGTTGATAAAGTTCATGAATGTGCTCGATTTATAAAAGCGCGCATGACGGTTCAGCCTGTTGCCGGCATGATAACGGGAACAGGGCTTTCCGACACCTTAACGGACATGCAGGTCCTTCAGGTGTTTCCCTATGCGGGGCTGCCCCATTTTCCCAAGGCCACGGTGGACAGCCATAAGGGGTGCCTTGTCCAGGGAAAGCTTAACGGCCGGGATATCCTCGTTTTCCAGGGGCGGATACATCTTTATGAGGGGTATTCCCCACAGCTTGTAACGTTTCCGGTAAGGCTGCTTCAGGCCCTTGGGGTGCCGATACTTATCCTTACCAACGCAGCCGGCGGCATTAATTTGGATTTTAGTGCCGGAGACATCATGCTCATTGGGGATCATATTAATCTTACCGGCCAAAATCCCCTTGTCGGGCCGAACGAGGAGGCCTTTGGCCTTCGGTTTCCTGATATGACCCGGGTGTATGACCCTGAGCTAAATGCGTGTGCCGTTGGGGTTGCGGCCCAGGAAAAGATTCAATTGTATGCCGGGATTTATGCCGGTCTTTTGGGGCCAAGCCTTGAAACACCTGCAGAAACTCGGTATTTAAAAACTATTAGTGCTGATGCCGTGGGGTTCTCTACAGTAATGGAGGCCATCGCCGGTGTTCACGCCGGCATGAAAATTTTAGGGATTTCCCTGATTACCAATATCAATAATCCTGACGCGCCCGAGCAGACCACCCTGGAGGCTGTGGTGGGGACCGCAGCAAAGGCATCTGAAAAATTAAACCGAATTATTGCCGGTGTGGTTAAACAAATAGAATAATTAAGAGGAAACACCATGAGAATCGTCACCCGTCCTGATTTTGACGGTATTGTCTGCGCGGTACTTCTGCGCCAAGCCCTGGAACCGTCTTTACCAATACACTGGATAGAGCCCAACTCAATCCAGTCGGGTACCGCTGATATCCAAAACGGTGACATTCTTGCCAACCTGCCCTGGCATCCCAATGCCAATTTGTGGTTTGATCACCATATCTCCAATAAACCTGAAGAAGACGTGCCCGGAGCCTTTGAAATTGCACCATCCGCCGCCGGTGTTATCTATAACTATTATAAAAACCAAAACCTTTTGAACAGCCGGTTTGATGAACTGGTGGCGCAGACTGATATGATTGATTCTGCCGATTTGACACGGGAACAGGTCAGGGCGCCTGAGGACTATCCGTATCTGATTTTGTCCATGACCCTTAAAAATAACTATTTCCAGGATATTCCCTATTGGAATCGTCTGGTGGAGATGCTTGGCAAAACCGATATTAATGCCATATTGGATGATCCGGAGGTGGATCGCCGGTGCCGGGACGTGATTGAGGAAAACAAAGCTTTTAAACATTACCTGGAAACCTATACCACCATGATGGGCCGCATTTCCGTGACCGATTTCAGAAGTCTTGATAACGTCCCTTCGGGCAACCGTTTTTTAACCTATAGCCTGTTTGCCGACTCCATTGCCAGTGTAAAGATCCGGTATTCCGGACAGGACAAAAAAGAGGTTCTTCTCAGTGTCGGGCACAGCATTTTCAATCCTGAATGCCGGGTGAATGTGGGGGCCATGCTTGCCCGCTACGGTGGCGGCGGGCATTTCGGTGCCGGCGGATGCACCCTGGATGCCAAGTATGCCCAGGAAAAAATTGATGAGATCTTAAATATTTTAAAGGCCAACCAAGATCTGGAATAATTCCTCATTAATCAATTTTTTTGACTTTGTCTTTGATGGAACCGTTTTCCGCAGCTTCCATGAATTCGTATCCTAACACCCTGCACATGTCCGCAGCTTTGTTCCAGGCCTGAATCCTTTCATTATCCCTGCCCATGAGGCGGATGAAATCCTGGCGATCGGGGATGCGGCCAAAGGGCAGGGTGGAGACAAATTCCGGAGACGGGGCCAAAAGAATCACCCGGTCTACCGCCTTGCCTTTAACTCTTCGGTTGGCAAATTTTTTATCAAACCATCCAGGGGTCAGTTGCGTATAAAAGTGGGGATACAAAATAAAACCGGTTTGTTCAGGGTGCAGAGAAAACGTCGGGTGGTAATCCAGAAGGCCGCCGTCCCGGTATGTGCCCTCAGGTGCTCCCGCAATATGGGTTACGCCCGCCATGACCATGGGGATGGACCCGGATGCCAGAATTGCCTGGGAGAAATTTTGCCGGTCAAGGGGGATGGGCGTTGTGGGAAAATTGTTCTCCTCCAGTATTGCCGTGTCATATTGGGGATGGTGGAAGAGAACGCGTTCAAAACACAACCGCTGAAGTTTCCTGGATATTGCATTCAGGGCAAACGCGTGACCTACGCCCATGGCTTGCACTGCACTGTGTTTCGAACCGATGAGCCCTTTGCACCGGGCTGCTGAAAAACCAATACGAATCCATGGATGGTTCAATATTTCATCAATGGCCTGGTGTGTGAGAAATTCATTCATGATCCGCCGGGTCTCCCTGGCGATCTCAACTGCCGAAACACTGCCTTTATAATGCTGATGGATATACGCGTGTTTGAGGCGGTCAAAGGCCTCTTGGCAGTTGTTCTGGGCTGCTGCGGCAAATTTCCATGCCCCGATGGAGGTGCCTAACAAATGCAATGGTCTTGTCCGGCCTGAAAACCACTGGGAAAAGATGGCAGAATCGAGCCCGTAAATGCTTAGCCATTTGGCTGCGCCCGATGCCCCGAGCATGGCATCGATGTCGTTCGGAGCAAGTCCGTTTTCTTTGATATGCTCATAAGCTGTTTGGCCGGCAAGGATGGTGAGATTGTCTGGCATGAGGGATTACCTTATTTTATTTTTTGGCCTTTAGGTTGACCACGAAGAACACGAAGGTTTTAGAGAATTTAATTTCGTGTTCTTCGTTAACTTCGTGGTTTTAATCTGAATACATCTTACCTGTATGATATTGGCTCTGGGGTAAAATTTAGACATCAGCATGCGGTTTTGTCCAGAAAGGTGGACAGAACAATGGATGTCCGGGTTTTACCATAAGTGCCGAGGGCTTCCACAAGCGCCTCGAGTTTTTCCACATCTTCCACGGCCACCTTGATCATCAGTGACTCTTCACCGCTGAGGTGGTGGCATTCCAATGTGCCGGAATGAGCCTCAAGGATTTGTCTTATTTTTTTATAGTGTTGGGAAAGGGTGGACATGACAATAAATGCCATAATTTTCCCCACATCTTCTTTCTTATCAATGACCGCTTTGTAGCCTTTGATAATGCCTGCGTCTTCCATTTTTTTTACCCGCTCCGTGACAGCCGGGCTGGACAGGCCCACTTTTCTGCCTAATTCACTGAAGCTGATCCGGGCATTTTCGCAAAGTTCCAAAAGGATCTGTTCTCCTATATTGTCCAGCAGACTTTCAAATTTAAGGGTCATGTCGGGTTTTTCCTGGAAATATTAAATTTGGGGGCCGCAAAAACAGCAAATGCCCATGTGTGTTTCTAACAGGTCTCTTTAAAATAGAGGCTGATTAAACACAAACCATATCACAAGGGAATACATATGGAAATTCAATACCTGCTTAAGGGCATCGTCATCGGTGTTTCCATTGCCGCGCCGGTTGGGCCTATCGGCCTTTTATGTATCAAAAGAAGCTTGGACCATGGTTATTTTGCAGGATTTGTCACAGGATTAGGTGCTGCCACGGCCGATGCGATTTACGGATTTGCCGCCGGGTTCTCCCTGACAGTTATGACTGAGTTTTTGCTGAATTTGGAATCTTCGTTTCACATTATAGGCGGCTTATTTTTATGTTTTTGGGGGCTGACGACGCTGAAAAAAAAGGCGGCAGATTTTCAGAATTCCGATGCCCCATTTTCAGGGCATGTCCGCGCCTATGTTTCCACGCTGTTTTTTACCCTGACCAACCCCATGACCATCATGGCGTTTATGGGCATATTTTCCGGTCTTGGTGTTGGTACTGCACAAAACGGGTATTTGGCATCTGCCTCACTTGTGATCGGCGTCTTTTCAGGCTCTGCCCTGTGGTGGCTGACCCTTGCATCTGCAACCGCAATGGCAGGTAAACGCCTCAATCATGGATTTACTGAAAAGATAAATATCGTGACAGGCACTATTTTGATCCTTTTCGGAGTTGGGGCACTGGATAGCGGGCTCTATGGTCTTTTATAGTGATTGGAAGATAGTCAGGGTGAACGCATTTATAATTTTGCCGGTTATTTTAACTTCGCTATCGCTATCGCTATCGCTATCGGGATCGCTATCGGACTCGAAATGTCCATTATTTTCGATCCCGATCCCGATAGCGATAGCGATCCCGATGACCTCTTCAATGTAAATGCGGTTACCCTGGGAAGAAAGTCAAAACATCTTGACTTTATATTATCCGTTAGATAGGAACACGTCAAAATAACGGTAGAAACCGTTGCACCAATTTTAAGTAAGATAACTGTTAGTGTCTGGCCGAAAGCCAGGAAATTATGTCGAGTACAAGGCGGGTGCAAATTTTAACCGGAGTCATACATGACGTATTTCGAGGATTAAAATTTGCGACCAACGAAGTAATCGGCAAAATTTACGGTTTTCGGCCGGGCACCATTAATTACGGCCATGAAGGTCCATGTATACCCATAAACTGGGGATGGATTCGCATGGCTTTTTTCATGGATCACTTCCCCTTTAAACAGAGACTGCACAACAATGAAAAAGGAGAAGATAGAACATGGAGAGAAGATCTTGCTGGCCGTTATGGCCGGGTATTGCGCTGCTTTTTGCTTTGTGCCTGGTTTATCCGGTGTGGGCCCAAGAGGATAACGTTGATGTAAGTCAGATCGAAGAGATTACCGTAACCGCCACAAAAACCAGTGTAAGTGAGGAATTGTCGCCGGTCACGGCCTATAGCGTAGACCGGGAGGATCTGGATTGTCAGCCTTCCCATTACATGAATAATTTTGGCGAGTTTATACGGGATTTGCCCGGGGTCAGTGTGGGCCAGTATTACCCCTGGGGGCCGCCTTGGGTTCAGCTGAGGGGCACTGGGCATTTTTTGCAGCGCACCGCCTATCTAATTGACGGTATTCCGGTTCATGCTTTTTTATCACCGACCATAAATCCCAATGATATCGAACAGGTGGATGTGGTGTTAGGGCCTTCTTCGGCCCTTTACGGTCCCAGCGCGGCAGGCGGTGCCGTAAATATCATCACCCGCAACGGTCAGGCCCATGAGGGGATCAGCGCCCAGGTGGGGTATGGCGGAAATAACACCTTTAAACCCAGCCTTTCCATTGGCGATCGCAAAGATAATTTCACCTACCGGTTTTCCTATTCAGGGGAGATTTCAGACGGCTACCAGATGAAGCCGGTAGACGGGATGGTGAAATTATACAATCTTGGTAAAACCAATTATGTCAGAGGGGCTTCCGTAGAGGATAATGATTACAGCTACCAGTGGGTGGGTGGAAAGATGGAGTGGAATAACCACGAAGATACCACAGTAACCCTGGCACTGAACTATATGGACCGGTACCTTTACGGCGGCCAGGAAAATGCTATCACCAACGATCATGGCGATTCAGTGGTCTCAAGCCTGAGGGTGGCGCATAAGTTTACGGATCAGGTGAAACTGACGGCCACAACCGGATACCAGTATCAATCCATTCCTTCCCAGGCCAATGGCGGTGCAAGCCTGGTCAATGGTGTGGTCGTGGTGGATGATACCATCACTGAAACTGAGGACTGGGACCGCAAACGGATACCCTTTGAACTCCAGGGTGATTTTACCCTTCTGCCCAACAATGTGTTGACGGCCGGGGTTTATTTTGCCCGGGAAGAAGAGACCTTATATGATTACGATTCAGACGGGACCCGGACCTACCGGTATGAACTGACCACGGATCAGACGGCTGTATATCTCCAGGACCAGATGTTTTTCATGGATGACCGGTTAAGCCTTCTGGGTGGGATCCGGTATGACAAATGGGAATATAAGGATATTTACGACTCCGGTTCTTCGGACAGCACACCGGATGATGTGGATAAAGATAAAATCACTTACAGGGGCGGGATCAAGTTTCGTGTCAACGATATCCTGGCCCTGCACTCGTCCGCCGGCACAGCGTTCTGGCCCGGCAATCCCAAATGGCTGTTCCAGAATAAAAATACCGGCACCACCTGGCGCGAGGCCAATACCGATCTGGAACCCGAAGAGACCTGGATGGTGGATCTGGGGGCAGACATTACCATTCCTAACTTGAATACTTTAATCAAAATCACGGCCTATCATGGTGTCATTGAAAACATTATGGCGTATACCTATGAGCCCAATGAACCCCTTTCCACCACCCTGATAAAAACCCGGAATATCGGCGAGGCGGAAATTAACGGGATTGAATTGTACATCAAACAACCGATTACCGAACATCTGGCGTTTACCGGTTCTTTGACCTTGAACAATTCAGAGATCACCAAAGATGACACCAATCCTGACAATGTGGGTAACGAGCTGAGAAACTCCCCGGACTACTTCGGCAGTCTGGGGTTGAGGTACCTGAACCCCACGCTGTTTAACTGGGAGATTCTGTTCCGGTTCTCCGATGACCGCTATTACACGGACAACAACGAAGATCTTCCCTATTTTCATATGGAATCCTTTGAAACATTTGATCTTAAAGTGTGGCGGGACTGGGCCTTGTCCGAAAAGGTCACCCTGCATACCCAGGTCTCCGTGGTGAATCTGCTGGATGAAGAGTATGTCACCGAGATTGTGTATGTGAACCCCGGCCGGTATGTGGAGTGTATGATGGGGATTCGATACGCATTTTGATTTTTTTATTTTTAAAAAAAGTGATGAGCCGGCATCTGGTTCTCCTGGTGCCGGCCATGATTTGGTCGTTTCTATTACAGGATTTCGCCGTTGCCGGGGATGTGCCTGACAGGAAAGAGACCTTAATTATCGGGGAGGGGCGGGATTTTCTGGACGGCCCGGCCAGCCGAACCTATCTGCATGGTTCAACCCATACCTGGGAGGCCCTGACCTATCTTGATGAAAATCTCAATGCCTCTCCCTGGCTGGCTAAATCCTGGGAATCAACGGATGGGAACCGGACCTGGATTTTTCATCTAAGAGATGATGTCCGGTTCCATGACAATACCCCGTTGACGGCAGACCTTGCCGGGCAGTCCATTCTGCGTATTGCATCCAGTCCGCGCTATGATCCATCGGGTGTTTTCAAAGATCTGGATCATTTGGAGGTCCGGGGTGACCTTGATCTTATTTTTCATCTTAAGGCGCCCTGTCCCGCCTTTGCCAACCGGATCTCCTATTATCAAAGCCCAGTGCTTCATCCCAAGGATTTTGAACCGGACGGCCGCCTCAAAACCGTGACCGGTACCGGCCCTTTTTATTTACAACAGGCGGTTCCCGGAGACCGTATCGTTTTAGAAGCCTTTGACGGATATTGGGGGGAAAAGCCCCATTTTCGCCGGGTGATTTTCCGGGATCTGGCCGATGCCCAGACCCGGGCCATGGCCTTGATGGCCCGTGAGGTGGATGCCGTGGCCGATGTGGGCGCCATATTGCCCCAGCAGGTCGAGACGTTAAAGCGTGTGCCCGGAATCATTTTGAAACATATTGAAGTGGCGACCACCCATTACCTGATTTTTAATTGTGCTAAACCCCCTTTCAAGGAAAATAGTGCACGTCAATGGCTTGCGTCCATCATTGACCGGGACACCATTGTTGATGCCCTGGTGGCCGGTTGCGGCCGGGTGGCCCGTGATCCGTTTACGCCCCTGGCCGGCAAGTGGTGCTTTGGGGACCTTGACGGCAACTGGGAGCCGGCGCATAAACCGCCAAAGGCAGCTGTGGATATTCTTCTTCATGCCGGTACCGTTGAACGCTGGCCTTACCTGGATATTGCCCAGTTCATTCAGATGCAGCTGGCAGCATACGGGTTTAAGGCTGCAATTCATATCAGGGAACCGGGCGCATATTATAAGGAGATGAAAGCGGGGACGTTCAGTCTGGCGCTTCAGCCCAATACGCTCATGACAGGGGAGCCTGATTTTTTTTATTCGTATTATCTGGCCTCTGACGGACCCAGAAGCTATGGCAGTGCAAGTGCCGGGACAGATGATTTGATTGCCCGGGGCCGGCACAGCGAGACAATTGCGGAACAAAAGGAGAGTTACCGGCTTTTGTCTAAGATTTTTGCCCGGCAATTGCCTTTATTGCCGCTGTACCACGATATCTCTTTTTTTGCTTACACAGACCGGTTGTCATTTTTCGGCATGGATCATAATTTCAGGCCTTTGCTGGTTCAGGCAGCGCCTGCGGCCGCCGCCCAGAGTGCAAGCCGGGGAGATTAGACGATGACGGATTCGGACTGGGGCCGACGATGGGAAGATTTTGGCAAAAGATCCTTTTTAAAGCAAACCCAACAGGATTATCCTGAAAAATGGCGTGATTTTTATGATCAGGTGGCCGGGCTATGGGGTCAGATGGCTGGACTCTCTTTGGGGGCCGCTAAGGTTATGGCTGAAACATTGGTTGAACAGGACTTTGCGCCAGTCGGCAGTTCCGTCCTTGAGATCGGCTGCGGGCCGGGAAATCTTTCCCTGGCCCTGGCCGCCTATGGCTGCCGGGTGACGGCCATGGATCAGTCCCTGGGCATGATCCGGGTATTGAAAGATAAAATTAAGGCCACGGATAGTTCAGGGGTCGTTCCTTTGGCTGCTGACTGGAACACCCTTGATGCAGCCCGGAACCATGATCTGGTTATCGCGGCATTTTTCCCTGAAGCTTTTTGTCCCCAGGGTATTACGTGTATGGAAAAATTGGCGAAGCATGCTTGCGTGCTGGTTGTGGGAAATGGCGCACCTGCGTTTCCCTTTCATCGTCAAATATGGACGCAAGTTATGGATGCCCCCTGCCCGGTAGCCGGGGACCATCTGACCTTTGCCCAAAATTTTCTGGAACAGACCGGCAGAGCACCTATGGTGCTTTCCTTGGATTTGCCTGCAGTTCTGGATGTGTCATTTCTCCGGGCCCGGGAATATTTTACGGATTATTTCACCATGTTCGGATGCCCGTTGCCGCTTTTGAACAAAACCATAGACCGGGTTCTTGAACCCCACGTAAAGAACGGCCATATCTATTTTGAAGGGCAATCTGCTGTGGCCATGGTCTGCTGGGCTATGCCTAGGGAAGGCGGATAACATGATCATGCCTCCCAAATGTATCACACGTTTTGTCTATGGCGGTTTTGTTTTGTGGGGCATCACTTTTTTCACGTTTATCCTGTGTGCCCTGAGTCCAGGTGATCCTGCTGAAATCATTTTGTCCAACCAGAGCCAGGCGCCGGGACAGGAACAGATCGAGGCTTTAAGACACACCCTGGCCCTGGACCGGCCTTGGCCTGTGCGTTACATGTGCTGGATGGTCAGCGTGTTCACCGGAGATCTGGGCATAAGCTGGCAGACCGGCCGTCCGGTTTTAGCCCAGATCGTGATGTGTCTGGCGCCAACTCTGGAACTGGCCCTGACCGCCTTTGTGATGGTGGTGCTGCTGTCCGGGGTTTCCGGTATGATGGCCGCCATGTTTCGTCACCGGTTTGCCGATCACCTGATCGGGATGCTGACTGTTCTGGCGACTGCCATGCCCCCATTCTGGCTGGGGATCATGCTGGCCTGGGGTTTTTCTTTGAAGTTGGGACTTTTGCCGGTGAGCGGCCAAGGCTCATTTGCACATGTTGTTTTGCCTGCCTTGTCTTTGGCCCTGGGGATCGGCCTGCTCCAGAGCAGCATGCTGCGGTCGGCCCTGGTGAAAACCATGGATGCCGATTTTGTCCGTTTTGCCCGGACAAGGGGACTTGGATCTTTTAAAATATTTTTTCGGCATATTCTGCCCCATGCCCTGGTGCCCATGATCTCCCTTTGGGGCGTATGCCTAGGCCAACTTTTGGGCGGAGCCATGATTGTGGAGTCCGTATTTGCCCGTCCAGGCCTGGGTCGTCTTACGGTCCAGGCGGTTATGGCAAGGGATATTCCCATGGTCCAGGCACTTGTGCTGTTGGTTTGTCTGACGTTTGTGGCCGTCAACGGCTTGACGGATTTTATCCATCGGCGGTTGGATCCTGTGATGAGAGCGAATCCGTGAAACAACGCCGGAGATTAATGTTTAGCCGGGGGGGCTTGGGTCTTGTGTTCTGCCTCTTTGTGGTTACTACGGCAATTTGGGCACCATATCTTGCACCCCGGGACCCCCTGGCAGGGGATTTGGTTTGCCGACTGAAAGCTCCGTGCTTGGCATACCCCCTGGGGACCGATCAGCTGGGCCGATGTGTCCTGTCCCGTATGATCTGGGGATTGCGTCTGTCCCTTGGCGGGGCCCTGGCTGCCTCCGGTCTGGCTGTGGCCATCGGGGCCATGATCGGCATTGGGGCGGCCCTGGCCAAAGGCTGGCCCCAAATAGTGTTCCGGGGCGTTATTGATATGGGCTTGGCTATGCCCGGGTTGGTGTTGGCCATTGTGTTTGCCGGGCTTGCCGGGGGCTCCATGCAGGGATTGATTATGGGCCTTGCCGCTGCCAACTGGCCCTGGTGGGCCAGGCTGATCCGGGGACTTGCATTGTCCGCGGCACGCAAGGAGTTTGTCCTGGCGGGCAGGACCGCAGGCTTGAAACCTTTACGCCTTGTTTACGCCTATATTCTGCCCCAGTTTAAAAGTCCCATTCTGGCCGGAGCATCTTTAAAAACAGGCCGGATGATTCTGGCTTTTGCCGGGTTGAGTTACCTGGGACTCGGTCCGCCTCCGCCTGCACCGGAACTTGGCCGAATGCTTCAAGAAGCGGGTCTCTATATGGACCGGGCCCCGTGGTTGGTATTTGTTCCGGGCGTTGCCATTACACTGGTGGTTGCGGTTTTGAATATGGCCGGTAAAATTTTTCAAAAGGAGGCGGATGATGTCTGATCCCGACCTTTTATATGTAAACGATCTTTGTATAGGTATTCCCGGTAAAAAATCCAATACATGCCTGGTCGGCAATGTCTGTTTCCGTTTAAATCCCGGAGATGTTTTAGGGATCACCGGACAGAGCGGGTCGGGAAAGACCCTGACTGCCATGACATTGGCAGGGATTTTACCCCGGTCTTTGGCAGTGCTTGGTGGCAGTGTCCGGTTCATGGGAAAACCGGTTTTGCCGGAAAAGGGTGCCCAAAAATCCCTAGTCCCGGGCCGGGATGTTTTGATGCTGTCCCAAAGTCCGGCCCGTGCCCTGGATCCCTGGGTAAAAATCGGTGTTCATCTGATTGACGCCGTAAAGGCGGTCATAAAAAGAGGCGCGAGAATCCGGAAAAAGAATCCCAAAGAAACGGCAATTGATGCTCTGGAAACGTTAGGATTAGGTGCCTGGGCGCTTGACCGGTACCCATTTGAGCTCAGTGGGGGCCAGTGCCGGCGATGCCTGATGGCTTTGGCACTGGCTGTCAGGCCCCGCATCCTCATTGCTGACGAGCCTGCAACAGGGCAGGATGATGTTAACAGGGCAATTGTGGAACGTTGCATCCGGGATCTGACAGCAAACGCGGGTACGGCGGTGATTGTTATTTCCCATGATTTAAGGGGGCTTCAACGACTTGCCTCTGAACTGATTGTTATTTTTAACGGGAGGCAGATAGAGGTTGGCCCTGTAAAGGATATGATTGAAAATCCCTGCCATGTCCATACCCGGGATCTGGTTGATGCCATGAACTTTTTGGAAAGGGCATAGATATGCATGAAAATCTGCTTCATATGACCGGCATCTGTAAGGCATATACCGGCCGGGGCAGGGAGCGCGTTTCTGTGCTGTCCGATTTTTATCTTGGTATCCGGGCCGGCGAAGCGGTGGGGCTTTCTGGGCCCAGCGGTGTCGGGAAAAGCACAGTGGCACGAATTATCATGGGAATTGAAGTACCGGATGCCGGACATGTTTTCTGGGGTGACCGGCTTGTATGCGATGCAAAGACACGACCCGGCCGCGAGTTTTTTCGCGGGGTCCAGATGGTATGGCAGGATCCATTTGTATATCTGAACCCTTTTTTGTCTGTTCGTTCTTCAATCGTTGAACCCATGGCCGCGTTTGGTATAGGCTCGAAGCGGGAACGCCGGGAACGGGCTGATGCATTGATGCAGGTCATGGGCCTTGACCCGAACCTTGGACGGTGTCGGCCGGGAATGCTCTCCGGCGGGCAGTGCCAGCGGGCCGCCATTGCCCGGGCCCTGTCGGTATCCCCGGAATTGCTGATTTGCGATGAAGCGCTGTGCGGTTTGGATTTACCCTTGCAGGTTGATATCATGGCCCATCTGACATCAGTCCAGGAGAAATCCAATATGGCGCTTCTTTTTATTTCCCATGACCGGGACTGTATTTCCCGGATGTGCTCCAGGATTGTTTATTTGGATAGGCAAACAATTCCTTCGTTTCCTGATTGATATCTTAGGCAAAAAAAGGTAATTGTTCTAAAGCATTTAATATTCATTATCTTTGAAACTATGAGAGGTTTAATGGAAACTAAAAAGTTAAGCGATCGTTTTTCAGGAAAAAATAGAGAATCAATGTCAAACCTTGGTTTCAATGCCATGACACTGGTCATGAAGCTGATGGATATGGTGGGCGGATATTCGCGAAAAAACTTTCAATCGCTGGGTTTAAAAACCGGTCAGACCGTTATTGATTATGGCTGCGGTCCGGCCAGATACATTGGATTTGCATCCAGTGCTGTGGGTGAAAAAGGCAAGATTTTCGCAGTGGACATTCACCCCCTTGCCATTGCCAAAGTAAAAGAGAAAATTGAGAAGCTTTCGCTGACAAACGTCGAGGCGGTTTTCGCAGAAAACTATAAAACACCGATCAATTCTGAAACCGCTGATATCGTTTACGCGCTGGACATGTTTCACATGGTGGAGAAACCAAATGAATTTTTAAACGAATTGAGCCGATTGGTTAAAAAAGAGGGGTTCGTCATTATTGAAGACGGGCATCAGCCGCGAACAACGACGATCCGGAAAATTGAACAATCCGGATGCTTGAAAATTATCAAGGAAACAAAGTCTCATGTTAAATGCCAAAAATAATGGGGAGATGGCACCATGCTCGAAATTGAAAACGTTGTTTTGTTAATTGTTGATATTCAAGGCAAATTAGCTCACCTGATGGACAGAAAAGAAATCTTGTTCAAGAACGTGCAAAAGCTGATCAAAGGGGTTCAAACGTTAGGTATTCCCATTCTCTGGGTAGAGCAAAATCCCCAGGGATTGGGGCCGACGATCCCCGAAATTGCAGCCATGTTGTCAGATATTCAGCCCATCAGCAAAATGAGCTTTAGCAGCTGCCGAAATGATCGCTTTATGAAAGCACTGGACGATCTGGGTCGTAAACAAATCTTGATTTCAGGTATTGAGGCGCATATCTGTGTCTATCAGACAGCAGCAGAGCTCGTGGAGATGGGCTATGAGGTTCAAGCTGTAGCTGATGCCGTATCTTCAAGAAAGTTCGAAAATAAAGAGATCGGTTTGCAAAGAATGAAAGATTCCGGGGCTAGTTTAACAAGTGTTGAAACCGCACTGTTTGAACTACTCAGAATGGCGCAAGGAGATCAATTTAAAAAGATTATCAGCATTGTAAAATAATCTGGCTCGCCCAGCATGCCGGATGCACTGAATTCTTATAATCTTTTTAGATCCGGTATTTATCCGTTGGAGACTAAAAAATAATACAATGAAAATCGTTTGCTAATTTTTGAGTTATAGAATAACGTCTTATGGGGTTTATTTTTTTCATGGGGGTCGTCAATACTCTTGGCATGATCAGTGTATATATGTTAGGCTACCATTCATCTTGAATAGTCTAGGGTATAACCTAACCAAGGATCGATATATTAGAATATTAATTGCCAAGGAGGTGATGCAATAGGAAAATAAATGATTGAGGTGTAATCTGCCGGTTGTAGTTGCTTTAATTCAGAATCTATATTTAGGAGCAAAGGGAAAATGAAAAAGAGAGTTTCAGGGTTTATAATCGGGCTTTTTTTAATTGCGGGGTTAACACAGTCTGGATATGCTGCCAGCTGGGCTTTTGATGTTGATGGTAGTGGTACATCTAATGCAATTAGTGTCTCTGAATTTTTTGATGTTTCTTCACCGAATCTTGTTGTTACCAGCCTCCCTGATGATGCTGACGTGGGTGATGGCTTTACCTTTTCAAATTATGGTCTCTTTAGCGTAACAAAAGCTGATAGTTACGTTACAGATCCTGCATTCAGTTTGATAACTGGAGAATATGAATTCTCCGGAACCGGGACATTGGGAGGAGCTATCTCCTTTGATTTAGGTGTACTCAAAATATTCGTCGGTAGTATACCGGTAATGACACTTTCTGTTGAGAGCGGTGAAGGCAATATTAATACGGAAGGGTATCCGAATGGTACATTAAGTATAACTTATACCGTTGAGGATATAATAGACGGCTATTTTTACTGGTATGACGGAACCACTTATACCCCTGTTGAAGTTGGGAGCCTTGCTGTGACAACCACAAACGCTTCCGTGATTGAAAACCCCGTTCAGAACTTACTAAACGATCTTTTAGATTTAACTAAAGAAGACGACGGTTCAGGCGGATTGACAGAAGATGACTTGAGCGATTATGACCTTGTCTTATCTTCAAACGGGCAGTTTCGCTTGACAGCAGTCCCCGTACCGTCAGCATTTTTTCTACTGGGTTGCGGCATTATAGGACTTGTCGGGTTTAGGCGGAAAATCGGCTAAAACAAACAGTTCTATCTCTTCGGCAGCACTTTGATTTCAGGGTGCTGCTTTTTTATTTTTACAGAAAGTTTCAATAAATTGTTAAATTTATTTTATTCTTTGTTGTGGGGTGAATCTATTTGAATTAAAATAACTCATCTTTGGGGCCCTAATTGGGCGCTTATAAACAGACAGTAATAAAATTATTTCGTAATTTTTGAATTGTAAAATAGCACCTTATGATACAATTAGATAAAAGAACATATCAAAAATCGTTTATCCTTGACATGGATGGTGTCATCTACACAGGGTCAAAATTGATACCCGGTGCTGCCAATTTTGTGCGTCGTCTCAAGCAGAGCAATTTTAAATTTCTGTTTTTGACCAATAATTCTTATCATACCCCCACGCAGCTTAAAGGCCGACTGTCTAAAATGGGAATTAATGTAACCAAGGATTGCTTTTATACTTCGGCCATGGCGACAGCAAGTTTTTTATCAACTCAAAAGCCGGTGGATTGTTCCGCTTATGTTATCGGCGGACAGGGGGTTCTTGAAGAATTTGAAAAACACAACATTGCGGTTACATCTGAAAATCCCGATTATGTGGTGCTTGCCGAAACCGAGGAGTATGATTACAAAAAAATTATTGAAGCCACACATCTGATCCGGGAAGGGGCGAAATTTATTGCAACGAATCCGGATTTGACCGGGCCTACGCTTCGGGGGCCGGTGCCTGCCTGCGGGGCCTTGGTTGCCCCAATAGAGAAAGTGACCGGCATCGCGCCTTATTTTCTTGGAAAACCCAATCCCACAATGATGTACTGGGCCCGGAAAAAAATGGGTGTCCATTCAGCCAATTGCTTTATGATCGGTGATAGAATGGATACTGATATTATTGGGGGGCTGGAATCGGGAATGACGACCTGTCTGGTTTTAACAGGCGTGACCTCCCGAAAGAACATGGCCCGTTTTCCTTATCAGCCGGATTATATCTATAATAATGTGGGTGAAATTGATCCTGATACGATATTGTCTAAAAGGGACCGGGTGGAAAAGGAGTTGTGACGCCCGATTATACTGCTGTTATTTCTTTTTTAATTTCGCCTTCCCTTTCTTCATCACCATTTGGGGCGTCGTTTTCAGCCTTTTTTCCGCATTTATAATTAAGTGTTCAAAAGAACTACGGGCATCTTCGCCCTCTTTCGCCTGCAGTTGGATATAACTGCCGTCGCTTTGCATCTGCCAGCAACTATGTCTGTCGTTTAACTGGATATCGAGCATCTCCCGCAATAAGGCCTGCAGGCGGGACGATTCCACAGGTGTGCAGACTTCAACACGACTTTCAAGGTTGCGTTTCATCAGGTCAGCCGAAGATATGAAGTATTCTTCGTTGCCGCCATTGCGAAAGTAAAAAATTCTTGAATGTTCAAGAAACCGCCCAACGATGGAAATAACGCGGACATTCTCAGAAAGTCCTGGAATGCCCGGCCGGAGCCGGCAAGAATCGCGGATGATGAGGTCAATGTGAACACCAGCCTGGGAGGCTTTGTACAATGCCCTTGTGATATCCTTATCTTCAAGGGCGTTGGTTTTTAATTGGATGAGTCCTTCTTCACCTTCAGCCTGCAACTTGGCTTCCCGGCATATTTTTTCCATCAGCTTTTTTTTCAAAATGGTGGGGCAGGGCAACAGCTTTTTGTACTTACGGGCGACCGTATATCCGGTTGTCAGATAATTAAACAGCTCTGTGAGATCGGAACCGATGACGGCATCACAGGTGAACAGACCTAAGTCACTGTACCCCCGGGCCGTACCGGCATGATAATTGCCCGTTCCTATATGGGCATAGCGATGCAGGCCGTCAAAATCCTTGCGCACCACGAAGATCACTTTTGAGTGAGTCTTTAGACCCACAACCCCGTATGTCACATGAATACCCACCTCTTCCAGAAATCTGGCCCAGCGGATGTTGGCCGACTCATCAAAACGCGCCTTGAGCTCCACCACCACGGCAACCTGCTTTCCGTTCTGGGCAGCATCGATAAGGAACTGTATGACTCTGGATTGCTCAGCCGTCCGGTAAAGCGTCATCTTAATAGCCAGTACTTTTGGATCCTGACTGGCCTCCTTTATAAACCGTTCCACCGAGGTGTCAAATGATTCGTATGGATGCTGCAGGAGAATGGAGCCTTTTTCTCTTATAATATGGAAGATGTTCGGATCCTCTCCCAGCAGTTCCGGATGATCAACAGGTTGATGAAGCAAAAAGTGCAAATCCTGCCGGTCAAGTTGGGCAATTTGCATCAGATGCCGCTTGGCCATGATCCCCTCAACGTCAAAAACGTCCTTGTCTTCATCAATGTTAAGTTCTGCAGCCAGCATGCCTCGCAAAGGCGCACTCATGTCCGGGTTCACCTCAAGCCGTACAATTTCAGCAAATTTTCTGTCCCTAAGGGCGGATTCGATCATGGATAAAAGATCGTTCGCCTGCTCCTGATCTCGTTCGGTAATGGCATTTCTGGTCACCCGGAAAAAATCGCACGATTCTATAACCATGCCTGGGAAAAGCAAATCAAGGTTATTGGCGACAACATCCTCTAAGGGGACATACAAATCTTCTTCGCCGATTTTAATAAATCGCTGAGCGGAGTCGACCGGAACTTTGATTCTGTTGAGATAGGTATGATCCGTATTGGGATAGCTTACCTTGACCAGAAGGTTCAAGGAGAGGTTGGATATAAAAGGAAACGGATGTGCCGGATCTGTTCCCTGGGGCGTTAAAAGTGGGTATACATTATCGGAAAAATACTTGTTGGCAAACGTTTTCTGCGTTTTTGTCAATTGGTCGTAGCCGATAAGGATAATTCCCGCTTGGGCGAGCAGTTTCTTTAACTCCACTTCCAATATTTGGTTCTGTTTTAAGATGTCCTGGACAACAATATGGCAGTCGTCAATCTGCTCCTGGGGGGTCCGCCCATCGACACTCAGTTTCTTTACCCCGGCGCCGACCAGTTGTTTGAGTCCACCAATACGTTTCATGAAAAATTCATCAAGATTCGAACCAACCACTGAGAGGAAAAAGACCCGTTCCAGGAGGGGATTTCGAGAATCCTGCCCTTCATGGAGGACCCGGCGGTTGAATTCCAGCCAGGTCAACTCCCTGTTCAGGAACCATTCTGAAGATTTCAGGTCAAACGTCGTGGCTGTCTGTTGTTTCGCCTGGGCCGGTTGTTGTGCTATCAAGTTCTGTTGTTCATCGCGGGACATGATACTTTTAACTAAACCACAGTCAACAGCATAAAACAATGGGAAAATCGTCCGCTTTCCGGAATAAAGCAGAGCAGCTTTTCTCCTTTTTTCAGTTTCCCTGATTTAAACAATTCTTCCATGATGATGTAAATGGATGCTGAACCGACGTTGCCCGTATAGGGCAAGTTGGTAAACCACTTATCATAGGGAATTTCAAATCCAGTCTCTTTCATGACCTGATAAAATTTATCCCTGAAATAGTGTGATGAGTAATGGGGCAGGTACCAGTCCACATCTTCAGGCGTCAGTTGCCGTTTTTCGGCAATGCGTCCCAGGGCTTGTCCCATGGTTTTGACAATGTGGCGTCCTAAAAGTTGGGTATCCTGCTTAACAGCTAGCAGGTTGCCGTTCATTACATCTTTAGAGGAATCTGCCTCCCGCCATCCGGAAATGGAGCCGTCTTTATTCTGCTTGCCCCCGGCATACATGCAGGTGGCAAGTTCTCCGGCATATGAGAGCATATTAATCCATTCAATTCTTAATGAAATTCCTTGGGGATTCGGCGTATTGGCAAGAAAAGCCGCCCCGGCGCCGTCGGAGAGCATCCAGCGAAGAAAGTCGGCATTAAATGCTAGGATGGGCGCTTCGGCAATATCAGCATCCGGGTCCACGCCCAGGTTGAAAAAATTGGCCCGCATGAAAGACGATGACAACTCAGATCCTGTGCAGACGCCATTTGTTGAGGCACCGCTTGCAATGGACAGCTGAGCATATTTTAACGCGGTCATCCCGCTCAGACAGATACCGGATGTGGAGACAACCTCGCAGGGGGGCACCCCAAGTTCTCCTGCCACCATCATACCATGTCCGGGAAGGATGACGTCCGGGCTTGTGGTGCCGCAGCTTAAAACCTGGATATCGTTAGGGGTGAATCCGGGGTAGGGGCAAAGCTTTTGTACGGCCCTGGCTGTGAGCTGGGCGTTATTGTGGGTGAATTTTCCGGTAGATGGGTCAATGGCATAATACCGTTTCTCAATTTTATTGTTAGCCAGCATTGTTTTCTTGGTCAGGGAGGGGATCTCGTTGATCCGGCCCAAGACCTCTTCGATTTCACTGTTTAATACAGGCTGATTGGGTAGAAAAACGGACAAGTCATTAATATAAACCGGTTGGGTCATCTCTTTGTTCCTGTTTCATCGGGTTGGGTTTCACCCTTGTTCATTAAAAATTTCAAACTAATAAAAATATCTCAATCAAATTATAAAAGGCAAGGGAAAAAGGAAAAGATCTTGTTGGATATGAAGGCTCATTTGTGATAGTTCTTTTCATTTAGTGCCGATCGGAAACCCGCGTTTGGACATGAAGTCCCCGGATGTGACGCTACAGGTGGGTGGCTTTGCGTTCAAACACTTAGCTTTTTATGAGGTGAATAGTGGATAAGAAATTTGATTCCGGCAAAAAAAGGTCGTTAAAGGCGCGTTATGAGGCTCAGAAAATTGCCTTTGCGCCTGTGGTGTTCCAGGCCGTGCGTCTGCTGAGGGATCTGAACATTCTCAAAGTTATTGAGGCGGCTGGAAAGACCGGACTTAAAGTCGAAGATATCTCGGAACAAACAGGGGTCTCCTGTTACGGGGTCACCGTTCTGTGCGAAACAGGACTTAGCCAGGACGTTCTGGAGATGAAAGACGATTGTTATATAATAACCCGTGTGGGACATTTTCTGCTCAATGACGAATTGACAAAAGTGAACATGGATTTTGTCCATGACGTTTGCTACGAAGGACTTTTCCGATTGGATCAGGCCATTGAAACAGGCAAACCTTCTGGGTTGGAAGTGTTTGGCCAGTGGCCCACAATTTACGAAGCATTAAGGCATCTGCCTGCTAAAGCTAAGCAGAGCTGGTTTGCCTTTGATCACTTCTATAGTGACACAGCCTTTCCGGACGCATTGCCCTATGTGTTTGATCTTAAACCGAAGTCTATTTTAGATATTGGCGCGAATACCGGCAAATTTGCCATCCAATCTGTCCTCTATGATCCGGATGTCCATGTCACAATGATGGATTTGCCCGGCCAGCTTGCCAAGGCAAAAGAGAATATTGCTGTACAAGGGGTGGCCGACAGAATCTCCCCATACCCTGTCTGTGATTTGTTGGATCCGAAATTCGTGTTTCCATGCGGGTTTGATGCGGTGTGGATGAGTCAATTTCTGGTCTGTTTTTCCGAAGATCAAATTTTAAGCCTGCTTGAACGTGGAAAAGCTGCATTGGCTCCCCAAGGCCGCTTGTTTATTCTGGATACATATTGGGATCGTCAACAATTTGAAATTGCCGCCTATTGTTTAATTAATTCTTCGCCTTATTTTACGGCCATGGCTAATGGTAACAGTCGTATGTACCGGTTTTCCAAGATCGAAGAGCTCCTCTTAAGGGCCGGCCTACACATCGAATCAGTTGATGACGGACTTGGCATTGGCCACACCCTTATACGGTGCCGGGCCAATGATAAATAATTTTACAATTGCTCCCGTCCTTATAATCTCCCATATTTAAAAGTGATCAGCAGATTGGATCAAGATGAAAAAAATACTTATCATACACTATTCACAAACCGGTCAATTGACCGATATTGTTCAATCCGTAATATCACCCTTCAAAAATAATGAAACCGTTTCTATCGTTTATGAAAACATCAAACCAAAACCGGCGTTTCCTTTTCCATGGTCGGCGACCCAGTTTTGCGATGTCTTTCCTGAATCTGTTGAGGGGATACCGTGTGAAATAGAGCCGGTTCAATTCGACCCAAATGAATCCTATGATTTGGTTATTCTTGCATATCAGGTCTGGTTCCTTGCCCCGTCGCTGCCCATCACAGCTTTCCTTGATTCCTCTGACGCAAAGGTTCTGGACGGGCGGCCTGTTTTGACCATCATCGGATGCAGAAACATGTGGCTGCTGGCCCATGAGACAGTGAAACAAAAAATTATTAAATCCGGTGGTCGCCTGTTCGGCAATATCGTTCTTGGAGACAGAACCAATAATCTGCTTGGGGTGCTCACCATTGCCATTTGGATGTTGTCCGGGAAGAAAAAAATATTTTTTGGGCTTTTGCCGGATGCCGGCATATCAGATCAGGATATTCATGACGCTTCAAGGTTTGGAACAATTTTGATGAAATCCTTAAATAACAATGATCCCGAATCAATTCAGGAAACCCTTAACAGGCGCGGCGCAGTCACCGTAGTGCCGCAATATATACTTTTTGAAAAACGTATTCAGCGGATTTTTAAAATTTGGTCAAAATTTATTCTCAGGAAAGGGAAGAGAGGCAATCCTGCCAGGAAATTGCGAGTCCGGCTTTTTTTGGGGTATCTTTTTGCCGCCATCGCAGTGATTGCACCTGTGTCTACGGTTCTTTCCATGCTGGCGGTTAAATTTAAAAAAGATGAAATCAAAAATGCAGTTGACTATTTCTATAGCAATATTGTTTTGTGATTAATTATTGCATGAACGGAAACCCGTGGTTGGACGAAAAGTTGCCCAGATGCAACGCCGCAGGTGGGTGCCTTTTCGTTCAATCACTAACTATATCACGGGTAGGCTGATGATAAATTTTGCCCCCCTACCGGGGTCTGATTCAACCGCTATCTCGCCCTTGTGGTTTTCGGTGATGATGAAGTAGGAAACACTCAATCCTAAACCGGTGCCCTCTCCCACGGGTTTGGTCGTGAAAAAGGGTTCAAATATCCGTTTGCGGGTTTGTTCGTCCATCCCCGGCCCATTATCCTTGATTTCTATGATCGCTTTTTTTTTGTCCGGCGTCAGGCGTGTCCGAAAAATGAATTGGGGTGAAGGGGTCCCGGCCGTCTGCATGGCTTGGGCGCCGTTGCGCAGGATGTTGAGCAGCACCTGCTGAATTTTATTCTTTTGGCAGAAAATCGTTGGTATGTCGTGAGCATAGGCTTTGATTATTTTTATTTTTTTGAAATCGTGTTGTTTTTTAAAATTAAAATCAGTGGCTGCCAGTTCGATGGTTTTATCGAGGATGTTTTCCAGATCATGGGCTGAAGTTTCTGCCTGGTCTTTCCTGGCAAAACTGAGCATGTTATGCACAATGTCGGCCATCCTTTGTCCCGAGTTCGTAATCGTATTAAGCATGCGAGGAACACCCCGGGCCGTCATGAACTGCTCAATGCCTTCCATGGTGATGCCGGCCGCTTCAGCGGCTTCTTGGTTTGCGGGGATCCGGCAACGGGTTCCCAGGCGATTTGACAAGACCTGGGCAGTCTGCAGCAAGCCGGCCAGTGGGTTGTTGATTTCATGTGCCATGCCTGCGGCCAATCCGCCTACGGAAAGCATTTTTTCGTTCTGGATCATCATCTCTTCTATGCGCACCCGCTCTGTTACGTCATCCACCCGAATCACGGCACCCTCTACTTCCTCGGCGCCCAGGGGATATATGGTGATATCTTTGTAACGATTTAAATCTCCTGTATGTACCAGCAGAGTCTGCTTTTTTCTGATTCCTCTAGTTTTGATGCTTTCAACAACTTTTTCCAGGTGCTTATGCATGGGAGGAAAGGCATCCAATAGATATTGCCCCTGGATATCCTGTGCTGTTTTTCCCGTAGCCTGCTCCGCAGTTTTGTTCCAAAGGGTGACGTTGCAGTTCACATCAACACCAATAAGTATGGAAGGCATGGAATCAATTATGTTTGCAAGGTAATTTTGAAGCACCCGCAGCTCTTTTTCGGCACGTTCTCGTTCGTTGTTTTCCCTTTTCAGGGCATGGTTCGTGCTCCTCAATTCCGCAGTGCGTGCGGTTATTATCATCTCCTGATTTTCATATAACAAAATGTTATTAATGGTGAGCGCAAGGACGCTTGAAAACATTTTCAACGCACTTAAGACCTTGTTTCTTCCAAAATCTTTTTCCGGCAAACCCAGGAGCAAAAGACAGCCCACATGTTTTTTGGCAGACACGAGAGGGGCAATAATCGTATTATCCATTTCCATTTGGTCAAGCTGTTGATTGATGGCCGACATTGGGTTGTTATCGATTTCGTTCCACAGGTACGGTTCCGTCAATCCCACGCTCTGCCTGGCCATGTAAGATACGGTTTCCTGCAATTGCTCTGTTTTTCTTCGGGTTGGATTGATGACCATCATTTTATGGGTATATTTGTCGTTGTCCACATCCAGAAGCATGATGGTTACAGCTTTTGCACCGGTGAGTTCACGCAGGATTTCCGAGAGTTCCTTACCAGCCTGGACCGGATTGTCGGTATTCAACAACACCTGTTCCACAATATCTAAAATCATCAAGGCATCTGCGGGTTGGCGTTGGATGATCGGGCGACGTTTCATGAATTAAATGTTTCCAATGCTGTTTGAACTGCCCCTAAAAGATGGGTCATATCGGTGCGGATGCTTTTCCATGGCAGGCCCAGCGTCTGTGATATTTCATTGAGTGTTTGTTCCGGTACAGGCGCCAGCCCGGTATCCACATAAAGAAAGAATTTGTGCATTTCCTGCATGAACTCTTTTCCAATATCTCCTTTTAAACCAAGTTCATCGTTGAATATCTCTTTCCACCTGCCGATCCACTCGGGCATTAAAAAAAAAGCCCCTTCTTTAAGCAGGGTGGCGTATCGTTCTTTGCCTAAAATAATTTCAACACAATTGCAACCTTTCACACGCTGGACATCGATTCTTGAATGGTACTTGTCCATACGATTATGACACTCACCAAACATCAGAACGATTTTTTTACCGTCCTGTGTCATTCTTTTTGTGGCCGCATCGAGCACGGTGGACAATTTTTCAGGCCGCATATGCATCATTGAGTTGATGTAATGGGCATCAACAATCAATTCTCCTGTATCGATAAGCGCTTCGATTTCCCTGCGAAAAATCGAACAGGCCAGGACAGTGATTTTTTTGGTATCAGGGGCTTCCAATGTCTTTCCTTCGGCTGAATTCTTTTACAGCGTTTACAATGGCAAAAATGTTTTCTTCCGGAGTATCGATATCAATATCAGGGGATGATGTTGCAAGAATAAAACAAGGATCATCCTTGGTTTGTCCAAGGATGTTACGGGTCTGATGTTGGATATCTTCAACCGTTTTCTTCCGGAGGCCGGGGCCGTCAATATTCCCGAGCAATATTTTTTGCGGCCCGACAATTTCACGCGCCTTAACAAGGCTGTCTTCCTTTCCTATGTAATAGCCCATAACATTGGGAAGGTCCTGGAGATGTTCCAGTGAATTTAAAAAAGAGGCCCCCACATGGTGGAGAATCAGCGGCCCTGCAACCTGTTCGAACGTATTTTTTAATTTCGGCACGGTAATTTCCCTGGCAATTTTCGGGGTGATGATCCGAAGATTGGCAAAAGGGAGGGGCAATACAATAAAACTTACCCCGTCGGAAAAAAGCGCATTGGTATACTCTATAAAATGGGGGGTCACCTGCTCAATAATCTGTTCGGCAAGGTCTTGCTTGAAAAGCATGGTCTCCAGCCATGCTTCCATGCCCATAATCATGGCCGGTAGATCCACTGGGCTTAACGCAAAAGCCCCCACCGGAATATTTTTTCCATATTCTTTGACAAGCAGTTTCAAACATTTTCTTATATAAGAGAGATGAAAGTTTGAATCGACATTGGGTACAGGCAGGGAAGCAAAATCTTCTGGACGCTTAATTGCCGGGGTGGCTATGTTCGGTGCCTGGTTTTTGAATAGTTTGATTTCACTGCCGAATGCTGCCCCCATATATGGAAGAACAAAAGGGGAAAAAAGCACATCCGGTTCAAATTTTTTTTGAACGGCAACCTGTCCTCTAAAATAAACATCAGGGTTGGTGTAGTGTTCATCCAGAGGGCAGGCGGTTAATCGGGCCGCATATAATGACATGACTAAAACGAGTGCCCTGCGATCTGTGGGCATACCCTGCATGGTGGCCATAATTCGTTCTGCATGATTCATGATGCCCTCTCCTGTACGCTTTTGAGGTCGTGAACCAGCTTTTCCATCAGCTCGCAAACACCAATGGCATTATACGATGTGCCGTCTCCACCAACCTCGTTTACGAGTTCAGGCCGTTGACAAAAAACCGCGCCCCCAACAGCCAGTTTAATTTTTTTACCTAACTTGCGCCTATCAATTTCAGCTCTCACCTCCTTGATATTCAGCGCTGTTCTCAGCATCATTGCGGACACGGCAATAACAGGCGCATCGGTTTCCAGGGCCTTGTCAACGAAATTAACGGCAGGTACGTCATTGCCAAGATCATAAACCTTCCAGCCTTCGGTCTCCAAAAATATTTTCACCAGTTTTCTTCCCAGGCTGTGATTGTCGTCCAAAATATTTCCTATCACAACCGGTCCTTTTTCCTGGGGAGGCTGTCCTGTTTGTAAGCGTTTTCGGGCCGCTTCCTTAAAAATATCCTCGACGACCTTACTCAGTACATACCCCTGGCCAAGACTCACCTTTTCGGAATCTCCCCAATCCTTTCCGATTGTTTCCATGACCGGTTCAAGGATTTGGTGGATCGCATCTTCATAGCTGTTGCCTATCGCCCAATCCCGAACAATAGTAACCGCCAGGTCACGATCGCCTTCCATGATTGTAGAGAATATACGTTTTTTTGTCTCTTCTATGATTTCGGGTTTTTGCATCTTCTGTGGCATGTCAATCCCCTTCAGGTTAGCTTCTTGGGAATAGAAATTTTTATGCAGACATAAATGATTTTTTTTGGGGAGGCTGTTTTATGAATGCCTTTTGCCTCACTTTTTTATTTAAAAAACTAATAATCGAACTAATTGACATACACTACGCCTATTTTGATGGGATGTCGAGGGCTTAGGACGGGGTTTTTGCAAAAAAAATTATGAAGATCAGTTGGATTTTGTCCGCTATTTTGTTTTTTGATGCTGTGGCTGCTACGTCTTTGTTCTACAAAATTCATAACCACTTGTCGGCCTAATTATTTGCTTTCCTTCATGACGATATAATCATCGACTAATTTTAGAATGCAGTAAAGAAGCAGTTTGCTATTGCAATTGCCATGATTCTTAATTGACTTTTTATTTGAAGTTTGAAAAATATGGGTCGAACTCCTTGATTAGGGGCTTGCTCAATGTGTTGTGTTGCCTAATTAAATTCGACTCAATATGTTGAGGTTAGAGAGATTCGTCATGCGCGTTTATTTGAATGATTTTGTAGTAAAAGGTCTGGATGCGTTTATGATTTGTTGCGGCAGTGCCGTTTGCTATGGGTCGTTATCAACAAAAAGAGAGGAGAGAAAGAAAGATGAAGTGCAGAATTTGTTTTACTTTATTTTTTGTGTCAGTGTTGATCTTGTCCGGTCTGCCTGCTGACGCCGAAGAGCAACAGGGATGTTTTTTATCGGGTTTGCACCACACTGGTGAAGGCATGCGGTCTTGGTATGAGGCCAAGGATGGCTTCATGGCCATAAGCGGGGTGCCGTACGACGCCCTTGGGTGTAAAAATTGTCATGTGCAAAGTTGTGATGATTGCCACCTTCAGAAAACAGACGAGGGGTGTGTTTACTCAACTGAAACAGCCCGGTCAAGTGACACCTGTCTTAAATGCCATGCCCGTGAAAAAGCCACAGCCAAATACGATGAGACCAATGCATGCATGGGCGTCCATGCAAAAAGCAACATGGCGTGCATGGATTGTCACAGCAAAAGAGAGGTTCACGGAGATGGAAACGCTTATACCAGCATGAGGCAGGACGGCGCAATGGATACGGCTTGCACCGATTGTCACACAAAAGACGCAACAGAATACCCCGCGCTGCCTGACACCAAGTCCCATACCGTGCATAAGGGCAAGTTGGCATGCAACGCGTGTCATGTGCAAAATTCCATGACATGTTACAATTGCCATTTTGGTGTCCTTGCCAAGACAAAATGCAAGCCCAAAAGCTTTGCAGCCAAAGCCAAAGACTTTTTGCTTTTGGTCAAATACAAAGGAAAAGTGACAAGCGGCACCATGCAAAGTTTAGTTGGAAAAAATAACGAACCGTTTATCTCCTACGTGCCTTATTTTACCCATTCAATTATGTGTGAAGGAAGAAAGTGCGAGCAATGCCACGCCACCGAAGCGGTCAAAACCCTTGCGGCATCCAAAGCATTTACCCCGGCCGTATTTAAGGACGGAAAACTTGAATTTTATAAAGGGGTCATTCCTGTGGTTCCAGAGCTATTGAATTGGCCCTTTTTGGAAAAGAAAGGGGATAAGTGGGTGGCGTTCGAACCCAAGACAAACCCCCTTGTTCAGATGGCACTTTATGCCGAACCTTTCACCCCGGAAGATTTGAAAAATTTGAAAGTGAAGATCAAATACGAAGAATAACGGATATATTCAAAGGTTTTTATAAGAAACTCTCTGTAAGCCACAGAGATGTTTCAATATTCGTTGTGCTCCGAACCACGGTCAAAGACCAAGGACGGCCCGTGGCCGTTATATTGTTCCGGCATGGGACGGCCGTACATTATGTTCTTCCATCCCATCCCCTGTCACCCGGCATTCCGGGTGACAGGGGTGCATTTTTTGTCCCATCACTAATTCGGATTCATAGCAGGCGCAAACCATGCCAAAGACGTTCTGATTTCTCCTTGACAGTTCACAGCCGCTTATCTACCATGACCTTCCATTGTGGGCTTGCGTGTAAAAATTATAATTTACAGGTGTATATATTTTGAAATATTTCCTGACGGCATTTGAATGTTTTTGTCCGGGTCAGTGATTCATGAAACCAAATAGCGTGCAGCATTTGACAGAACAGGCTGTGGCCGATCTTTTAAAAGGGAACGGTGCGCCTGAGAGACCTTTTTGCGGGCAAAGCTCTTATGCTGACATCCGTGCCATGGCCCATGCCATTCTTGCTCAGTGCCCTGCAACAGGTGATCAAAAAAGATATCTTGCCGTATTTTCCACGGACAGGGTTGTTACCGCTGCCGCCATTATTGCTCGGCTGGCCGGCGGGCCTATACTGGTTTTGCCCCATGACATTTCGGACGAGGCGCTTATGGATCTGGCAGGTGACCCGGAACATACATGGGTGGTGACGGATCCGGGCCGGACTTTGCCCAAGCGCGTCAAAGCACTTGTCGTTACACCGGATGACCACCACTGCAACACCGCCCCCTTAAACGTCTCCATTGATCCAGATGCCCCTCTGCTTAAACTGTATACCGGCGGCTCAACCGGAAAACCGACCATATGGACAAAGACCGTGGCTAATATCATGGGCGAAGCCCTATTCCAAGTGAAATCCCATGACATCTGTCAAGATGACGTGGTGGTCGCCACGGTGCCGCCCTATCATATTTACGGTCTGCTGTTTTCCGTGGCTGCCCCAATGCTTGCAGGTGCAAGGGTGGTGGATCAAACCTGCGGCTTTCCCCATGAAATTATCAATCTGGTCACGGCTACGGAGGCAACCATTCTTGTCAGTGTGCCGGCCCATTTTAGAGCCTTGAAAGGCCATGATTTTCCGGATCATAGTCTGCGTTTGGCGTTCTCGTCGGCAGGCGTCCTGGACGAAACGGATGAAAGTGATTTTCGCCAAAGAAATAATGTTGTTGTAATGGAAGTTTACGGGTCAACAGAAACCGGCGGCATTGCCTTTAGATGCCGGGGACGCGATGAGACCCATTTTTCACCTTTCAGTGTCATTGAAACCCAGATTGCACACGACACTTTAAAAATTCGATCCCCTTTTGTCTCCCCTGAAATTGTTCGGGATGATTTGGGGTTTTACCTGGTACCGGACAGGGTAAAATCATATCGCGGCAACACATTTGCTATCCTTGGCAGATCGGATACGGTTGTAAAAATTGCAGGCATTCGGGTGGATCTGGATCAGGTCCGGGCGGTCTTAAAAACCATGGATGGTGTCAGGGATGCCTTGGTCCTGACAAAGCCTGTTCCCCGGGGCAGAGCCTTTGATATTTGTGCCCTTGTGGAAGGCGACTGCACCCATACGGATATCCGGCAATTTCTTTCCGGGCGGCTTGATGCCGTTGCCCATCCTAGGAGGATCAAGGTTGTGGAACACATGCCCATGACCCGTTCCGGAAAGTATGACAGGGCCGCTGTTGCCGCCTTGTTTGAAACGGAGGTCGGCTAAAGAAAAATGAACCGCAGGGTCGTTATAACAGGATATGGCGTCATTTCCCCCATCGGGGAGACCGAGGATGAGATCATCCGGCATCTGACCCAGGGCATTTCCGGGGTTAAAAAACTTGAAGATGACGGGTTCTTGTCCGGATTGATTCAGTCCGGTGTCTATGGCAGGATTGATTATCCCAAAGAATATTCCTTTGAACGAAACCATCGAAAAACCATGGGGCCGGTGGCGTTTGTTGCCTGTGAATCCGCCCGGCGGGCCATTGAACAATCCGGCCTGGATAAGGATTTTTTAACCTCGGGGCAGGTCGGGGTGGCGTTCGGCTCCATCCACGGCAGTCCCTTTGTCCAGCGCCAGATCATGAAAACCTATTTTAAGGACAAAAAAGAGGGTGATACAGGGATCAATGCAGCTGATTTTCTAAAATCCATGGCCCACACCACAGCCGTGAACATCACAAAGATGTTCGGGATATCCGGCCGGGTCATCAGCCCCTGTACGGCCTGTACCACCAGCAGCCAATCCATTGGTTTCGGGTACGAAGCCATCCGGTTCGGCATGCAGGAGGCCATGGTGTGCGGCGGTGCCGACGAATATGACACCTCAACCGTGGCTGTCTTTGATAACCTTCGGGCCTGCTCCACCCGGTTCAATGACACCCCCCACCTTACTCCACGGCCCTTTGACAGCCGGCGGGACGGCCTGGTGGTGGGCGAAGGGGCAGGCGCCCTTGTGCTGGAGTCCCTGGACCATGCAAAACAGCGGGGTGCAACCATTCTGGGAGAAGTTGTGGGGTTTGCCTCCAACAACAACGGAGGCGACATGATTTTGCCAAACCTGGCGGGGATTACCCAGACGTTGACCCTGGCCCTGGCCGATGCGAAAATCGATAGTGAGGATGTCGATTTCATCAGCGCACATGCCACAGCAACACGCCAGGGCGATACCATTGAGGCTATGGCTATCCATGATGTGTATGGAGGTAAAACACGGGTGACAGGCCTGAAAAGCTACATGGGGCATACCATTGCCGCCTGCGGGGCCATTGAAACCATCATCACCCTGATGATGATGAAGCACGGGTTTATTCCGCCCACCCTTAATCTTGACACCGTGGATGAATCCTGTGCCATGATCAACCATACACAGCAGTTGCGCGATGAGAAGATCAACACGGCATCCGTGCAGAATTTTGCCTTTGGCGGGGTGAATACTGCCCTTGTATTAAAGAAATTCAGTTGATGGAATCCCAATCTCCAAACGTAAAGAACGAAATAAAACCCAACGGCCTGGTTATTCTGTCATTTGTGCGGGATTTGGTCATTACTTTGTTGTTGTGGGGGTATTTCATTTTTGGATTTCTTTTGTTTTTCTCTCCGTTTTATCTGATTGCCTTTGTTTGTCCACCCATACGGGAGGCAGCGATTCAATGTCTTAATTGTTTATTTTACAGGGGCTTTTTGGTCCTGATCCGCATGCTTATGCCAAGCCTTGGCATGCACATTGATCCCAAAGTCAAAAACCTTGAAAACTGCATCGTTGTCTGCAATCATGTCTCCTATCTGGATCCTTTGGTGATCATCAGTTTGTTTCGGCGTCATAAAACCATTGTTAAAGCCACTTTTTTCAAGGTGCCGGTTTTCGGTTGGGTCTTAAGGGCGGCAGGCTATATCCCATCCATGCCCAAGGGGCGGATGGCCGGTCTGATGGTAAAGCAGACCAAGTCACTTGCATCTTTTCTTGAAAAGGGCGGCATCCTTTTTGTGTTTCCCGAAGGCACCCGGAACCGCAATGCCGGAAAGGGGACTCTGGCATTTCATAGTGGTGTGTTTAAAATGGCACGGCTTTGCAAGGCACCCATAAATGTATTGGTGATCCGAAACACCGACAAATTGTTTACCCCCGGGCGGTTTTTATTTCATACAGAGTTTTCCGGGACTATCAGCGTTGAACTTGCTGGTACGATTCAACCGGATTATGATAAAGAAAACATATCTGTAGCAGGACTGATGGAACAAGCCGGAACCGTTTTAACCGAAAAACAAAGGACATCTCCTTGAGAGCATCAAATAGACAGGCGGTAATTCTGGGGTATGACGCGGTTTGCCCCTTGGGGAGCCGGCTTCCTGATGCCTGGGCAAAAGCGCTGAAAGGAGACAGCGGTATCGGGGCGTTGACCCGGTTTCCTGTGGATGACGATTTTCCGGTGCGTATCGCAGGCGAAGTGGACAGCATTGATGATCTGGATTATCCGTTTCTTAAACCCAGAGAACGTGCCAAGTGGACTTCTCCCATTTTCAAACATGCCCTGTTGACCACATCCCGGGCCATTGAGAGAAGTGGGATTGAGATCACCCCTGAAATTGCCCCCAGAATAGCCATCACCTACAGTTCAGCCCTGGGCGGGTTGGATGCCGCGCTCGAGGCAGATCGCAGGCTGGTGAAGGAGAAACGGCTGCCCAAACCCTTTACCAATCCCAATGCCTGTATTAATATGGTGGGGGGCAAGGTCTCTATTCTTACCGGTGCCACAGGTCCCATTACCGCGACTATTTCAGCCTGTGCCACAGGGTCCACCTCAATGATCATCGGTGCCATGTTCATTGAACAGGGGCTGTGCGATGTCGCCATTTGCGGTGCCGTGGATTTTGCCTTGGTGCCGACCATCATTGCCGGGTTTTACACCATGAACGGCATTTTTTTTCCAAAGCCTGGGGAGGATGTCCCGGCCCGGGCGGCAAGCCGTCCGTTTTCTAAAAATAGAAGAGGGTTCGTGGTCTCCGAAGGGGCCGGTGCCGTGATTCTGGCTGCCCGGGAGTTCGCTCAAAGTTGGGGATTGAAATATCATACGGCCCTTGCCGGATGGGGCATGACTTCGGATGCCCACCATGTGGTGGCGCCTCATTTGCCCACGGTAACCCGGTGTATGGAATTAGCGCTTGAGCATTCGGGGATTTCCCCGCGAGCGGTCTCCAGTGTTAATGCCCATGCCACCGCCACTCCGGTGGGAGACAAGGTGGAGTATAATGCGCTGTCGGCAGTCTTTGGCAAAAAAATTCCGCCGGTGACAGCCAACAAATCCATGATTGGTCACGCCATGGGGGCATCCAGCGCCATTGAGACTATTTTTGCCGTTCAGGGAATGATTGACGGAAAGATCCCTCCCACCATCAACTATAACCCGGACCCCGGCATGAATTTTGACTGCGTTACAGATAATGCAAGATGCCAGGACCAGCCGTATGTGTTGAAAAATGCATTTGGGTTTGGCGGATGCAATGCCTGCATTGTGCTGGAAAAAGTTTAAAAAAAATAGAAAGATATAAATAGATAAGACCATGAAAGCTCCATTAAACAGGCGGGTTTTTGTTTTAGGATACGGGGCGGCCACTCCGTTGGGGGCAACCTTTGACCTGACCTTTGAAAATGCCGTGGCCGGCAAATCAGGGTTCAGAAAAATCACCCGGTGTGAGGCAAAATCACTAAGCAATGTGGTGGGCGAAATACCTGACTGGGATCCTGTGGCAAGCGGGATGTTTGAAAAAAAAGAAGCCCACAACTGGAATGCGGCGTTTGTGCTGTTGACCGTGGCCGTGTGCCGGGAGGCCCTGGCCCATGCCGGCATTGTCATGGAACCTGAAATCGGTCGGCGGACTGCCTGTTTGATCGGTTCCGCCCTGAACGGCATGGATGCCTTCAAGATTGCCTCGGATAAATATGCCAATGCAGGGCCGTTGCGGGTCAGCCCCTATCTTTTGCCTAACCTGTGCGGCAACATGCCCGCAAGCAAGGCCGGTATTGACTTGGGCTTTACAGGGCCTTTGTTCTCACCCCAGGGGGCGTGCGCGTCGGGTAACCACGCCATCGGCATGGGGGCCAGGATGATCCGGGATGGTGATGTGGATGTGGTGCTGGCAGGCGGCGTGGACACGCCCCTGGTGCCGGAGATCGTCCAGGGGTTCGCCAACATGGGGGCCACCATAAAAGTCAATCCCGAAGACCGGGCGTATGAAGATCCGGGTCAGGCCAGCCGGCCGTTCAGCAGCGACCGCAAGGGCATGGTGCTCTCCGAAGGGTGTGGGGTGGTGGTGCTGGCCGCAGAAGAGGTGGCAAAGGCCCACGGCCTTAAACCTAGGGCAGAAGTGGCAGGGGTCGGCTGGACCTCGGATGCCTTCCATTTTACCAGCCCCAATCTTGAAACCATTGTCCGGGCCATGCACCAGGCCATTGACGATGCCCAGATTGCCCCCCGGGATATCCGCTACATTAATGCCCACGGCACCTCCACCTTTAAAGGTGATACCTCAGAGGCCGACTGCCTTAGGCAGGTGTTCGGACACCATTTGGGACAGATCCCCGTATCCTCCAACAAGTCCCAGCTTGGGCACACATTAGGGGCAGCTGCCGCCATTGAGGCTGCATTGAGCATTGAGGCCATGCAGATGGGGATGGTGCTTCCCACCATTAATCATAAACCCGCCCCTGAATTTGATGACCTGGATGTGGTGCCGGATACCTTCAGAGCCCATCCGCACGATTTTCTGTTGTCCAATGCCTACGGGTTTGGCGGAACCAATTGCTGTATTGTATTCAAAGGGATGTAAGACTATGAAACCCAAACCGTTTAAACCCGAGACCACGAATGAAAACACCCCTTATGTAAAGGACCGGACCACAGGGCTGATTTGGCACCGAACCAGCCATAGAACCCTTTATGCGGACACGGACCGCTCCCAAGTGGTTTACCATGCCAATTACTTACGATTCTTTGAGCAGGGCAGGGCGGATTTGATGCGGGATATTGCCTACCCCTACCGGGAAATTGAAGAGAGCGGGTTTGTCTATCCCATCATTGAGACCAAACTGAACTATTTTGCCCCGTTGTTTTATGACGATCTTATGTGGATTCATACCCGGCCTGCCTGCCTGGAACGGGTGAAACTTCAGTTTGATTACGTAATCACAAGCCATACCTATGACCAGATTATCTGCAAGGGGTATACCCGGCATTGCGCCACCAATGCCCAGGGTATACCCGTTGGCGTGGATGAGAAAACCGTTCGGGTCTGGGAACAGTTTCCTGGTCAAGGTCAATCATGAGATATCCGGGTTACCCCGGATCTGTGATTTGTTCCGGGGTGCTGTCAGCCATGATTATGGCGGGCACTTTTCTTGCCCGCGCCAAATCAAGCCCATCCGACCGATAATGGCACTTTAGCCGGTATATTCAAGGCCATTTTTTTTTCACTTAAATTGGCATAGACGACGTGATCAATCATCAATAACAGAAGTAGTCAACCCCTCTTTCAATAAGGGTTTTTGGTCACAATCATAGACAAAATCAACGGTTCTTCTGACCCAGAATAAAAGGAAATTTAACAGGGCAATAAATTGACTGTTGCAATCCTGGCATAGGTATGTTTAATCTCCAATATTCTCGATTCTATCTTTGGGTCATTGTTAGGATGTTAATGATCCATTATTCTGAATTAAAACGACTTGCAAACAGTCTTATAAAAAGGATAGTCTTTAATTATGTTTGCTGTCTGATATAATTCAAAGGTGAATTCCCCCCCCCCCCCCCGCTTCCCCGGGCCGTCCAACAAACTGCTGAACGCGGCCTATGGCCGGTGAGCTCAATATTATGTGTGTATATTTATAGATAATGACATGATGAAAAAAAGAATATTTTACAGAGACTTGATTGACCACGACCATGTAGATACAGATAGTGGTGAAGATCAAATTGGATTGTTGATGAGATCAGCTTTTAACTCAAGACGTTGTCCAATTTGTATGGAAGAATGCAGTGAATATAGACATACCCCTGAAGTAAAATCCCCCCCAAAAAAAAGTCAAAAGATACTTACATATTTTTTGAACCAATTATTATTATCTGTAAAAAATGTGGTTGGTGGCAAACAAAGAAAGAAGGAAAGATTTTAGATTACAAATTAAAGGAAATGTTTAAAAGCCAAACAGTAGAACATGCACATAGCTTTCATGCAGCAATTGAATCTATTGATATTTCCTCGGACAATGTAATGATTAAAGATCTAAGACGACATCTTTTCATTAATTGGGATGATAGAAAATTTATATCTTCAGGAAAAGCAGAATCTTTAGTTAAATCTTTACTTAAAGAGCATTTAAGTTGTGATGTTTTTAGTGCTACAGCAAATGTCAACTCACCTGATGGTGGCATTGACTTGCTTGTCGCTCACGAGAATGGAAATATTAAATGTGCAGTTCAGGTAAAAAGACGAATAAAAAAAAATATTGAGCCTGTATCTGAAGTACGTAACTTCGTTGGAGCTTTAGTTATTGAAGATTTTAAAAAAGGGATTTTTGTAACAACTGCCGAAAAGTATTCTTCACCAGCAAAAAAAATTCCAAACAAGCTTGGTAACAGGCTTGAATTAGAACTAATAGATGGCAATGAACTTTTTGAAATTCTGAAGTGTTTCACAAAACCTGAAGAGCTAATTATTCCACCTGACGTAAATAGCGATTCTATTTGGACAGATGGATTAGGTCAGGAATTAAATACTATACAAGTTATCTATGGAACCGATAATATCAGTTAAGACACATGACCCGGCGCAGCACTCGGACGCAAAGGGTTCCGTTCCTCTATCGCGTCAATCCACCATTTACCTCAGTGAGTCTGTTGTTATCAGTCAACAATTGACATAATGAAGTTTAAAATCCCGGCGTACGGGAAGCCGGTGATAAATCAATGATCCTGAACTTGAAAAAGACTTGCAAAGTACACAAGAGAAAGGATAATTTTCTATTTTATTCAAATGGGGCAGATGTGTTTAATGTTTGACATAGATATGGAGTAAATATGGATAAATTATCGACAACATCACTTTTTGTTTCTGCAGCAACAGCTATCTTTGTCTATTGGCAGAGCAAAACCACACAAAAAATGTTGCAGGCTTCAACCATTTTAAAAATCCAGGACAACTCTATTGCAAAAAATATTTCGGACAAATTTGACAATATTTATTGTTTAAAAGCTTTTAATTCTTATGAAAACTTTAAAGAGAATACGAATGAAAATATTATTAAAGACATAAACGAAGTCGTTACCCATCTTAATTATTGTGCCCAGATAGTTGAAGAAGGACTCCTTCCAAAACAAATGATTTGGAATCGATATTTTTGGATGTACCGATCTTGTGGAGAGAAACTATTACCCTGGTGGATAGAACATAAGCAAAAAAATCATCCCCGCAAGTATAGTTGCTTTAAGAGAATGTGTGATGAAGTGTTATTGGTTGGCGATTCTGAAGTTAAAAAACATGACAATCAAAAGAAAAACATCTATTCAAACAAAAATACTATAAAAAAATTTTACAAGAATCATCAAAAAATTTATAAAAATTTATGTTTCCTGGTATCCGGGATTGTTAACAAAAAATTCCCTAAATAATAGTCTCCAGTTAGGATAGAATTTTATTTCGGATCCGTTTTATGCTTTTCCAAATATTTGTATGTATCTATAATCCTCTGATGGAACTTGGGAACACAATCTGCACTTGGGATGTCTTTTGCTGAATCAGCTGTCACCCAACGAATATCAGAGTGTTTTGTCGTATCAAATTTTTGATCGTCGACTTGTGTGCTATTTATTTTTGCAACAAAAATTAAACCAGGGACTACCCTGTTTTTTTCTTTTTCTTTTTTAATAATATATTGCCCAATAGGAGACGGATCTTTTTCGATGAATTCTAAAGCGACATTGAAGTCTTCCTTATATCCCTCAATCATTGCTTCTTTGAATGTCTGCCTTAGATGCAATTGCGCACAGCCAAATTCCCACGTAAGCGAAAGAACCTCTTTTTTAGTTCGCTTCGAAATTAAAATCTCATCTTTTTCATTAACACAAATTGCCACCAGGTGTAACTCACTTAACCTATCAATAGGAATACTCTTTTCTTTAAGCAAAGCTATATTTTTTTTTTCGAGTTCTTTTACACCATCTCTCAACTTTTCAATTTGTTTAAGCTTGTTTAAATCTTTAAAAATCTTAGTTAGATTTGAAACTGGTTCCAACGATCCTAATTTTGTATCAACAATCCGTTTGATAATATTAGAATTAAACTTTTGATCGTACCAAAACATACTGTTAACTGAATCCCATTTAGGCTGATACCACACTATTGGATAGTGTCGATTATCCCAAACACCTTTTAACTGTTCATAAGAAACAATCCTCATTGATTCAGAAATACTATTTTCGGACAACCCCGTTTCTAATTTTGTTAACAAGCATGCTAACTTTGCATCAACTGCTAATTTTTTTTGAGAGGCAAATTTTGACACCCTAAAACCAATGTCGATATCTGGCCCAAGAAAATCCAAGGTGATATTATCGACAACCCTCTCTTTCAGGATAATATTTCCGTATTCTATTTGATTATCGGTATCATCTACATCCTCTGCATACGCAATCCACATAGTTGCTTTTACAGAAAGTATTCCTTTAGCTTCTTCATGGCGACGGATTACCTCTATGGATCTATCCATTAAATCATAAACTTTATGAGGCGCTTGATAGATATCGCTTTCGTTTGACACCGGCATATAAAACAATATCTCATCGCCTACCATTTTCCATACTTCAGCGTGAGGAAATAATTCGTTTTGAACTTCATGCTTACAAAATTTAAAAAATGTAGAGAACACCTCAGCCCAGGTGTTTATTTTGTTTTTGAAAAACGTTGAATTAACGATATCCAATGAAAAAAACAAATAGGTGCCTGTCAAATTCGGCGTTTCACTTTTAATTAAATCGTGATGATCGACAGTTCTTTGTATATTTTTAGAATAATCTTTTACCATTTAAATATTCCGAGCCATTTCCCTCTATTTAAAACCGCATCATTTGAAACGTCAAAATACTCACCTATAGGCTCAATAGAATATTGATTATTATTTAAATTGTTTTCTGCGACATCAAGAAATTCCTGCTTAGGCATAATAAACGCTGCTCCAAATTCATTTGCCTCATACTCATCTTTGGAATAGGTGTTATCTCTATAAAACACATTCTCTTCAAGTTGGAATATAGAATCCCATTTGTCCTGATCAATTATAAATCCCATATGCAGAAAAAGATGTCCGAGCTCATGGGCCAATGTGAATCGCTCTCTCTTCGGGTGTCTATTATGATTGAGATGAATGCAGAATTTTTCATTGTCTATTTTTTCAATATAAGCGTCTGTGTTATGATCATGGATATCATATACAACCCTCCCATTGAGCTTTAATATAGCTTCTTTGGGATCATATGGCGCTTGATTCATTTCTAGAGCCAACCGTATTTTTGTCGCTATAGTATTAATTTTTTGTCTATTTATATCCATAATGTTCTCTTATGTAGATTTTGTGTCAATGGCCGGAGAATATCCCCACTATAGATAGAAAATCAACCGAAAAATATTATAATTCAAAAACCATACAAGATAAAATAAAAAATCCAAGAACACGGGCAAAAGGGGGCCCACGACATAACGTGGGATAATCCCTCATTTTCATTCTCGTTTAAAAAATTAAAAAGAAGCAAGAATATACCGGATGAAGTTGACCAAGCACTTATGGTATTTTTCCGGGGGCATCAAGGAAAAAATCCGGTCAGCATTACCAGAACGATTGAACCCTTTGAAAATTAGTTGATATTCAGAGGGGTCACAGAATGCTCGCCTTGTTCAGGATTTAATCGGAGGCAGGAGTATGTTCTATAAAATTGATTCTGGCAGGTTTTCAATCAGTAACGAAAAGAATGTATAAAGTGTACTCGTTAACAGACTTGTTCAGGGACGGTGAGGTGCGAACAGCCAGCCCCTGCAATAGCAACGTTATGCCGTAATGTTCATTTTAGTCTTACTGTAACAAAAAACGTAGCATTTGAATAACTTGTAATCATTGTAATGATGCCCTCATTTTTAGGGTTATATTTATTTATCAATGCCTCTAATTTATCATGAGAAACAGGTGTATCGAAAACATCAAGTATTTCATCTTTTTTTCTGTAGTCATGAATAGTTGGATGTCGTCCTTCAAGAATGTCACTTGCATATAAGAGTAAAGCCCCTTTTCCATTTGCAAGAAAACACTCTTTAAATAGTTTTGATAGTTGAGCTAAATTTAAATCAAGAAGTGATAAAGCTTTATCTTTTTGGTTGTTTGCTGACATATCGTTATATTTCCGGCCACCATGTTGTGCCTGCCCTCAAAAGCCCCGCATTCAATTTTATTGGAGGTTAACCACCCCGGACAAAAAAACGCAAGAATAAATTTAATATATTAATAAATAGCGTCTGCCAAGCACCTCTTATGGGCCGGAAATATAGAAAACTTGAGGCGAGCCTTAATAGGATATCCCCCGCCCGGGCGTCAGGCAGGAATAACAGAAGAAAGGCTCAGGAATTTAGACCTGCCAGAAGGTGAGGACTACGTCCAAGGGCACCTCGATTTTCGGAATGGATGCCCACCCCGGACTATCCCTGTTATTCATATCGGGCCTTATATATTCTATTTGACTTTCTGTATTCGAACGATTACATATTCAATATGTACATAGTTAAGACATTACCCGAATTCGATAAATGGCTTGACAGCTTGAAAGACCGCATTACAAGGCTTCGCTTAAGCCGCCGTCTTGATAAAGCACAGCGTGGCAACCTTGGCGATGTGAAAGTTGTTGGCGAAGGTGTCTTTGAAATGAGGGAACATTTTGGTCCGGGCTGGAGAATGTACTACACTAAGCGGGGAGACACTTTGATCATCATGCTTGGTGGGGGAGATAAGAGCAGCCAGGAAAGTGATATTGCCAAGGCCAAACAGCGGGAAACCACTTTGGAGGATTGAATTATGAAAAAACGAATTGCAGACCTGCCGGATTTTGATATGGCACAGCAGCTTAAAAGCGAAGAAGATATTGCGGCTTACATCACTATGGTGATTGAAGATGGGGATGCCTCAGAATTGGCCCACGCTCTGGGGGTAGCAGCCAAAGCCCGGGGGATGAGTGAAGTTGCCAAAGCGACAGGAATAACCCGAGAAGCCTTGTACAAAGCGCTTAAACCAAACGCCAAACCTCGATTTGATACTATTAATAAAGTATGTGCAGCTCTTGGGGTTCGCCTGATAGCTCAGCCGGCCAACACTCATTGAGCATAGATCAAATACTTGGTGTTTAGGGTGAGGACTACTCCTTAGACAGAACCGATTTCCCAGGCAGATAAACACCCAAGACTTTCCCTGTACTTCCACACTTTTTAAATCATCAAACCGGCGAGCAATATTACGTGTATCTCTGGGGTGCCGATTCCTACCAATTCAAATTTTTTAGCAGACCGGTATTTATCCGGATATTTTTTGGCTGAGTTGCGGGTAGGAATAACAGACGTAACCAACACCACGAATAACATGCGTTACAGCGTTCAAGCATAGACATTTTGAACTATCTCTCTAAATGACCGCCTTCTATCTGTATTGATTCCCCAAGAACGGCAAGGGCGTTAGAACGGTCCTTGGTCACCTTTCTGCCGGCATTCAAGCGGATGCAGTGATTAAAGAATCGGCTTGCTGAAAAAAGATCTCCCGGTGCTGCGATAAGGCCTTTACCAGCTGAGTGTTCAAACACCTTTGTCGCTTTAATATGGGGGGGGGCAGGGTGATCCAGATGAGGCAATCACCGCTAGGCCGCCGGACGCTGCTTCCCTGGGGGGAGGATTTCGGATAATCGTTGGATATATTCGTCAATGTGGGCCTTCAGCCCCTCTCTAATGGTACGGGTATGGCGGCGATGGGCCGTGGTCCCGATAAATGTTCCCAAAATAGCCTGGGCGGCCCGGCAGGTATCCATGGATGACCGCAGTTTTTTGATCACTTCATCACTTGATACCATCTGGAAGTCTGACAGCGGCCCCTCAACGTCTGTTGTTTCAGGACCGATTAGGAATGGAATCACATGAGCTTGCCCGACTGCTTTTGACAGAGCTCCAGCCTCAAAATGAAGCCAGTGGCTTCGTAGATTATCGGGAGTGAGGCATGCAATGCCAAAGCTTGATGATTCTAACTGTCCCGCTATCGCTACGCGCCAGAGACGACCTCCCTCAATGTCATCAGAAATGAAATCTTTTGGTCCACGTACAACGAATTCCAGAAACTCTTTAAGTTTACGTACAATTGAGTGACTGCGCTCTCCCGCCCACATTATAAATACATCCATAATTAGACCTTCCTACAATGGCACAACGTGTTTTTCACCTGACGGTGTGGAGCGGCAGCGTAACACCGGTCAGGTGTAGAAATTTGTTCAAGTAAGCCGCTCCGCGGCTTCTTGAACCAAGGATTAGCACCGAGCCTCGTGCCTCGGCACGGCTACTAATCCTTTATTTGCTATTTTTTCAGTTCTGAAAACCCCTTCCGCTTAAAATTTTTCACACTTTCATATTTTTGATTTCTGAAAATCCTATCAGCCTGCGGTTAAAATTTCGTCTTGCCATGAGAGTCACTTGTTCTGGACCTGTGCGTTCTATCAGGATGGGATTTTGACCAAACCCACTAGCTCGGATATTTTACCAACAAACAATAGATCAAGGTGGATTCAGAACGATATCTGGCGCTAAATCCATCGTCTTTGTTTCTTTTTCAGGCCGGCCAGTCAAGCAATTCGCTCAGGTGCTTGTCGATTTGATCAAGGTATGGCTGTCCATCAACTCCAAACAACCCCAGATGGCCCGCTATGCTCTCGATTACGCGGAGTTCGCTGTTGGGAGTGAGTTTTTGCTCCTCCTCGCAGTCGGCGACGGGAAACAGATGGTCCGTGGAGATTGGCATGACGAACACCTTCGCCTTGATTCGCCCAAGGGCTGCCGACAGGTCGCTGCCAGTAACGCGGCCGACATCGGCGCGCTGCCATTTCCAAGCGAGTGTGGCCAGATTGTTGGGGTCCATCGGCAAAAAATAGGCCTCCATGAAATTAGTCTCGAAATCCTTGAGAGACGAGAAACCGATGGTACGCCACTTCTCCTGTTTAAACCACTCCGGAGACCAACCGAACACGGTCCACAGAGCCGCCTCGCGCCGCAAACCGATTTTTATATCGTCATGATCCTTATAGAAGCCCCCGTTGAAACCCGGGGCGGATCGTCTTGCCTCGTCTAGTGTCCTGGAAAAGGCGGCGTCCTGTGGATAAGTTCTCGCCGTACCCGCAATCGGCGCGGCTCGCTTCACTATGTCAGGATACCGTACAGCCCACTCCCAGGTTTGCTCCGCTCCCATGGAACCGCCAGTAACCAAGGCCAACTCTTCGATGCCGAATTTTTCGGTAAGAAATTTGTGCTGCGCCCGAACATCGTCGCTGATACGCACATGCGGGAAGCTCCCCATTCCGGCCGGGTCGGGCGTATTGTGCGGCGACGAGGACAAACCGTTGCCGATCTGATTGACAATGACAATGAAGTATTTATCGGGATCCAAAGCCCTCCCCTTTCCTGTATATACTTCCTCCATGATCTTGCTGGTGCCGGAATACCAGGTGCAGATAAGGATTGCGTTATCCTTTTTCGAGTTCAACTTACCGAATGTGGAATAGGCAAGTTTGCAGTTCCTTATCGTGCCGCCTTCCTCCAAAACTAAATCGCCTATGCTGTATTCCTCGTACGGTCCATGCACTTCCTGTGTGTAATACTCGTTGTGATACATAATCGCTCCTCCTTTGGGGGTTTTGGCCGACGCGCAAGGAAGGTTCCGCCCTGGATAGATTATTCCCTATCGTTCGATCAGTTGTTGCGGTTGTTCCGTTGTCGAACCAGTATAAATTAGGCCCTGACGTAGCGAGCTATCAATTGTTCCATGAAAAAATAACACGTATATCAGCTGCGGCGTTCACCGCACTTGGTTCGGAGCGGTAATACTGTGCCGGCCACCGGGAAAAGCGAGAATTAAAAAGGGCGAGTAGCCGTCAGCTGTATATTTTTGTTCTGCTGGCTTAAACCGGTGTTTAAGAAACAATTCTGTAATTCAGAATTTGGGGTGATTTATCCAGAAGCTCTAGTAAGACTTTCGTTGACCCTGTAGGTTTGCGTTTTCCTTGCTCCCATTGTCTTACAGATGAAGGGCTGACATTTAAAAGTCTCGCGAATACACTCTGACTTAAATTTGTCTTTTGACGTATTTTTTTTATTTGGTATGGTGTGATTGTGATGTCAGGAATGATCACTCCAAGAGCGTTCAGCTCCTTTTCCGTGAAAGATGTGTTCAAGCCTGAGTTTAACATGTCTTGAACTGTGTTTCCTATCGCGTCTTTCATTGATTTTTTCATTGTGTTACCTCCAGGTCGTTTAAAACCCCTTTCTTTATAGCTAACTTGAGTTCATTTGAATTGAGGGATAACAGATCTTTCCCAAGCTTTTTTAAATACTTGACCTCAGTTTTGTCTATATTGTCTTTTTCATTTTTTCCGTATCCATACACAAAAATAGCCATGTTTTTGGATTTGAAGACAACTATAGTCCTGAAACCTGAGCTTTTCCCGGTATGTTCCCGTTTTACTCGTACTTTATATAGGTTCCCGCCCAAATCAGATGTGGATAAGCCAGACTCCAAGTCTTGAATAGTATCAAGCAATTCCTTGTTTGATAAATTAACCTTCTTACTCCATTTTTTAAACCATTTGGTAGTTAACTTTTTCATGATTAATGTATATCACATTGTGATATATTTGCCAAGCTGGATTATTGAGCAGAACGCCAGCATCACCAGCCGGTGTGGAGCGGCAGCGAAACACTGGTCTGAGTGAATGCCATTGTGTGTGCCGGGCACGGCACATGTTCTTAAAAGTGAGTCAAATGTATAGAATTCCAATACATTTGGCAAGTCTTAGACCCAGCCTGATGGAGGCGAAGGGTGTAGTGGTATGGCAACGGGGTACCGGTGACGGTACTTCTGAAGGAAGCCGTCCTGCTGAGGCAGGGCACCACAAAAGTACGGGATGACGTACAGGAATCGAGTATGAGGCGCACATACCGGGACGAGCCTGCACAACAAGGTAAAGTCCTCTATCCATTACAGGGTATGTCCGTAAACTCGGCATTCACGTACTGAAAGGCATGTGTTTACCCCGGGAGGTCTCCCATGTGCCCAAAACGGCTGAGGGCCGGGTAACCGGTCCTGACCGCATGGGAGAAGTCAGCAGAAGGCATAGTAGCCGGTGGAAACGAGCCCCGCAAAGCGGGGAGGACTCACCCCGGTAAAGGCCTGAACGGTGCCTGGGCCGAATGGTCCGGGTAAATGATAATGACAAATAGGAGGTGTGTACTTGTGAACAGACGGCCACAGCAGATGGAACTGTTCCCAGCGTCACAGATTGCCGAAAGTCTGGGAAACAACGACCGGTTAATGGAGATGATCCTTGAACGCAACAACATTATCCGGGCATGGAAACAGGTTTGTGCGAACAAAGGTGCACCCGGCGTGGACGGTATGAAAACCGGTCAACTCGGAAACTACCTGGCAAAGCACTGGCCTGAGATTGAGCAAGACCTGCTTAACTGTAAGCATAAACCGCTACCGGTGAAACGGAAAGAAATCCCCAAACCGGGCGGCGGTGTCCGTTTACTTGGAATACCCACGGTACTTGACCGGTTTATACAGCAGGCCATATCCCAAATCCTGGAACAGGTATGGGAACCATTTTTCTCTGAATGCAGCTATGGATTCAGACCTGGTAGATCCGCACACGATGCGGTGATACAGGGCAAAAGGTACATGGTTGAAGGTTATACGTATGTCGTAGATATGGACCTGTCCAATTTTTTTTGACCGAGTTTCGCACGATCGCCTGATGAGTAGACTCGCCGGAAGAATCAAGGATAAGCGCGTATTAAAGGTGATACGGCAATATCTAAGATCCGGTGTGATGATCTCAGGCGTTACGGTTCCCACGGAAGAAGGAACTCCACAGGGAGGCCCGCTCTCGCCTCTACTGTCCAACATCGTTCTTGATGAGTTGGATAAGGAACTTGAGAAACGAGGACACCGATATGTCCGTTATGCCGATGACTGTGCGCCACGAAGGCTACTCAGTGTAAAGATCCACTGATCAGCCATGCTGCACAAGAGATGAGGGTAGGCCCCTCGGAGCCGCTGTGCAGGCGGAGGCTCCAAACCACCTTAAGCTGCTGTGGTCAAAAGCCATGGTGGTGAGCGTTAAGGAAAAGGCGAGGCAAGACTTCGTCAGGTAAGTACCATGGAGACGAACACCAGTGAATCGCTGATAAAGTGTCGAAAGCGTAGGGATGTCATCAAAACCAGGGGGGAGTCGTTAACCTGGGATAAGCCTGGAGGAGACCTGCTTACTGTCCAGGTGGTGGCCGGCATGAAGGCGGCGTGAACATGGTACAGGCTTTTGTGCGGAACGTGGGAACCTACGACGCCGATGCCAAGGGAGGAACCCAAGTGGCAGAACCACAAGGGTGCGAGTACCGATGCGGCGTATAGGGGCGGAACAGCCCGTAAGAGCGTTGAAGTTTCTGTAATGGGAATGGAGCAAAGGGGCTGTGTCATCCTGTTTTAACCTTTGATCAACTCAGCTTAAGGCAGAGGAGGAATTAATGGAAGAAGCAAAACCATTTGGAATTTCAAAGCATGTTGTCTGGGATGCCTACATGCAGGTAAAAGCGAATAAAGGGGCAGCCGGGGTCGATGACGAATCCATATCGGTCTTTGAAGAGCATCTGAAGGATAATCTTTATAAGATCTGGAATCGTATGTCATCGGGAAGCTATTTTCCCCCTCCGGTCAAAGTGGTTGAAATACCGAAAAAGAACGGAGGAACAAGAATCCTCGGGGTCCCGACCGTATCAGATCGAATTGCGCAGATGGTTGCCAAGATGTACTTTGAGCCCAAGGTGGAACCGTATTTTCACCCGGACTCATACGGATACAGACCTGGCAAATCCGCAATTGATGCAGTGGCGGTAACTCGCCAGCGTTGCTGGCGGTATAATTGGCTGCTGGAGTTTGACATCAAAGGCCTGTTTGACAATATCGATCATAATCTGCTGATGCGTGCGGTCAAAACACATACCGACTGTAAATGGTTGCTGCTGTATATTAAGCGATGGCTTACAGCACCATTTCAACTGGAAGACGGACGGAGAACAGAGCGTCGATCCGGAACACCGCAAGGTGGTGTGATCAGCCCTGTTTTATCAAATCTGTTTCTGCATTATGTGTTTGACAAATGGATGGAGCGTAACCATCCGCAAAGTCCTTGGGCTCGCTACGCAGACGATGCCGTGACGCATTGCCGAACAAGGGAAGAAGCAGAAGACTTACTGAAACAGTTGCATGAGCGTTTCAATGAATGTGGCCTTGAGCTGCATCCGGATAAAACGAAAATTGTTTATTGTAAAGACGATGACCGAAGAATGGAACATCAGGAAATCAAGTTTGATTTCCTTGGGTATACTTTCCGCCCGAGGCGGTCAAAGAATCGATATGGTAAGTTTTTCATCAACTTCACACCCGGTGTCAGTAATAAAGCTGTAAAAGCAATGCGCAACAAGATACGTAACTGGCGGATTCATCTGAAACCGGACAAGTCGATTGATGACATCTCTCGAATGTTTAATCCGGTGATCCGCGGATGGATCAATTATTATGGTCGCTTTTACAAGTCGGCATTGTATCCTGTCCTCAAACACATGAATCGTGCCCTGGTCAATTGGGCACGGAGGAAATACAAAAGGCTGGCTCGTCATCGACGCCGTGCAGAACACTGGCTGGGGCGGATCGCCCGCCGTCAGCCAGGCTTGTTTTCTCACTGGCGGATGGGGATCTTGCCGTCGGTTGGATGATGGGAGCCGGATGAGCGGAGACGTTCACGTCCGGTTCTGAGAGGGCCTGGGGGTGAGATTCCCCCGGGCTACTCACCTTATGATCTTCTGCAAGAGCCATAAAGCAGCCGAAAGGGTTAAGGAGAGTATCACCAGGTTTCTGACCGTGAAACTCAAGCTCAAAGTAAACCAGGACAAAAGTGCTGTCAGCAGACCGTGGCTGCGCAAATTCCTTGGCTTCACATATTTTCAAATGTGTGGACAGTCCAAGATCCGGATTCATAGCAAGAGCATGAAACGGTTCAAGGATAAAGTCCGGGAATTAACAAGCCGCAAGCGGGGTAAGAGCCTGTGGCAGGTCATCCGGGAATTGAACCAATATTTTCGTGGATGGTGGAATTATTTCCGGCTTACGGAAGCCAAATCATTCCTCAAAGGGCTCAAGATCTGGATAATGCGAAGACTGCGAAGTCTTATCTGGAAACAATGGAAAAACCCCAAAACCAAGGTTCGCAACCTTGAGAAACTTGGTATTTCTCACCAGGATGCCATGCTTTGCGGCAATGCCCGAAAAAAGTACTGGCACATGAGCAAAATCAAGTGGGTGGCCATTGCCATGCCTGAACGATATTTTATTGAGAAAGGATTATATCTGCCCGGGAACTGATTCTTAAAATCAGCCGAACCGCCCTGGTACGTGATCCGTATGCCGGGTGGTGGTGTGCCATGAGAGCAGAAGGTTTTGCTCGAAACTGTAGGAAAGATGGAGGAAGGCCCTCCGGTGACGACTTCCAGAAGTAGTTACCAAACTCCCGTGAGCTGCGTTGATTAAGAGTCAACGTGGTGAGCGTTACGGAAAAGGCAGGACAAAGAGCCTGTCAGGTATGAGATTTGGAGATGAGCGTAAGCGAACCGCTGATGACGTGTCGAAAGCATATATGGTGACATCAAAAATGGGGTTGCGCCACTGTCCCATGAGGAGTCCAAGGGAAATCTGGTTACTGCTTGGATGGTGTCCGGCATAAAGGCGGCATGAACATATCTTAGGCTTTCTTATGGAACATGGGAACCTGTCGTTCCGATGCTAAGGGAGAAATCCAAGTGGAAGCACCACAAGGATCAGAGTACCGAAGCGGAGCACAGGGGCGGAGCAACTCGTAGTAGTGAAGAAGGTGCTGTAATGGGACTGGAGCGAAGGGGTTGCGTCGTTCAACTTTTAACATAAGAACAACCCGTATAGGGAAGGATTCTGTTGGAAAAAGTAAAGTCGTTTATTATCTCAAAGCATCAAGTTTGGGAAGCATACAAATGCGTAAAAGCAAACCGTGGTGGGGCTGGAATAGATAATCAGTCCATAGTTGATTTTGAAAAGGATATTACCAATAACCTTTTCAAAATATGGAACCGGATGTCTTCCGGCAGTTATTTCCCTCCTCCGGTAGCGCGTATAGAGATACCAAAAGGGGATGGCCGAATGAGGCCCCTTGGTATTCCAACTGTGGGAGATCGTGTCGCCCAGATGGTTGTAAAACAGTATCTCGAACCGTTATTAGAGCCTCATTTTCATCCGGACTCGTATGGTTATCGGCCAAACAAGTCAGCCCTGGATGCCGTGGGGGAAGCACGCAAAAGATGCTGGCGGTATGACTGGGTGTTGGATCTTGATGTCAAAGGATTTTTTGACAATATCAGTCATGAACTTTTGATGAGAGCTGTAGTAAAACACACAGATTGTCGTTGGGTACTTTTGTATGTTGAACGGTGGCTAAAGGCCCCAATCGCAATGCCGGACGGATCACTTGTTTATCCGCAAAAAGGAACTCCGCAAGGAGGAGTGGTTAGTCCCTTGCTGGCAAATTTATTTTTGCATTATGTTTTCGATCATTGGATGCAGCGGAACTATTCGTATGTGCCTTTTGAGCGATATGCCGATGATGCTGTTTGCCACTGCAGAACTGAACCATTAGCCAAACAGTTGAAAGCTGACTTGGAGTTAAGGTTTGGTGAATGTGGGTTGGAGCTGCACCCTGAAAAGACAAAAATAGTTTATTGCAAGGATGAAGATCGGAAAGGAGATTATCTTGTTATGAAGTTTGATTTTCTAGGGTATACATTTCGGCCCAGATTATCAAGAAATCGCAGAGGAAAATTTTTTGAAAACTTCACACCAGCGATAAGCAACAAGGCTGCAAAGGCAATCAGACAGAAAGTACGCAGTTGGAACTGGCAATTACGGCCAGGGGACACGCTTGAGGATCTGGCTATAGAATGTAATCCAATAATTCAAGGCTGGATTAATTATTACGGGCGGTACAATCCTTCTGAGATGTCTGGGATTCTCCATCATATAAATTGGCGGTTAGTACGTTGGGCAACCTGTAAATATAAGAAACTCAGGGGACGTCAACAAAAGGCCACAAGATGGTTGACACAGATAGCTGAACGACAGCCGAACCTTTTTGTACATTGGCGTGTCCTGAGAAAAAAAAAACGGCTGAACGATAGGAGCCGGATGAGTCGAGAGATTCACGTCCGGTTCTGAGAGAGCCTGAAGGGGAAGTTCCTTTGGGCTACTCACCTGGGAGGGCTCCTCAGTGATGGGGAGTCCTATCCCGATTCGGCTTTTACATTTACCAAAGTACAAATATCAAGAATTATTGATAAATATTGCTTGTTGAGTATTTCCTACCATCAAATTTATACACAGCTTTAAAATTTAAAGGCTGTCCATCTTTTCTACCAGTCTGATGTATCACCAGATCATAAATTGAAGTGCCTTGTTGGCGAAAAGTAATTGCGGAGTTCCAGTCTTCTAATAAAGGGTTAAATGAACCGGAACTGTCACCTCCTGTTACCTCAAAAAATATTTGAAGGAATTCACCTCCAATATTTGCGTGAATACTTGTGTACGTGTTCGTATATCCTTTTCCTGTCTCTCCATGTTGAACAACAACACCGAAGATATTAAAGCCTATTGCATATATATTTATTGAAGATGGAGGTTTACCCCATGTTCCTGCTGGAAAAGCGTTAATGTATGATTCTTTAAGATTCCACCCATTTTGATTTTTGACAAATTCAACAATGCTTAGCTTTGGAGCAGAACAACGGCCCGTATTGCTTTCTATATTCGAATAAGCAATTACAATCTTAACAGTTTCATTTACGTAATTTAAAGTATAATGATCAAATATTTTGTGCATAATTTTATCTGATTCATCATACGGCTCAAAACCATATTCATTGGGGCCACCATATTGTTTCATCAGTTCTAAAACTATTTCGTTAGCCTTCTTTTTGTCCCATTCGCCCTGAATAAGTACTTTATCTACTTTTGTTTCAAGCAATGATGTAATGACCAATATCGCTATAGATAATAATAGAGAAAAGATACCAACGTAAGCTCCAATAAAAGTCAATTTACTTGGCATACTCCAATGCCGATATTGCTGCATAGTTGGCCAAAGATCTTTGAAATATTTCATGCACATCGAATCCAAGGTAGTCAGTCTATAGCCTAGTATGTTCATCTTTATGTTCAGTTCAAAACATCGTTTAAAGCCGAACAAGTTGATCTGTGGTTTCCGTTTATTTTCGGTATTCACTTATCTAACGGGATAACATCCGAAAAGTAAGAATAACCAGATCTGCATAAATGTTTAAAAAATCAGTGATGAAATCATTAACATCGTCTGGAGAGGCTTGCAAATTTTTTCTTCAATTTTGCACATAGTTGTCTAAGCACCGGTATGATCAACCGCTCCCAATGATTTCAGAACGGTGGGTAATGGCAGAAGTAAGGCTTGGTGTTCTTGTTCTAAAAATATGACAAAACTTATCATAGATGTCCCGAATTTCCTGATGTGGATTCATACCTGGCCTGCTGGTCTGGAGGGGGGTAAGCTTTAGTTTGATTATGTGATCACACTATGACCAAATTATCTGTGAAGGGTATACCCGTTGGCGTGGATGAGAAAACCGTTCGGGTCTGGGAACAGTTTCCAGGTCAAGATCAATCATGAAATGTCCGGGTTCCGATCTTATGATGCTTGTGTGCTTGTGTATAATGGGCGCATCCAGTCATTAAGCCCCGAATCGCTGAAGAAGTGACTCCATGGCAATTCTTGTCAGCCAGCGAAGGAAAATCAGGGAATATTCGGCCCCGGAAAGGACCATGCCGGCCATAAACACCAGGTGGGAAAGGCCATAAAATGCAGGACCGCCGATAACGGTAAACCAGGGATTACCTGTTTTAAGGGAGATTATACCCATCAGACCAACCATGGGCCATCCTAAACAATAGCTGAATGCGATGGCAAACACACCGGCCAGTACTCTAAAAGACGGTTTTTCTCGAAAAGCGCTTAAATCGGCTTTGTCTTCAATCGCCTTGCGGACAAAAGGGGCCTGGTAAATTTTATTGAGCAGGGGTATCATAGCCATTTTATACCGGATAATGGGCTAAACAGTAAAATCATTTTTACGTTGATGCAATTATCCCACCAAGGAGGATGTTCAGTGGGGGCACAAGCCAGATCAAATGCGTGCGGGTCAATTTCAGGGTATCGATTTGCAGTGGTCATCCCTGTGTATAATCACGGGATAACGGTCAAAGCCGTGGTGCTCGAGGCCGTTAAGCTCGGATTTCCGGTTATCGTTGTGGATGACGGTTCCATGGACATCACCCCCTATCAGCTTCAAGGTCTCCCAGGCATCCGGGTGATTACCCATGGGCAAAACCTTGGCAAGGGTGCTGCCCTGATCACCGGATTTAAGGTCGCAGCTGAAATGGCTGATTTTGCCATTACCATGGATGCTGACGGCCAGCATTTTCCCAACGATGCCCTTGCCATGATTGACGCTGTCCCCAAAGAAAAAAAAGCATTGGTCATTGGGTATCGAAAACAGATGGAAAATGAGTTGGTCCCCTGGACCAGCCGCATGGGCAGGCGGTTTTCAAACATGTGGATTACGGCATCCGGTGGGCCCGGCGTTCGGGATTCCCAAAGTGGGTTCCGTATCTATCCGCTGCCGGAAACTTTGAACCTGAAAACCCAAGCCCGGCGGTATCAATTCGAGGTGGAGGTGCTGGTCAAAGCCCACAGGAATAAAATTGAGGTTATTGAGGTGCCGATTCGTGTGGAATATCCCGTGGACAGGGTTTCCCATTTTCGGCCGTTTATTGATTTTTTACGCAACAGCGCTACATTCAGCAGGCTGATATTCAGGCGTATCGTTGGGTTGATTTAGAGGAATTTTTGTGAAGGGCTTTACCTATCAATTGCTTATTGTTCTGTCCCGGTGGTTTGGACCCTGGATTTTTACCCTGGTCTCCCGGTTTATTGCGGCCGGTTATTTTCTTATGTTTCCGGGCCGGGCGGCAGTAAGCGCCCAATTTTATGAGGCCCTTTTCCCCGGCAAAGGCCGTCTGTTTCACTGGTATTGCGCCTGGCGTCAATACCAGAATTTTACCACCGTGTTCATGGATCGTATCAGGACGTCCGGTCAGGAGAATGTCCAATTTACCTCAACGGGCTGGCAACGGTTTGAAGATGAACTGGACAAGGGGCGCGGTGCCATCGTCCTTATGTCTCACATTGGCAATTGGGATGTGGCCGCAAACATTATGGCAACAAAGCGGAAGGATCTCAAGCTGCTTCTTTATATGGGGGCCAAGGCCAAAGAACAGATTGAATCCGTCCAGAAACAGGAACTTAATGCCAAAGGCATCCGCATCATCGCAGTTGAACCTTCTGCGGGCTCACCCCTTGATGTTGTGGAAGGTCTCCGTTTTTTAAAATCCGGCGGCGTGGTCTCTTTAACCGGGGATAAATTGTGGCACCCGGATCAACGGGCCGTCAGCGTGCCGTTTTTAGGTAAAACCGCACGGCTTCCTGAGTTTCCCCATGTCTTTGCACTGGTTTCCCAAGCCCCGTTGTTTGTCTTTTTTACCTTTCGCACAGGTCACGGAAGCTATCGGTTTATGTTGTCCGATCCCATAAATATCACTTGCGCGTCCCGGGAGGACCGCAGTCGGGCCGTTGCCGAATCGGCCAAGGGTTATGCGGGTATGCTGGAACAGACCGTACGTGACCATCCCTATGAATGGTACCATTTTGATCCGTTTCTTGTGGCGCATCCCGGATAACCCCTAACAGAGTCTGCAATAAATTTAAAACCTGTAATCCAGTAAATTCCAGATCATTTCAGATTGTGGCGAATACCCCTTTTCCCTGGCCTGGATATCCAGTTCGGTCATGCCTAAAGCCGCAACATCCATGTTCACCGGATCACTTTGACCGCGCAGGTCTATGGTTAAAAGATAGGTGTTGCATAGCTTGCAGATCGTTACTTGTTCTGCGTCTTTGGCAGGGCTGTCCTGGTCGAACACAGATTCAAAAAGAGCCTGGTTATTATTCTCGCATCGTGGGCAGGTGTGACTCCTGAAACGCCATTCATGGGCGCATACCGCACACTGCAGCCAGCAATCGCCTTGTTCACCAATGATCCCTGCAACAGTCGGGAATGATCCGCACATGGGGCAGTGCCCGTGGGGCCACGAGTGGTCATCCATGAAAGCAGAGAAGGCCCGAGCCTGTATCTGTTTGAAGGGTTCGGCAATCTGGGCCAGGGCAAACCTGAATATGTCAGGGCTGGTGCCTGACAGGCCGGCAAATGCGTTTATGTTTCGGGTGTAGTTATTCACAAACGCCCGGACGCAGTCTTCGGCATCAAGACTGTCGTCCTCAATGTTGCGTTGAATTGCTTCAATGTCCGGCTGGATGACTGGAAATGCCTCTGCCATGGGCGACAGAATCGTATGGGCTGCTTGTTTAAACTCCTTGTGGAAGTCCATAAGCCCTGTGATGGCAAACAAATGTACCCCTCTGGCAAACCGGGCCCATTCAGATTCCGGCAGGTCAGGCTTGTTTACCTCGTTTTCAGACAGCCGCGCCGTCACTTCGGCTTTTGCCACCAGCACCGGACCAAATGCTGAGATTAGTGACGATAATGCAGGGTTTTGTGTGGCCAGGGCGTCAAGGGCCGTTTGAATGCCTTTGGGCGTTTTTTCATGACAGATACGTTCATTCTGACTCATAGTGATTAACCTCCTTCAAACTCTGTTGTGGGCTATGCCTGGTAGATGATATGGCAGGCTGGCCCAGGACCGTTATTGGGGAGAATTTCAAATAGGCATTCTATTTCATGCATGAATAGATGCCAACCTGTATTCTTAATCCTGATGACCGGTAAGATAACTAACACATTGTGACTTTTTCCCTCAATGAATTAAATTTTAGATGGGGCAACTATTTATTTTTTTTAAGGAAAAAAATTGCAAGCCTTTTTAGATAATGCTAAGTCATTTATTACTGATTCTTTTTTTACGATTAAGCAGATCCGGTTATGTTTAACTTTTTGGATAGTATCCCGTTGGATAGGCAAATAAGAAAAATAAACGCAAACACCACAGATCACTTCTTTATCTGGGCGTTAAATAAAATTCAGGAGGGACGATGACTCAAGAAGATTCGAATAAACTGTATATAGATGCCGACAATAACATGAGTGCTGCAGGTGAACCTCCAAAGCTGAAAAATGATTCGGCTTTTTTGCAGATTCCGGCGGAGCTGGAAAAAGAGGTGAATGCTTATGTTAATAAATTAGCCAAAGAGCGCAACATCCAACGAAAAAGTGATCAAGAGGCAACAGCTCTTTTTCAATCCCAAGGATGCTTTTTCGTAATCGCCCTGGAAAGGATTGAAGCTTTGATGAAACTGATCAATAATTGTCTTTCTTTGAATGAGGGTGATATGGATGAAATAAAAAAGAATCTAAGACAAGCCATGGATATAATTAACGGCATATAATTTTTAATCACCATGATTGCGCACGTCGACTTTCTCAATGGTTTCCAAAGATGTTATTAAAAAAGCAGGGCCCAAGACCCTGCTTTTTTGTTAGCATATCAGTTATTGGATCTGATCCGGCTACCCGTTAATCCTCTGCAACAGATATTGAGGCATAATAGTGAGAAAATATTGCCAGATCATTTCCATCCACATCTCCATCTCCGTTCAGGGCCCCTTGCATAATTGAACAAAGGTTACAATCATCTCTAACCGTTAATACCATCAAGTCGGTTACTTGAACCGCCAATAGCGATAGCGATGACTTGTTTAATATAAATGCGGTTACCCTATACAGTACAATGGATAATGTTTTCATTCACAGTGAATTATGGTAATGACTATATGCTTTGGAGAGCAGGGGATAGCTTACAGTGAGGCAGAAATGTTCGCAAAATTATCACAAGGGCAAAGGATATGGTGAATGGATCGAGACGAAATACAAACTGATATTATTAACTTCATTGAAACCAGTTTTGAGATGTCCGATGTCGGAGTTGACGATGACCTGAATGCCGTCCACGGCTTTGACAGTATTGATGCTATTGAATTACTCCGGGAAATCGAGACCTTAATGGAAGGCAAACTGACCCGGGATGAGGAAGAGGCCGCCATGTCCATACGCACCGTCAGGCAGATTGTTGATTTTATTGAAAAGGCCATGGCGGACAGGGCTTAAGATTCCTATGTCTCTTTGGTTTTTATCCTTAAGCATTAAAATTTTGAAACGGTGACTCGACATTTATGGAAAGACGCGTTGTTATAACCGGATGTTCAGCCATAACGCCCATTGGCTGCAGCAAGACGGATATCCTTAAAAATCTTGAAAGCGGTACATCCGGTGTGGGTAGCATCAGGGATGACGCGCTTTTAGTTGAGCAACTCAATACCAGCGTGTTTGGGACAGTGGATGAGGCGCCGGCTTACGACTTTCCAAGAAAATTTCGCAAAACCATGGGGCCGGTTTCTTTTGCAGCCTGCAGGGTTGTGGATGAGGTCATCCGACAGTCCGGGCTGGATAAGCCGGTTCTTTCGTCGGGCCGAGTCGGGGTTGCTTTTGGATCTTCGCACGGCTCCACCGCTGTGCTTAAAAAAGTGTATCAGGCTTGCTTTAGTGACCAATCCACGGATATGCTCTCCATTTCAGGTGCAGATTATCTTAAATCAATGGTCCATACCACCGCTGTCAACATTACCCGGATGTTTGGGATAACCGGGCGGGTCATCAGTTCACCGTCTGCCTGCACCACCAGCAGCCAGTCCATCGGGTTCGGTTACGAGATGATTAAATTCGGTGTTCAGGACGCCATGATCTGTGGCGGTGCCGAAGAGTACGACACCACCACGGTGGCTGTTTTTGATAACCTTTTGGCCTGTTCCACCCATTATAATAACACCCCGCATAAAACCCCCCGGCCCTTTGATGCCGAACGGGACGGACTGGTGGTGGGCGAGGGGGCCGGCGCGGTCATGCTCGAGGAATTTGAATCTGCCAGAAAACGGGGCGCAACGATCCTTGGCGAAGTGATCGGGTTCGCCACCAATAATAATGGCGGTAATCTCATTATGCCGGATCTTACCGGGGTCACCCAGGTGCTTAAGATGGGCCTTGACAATGCGCATATTTCTGCAGACCGGATTGATTTTATCAGTGCCCACGCCACGGCCACCCGTATCGGGGACGTAATCGAGGCCCGGGCCATTAACAATGTCTATAAAAACGCCCCATGGGTCAGTGCACTGAAAAGCTACATGGGACATACTATTGCAGCCTGCGGTGTCATTGAAACCATTCTCACCTTATATATGATGGAAAAGGGCTTTATTGTCCCCACGCTCAACCTGGATAAAGTGGATGATCGCTGCGCCATGATTCGGCATACGCCACAGCTGATGGAGACAAAGATTCTGTGCGCCGCTGTCCAGAGTTTTGCCTTTGGTGGCATAAATACCAGCCTTATTCTTAAGAAACCCAGTAATCTCTAACGCATTTTCCTTCAACGGCGTGTAATATTTAGTGTCTGACCGAAAACCTGGAAATTTTGTTGAGTACAAGGCGGGCACAAATTTTAACCGGAGGAATACATAGAGTATTTTGAGGATTAAAATTGGGGACCAACGAAGTAATCGGCAAAATTTACGGTTTTCGGTCGGGCACTATTTAAATGCTTTGTGATTTTGGCCGGGTAGGACGTTTTTTTATTGATTTCACCTGGTACATGCGTTTGTCGGCGATTTTAACCATGTCAGAGGTTTCTTTGATATCGGCATCCAGGATATTGGAAATACCATGGCTGAGCCGGATAAAATGGTCTTTTTTTCCATCATTCAATGGGGTCGTTTCCAGGTAATGCTGAACCCGGTGGATATATTTTTCTGCATGGGAGGTATTGCTTGACGGCAGGATGACGATGAACTCATCTCCGGCGAACCTTGCCACGATATCGGAATCCCGTTTTTGGTAGGTCAGGGCCCGTGCGACCAGACACAGGATCTGGTCACCAATATCGTGACCTGCCGTATCGTTGATAGTTTTAAAATCGTCCAGATCCAGAAAGATGAGGGATAGGTCTGTTCCGTAGCGTTTTGCCCTTAAAAATTCCCGTTCCAGAACCCGTTTCATCACTCCCCGGTTCAGCAAACCGGTCAGGGGGTCATGAAAGGCTAAAAATTTGAGTTGCTCATGGGCTGTGACATTGGACAGGCACAATGATACCTTGAGCGCCAGTTGTTCTAAAAGCGAGGTGTCGATACCGGGTTCAAAACGTTTGGGATCCGGATCTGCCTGGTTGATGCTGCCTACAATCTCACCGTCCAAGGAGATGGGTGCAATGGCAATGGAACCGATATCCTGGTCCATGGGGTGTGGGATAATTTGTTTATAAGCCGAAAGCCCGGTGTTGGCCAGCAGAGGTTTTGGGGTGCTCACGATGGATGAAAATGTTTTCTGGGACACATTGACCATGGACGCGGGAAGTTCCCGGCAATCGTGGTTTTCTTCCAGGTGTCGTGCCAGCCGTCCTTCTGAAATTATGGCCACCCAGATATGCGGGATAAAAAATTTATCCGATATCTCGGTCAGGAGCCTGTCAAAGAAATTATGGAAATCTAAGATCGAGAGAATGCTGACTTCAATCTCGTTGAACTTTCGGGCTATTTCTTCATTTTTTTTTAACCGGTCTAAAAGGGCCTTGGGGATTTCCATGTTTTGTCCTGTGTTCGTGGGCTCAACAGCTTTTACTTATTTCGTGTTTTTAGGTTATTACCCTTTCCTTTAAATGGCATGGACCATAAAGTCAACACATTAGATTCGCAACATTTCTCCCTTTGTTGATAAACCGTGATAGATTGGGTACGCGATTGACAATCGTCTTTACCGTTCAAAAAAATATTGATATTGGTGATATAAAATCAGCAATGATGGTCATGGGTCGACCTGACCTGCCAACACCCAGGCTCGATCCACGACATAACATGAAAGCAGCTTAACCGCGCATTGGTGCTTTCATATGAAAATTCAACAGCCTGAATGTTTGGGGAATTTATGGAATATAGATTTGATATTGATAAAGTAGGCGCCACGATACTGACAATAGATCCTTTTGAATTTCCTGAAAAGTTACCAGAGCTTATTGAGCTCATTGATTATCATTCCGGCTTCTTAGCCAAGGCATATAACACTACTCTGGAAATTTCCAAACGGTTGGAAGCCGAGCACTATTTTAATTATTCTGTCTGGGCGTTTATGACCGCCGGACCCGCTTTTATTGCAGCAGAACAACAAGATGCGAACGAAGGTTTAGAATGGCAATTGAATTTTTTAAACGCTTTGTCCCGCGTTGTACTTGAAAATATAAACAAAGTCCTGGCCGCACCTCTGGTTCCGGGGCAGTTTCCAGAACATTGGATTATTTCTTTGGATTAAAAAAGAAGGCGTTGGCGATTATTCGTATTACCCGGCAGAATATTTTGAAAAAATCTTGACATTTGCAATCTTATAGAGAATAGTCCAGCCTGTTTCAGGTGCCGTTGAGGCTTAAAAGGGAACCCTGTGAGAATCAGGGACGGGCCCGCCGCTGTATTCGAGGACGAACGCTGCAATTTAGCCACTGACTTAATGTTGGGAAGGCGCAGTTATTAGGATGATCCGAAAGTCAGAATATCTGCCTGGGAATTTAATGTAGTGTTTGAGCGAAAACTTGGAAATTTTGTTGAGTACAAGGCGGCGGCAAATTTTAACCGGAGGAATACATAACGTATTTTGAGGATTAAAATTTGCGGCCAACGAAGTAATCGGCAAAATTTACGGTTTTCGATCGGGCACTATGTATATCGCCCGAGGACAAGGCAGATATACCATGACTGCGGAAAAAAACCAGGGAATCCCAGATCAATCTTTTAACTAAAGGGTCTGGGTTTTTTATTTTAAGTAAAAGTAAGTAATTACTGATTCCGGATCCAAAGCCGTAGCTATGCAATATGGATAAAATTCGTTTCCATGGCGACGCAATTTTATCCAAAAGCCTGGCAAGGAGGTAAGATGAAATCCGGTTTAGTAGTTCTTGTTGTAATGCTGTACATTTCTCCGATAGCGGTATTGGCCGGACAAGATGTTGAAGCTGTTCACAAATTAGACGAAATCGTTGTCACATCAACCCAGAAGGCCAAGGCCGTTGACACACCGGCAAGCCTCTCCATCATTACCGGTGAAGAGATTCGGGATATGGGCGCTAAAAATATTGTTGAAGCGCTGTCCAAAATTCCCGGGGTCTCCGACAGCAGTTCAAAAAGCCAATCGGTCATTATTCGCGGAAACAAAAGTGCCATGTCCGGCGGTCCGGTCCTTTTGATTGACGGTGTGCCTTTGAAGATGGGGGATTACCGGTACAGTGAGTTTGACTTTATTCCCGTAAATCAGATCGAACGCATCGAAGTGCTGCGGTCGGCAGGCATTGCCTACGGTCCGGGGGCAGCCCGGGGCGTGATCAATGTGATCACCAAAAAGAGCACACGGGACGGCTTTCATGGTGATGTTTCCGCATCCTACGGCTCATGGGACACCCATGATGAAAACGTCTCCTTGTCCGGCCTGAAGAACAAGATTGATTTTTTGGTTAATGCTGAAAACTATCATACAGACGGGTATGAAGAAGAAGAGGAAAACCGTAAGTCTGTTCTGGGGCGATTTGGATACAATTTGTCTGATCAGACCCGCATCGGTCTTCGGGTCAGCCATGTGGATTATGATAACATGACGGCAGAAGGATTGAAAAAATATCAATGGCAGCTGGACAACTATCGCCGCAACATCCATTTCCCCAAAAGTGAAACCGACTCCGATCTGCTTTGGCACAACGAAAAAGATGAAAAAAATACAACGGCGGCCCTGGAGTTCTCCCATAAGGATCATAACCTGTTTTTTGACGGGGCGTTTTCCTGGACAACATATGAAAAAGATTTCAGGCGAACCTATGCCATATATGACAGTCCGACAAGCGTTTACTATGAAAATTCAGATCAGGATACATATGTGTTGACCCTGTCCGGTGGATATCATTTTAATTGGGGTGCCGTGAGTTACACCCCTTCTGCAGGGATCAATTTTGAAGATATTGATAATACCGTAGGTCGCGTATACCCATATGATTCCGCTAAAAACACAGATAAATATAATTTTGATCTCCAGGAAAAAACCTATGGGATTTTCTGGGACAACGAATTTATGTTTGCTGAGCATTGGGGAATGAATCTCGGGGCACGCTTTGACAGGACCCAGGTGGAATTTCAGGATAAGGTGCCTAATGTTGTAGATGAATCCCATGATATGATCAGTTATGCATTTGCCCCTTCCTACCATTTCAATGAAAAAGCCATGGTCTATGCTTCTGTGGGAAGAAATTACTGGTTTCCCACACCGCGATACTATGCCTGGGCTGTAGAAAGGGGCGGAACTTTGAACCCGGTTGAAGACCTTGAGCCTGAAGAGGTGCTGACATATGAACTGGGGTACAAGCATATGTTCAACAAGAGGTTCAACGTCAATGCCACACTCTATTTTTCAAAGTATAAAGATAAATTCGGTACTGTTCGGGACGAATCTGACAGCTCCCACGGCCAGGGAAATATCGGCGATGCCGATGCCAAAGGCATTGAACTTGAGGCGGACGGCAAACTGAACAGGTATATTGGATACCGGCTGGCAGCTGCTTACCAGGAGATCGAGTGGACATCCGGCACCGCCCTGGCATACATTCATCCGTCCAATACCCTGGACTATACAGCCGATATTTCCGGAAAACAGATCTACTGGGTGCCTAAATTCACAGGCCTTTTAGGCCTCGATTTTTACCCCATGGACAATCTGAAAGTCAGCGTTGACATGAACTACATCGGCAAACGGTATGTGGACTATCTGAACCAGATTGAATATCCGGACAAGACCACCTTTGATCTGCGGGTTGCCTACACATGGAATCAGTGGAAGTTCTGGATCCTGGGTAAAAATATTTTTGATGAAGATATAGAATATGTATCCAATTCATCCGGTAAGCTGGATTCCGATGGTGAACCCAACAACGCCTACTATGTTCAAAACGGTGCATATGTTGAGGCCGGGATCAGTTTTCATTTTTAATAAGACAGGTGTATGCCATGCTCAAGCAATTATGGATCAGCGGAATCATTGGGGCGTTTCTGGTTTTCGGCATCAAAATCGGGGTGGGGCTGGGGGCACGGATAAACCATCCGTACATCCCAGCGTCAAAAAAATGGATATTTGCGGGAGGCGCTATTGCAGCGTATCTGTTTTTATTTTTTTGTATGCATGTCCTGGTCACAGGGTGTACCCTGTTTGATTATTTGGATCGTATCTCAAAAGCCGTTCAATACGGTATGGTTGTTCATTTCGCACTGGCGATGGGCTTGTTTGTCTGGGGTGTGGCCCTGCTTGGTTCTCAGCCGCGTCACTGGCATGCCTCTTTAGGCCCGGGCTTTTTGTTGGTGTTTCCCTGCCCGGTTTGTGCCACAGTGATCCTTCTCAATTTGTCCCTGGCGTTTTCGCTTTTTTCCATGGCTCCGGCCGTCACAACCTTGGTGCTGTTTACATGCTTTACGGCATGTATCCTTCTGACTTTGGCCTTGATCACTTTGTTCCGAAACCATATCACTTCCATGGACGATTTTTTGGGCCTTTCCATGGTACTGATCGCACTCTATTTTGTACTAACCGTTCTCATAGCCCCGATTTATCCTGAAATCAAGGCAGCCTATCAAATGGCCAAGTCCAATAATCCTGTGGGGCAATTTGCACCGACCCCATTCTTGATATTGACCGGCAGTGCTGTTGCCCTGGGTATATTAGGGTTTTACCGGTCCTATTTTTATAAGGCATAACACCCATGAATCTTTTCGCTGTATTCCAAACTATTTTATACACGATCTCAACGGCATTGCTGGTACCGGTTGCGGCCTTGCTGATTATTCTGTGCCTGTGGTTGTTTATCTATACCGGTGGTTTTTTCGGTGAATGGATTAAGCGCAGGCAAAAACGATCAAAAAAGCCCTTGTCCGCATTCCTTGAAGAGATCAGCCGGGCAGGAACCTTGCCAAAAGAGGTCCAGTCCATGCTGCCGGCCCATATCACAGCATATGTCCGGGACCTGGAAAGCATCGTAAAACAGCCGGGAATTTTGAAGGCTGAAAAGATTGAAGATTTGAACCAGAAAAAACAACACGCGCTTTTAAAAAATGTAGATAAAATTCGCGTTGTTGTGCGTATCGGGCCCAGCCTAGGCTTGATGGGCACTTTGATTCCCATGGGCACGGGGCTTTCCGGCCTGACCCAGGGCGATATGGCACAGCTTTCCTCCAGCCTGATTTTGGCGTTCACCACCACGGTGGTGGGCATTGCCTTAGGTCTCAGCAGTTATTTTTTTACCGTGGTCAAGGAGCTGTGGATGCTTGAAGATATGCGCAGGATCAACCTGATCACCGAAGCCATGGCAAACGGCCTTTCTAAAGAGACCGCACCAACGGATACGCCATGAAATTTATAAAACAAAGTCGGCCTGTGCCATTACTCAAATCCAGGTATGAAGAACCCCTCAACGGGGTGGCCAACCTGTTCGATGTGGCGTTGGTTTTTATTGTGGCCCTGCTTTTAACCTTGATGTCTACCTTCCAGGTTCTCGATTTCTTCAATCCGGACAGTGAAATCACCGTCATGAAAAAGGTTAAAGACCAGTGGCAGATCATCACCAAAAAGGGAAAAGAGATCAAAGTCAAAAAGGTGACAAACCATAAAATCGGCGGGAATGAAGGCTTTCGGCTCGGCACGGCCTATCAGTTGAAAAACGGCAGGATCGTTTACATCCCGGAGGAAAAAATTGATGAAATCGATTAATAGGCTTGGCCTGCTTCTTTTTGCTGCAACGTTGTTGTTCCCATCCGCATCCCCCTGTGCCCCGGACAAGCTGACCATTCTTTTTGTCGTCAGTACCCGAGACAGTATCATGACCGCCCGGGTCATTAGGGAATTATCCGCCATGCCCGGCATTGGCGAAAAATGCCGTTTCAGGTTCTACACGGACAAAGAGATTCGCAATGACCGGGTTGGAACAGAAGAGGTCAACAGCGCCGACATCATTTTCGTCGATTTCATGAAGCGGGAGATGGATGCGTTTTTATCTGCAACCCTGGAAAATAAAACCATAAAAATCTACAGTCTTCGCTGCAGTTATCTGGCCGATAAATTAAAGAAAAAAGGATTTATTCCGCATCTTGCCACTGAAGCCTATTTCCAGCCGCCCACTGTGGGGAATTTAAAAAATATGGTTTTGATGGCGCTTTGCGACAATGGGATTAAAACGGCTTATGACAAACCCTTTGTCCTGCCGGATGAAGGACTCTTTCATCCGGATGCTCCGAATCTGTTTGCAAATTTTAACGATTATTTGAACTGGTACAAAAAACAGGGCAGATATAACGATAAAGGGTTCTGGGTGGGGATTCATACGTTCCGAACCTCGGTGGTCAAAGAGAACGGTAAACTTGAAGCCGGCATCATTTCAGCCCTTGAAAAAAGAGGTATCAATGTACTGCCGGCATTTGGAAAACCGCCTTATCATAAATCCCTTCAGTCTTGTTTTTTGGACCCGAACGGAAAATCCCGTGTGGATGGGCTCGTTGGGTTTTCCTTCCGGTTTCTAAGGGGCTTTCCTGAAGAAACCACCCGGATTTTATCCCAAATTAATGCGCCGGTATTTATCCCCTTGGAAGCCCACGGCATCACCATAAACCAGTGGGAAAAATCAGACCAAGGCATTTCCACGCTTCGCACCGCCTGGCAGGTCTGCATACCCGAAGAAAACGGCGGGATTGAACCCACGGTGGTGGGCGGCAAGACCGCTGTGCGGCTCAAGGGTATGGCCGATATTCTGTACGACAGGGTGCCCATACCCGGGCAGGTTGAGCATCTGGTCAAACGAATCCAGGCCTGGCATCATCTGAAAATAACACCTAACTGCGACAAAAAGGTCGCCATGCTTTACTGGAACCACCCGCCGGGCAAGCAGAATATCGGAGGCAGTTACATGAACTGCTTCAGATCCATTGCCCGGATCGTTTCAACGCTTAAAGCCCAAGGGTATGCCATTGCAGATGATGATCTCACCGAAGCGATTGTTAAAAAACGAATCCTTTTAGGCGGCAGAAACGTGGGGTCATGGGCTCCGGGAGAGCTTTCCAAGCTTATTGCCAACCATAGCGTGATAACGATCCCTTTGTCGCAGTATAAAACATGGTTTGCCCAGCTGCCTGAAAGGTTTAAACAGCATGTGTCGGCACAGTGGGGGCCTGCCGAATCCACGGATATCATGATGGCAAACAACGCATTCATCATTCCGTGCATCCGTTTGGGGCATCTGTGGCTCATGCCCCAGCCTTCCAGGGGATTTGGGGAGGATCCGGAAAAATTATATCACGATCCAAAACTGTATCCCCATCATCAGTACATCGCCTTTTACATGTGGCTGACAAAAGAGTTCAAGGCCGATGCAATTATCAGCCTTGGCAAGCACGGCACCCACGAGTGGCTGCCCGGCAAACAGGTGGGGCTTTCCATCATGGACCCGCCCGACATACTGCTCCAGGATATTCCCAATATCTACCCCTATATTGTGGATAATGTGGGTGAAGGGATCCAGGCCAAACGACGGGGCAGGGGCGTTGTCATCGACCATTTGATTCCACCCCTTAAAAAAGGCGGAACCTATATGGAATACCGCAAATTGACAGCAGTGATCGATGCATATCACATTGCCCTTGAAACCGATGAGATGCTTGCCCAAGAAAAGCTGAAAAGCGTTGAATCTCTGATTAAAAAGCTGGGGCTCCATAATGACCTGGATCTCAAAACCTACGACGCCGAAACCATTGAAACCGTTGAGCACTATATTCTTGAGCTTCAGGAAACTATGATTCCCTATGGTCTTCATACCTTTGGCGTCTCTCCCGAGGGCGAGGCGCTTTTGTCACTGACAGATGCCGTCTGTGACGCAAGCCCGGAAATAGAGCCGACTGATATGAGAACACAGCTTCGCGCCTGTGGGGAAAATGAGTTAACCTCCCTTCTCAAGGCCCTGAACGGCGGTTACATTGCCCCGGCCGAAGGCAATGATCCCATCCGAAATCCCGATGCCGTACCCACGGGGAAAAATTTTTTCGGATTTAACATTGATAAAGTCCCATCAAAGGAAGCCTGGGACATGGGCAAAAAACTGGCCGACGACATAATTGCCGCCTACCGGGAAAAGCATGGATGTTATCCGGACAAGCTGGGGTTGATTCTCTGGAGCACGGAACTGCAAAGAAACGAAGGGGCAAGTGTGGCTGCTGTCCTGTATCTTTTAGGCGTATCACCGGTGTGGGACAAAAAGAATCAGGTGGTGGACATTGTTCCCATACCTGGCCGACTGTTGAACCGGCCCCGGATTGATGTGCTGGTCCAGTCTTCAGGCCTCTTTAGGGACAGTTACGCAAAATTGATCAAGCTCATGGACCGGGCTGTGGACATGGCATCCAAACTCAAGGATGTGGAAAATTTTGTGGCCGTTCACAATCAGGCCATTGAAGCCGCCTTGATCGAAAATGGATATTCTCCTAAGGAAGCCAAGGATTTAAGCCGGGTTAGGGTGTTTGCACCCATGCCAGGGGCCTATTCCCATGCCATGCAGGAACTGATTCCCAACAGCGGGGTATGGGAAAATGAAAAGGAGATCTCCGATGTTTTTATTCACCATTATGCGTATGCCTATGGCAACAACATTTGGGGCAAATCCTTGAAAAGCGCCTATCTGTCCAATCTTAAAGATGTGAAAATGGCCATGCATACCACCTCTTCCAATGTTTATAATCTTCTGGACAATGACGATGTATTTGCCTTTTTAGGCGGGCTTTCCCTGGCGGTGAAGCAGCAGACAGGCCGCTTTCCCGAAACCATTGTGGCGGATATGAAAGATGGAAAAACCGTAACACTTAACGATCTGCCCAAGGCCATAGGCAAGGCGCTGAGGACCCGGTACCTAAACCCCAAATGGATTGAAGGCATGAAAAAGCAAGGATATTCAGGCGCCAAGGCCATGGACGAATTTGTGGAGAACCTGTGGGGATTTCAAGTCACCTCTCCCTGGGCCGTGGACGGCAATTATTGGGAGCAGATTCATGACGTCTATGTCCAGGACAAATACGGCCAAAACCTCAAGAAATTTTTTGATAAAAACAACCCTTGGGCAATCCAGTCCATCACGGCGCGTATGATTGAAGCTGACCGGAAAAAATACTGGCAAGCACCCGAAGAGATGAAAAAAAATATTGCCCGGGCCTTTGCCGTCAACGTGATTGAAAAAGGGGTGGCCTGCTGTGAGCATACCTGCAACAATCCTATGTTTCAGCAATATGTCACAAACTATCTCTCCCTGGCCGGCCTTTTAACCCCCAAACAGATGGCCGCTTTTAAAATGGCCCTGGCCAAGGCTTCAGGAAAGTCCCTGGAAAAAAGAATCGCCGAATACCAGAAAGCCCGGCAGGGCCTTGAAAAGGTGATCAAAGAAATTCAGCAACCAGAGAATCCCCGGGCCGACACCAAAGAGAAAAATATCGAAGGATTTGAAATGGTGGAAGAAAAGGCAAAAGAAACCACTGTGACCTCTTCGGGTTCAGCCTGGCAGGTCATGGTGATTGCCGCCGGAGTCCTGGTGCTTTTGGTTGCAGGGTATAGATTGAATCGTGTTTGAACAAAGACAAAGGAGGAATGATGCATCAACATGGTTACATAGGCCGGAAAATGCGCCTGCCAAAACTTAAAGAACAACCGGCAATTGTCATTGCGGCATTTGGGTCATCATCCCGGGGCCAGGACGCCATGGACAGGGTCCAGGCGCAGCTGGCCGAACAATTTGCCGATTACGACATATACTGGGCCTATACCTCGGAGATCATCCGCAGAAAAAAAGGGCTGCCAAGCCTTTTGGAAATATTGGGAAGGGTGGAGGCCGACGGATACCGAAAAGCGGTTGTGCAACCGCTGCATGTCTTTCCGGGGACGGAATATCAGCAGGTCAGAGAGTCTTCTTTATACTTTCCGGGGCTGCGGGTGGTCATGGGCGAAACACTCTGCCATCGATGGGCGTTTGTTGAACAGGTGCTTGACGAGGTGTCAAATGATTTTTTGACCGGGGAGAAGGAAATTAATCTGCTGGCCCTGCACGGCACGCCTCTGGCGGCAGATCCGGTGAATATGGTTTATATGGGCATCGACCATCTTGTGTCCGGGCTTTATGACAATGTGTATACAGCCACGGTCGAAGGCATCCCCAATATCAACAGTGTTGCCGGGCTAATCAGCAAGAACCACACCCAAAAAGATTTTACCCGCATCCGTCTGATTCCAATGATGTTTTTGGCCGGCATCCATGTGGAAGACGATCTGATGGGCCCAGAAGACAGTTGGCGCTGCATGTTTGAAGATATGGGCATGGCGGTGGACTGCCCCACAATCTCTATCGGCGACAGTGAATATTTTAAGGGCCTGGCATTCCGGAAAGAATGTGTCCGTTTTTTTTGTCAACGGTTGGAACGTGCGTTGAAGATTATGCGCTGTTATTAATGTTTTTTTTGCCTGAGGATGTCGTAATAGGTGAAAATGCGTTCTACATAATGAACCGGCTCCTGGCCCCGGGCATATCCGTGCCGGGTTTTTTCATAGTATTTGCGTTTGCTTAGAAGAGGCAGGGTTTTTTTCAGGGATGTCCATTTATTGATATCCAGGCCCTGTTGCCGGGCAATTGCCTGGGCATCTCTGACATGGCCATATCCCACGTTATAAGCGGCAAGCGCAAAGCGTGTTTTTTGCCGGGGGTCTGGAATGTCATTAAAGCGCTTATGCATCATGTTAAAAAATTTAACGCCGGCTTTAACGCTCTGTTTTGGATCCAGCCGATTTTTGATACCCATCAGCCTGGCCGTTTCCTGTGTCACCTGCATCAGCCCCCTGACGCCGGTACGGCTTTTTGCCTTGGCATTGAAATGGGATTCCTGGTAGATCATTGCAGCGATCAGCCGCCAGTCAAATCCGTATTTTTCAGATTCTTTTTTAATCATCGTTTTATATTCGGGCAGCCGGGTTTTAATTCGTTCGTGAAATTTTTTTAAGTCAAAATAATCAAAAATTTCCACGTTGCCGTAATACTTTTCATATAGTTTAGCAAAAATACCTGTTTCTTCGGCCATCTCAAGGAACGCATTGATTTGGTCCCGCAGGCCTCTGTTCGTTTTTTTTACGGCCCACCCCAGGTACTCTTCTTCCTGAATCGGCAGCCCGATTATGATGTCCGGGTAGTATCTGCGGTTTAACAGCGCAATGTTTGAATCCGCGATGGTATATTTGATTTTTTTTTCAGAAACCAATCTGATGAATTCTTCGGTGGCCACATCTTTAAGGGGCAGAATCTTAAGATCAATACCTGATGCTTTGAGCTCCTCTAAACGTTCCTGGTAAGAGGTGCCTTTTCTGACATAAATGGTTTTGCCCGCCAACTGCTCAAGATTTTTTATGCCGAATTTTAGTTTGTGGTGAATGAATTTTTGCTGCACAGGCATGTAGGGATCTGAAAATAATGCGATCCGTTCCCTTGATTCTGTTATGGTAATACCGGCGGCGATGAAATCTCCCTGCCCGGAATTGAGCACGTCAAACATTGTGTTCCACTCCGGAACGATAACGTCAAGGGCCACCCCAAGATGATCTGCAAACGCCTTTGCAAGGTCATACTCAAATCCCATGGGCGAATCCCGGTACATGTAATAGGATGTGGCTGTATTGGTTGTGATCATGCGAATCGTGCCGCGTTTTTGAATCTGTTTCAAAGGGTCTTGGATACTGATTCCCATTTGGTCAAACAACAGGTACATGCCGATGCCGGCCACAGCCACCGCCAGGAGGATGGCCCCATATCTTTTGTTTTTTTGATGGAAAATAATCGCCTCCTGTTGATGTTGGAGAGAGTGTATTTAATCAGTTATCGAGATAGTTCAGTTTTCACGGCTATTCCGATTTTTTCCAACGTATAGGGCTTTTTAACGTATTCTCCGGCACCCAGCCTTTGGGCCTCTTTAATCCGGTCCGTTTCTGAAAATCCGCTGGCAATGATGGCCCGTTGTTCCGGATTCAGTTCCAGAATACGCTTGTAGGTGTCCAGGCCGTCTATGCCCGGGTCCATGATCATGTCCAAAATGATTATGTCTGCTGTATTGTTTTTTATGTATTCCACGGCGTCTTCGCCGCTTGAGACGGCATCAACGGCGTATCCCAATTTTTGCAGCAGGGCGGATGCAATTTCTATTTGTTGTGAAACGTCGTCTACAACCAGGATTTTTTCTCCGTTTCCCATGTAATCATCAATTAACAGGACTTCGTCTTTTTCAGCAGCCTTCCTTGTAACCGGAAAAAAGAGAGTGAATTTACTTCCTTTTCCGCCTTGGCTTTCAACATTGATATAACCGTCGTGATCTTTTACCGTTCCCCATACCACAGCCATACCCAGGCCGGTACCACTTCTACCCATGGCTTTTTTGGTATAAAAAGGCTCAAAAATTTTTTCCAGATCACCTTCATTGATACCTGATCCGTTATCCGTCACACTCAGGATTGCATAGTCTCCTTCCCGAACTTCGTCATAACCTTTTATGCATGTATCAATGTACCGGTTTCTCGTAGAGATGGACACAAGCCCATGGTCCTCTATAGCCTCAACGGCATTGGAGATCAGATTCATAATTGTTTTGGACAAATGAATCGGTGATCCCATGATGTTTAAAAGATCCGGTTGAAGGTCGGTTGAAAACTCGGCATTGGGATGAAATGATTTTAATTTGTTGTGTTCCGGCGATTTGAGATAATCATTAACCAGATCGTTTAAATTGATAACTTTCGAGACGGCTACGCCTCTTCTTGCCAGCGTCAGCAAATCCTGCACAATCGCGGCGGCCCTTTTTCCGGATTTTTGTATGGTTAAAATGGGGTTGCGCAAGTCACTGTCTTCGGGCAAATCCATCAGTAACAAATCCGGGTAGCTCACAAGACCGGTCAGTACATTGTTGAGATCGTGTGCGACCCCGCCTGCCAAGGTGCCTATGGCCTCCATCTTTTCCGCACGCCGAAGCCGGGCTTCAAGCGCTTTTTTTTGTTCCTGTGCCGTTTTCTGCTCGGACAGATCTCTGAGCGCAACCATTCTTATTTCACGGCCATGATAGCTCATGGGCCTGACCCTGATTTCGACGGGAAACGTGTTCCCGTCCTTTTTCACGCATGTTACGTCGTAGGGGCCAAAGTCTCTGGATTCGACCTTATTCTTCATCATAACCACTGAATCCGGGGCCACCAACACACGGAGAATGTTTTTATCAGCCAGCTCCTGCCGGGTATAGCCGTACATTTTATAAAACTGCTCATTGGCCTGGATAATACAACCGTTATCATGTAAAACGATGCCTTCAAATGTTGCATGGGATAAATTCCGGAACCGCTCTTCGCTTTCCCGAAGTGCCTTGTCTGTCCGTTTGCGGTCATCCACCATTTTATTGGACAAATCCGCCAGGGTCCTGAATTCGGAAAAAGGGATCACCAAGGGATTTATTTTTTCATTTGAAACAGCGCTTTTTTTAAAAAAATCTGCAAATACTTCAATGCCTGTTTTAATATTTCGCAAAAAATAGCGGAGTATGAGAATCGTGATTAAAATGGAAAGTGCAAAGAGGCATAGGATGAAAGTTATTTGTTTTCTGACAGCGGTTAAATGAGCCTTAAGTTTCTCATTGATGGTTTTTTCAACATCGTCCATATACACGCCTGTGCCGATAATCCACTGCCAGTCATCAAAGGATTTGGCAAAAACCAGCTTGGGGGCTTCTACACCTGAGCTTGGTTTTTTCCACATATAGTTGACATAGACCCCAGCCGGTACAGTGTGTGCCTCCAAAAGTCTGCGGTTGATTTTGACACCGTTGGGGTCGGTGATATCGATCATGTTTTTGCCAATATATTGGGGGTCAATATGACTTACATATGTGCCGTCATATTTGAAAACAAAAATATATCCGTCTTTTCCAAATCTGACATTTGAGATCCTTTCTATAACCTCTTTTTTGATCTCTTTTTCCATATCATCAATGTATTCACCAGTGCCTATACACCAGTTCAATGGTTCAAAGCGTTTTACAAATGAGATTTTGGGAAAGTCGCGCCTTGTTTTTTCCGGCTTTGTCCAGAAATATTCATAAAAGCCCTCCCCCTTCTCTTTTGCGATCTGGATCATCTCTTTAATGACATATTGACCCCGAATATCCTGTATATTATTGGCCGATTTGGCCTTTGGTTGAGGCCTGTGCGTTAAAAGTTCTTCGGTACCGGTCAGGGATGTGGCAAAATAGTATCCTCTGCCATTATTATAACGCATGGCGCTCAGTGTATCTTTGACCATATGCGCCAACTCGTCTGTGCTGTGATTGTCTTTGTAAAGATTACAAATATGCGTTGAAAGTGCGTGGGCTTCATAAACCCTGGACCTAATTTGTTGTCTGACCCTCTTATCTGTTTTGGATTTTTTATAGGCAATATATTCGACGGTTTTTTCCACTTCGCTTTTTATGAACCGGCGTTGTGATTCAATGAAATCGCTTCTAAGCTTATTGGACTCAGCATGAAATTGTTTTTGTTCCTGGTAAATCCAGAAATATCCCAAGGAAGCAAAGAGCATGAATAAAATAATGGAGGTGCTGATGAAGTAGGTGCCGGCAATACTTTTATTTTTGACCATTTCGATTTCAGATACGTTAATGTCAGAAGATAAAAAATTGAGCCAAGTTGTATTGTTCAAATCCATACAAAGGACCTGAGCCGTTTTGTTGCTATATTTGTTGACCTGCAGGTTTCCCAAACGCAGAGCGCACAAGGTTCCGGTTTCTGGGACGATAGGTGTTATCTGCTTTCTCTTTTTGAATGACCGTTTTCAGCAATTTGTACATTTTGATATTCTGGGGTTCGTCTCTATAAAAGGAGTCCCAGGCGTATTGGAGCAGTTCCTGCAGCCGCTCCGGAGCCATGTTCTTGGGCTGAAATACCACCTTGTCCGCTGAATATTCATCCCAGTCATAGGAGAGAATCCTTTTCTGCTTGTTTAACTCGTCCCACGCCCGGGTATGGGGAAACGGCGTCAGCACTGTAAATTCAGCCAGATCAAGACCAATTTCCAGCAGAAAATCAATCAGTCTTTTGATGGAGTCTTCGGTGTGGTGGTCAAGGCCCAAAAGGATGGTCCCCTCCACACCGATGCCGTGGTCATGGTAGCGCTTAATGCGGTCCCGGATTAGATCCGAGGTATCGAACACGGCCTGGTAAACATACCAGGCGCCTGCCTGGGCAGCAAGGTCCAGCACCTTGGGGTCATTTTCAATGGGGTGACAGCACCATTTTTTCTTTAACGGAATCATCTCCCGGAAAAGGTCCAATTCCCACTGTTTATCCTGGGCCAGGGAATTGTCCACGATAAAAAGTCGGTTATTGTCAATGCCGGCCAGTTCTTCAATGGTTTTGTCAATGGGTCTGGGTCTGAATTTGCGTCCTCCAAGGTATGCCACGGCGCAGGGGTAGCAGTTAAACCGGCATCCCCGGGAGGCATGGACCAGATCCACCATCTGAACGCCTTTGTAGTTGTACAGATCCCGGTCAAGAATATCACGTCTGGCCGGCCCAACGATCTCAATGGGCGGCTGTGATGACAGGTAGTCGTACACCGGTGCCAGACAGTTTTGTCTAAGGTCATCAAAAACTTTTTCCATCCGGCCTTCGGCCTCTCCAAGAAATACGCTGTCCACCTGGCCGATCATCTGTTCTGCATGGAGCATGGTGGCAATGCCCCCGGCAATGACCGGAATGCCTTTGGCCCTGAACTTTTTTGCAATGGAGATGCCCCGGTTCACCTGGATGGTGAGCATCATGGAGATCGCAATTACGTCCACCTGTTCGTCATAGTCAATGGTCTGGACATTTTCATCAATAAATTCGACGTCGATATAATCGGGCAGGGCAGCGGCAAATACAACGGGCCCATGGGGGGGGAGATGAAATTCAGTCTGCCGGTCAAGTTTTGTCCATTTGGGATAGATCAGTTTCAGCTTCATTTATTGTCTTTGCCGTGGTTGGTGTCAGGTATTAAATTTGCGTCTGTCAGAGTCATGGTTAACGTGTATCGTGATGGGAATGCCGCTGTCAAGGTTATCGACTTTGGGAAAACAAATGGTCGGCTGTTTGTGGCGGTTTGGGGTTTGGAGAATACGTACTTAACACGGCGTTTGATTCTATGACTGGGGCTTCTTAAATTTTGGGTCCAAACGGTTCTGTCCGGGGAGATAACAATGTCTAATGTTTCGCCGCCGGGTTCTGAAAATCTGAAAATTTTGTTTTTATTTTCAAGCTGTCCCCAAGCACTAATTTTGCCTTGGGGTTTGAAAAAAATCAGCTCAATATCCGATATCAGACCCTGGGCAAGGGCCCTGCTGTCAAAAGGAGGGATCGCCCGGTGGATTGTAAACGCTTCACTGGTGTGGTCCGCATCAAAAAGAACGATCCCTTCCAGTGTCATGATCACACAATGGATGGCCTGTTGCCTGGGATGGATATTTACAACGCCCATGAGCATGGCTGAATGGCTGCCCGGCATGGTCAACTCTATGGCGTGGACAAACTGAAAAGCACCGGTTGGAAACAGTTGATTCAACTCTCGGGAAATGCTTTGCTCAGGAACCGGGGAAGTGTTTATGGGGATAATATGCGGCAGATCAGCGCACCCTGCGCCAATAAAAAAAATAAATACAACGAGATATTCCAGCGCAGTCTTTCGTCTCATTTTGGCGCTGTAAACACCTCTGGGTTAATGCCTTCATTCAGTTTTACTTTATCAAATCGAAGGCGGGTAAAAGAGTCCTGGTTTTCGCGGATAAGGACCTCTTTAAATACGCCCGGCTGTTCAGACAATATCAGGACAATGTCCTGGATAAAGTGGGTCATGGCCTTATCCTTTGGTGCCAGGATGATTCTGCCGGGTTCCATTGTATCCTCAATGGTCGCATGGAAAACACTGGTGTTGAAATCCCCTTTCAGCCATTGGCTGATTTCATCCATGACAATTGTCATGGCACCCATGGCCGCCGCATGGTCCCTGACAAAGGTGTTGTCCTTGCGTATATAACGAGAAACGCTTTTACCCTGCATGATCAGGATGTTTTGAATGGGTTCCCGGTATTCAAACCTGAGTGAATCCGGGCTTTGAAATCGGATAATTCCTTTTGAAATCAGCGGTTTCACCAGGATTTTCATATGCTTTTCCTGGATGAAATCGGCACTGATTGACCGGATGCTGCCGGCCGCCTCCTGCATGTCCGCCATGGTCGCTGCGATTGCTCCGGCTGAAACCATCGTCGTAATCAAGACAATCGCAACCCCCAGGGAAAATTTTTTTACCATGAACATTAGAACATGCCGCCGTTGACTGAAATCACCTGGCCGGTGACGTAGGATGCATCCTCGGAACATAGAAATTTTACCACCCCTGCCACCTCTTCGGGGCGGCCCACCCGGGCCATGGGAATCATGGTTTTGACATTGTCCATGGGCAGATTCTTGGTCATATCGGTTTCAATGAGCCCTGGCGCCACGACATTGATACGGATGCCGAGCCGAGCCACTTCGGATGCAATGCTACGGCTGGCACCGATAAGTCCAGCCTTGGCCGCACTGTAATTGGCCTGTCCCCGATTGCCTGTCAGACCGGACAACGATGCGATGGAGACAACAGTCCCCCGTTTTTGGCGAACCATTCTTTTCAGGATCGGCTTTGTCATATTGTAAAAACCGTCAAGACTGGTCCGGATCACCTTGTCCCAGCTTTCTTCCTTCATCATGATGAATAAACCGTCATCCACAATACCTGCATTGTTTATCAGTACATCAAGGGTCTCGCACCGGCCCACGATATGGTCAATGGCGGCTTTGGACTGCTCTTTGTTTGCCACATCAAACTGCATGATTTCTCCATTGGAGCCAACGGCCCGGACCTGTTCCAGCGTATTCTCGGCTCCGGTTTTGTCCGAGTGGTAATTTATAAAGGTATAATACCCCTGTCCTGCAAGTTCAATGGCAATGGCCCGGCCGATTCCCCGGCTTGCGCCTGTGATGACTGCGGTTTTTGTATCTATTTTCTGGGACATGGAAAGCGTATCCTAAGTATGATTGTTTGAAGCGCTCTGTTTTTTTTTATGCCGACACGAGTTGTAGTATGATTTCTGCGGCAACGGTTTTATCTAATGTTACCGTTGCAGTAACTTCTCTGAAATCTTCGAAGGCGAAGCTGTTTTGGGTTCGGGTGATAAGGGTCGCACCCACAGGAAGACCATTTAAGTGGAAAACAGCGGATTTAACACCGGCAATCCATCCCATGTTGCCGTCTTCCTTTCCCCGGGTCTGCAAACGGTTGATACTGTTGTTGATGCCGGCGGTTTGGGCCGCCAGCTCCACCATGACGATGGGACTTGCCGATCCCTCGCAGACAAGGGGCCAGTGATCTCCCACCACGGCACTGGACACGCTTAAGACCTCATTCACTTCAAGAATCTGTTCAACAAGGAGCATCCATTTCCTGTGGGGAAGCAGGTCTTTGATAGGAAATTCATTGGGATTCATTTTGTGTCCTGTATGTTAATTATTTGCATCTAATCCGCTTTTGTTTTCCTGAAAAGTATAAAACTATACCGGCTTTTTGGGTTGGTGTAAAGTTGATAAAAATGGCGCTTATCCATAACCAAAGCGTCTCTCTTCACTTCTAGTTGTTTTGTAAAATTAAATTTGCTCTCCTTTCTTTTTTTCGCATCCAATCCCGTTTGATTTTATTGTAAATAAGGATTATTATATGAATAACATTCATAATGAATGCAGGGATTGGTTCTCTTGGTTTTTTTTCGTCCACTTAAGTTATTTCGTTAAAACGGTCTCTGGGCTGATTGGGTCTATCAAATCCGGGTTCAACCGACAACACAACAACGACAGTCATTTACCAACGTATTATTGGCGCTTTCCATAAATCTAAAGACGAGGTTTGATAGCACATCAACATGTAGAAGTTGAGTCATCAGCCGTTGCAGACCTTGCGGACGAAGTTTAAGCCATGCCCGAATATCGATTTATCTAACCCCCGGTATGCCCGGGAAAGGAGGTTTCCATGAACAGGTCCATTCATAAAATTATCGATGAGCAGGTCAAACGGTGGGAGATGCAAAAAAAGCGGGATGAAAAATCTGTGGATGCCTGCCGGGTGATTACTATTTCAAGGGAATTCGGCAGCCGTGGACAGCAAGTGGCTGAAGCGCTTGCCCATGCGTTGGAATATGATCTGTTTCACCATGAAATTCTTGAAAGCATGATCAAAGAGTCCCAGAACGCAAAAGTGTTACTTGAAACCCTTGATGAGAAGGGAATGAATATCGTAGAAGATCTGGTCGCCGAGTTGGTCCATGAACACCATCTCTGGCCGGACGAATATTCAAAAATTCTGCTTCGGGTACTCAATACGATCGGCAGACACGGCAATGCCGTTATTCTCGGCAGGGGAGCCAACTTTGCCTTGAAAAATATTAACGCCTTGCGGGTAAGAATCGTTGCCCCCGATGCCCTGCGCCGGAAGGTGGTGCAAGAGGCCCGGGGGTTGAACGCGGAAGATGCCCAGAAAATGATGGTCAGTACCGATGCCAACAGGACCGCCTTTATCAGGCGGTATTTTAATGCTGATACCCAAGATCCGGCAAACTACGACTTGGTTTTAAACACAGGCACCCTGCCCGTGGAAAAGGCGGTCAGCATTATCCAGGCGGCTTTGGCTTAGCTTGTTTTTGGTTTTTGATCCGGCTTAGTGAGGTTGCAGGTATCCGATGATCAGACAGGGGATTGGAATAGTTTCAATCCCCTTTAAGTTTTGTATGGGTATATGCCACATTTTTTTTTCTGCCTGCCCCTTTTATATACCCTTTTTATAAGAAAGTCTGGGTAAGTTACTAATATCCTTCTATCTTTATTGTGGGGCGAGGCCTGGGTGTAGACAGACCAAGGACGGCCCGTGGCCGTTATTTAGGAGACGTGTTGAACGCCTCAATCTTTTCACGGATTTTTGCGGCCTGATCGGCATACAACTTGGCCTGGGCTTGGTCGTTGCTCTGTTCATATAAACGGCTCAGCCTGTCACATGCATGATGCAGTGCTTTTTGCCATTGAATGTTTTTAGGATCCTTTTCAACTAAGCATCTACAAATTTGAAAATGTTTTTGGAAATATTGCCTTGCCAGGTCTGGACGACCCGTTGATTTTTCCAATGAACCCAATCTGTAGTATGCAATGGCCAAATCTCTTTGCCAGGTCGTATTGGTTGGATCTTTTTCAGCCAGACGTTTACTGATCTCCAAATGTTTCTGGAAATATTTTTTTGCCGGATCTGCACCGCCCGTTGATTTTTTCATAGCACCGACCCTGTAGTATGCAATGGCCAGATCCCTTTGCCATGTAGTATTGGCTGGATCTTTTTCAGCAAGATTTTTACTGATCTCTAAATGTTGCAGGAAATAGTCTCTTGCCAGGTCTTGACTGCCCATTGATTTTTCTATTGAGCCAAGATTGTAGTATACGATGGCCAGATCCCTCTGCCAAGTGGTATTGGCCGGATCTTTTTGTGCAAGGTGTTTACTGATCTCTAACTGTTTCTGGAAATATTGCCTTGCCAGGTTTGTTTCACCCGTTAACTTTTCCATGCAGCCAACCCTGTAGTACGCAATGGCCAGATTCCTTTGCCATGTGGTATTGGCCGAATCTTTTTTTGCAAGACGTTCACTGATCTCTAAATATTTTTGAAAATATTCTCTTGCCAGGTCTGAATTGCCTGTTGACTTCTCTATTGAGCCAAGGTTGTCGTATACAATCGCCAGGTCCCTCAGCCACCCGGCATTGCCTGCCGCTTTATTGACAGCACATTTACAAATCTGAAGACATTTTTGAAAAAAGAGTTTGGCTTTAACGGTATTGCCATACTTCAACTCAATATCGCCAATCAGTGTATATTCTTTTAACTGTTCCTTTTTCCATGACAGATTTTCAGGATCATCCCGGATCAAGTGCAGCATGATGTCTATGGCCTGTTTATCTACTGCTATGGCTTGTGCCAAATCTCCTTGGATTAAGGCAATCTCTGCCATCTTGCGGATTGAAACGGCAAAATCTTTTTGCATCAGGGCATTTTGTTTGTGGCTGCTTGCCAGCTGTTTTCGTATTTTATGGGAAGATTCATACCAACCAATTGCTTCTTGAAAATTGCCGCGCTTTCGTTCAATATCTCCAAGATCCATGTATGTTTCCGATAAAAGGCTTTGCCACTGTATTTGGCATAAATCTTTTTCACACAGAGACTTTCTTAATTCAAGGGCCTGCTTTGAATAGATTAATGCCTTGGCCAGATCTCCTCTTTCCTTTTCAATTTGACTGAGGCTGCGCAGTGCTATTGCTCGGTTGTTGGTGGATTCATCTGTCATGCGGTCCCTATTCATGGAACCGTAATATTCCATGGTTTTATCCAGCAGCGAAGCAAGCAGGTCAAGTCTGCCCATGGGCTCAAGTTTTTCTTTTAAATCGGTGAGCATAAAATTGGCCAGATCCTCAGCCTGGCGCTGAGCTTGAACCGCCTGTTCTTCTGCTGTTTGGGCTTTGGCTGTCTGTTGTATGGAGATATAAGCAAAAATTAAACAAAGCAGACTCACAAATCCCATGCCCACAGCAAGGTACATCCGGCGTCGCGCCCTCTGTTGTTCTTCTTTTATTTGTCTTTTTAATTCATCTTCCGCTGCTTTGCGCTGCTGAATCTCTTGATCTATTCTGTACTGATTCCGGCTTTTCCGGATCACACCGGTGAGTAGATCATGTACAAGTTCAATGCGGTCACTGCCCATGCGGGATTCTATTCGCAGCAGACGCGAATCCACCAGATGTTGAAGGTGTTTATCACTGATTACCCCTCGGTCAGCGGCGTCCTTTCTGGGATAGGTATTGCGGAATCCCCCTTCGGAGATGAGTTCATCCTCAATAAACCGACGTGTTTGTTCCGGCATGTCCTGAATGCATTTTTTATAGAACTGGTGGAGAATATCCTGGCCGCTGCTATCCAGTAATTCTCGATCAATTTTATTTTTATTTTCCGCTTTTCGCTTACTGTTCAGCTCTGAACAGACTAGGCTGAGCAGGGCCGGTTCAATCACAAGGTTCTGGAAAGAGATGGGCAGTTCCGGCTGGTCGTTTTTTTGAACCGATGGACGGCTCTCAGGCGCTTTTAGGGGGTCTTGGCCGGCGCGCTCTTTTTTTTGAACTGCAGCCACAAACCGCACAATGTCCTTGGCTGTTTTTTCATTGACCAGTTTTTTACCGCCTGTTTCATAAACCGCATCAAAGGCCTGGCTGCCATTCATGGGCATCAGGCGCATCCGGTTGCGCATAAGTGACGGCATGACCTGACGCCAACCTTCCAGTTCCGGCAGAAAATCTTCACGAAGGCTTATTAAAATTTTGTAGCACTGGCTTTGTACGTCCAGTGCCAACGGTTGGCTCCCGCCATTATCCCACAATTGGGTAAGAGGGCTGGGGATGGAATTTTCGATCAGATCCGTAAGATCCGTCCTTAGCTGTGAAACCGCTTGGGCATTTTCAGCACCCAAGGTAAAAACTTCTTCAAATTGGTCCAGTACAAAAACCGGGGTCAGGAGATGGTTTTGACGGCTCCAGAATTCCAAATCCCTGCGGTGAAGGTATTCCCAGAGTCCCTCACCGGTTGACGGTGTGGGATAATCTGCTTCTCGTTTTTGGAGTTGTTCAAAAAAGGCTTTAGAAATCTGTTCAATCAACGGGGTTGTCCTGTCCCGGGGATCAATTCGAACATAGACGGGCAGATAATTTTCCCGACGCAGGTGGGGGAAAAGGCCGGCCTGAATGAGGGACGTTTTCCCCAGGCCTGATCGCCCAAATTGCACCACCAGCCGGGCGTCCCGCACAAGCCGGAAAAGTTCTGCCTTTTCCGCTCCACGCCCTTTGAAAAAATCTTTTCCTGCTTCGGTGAATTCATGCAGACCCGGCCAGGGATCGTCGTCATCAAAGCGGATATTTCCGGCAGTGGTTTCGGTATCCATGATTACCTTCCCCGTCTCAAATTACGAATTTCATGCCTGATGGTTTCACGAAATTTTTCATTCATATGGCCGTCCGGTGCATGGGCATAGTCGCATGTGGTGAACCGGGACGGAACTAAATTGTACACACTGACCTTACCCTCCCATTCTGAATCAATCACCACGGGGATGATAAATTTGCGTCCCTGAATCCCTTTATCCCGTTGTTCGGCTGCATACCATTCTTTTCTAAAAAACGCTTCATCACGCGATTCCGTATTTGAAGAAATAAGAGGAAGAAACAGTTTACACCGATCAATGGCATTCATAATTTTGTTTTCATATTTATCCCCGCCTCTGATTTGGCCTTTGTCAAACCAGATGATACCGGCACCAAATTCATTATGCAGTTCCTCGTTCAGCCTTTTTGCGGCAGCAATATCCGTGCGGGAATAACTGATGAAAATTTCACCGGTGCTGATGATGGCGTCGTCAGATTCTATAGCCTCACCGATGGGATGCCTCTCCTGCCAACGCCGGGAGAGTTCATGAATAAAATCCCTTGCGTTGCACGGATATATGCGGCTGTTTTTGCTGAAACGTCCTAAAAATACCGTCAATCCTTCATTTTTAGGCATTCCTTCCCCTACGAGGAATTCTTTTTTGATGCGCTTGTTCCCTAATCGTTCTTCGCTGGCCAGTCGGATAAAAAAACGGCTCAGCCAATCTGAAAAATTGCACCCGATCAGCAGAAGATTCCGGTTTAGCACCTCACTGAGCATGCGTTCCGGGACCGCCCTGCTTCGGGTCAAAAAGGTATAGACAAACTCCAGGGTGTCCTCGTCATGAATGGCATAAAGGGGGGAAGAGCAGGCCCGGCCGAAAAGGTAAAATACCGCTTGGTAATTTGAATCCCGGGGTTCTTCCGGGATGTCGCGACGATCCCTTGGTGTCAGGTTGGGGGCATAGATAACCCTGTCCGTGGACTTCATACCGGAATGACGTACTTCATCCAGGGTGTTGACGAGCAAATCGTCAAAGGTGGTGGTGATAAACAGATCAAAATTCCGGATAGCGGCCAGATCACGCAGGACATCTGCAGCGGCTTGGGTCTTGGCCATAAATTCCTGCAGCAGATCATTGACCGGGCGGTAGAGGTCCTGGACAAGCTCGCCTCTTTGTTCCAGTGCTGCAACCGCATCGTTTAACTCCTGGCTGGGACGAAGAACCACATCCTCTCCGGCCACAAGATCGTATTCTTCCAGGAGGGCTTCGGCCACGGCCCGGTACAGGGGGACTTCTTCCTCGCCGTCTGAGATCGTAATCAGTTCACGTCCTAAAACGGGAATAACTTTACGTTCCTCGATAAATGCCAGAAGGTCTGCCCAGAACCTATTGTTCATACGGCATGTTCCGGTTTTCCCCCTTTTTTTGATCATAACCTACTCCCAGGAGCGTGATATCCATATTCGGTGCAGGCCATACAGCTGAATTCATGACGGGTAAATGGCGGAAATGAAGGCATGAATCCTTTGTACGGCGATTGTCAGTTCATGGATATCACCTTGATTATTGAAACCCGTTGACATGAAAATAATTAATGAAAAAGTTTGATTTTACATAACAGCACTGATGCTAAAACGCAAGCGGGTGTTCAAATTTGGCTATTCTTTTTGGGGGGCGGCAGGGTGTAAAAACAGGTGAACTTTGGGCAGGCTTCTAAAGAAACGTTGTGGGAGGCCATCCATTTAATGTTCGTGGACGGATTTGGAGAAAGTTGGGAAGCGTGTGACTAGGCCAGTGGCCTTCTTCCCAACTTTTAAGATAAAATATTCAGCATGTGTGGATCGGCCATTGCCGTTACTTCAAAAATCCTCTGATGATTCTGTCCACAGCTTCATCGTAAGTGAGGCCTAAACTCATCAATTTGATCAATTGGTCATTGGCGATTTTTCCGATGGATGCCTCATGTGTCAATTCAGCATCCGGGTGCAGGGCGCGCAGGGCCGGCACTGTTTCATTTACGCCGTTGTCCATGATGATGGCGTCACATTCGATATGACCATAGCTTTTGGCTCTTGCCTCCACGTTGGCGTAGAAATCCTGTTTGGAATTCTCTTTGATCACCGACCGGGAGACCAGGTTGGTTTTGCTGTTATCTCCCTTGAGTATAATGTTGTTTTCTGAGACAGCGATCTGATCTCCTTCGGTCAAAATTCGTTCGGTGACAAAAAGAGAACTGCCTGCGGCAAGTTCAGCCTCATTCACTCGCTTTGCCTCGTCCACGCCGCCGATCTGGGTCAATTCCATCTCCACCACGGCATTTTCGTCCAGATATACCTTTGTGGTGGGATTCAGGCTGCGTTTGCCTTTCCCCTCACCTGTGGCAACGTGTTTTTCCTCGTAGCGGATTGTGGCGTTTTTGCCCACCCGGAATTCATGGATGCCTTCGTGGCCTTCACTTTTGTGGCTTGAACAGTGGATGCCGCATCCTGCAACGATGGTCACATCGGCACCTTCCCCAATAATAAAGGTGTTGTACACCACATCATGCAGGCCTGCCTGACTTAAGATCACCGGAATGTGAATCGATTCATTGGTCACGCCCGGTTTAACGGTCACCACAATGCCGGTGTTGTCTGCGTTGGGTTCAATGTTGATATTGTCCGATACATTACGAGACAACAGTTCGCCGTTTTTCCGAATATTGAATACACCGTTGGGAATACCGTCCAGGTTTGCCACGGCCTTTAATAAATTTTTATCTATAGCATCTAGCATCGATATCTCCTTCACATACATCTCCGTATCCGCAAACGCTTAAATCACTGAGCAGCGGCATAGCGCCTTCCAGATCGCCGATAAATTCAATCTGCCCTTGTTTAATCAGCAGCAGACAGTCTGCCGCTTCAAGGAAGGCTTTGTTATGGCTGACCACGATGGTGGTTGTTCCTTTTTCCGTAATCTGCCGTTTTATCAGTGAAACCATGGGGTCTATGGTCCAAAGGTCAATCCCGGTGTCCGGTTCATCATAGATGGCCAGGCCGGGATTCCGGGCAATGGTGGTGGCAAGTTCAATCTTTTTGATCTCGCCCCCGGAAAGTTTTGTATCCACAGGTTTGTCAAGAAAATCCAGAGAGCAGAAACCCACCCGGGCCAGGATATCCATCAGCTGACCTTCGTCATCGGTGCCGGCGGCAATGGCCAGCAGATCCCTGAATGTCACCCCCTTAAACCGGGCTGATTGCTGGAATCCATAAGCGATGCCTTCTTTGGCCCGTTCGGTAATCGACATATCTGTAATATCTTTGTTGTTGTATATGATCTGTCCCCCGGTGGCTTGGTTGATCCCCATAATTGTTTTGGCCAGGGTGGTTTTTCCGCCGCCGTTGGGACCGGTAATTGCGTAGAATTTTCCCTTTTCAAAGGTAAAGTTGATGCCGTTGAGAATGGTTTTTTCGGCACGCCCGTTTTCCGCTTCTTCGTCAGGTACGGTAAAGTATATATCTTTAAGCTCCAGCATTTTTTTCCTCTCTTGCTGATACTTGGTTAAATGCAAATTCGAGATTAACGCTGTTAATCTGTTTTAAGCATCAAGTGTTTCAAAAATAATGCCGAAATTTTAAAAGATAAGGGATAAAATGGTTTTTAATTGTAACTGTTTTAATTTAAAGGCAAATATTTTTCGTGTTTAAGCTGATAGAAATTGAAACAATAGCATCCATGTGTCATAAAAAACGATTATGAAACAAATTTGTATCATAATCGTTTGGGATTTAGTTGTACATTAAGCATAACAGTACAATAATGTAATATTTAGGGCTTTGTCAGGCCTGCCATCTCCCATGGGTTGCTGCCGGCTTCGCGTATTCGGTTGAACAGGGTTTCATCCAGATCAAACGCCGCTGCCGCAGACACAAATTTGTCCGGTGATGATAGATATCGGGCGGTATACAGAATTGACGCAGCTTTGGGTGTCTCCTTTGGATAGAGACCTTTGAGTGTGTTGAAATCAAAACTCAGAGCAACCCCTTTGCCTTTTTTGAGTTTTTTATCCCAGATCAGGACCATGCCTGCCGGATTAGGCACGGAGATTTTTTCTTTTTGTTCGTCTGACAAGGGTTTTACCACCAGACCGCGTTTACCCGGAGTCTGGTCCATGACCACCTGGAAGGCGTCTTCCTTGCACCAGACCGGACAGCTGATGATCGTGTATCTCTGGCCCTGTTCCAGGGGATAGTGATCCAGGATAAAATGGGCCATAAGATACCCCGAGGTGAGGCCTGGGCAGATGTGGTTGTGAAGTTCGGCGGATTTGAGAAAATCGTAGGGTGCGCCTTCGGCCCAGGCATTGCCCAGGGTGGCCAGGGTGAACAGATCCCTGCCTGCCGCATATTTTTCCTTTGCGGCCGTCCAGAAATCGGGATCTGAAACGGTTTTGAGGGTAAAATCAAGGGCGTCCACAGCCCATTTGGCGTTGTTGGCACTGATGATCACAGCGTTTCTGTCTGATTTCTTTAAGAGCATGACACGCAACGGGGCGGTCTGGGCCCGCTGGAAAAAAAGCAGATTACCCTTTCCCACCATGGCACCGGTGGCGTCCTGGACCTGTGCCAGGATCGGCAGGCTTGATTTTCCGTCCGTCATGACGGCTGTTGCGTTGGTCAGTACCAAGAAATTAGGATCGGCCTTAGTAACCTGCAGGGTGTCCATGGCCTTTTCAATCACGGGGGTGATGGGGGGCATTGCCGAAACGCTTTGGGCTGCCGTTAAAGCAAAGACCAAAGCGATACAGAAGATGATAAAAGAGCGTTTCATGCGAAAGATTCCTTTCCTGTAAATGGTGGGTTGATGGCCCCGGATGTGCCGGGGGCGTATTTTTCAATGGATGGGTGGTCGTCGTGCGAATGATTTTGGGGGGTATACAAAGTTTGAACTGGGTTTGAAGATTCAAAAATCTCGAAACCTGCGCCTTGGGCCACGATTTTACCCTGGTCGAGTACATAGGCCCGATCGGCAATTTTTCGCGATAGATGAATATCATGGGAAATGAACAGCATGGAGAATCCTTTTTGGTGCTGAAGGCCTTTGAGCATGCGCAACAGATGGGCCTGGGCGGAGGGGTCGAGCATGGCGGTGATTTCATCGGCGATGAGTAGCATTGGATCGGTGACCAGTGCTCTTGCCACACTGACACGCTGGCGCTGCCCCCCACTTAATGTATGGCATGGCTTGTTTACAAATGCCGGGGCCCGGGACAGGTGTACCAGGGGCAGGGCGGATAGGGCCTTTTCATTTCGTTCCTGTGGGGTTTCCCATTCCATGATGTCCAGGGGTTCCCGGACAGCCTCCAGCACCGTCAGCCTGGGACTTAGGGCCTGGGCCGGGTCCTGGAATACCAGCTGCATGCCGTGCATGCATGCAGTCGCACGGTTGTCCGCCAAGGGCGTACCCTGGAATATCACCCGGCCGTTATCCGGTGTTTCCAGGGCCACCAGCAGATGGGCCAGGGTGGATTTCCCCGAGCCCGAAGGGCCCACAAGGGCCACGACCTCTCCGAATTTAATCGTGAGATTCACCTGCTGAACTGCTTTGACCGCGGTGCCGTTCAGGTTAAACGTCTTTTCAAGTCCCCGGGCTTCCAGCACCGTGGTGATGCCGCCTTTATGGCAGGCCACATGTCTGTTCTCTTCAACCTCAACCAGCGCGGGACGACAGGTGGCGCAGTCCGGGCCGTGCTGGACGCACCGTGGGTAAAAGGGGCAGCCGGATACGCTGCCGGGCGTCGTCGGCGTTCCGGAAATCCCCCAAAGATCCTTGTATTCATAAAATTCAGGACAGGCATTAATCAGCCCCCGGGTATAGGGATGTCGTGGGTCAGACAGCACAGCCCGGGTGGGGCCGGTTTCAATGACCCGGCCCGCATAGAGGGTGACAATGTTGTCGGTCATCCGGGCAATGGCCGGTATGGCGTGGGAGATCATAATCATGGCAAATCCCAGGCGCTGCTGGAGGCCAAGAATCAGATTTGACATGTCGGATGCGGCGGCCGCATCCAACGCCGTAAACGGCTCGTCCACAATGAGAAGATCCGGACTACAGGCAACGGCCATGGCAATGAGTACCCGCTGGCGCATGCCGCCGGAAAGCTGATGGGCGTATGCGTTTTGCCAAACCGGGTCCAAACCGGCCTGTCCAAAAAGCCGGGCGGTTTGCTCTTTTGCTCGAGCCGGGTTAAGGCCCAGGTGCCGGATCAGAGTCTCGGCCACCTGTTCGCCCACCGTAATCACCGGATTAAATACCTCCCGACTGTTTTGGAAAACTAGGGCAAAGCGGTTCCAGCGTAATTTTGACAGGTTTTTTTCGTTGAGTCCGGTCAAATTAATGCCGTCAAAGCGAATCGATCCCGTGATGTGCGCGGATTTGGCAAGCCCCATGACCGCCATGGCAAGACTGGTCTTGCCGCACCCGGACTCTCCGATGATGCCTAAGGTTTCACCCGGTGCCAGGGATAGGCGGACCTGGTCCAAAACCTGGGTTGCCATGCCGTTTTGCCTGTATTCAAGGGACAGATCATTAATTTTTAAAAGTGGTTCAACAGCCAATGGTCAACTCCTTTTTCCCAACCGGGGATCTGCAATTTTTTCCATGTCCCGGCTGACCAGAGCCAGGCTGACCACCATCAGGGTCAGGGCAAGCCAGGGGAACACCAGCCACCACTGCCAGAACCGGGTATAGTAGATGCCGGGAAAAGAGGTGGCATGGTGAAGGATCAGTCCCCATGACCCGGAAGCGGGATCACCCAACCCTAAAAAGGAGAGCCCTGCCTCGGCCACAATGGCCCGGCCGGTGAGCCGGATCATACTCACGGCGGCCAGGGGAAACACCTCGGGCAGAAAATGGCGGCGGATCAGGTAGAATGCGGATGCACCGTTCAGTTCGGCGGCCCGGATGTACTGCCGCTGTTTCAAGGCCAGCACCCTGGCCCGGACAATTCTGGCGGTGTGAACCCAGGAAAAACAGGAGAGCACCAGGACGATTGACATCAGGCTGGGTCCGAAAAAGGCGGCCAGCACGATCATCACCGGCAGGTCCGGCAGCACCAGAAAAATGTCTACCATGCGCATGATGATCATGTCGGTAACGCCGCCGGCATATCCGGACACAATCCCTGCAATGCCCCCGCCCAATCCTGCGGCCAGTGCCGTGCCGATGCCCACAATCAGGCTGATTCTTGCCCCGTGGCAGATCTGGGCCCACAGATCGACCCCCAGTTCGTCCGTCCCCATGATATGTTCCGGGCCCGGCGGAATCAGGGCCGGACCCGACATCTGCCGGTGGGAATGGGAACAGACCAGGGGCGCTGCCAGGGCCAGGAAGATGACGGCCACCAGGACAAAAGCGCCGGCATGGCCCGAAGGGGTCATCCGGGAAAAAAGCCTGGGAAAAAAAGCAACATTCATGCGTTCACCAGCCGTTGTCCCTTGAGCGGTGCTTGTTCTCCTACCCTGGGGTCCAGCCGCCGGTACACCATGTCCGCTATAAAATTGGCGGATAAAACGGCCAGGGTCACCAAAAGGAATATACCCTGGATCAACGGATAGTCCTGGATCATGACCGATTCACGCAGCAGCTTGCCCAATCCCGGATAGTTGAACACATTTTCCACCAGGATGGCCCCGCCCACCAGCGCCCCAAGGCTCATGAACACCCGGGTGACAATAGGCAGCAGTGCGTTGCGCAGGGCATGGCGCCAAAATATCCTGATTTTTGTCAGCCCCTTGGCCCGGGCCGTGACCATGAAATCCTTTTCCAGAACCGTCACAAGGCTGTTTCGGGCCAGAAGATAAACGCCGCCCAGACGGGCCAGAGTCAGCGTTGCCACGGGCAATGCCGCATGCTTTGCAATGTCGCCCGCTTTTTCCATAATAGTCATTTGGCCGGTGAAATGAGACATGGCCCCGGACAAGGGAAACAGGTCCAGGGCCGCGGCAAAGATAAAAAGAATCACCAGCCCCATAAGAAAGGCCGGAATTTCGGAAATAAGGATCAGGCCGACAAATAAAAGTCGGTCGGCCCATTGGTGGCGCAAGGCCGCCGACACCACGCCCAGGAATGTGCCGATGATCGTGGAAAGCGTTACGGCTGCAATCACAAGACCCAGGGTCCAGGGCAGCCGCCGGGCCAGAATCCCTGCCACAGAGCTGTTAAAATAGACCGATTCCCCAAGATCAGCGTGGGCAAGCTTAACTAAATATCGGGCATATTGAACCGGTAAGGGATCATCAAATCCGTACTGTTCCATATAAAATGTCTTCTGGGCCTCTGTGAATCCCGGCAGGTCTTCCCCTTCATCCCCGGACAGATGAACAAATGGGTCGCCCGGCATCATCCGAGGCAAAAGAAAGTTCAGGGTAATAATCACCCACACCGTAACCAGGTATGAAATCACACTGCCGGATACGGCTGTTTTATTCGATTTCATATCAGGGCCATGCATTCCAATCTAAATAGGACAGCTTGCCGTGGGCCAAACTGTGATGGTCAAACATGAACATCCACCCGTCGTACTTATCCGGCCGGAACACGGTGTACCCCGTGGTATAAAACAAGGGGATTTCAGGCACTTCTTCTGCGGCCATCTGCTGGATTTTGATAACCATCTCCCGCCGTTTTTCAGGGTCGGTCTGGGAGCGTTGGGATTGCAGCAGTGCCGTCAAGGCCGGGGATGCCAATCCTGAACCGCCGGACGCCGACGGCGAGCTGGATTTTTTGATGTCTCCTGTGCAGTGGGCAATCAGATAATCCGGATCACCGCCCCATCCGCCGTGTCCGATAATTGCCAGGTCGTAGTTTTGATTCCTGACCCGGCTGTCCCGGGTTTTACCGTTGCAGCTTTTGATGCGAATCTTCACGCCCACGGCCGCCAGGCGCTGTTTTAAAATCTGCGCCATCCGGACTTCGCCGCCGGCACATAACAGATCAAATGCCAGGGGTTTGCCGTCAGGCCCTGTCCGGACATTGCCTTGGGACATTGTAAAACCGGCCTGGTCCAAAAGCCTGCCCGCTTTTTTGGGATCAAAATCATAGGATTTCACGTTTTGGGCGGCCATGACATGGTCCGGCGGCAGAATACCCGCCCGGCCGGGCAGGGCTGCGCCCCGGGCCACCTTGCCCACAAGTTCGTCAAGGTCAACGGCATAGGCAAAGGCCCGGCGGACCTGAACCTTTCGGGCCGGGCCGGGAAGATTGCGGTTGAACAGCAGCCGGTATCCCCAGAATCCTGGACTCTTAAGGATTTTATGTTCGGGGTTGTTTTGAAATCTGGGTAAAAGATCCGGGGAGACCCGGATCATGTCTATTTCGTGTTTCTGGTAGGCCAGGATGGGTTCACTCACCGGGATAAACTCCAACCGCTTGACCCGGACGGCCGGACCCCAGAAATCGGCAAAATTTTCAAACCGGTAAGTGCCGTGTTCCCGGCTGTAGCCGGTGAGCCGATAAGGACCTGTGCCGATCACGGCCCCAGGTTTTGTAAAGGTTTTGGGATTGTCCACCTTTTCCCAAATGTGTTTTGGGATGATACGGCTGGTGCCCAGACTGTAAAGCATGGATGCAGTGGGTGTTTTCAAGGTGACCTTGATTTTGTTGTCTTCAAGGATTTCAATCCGGTCGATCCGGTCAAACACATAGGACCAGGTCATGGGAAACCGGGTCGCATATTCCAGGGAAAAGGCCACATCTTCGGGTGTCATGGGTGTGCCGTCATGCCATTTGACCCCCTGGCGAATCGTGAATATGTACGCCTTTCCCTGTTCTTCAACCTGCCAGGACGTGGCCAGCCAGGGGATCAGGCCGTGGTCTCCGCGTTCCAGCAGACTGTCGAAGATCAGGCACATTTTAAATCCGCCCGGGCCTCTTGGATAGTGGGCGTAGGGGGAGGGATATCCCCAGTCCCTGCCGGCCAGGCGGATGACCTCCCCCTGGCTGGTTTCGGCACTGTCTGCAGGAACCAGAAAAAACAGGCATATCACCAGGGTAACCAGGCTCTGAAACAGTTTACGCCTCAGCGGTTTAAAAATCATCCAGCCCTCCCGGAGTGGTTCTACGTTCTTCGTGAACAGACCAGGTCATGGCTCCCCGGCAGACCGGGTCGGCCGGTACATATTTGCCGTCAATGCAACGGGCTTCCACGTAATCGGCAATGATCTGTTCCGCCTCCCGGGTAATCTCCATATGGGATTGAAAAAAACGGGTGATATGACGGATGGTATGATCCCGGTCCCAGTCTATCTCTTTGTCCCACCAGGAAAAGGTGATGTCCGGGCGATACCCCATAGCATAGATCAGGTTAAACGGATAGATGATATCCGTGTGCCTTTGGGGCATGGGCCGGTCGAAAAATTTTTTCCACAGGGGTGCAAACTGTTGACCCATGCCGGGACCTGAAAAGGCGCTCATATAACAATAATGGGTGGAGGCCGCCATCAGTTTCATGACGGCATCCGGCCCGTCAATGCCGGGTGTCATGGAGGCAAATACCAGATCAAACGCCTTTTCCCATCTCTGTTCGGCCAATTTCGTCTCCTGCCAGGTGTTCTGGACAATGGTAATATTATTAATTTTTTCTTGTTTTATTCGTTCAGACATGATGTCAATCATGCCGCCCGAAGGTTCAAGGGCGGTGACATGGGCGCAGAGTTTGGCCATGGGCAGGGCCCAGGAGCCCGGACCTGCGCCGATGTCCAGGACCCGGGTTTCAGGCGTCAGAATCCCTTTGTCCATAAGCTGTTTCAGCGTGGCTTCCCGCTTGGCGGACGCCTTTTCTGTGCGGGTCCGCTGGGCGAAATCCTTTGCCATGTTATCCCATTTGTTCATGGCGCAGGTGCCGGAAGTCTCCGATCTTGTCGGCTGTCCCGTTTTGGATCGTTCAATGGTTTTCAGCCACTGATCTTTCCAGAATGTTTGGGAGGTTGCTTGGATGTTCATGATATTTCCCTTTAGATTTTGATGGTAAATGTAACGCCGAAAGTCCTGTCTGTGGCCGGATACCCCGAGCTGTCATAATAGTCTTCGTCCAGCAAATTTTTAATGAAGACGTTCACTGTGCCGTTTTTCAGCCAGCCAAGCTGTTCAAAGCATTTGTACTCAAAACCTAAGTCCACCACACTGTGGGCGGGGATATCCACCGTGTGAAAATTCCAGACATCGTCGGCAATCTCTTCGGATACCTCTGTGGTTTCATCGCTCTGGTAGGTGTAATCCAACATCAGAGTCGCTTTTTCGTTAAAGGCATAGCGCAGTCCAATCCCGACCTGGTGCTCGGCCCGCTGATCCAGTTCTGTCTCACCGGCGGGTTCATCTCCCTGGTTTTCAAATTTCTGCCAGGCCCAGCTCAGATAAAAGGAAAGTTCCGGCGTAACATTGCCCGACAGCTCAACGGTGACACCATGGCGGTATACCTCTTCCAGGTTTACTTTATAATCGCTGTACCGCAATGCCCCGGCCCCGGCGCCTGAATATTGGGCAAAGCTTCTGTTGGTGGCGATGAAATCCTTGATGTCATAGAATGCATACCCGGCCTTCAGGTTAATGTTTCCCCAGAGCCTGCGGTTTAAAATCAGGTCATACCCCATGCCATGTTCTGGCTCCAGGGTGATACCGGCAGGCCGTCCCTGGGGGTTATAATCCCCGTGATAATCCGGAGCGTGCCAGATTTTGCTGATACCGGCGGAAAGGGTGGTGTCCTGGAACCAGTCCCCTAAGTGGTCCATATGCCAGGTTGTCATGGATTTGGGGATGATCTGGTTAAAATCTCGTTTTATGTATTGATCGTAATATGCATTGTGCAGATTTCCGTTGGACCAGTTGCTGACCCAGATATTGACATCTTCGTACCGCAGCCCCAGGGTCATGTCCACATGGGGAATAATGCCGAATTTATGCTGGACAAAGGCACCTTTTTTGCGAATTCTTTCGGTTTTGCTGTCGTCCACCCCCTCGTCAAACAGCTGGGTAAAGTCGACACCAACGGTGGTTTCCCCCCCGGCCCACTTGATTTCGTCCATGATCTTGCCGCCCTGTTGCCACCAGTCCGTGATCATGGCACTTATTTGGGTCCCCTGGGATTTGTCTTTGTCATTTACCCAGTCTAAATAGACCCGCTCGCGGGTCTCTTCCCCGTAGTAGGCGCCGACACTGAGCCGATTGATGCCAAGCGTCTGGGCATAGTTTAGACGGTAAGTTTCGGCCGTGCTGTCCCAGGTGGGATTCTGCCAGGCATCCCATACACTGTCTGTGACCTCGGGGTAGCTGCCATCAACATCTATCTCATCGTCTTGTGTCAAACCGGGGTTATTGACCGGTGAATCCCGGTCAATATCTGATAATGAGGCGGAGACAGTGATATATCCATCGCCCGGCAGTATTAATCCCAGGCGTCCGAACCCGATGTTGGTTTCGGTTTCACTGTTGCGCAGATACCCGTCGGTCATATAATTCTGGTATGCAAAATCGTAGATCAATTTATCCACCCCACCCTGGATAACGGCGGTGTTGGAAAAGGTGTCATAGGACCGGTATCCTGTTGTATACGTCAGCTCCGGCACCCGGGTATCGTATGCTTTGGGTGTTTTTGTTTTCATGTTTAAGACCCCGCCGATGCTTTTGGCATCGTAGAGGGCGGAATGGGGGCCGGGAAGGATTTCAACGGACTCCAGCAAAAAAGAGGGCAGTTGGGCCCAGTCTACAATGTTGCTTGATTTTCGGCCGCCGGTTTTTTGAAGGGTCACCCCGTCCATGGCCGTGACAAACCGTTTGGCACTGAACCCGTTCAGATAGACGCTGTCCACCCCGGGGTCCAGGTCTGATGCCCCTCTGAAATCCACCATGGCATTGGTTTTGATGGCATCCAGCAAAAAGGTGGGCTCTCCGATGAATGTGATATCTTCAAGTTCAATGGTGGTCTGGGAAGGTGTGGTTTTATACCCTTGGGCCCGGGCCTCGTCTTCCACAACCATCTCTTCTATTTCTTGAACTTTTGAATTGGCCGGATCTTTGTCGGCTTTTTTTTCATCTGCCTGCAATGGGCTTATGCAAAAGAGGATCAACATCAGGGATGCTGCAAACGTGCAGCCTTTCAATACGTGATTTTTCAACACCGCCTCCTTAAGATTTTTGTTCTCCGGCGTATTGCCGGTCACTAGATAGGTTGACATTACATCCGGCTGCTTCTCTTGAGTTGTGCAATGGCTGCCAGGGCATCCTTGCGCTGGCCTTTAAATTGCGCTGCCTGTTCAAACGCGTTGCGGCTGGCAACAAGATTGTTGCACTGCCAGGCTGCATATCCGGCCATCAGCCATGCCTGTCCTTTTTGGGAACAATTTTTTTGGGCTGCGGTCCTGAACGCCTTATCTGCAGCCTTATAATTTTTTGTTTCATACAAAACATCTCCTTTGAGCAGCAAAAGTTCAGGATTTCCGGCTTGGGGATCAAAGCGGTTGAGCACTGCCAGGGCCTTGTCCCCCCGGCCCATCTGCCGGTAGGCACACACCAGGCGGTTGATCATCTGCCGGGTTTGATTTGGGTATCCATTTTCCCCGGCCGATTCGCGAATCAGGGTTTCATACATGCGGACCGCCCGGGCAGGGATGTTCAACTGTAAACTTAAGTCTGCAAACAGTTTTTTTTCCTGCCGGTTCAGCGGGGTGACAAAACTATAGATGATCAGATCCTCCAAGGCTTTGGCATACTCCCCCCTGGTTAGATGGATATGGACCAGGGCCTTCCACCACCTGGCTTCGGACGGGGTCTGCCGGCTCAGGGTCCCGGCAAGGTCCAGGGCTTTGCCGGTGTCGTTAATGGTCAGGTAAATCTGCAGCAGGGTCTCTTGCCATTTGATCCGGGATTCGCCCGTGGACTGGGCAATCAGAGTCCTGATCACCGGTGCGGCTTTTTTCCATTGTTCGGCCGAAACCAGGGCATTGGCATAGTTTTCCCACCATTGCCGGTTGACCTGGCCTGGGTGGGTGGAAAACAAAGACTCAAATCGGCGGATTGCCGTTTGGGTCTTTCCGTTGGTAAGCGCCATAACCGCACTGTAGTAAAGGTATTTTGAATTTTTGGGGTCGGATAGTTTGTAAGCCGCCCAAAAGGCCTCGGCAGCCTTGGCGGTCCGGTTGGTGTCCGTATACACCTTGGCCAGGTTGACCTGGGCATCCAGGTAAGTTTTGTCTAAGGATAAGGCCGCTATATATGCCGACTCGGCCTGTGGCATTTTTTTTTGCATCAAAAAGCAATTGCCCAAGGCCAGACAAACAGTGGGATGGCTGCACGGGGCCTTGCTTTGGGATTTGGCTTGGGTCCCCTGGATGAGCTTGACGGCACCGGCATAATCATTTTTATCCATGGCTTTTCTGACGTTGATCAGCAGATGCTGAACAGCCATGGGCATTTTTTGATCACTTTGGGCCTTGGCTTTTTCCAGTGGAAAAACAGTCACGGCAAATGTAAGAACGACCATAACAGTTTTTAAAATCAGATTCATGAAACACCTCAGTTTAATTTAAAACGGACGCGTGTTCTGGCCCGGGTCTTTACAATTTCCCGGTTGACCCGGCCCGGTTTGAACCGCCAGGCGGCAACACACTGCATCACGCTCTCGTCAAATATTTTCTTGGGTTCCGCATCCAGGATTTTGATATCCTCCACACGGCCCTGTTCATTCACCGTAAATTCCACAGAGACCCAGCCCTCAATGGCTTTGGCCTTGGCCCGGAAGGGGTACACCGGCGGAATTCTGGAAATCACCGTCAGGGGCTGATCCAGATCTCCGGTGTCAAAAAGTGTGTTCAGGGACAAGTTATCCAGGGACGTTGACATCACTTCGGGCACGGAGATGGTGGCTGGTCCCTGGGGCAGTCGGGGATTGACTTCAAAAGGCAGGGAAAGAGACCGGACGATTTGCCGGTTCATCCTGGGTTTGGCGACCTGTTTTTGAGGTTGGGCCTTGGGCGGGGGTGTCTTTTTTTTCTCTTCTGGTTCAATGGTTGAGCGACGCAGCCGGGTGAGCTGGATTTGCTGAATCATGGGGCCCGACAGTGAGACAGCCTCCTGGGGTTTCATTAGATTGGGAATAACGGAAAAAAGGAGCAAATTCAGTGCGAGGGTGCCGGCCAGTGCCACGGCCCAGGGTTGCCATCCGCCGGCCAGGCCAAGGGGCTTTTCCATGGTTTTCATTGCCCCTCCGGAAGTGCTGCGGCCAAAGAGACATTCGATGCCCCGGCCAGACGGCAGCCATCCATGACCTGGATGGCTACGCCTGTGTCCGATTGGCGGTCTGCCACCACCACCACGGCCCCGTCGGGGTTTTCAGCCAGGGCCCGTTCGGTATTGGCCCTGACCGCCCGGATGTCGATCTCCCGGTGATCCATGAAGACCCGGTTCTGGCTGTCCACGGCAATGAGGATGGTGGCTTTGGTTTGGGTGGTTGCTGTTGATGCGGTGGGCCGGGAAACATCAATACCGGTCTCCTTGACAAAACTTGTGGTGACAAGGAAAAAAATCAACAGGATAAATACCATATCAATAAGCGGGGCAATGTTCAGCTCCGCCGCATTTTTTTTATGTTTTCTGCTTGCTGACACGTTTAGCATGGGATTGCTCTCCTATAGATGCCTTTTCAGGTATAAGCCCATCCGCTGGATCCGCTGGCTTAAATGTTCGGCACGCCGGTCCAGAAATCCTTTCATGTAAAGTCCCGGAATGGCCACAATCAGACCCGTCTGGGTGGTGATCAGGGATTCTGAGATACCGCCGGCCATGGCTTTGGCATTGCCTGTGCCGAATATGGCCAGAACGTCAAAGGTGGTGATCATGCCGGTGACGGTGCCCAGCAGCCCCATGAGCGGGGCCATGGCCGCCAGAACCCCGATTACTGCCAGGGACCGGGTCATGCGCCGGTTGATCCGGGTCACTGCGGCATCCAGAAGGTGGCGGTCCAGCTGGGCGGAACCCGAGCGGTTTCCAATGAACTCCGTGACCAAAAGACTGACGGCCCCGCGGTACATTTTCGGGTCGGGCAGGGTGTTTTTCCGGACCAGGGACAGCGCCGTGCTGCTGTTCATGTTTTTTTTGTAGAGCCGTCTGAAAAAAAAGGCCCGTTCAAGGATCAGCAGCCACATCACAAGGCTTAAGATAACCAGGGGTACCATGACCACCCCGCCGGCCCGGATCAGGTCCCTCATCAGTTCAAGGTTTTCATAAAGAATTGCCGGCATCAGGCCACCTTGAACTTCTGGACGATATTGATCAGTGCCATGGCCTTTTCTTCCATCATTCCCACACTGTTTTCCACGGACCGGCTTAAAAGGGTATGGGAGAGCATAATGGGAATGGCCACGGACAGGCCCAGCATGGTGGTGACCAGGGCCTCGGAAATGCCACCGGACATCATGCGCGGATCACCGGTACCGTGCATGGTGATGACATGAAAGGTGTCGATCATGCCGGTCACGGTGCCCAACAGCCCCAACAGGGGGGCAATGGCGGCCAGCATACCCATGGTGGATAAAAATCGTTCCATGGGCGGAATCTCTTTGAGAATGGCTTCCTGGACCGCATTTTCCATGTCTTCCCTGGGAAGATTTCGGCTGTCAACCCCCGAGCGGATGACCCGGATAACCGGATTTTTACGGTACTGGTCGCAGGTTGCGGCACACGCATTCCAGTTTTGGTCTTCGGCCTGGGTTTCGATTTTGCTGCACACGGTTTCAAGGCTGATTCTTCTCTTCAATATGAAAAAGAGCCGTTCCAGGGTGATCAATGCACCCAATGCCAAAATAGCCAGAATAGGCCAGACAATAGGCCCGCCCTTGGGAACCTGGTCCGCCAGACTCAAGTCGTGAATCAGCTGGTTTAATGCACCGCCCCGGGAAATATCCATGGGCACGGCATCACTTTTACCTGCCATGTAACGGGTAAGTTGTTTCTGCATGGCCGAGGGCGGCAGTTTGGACAGGGCATACAGTTTTTTCTCTCCATGGGCGTAGTTAAGAAATCCGGATTCACTGTCCGTTTGGTATGCTGCTGTAAAGGCCCCGATGATCAGGATCGGGCCCTTTTGGGCCTTTCCTTCGCGATTGACGATTGTACCGGTTTCCAGGCAGACGGATCCACCCTGGTCAATCTGATCAAAAAGCAGATTTGACATGGCTTTGATTTGATCCATTGCTGGAATGACGGACTGATCTGCCATGGTGGATAAAAAACGGGTATCGGGTTGGTACACCCCGGTTAGAAAGCTGTCATCCAGAAGAGAACGGATGTCTTTGGCGTTCATGCGGATGACACCGGACAATTCCTGAATCGTTCCCTGGGCTTCATCCAGTTTTGCCGTCAATGCGTTGTCTTTTGCCGTCAGACCTTCATTTTCAGATTTAAGGGCTTTGAGTTTTACATCAACGGCCGTAATCTGCCGCTTTAAATCCGCAATGGCCCGGTCCAGTTTCGATCTGTCCGACAGAATCTGCCGGCGGCTTTCGCCGGCGGCCTTTTGGGCGGCAGACAGTTCCGCCGCCGCTTTTTGTTTCATCGCTTGTTCAATTTTTTGGGCTTCGATGCGAATCTCGCGCATATCCTTTGCCCATGCCCACTGGCTGAAAAGCAGCATGACAGCCGGAACCACAGTGAATAGTATATATTGGGGGGTGCGTTTCATTGGACCACGATCCTTCCTAAGGGCAGGGTTAACATCTCAACGGGTTTGCGCTTGGAACCCATGTCTATGGCGGCCTGAATGGTTTTTAGATAGCTATCCTTTAAGGGTTGCCATTCCTTTTGGGCCGGGTTGAAGAACCCGCATTGCTGTTTGTCCAGGGTCTGATAAAAAAGCCGCAGCCGGCCCAGTCTGAAGATGTTGACCAGGGTCTCTTCCCCGGAAAGGGGGATGGTCTGCTGATAAACTTCAATGGTAGTGCCGTATTCGGTTTCCACCAATAGGGCTTCCATTAATTTTCTGAATTTTTCACTGACCGGAACTTCTGGGTTGGTGTTTAACAGTTCAAGATTCTGAATTCTTTTTTCACGTTCTGCCGTTAAGAAAGGCAGATCTTGTTTGTTTAACGTTTTTAGTATGTCTAATAATTGGTTAAGAAATGGAGACATCTGCCTTTCGATTTCGGCAATATCCTCAAGCTGCTTTGTGGTTTGGGTGATGTTTGCAATCAGGGCCGTTTTTCGGGCCGCTTCCGTGTTTCGTTCCTGTTCAACCATGGCCAGTTCTTTTTCCAGGGCTTCAAACTCCAATGTCTTTTTTTCTTTTTCAGCGCGCCATTTAGCTTCCCTGCCTTGGGCTTTTTGTTCAATTTTCACCGCTTCATGAACAGGGGCCTCGATCTCTTTTTTTACATTTCCTGCCAGGGCATCACAGGACCATGACATCATCAGTGCAAAGAAGACCTGTAGGGCAATTTTGCCTTGGTTCATCATCTTCTCCTGTTTTCATTTAAACTGATATCTTCAGTAAAAACGAATTAGATAGAAAATAAAAAAGCCAAAAAGGACCGTAGCATCGAAAATTTCGACACTTCTACCTTCTTGGCTTCAGTTAATTTTATGAGTACTATAAAACAGTTTGTTGCATGCGTCTTCTTGACGCGTTTTGCACGTTAAAGCATATCGATTTTTTGTTGTCAAGATGCAGCATGTGGGATAAGGGATAGAGTATGAAACCAAAGTGGAGAGTACTTTTTTGTGATGGTATGGAACTCGCCTGTCCGATTACGGACTTTATCAATTCCTGTCCTGAGAAGCATCAGGTAAAGTTGTTAAGACTGCTTGGACTGCTGGAAGAGCATGGCCCGACTCTGCCAAGGCCTTACGCGGATCTGCTGCATGACGGGGTTCATGAACTTCGTTTTACCTTATCCCAGGATCGAATCCGGGTACTCTATTTTTTTTGCTATCAAAAATTCATCGTATTGTATGATGTGTTTTTCAAAAATACACGTAAAGTGCCTGAAAAATATATTGATCAGGTCATCGCATATCGAGATGACTTTTTGTCCCGGATATCTAAAAAAAAATTGGAGAAAATCAGCCGTGATGTTTCTTAAAGAACTGCTGAACGAGAAGTTTAAAGATAAGCCGTTTTTATCCCTCTATAAAAAGGAATGTCACATATGCACGGCAACAATGAATGTTGTTGCCCGGATGGCGCAAAGCAAAGAGATGCGGGATGAAATATTGGCGTTTCTGGATATTGATCCAAAAGATTTTGCAGCACTTGAGGCTGGTGATCACTGTCGGCCGCTGCAGGTGATTCGGCTTCTCAAGCATTTTGGGATGGATGTATCCGAGGTGACTTCACGTTGCTCAAGATATTCAGAAGAAATGGATTCGGCAGATGCCGGGTAAAGCCTAATCGTTTGAAATCAGACACTGTATCCCTTTTTCAAGCGGGCGGGATCAATGGGGTGTTTATCTTCTCCAGTCTCTGAGTGACTGCCTTCTCCATTTTTCAGCATATATATCAGCGACCAGCCGGACTTAGGATTGATTTGGCTGTCGTGGGCATACACATGAAGCCGGTTGCTCTTGTCCACGGCAAACAACGGCAATGCTTTTTCACCGTGTTTGTCTGTGAATTGCTTCATGGTAAATTTTTCCGTCAGCTTTGTTGTGATAATATGCCCACCCCGGGACAAATCTGTGGCCATCGCAGGATATGAAGCTGCTTCTCCAAACAGGATTTTTCCATGATTTTCGATGGACATCCGATCCGCTGTGGACCGGTTGTCTTCGGGCCGGGACTGCAGAATATAAATTTTATCCGCCCCGAACTCCAGACGATAATGAATGGCGACGGCTACGTTGGCCGCTTCATGGGGAAACAGGGCGAGTACCCCCCGGATGCCCACAAGCTGAATATGACGGTCCGCATGCTCCGACACGGGATTGCCGAAATATGTGGGCAGACCTTCGTTTTTGGCCTTCATCACCTGGTCCCATCCGGTGTCAGCCAGCTGAATTTGAAATCCCAGATCCATTAAGGCTTTACCGATGGCACGCGCCAGTTGATTGGCTCCGAAGATGATAAAACCGTTGGGGGTGGGCTCGGCCACCTTAAGCCACCGGGCAATGGGGCGTGCCGTAACGCTTTGCACGATGACCGTGGAAATAATAATAAAAAAGGTCAGGGGGACCAGTACCCCTGCATCCGGGAACCCCGCCTTTTCTAATTGGGTGGCAAATAATGCGGAAATAGCTGCCGCCACAATCCCGCGCGGGGCAATCCAGGCCAGCATGTGTCGCTCGGGCCAGGTAAGGCTGGAGCCGATACTGGACACCATTATGTTCATGGGACGGGCTAAAAACTGAATGGCGACGAATAAAAAACTCATTCCCCAGCCTAATGCGACCAGTTCATCGATACACAGCCGGGCAGCCAGCATGATAAAAAGGACGGAAATCAGCAGAATACTGATGTGTTCCTTGAAATCAAGAATATCCCCGATGGGCACATCCTTCATATTGGCCAGCCAGATGCCCATAACGGTGACCGCTACCAGGCCCGCCTCATGCTGCAGATGATTGGAAAACACAAACGCGCCAAGCACCAGTGAGATGGCAAACAGGTTGTGCATGAATTCGGGGATCCAGTGTTTGCGTATGGCCATGCCAAAGCCATATCCGCACACTATGCCGACAGCTGTACCCGTGGCAATCAGCCGGATAAACACCAGGATAGTATGCCCCATGGCCTGCTGGGCCGAACCCGAGATAATGAATTCATAGGCTAAAACTGCCATGGCCGCACCGATGGGATCGACAATGATACCTTCCCATCTAAGGATATTAGCGATGTTCTGGTTGGGCCGGACCGTGCGCAGCATGGGCACGATTACGGTTGGGCCGCTTACGGATGTGATGGCCCCTAAAAGTACGCTGATATGCCAGGATAACCCTAATCCCATCCGGGCGGCCAGGGCCGTGATGATCCAGGTGACCAGCATGCCGAAAGAGACCATGTTTCTGACCACCATGTGCAGCCCCCGGATTTCCGAAAAATTCAAAGTCAGGCTGCCCTCAAACAGAATCAGGGCCACGGACATGGAAACAAAAGGGAAAAAAAGATCCCCCATCATTTTTTCGGGATTTAAAAGCCCCAATACGGGACCGGCCAAAATTCCGGTAATCAGAAGAAAAACGATTCCCGGAATTTTTACCCGCCAGGCCAGCCACTGACAGGCGGTGGCTGCGACCAGGATTCCGGAAATCTGTATGAGCGTGTATTCATTCATCGGTTTTCAGTTGTTAGTTTAAATTGCGTATAGGTACTTCATTTAAATTTATGTGGTTTGCGGGCCAATGTTACCCCACCAGGTTTTCATTGACAAGGCCAAAGCCGTGAGCCTAAACTGACCCCGTTGCGCAGAATCGATACGCAGCATTCCCGTAATGTACGTCTGAAAAGAGAGCACAAAAGAGTCAGGATATCAATTTCAAAATTAGAAAAGGAGGGGGAATGGACAGAAGGAAATTTTTAAAACTTTCAGCCGGTGCGGGTGCCCTTGCACTGTTGCAGATGACCGGTGTAAGCTGTAAAGGCCCTGGGGGGGGCATGGTAATCCAGCAGTCTCTACCATTCAAAGCCGATGCCCTTGAACCGTATATTTCTGAAAAAACCGTTCTTATTCACTATGGGAAGCACCATGCCGGCTATGTAAAAAAATTGAATGGGCTGATTAAGGGAACGGCCTACGCCGATCTGTCCATCGAGGAAATCATTCAAAAAACCTACGGCAATGCCGAGGAAAAAGGTATTTTTAATAATGCCGCCCAGGTCTTTAACCACACCTTTTACTGGAACAGCATAAAACCTGGAGGAGGCGGTGAGCCTGCCGGTATCATTGCCGAAAAAATTAAAGCGGATTTTGGCAGTTTCTATGCATTTAAAAAAGCCTTTGCATCTGCAGCGCTCTCCCAGTTCGGCAGCGGATGGGCATGGCTGGTCCAAGACGGCGATACTCTGAAAATCATCAAAACCTCAAACGCCGATACACCGATTGCCCAAGGGCTGATTCCGCTTCTCACTATTGATGTCTGGGAACATGCATATTATCTGGATTATCAGAATCGCAGAGCGGACTATGTCGACACATATTTGGAACATCTGGCTAACTGGGCGTTTGCAAAAGCCAATCTGGCCGGGTAAAATAGTGCCCGACCGAAAACCGTAAATTTTGCCGATTACGGCGTTGGCCTGAAATTTTAATCCTCGAAATACGCCTTGTATTCCGAAGGTTTTAATTTCAGGTCGCCTTGTACTCAACAAAATTTACAGGTTTTCGTTCAGACACTAAAATATATATTTAACTGCTGGGAAAGGGCCTTTTTTAAAAGATTGAAATATGTGCCCTAAACTGCAACAAAGAATACGGATAACAAAGCAAACAAAATGGGGGAGTTTTTTGCATCCCCCATCCTTACCGGGAGTGGCTGGTTCAATTCTCCCCGGCAGGTACAAGCACAGATCTGTTCCCGGGCCTATTTAGAAATTTAATCCCCGCGAAAGAGCCATTGATGTATGAGGGCATGCATATCACCAGGTTATCTTTTTTTATGAGGGCAAATTCAAATGGGACATGTAAATACATCCATTGACCGGTTAATTAAAATTATTCAGCAGGGCGGAAGTGTCAGGACCGGTATAGATATCTACAACTCAAAAAAAACGAAAACAATTGAGAAAACGACTATTATTAAAAATGAAAACCTTTTGCTGAAATTACGGGCAGAAGGGATTCAAACGCTTCCAATCAATCGTAAATTAGGAGGCGGTACCTGGGATAAGCTAGGCACAGAGTTGAAACTGACACGGGGGGAGCAAAGTGACCTTGTTGCAAAGGACGTTTTATCTGAACTGCCTGAAATCGATAAAAAAATAAAGGAAATTGAAGAAACCAAAAAAGAGGCCACCGTCAAATTTGAGAACGCCAAAAAAAACATAAAAAAAGTCATTTCTGATATCAAAGATACGGGTGGTGAATTTGATTATGGCCAGGTGGAAAATACCGTTACGGAATTGTTGGATTTTATAAACACCGATGAAAGTGCCTTTTCGTTGTTAACCCGTGAAATCTTTAGCTACGACGATTATCTGTACAACCATTCCATTAATGTGTGCACCATCGGAACCCCGGTAATCAAGCATTTTATCGATAAATACGGTAAACAGTTTGGTATGAACTATCCGGAAAAAATTAAAGAGATTTCCATTGGCTATTTTATGCACGATGCCGGCAAAGTTTTGGTTCCCGAAGCGATATTAAATAAAAAAGGCCCCTTAACAGATGAAGAGTTTGAAGTTGTAAAAACCCATTCATATAAATTGGGGATGCAGGTATTTGAAAAGAATCATCTTAATGATCCTCTGATCGTTGATTCGGTTAAATGGCACCATGGGCCGATGTTCAAGGATGAGGGGCGATGTTATCCCAATGATGTGGCGCCCGAAGAAATTCCGCCCTATGTGAAAGTTTGCAAGCTGGCGGATATCTATGATGCATTGACATCTGTAAGGTGTTATAAAAATGCATTTAATCCCATCGAAGTGGTCACGGATTTGTTTACTAAATATTCAACGAAGGGGAAACTGGTTCAAAAGGTCCTGCTTTCTTTTATAAGCGTGGTGGGAATATACCCTCCAGGAAGTGTGGTGTTTTTAAGTAATGGACAAATGGCTTATATTATTGATTCCAAAGGACCAATCCTACTTGTCTTCAGTGATGATCAGGGTGTGCCTTTGAAGCGCCGGCCAGACCCCATTGACCTTTCAGATCCCAATCGTGTTGCTGCAGGTTTAAAAATTGATCATAAGCGTCCCATGACCACACCGGTAAAGGTGTATAATAAGTTGCCCAAGGGCCTGAGAGAAATGATTTTTTCTAAATAGTGTCTGAACGAAAACCTGGAAATTTTGTTGAGTACAAGGCGGTCGCAAATTTTAACCGGAGGAATACATGGAGTATTTTGAGGATTAAAATTTGTAACCAACGAAGTAATCGGCAAAATTTACGGTTTTCGGTCGGGCACTAAATAGTGTAGACATGCATAATGGTATTGAGAGCGTCTGGTAAGGCTCTATAGCCCAGCAGCTTTTTTGCGATGCCGATATTTTACTATTCAGTCAATGATAATCACCGGCGTGTTGTTCAGGGCATGCATCACCCGCGAAGCGTTGCTGCCGATAAAAAATTCTCTTAAGCCTGAAGCCGCTCTTCGCCCCATGGCAACGATATTGTAGTTTTCTTTTTTGGCCTCCTGGATAATATCCGTGGCAATAGTTTTGTCTTGGGGCTGCGTTTTTATATGAACCATATCTTTGGCAAATCCGGCTTGGATTAACTCATCTCTTGCGGTTTCGAGGGTGTTCAAAATCATCTTTTCGCGCTGTGCCTCCATATGGCAGAAGGTGTCGCGTTCTTTTTCAAAATAGGGCGTAAGGCTTGGGCTGTTGAGTCCACAAGCTGCAGCCGTGTCCGGCACGACATGAAAAAGTGTGACCTCATGTCCCTTGTTTAAATGTTTTGCAACAAACGTAACGGTGTTTTGGGCGCATTCACTTTCGTCAAAAGGAATCAAAATTTTGGCAGTCATAATCTTTTCTCCTTTTTGAAATTTTTTAATGCGAAATTTGTATTGCAACGAAAATATTTCATGGCTTTTCAGATTTTGAACGACTAAATTCAAAAGGCATAAAATACTTTACTATAATTTATCAGAATTTGTTGTTTTTCTACAATGTTTTTTTATAAAAATATAACTCGGTTTTTGAAGAAGCGGTTTATATTTTAATTATAGTAAAGATAGCGTGTGGATGAGGGTGGGAGACTCTTTAGGCGCGGATTGATATAATTCGAGTCCGACCGAAAACCGTAAATTTTGCAGATTTCAGCGTTGGTCTAAAATTTTAATCCTCAAAATACGCCTTGTATTCAACAAAATTTTCAGGTTTTCGTTCAGACACGAATGCAGAACAGGGTTGGTTGGAAAGAAAAGATGAACAGGATAAACAACGATTCAAGGTTTAATATCCTGCCCATCTCTTAGGGCCTGTTCAATCACTATTATTCATTGGGGAGCGCATTCAGCTCTTCCAGAGTAAATACCGGTCCGTCTTTACAGATAAATTTGTCTCCAAGATTGCAGCGACCGCAGATACCGATACCGCATTTCATGCGTTTTTCCAGGGAGTTGATAATGTGATCGTGGGCATAACCGAGTTTATCAAGCACCGGCTGGGTGAACTTAATCATAATCGGGGGGCCGCAGACAATGGCATATGTGTTTTCATCGGCCGGTGGCGCCTTTTCTCCCGCAACATTGGGCACAAATCCGACATTATACTTCCAGTCGGGATCATCCGTGGAATCCACGGTGATGTGCATTTTAATGTCGCCGGCAGCTTCCCAGGCTTTAAGTTCATCCTGATACAGTAACAGGCCTGGAGATCTTGCGCCGTAAATGACGTTGATTTCACCGAACTTATCACGGTTTTCCAGCATGTATACGATGGATGATCTCAGTGTCGTGAATGCAAACCCGCCGCCGATGATCACCACGTTTTTGCCTTCAAGGGTCTCCCATGGATAACTGTTGCCCAAGGGGCCACGGATACCCATGACATCACCAACCTTCATGTTGTGTAAATACTCGGTTACCATTCCGGTTTTATTAACCGTGAACTTTACAAAGCCTTTTTCCGTGGGCGATGAGGCAATCCCAATGGGGATCTCTCCTTTACCGGTGATTGAGAGTTCTGCGAATTGACCGGCCTGGTAAGAGAACTTTTCCTCATCCTCGGGATTTAAAAAGACAAACTTGAATGTCTTTAAATTTTTATCCTCTGTTTCCGTGATGATTTCATCAATCCGGACAGGATATGGCAAATATGGATTCTGCACAGTATCTCTCCTTTTACGCTTCCTGGGGTGCAGGCGTATAGTTTCTCATGGTTTCACAGACCTCCCGGATGTCGATGTTGACCGGGCACAGTTGAATACATCTGCCGCATCCGACACACTGTACACCGGCGTCATACTTATCAACGTAATACTTGAGTTTGTGCATGAATCTCTGTCTGACCCGCGGAACTTTATTGGGTCTTGGATTGTGGCCGGAACCTTCAAGGGTAAAGAGCGTGTACATGCAGCTGTCCCAGTTACGAATACGCTTGCCTTCCGTTCCCTTGACTTCATCTTGAATGTCAAAGCACCAGCAAGTCGGGCAGCTGTAGGTACAGGTTCCGCAATTTAAGCAGGAAAACCCGATTTGCTCCCAGAAATCCGCTTCGAACAGGTCATTTGTTTTCTTCTCTTTCAACCCGTCTGTTGAGATGCCGGCAGTGATTTTCGCTTCGGCAGCTATCTTGCGAGATTCAAAATCAAAATCACCATCCGCTGACCAACCTGCCGCAGTCGCCAGATCTTCGCCTTTGGGGGTGAGGACTCTGGCAAAGAAGTCATCACCTTCTTTTACCAGCAATAGATCCAGACCCTCTTCGTTATAAGGGCCGCATCCAACGGACGTACAAAAACAGGTGCTTGCAGGCTCATCACAGGCATAGCCCACCAGTGTTGTCTCTTCATACGGTTCAACCCAGAACGGATCTTTATATTCAGGAGAGTCGAAATTACGCCGTACCAGCTTGAAGGACGCAGCATCACAAGGGCGAACCCCAATAACGGCCCTTGGATTTTTGCCGTTTATCTCCACCTGTTTCATTATGTGATGATCTTCTTTGGATTCATCTAAGGTGTATGTGAACATGGTTTGGCTTTGGGGGTAAATCACAGACTTGACGGAAAGCCTGGTATTTCCATTCTCCATGACAGGGGTATCACCGGCATTCAACTCTTTGAACTCAAGAGAGTCTTTGTCCGGCATCGGGCCGAACAAACGATAATTTGCTTTGAGTTTTTCCAGCCCTTGTTCCCAATCTTTTTTTTCGATTTTTATAGTCTTCATAAGTAAATTGACCTTATCAAAAATATGGTTTGTTTAATCCTTTACCGTTTAGTGTATGCACTAAAACCTTGCGTTTGGATGAAAAGTTGCCCAGATGCAAGGCGCATAAAAATTTGTAACCGGAGCAACCTTATGGTTGTGAGGATTGCAATTTTTTTTGCAACGCAGCAGGTGGGTGACTTTTCGTTCAAACACTATTTAATAAATGCATCCGGATCTTTAGGATTAAAAGCATCAAGGGGGGGGCGTGCATCAAGTGTAAAACCCGCCCGCCAGTCGAACATCTCCTGGCAGTCCTTTTCCAGTTTCTTGGTGAACTCTCTCATATTGATTCCCATGGGGCAGGCCCGTTCGCACGCACCGCAATCGGTGCATCTTCCGGCACAATGATAGGCACGCAGGAAGTGAAACGTCCGTGTATCGTTTGGATCATCACCTTTGCCAACCCACTGGGGTTTGGATTCATCCACAAAGCAAGTCGGGCAATAGCATAGCGGACAGGCATTGCGGCAGGCATAGCAGCGAATGCAATTGGAGAGCAAATCGTCAAAGTGCTGCCACTTATCATCCGTTGACATCTCTTCGATTTTGCGCACATCTTCGTACCTGTCCACATCGGTCAGTTCGGGTACTTCCGCTGCCACCAGTTCATCGTAGATTACGGGATTACGCTGGGCACAAACAGCACAGTTCTTTTGGAGAATCTCTGCTTTGACAAACGTTTTTTCAGCGTCCTTGCCCTTAACGATAATCGTATCACCTTGTTCAACAACATCGACAACTTCAAAATCCACGATGTTGTTTACTTTCCTGCGGTCGATCATTCCCGTACAGGGTACGCCGAGGATGACCAGTTGCTCACGTTTGATTTTGTTTTCGATAATGTGGGTAGTGATGTTACGTGAATCACACCCTTTGGCCACGACTGCAATTTTTTCTTTGCGGTCGGTCAAGTAATTGGTCAGGTTTATGCCGCAGTTGCTGTCCCACACCAGGTTTTTAACGTCATCCGGGTGCTTGGCCATGTATGGCTCGTTTGACATGGGCAGCGTTCCCTTTTGGAAACCGATGACCATGTCCACTTTCTTTTCTTCCAGAAGCTTTAAGGACAACGCTCTGATTTTCTCTGTGTACTCTAACATGTTGGTTCCTCTATCCGGCTTTCTTTACAAATTTATTTATCGGCCCCAGAGCCTTTACGGATTCGGTTACCGAATGAACCACATCGATAAACTTACCGGCCTCTGCCGAGGAGATCCATGAAAAATGAAGTCTGTCCCGTTCAATCCCCATGTGCTCCATCATGTTTGCCAGTAATACGAACTTCCGACGCGCAAAATAATTACCTTCCAGGTAATGGCAGTCTCCGGGGTGTCAGCCGGAGACCCAGATCCCGTCGGCACCCTTCATAAACGCGGAAAGAATAAATTTTGGAGACATCCTGCCGGAGCAGGGAATTCTAACGACCCGGATATTAGAGGGATACTGCATCCGGCTTACCCCGGCCAAGTCAGCGGCCCCGTAACTGCACCAGTTGCAGAGAAACGCTATGATTTTTGGTTCCCAATCTGACATTGTTTTTTTTCTCCTTCACTTATGGAATTTTGGGGCAATGAAAGCCATTTTATAGTATGGCTTTCATCGCCCATTTTTACTTATTATGAAGCGGGTTAAATCGCATCAATCATTGCAAATATCTGGTCATTGTCATAACCGTTGAGCCGGATTGCACCTGAACGGCAGGACGATACACACAGTCCGCATCCTTTGCACAGGGCTGAATTGATCTCGGCCTTTCCTGCAAATCGTCCCTCTGCCATGAAAGACGGTGCTGAGTAAGGACAAATCGATACACACGTCCCACAGCTGCTGCATATCATTGGATCAATCGCTGCCACCTCGCCGTTTGTGGTCACAGTGCCCTGGGCCAGCAAGGCCACTGCTCTGGAGGCTGCCGCTTTCCCTTGTGCCACTGCTTCATCAATGGGCTTGGGATAATGGGCAAGGCCTGACAGGAACACACCGTCGGTGGCAAATTCAGAGGGTCCAAGTTTGGCGTGTCTTTCAATGAAGAAATCTTCATCGTTCATGGGCACCTTGAAGAATTGTGCCAATTGTTCTTCTTTGTTTGGAACAATGGCCGTGGCCAGTGTCAGGATATCCGCTTCAATTTCCACCGGCATACCCAGTACATGATCGATTGTCTGGATTGTTACGCAGTCGTCGCCGACCGTAACCGTGGGTTTATTATCAACGGAATAGCGCATGAAAATAACCCCCGCCTTTCTGGCTTCGATGTACTTTCTTTCCCGTTCGCCGTAGGTTCTGATATCTCTGTAAAGGATAAATACATTGGCGTCCGGGTTGCGTTTTTTGATTTCCAACGCACTTTCCACCGAATGGGTACAACATACCCTGGAACAATATGGTCTGTCCGGTTCCCTGGAGCCCACGCACTGGATAAAGACCGCACACTCAACATCATTTACCATGGCGTCATCGGTCTGCATTTTCTGATCCAGATCCAGGCTGGTGAGCACTCTCGGGCTTTGGCCATAAGCATATTCACTGGGTTTGTATTCTTTTGCACCAGTGGATATGTTGGCGATGCCATGCTCAATCACCTCGTCCCCATCTTTAGATGTAATGACGGATTTGAAATTACCCACAAATCCATTCACGTCTGAGATGGTGCTGCCCAGATGTACGTTGATGTTCTCTTCAGAGGCCACCTGGTCAACCATATCCTTGAGCATTTCTTGAACGTCTTCGCCTTTCCAGGTTTTATAGAGGTTGAGGGCCTGTCCACCCAGTTGATCTTCCTTTTCAACCAGATGGGTATAGTAGCCCTGCCGTGCCAGACTCAAGGCTGTGGACATACCGGCAATGCCGCCGCCTACGACCAGCGCATGCTGATCCACATCCAGTTTGGCCTCCTGCAGCGGAGCTTTCAAACCGACTTTGGTCACGGACATGCGAATCAGCTCTTTGGCTTTTTCCGTGGCCAGATCGGGATTGGACTTATGAACCCAGGATACATGGTTTCTAATGTTGACCATCTCAAACAGGTATTTGTTCAATCCGGCGTTGATCAGCGTTTCCTGGAACAGCGGCTCATGTGTTTTGGGCGTACAGGCCGCCACGACAATCCGGTTCAAGTTATGTTCCTTGATAATCTCAGTCATCTTGGACTGGGTATCCTGGGAACATGAATAAAGATTGCTTTCCACATATTCCACAAACGGCAGGGTTTTCACGTATTCATTGACAGCTTGAATATCCACAACCCCGGCAATGTTTGCACCGCAGTGACATACAAAAGCACCGATTCTGGGGCGTTCGCCGATTACGTTAATTTCGGGAACAACTTCCTTGGTTTTTGTCAGTGTGTTCCGGGCAGAGACCAGGATTTCACCTGCTGCCGTGGCAGCTGCACTGGCATCCACAACGGCCTGGGGAATGTCTTTTGGACCCTGGAAAGCGCCGCATACAAAAACACCCGGCCGTGTTGTCTGCACAGGGTTCATGGATGTGGTCTGGGCAAAGTTGCCCGGCGTCAGTCCGATGTCAAATTTTGCTGCCAGTTCCAGGAGTTCCGGAGATGTTTCCAGACCCACAGACAGGACAATCATATCCATGGTATCGACGATCATCTGCCCATCTTCACTCACATAGCTGATCTCCAGGTCACCGGCGTCCCCCACAGGCTTAATCGTGTGAACACGGGATCTGATAAATTTGACACCGTGCTTGTCGCGGGCTTCGGTGTAATACTTTTCAAACTCTTTGCCGAAGGTTCGCATATCCATATAGAAGATGGAAACATCCAGCGAAGGATCATGCTCTTTGGCAATCACTGCTTCTTTAATGGCGTACATACAGCATACCGATGAACAATGGGCATTGTCACAACGGTTGGTCTCTCGTGACCCCACACACTGGAACCAAGCGATTTTCTTTGGTTCCTTATGGTCTGACGGGCGTACCACATGACCTTCAGTGGGGCCGGAAGCAGACAACAGGCGCTCAAATTGCAATGATGTGACAACATTGGGATGGGTGCCAAATCCGTAAAAATCCAGTTTGCTCGGATCGTATGGTGAAAAGCCTGAGGCAATGACAACAGAGCCCACATTCAACGGCACTTCAGAGTCTTTCTCCTTGTGCGTATCCAGGGTAAGTGCGCCTGCGCCACAAGCCTTAACGCACTCCAGACACTCGCAGCAAACCATGCAGTTGATACATTTGTTGGCTTCCTGTTTTGCCTGTTCTTCGGTGAAGCCGAGTTCAACTTCAGTAAACCCGGATTTGCGTTGGTCCATGGGGATACGCGCCATGTGGGAGCGATCCACTTTTTTGGCCTTTTTGGGGATTGCATTGAAATCCTGCTGGGGGATTTCAAGTTTTTCCCGGCCCGCCTTCATATCCTCGCCTTTGAGGTAGCGTGCAATGGAGATGGCCGCTTCCCGGCCCGCCCCGACAGCAGCGATGGCAATGGATGCGCCTGTCTGGGCATCACCGCCTGCAAATACGCCTTCACGGGAGGTCTGGTAGGTGATCGGATCTACGTCAAAATCACCCCATTTGTTGAGTTCAACGCCGTCTGTTTCCTTCAGAAATGATGCATCGGTTTTCTGACCGATGGCCGGGATCAACACGTCAGCCTCGACAATAAACTCACTGCCTTCAACGGGAACCGGTCTTCTTCTGCCGCTCTTATCAGGCTCACCCAGTTCCATTTGAATGCATTTGACACCTGTCAGCTTGCCGTTTTCCGCAACAGCCTCGATGGGCGCCCTGAGGAATTGAATATCCACATCTTCTTCTTTGGCATCTTCAATCTCTTCATCACGTGCTGGCATTTCAGCTTCAGTTCTTCGATAAAGCATGCTGACTTTGTCCGCACCCAACCTGAGCGCTGTTCTTGCCGCATCAATGGCCACGTCACCGCCACCAACAATGGCCACGTTGCCTTTCACTTCTTTCATGTCACCCAGGGCAGCATCTCTTAGGAACTTAACACCAGGGATAACGCCTTCAACATCCTCTTCACCGGGAATGCCGAGTTTCATACTATTGTGACAGCCTATGCCGAAGAAGATCGATTTGAAACCATCTTCCGTAAGGCTGTCCACCGTTATGTCTCTGCCCATGGCAGTGTTATATTTGATTTCAACGCCCAGTTTCTGGATCCAGGCGATCTCTTTTTCAAGAACCGAAGGCGGCAGTCTGTAATCAGGGATACCGACTCTTAACATACCGCCGCCCACGGGCAGGGCTTCGAAAATAGTGACTTTAAAACCTTCGAGGGCAAGAAAGTAGGCTGCGGTGAGTCCGGCAGGACCGGCACCGATGATGGCCACTTTTTCTTCCCGGGGTGTGATTTCGGGTACTTCCAGGTCATTGATATCCACTTGATCGGACGCAAACCGTTTCAATGTACAAATGGACAGGGGGGAATCCACTTCACCTCTTCGACAGGCATCCTCGCACGGATGCGGGCATATCCTGCCGATGACACCCGGCATGGGCAGGGTACGGGTGATAACTTCCATGGCTTCTTTATATTTGCCCTGGCCGATCATCGTGACGTATCCATGTGCATTTACAGAACCTGGGCATGCGTTGGTACAAGGGGATTTATCCTTTTTGCTGATTGAAAATGCACCGGGAACCGCCTGGGCATAGGGTTTAAAAACAGCGGTTCTTTTTCCCATGTCCTGTTCAAAATCACTGGACAGACTGACGGGACAGACTGATGAACAATCCCCGCAACCTGTGCATTTATCAACATCAATATAACGGGCTTTCTGGTTTAACGTTACGGAGAAATTACCTGCATCTCCGGAGATTTCCTTAATATCTGATAATGTATGTAGCTCAATGTTTAAGTGCCGGCCGACCTCGACCAGTTTTGGAGAGATAATTCACATTGCGCAGTCGTTGGTGGGGAATGTCTTATCCAACTGAGACATTGCGCCCCCGATCGAGGGGCTTTTTTCCACCAAGTGGACATAATATCCGGAGTCCGCCAAATCAATTGCAGATTGCATACCGGCGATACCGCCGCCCACAACCATCACCGAGCCAATTACATCTTGAGACATATTTTTATTCTCCTGTTGAGGTTCATGCTTTACAAAAACGTTCGTGTAAGAGAAAGCAATAGTAGGGCCAAAGAAAATTGAGAATTTAAAAAACACCCTGTTTTGTGGGGAAAAATAATAATAAGGTGCTGATCTTGGGGAAAAAAGAAAAAATCGAACAAAATTAGAATTTCTATAAATGGTTAAACGGATGCTTCAGGGGTGTGTTGTTTCTGGGTCAAAATGACCCGACAAAAGGAAACAGTTGGGTCAAAAGGAGCCACTTTAATTGTAATAAAGTGTAAAAAATATCAAATAATTACAATAAGATGTTGCCTTGTTGTGTGTACCTGGTATTATTTGATGAGTGTTTGTTTTGCTCTAATGACAGACTTTATGAGGGGCGTGGCGTTTGGATGTGCCTTGATTAACTTTCGATAGCTATCACGAATAAAAAAGCACCCTTTGTCAACGACAAGGGGTGCTCTGCTAAAATTGGAACAACCGGCGATGGTTTGTTTCCAATGGCTGTAGGTTAACTTTTGGCCTGCAGCATTTAGATACCTATATTTCCGTTCGTGTTACGCGACCTTGGCCTTTTTCACAAAAGCCGTGTTCGGCCCCAAAGCCTTAATAGACGCCGTGACTTCGGTAACCACCTCCAGGAACTTGGAAGACTCGGCAGAAGAAATCCAGGAAAATTGAACTCTTCCGGGTTCCACACCCATGTGTTCAAGAAGGTCGTTGAAGAGCAGAAATTTTCTGCGGGCATAATAATTTCCCTCCAGGTAATGGCAGTCTCCTGGATGGCAGCCGGATACCCAAACGCCGTCCGCACCTTCTTTCAAAGCGGAGAGAATAAATTTGGGGCTCATTCTTCCCGAACAGGGGATTCTGATCACGCGAATATTGGGGGGATACTGGAGCCTTCCGACACCGGCAAGATCTGCGGCACCGTAACTGCACCAGTTACACAGAAAGGCAATGATTCTTGGTTCAAATTCAGACATATGTATACTCCTTTAAAATCTATTTACGCTTCTATTAGTTCTGCGCCAGAAAAAATTTGGGCAAATATCTGATCATTGTCAAAGCCGTTCAGGTGAATTGCACCGGACCTGCATGAAGCGACACAGAGACCGCAACCTTTGCAAAGTACCGGATTGATTTCCGCCTTTCCTTTGAAACGGCCTTCAACGGTAAATGACGGTGCGGAATAGGGACAGACGGCCACACAAACCCCGCAACTTGCGCAGAACATGGGGTCGGCTTGGGCAACAGTGCCGCTGGTGTATATATTTTCCCTTGCAAGCAGGGTGACGGCTCTGGAGGACGCCGCTTTGCCCTGGGCCACGGCTTCTTCAATGGGTTTGGGATAATGGGCAAGCCCGCACAGGAAAACGCCGTCTGTGGCAAATTCGGAAGGTCCGAGTTTGGCATGGCGTTCCACAAAGAACCCGTCATCATTGAGGGGTACCTTAAAGAATTGGGCCAGTTTCTCATCCCGGTGGGGAATAATGGCCGAGGCCAGGGTCAAAATATCCGTGTCGATTTTCAGGGGAACACCCAACACATGATCTTTGACCGTGACATGAAGGGAGTCGCCCTCGATTTCCACAACCGGTTTTTCTTCCACCTTGTAGCGGATAAAGATAACCCCGTTGTCCCTTGCTTTGGTGTAGGCCAGCTCTTTTTCACCATAGGTTCTGATATCCCGGTAAAGCACGTACACATTCATTTCGGGATTTCGTTTTTTAAGTTCCAGTGCATTTTCAACGCTGTGGGTACAGCAGACACGGGAACAGTAGGGTCTTTCTTTCTCTCTTGAACCCACACACTGGATAAATACGGCGGATTGGGCCGTTTCCAATATCGGATCATTGGTGAGAAATTTTTGATCCAGTTCAAGGCTGGTCAAGATCCTCGGATCTTCCCCATAGGCGTATTCCACCGGGGTCATCTCTTTTGCACCGGTGGCAACAACGGCAATGCCGTGGTCGATTGAAGACTTAGCACCGTCGGTGGCAAGTTCCGACACATAGCTGCCCACAAATCCTTCCACATTTTCAAGGGTGGTGTTCAGGTGGACGGTGATGTTCTGCTCATCATTTACCTGGTTGATCAGATCTTTAACTCCTGTCTGGATGTCTTCCCCTTTGACGGTTTTAAAAAGATTCAAGGCCTGGCCCCCAAGTACATCTTCACGTTCGACCAAATGGGTTTCATAGCCCTGGCGCGCAAGACTCAGTGCCGAAGACATCCCGGAGATGCCGCCGCCCAGAATCATGGCCGCCTGGCCTACCTGGAGTTTTGCTTCTTTCAGGGGCTGCATGAGGCCGACTTTTGCCACGCTCATTCTCACCAGGTCTTTTGCCTTTTCCGTGGCACCTGCAGGATCCTCCTTATGCACCCAGGAGGCATGGTTCCTGATGTTGACCATTTCAAACAGATATTTGTTCAGGCCTGAATTAATCAACGTTTCCTGGAAGAGCGGCTCGTGGGTTTTGGGGGTACAGGCCGCCACCACAACCCGGTTTAACTTTTTTTCTTTGATCACATCCACCATGCTGTCCTGGGTATCCTGGGAGCAGGTGTACATGTTGTTTGTCACATATTCCACAAAGGGAAGGGTTGCCGCGTAATCCCGGACGGCCGGTACATCCACAACGCCGTTGATGTTGATGCCGCAGTTGCAGACAAAGACGCCGATTCTCGGGCGTTCGTTGACCACGTTGATTTCCGGCACAACTTCTTTTTCCTTGGTGAGGGTATGGCGGGCCGCGCCCAGGATCTCGCCTGCGGCGGCTGCCGCCGCACTGGAATCCACAACCGACTGAGGAATGTCCCGGGGGCCCTGAAAGGCACCGCAAACATAAATACCGTCTTTTGAGGTGTTGACCGGCGTAAAAGATCCGGTATCTGCAAAATTGGAGGGGGTCAGTTCCACACCCAGCTTTTTGGCAAGATCAACGGTTTCAGGCGGGGTTTCAAGGCCCACCGAAAGCACGACCATATCGTAAACTTCTTTGATCAGTTGACCGTCTTCACTGCTGTAGGAAAGTTCCAGATCCGTGGTGCCCTGTACTTCTATGACCGAGTGGACACGGCTTTTAACAAAATTAACCGCATGTTTGTCTCTGGCTGTATCGTAGAACCGTTCGAAATCTTTGCCGTGGGTTCTCATATCCATGTAGAAAATGGAGCAGTCAAGATCATATGGCGCGTGTTCTTTTGCAATCACGGCCTCTTTGATTGCGTACATACAGCAGACAGATGAACAGTGACCGTTTCCGCAGCGGTTCTGATCCCTTGACCCGACACACTGGAGCCAGGCGATTCTCTTGGGTTCCTTATGGTCGGACGGTCTGACCAGATGGCCGCCGAATGGACCGGATGCGGAAAGAATTCTTTCAAACTCCATGGATGTGACCACGTTGGGGGTCCTCTTATATCCCAGGAACTCCATGGAAGACGGGTCAAACGGTGTAAAGCCCGGCGAAAGAATGATTGATCCGACGGCAAGTTTGAGCTGTTCGTCCTTTTCCAAGTGGGTGATGGGGGTCAGCGCGCCTGCCCCGCAGGCCTTGGTGCATTCAAGACATTCACAGCAGACCATGCAGTTCAGACATTTGTCTGCTTCTGCTTTGGCCTGTTCTTCAGTGAATCCCAGTTCCACTTCGGTCATGCCGGATTTGCGTTGATCCATGGGGATACGGGCCATATGAAGCCTGGGTTTGGATTCAACATTTGCAGGGATGGGATTGAAGTCTTTTTGGGGAACATCTACTTTTTCCCTGCCTTCGGCCATGTCTTCGCCATTGATGTACCGGGTAATGGAAATGGCGGCTTCACGGCCGGCTGCAACGGCTGCAATGGCAATCGATGCACCGGTCTGGCTGTCACCTCCGGCAAATACACCGGGTTTTTCCGTCATGTAGGTGATGGGATCAACGTCAATATTGCGCCATTTGTTTATCTCAACGCCCTCCACATCATCAAGGCATGCCGAATCGGTTTGCTGTCCGATGGCCGGGATGATCACATCCGCATCCAGGATAAATTCGCTGCCTTCAACCGGAACCGGCCGTCGCCTGCCCGAGGCATCGGGTTCGCCAAGTTCCATGCGGATGCATTCAATGCCGACAACTTTACCGTCTTTTTCAACCACTTTGCACGGTGCCGTCAAGTATTGGATATCAATGTCTTCTTCGATGGCATCTTCGATCTCTTCATTGCGGGCCGGCATTTCGGAGCGGGTTCGTCTGTAGAGAATGCTGATGTTGTCGGCGCCCAGGCGAAGTGAAGTTCTGGCCGCGTCAATGGCCACGTCGCCGCCGCCGATGATCACCACATTGCCGTTGAGTTCAGTGAGATCTCCCAGGGCAGCGTCCCTGAGCATATCTACGCCCGGCATGACGCCTGGCGTTTCTTCCCCTTCGATCCCAAGCTTCATACCGTTATGGCAGCCGATGGCAAGAAAGACGGACTTATAGCCGTCATCCATCAAACCGTCCACGGTGATATCTTCTCCAAGGGCTGTGTCATATTGGATCTCAACGCCCAGGCGGGTGATCCAGGAGATTTCCTTGTCAAGAATATTGGCAGGGAGTCTGTAATCCGGGATACCGACTTTTAACATACCGCCTGCCACGGGAAGTTTTTCAAATATTTTTACCTTAAACCCTTCAAGGGCAAGGAAATAAGCGGCCGTCAAACCGGCAGGACCTGCACCGATGATGGCGACCTTTTCCTCCCGCTTGGTGATTTCAGGCAATGGGAGTTCATTTAAATCCACCTGGTCCGCTACAAACCGTTTCAGGGTACAAATGGAAATGGGCGAATCCACGTCTCCCCGGCGACAGGCATCTTCACACGGATGGGGGCAGATTCTGCCTATAATGCCGGGAAGAGGAAGATTTCTGGTAATCACTTCCAGTGCTTCCTTGTATTTGCCCTGGGACACCATGGCCACATAACCGTGGGCGTTCACGTGGTTCGGACATTGCTGGGTACACGGAGATTTATCTTTTTTTGTGATGGAATATGCACCGGGGACTGCCTGGGCATAGGATTTAAACGTGGCTTTTTTCTCTCCCATTCCCATGTCAAATGTGTTGGGAAGTGTTACGGGACAGACTTCGGCACAGTCTCCGCAACCTGTACATTTACTTAAGTCAATATATCTTGCCCCTTTGTTGACCGTCACTTCAAAATTCCCGGCACTGCCTTCAAGGGCTTGGATTTCTGCGTTGGTGATCAATTCGATATTCTGATGCCGCCCGGTTTCAACAAGATAGGGAGACAAAATACACATGGAGCAATCACTGGTGGGAAATGTTTTGTCCAGTTGCGCCATCACGCCGCCGATGGCGGATGATTTTTCAACCAGATACACATAAAATCCCGATTCTGCCAAATCAAGGGCTGCCTTGATACCGGACACACCACCACCGGCAACAAGCACAGAGCCCTGCACTACACTCTCTTTTGTCATTTAAGTTCCTCCGATGACATAAAGCATTCCAACCAAATTTGAATACGTCATTTTCCGTACGTATCTTCGGACAAGATTTTACAACACTAGCGTTCTATGCTCAGGGAGGGAGAGGGGATGGCGTTAAACCGGGTCGTCAGGCTGTCTTGTAGGGTGAAGAATCAGAAGTGGTGATTCGGCTGCAACCCTTCAGGCAACATGACGCCTACCCAACCCAGGTAGGTTAATTCAATAACTGCTCATGTAAAACCGAAGAGTTGATACATCTTTTAATCATATTCCCTAAAATCCATTCCGAAATCAAACCACAGTTTCGGAAGCAATTTATGTAGAGGGGATGCTTTGATTTGTCAAAATGACAATATCAATGTTCTTTTTATAAGCTATTAAATATTTCTATATCAATGAACGCGGAAATTTTTCTGAGAACAAGACGTCAGGCGATTTAAAAACCGGCGTTTTTCGGCCACTATTTTTTTGTTTCATTATTTCAATTCAAAACCAAAGTATTTGGAATTCTATCCTTTTTTGATAGTCGGCCATATTTGATCTAAAGCTGACTGTTTTGGCGTATATGAATTCCATCAGGTGTAAATTTTATCTTGACTTAATAAAAAATCGATATACATTAAAATTAAATTTAACTAATTTAAAAGGTAATAAATCGTATTATGAAAATCAGCCAGGAACAAAAAAAAGAGAATCGGCTAAAGCTGATCAGGGCCATGACTGATCTTGTAATTGAAAATAAAGGTTCTGTGACCATGCGGGAGATTGCCCGCAGGGCAGGGGTTGCTGATGCCACAATTTACAACTATTTTCCCACAAAAGAAGCCATCTTTTTCGCCTACTATGAGGATCATGTCAACGACGTCATAAACCAGCTTGTGGCCATGGAGACATTCCATACCTTCAGCCTCCAGGAGCAGCTTCAGACTTTGTTTGACACCAGTCTTCGCCTCTACCTGCCGGACCGGGAATTTGTGGCCGTCACCTTTAAAACGGTCTGGTTGGCTGGCAGTGGCGATTTTTCTCGCTTTAGAAAGGTGAGATCCGGCCTTCTGGCTGCCATTAATGATATTATTGCCGCGGCCGAGGAAGCCGGGGAGATTCCGGGGCAGGTCTTTCAGGATCTGACACGGCAGTTTTTCGTGGATGCGTACATTGCTGTTGTCCTGTACTGGCTGGCCGATGATTCCGACACATTCAAAAACACGGATGTGCTTATGGATCAGGGACTGGATCTGGCCTGCGCCCTTTTGAAAGCCGGGGTGGCTAACAAATTGTTTGATATGGCCGTTTTTCTGTTCAAACAGCATGTGTTGACCCGCATGAGCCGATTCTCCCCCATTGAGACAACCGACATCAAACCCAAACGGCGATTCATGGGAGGTCAAAATGATGAATAGTATCCCCACAGGAAAACTTGGCCGTGCCCTGGCCGGTGGAAAGACTGCCGCCAAAACAGGCGGGGCCTTGCTCGGATATTATGCCAAACGCCCCTTTTTGTCTTCACAGCGTCAGCAGCTTGAAAAGGCAAAGTCTCAACAGGCCGGCGCCCGAGCTCTTTTTTCAGGTTTAACGCTGCTCAAAGGCACTGCCCTTAAAATCGCCCAGCAACTCAGCCTGGAAACGGATATGCTGCCTGAAGCTGTCTGTAAGGAGTTGTCCCGGGCCTACCACCAGGTGCCGCCCATCAATAAAGCGTTGGTCAGAAAAGTGATTCAAAATGAACTGGGGGCCTCGCCGGAAGAGATGTTTGAATCATTTGATCTGGAGGCTTTTGCCGCGGCCAGCCTGGGCCAGGTTCATCGTGCAATGACCGAGGACGGCCTGTGCCTTGCTGTTAAAATTCAATATCCGGGTATTGCCGCTACCATTGAAAGTGACATGGCCATAGTTCGGCAGATGCTACGGCCAATGGTGCCTGGCCATCAGTTGATGCCGGCCCTTACGGAAGTCACGGCCCGCTTGAAAGAAGAAGTCGACTATCTTCAGGAAGCTCAAAACATTGCCTGTTTTGACAACCGGCTGAAGTTGAAAGGCGTCCGCCTGCCCGAGGTCCACAGAGATTTGACGACCAGATCGGTATTGAGTCTGACCCACCTGCCTGGCCGCCCCCTGGATACCTGGCTGGAAAACAGCCCAACCCAGAAGGAACGGCAACTTGTCGCCCGGCGGCTCAACGACATTTTTCTCAAATCGTTGTACGAATGCCATGTGATTCATGCCGACCCGAATCCGGGCAATTTTATCATTGACGATGATCTCAACGTGGGGCTTGTGGATTTTGGGTGCATCAAATACCTAAGCCCTGAATTCATTGAACAGTACCGACAGCTTGTGGCCTCGGCCGCCCACGGCGATAAACCCGCCCATTACCAGATCATGGTGGATATCGGGATGCTGCAGCAAGCGCAAGACAGTGAAATGGCCCATGAGATCAGGGCCGTGTCCAATGAGTTTTGTAACTGGTTCGGGACGCTTTACCAGTCAGACCCGTTCAATTTCAATGCCCGCCCGGATTTCATGGTCCAGGGTAAAGCCTTAATGTTGCGATGTCAGCGCCTCCACCGCCACATCAACGTTAACCCTGATTTTATTTTTCTGGAGCGTACCCGTTACGGCCTGTTTCGCCTTTTTGACCAGATGGCGGTCAGTGTATCGTTCAGAAATCCATATGAATGGTAATAGACTGGGAACATGTGTTTGTTGAACCTGAATTTAAAGCCAAAGGAGATTTTTATGGATACAGTACTTCAAGCCCGCTGGCCGGAAATCATGGAACATTTTGACAAAAGCATTCGATCCAGCCGCTTTTATACCTTTGCCACCACCACACCGGAAGGGGAGCCCCACATGGCGCCCTATGCATCTTTAATTCTCAACGATGATTGTACCGGATATTACAGCGACGCCTTTCCAAACAAAACCAGCCGCAATCTCAAGGCAAACCCAAACATCTGTATTAGTGCCGTTCGGATGGGGTTTGGTGTCTGGTTCAAAGCCTTGTGGACGGGAAGCTTCTCGTGCTGGCCCTGTATTCGGCTCTACGGTACGGTCGGTCCTTCCAGAAAGGCTGAGCCCGGAGAGATTGATCGCTGGCGCCGGCACATGAAACCCTATCGATGGATGAAAGGGTATAAGTTGCTCTGGGCGGATATCCGTACAGTGCGGGATATCCGGTTCCAACGATTTGAGCCCATTCAGCTTGGGCCGATGCCCATCGCATCAAATGATCGACTATAGTTTTATATGAAACTCTCTGTAAACCACAGAGATGTTTCAATATTCGTTGTGGGCCGAACCACGGTCAAAGACCAAAGACGGTCCGTGACCGTTTATATGAAAGTCTGTTTAGAATAACAACGTCGAAATCCGTTTTATCAACGAACATTTTTTGAAATCATTGCGACGGCTGAACGCCTCCGACAAAATGAGGTACATGGTCTTCCCCCGGCCCATGCCGGAGGAAGACTTTTTGTCATGAGTTTATGCAGCTTGAATAGGAGGAACCTGTCCAAGCTCCGCATGATTTTTTGTTAAACAGTTACGGAACAGCCCTTCCCCCATGACCGGGCGGCACAGGAAGATAGGGGGAGGTCCGTCGCACGGCCATGGGGCCTCTGGCTAACCAAATGTTGGTGGAATAGGATGGTTTTTTCCCTAAGAACCAATCAGTCAAACAGGCTATTGAAATCAACGGCATAGAAGATCCGTCCCTGAACAATCTTAGCTTTGACGCCATAGTCGACATCAATGTCTTGTTTGTACTGGAGCAGGAACTGCCAGCCGGAGGAAAAATTGTAGGCCATTTGGACGCCAAGGGCATGGTTGTTGAGTTTGCTGCCTGACTCAATTCCGAAGTCGTTTTCTCTTTCACCACCCCATTGACCGTAGTAGCTCAGGCCGACAACCAGGTTTGAGGTCAGGTCATAGCTCAGATGGCTCTCAAGGGCAAAGACCGGATCCTGGGAAAGTTCGCCATTAACCCCATAATCATCGTTATCTCCATAGACAGTAACAGAGGGGGAGACCTCAAGGAAGATATTGTGACCGGGCTGAACCTCCCAGCCTTTTACAAAACCGACCTCAGCCTGAAACGCGTACCGGTTGGATCCCAAATTGATAGAGCTATTCTCGTCGTATGCGCCGGTGGGCAGATAGAGGTAGGGCGTTACGCCAACGTAGGTTTTGGTCTCTGGATTGTTGACCACCCAAAAGGTACAAAGAAGGATGAGATCTCCGATTCCGTCAGAATCGTCACCATCGAGGGAAGCGTCACCAAAGGGAAGGATGAACTGGGGATCAGCCACGATGGAACCGATCTTGGTATAATAAACCTCTCTGAGAAGAAAGAGGTTTTGGGACAGGTCGACATCGCCGACGTTATTACCGTCTTGGTAAAAATCATCAGCTCTGACATTGTTGTAATACAGCATTGAGAGCAAAGTACCCGGCGCAGCCGGAATATAGTCGCGCATGTTGGCCGTGGCCCAACTTACCGATGGAATGAGAAGACACAAACAGATTAATACCAGAACACCTTTTTTCATTACTTTCTCTCTTTTCATTACTTTCTCTCACTTTCTTGTTGAATAAATAAATGCATCGTGTACTTTTTTATTGAATAAAAAAATACATCGTGGGCCGGGGTTGTAGGATAGGAAGATGCTTTTTGTCAAGCAAAGTATGCCGAACGTTTGACAAGGATGATTAAATTTGAAATATGGCCCCAGCCGCTGGCCGGCTGGGGCTTAGGCATTAGAAAGGCCGTTGAGATAAAAACAATCCCAGAGAGAGTATATTGTAAAAAAGGTGTTCGACATTAAAACCCCACAGAGTCAAAAGCGCTGCCTGCCAGACACAGGCCTGGATCTCTTGGCAGGAAAGTTTAGGCGTTGAATGGATTTGGCGGCTATGTCCATGGGGTTATCTTTTTGGGGTTTTATGATGAAACCTTAATAAGTTGCAGGGTGGATTTAGGTGTTTCGGGAAGAAGAAAATACCGGTTGCGGCTTTCCTTGACAGCTACCCGGGGGATGGGCTTGATAAATTGCTGGCGCAGGCTGTAGGTGTAAGCTCCCTGGGCTGGAATCATGAGTATGTCATTTTCTTTGATATCCGAACCAAAATAAGCATATCCCCAGACATCATGGGGGGTGCAAAGAGAGCCCAGGATATGGCATTTTTTTTCGGACAGGCCGGGCCGGGTTAAGTTGATGACCGGGCAATAATCGGTTTCATACCGTTCCCAGCCCACCGCATTGCCCCCGGCATCTGTAATGACCAGATCCTTTTCCTTGCAATCCACCACCTGGATCAGGATGTGCATGACGTCATTGCAGATCCATCGGCCCGGCTCAAAACAGATCCGGCATTGGGTCAAGGGCAGAATGTGTTCTTTAATGGCTGTTGACAGTTCCTTTGCAAACAAGTCAATGGAGGACCCCGGCTCAATAATATAGTTCTGGGGCACATCCGATAAAAGCCATTCCCCCTGGGCCGGCCAGTAGCCGCCGCCAATGTCAATGAATTGGACCGCATCCAGAAACTGCTTTGGCAAGACGGAAAGAATCTCTCCCAGTTTTTTGATAAACGCGGTCTGCCTGTCCGGGTTAAGATTCCAGGATGAGTGGAACTGCAGTCCCTGGAAATCCAGCCGGCCAAGGGCCTGGATCTCTTTGAAAGCGGACAAAAGATTTTCCGGCAGCACCCCGAATTTGCGCCACAAGCCTTCGGGGTTGTTGTTCAGGCGCAGTCCCACAGGCATGCGGCTCTGCTTTTTTTCAAGCACAGTGGCCAGCCGTTTTGCCTCGCCTATGCTGTCCAGAAGAATCACCACCCGGTCCGGGTGCCGGGCCGCAAGTTCCAGTTCCTGGATGGTTTTGCCCGGACCGCTGAATATAATGGCGGATGCCCCCAATTCCAGGGCAACGGACAGTTCCACGCCGCTGGATACATCCAGCCCGAATCCATGTTTGAGTAAATGCCCGGAAAGGTGGGGCAGGTTGTTGCTTTTCATGGCGTAAAAAAAGGCGGTGTCCGGCAGGCGGTGGCTGAAGGCCGCCCTGAACTGGGCGGCTTTTCTTGCCAGAACATCGGTTTCCAGAATATACAGGGGAGAACCGAACTGTTTGGCAATGTCCAGATATACCCCCTTGTTCTTAACGTAGGGGGTTATAAATTCAACAACTTTTTCCCTGGACAGAAGAGAGCCTGTGTTTTGTGTGTTGGCTGTGAGCATGCCTAATCCATTTCAATGTCGATACGTTTGGCAAGTAATAGACACTCGGTTTCAAAAAATTTGTGCCGGTGCGGTTCTATGATCATGTGCCCTAAGAGCCAAGAATCGTAGTCTTGGGGTGGCATGGTTATCTTGTGTCCCGGCGGGTGAATCAGGTGTATTTTTTTTACCCGGCTGTCGTTTTCCACGGCATCCGTTTTAATGCGTTTTAACACGCCGTTTTTCCGGGCATGGATGCGGAACGCCACCAGGGGGCGGTATGGCACTTTTTTTTCATTTTTCCAGGCAAAACCCTGGGCGGCATCCAAAGTTAACCCGAGAATGTCGATGTTGCCTGCTTCCTTTAGCAGGAAGGGTAAGCAGTCTCCACCGGGTCTCGGCGTCATTTCTATGAGTACGGCTTCTCTATTTCGCAGGATAAAGTCCACCATGCACACGCCGGTTTTAATGCCCAGTGCCCTGGCGGCGCTGTAAAACAGATCGGCCAGAATGTCATTACCGGGCATTTTCCCATGATCATCATTTTCCGGGCAGATTGCATATCCGGAGATGGTGCCGAAGGGTCGGCTGTCCACTTTTATTTTGCGGGTTTTGCGCAGGATAACGGCCTGGTCTTTTTCCATGAGAAAATCACAGGAAAATTCAGGGCCGGCCACCCATTCCTCGGCCAGCATCTGGAATGGGCCAATATCCGTAGGCTTAAATAAAGGATTGCCGGATCGTGCAGCAAGTCCGTCTGACGCCGCCTTGAATGCGGCATTGCACTCTTTTCGGGTGGTGCATTTGAATACAAGTTCACTGCCGGAACCGCAAAAGGGTTTGAGCACAATGCCTGCCGGTACCTGGTCCAGAAAATTTAATATCTCAGTTTCAGCGTTGACCGGGCAGGTTCGAGGGCAAGGAATCTGATTTTTTTCCCACAATTGTTTTGAGATAAATTTATCTCTGCTGTTTTTGATTGCCTCAATATCGGGGTAGGGCAGGTCCATTTTTTTTGCCAGAATGGATGCGGCCTCCATGGATTCGCAGTCAAAGCAGGCAATACCGGAAAGGACTGTCCCGAAGGTTTTTTTGTGGCGGTTTAATGCCTGCATTGCAGCATCAATATCGCTGATGGGGCATAAAATTTCTTCTCCGTTTTCCGGACGAGGCTCTGTGGCATTTTCTCGAACCGTGGGCGCTGTCAAAAAAAGGACCTGTCCGGGACGGACCTTTCTGATCCATTCAATGTAGTCGGATGTGGTGCCCACCACCAGCACTCGATTGTTTTCAGGTTTAGACTGCTTTGCGGCCATAATGGCTCCCATGATGTACATCTGCATTTGGTTGGGTGTGAATTTCGTATGATGGCCTGGGGCTTAAGCGAAACCGTTCTTTCCAATTAAAGCTGCCGCATAGAAAATCTACGGCCTCCAACCGGTTGTGGCAGGCCCATTCCAAGTGGTGCAGGTTGATCACCTTTGCAATACCGATAAAATCCGGATGGGTACCCCCGGCCACAACCGTGTAAGTGTTGTTGAAAACAGCACCCATATCCACGGCTGCAATTTTTCCTTCCACAATCGCCGTGGTGATTCTGAGCATGCCCATATCCCGCAGATATGCTGCAAATTGTTCAAAAGAGCGGTAAAACCGCGCATCGCTGAAGTAAGAATCAGATGTGAATGCCGCCATATTTAAGCGAAACAACTCGCTCAGGTCCGGCTGATGATTGTATCGCCAGGTGAGTTGGCGTTCTTCAAATTTTTTTACATCCGCCTTGAGTTTTTTTCTGGTTTTCCCCGGGAATGCAAGCCAGAAATTGTCCATGGAGAAATCGTGCATCCGGGGGTAGAAAAGATAACCTGTCTCATCAGTCCCGGCCTGTTCAATTTTGTCAAACAGCGGATTGAAACGCAGATATCTCAAATTTAAGGGTCCGGGAACTGATTCGCACAATGCCTGGAATACTTCCGGAGACTGTGCAAGAACCCGGTTTTGCTCCAGCCATGTTTTACCCTTCCAGGTTTCGCCGGGAAAGAAAACGTATTCACCGGTCTCTTCAACCAGGCTTAGCGGCAGAAAACCTACAATCTGTCCTTTATTTTCGATAAGATGAAAACTTAAAGGTCTTTTGAATGAAGCGTTAAAACATTGTCTGACGGCCCAAAGATCAAATATGTCCTGGACCGGCCAATATTTCTCCCAGGCCTGCCGGCAGTGTTCCGGATCTGTAATAATAATGGATTTCATTGATATTCACCTAATGTCTGAAAGTTCTGTTGATCCGGGAGATCTTCCCGCCAAAATAGTTCCAGGCCGTTTGATAATTGCAGTCGTATGCATTGATGTATATTTTAATTGTTTTTGCGGTAGTCATTTCTTTTTTCCTTTAAGTCGGCGGCGCAGCCTACCATTTTTCCCTGCTGTCAGCCGGTCGTTTAGGTCTTTTGTTCATTTTTTTTCTGCGTTTCCGGTCTTCCTGCTTGTCTTCCCAATCATAATCTTCATCGTAGCTCTCTTTGAATCTTGGACTCTTGCTTTTGTTCCGGCTGATCTTTTCCCTGCTCATGACTTCCTTTCCTCTTTGGTTTTTGACCGGCCGTTTTGGCCGGGTGTGGGTTTAAATTCCAGCATCCACATAGCAACCTGCGTGCCATTTAAGAGTGAAAAAATAATATGTATTATTTCAGTGTGTTAGTCTTGTCTGTGTGCGTTGTATGTTGCAATTTTCAGAAAAATTTTACTGAAAATATAAATATTGGGGTTTATGTTTATAATGTGGTAATTTTTATCCGATTTTTTGATGTGTAAATTGTGGTTCATAAAGAAATACTCTTTATTTTAAAAGCATATTGCTTGTTGTATTTAATTTCTATATACTTCGACATGTAATTGTAAACAGTAAATTTTTACCGGAAATGAAATGCGGTTTTTATGTTGATTCGACTGGCGTGCGCCATTAAAGAGACAAAAATACGTACCGAGCTTGCCAACAGGCTGGCGGAGCAGGATGTTCAGCTTCAGTTTTTTAAACCCAGTACCCTCTCCTGGCAGGCCCTTGCCAGAAGCTGCGCAGACGTGTTCATTGTCAGCAGTCCCGCAATACCCAAACCTGTTGAGTCAAGTATTTCCCTGCTCAACGATCTTCCTGAAGCACCCATGACCATTGTGCTGCACAATCGGGAGTCATCGGAAGAGCATGCCAATCTTCTGGCCTCGGGCGTTGATGTGGTGCTCTATTCGGGTATTCCAATGGACAGCCTTTTAGAAGCCCTTGAAACAACGCTGGAATCCCGCCGTCAGTTTTATTATGCGGAGCGGTTTGACCGGCGGGGGCGTTTTTTGCCCCGGCTTAACGATTTTACCTCCAACAGCCGGGACATGCAGGTCTTTCTAGATGAAACCCGCCAGGTTGTCTCCAGTGATGCCACCATACTGCTCCTGGGTGAAACAGGTGTGGGCAAAGAACATCTGTCCAAAGCCATCCATGCAGACAGCCACAGATCCACAGGGCCTTTTATCGCCATCAATATGGCCGCCATTCCCGAACAGTTAATGGAAAGCGAGTTGTTCGGGCATGAGCAGGGGGCGTTTACCGGCGCAGTGCGCTCCCGGCGGGGCGCATTTGAGCTTGCCCATGGCGGCACGATTTTTCTGGATGAAATCGGAGAGATGCCCCTGCAGATGCAGACCAAGCTGCTCCGGGTGCTGCAGGAACTCGAATTTACGCCAGTGGGTGGTGAAAAACCGGTTTGGGTGGATGTCCGGGTGATTGCGGCCACCAACAAAGATCTTGAAGAAGAAGTTGAAAAAGGGACCTTTCGAAAAGATCTTTACTACCGGCTCGGGGTAATTTCATTAACACTTCCTCCTTTGAGAAAGCGTAAAGAGGATATCCCCTCACTGACCAACCATTTTCTGACCATGAACCAGCAGAAATTCGGCAGAAATCTTAAACGATTTTCCCAGCAGGCCATGGAGGCTTTGTGCAACTACCACTGGCCGGGCAATATACGGGAATTGATGAATGTTATTGAGCGGGCCGTTCTGCTGTGCAAGTCGGATATGATTACTTTGGAAGAGCTGCCGTCGGTTTTCCATGATGCTAAACCCGTCCAGAACGGCGATGGCGAGTCGGCGCTTTGTCTGCCCAGGGAATGGGAAACCATGACCCTGCCCCAGGTCCGAGAAGCTGTATGTGATCAGGTGGAGGCGCTGTATCTGGCCATGGTGCTGAAGAAAACCCATGGAAAAATCGGAGAAACCGCCGAAATTGCAGGCATTCATCCCAGGGGTCTGTATGCCAAAATGAAAAAATTGGGACTGGATAAAGCAGCGTTTAAAATTAAAGGATAAGTGTTCATGTATTCGCCGTTTCACTACCAGATTTCTGAGTATGATTGTGTGCCCACAGCCATTACCAATGCCATCTCTTTTTTATTTCAACGCAAGGAAATTCCCCCCATGGTTATCCGGCATATTTACCTTTATTGTCTCGATACGGTGGGCCGGGACTCCCGGTTTGGTGTCGGCGGCACCAGCAAATATGCCGTACGTCTGGTTGGCAACTGGCTAAATTCCTACCGGATAAAGGCGTTTTCCGTTGCCACCCAGTTTTTGGAAAAAGAGCAGGTCTCCCTGGAACCGGGCGGGCAGATCGAATTCTGTCTGTCAGAGGGCGGGGTGGTGCTGTGCAATATCCTTTTGACCCCCCGTGATGAACACTATCTTATGGTAACGGCCATGGATGAAAAGTGGATATACTGCTTTGATTCCTACCGCAGGCAAGCCATCCGCGGCATGAAGGGGGTGGCTCGGGTGATCAATGACGTGGACGGCCGGTCACCCAATCTAAAAATAAGACGTGACTGGGCTGAGCAGGATGAGATAAAACGGTTCTGTCTTGGACCCATGCCGATGCGTGAGAGCCTGTTGATCTGGCGGACGTAGGACAGACGTTTTCAACTCATAAAAAATTAAGGGGTTTTCCGATAGACACCCGTCTTAAATGATGCTATGGGTTTGAATAAAAGTTAGTCGTGGGTTTAATTTGGATTCTAAACCCAAGAAGTAATTTTGTCAGTTTCACGGTTCGCCATGAAATACTAAGCCATGTAAGCTCTAAGATTTCATGCAATGCACGCATTTACGAGATGGGAAGGAATTATTCAAAGATTTGGTACATAAATCTGCCGATGACATTACACCGTTCTTACAAACCGAAAGAATCGCTTATGCCGTTTTTGATCGGCAAAAGGAGGAGAAAATGCTTAGAGGAATTGTGTTGATCGCTTTGGTTTCGACTGTTTTATTTGCTGGATGCGCCTCTGTTCCGATGGAAGATATTAAATTAACGAATGAAGCTCATAAATTTAATCCGCCATCAGATGGCAATGCGGGATTGTACATATATCGCTCCGGTGGAATTGGCACTGCTTTAAAGAAAGATATATGGGTTGATGGGAACTGTATTGGTCAAACTGCACCGTATATGTTTTTTTATGAAGAAGTCGAAGGTGATAAGGAGCATAAGATTTCTACAGAATCTGAATTTTCTCCGAACGACCTTATAATAAAAGTCAAAAGTGGTATGCTTTATTTTATTCGTCAATATATTAAGCTGGGCGTATTTGTTGGGGGTGCCGGATTAGAGCTTGTTGATGAAGAAGAAGGCAAAAAAGCTGTAAGTGAACTGGAAATGGCAACGAAAGGCGATTGCAGCAAATAGCATACTCAGATGAAACGAATTTTACATATTACAAGCGGCGATATGGCCGGAGAGCTCTTGGCAAAGAGCACAATTCCCGGCGAAGTGTTCGTTTGGCACGATATCCTTTACGATGGGCCAAGAAAACCTGGATGGCCGGATGACGCCACGCTGGATGCCCGGGCAGGTTTTCTTGAAGATGTCACTGGCGGTGGCATAAGCAAACAAGACGTTTTTGATACCTTGAAAGCCCAATATGCCAAGCTGAAAACAGCATCAGAGTATGATTCGTTGGTTCTCTGGTTTGATGCATGTCTCTTTGACCAGTCCATGCTTTGCCACATCCTTGCGTGCATGCGGTTTCTTGGCAATGAAGATGCTGATCTTCTCTGCATAGATGCCTTTCCGGGCATTGAGCCCTATCATGGCCTTGGGCAGCTTTCTCCCGATCAACTGGCTTCCATGTATAGCCGGCGCCAACAATTGACATCGGATCACTTTGTTTTTGCAGAACGTGTTGACCGCGCATTTGCACGCCAGGATAAAGCTGAGTTCATAAAGCTGTCAAAAATCGATGCGCCTTTGCCCTGGATACCGGCAGCTGTAACGCGTTGGATGGAAGAATCTCCTGATAAAGCAACCGGGCTGGGCAAGCTTGAAAAATTGGCACTTGAGGCAATACGTTCAGGGGTCGAAGTCCCACATGAGATTTTTTCGTTTGTTGCAGCACGGGACGAGCCACCGCAGTACTGGGGTGATATTACGCTTTGGCAGAAAATTAATGCATTGGCAGACAGGGAACCGCCGCTGATCAAAATTGAAGGTCCAAACCCAAGATTGCCCCAATGGGAAGATGTTGCCGATTTAAAATTATTTCGGGTGCTTCCAAATGAATGAGTCAAATCAAAAGATTGCATTATTTATTGATGCGGATAATGCACCAGCCGGTAAATTTGAATCTGTACTTAGTGAAGTTGCAAAGTATGGCGTAGTTACCATCAGAAAGGCCTATGGAAATTGGAAGAACCCATCTCTGAAGCCTTGGGAAGATTTGTTAAATGAATACGCGATTCAACCTATACAGCAATATGACCTTACAAAAGGGAAAAATGCATCTGATATTGCCTTGGTCATAGACGCAATGGATATCTTGTATACCAAAAATATAGATGTGATGTGTTTTGTATCCTCAGACTGTGATTTTACCCCTCTGGTTACCCGAGTTCTTGCCGAGGGTAAGGTTGTGCTTGGGTTCGGAGAACGCAAAACCCCTTTGCCGTTTGTGAACGCATGCTCAAAATTTTTATACTTAGATCAAGGTCTTAAAAGCAAAGACGGTAAGGTTGAAGAATTAAAAAATATCAAATCGGATACAAAGCTGATAAATTTACTTCGGCAGGCCATAGAGGCAACAGAGGAAGACAATGGCTGGGCACATCTGGGTGTAGTCGGGTCGCACATTTCAAACAAAACTTCTTTTGATACCAGAAACTATGGTTATAAAAACCTCAGCAGCCTTTTCAAGGCAATTGATTTATTTGAGTTAAAACGGGGGCCTGGTGGTAATTCCTTTGTGGTTAAGGATAAAAGAAAAAAGACACAAGATTAAAGGTGCTTAAGTTTGCAGGATCGGTATTAAGCGCGAAATATTTTTTGATTTACCGTACATCCCGGGCCTGAATTAATGTTTGAACGAAAAGTCTCCAACTAATGCGTTACATGCGGTATTTTTTCGTTCAAACAAGGGGGCGTTGTATATTAGGACACAAGGGCTTCTATTCGTTCCTGATCTTCCTTGCACGCGATACACTTGGATGTCACAGGACGGGCCTCAAGCCGTTTAAGAGAGATCTCTTCGCCGCAAATGTCACAATAACCATAAGTCCCATCCTCGATTCTTTTAAGCGCGTCTTTGATTTTTTTGATCAGCCTGCTTTTGCGGCTTTGCAGGCGAAGGTTCATGGTGCGGTTGATGTCGTTTGCCGTGGAATCAATAATCTCCGTATCCCGGGTGCATTCAAGTATCAGTTCAGACACGGCGGAGTGAGCCTGATCCAGCAATTCTCCCATGGCGGTGTTCAGTATTTTTTTAAAACGGTCAAGATCTTCATCGGTGATATGGGGTCTGTCAATTACTTCGGTGGTCATCTTTTTACTCCCAAGCGTGGGTAAAACCGCTTAATATGTGAATATTGGGGGCGGGCCTTGCCCGAATCGTCCTTCATACCCCGACCGCTGTCACCCGGCAGCAGTCAATGCCGTGTATACGGGCTTTTAAATATCAATAGTATCGCAATAACAGTGCCAGATTTGCTGGTGGAAATGATTTCAGAAAATTATTGGGCTGTGCAAGACATGAAGCCGATTTTTAAAAATATCGGGTGTGTGGCCCCGGCAATCCAACAGTCCTGCTGCCAGGGGTTCCAATATATACGAAGATGCTTTGGCAAGGGTCGTCCGCCGGTAATGAAAGCGGCGTGAATCGCCTTTCATTGTCATGCATTGCTGTGCCGTTTCAATGAATATCAGATATCTTTGTTCCGAATTTGTTCGTATATATTTTATTTTAGGATCTGCCGTATCCGTTTCTTTCTTGCGGCATTGGGATAGCCAAATAGCCATAAGAAATTTGGGGGCTCGTAAAAAGTCCAGGCGGCGGCTGATTACGAGTTCATCAAATTTGTTCAAGAATTTTTTGGGCCTCGTTTGCTCCTTTAAAATCTTTTTTTAATTTAAGTGCTTTTTTAAGGTATTTTTTAGCATTGATGGAATCCCACTTTTTGTTGTGGGCCAGACCTAAATGAAAGTTGAAAATCGGATTCTCAGGTTCTTTTTCAATGCAGTTGGAAAATTCTTGAATGGCCGAATCATAGAGTCCTTTTTTGTAGTAGATCCAGCCCAGGGTATCCATGATGGCCGGGATTTCTCCACTCAGTTCCTTGGCCTTTCTGGCCATATCCAGGGCTTTGTTCATCTCAATGTTCTGCTCGGCATAGAAAAAGGCCAGGTTGTTTAGGGCCGGAATGTATTCCGGATTCAGCTCAAGAACTTTTTCGTATTGCGCCTTTGCCTTGTCATTTTCACCCCTTTTTTCGTAAAACACTCCGAGCTGGAAATGGGGTTCGATCTGTTCAGGCCGTTGGGTTAGCAGGTTTTTATACGTCTCGAGCTCTTTTTCATCATTTTCTTCCTGGTGGTAGATTGTGGCCAGGGCCAGGTAGGATTGGGTAAATTGGGGATTGGATTGGATGGACAACTCAAAGGCTTGTTTGGCTGCATCCGGCTTTTTAAGGGCTATTAAAAGGTTTCCCCTGAGTCCCTGGATAATAGAGACCACAACCGGCGAGGGAGGCTGCAGGGCTTCAAGCTGGGTATCACACCTGTCAAGTGCCGTCTGATATTTTTTTTCTGCACTGTAAAGCCGGATCATGTTGATAAAAACATCCATAAGGTTTGGATTAATGGCCATAGCTTTGTCGTAGATCGCCAGAGCTTTGTCAGGTTTTTTGTCCATGATAAAAAGATTGCCCAGCCTGAACAGGGCTGCCGGATTCTCGGGATGGTCCTGGATTAACGATTCATAAACCGCCTGGGCCTTTTGTGTTTTCTTTTGGGCTGCGTATAGATTTGCCTTCAGCAAAAGGGCTTCATAGTTTTTAGGGCTCAGCTTTAAGGCCTTGTCGATTTCAGATTCGGCCATAAGATAGTCTGTCTGTTTGAAATAGATATCTGCCATAATGATTCTTGCTTTGAGATGCAAGGGGTTCTTTTCAAGGGTTTTGGCAATATATGCCATAGCCTGATCTTTTTTTTTCTCTTGCAGAAGCACAGATCCCATTAAAAAATTGTACTGGGCTGAGTCCGGCTCATCTTCCAAAAGAGATAGGAGAATGTCCTTGGCCTGATCCAAGTTCTTATCAGATATCAAAAGCTTTGCTTTGATGAATTTTGCCTGGGGAAAGTCAGGACGACTTGCCAGCACCTCATCAATTGTTTTTTCTGATTTTTCATATTCCTGGTGAAGGAAATAAAAGTCGGCATACGCTGTTTTTAAACCGGCATGTTCCGGATGGATGGCTAGCGCTTTTTTGATAAAGCCCTCTGCCTTGTCCGGCTGATCATTGACATTATAGAACCGGGCAATGAGCATGTAGGGCAACGGATTGTCCGGAGCCAGTTCAATTGCTTTTAAATAAGATTGCTCTGCCTGGGTGCTTTCATTTTGGCTTGCCTGGAAGTCGGCCAGCATGATCCTGGGTTCAACAGCCTCCGGTTTTTGAGCTACCAGGTTTTCCAGGACATCCCGGGCTTTATCATTGGCTTTTTGGGATAGGTAGTATCTGAATACAGCCCGGTTAATGTTCAAGTCCTCTGGGGCAGTTTCAAGGGCTTTTCCCAGCATGGCTTCGGCTTTGGCAGAATCCTTTTGGGTCAGGTAGATTTTTGCAAGGATCAGCATGGCTTTGGTTTGTTGGGGATCAAGTCGTAAAATACGGTTATATATGTTCGATAGGGTTTCCAACGGTTCTTTTTGGGCACCCAGAACGCCAGCCTGCAGATAGAGCCCTTTGATGTTGTCCGGATCAGCAGTAAGAACTTGAGTCACTTTTTTTTCTGCTTGCGCCCATTTCTTGGCCAGAAAATAGAACGACGCCAGCTGGAGTTTGTTATCAAGATTGTCCGGTTCCAGTTGCTCCAGCTTTAAAAATGTAGTGAACGCTTCTCGGGCCTTTTTTTCTTTCAAATAGGTTCGGGCCAGATGATGATATGCTTCGGTTGAATCCGGTATCAGACTGACCGCGTTTTTCAACTGTATTTCAGCCTTGGTGTATTCCTGCTTGTCAAAATATGCTTTCCCTTCCCGGATATAGGTCTCAGCTTTTTCCTGGTCAGAAGCGCAACCGCCAAGGACGAGGATCAAAATTGAAATAAAAGATAAAAAACGATACATGTTTTCCTCCTGAAAGGTTTGTTTCTTGATTATTTGTAACAACAGGTGTTCGCAATGATACCATGCAATCTATCATTTAACACTTTTTTCTTTGTTCAATTTTAAGTACGCTTCGACCTGTTTCGCAGTTTCAAGGGTTAAGACCGTTTGGGCCATTTTTTTTGCATGGTGCATGGTGCAGTGGCGTATGGCGGTTTTTACGTCGGGAATGTTGGGTGCATTCATGCTCAGTTCATCCAATCCCAAACCAATGAGTATCGGTGCCGCCAGGGAATTTGCGGCCAGTTCGCCGCACATGCCCACCCATATCCCGGCCTTGCGCGCTGCCCTGACGGTTTGGGCCACCATTCGGAGCACTGCCGGATTCAGGGCATTGACCAGGTGATTGACCTTCCGGTTCCCGCGGTCCGCCCCCATAATATATTGGGTCAGATCATTGGACCCTATGCTGAAAAAATCTGCCCTTCCGGCCAACTGGTCTGCGACGGCCACAGCGGACGGAACTTCAATCATCAATCCGACTTCCATATTTTCATCAAAAGGGGTTCCGGCAGTTTTCAACTCTTGTTTGACGTCATTCAGGACTGCTTTGGCTTCACAGAACTCTTCCGGAGTACTGATCATAGGAAACATAATTTTGATGTTGTGACCGGGGCTTGCTTTAAGGATGGCACGCAACTGGGTTTTAAAAATTTCTATGTTAGACAGGCAGAAACGAATGCCCCTTAAACCAAGAAATGGATTGTTTTCCGGGGCCATATTCAGGTAGGGAACAGTTTTGTCTGCACCGAGGTCCAGGGTTCGAATCACCAGGGGCCGGGTCTGCATTATATTGGCCATCTGGGTATAGGTCTGCAGTTGTTCTGTTTCACACGGCGCCTGTAACCGCCCTAAAAACAGGAATTCCGTTCTGAACAATCCCACACCTTCGGCGCCGTAATCCAGGATTGTTTTAGTGTCATGGGCGTCGCTGTTGGCAGCAATTTTTATGGTTTTAGGATTCCGACCCATGGTGGATGCAGGTGTCTGGGCAAGGGCCTTGGCCTGCTGCTGTTGGGTTTGCCACCGCTCACGCCGTGTTTGAAATTCCGTCAACTGGCTTTGGGTGGGATGGGGCCAGACCAGTCCTTGGGTGCCGTCCAAGGCAATGATGTTGTTTTCAGTCCATGTGAGTATGTCATCGCCTAACCCCACAATCGTGGGGATCCCCAGGGCTTTTGCAACAATGGCGCTGTGAGATGTCTGACCGCCCAGGGCTGTGCAGATGGCCAGGACATTATCCGGGTTCAGTTGAACCGTATCCGACGGGGTCAACTCTTTTGCAAACAGGATAGCGGGTTGCGCAAACTCTAAAGGAGGCAGACGCCGGCCGATAAGGTGTATTAGCACACGCCTGCCCACATCAATGAGATCAACTGCCTGTTCACGAAGGTACGGGTCTGTAAGTTTACGGTATTCTTTTGCCATGGTATCTATGGATTTCTGCCAGGCCGATTCTGCATTGCACTGCTGGGTCAATATAGCATCCTGCACTGCATCCAGCAGGGCCGGGTCATTCAAAAACATTTTCTGGGCATCAAAAATTGCCGCTTTTATGGTACCTAATTTTTGCGCTGCCTGGTTTCTCAGTTGCTCAAGGTCTTTCCCTGCTTTGGAAATTGCTGCCTGAAGTTTGTTAATTTCCGACGGGGGGTCCTGAATTTGTCTGGTCTTAATTTCGGGAAACCGGGATCGGTAATGGACCACAGGACCAACCGCAATGCCGGCAGACACCGGAATACCTGCAATTGCGCCTTGGACATTTTCCCGGGTATCGGCAAGGCCTGTTGCTGTTTCCAACGTTGCAAAGGTGGGCTCTTCATCTTTCTCGTTAAATTTGTTTTCGGCCAGAACTTTCAGGAGCTCTGTCGCTTGTCGCGCCTGGGGGCCGGATGCCCTGACTTCGATTTGATCTCCCTGGCCGGCATCCAAAAGGGTCATCTGGTTGATACTTTTGGCATTGGCGATTTTAGTGCCTTTTGCGACTGTGATGTTTGCCTGGAAAAGGCCCGCGGCTTTAACGAAATTGGCGGCTGGGCGGGCATGCAAACCATTACGGTTAAGAATGGTCAGTGTCAGTTTAATCTCTTCTTGATCCGGTAAGGGGACTGCTGGAGAACGTGACGGGGCAAGGGGCGGCGCCATGGTGTTTACCTGGGCCAGCTGTTCAAACTTTGCCCTAAGGGCGTTTAAGGCCTCGTTCATAACATCGGCGAGATTGGCGCCAATTGATGCTTGCACTGCCGCAGCAACAGCGCCTTCCACAAGAGGGGCCGCACACAGTTTAACATTTTGAGCCTGTTCAGGCTCAAGAAATTCCAGGGCCATTTCCGCACTGAGCAGAGCACTGCCTAAATCCATGATCACCAGTACGCCGTTTTTGCCGTAAACGGATTCAATGGCGGTCTTCACTTTGATTGGATCGGTGCCAAAGGGATTTTGGGGGTCGTCAATGCCCCCGGCAACTGCAATCATGCATTTGCCCTGGGTCATTTGTTCCGCGATCTCTTTTACGCCTTCAGCCAGCCTGGCGCTGTGGGATACAAAAACTAAACCAACCATGGGTTTTCCTTTGTTGGATACCTATGCCTCTAAAACTTCAAGCAGCATTTTAAATATCAGGCAGGAAGAGGTCGCCCCCGGATCCTGGTGGCCAATACTGCGTTCGCCAAGGTAACTTGCCCGGCCTTTTCTGGCCTGTAGTGGAATTGTGTCTTTCATCCCCTGTTCAATAGCTGATGCCCCGGCCTTTACAATGGTGAGGGTATCGCTGCCCTTTGACAGGGCGGCCTGCATGGCATCCAACGCCGGAGCCCAGGCATCAAACATAGTTTTGTCACCCAGGTTGGGACGGCCGCGCTGGACAATGCCGTCCACGCCTCCTTTGAACATGGCGCATAAATCAATGGCGTCCAAGGCTTCTTTGCCGCTACCGGCTGTGGCGGCGCGCATGAAAAAAGTACCGTAAAGCGGTCCGCTGGCACCGCCTACACTGGAAATCAGGGTCATGCCTGTTGTTTTCAAGATATTGCCGATATCCTTGTCTGCAATGGTGGGCAGTTTTTCCGCTACTTTTTTGAATCCACGAACCATATTAATTCCATGGTCTGCATCACCGATTGCTGCATCAAGCTGGGTCAGATGGCCTTTGTTGTCCTGGATGGCCTTAGCGGCTTTTTCCAGCCAGTCTATAATTTGTTGTCTGCTGACAGTCATTATTTCCTCTTTATGAATTTTCATGCACCCCAGCGCAGGCTTGCTGTCTTCACCGGCGCATCCCAAAATTTGAGGATCTCTTGGTCTGTTTTGAGCAGCGTGATGGCGCAGCCCTGCATTTCAAGGGAGGTAATGTAAGATCCGATGAGGTTGCGTACAATTTTAATTCCTTTGGATTCGCAAACATCAGCCAGTTTGCTGTACACGGCATATAGTTCGGATATGGGGGTGCCGCCCATACTGTTGACAAGGGCAATGACATCATCGCCGGATTTGAGCGGTTCGTCGGTTAAGGATTTTTCCTCCCATTCGCCTTTTTCGGCATCCCATTCGCGCACGGTGCGGGTATATGCCCCGTCCTCAATGATGGAACGTGCCATATATTCGGCGATTTCATTCACCGTTTTTATTTTCATTCGTTTCGTACCGGGTTCTCCATGAATACCAATACCCATCTCTATTTCATCATCCGCTAGGTCAAAGGTGGGCCTGCCTGCAGCAGGCACCGTGCAGGAGGTCAGTGCCACGCCTATAGATCGACCGTTTCGGCTGGTCTTGCGGGCCAGGTCTGCGCACTGTTTCAGACTAAATCCTGCTTCTGCAGCGGCACCCACAATTTTTTCAACCAATACTGTGGTACCCATACCCCGGCGTCCGGCAGTATACAGACTGTCTTTTACTGCGACATCATCGTCAATCAAAATGGTTTGCACCTTAATCCCGTCTCCATGAACCATTTCAACCGCTGTTTCAAAGTTCATGACGTCACCGGTGTAGTTTTTCATCAAAAATAAAACGCCTTTATGAGAGGTTACCCTTTTGGCGCATTCATACATCTGATCGGGGGTAGGGGAGGTAAAAATCTGTCCCGGGCAGGCACCGTCCAGCATACCCATACCCACAAAACCGCCGTGCATAGGTTCATGGCCGGAGCCGCCGCCTGAGATTAGAGCCACCTTTTTATTGGGCGCTTCTGCCCGATATATATACATCGGGTCAAGGTTAATTTTGATTTCAGGATGTGCTTTGGCCATGCCGGCCAATTGTTCTTTTACGACGTTGTCTGCGGCGTTCATTAGCTTTTTCATTGTGATTTCCTTGGTGCTTTTAACGAAAAGAAAATATTCGGACACTATTTTTTGACACGATCCGGCACAATATTCAAGTAATGGACAGATAATTTCGAATATTTACCTATTCAGCTCAGGTTATGGATAGGCAAAAAAAACGGCGGTGCCTAAGATGCACCGCCGTCGCTTTCAAAAATCAAATTTATGTTCTATGGGTTTAATATGTTCGGCACTGAAAGCGAGCCCAACGGAAGTACGGTTACTTTGGCATCTTTGCCTTTTAGCTCAAATGCTTTTTCCAAAGCCGCTTCTACACTATCAAAAGGTTTAATGTGAACTGCTTTGATTTCGTCTTCCGGCAGTTCCGTTACACCCCATGTCTGGGCCCAGGTATTGATTTCAGCCATTTTACCGGCTTTATGATAACCCAGTTTGTATTCAACTTTGATTTTGTCAAGAACTTCCTGGGGAGTCGCACAAGAAGCCATCAAATCAAAGAATGTTTTTCCGCCGATGCCCATTCTGCACTGTGATACAAAGATCAATATGCCGTCCTCTTTAAGGGCCAGCTTGCCATTGTCTATCGCTTTTTGAGACTGGTAAAGGTCGATATCCATTGGATAGGGGGCCACAGAGATAACGATGTCGGTTTTTTCTTCGATGTCAACGCAGAATACTTTTTTGGCACTGTCTATGGCATCATAAAATGCGCCGACAAGATCGCCGCATGTGGTCTCATATACATTATGATCTTTATCCAAAATGGTCATAATGGAGAAAACTTTAATCTCTTTTAATACATTCATGGCATCCATCATGTCTTCGTGGACTGGATTGCCGTCTAATGCAAGGGCTTTTGCGCTTTTATTCAAGGCTAATTTGTGGTTCTGGGTGATGGTTTCATAGGATGCTACGCCAGGTAAGAAGCCTTTTCTGCCACCGGTATAGCCGGCAAAATAGTGGGGTTCCACAGAACCGATAACGATGGTTTTTTTGGCTTCGGCTACAATTTTATTCAGGTACATCTCAGTACCGTTTGAAGATTTGCCTAAATAGACCATCTCATCGTTTTTGGCATCATGGGACCATATTCTGTCTTTTTCTTTCAGGTCCTCATAGATCTCTTTTCCAAAGATGTATTCGAACTCTTCATCATTGGGGGCTCTGTGGGCACCGGTCGCGATGATAAAATAGATATCTTTATCTTTTATATCATCATAGATTACCTTAAGTACTTTTGCCGTAGGTGTAGGCCGAGTTCCGTCATTGACGATGAAGACGACTCTCTCATCACCTTCCATAAACTCTGCAAAGTTCGCGTTTTCCAAATTTTTTGAAAACTCAGCAGCAAACTCTCTTTTTTCTACGTCGTTTGGAAAATATACGCCCTGCAGGTTACTATCATTAATTTCAACATCAATTTTTTCCTTACCATACGGTATCTGTACTTTTGCCATTATTTTCTCCTTCCTGGAGTTGTTTTTAAAAATTTTGTCTCAGGTTACCTGTTTCGGTTTTTTTTTTCATAATGGGGTTTTCGTCTAAGTTTACGGCGGATAAAAATTAAAATCTTCGGCATATATTAAATATTCCGGGGATTAAGATTCTTATCCGCCGCAGATTCCAAACAAGAGCTTTTGGCTCATAGTCGGACGAAAAGACCATCTATGTGTGGGCTTAAACCTAGCGTATGGGGCCCAACTGATTTATCTTTTCCATAAAGGTGTCAATTTCAGCCTGGTACAATTGCTTGTCGCCTCTCGGGATCTGAACCAGATGAATTCGATCGGGATTAATGTCAAGCGCTTCAAGGGTTTCCTTCATTTTGTTTACCCGTTTGAGGGCTGCGACATTACCGTCATGGGTACATTCCCCATCCGGACAAACCGCAACAAGAACCCCCCAGGCCTGGTTAAGGAACGGTGTCAACAAGAGGTTTTTATCAAGACGACCGCCGCACAGGTTCACCAGGATTTCATACTCTTTGTCATGGGTTTCAGATTCCGGCATTTTGGAGTTCTGAATGTCAGGATGATATGACCAGTTACAGGCGAAACAAATAACCTTGGCGGATTCAGTGGAGTTGAGGAACTCGGCCGCTTTTTGGTCCAGGTTTTCCGTGTCGGTGCCGAACGGTAATGGAATGCTTACTGCTTCAATGGGGCAAACTTCAACACAGATGCCACAGGACTTGCATTTTACCGGATCCACGACAATGCCTTCAAGGTCAATATATTCCCGGGCATCATGGGGACAGGCCCTGACGCACTGAAGACACCTGGCACAGGAGCGGTCTGTGGTTGATATGGTGCCGATATCTTTCTTGTATCCCAGTTCAACCAGATCCCTTCTCAGATCCAGCATAATATCCGTTATTTGAACCCCGGAAGAACAGGCTGCTTCGCAGCGTTTACAGAAGAAACAACTGAACGATTTTTCCGCAATTGCCGGTGTTAATTCGATTGAGCCGGTCAAAAGTCCGTGGGCTAAAATATTTTTGCCCCTGGGTGCATCGGATTCCCAGCGTGTGAATTTAAACATGGGGCAGTGCTCGTAACAGTATCCACACCGGATGCACTTGGCCAGCATGCCTTCCCATTTTTCTAAATTTTTAAATTTCGTTTCTGTTGTCTGCATAAGAATATCCCTGTTATCCTTTATCAGCTGTTGACGGCATATCTAAGATCTGTTGCCGTTACCCAGTCTTCCGGCGCCTGCTGCAATTTGCCGGGATTGAGAATGTTATTGGGGTCCAGGGCCGCTTTGATGGCAGCCATCATTTTTAAGGAATCCGCTTTCTCCGTCCTGAAAGCATCTGCTTTGGAAATGCCGATACCGTGTTCCGCGGAGGTGGTGCCGTTGATGGAATTTACAAATTCATAAATCTCGGCAATGGCTCTCTTGGCGCCCTGCCACTGTGCTTCCTTGCTGACGTCCATCATGATCTTGGTGTGCATGCATCCTGATCCGCAATGGCCGTATGCCGTCATGATGATGCCGTTCTTTTCGGCAGCTTCATGGATTTTAGCGGCCATATCCGCCATCTTGGAGTAGGGTACTGCCATATCGTCCGCCAGGGATGTGGAAGCCATGCTGGCGTCAAATTGTGACAGGGCAGGGAATAATTTTTTACGGCCCATGAAGATCTGTTCGCGCTCTTTGGCATCAAAACTGTACCAGAGGTCGGCACCGTTGTTCTTTTTGCAGATATCCTGCATTTTGGCAACTTCATACTCCACGGCTTCCATCACTTTTCCGTCAGCTTCAAAAAGCAGGGAGGCCGCCACTTCCTTAAGACCCAGGCCCATGGTTTTGTTTACTGCTTTGATGGCAACGTCATCCACCAGCTCAAGCATGGAGGGAATGGTGCCCGAGGCCATGATGTCACCAATGGCATTGCCGGCATCTCTGAGACTGTCAAAATTGGCAACGCCCAGGCATCTGTATTCTGGGATGGGTACAAAACTCATAATCGCTTCCACCACAACACCCAGGGTGCCTTCGGAACCGCAGATGAGTTTTTCAAGCTGGTAACCGGACGCTTCCACACGGGTATGGGCACCTAAGGTAACCAGGTCGCCATTGGCCAGAACCACTTTCAAGCCCAACACCGCATCACGGGTTGCGCCGTATTTTACAGAACGAACACCCGAGGCATTGTTGCCGATCTCTCCGCCGATGGTGGCGATACGTGAAGAGGCAGGTGTCGGGGGATAAAAAACGCCATAAGGTTTAAGTGCGGCATTTAGATCATCATCCACCACGCCCGGTTCCACGCGGCAGTAAACATCGGGCATGTTGATTTCAAGGATCCGGTTCATGTTCTTCATGTCCAGAAGAATCCCGCCCTTGATCGACACGGTCTGCCCGCACATTCCAGAGCCGCCGCCCCTGGTGACAACCGGTATTTTTGCATCATTGGCATAGGCCAGTACTTTTTGAACCTGAGCGGTATTGTCAGGTCTGACAACAACCCATGGTGTGGCATGGTAAACAGATGCGTCTGCGCCATAAACAAACAGGTCAAGCGGATCTGTCTTTATGTTTTGTTCCCCGACTATTTCCCTGAGTCTGGGGATATCGACCGTATTCATTTGATATCCTTTCCTGATGAAATTTGTTAAAACCAATGGGCCTAAAAAGCTTCTATTCCAATTAATTCGCTAATATTTTCACAACTGTTTTAAAAATTCAATCCTCTTTACCCTTACAGTATTAATAAGTATTTGCTTTTCTAAAAAGTTGAATAATATCCCCAAATTTTTGTATTGATTTGTATGTGTTAGCCTCCTTTTGTGTTAATATTTTAACATTTGGGGATACACTGTCCGTTGTGTCGCTCAATTCCCGCCTTGGGATACTACCGTTAATGCAAAGGAAAATGCAAGTCTTATCCGCGCCGCCATACAGCTGACACCTGATATTCTCAAATAAATAATTTGAGATAGGCAAATGAAGGCTAAATTAATCGAACAATATCAATTATATGGCTCAGCATTGTGTGAAGGAATTACTTTAATGATATGTATATAAAAGTTGTCAGGAGTATAATAATGAAGCAATCGGTAAAAATGATCGAAGATTGTTTGTGTGAGACGGAGATATATATATAATGGATAGGATCGTTGAGTGTGTACCCAATTTTTCAGAAGGCAAAGATAAACAGACCATTGACGCCATTGCGAATGCCATTGCCGAAACGCCCGGGTGCCGACTGCTGGATGTGGATCCGGGCAAGTCCACCAATCGGACAGTGTATACCTTTGTGGCCGACCCTGATTGTGTGGTGGAGGGCGCCTTGGCCGCCGCAAGGGTGGCCAGGGAAAAAATAGACATGCGCAGGCATCGTGGGGAGCATCCACGCATGGGCGCCCTGGATGTCTGCCCCTTTATTCCGGTAGCAGGTGTGACCATGGACGAGTGTGTGGAAATTTCAAAACGGTTTGCCAAACGTCTGGCCGATGAACTAGATGTTCCTGTCTATCTGTACGAGGAAGCCGCCACTTTAGATTACCGCAAGAAACTGCCCCAGATCCGGGAAGGGGAGTATGAATCCATTTCCCAACGAATTGTCCAGGAAAAATGGAAACCTGATTTCGGTCCGGCCAGGTTTGTGCCCGAGTGGGGGGGCACAGTGACCGGTGCCCGCTTTTTTCTCATTGCATACAATGTTAATCTGCTGGGTACGCCCAATCAGGCCCACCGTATTGCACTGAATCTGCGTGAAGCAGGCCGGGGCCCCCAGGAGCCCGGCCGGTTCAAGGATGTCAAGGGGATGGGGTGGTATGTAAATGATTATAACCTGGCCCAGGTTACAGTGAACTTGAACAACTATCTTGTCACGCCGCCCCATATCCTGTTTGAAGCCGTTAAAGAGGAGGCCGCCAAACTTAAAATTGCCGTGGCCGGTTCACAGATTGTGGGTGTTGTTCCCCGCCAGGCCATTTTACAGGCTGCCGAGTATTATATTGAAAAAGAAAATCTCTTTATTTTGGATGAAGATCAGAAAGTCCGGCTGGCTGTTGAGCGTTTGGGATTGAATTCCGTTGCGCCCTTTGACCCCAAGGCCAAGATTATAGAATATATTATTGCTGAAGCGCCCAATGAACCTTTGGCAGGTATGAGTGTCCGTAATTTTATTACAGAGGTTGCCGGCAGAAGTATCGCACCTGGTGGTGGTTCCGTAGCGGCAGCCATTGCCGCCCTTGGTGCAGGGCTTGGGGCCATGGTCGGAAAGCTGACCCTGGGCGTTAGAAGGTTTGAGTCGGTGGATGCTGACATGAGAGCTTTGATTCCACCCCTGCATGAAGCTGTCCTTGCCTTGATTCCCATGATTGATGCCGATACCGATGCCTTTGCCGATTACGTGGCTGCCCTGGGATTGCCTGAAAATACGAAAGAGGAGGATTCTTTCAAAAAGACGCAGCTTCAGCTGGGCCTGAAAAAAGCCATTGAAGTCCCTTTGTCCGTTATGACTCTGGGTGACAAGGCCTGGGATGCCATGATGGGGGTGGCGCAGTTGGGGAATATTGCATCCCGATCAGATCTGGAGGTGGGGGCAAGGGCTCTTGATGTGGGTATCTGGGGTGCTTATAGAACCCTGGTTAACAACATGACCGAAATCAATGATCCTGAATACCGTAAAAAAATTATGGAAAAGGCTGATGCGATCAAGGACAGGGCATCCGAAAAATGCCAAAAAATATTGGACATCCTTGAAAAGAGATCTGCCTAAGAGGGTTGCGCCGCAGGCGGGTGACTTTTCGTTCAAACACTATTTGGGCCGGGCCGGCATCAGCATATCCTCATTAATTCTGAAAAATCCTTTAAAGTGCTCCAGCCAGTAAGCGTGGTAAACTAAATTATCGCTGTTGAACGTGATGACCTCTCCCCGTTTTTTCGATGCATAGATAAAATGCATCCGTCTGCTGGGGTCCACCTGGTAAACCATGGCGGCAAGATCATTATTCAGCACGATCAGGTCTCCGTTTTGAACATCATTCGCTTTAATACTGTGGGTGTTGTCCAATAGAAGGTTCATGGGCATAAAGGTTTTGTATATCAGCCCTGCTTTGATTGCAGCGCCTGCGTAAATAGAGTAAAACAGCCAGGAATTATCCGTGCTTCCTGTTTGTTCAGGGCGTCCACCCACGAGCACAGGAATGCCGATGAATTGTTCGGCAATTGATGGAATAAACTGGCAAAAAAGTACGGCGGGTGTCGAGTCTACAGGTTGCTGGGGATGCTGTGTCTCTATAATATGGGAATGACTGGCCAGGGTCGGAACAGCCCAGACCAGAACCAGTATCAGATGTATGGTTGATCGTCTCATTTTGTTTTGTCTAACCCAGGAATAGGGTAGGCATATGGTTTTAAAATAGTTAAACGCTTTGAATAAATATAGTAAAGAGACACCTGTATCCTCTTGTTGTTTGATAATAAAGTCTGTGTAGCTCATACAGATCTTTTAACTTTGGTTGTGGTTGAGCCACGGTGAGTAATCGGGCAGTCCGTGGCAGTATTTAATTGCTTTTATATTTAGTGGCAGGTTTAATCTAGATGTTGATAAACCACAGGTCAGCCAATGGCTGTTATTCCGGGAAAAGTATATTCATTTCTGATTTATATTCTGGCATTTTTAAAATCTGCCGACATGTTTTTTCACACTACCTGTTTTTGAAACCTTTCGTCAAGAAAGAAAGTAAGATAACTTTCAACGCCTTGAGATTATTTGTGTCATATGACACTATGTAAATTTGACCAGCCATGAGTAAAATTAAAAAAACATTTATACCACCTTCGGATGATCAGTCAAAACGCCACGCCTCCCGGCTTTCTACCATGGGCATTATTGCGCTTTCAATTCCAGAACTAAAGGTGGTTGGCCTCAACCGTTCCATGTCGGCGATGCTTGGAAAGACAGTTGTCTTGTTTAAAAAGAAGGGCTTTGCACATGCCTTCGTAGAAATGGGGGGCAGGCTATACCATCCCGATCAGCCCCCCCTTACCTCGAACCAACTGAAGCAGCTTATTTTATCTTCGCTTCAATCATCCTTTCAGAGCATTGAGCTGATTTTTCAACTGCCCGGCCAAGAACCCCACAAGGCGTTGATAATGCCTCTCCACATATTTGAAAGAGAAGACCCGGCTACCATTATTTGCCTGTTTAGTGATTTAAGTTTGGTGGGCGCTGAAATACCAGTGGATTTACAGGAGATGCAAGAACTGCAAAAGGCATTTAAAAAAAGAACAGGGGATCTTAAATCAATAAATGCCCAGCTTGAAGCCATGTATAATGCCTCCTCGGAAAGCATCTGGGTGTTAAGCGGCAAAGGTTCGGTCGTCAGTATTAACAAGGCCGGGGAGACGCTTTTGGGTGTCCGGGCTGAAGAGGTGGTGGGGAAAAGTGTGGATGAGCTTGTGGCGGCCGGGTTTATTGATCAGTCCGTGACCCGGCAGGTGCTGGAGACCGGTCGGCAGGTCAGTCTGCTCCAGTCAACACGCAAAACGGGCAAACAGTTGCTGGTTACCGGAACGCCGGTATTTGATGAGAATAGCAATATTTCCATGGTGATCGTTAATGAACGGGATATGACCCAGTTGACAAAGCTGCAGGAACAACTGCAACGGGTCAAAGAAGAGAAAAACCGGATCAATGCCGAACTTAACCTGCTGTCCCTTCAAGGGCTCAAGGAAAATGAACTCATTGCCCACTCCAAAGAGATGCAGGATCTTCTAGTGGTCTGCCGGAAACTTGCCGACATGAACGTGTCCAGTATTTTGATTATGGGTGAATCCGGTACCGGCAAAGGTCTTCTGGCAAAATATATTCATAACTACAATGCTTTGCTAACCGGTCCCCTGGTTAAGATTAACTGTGCGGCTGTCCCTGAAACCCTTCTTGAAGCAGAGCTTTTCGGGTATGAACCCGGCGCTTTTACCGGGGCAAAAAATGAGGGGAAAATCGGTCTTTTCGAGGCGGCCAAAAACGGAACTCTTTTTTTAGACGAAATCGGGGAGCTGTCGTTACCCCTACAGGCCAAACTGCTAACCTGTCTGGAAGAAAAAGAGATCATGCATATTGGCGGATTAAAACCCATTAAGATCAATTGCAGTATTATTGCGGCCACCAACGAAGATCTTGAGAGGAAAGTGGCGGCAAAGCAGTTTCGTCAGGATCTGTATTTCAGGCTTAATGCATTCCCTCTTACCATTCCTCCTTTGCGGCATCGGCCCGAAGATATTATGGAGTTGACCCTTCATTTCCTGGATAAGTACAATCGCGCGTATAAACGTGCCTGTTTGATTCCCGCCATGGAGCTTAACCGAATCCAGGCCTACGAATTTCCCGGCAATGTTCGGGAATTGAAAAATTGCATCCGGCGTGCGGTCGTGATGGCTGAAGAAAACAGCCTTGAGCGGGTCGTGGGTAGTCCGGGGGCATCCCAGACCAGTGCCGAAAAAAAAGGGCCGAGTGATCTAAAAAAAGGCTTTAATCAGCAAGTAGCTGATTTTGAAAAACAATTGCTGGTTGATGCCCTTAAAAAATGGACAACAACCCGTGCACTGGCAGCCGGCCTATCTATGACCCAGTCTCAGGTTGTCAGGAAACTTAAAAAGTATGGGCTGAGTCATTTGCTTGCCCAGAAAATGTGATCATTATACAAAATGTTGATTTGATATCGACTCGCTTTGGCTTTGATGCTTCGTTATTACAGTATGTTAATTCAAAATATTTTTGAATTAACATCGACTCTTGGATAAAGTAATATAAATTCAAATAGTTAATTAATTGGTTTGAATTGAAATTGACTCGATGACTTCTATGTGGGTCCAAGCTTAAAAAAAATAAAGCGTAATGGTTTGAAGTTAAAGCTTTTTTTGTGGGTGTGAATTGGGCAGGCACGAATCCTGCTCTTATCTTCTGCCATGATTTATGCATAACCCCAAAAAAAGTCAGAAAGGATAAAAAATGAGTGGTATTGACGATATTCAAACCCTTAGAGATCAGGTAATCCCCAATGGTCATGCCTCTGGTACAACCTGCTATGTTGAATCAGCCAAAGGCGCTGTTATTACAGATGTTCAAGGTAAAGAATATATTGATTTTGCAGGCGGCATTGCAGTAATGAACGTGGGACACAGCCATCCCAAAGTGGTGGCGGCCATTAAAGCCCAGGCCGAGAAATTTACCCACACCTGCTTTATGGTGAATCCCTATGATGTTGCCGTACGCCTGGCCGATCGGCTGTGTAAAATTGCCCCGGGCACCTTTGACAAAAAAGCCCTTTTCGTTAACTCCGGGGCCGAAGCTGTTGAAAACGCGGTAAAAATTGCCCGCTATTATACCAAACGCCAGGGCGTTGTGGTGTTTGACGGTTCTTACCATGGCCGTACCTACCTCACCATGGCCATGACCACCAAGGTTAAACCTTATAAGTGTGGATTCGGACCGCTGGCCCCTGAAGTGTACCGGGCGCCCTTTGGTGATTTTGAGGCATTTACCAAATTCTTTATTACCGGCATTAATCCTGAAAATACTGCGGCCGTGGTTATCGAGCCTATCCAGGGTGAAGGCGGGTTTATTGCCCCGCCAGCGGACTTTTTGCCTAAAGTGGCGCAGTTTTGTAAAGATCACGGCATTGTTTTTATTGCTGATGAAATTCAGTCAGGGATCGGCCGGTCCGGCAAGATGTTTGCCGTTGAAAATTTTGGTGTGGAACCGGATTTGATGACTGTGGCTAAAAGTATTGCTGCAGGCATGCCCTTAAGCGCGGTGGTCGGCAGAAAAGAGATCATGGATTCTGTTCATCCCGGCGGTTTGGGCGGTACTTATGGCGCCAACCCCGTGGCCTGTGCCGCTGCCCATGCGGTGCTGGATATTTTTGAAGAGGAAAATCTTCTGGAAAAGGCACAGACCATCGGCGAAAAGCTTGGTGAGGCTTTTGGTGCCTGGGTTCAAAAATTTGATCATGTGGGTGAAATCAGAGGCATTGGCGCCATGCGCGGCTACACCATTGTCCATGCCGACGGCACCCCTGATCCGGATACGGCCAAAAAGCTTTCTGGTTACTGTTTTGACAACGGTTTGATCTCCCTGGTTTGCGGCATTGAAGGCAATGTCGTCCGGGTGTTGATGCCCCTGGTTATTGAAGATGATCAGCTGCAAAAAGGTTTGGATATCATGGAAGCGGGGTTGTCGGCTGTGGTCGGCTAACAAAGGGGAGTGACATGCTAAAGTTAAAAAATTCGGATCTCCTTTGCTCCCATTGTTTTATTCAGGATGAGTGGGTGAACGCAGACAGCGGGAAAACGGTTGATGTGACCAATCCTGCCACAGGAGAAGTACTCGGAACAGTTCCATTTTGCGGGGCCGATGAAACACAAAGGGCCATTGACGCAGCCAATGAAAGCCTGGATGGCTGGCGCGCCAAAACTGCCGGCGAACGTTCGGCCATCCTGAGGACGTGGCACGACCTGCTGATGGAAAACCAGGAAGATTTAGCCACAATCATGACTGCGGAACAGGGCAAACCCCTGGCGGAATCCAAGGGTGAGATCTCCTATGCCGCCGGTTTTTTTGAATGGTTTGCCGAAGAGGCTAAACGGGTATACGGGGATGTGATTCCCCAGACTGTGGACTCCCAGCGCTTAGTGGTCATCAAACAGCCTGTGGGGGTGGTGGCTGCCATTTCCCCGTGGAATTTTCCCAGTGCCATGATTACCAGAAAGGCAGGCGCAGCCCTGGCTGCCGGTTGCACCATGGTGGTAAAGCCGGCAACGGCCACCCCGTTTTCAGCACTGGCCATTGCCAAACTTGGGCAACAGGCAGGTGTTCCCAAGGGGGTATTTAATGTAGTTACCGGCTCATCCTCGGCCATTGGCGGGGAACTTACCTCCAACCCCATTGTCCGTAAATTGACCTTTACCGGCTCCACCGGGATTGGTAAAAAGTTGATGGGGGACTGCGCAGGCACCATGAAACGGCTCTCCATGGAGCTGGGCGGAAATGCACCGTTTATTGTGTTTGACGATGCCGATATTGATGCGGCCGTAGATGGTGCAATGGCGTCCAAATACCGCAACTCCGGCCAGACCTGTGTGTGTACCAACCGGATATATGTTCAGGCCGGCGTGTATGATGAATTTTGCCGGAAGCTGACAACGGCCGTGGAAGGCCTTAAGGTCGGCAATGGATTTGATGACGGGGTTCTGCAGGGCCCTCTCATTGATATGGGCGCCGTGGAAACCGTGGAAAGCCATATCCAGGATGCCGTCAGCAAAGGCGGAAAAATTCTGATCGGCGGTGCGCGCCACGCCCTTGGCCGCAGTTTTTTTGAACCCACCATTGTTGCGGATGCCACCGATGAAATGCGGGTGGCCAAAGAGGAGACCTTTGGGCCCCTGGCCCCGGTGTTCAAGTTTGAGGATGAAGAAGATGTCGTCCGCAAAGCCAATGACACTGAATTTGGCCTGGCTGCCTATTTTTACACCAAAGATCTGGGCAGAACCTGGCGCGTCGGCGAAAAACTGGAATATGGCCTGGTGGGTATCAATACCGGTCTTATTTCCAACCCGGTGGCGCCCTTTGGCGGTGTCAAGGAGTCGGGTAACGGCCGGGAAGGCTCGAAATACGGCCTGGACGATTACTTGGAAATCAAATACATGTGTATGTCGATATAATGTTTGAACGAAGAGCCGCCCACCTGCGCCTTGCATCTGGGCAACTTTTCGTCCAAATGTGGTCATATAGGTTTTAATTAATATGTCTCATACTCCTGGCTATGAATTTTAAATAGGAGTATGAGAGAACTCTAAACACAGGAATGATCACATTATGACGCTTAAGATAAACATAATGCTGGTGTCCATACTGGTGGCGATTATTCTTGTTCTGGCGGGGATCACCTATACCTACACCCAGTCCATCAGCCGGCACACGGTGGAAAACCATCAGCAGACTCTGACTAAAGAGGCGGCCAAGATGGTTCAGATGTGGCTGGATCAACGGTTTAAGCTTGTTGATGCGTTGGCAGGTACCTTGGAAGATCTTTACTTGGACCAAGGGCAGGACCCACGGCCTATTTTAAAAATGACTATGGAAGCCGGGAGTTTTTCTGATGTTTATCTGGGGCTTTATAACGGAACCATGATAGATGGGGCCGACTGGTATGCCTCAAGGGATTATGATCCCCGGACCCGGCCCTGGTACAAGCGGGCCATGGAAGAACAAAAAATGACGTTAACCCGGCCCTTTATGGACCAAGGCTTTTGGACGATGGTCATTGCTGTTGTGGTGCCCCTGGTCCACGACAACCAGGTGGTCGGGGTTTTAAGCGCCAATATCATCCTTGATACCCTGCAGGCGTCAGTGATGGATCTTCGCATCGGCAAATACGGATCCGCCTTTATCATTGACAGCCAGGGCACCATACTGGTTCACCAGAATAAAAGCCTGATGATGACCACCAAAATTCAGGAATCCGATCCCGCTCTTTCAACGTTCGGTTCATATTTTCCCGGGCGGGATGCGGGTTCTTTTTCCTACCGGGATCGAATGCTCAGCTTTCATAAACTTACGGACACCGGATGGTATCTTTGTACCAACGTGGATCAGGAAGAGGCCCTGGCCCTGGCCAAAAACACGGACATGCTGTTTGCCATGGCCATGGTTTTGAAAATTTTAGGTATTCTGGCGCTGTTGTTTTTTATTACCGTGGGCGGGTCTGCCTTGATTCTGTTTATCTCCAAAAATAGGTTTGAGGCCATCGTTTCGGGAAAAGATGAAGATCTTCGGGGGGAAATCATCCGCAGAAAAGAGCTTGAGACCCGGTACCGGACCCTTTTCAATACAGCTACCAATGCCATCATGCTCACAAAAAACGGGGTCTATATCGAGTGTAATCAAAAGGCATTGGATATGTTTGAGCTTGGCGAAGATGACATCATCGGCCGGACTATGCTGGATCTCTCCCCGGACACCCAGATGGACGGCACGGCCACAAAGCTCAAATTGCACCAGCTTGAGCAGTCCCACGCCCAGGGCGGGTCTGATGTATTTAAATGGACATTCAGCCGGGCGGATGGTTCGGAGTTCCCGGCTGAGATCGGGATCTCCACGTTGACGCTGAACCGGGAAATGGTCAAAGTGTACAGTATCTGGGACATTTCAAAACGAGTGAATGCCGAGCAGAACCTGCGCCAGGCACAGAAAATGGCTGCCATGGGTGAAATGATGTCCGCCATTGCCCACCAGTGGCGGCAACCGCTCAATGCCCTGTCCTCGTATATTGCTTCATTGACCCCGGCATTTTATAATCAGATGATTTCTGCCCCGTTCATTGAAAAATTGGTCCGGGAGTCCGATGCCCAGATTCAGTTTATGTCCAGAACCATCAATGATTTCAGGGAGTATTTCAGGCCGTCCAAAAATAAACATACCTTTGAAATCATGGATGCGATACAAAATGCCCTCAAACTGGTCAAGCCCCAGCTGCGGCAAAATAATATTACCCTGGATATCGGGTTGGACGACGCAAAGGTCCCCATGCCCATACTGGGATATAAGAATGAATTTGTTCATGTTCTGGTCAACATTATTTCCAATGCAAAAGATGCCATAAACGAACGCCAGGCCAACTCTCCGGATAGAACTGTTCACAAACTGATCAACCTGGCAGTTTTTAAAAACAGTGATGAGATCTGTCTGGAGATTAAAGACACAGGGTGCGGGATTCCTTCTCATTTGATGGAAAAGATTTTTACGCCTTATTTTACCACCAAGGGAACAGCCACAGGTACCGGTATCGGTTTATATATGGCCAAAATGATTGTGGAAAAGGAGATGAAAGGTCATATTCATGTAGAAAACCGTTACACGGGTGTTATGTTCAGGATCTGCCTCCCTCTGGCCCTTGATCAAAACGCCCAAAAGGACAACAAAGAGAATCATGATTAATTTCAGCCATTCAAAGGTTCCGGTGGTTTTGGTGGACGATGAATCCTCAGAACTTGATGCGTACGGTTTTTTGCTCACCTCCATGGGCGTCAACCAGGTGGTTCAGGTCCAGGACAGTCGACGTTTGCCGGGTGTACTGGCCGACCTGGGTGTATGTGTTCTTTTTCTTGATTTGAATATGCCCCACAAATCCGGTCTTGAGGTGTTAAAAGAACTCCAGGTGACCCACCCTCATATCCCTGTGGTGATTATTACGGCCAATTCCGAGATTGAAAGTGCGGTTGAGTGCTTAAAGCAAGGGGCCCATGACTATCTGGTCAAACCCATCAATATGAATACCTTTGCCTCTGCACTTCGAAATGCCCTTGAAATTTGCGCGTTGCGGCATGAGGTCATGACGCTTAAAGGGGTTTCCCTTAATCAGACCCTTAAATATCCGGAACATTTCCAGCACATCATCACCGAGAATCCTAGGATGATTGGTCTTTTTCAGTATATTGAGTCCATCTCCAGCAGCCGGGAGCCTATTTTAATCCTTGGTGAGACCGGTACCGGCAAGGAACTGATCTCTCGCGCCATCCACGATGTATCCGGGCTTGCCGGCCCTTTTGTGCCCGTGGATGTGGCTGGGCTTGATGATAACCTGTTTGCAGACACGCTTTTTGGTCATAGCAAAGGCGCTTACACCGGGGCAGATAAACACCGGGAGGGCTTGGTGGAAAAAGCTGCGGGCGGCTCCCTGTTTTTAGATGAGATTGGGGATCTTTCGGCTGCATCCCAGGTCAAACTGTTGCGTCTAATCCAGGAAGGCATTTTTTACCCCCTGGGATCAGACAAGCCCCAGACCTGTCGGGCCAGGATCATATCTGCAACCAATAAATCCCGTAATGCGCTTGCGGCAGTGGATCAGGATCAGTTTAGGTCTGATCTGTTTTTCAGGCTTTCTACCCACCTGATCGAGGTGCCTCCCTTGCGGGAGCGCAAAGAGGATATCCCTTTGATCGCCGCTTATCTCAGAGATCAGGCCGCCAAAGCCATGGGCAAGCCCGTTGTTGAAACCGGAAAACAGTTTTCGGCCGTTTTAGCAGCCCACTCGTTCCCAGGCAATATCCGGGAATTGAAAACCTATATCTATGATGCCGTAGCACAAAGTACCGGCACAAGCCTCGGCGTTGACACGATCCTGGACCGGTTGGCTGATGTTTCGACAGCCTCTCCTCCCACCACCGTTGATCTTTCCACTAACCACGACACCACCCTCGAAGATTTAATGGGCGGATTTCCCACCCTGGCCGCACTCACCGAATATGCCATTGACCAGGCTCTGGAACGTACCGATCAAAATCAGAGCCAGGCCGCCAAACTTTTGGGGATCTCTAAACAGGCTTTAAGCAAGCGATTGAAAAACCGGGACAAAAGTTGACGTCGGGTGTCAATAAAAGTTGACTGGGTCAATTATAGTTGACTGGCCATTTTTCAATTTTGGCAATCAGGGGTAGGACTCGCCCTCTCTCACTATATTTCGAATGGTCATGGGGATTATCAGATATTATGATATCCCCTTTTTAGTTCGCTATCGCTATCGGGATCGCTCTGTTCGAACCGGTCTTAAAGCTGATTTCGATTTCAATTAGTGGTTCAGAATAGAAATCACATAGACATATTTCAATTTCAGTGCTGCGCACTGAAAAGATATTCGATAGCGATCCCGATAGCGATAGCGAGTAGAACGTTGGTGTAAAAGGGGACTGTGAAAAAATCTTACAAGTGGGCGCCTTGATAATCATTCCAAGCAATCTTGATTTTTTAAAAATTCGAAGTTTTTGGCACACGCCTTGCTCATGTCCCATTATTACGTTTATGAAACCATGTGCGAAACATTTTATGATTCGCGCACCATTTTAACATCCACAAGGAGAAAGAAATGAAGCTCAATCGTTTTTGGACCGCAACGGCAGCCGCCGGACTTTTAATCAGCGGTCTTATCTTTACCGGCCCTGCCACGGCAGATGACACAACCATCAAGATCGGCAACATTATCCCTTTATCGGGCCCCTCTGCATCCGTAGGCCAGCAGGGTAAAAATGCAAGGGAGATGGCTGTTGAGGAGATCAATGCTGCAGGCGGTATCAAATCTCTGGGTGGCGCCAAACTTGAAATGCTCTATGCCGACTCCGAATCAAAACCGGAAAAAGGCGTATCCGAAGCAGAACGGCTCATTAATACCGAAAAGGTCAACGTACTCACCGGTTGCTGGAACTCTGCGGTAACCTATCCCACCACCGCGGTGGCTGAACGTTACGGCGTCCCCTTTATTGTGCCGGTTTCCGTGTCCGATAAAATCACCGAACAAGGCTTTAAAAACGTATTCCGCATTGCTGCCAAAGACTCCTGGTGGACCCGGGATCAGTTCGCCTTTTTAAAAGATATGCAGACTGAGTTCAACACACCCGTGAAAAAACTTGCCTTTGTTTATGAAAACGGCGACTGGGGAAAAGGCATGGCAAGCCAGTGGAAAAAATTGGCTGAAAAAGACGGGTATGAAGTGGTCCTGGACGAACCCTATCCCTCCACCGCCACCGACCTGAGCCCTGTGGTCCAGAAGATCAGACGGTCCCGGGCAGATGTCCTTTTACTGGTTTCCAATGCTGCGGACGCGATCCTTTTGACCAATACACTGGCTGAATACAAGGTACGCTTAAAAGCCATTGTCACCACCGGCGGCGGCCATGCTGATCCCTTCTTCATCAAAGCCGTGGGGAAAAATGCCCAGTACCTCTTTGATATTGTTGAATGGGAAGCAGACATCAACAAGCCTGGTGCCAAAGAGACCAATGAAAAATATAAGGCCAAATACGGCTATAATCTTACCGGCGAAGCTGTGGACGCCTATCTGTCCATGTACGTGATCAAAGATGCCCTGGAACGTGCAGGCAGCCTGGACAAAGACGCTATCCGCAAGGCCCTGGCCGAAACCAATTTTACCTCCGGTCCAGGCATGATTGTTGGCTATGATGCCGTAGAGTTTGACCAAAGCGGCCAGAATTCACATGCATCTCCAGTCCTGGTTCAGATCAATGATGTGGGCAACGGCCTTGAAAGAATTACCGTATGGCCCAAGAGCGCCAGACGCGCCGGATACACCCCTGTTTTTCCCAAACCATAAAACGCCCATCTCAATGTTTGTTCCGCTTTGAAAAGGTAACTCCTTTTCAAAGTGGGGCATAACCGTCCGGAGAAAAAGATGATCTATTTAATTGAAGATACAATCAACGGTATCCTTATGGGCTCGATTTACGGGCTGACAGCCCTGGGATTGACCATCATTTTCGGGGTGCTCAAGGTGGTCAACTTTGCCCACGGCACCCTTTTGATGGTCAGCATGTACGTCGCCTACTGGACCGTTGTCCTGTCGGGGCTTCACCCCTACCTGGCCCTGGTTATAGTTGTCCCGGTTATGTATGTGTTTGGATACTACCTGCAGGATATTGTGATAAAGCCCATTTTCAAGGCGGAAAAAGATGTCCGGGAACCCAGTACGGTAATTATCGTCACTACCGGCGTGTGGTATGTGCTGGACAACCTGACCCTGATGATTTTTGGTCCACAGTACCGTTCTCTGCCGGATAATCCCCTCCAGGGGAAAATGATAGAGCTTGGGGAGATGTTTATCTCCGTGCCCAAACTATGGGGGGCCATTACTGCTGTTGCAACCGCCTTTGCCGTATACTACTTCTTTCAGAAAACACGGACAGGGCGTGCCATTAGAGCATGCAGCCTTGACCGCGATGCAGCCAGTCTGTCCGGCATTAACCAGTACAAAATATACAACATGGCCTTCGGGCTCGGCACGGCAGTGGCCGGTGTTGCCGCGGTCACCCTGGTTCCTTTTTACAATACCTTTCCTTCCGTGGGGGTTCTGTTTGATATTAAGGGATTTATCATCGTGGTATTGGGCGGTCTTGGTTCAATTCCCGGTGCCATCATCGGCGGGATCATCATCGGGGTCATTGAATCCGTCGGCCCCCAGTTTATGACCGCCACCTGGACAGAGGCCATTGTATACGGTCTGTTTCTTCTGGTGCTTTTTGTTAAACCCTCAGGATTGTTCGGAGTAAAATATGACTGGTAAACCCATCGCAGACACAGGGGCGCACACCACCCCTTACGAGACGGACGACGGCGTTCTTGACCGGTCCGCACTGGCCCGTCAGGTGGTCAAGGATACCATTAACAAGGTCCTGCTCGGGGCCGTACTGATCCTGGTGCTGGCATTGCCGGCCGTCGTCAGCAGCCCCACCTGGCTGCATATCATTGTTTTGATATTTTTTTACGCCTATTTGACCACCTCATGGAACATGGTGGGGGGGTTTGCAGGGGTTTTGCCTTTGGGGCATGCCGTATTTTTAGGCATCGGCGCGTACACCTCAACGGTACTTTCCCTCCAGTATGGCATTAGCCCCTGGCTGGGTATGTTTGTCGGCGGTATTTTCGCTGTTGTTGCAGGCATGATCATCGGGCTTCCTACCTTGAAAATGCGTGGGGCCTACTTTGCCCTGGCCACCATTGCTTTTGCCGAAGGCGTGCGTGTCATGGTTGAGAACATGGATTATCTGGGGCCCTTTAAACTTAATGGTCCCCGGGGGTTGCAGATTCCGCCGTTAAACATTGGCTGGTCCCATTTTATGTTTTCATCCAAGGTGCCTTACTACTACATCATTCTGGCTATGCTGCTGATTATTCTGTTTTTGACCTGGGCGGTTTCCAGGTCCAAACTTGGATATTACCTGACCGCCGGCGGCGAGGAGCCCGAAGCGGCCCAGGCCTTGGGCGTCAATGTATCCCGGGCCAAGGCGATTGCCATGGCGTTAAGTTGCTTTTTTACTGCCCTGGCCGGAACGTTCTACGCCCAGTTCTCTTTGTTTATTCATCCTAAAAGTACCATCTCCCTTGATATCTCCTTTGAGATTGCCTTTATCGCTTTGATCGGCGGCAGGGGCTCTATTGCAGGGCCTGTTTTAGGGGCACTGCTGCTTCGACCGGTCAGTGATCTGTCGAGAATTTATTTTGGGGATATTCTGCCCGGTATGCATCTGGTGATATACGGTGTTGTGCTTATTCTTGTGATGATCTATCAACCCCGGGGACTGCAGGAGCCCTTGACCCGGATATACGACAGAGTGGTCAACCGTATGGCCGACGGCTTCATCAAAGGAGGGGGTAAATGAGTCTTCTTGAATTAAGGGATGTGACCAAGCGGTTTGGCGGCCTTACGGCGGTGAACAGTTTGAGTCTGTCCATGGAAAAAGGCGAAATTCTCGGGGTTATTGGTCCCAACGGGGCCGGGAAGTCCACGGCATTCAACTGCATTGCCGGGGTGTTTCCCCCCACAGAAGGAGAGGTGGTTTTTGACGGGCAGGTGATTAATGGGCAAAAGCCCTGGGACCTGTGCAAAAAAGGGATCGCCCGCACATTTCAGATCGTAAAGCCCTTTGCGTCCAAAAGCGTACTTTATAATGTTACGGTGGGGGCCTTTGCCAATACGTCCAGCAGGGGCGAAGCCGAGGCTAAGGCCATTGAAGTGCTGAAATTGCTCAATTTTGACGATAAAAAGGATGCCAAATCAGCGGATTTGACCATTGCGGACAGAAAACGACTGGAGATCGCCAGAGCCCTGGCTACAGCCCCCAGGCTGCTGCTTTTGGATGAGGTTATGGCGGGCCTGCGGCCGGCTGAAGTAGATGAAATGGTTGAAATTATAAAGTTTCTGCGTGAGCAGGGGGTCACCATTCTGGTGATTGAGCATATCATGCGGGCCATCATGGCATTATCCGACCGTATTGTTGTTATCCATTTCGGGAAAAAAATCGCGGAAGGCGTACCTGAAGCGGTAGCGTCTGATGAAAACGTGATCAAAGCATATCTGGGAGATGAATATGGGGTTTCTTGAAGTAAAAAACATTGATGTCAGCTATGGGGATGTCCAGGTCATTTTTGATTTGTCCATGCGCATTGAAGAGGGTGAAGTGGTCTCGATCATCGGCGGCAACGGTGCCGGAAAATCCACATTGCTTCGCACCATCTCAGGGTTGATGAAACCGTCTTCCGGTCAGATATTTTTTAAGGACCGTTCCATGCATACGCTTCCCCCCGAAGAGATTGTCAACCATGGCATTGTCCATGTCCCGGAAGGGCGCAGGCTTTTTTCCCTGATGACCATAAAAGATAACCTCATTGTAGGGGCTTATAATAAAGAAGCCGATAAGCACAAAGAACACACCCTGGCCCAGGTATATGAGATGCTGCCACGACTTAAAGAACGGGAAAATCAAACCGCCCTGACACTGTCCGGGGGGGAACAGCAGATGGTGGCCATTGGCCGGGGGCTGATGGCCCGGCCCAAAATCCTGATGCTGGATGAGCCGTCCCTTGGGCTGGCCCCGGTTCTGGTCAACAGCATCTTTGAAACCATCCGGAAAATCGCCGACCAGGGCACCACCGTACTGCTGGTTGAACAGGATGTAAACCATTCTTTGCGTCTGTCGGACCGTGGGTACGTGCTGGAACATGGCAGAATTGCTCTGGAGGGCAAGGCCGATGAACTTTTAGGCAATCCCCACATTAAAGAAGCCTATTTAGGTATATAATTGTAAATTTTTCTCAGGCCCCCTTTTTGGGGGCTTTCTGAGGCTCTTTTTCCCTCCTGTTCCACTGTTCTATACGTCAACAATCTGTAGTGTATTAAAAATCATTTATCCCCTGGTATCAAATAAAAGGAATGAGAATTATTTGATGTCCATCAAAAAACCTTCAGCGGAGCGGTCTCTAACGCGCGTGTCTCCGATGAAGGTAAGTTTGTTTGTTATTTGAGCTGTTCGGTGATCAATTCCGCAGTATGCCGGACTTTGATGTCAGCACCATCCTGATCTAATCCCCCCCTGATCTGCATAACACAGCCGGGGCAGTCCATGGCCACAACGTCGGCTCCGGTGTTTTTAATGTTGGTAAGCTTTCGGGCGAGAATCGATCCTGAAATTTTAGGCTGTTTCAGGGAGTAGGACCCGCCCATGCCACAGCAGGTGTCGCACTCGAACATCTCTGCCAATTCAAAGCCGCTTTGGGTCAGTAACTCACGTGGCGGCTGATCCGCTTTCAGGGTGCGTTTGAGGTGGCAGGAATCATGATAGGTGATTTTGCCCAACTGCTTGCCTTCTTTCAAGGTCAGGCGTTTTTCATCAACCAGCTTTTTTACCAGGGTTGAAAAATCAATGACTTTACCGGCAAGTTGTTTGGCTTTGGCTATCTTGTCGTGTTTACCGATGGATTCAAAGGTTTCAATAAACTCCCGATCCAGGGCCACCGTGCAGGTCGGACAGGCGGATATCACATACGTTGCATCATTGTTTTCCAAAAGCGCCTCTATATTATCTTCGGCATTTTGGGCGGCAACGTCGTACGCCCCATTGTAACGGGCAGGCGCGCCACAGCAGGTCTGCTTTTCCGGAAAAAGAACTTGAATGCCGGCTTTGTTCAAAATTTTGACCACAGCTTCTCCCATTTCAGGATAGGCAAAATCAATCAGGCATCCAGCGTAAAAAACGATTTTTTCCTTACATTTAGGTTGCTTAATGGTCTTGAATACATCGCGGAACGGTTTGGCTGCAATGGCAGGCAGGCTGCGGTCATCAGTGAGGTCGGAGAGAAAAAGAGGTAGATGGCGGATAAATTTGCCTTTGGCAAAAGGTTTGCCTGCCAGTGATGCCGTGCGCAGCATGCTGTGAAACAGGCGGCGGTTGTTGACCACTTTGTAGATGGATTTTGCCACCAGGGGGATGCCCTGTTTTTCGACCAGTCGTCTGCGAATCTCCATAATTAATGCGGGGATGTCGATCTTGCCCGGACAGACATCCTTGCAGGCCCCACACTGGATACACAGTCCCTGGATGTCGTCGGCACTTTGAAGTTGATCGTACCAGGCTGTCAGGATGGTTCCGATACCGCCCGTGTAGACCTTGCCGAACACATGGCCACCCACAAGACGGAAAATCGGGCAGACATTCAGGCAGGAGGCGCAGCGGATGCACTGCATGGCCTGCTTGAATTTGGGGTCGGCGGCCATCTCGGACCGGCGGTTGTCCATCAGTACAATGTGAAGATCTTTCATGGAGCCGTCTTCATTGGGTGTCTGGCCGGTGATCATGGTCACATAGCTGGTCAACTGCTGTGCGGTGGCGCTGCGCGGCAGGGCACGTAGAATCGGAACAACATCGGCAAATTTTTCCACTATTTTTTCCACACCGATTACAGCTACATGGATCTTGGGCAGTGAGGTAACCAGGCGAGCATTTCCCTCGTTGGTGACGATGGTGATCGTACCGGTTTCGGCCACGGCCATGTTGGCGCCGGAGATACCCATGTCGGCCTTGAGAAATTTGGTGCGCAGCTCGTCTCTGGCCACGGCAACCAGGCGGGGAATATTCGTGGACAGCCTTTCCTCAACTTCCTTGCTGAAGATATCCGCCACCTCTTCACGGGTCAGGTGAATGGCCGGCATGACCATGTGCGAGGGCCTTTGTCCGGCCAGTTGGATGATCCATTCACCCAGGTCGGTTTCGCCTACGGATATGCCGGCTTTTTCCAGATGCGCGTTCAGGTGGATCTCTTCGGTGGCCATGGATTTGGATTTGACCACGGTCTTGACGTTATTTTCCTTGGCAACTTTGAGAATATAGTCGCGTACATCGGTCGGATTTTTGGTCATGAATACCTTGGCCCCGGCTTTTTCGGCATTTGTCTTAAACATGCCGCACAGTTCGTCCAGGTGCTTGGTCGCATAAGCTTTACGTTCGGCAATGGTGCTGCGAAGGGTTTCAAAATCAATGCCTTCATAAGCCTTGGCCCGGTTGACCTTATAGCTTTCCGAAAAATTAGCAAGTGCGCCGGTCAGGTTGTCGTCGTTGATGGCCTGGTCTATGGATTGTTTGAATTTTTGTTCCATCAGTTATTACCTCCCAGATCGTCTACCAGAACAATAATCAGCCGTTTGGGGCCATGGACGCCAATGGTCAGGACCCGTTCTATGTCAGCGGTTCGGCTAGGTCCGGTGATCATGGCAATATAATTCATCTGCTGCGGGCTTAAGATTTCAATCAAAGCAGTCATATCAGGAAGCAGGTTATCTGAGGGGAGCAATGCGATATGAATTTCAGGCAGGGTCGAGACCAGTCGTTTATCAATGGATGTGGCATCTTGAACCAGTGTGCCGGTATCCGCCAGAGCCCAATCAACCTGGCTGATACCGATACGGGCGTTGGCGGCCCGTTCACGGCTGATGTCAAATGAAAAGCCATGGATTTGATGCAACAGGTCTTTATCTGTGTTTTCAAAAAACGGACACGCCGCCACAGCCGCATAATCCCCGGGACTGTCACAGATCTGTTCCTGTTTCATTACATCCGTAATAAAATCCAAGGCAGCCCCCCGGGTGGGAAAGCGAAACACTTCGGCGCTTACACTTTCCGCTTTGGACTTGAATTCATCGTACATGGTCACTCCTTTTAAATTATAATTTGTCTTACCAATTTTTAAATACACTATAATGCCTTAGATTTATTGTCAATTAATTTGTCATACCAATTTTAAATATGCCGTTAGCATGGAATTCAATTGAACATATATCCGGTTTCGAATGATTAGAAAGTTGCTGAAAATCATTATCTATGGTTTAAATGGTAAGACAAATTTACAAACCTATGATGCAAGATACACAATAAATGACCTTTAAACCGATCAAACCCAAAAAAATTTCAACCCAGATTGCAGAGCAGATTCGTGAGTCAATATTACGTGGTGAGTTTTCACCCGGAGAAAAACTGCCTCCGGAACGGAAATTGACGCAGATGTTTGGGGTGTCAAGGCCGTCCGTGCGTGAGGCACTGAACATGCTGGCTTCTTCTGGTCTGGTTATGTCGTATCAGGGGGGCGGGACAGTGGTGCAATCCTTAATTGATGCGGATCAGGACAACGCCTTGGGTGAGCTTATCCGCACCCAGAGGTCATGCGCGCTGGAGGTGATCGAGGTCCGCAAAGGCATGGAGGCTTTAACAGCCTATTATGCGGCGGAGCGCGCCACACCCGAAGATATCATCCGGATGGAAGAGATCCTCAGCCGTATGGACGTTCAGCTCAAAAACAAAAAACCACTGGAAGATTTGGATGCCAAGCTGCATCTCCAGATTGCCCGGGCTACCCACAATGTTATCTGGCTCCATCTCATGCAGGGGCTTTTTGATGCCATGAAGGATTTCCAGCGTGGCGTCTGGCGTAATGTTTACTCCCTGGGCGACGATACCCGCCTTTTATTTACTCACCATAGACGCATTGTCAAGGCCATTCGTGATAGTAATGCCGACGCAGCTCGCAAGGCCATGAGCGAGCACCTGAATTTTGCCGAAAAACGGTGCGCGTATTACATTACTTTTAATTCTTCTTGACAAACAACCGGCTCCCGTCCTAACAGAAAAAGGGCTTTTTAGGTCCACACTATTAGGAGTCTCCATTTCCTATCAGCTGAGAGCTCGTTCGAAGTGCTTTAATTTATAATGAAAATGTAGAAAAAGGAGCCGATCATGAAAAAAGCAGTAAAAGGAATTCTGGTAGTTTTGTTCTCTTGTCTGGGGCTGCAATCAGGCGTATTCGCAGAAAACAGCATCGAAGTTGGCGCATATTTGAATATTCTTTCTGAGCCAGGCGGGCAATGGCTTTATGAAGATGAACTCGGCAACGAGACCCTGGCTGAAGTGCTGACTGTTGGGTCATTCAAAGGGATTGATGCCGGCAGAATTCAGATGGTTTCCACTGACACTTACGGCGTTAAGCAAACGCTCATTCAGTATTTTCAGGCAAAGAGTGACGGGTTGTATCAAGTCGGCATGGCGTACTATCAGGGGGAAAGCGATACAGAGACTCTGGCTTTTTTATCGGATGCACCCCATTTAAAACTTGTTGCTTTGCCCACCATGGATGCAGATGACGATCCTATGGTATCAGAGGGAACAGGTAAAATTTATTACGGTGGGGCTACATTGACTGATGCAGCATACTATTCTTCAATAGGAATAGAGGGCATTGAAAATTTGGTAATGCCCTTTGGCACGTTTAAAGTTTTAAAAATGACTTCCGAACAATTCTATACCCACGATTCTCTTCCATTTCCTGTTGAATCGACTTTTACCCTTTATATTGAACCGAATCTGGGCGTTCTTGCCCTGGAGGATGATGAAAGCGGTCGGGTCTCCCTTACCGGTATTGCCAATATCCCGGTGCCGGGCGATACTGATAGTGATGCAGACGTGGATGGTGTTGATCTTACAGGCGAAATCGCTGAAGGGGCGGTTGAAACCCTGGCCGGATATTTTGGCGTGTCCGTGCCCGTTATCGCCAATTAGGAATTAAGTAATATCCCGGCAACTTGGAAAACATATTTAACATCGTTAAATATGTTTTCTAAATTTCAGCGAATCATGTTGATAAACAAGTAGATTTATAGGAAAATTAGTACATCTTTTTCACAAATTCCCATCAATTGTATCAGATTCTTCAATTATTCATTTTCAACGCCGTATTGCGCCTTGACTTTGCGCCTGAATTTGATAGATCATTATCAAAAAGAAAAAGTATCCAAACACTGTTTTTTATATGAAAGCCTGGGTAAGTTACTCAGATCTTTCAAGCTTTGTTGTGGGCTAAGCCTGGCAGCGGATATGTTAGGTAAGCCCGTGGCTGTTATATGAAAGTTTCAATAAGCTGTTAAGTTGCTTTCATGCCTTGTTATGGGGTGAATCCGGGTATCAATCGCCTTGGTCAGCCCATGGCTGGTTTATAAAAGATCAACGGTAAAACCGGATTGTCACTTTTTTCCCTTTGTTGTGGGCCAAGTGCGGTCAACAAAGAAATTGGCTCATGGTCGTTATATCGGCCGTAGAAAGGACATGATCTGACAGACTTTCTACCTGGCCCCGATGTCGGGAATATTTATGGGAGGCATTATGATTCGCAAATTCATTCTGGTATTGAGCATTCTGATGTGGACAACTATGTGCGGTACAGCATCGGCAGCGGACTTAGGGATAATCACCGGCAGCGCCAAAGGTACTTATTTTCAATTCGGTCTGAATTTGAGGGAATTGGGCAAAAAATTCGGATATAATATCCATGTATATAACTCCCGGGGGTCCGTGGAAAACGTATATGCCGTGTACAAGCGTCCCAAGACCCAGATGGGTATCGTTCAGTCCGATGTGCTGGCATTTGTGCTTAAGGTGAAATCCAACAAAGTCCTAAAGCAGATCGCAAAAAAAACTAAAATGGTTTTTCCCTTGTATAACGAAGAGATCCATTTACTAGGTAAAACTTCCGTTGCGTCGTTTGATGACTTGAATAACATGAGGGTGGCCGTGGGCAAGGAAGGCTCGGGCACCTATCTGACTGCCAAACTTCTTTTTGAGGTCTCGGGTATCAAGCCTGTCCAAACCCTGGCTGTGGGCACAAATGAGGCTCTGGCGATGCTTAAGGCAGACATTATCGATGCCATGTTCTACGTGGCCGGATTTCCCGTGTCCCTTTTTTCAGAGCATGTCTCAGCCGGGGACGGCTTGCACATCGTACCCATTGAGAATAAACAGATTACCGAATTCTATCCCACCGTCCAGATTCCGGCCGGTACCTATCCATGGCAAGCCCAGGCCGTATCTACCGTTGCGGTTAAGGCGGTGCTGGTTTCTTTTGATTTTAGGCAATATAACTGCGAGTATGTAGGAGAATTTGCCAATATAGTCTACGAAAATTTGGACTGGCTCCAGCAGAACGGTCATCCAAAATGGAAAAGTGTAGACCTGGACTACCCCCTCAAGGGGTGGGAACAGTATGACTGCGTTAAAAAATATCGCAGCGGAGGGAATGTGGGAGAACCGTCTCCACCCATGGAAAAAAATCCGTTGTTGGACGCGATCAAAGAAATTTTATGACTCTGGCCTAGAGGAATGGGTCGGCAAAGTGGAGGCATCTCATGTACTGCAGCCATTTTCACCTGAAAAAGAAACCGTTTCAGCTCAGTTCAGATAACAGTTTTTTGTGGCTGGGCGAAACCCATGCCCGGGCTTTAGATCTTCTTAAACAGGGTATTGACGGTCGTGAACAGCTGCTGGTCCTAACCGGCGACATTGGCACCGGCAAGACGACATTGATCCATGAGCTGCGTCATTACCTGCCCCAAACAACTGCGGTGGCCCATATCAGTGATCCAAGCATTGAACTGAATTATTTGTACCTTGCCATTGCCCAGGGTTTGGGGTTTGATGACCTTTATAAGGACGGCGAAAATTTTGATCCGGTTTTGTGGGCTTTTTTAAACCGTCGGCGTCGGGCCCAAAAAAAATGCCTGATTATCATTGACGAGGCGCACCTGATCCCGGAACAATTTCTAGTACAGCTTCCCTCCTGGACTAACTTTGCGCCGGTCGATACACTCACCATACTCCTTGCAGGCCAACTGGAACTGCACCAAGTCATGGAAAAACAATTAGGTCTTTCATGGGAAACAAAGGTGGATACCCATGCCATGCTCTCTCCTTTAGAAGAAAAGCAGACCCGGGATTATATTAACCGGCGTCTTGAACTGGCCGGTGCAGTACATAAAATTTTTGTCCCCGGTGCTGTCCGGGAAGTACACGGGTATACTAAGGGTATCCCCCGGCGCATCAACATCGCCTGTGACCAGGCTATGATCGCTGCCTACTCAAAAGAAATGCAAACCGTTGATGCCCAAATCTTCCAGGAAGCCGTGGGTGTCCTGGAAGTTCCCCAGGTGCGGGGTTCTAAAACGCCATCGGCCGCTCCAGGGTCCAGGTGGCGGTCAAAGAGACTGCCTACACTTGCTGCAGCCGTTCTTATGGCTGTTATCGCCTGTACGTTTTATTTTCGGAATTTTTTCGATCCTGATACAATACCCAATCTTTCAATTAATACACCAGCAGAGCCTACGAGTCCGGTCATTGTCAAGGCCGTGGTTGTTCCAAATCCTGTGGATAGCGGGGGGCAGAGAGGGGGAGCCGAAAGCGTCCCGCGGCAGGAAACATTTCAGGCAGCCCCCCAAATACCACCGGAACCCTTTGGAAAAATTGCTGCCGAATCCGTCAGGTCTGCCGAAATGGATGTGCTTGTCAACGAGGATTTCATGATGCACGAATCCGATTCAATAGCCCGGGGGCCGGACACGTCCACCCAGCTAACGGAACATAATGCACCGGCGTATGAAACGTCTACACCGCCACCTGTCGTTCCGCCGATATCCGCCCGTCGAGATCCTGATCCCGGGCCTGCCTCAACCGCCCAGCCGGATCCCGAAGCCATTATTGACTGGCTTATAAAAGAAAAATCCCTATAACCCTCATGCTGTGGGCTTGGGAATTTTATGGAATTTAGTATAAATATGTGTTTTACTGAATTTTAGTTGAGGGATTCGCCTGAGTTCAAATGTTATCGCTCACCTGCACGCTCTTTTTATGTAAATTTAGGGTTGAAAAACCAATGACAATCTGCCTGTGGCAACACAATTGATTGATGGCAAATACTTTGGCAGGGAATAGAGATGCAAAAGGATAAAGAATCAATAATTGCCTCTTTTTTTAAAATGGAGTCCACTGGGGGGATGTTGCTTTTTTGCTCAGCGGTGCTTGCCATCGTCATCGCAAATTCTGTTCTTGACCCATATTACAAGCTTTTTATTTCAACGCCCGTGGAAATAAGGGTTGGTCCTTTGGAAATCGCAAAGCCCTTACTGCTCTGGATTAATGACGGATTGATGGCGATCTTCTTTTTTCTGGTTGGCCTTGAACTAAAACGAGAAGTACTTGAGGGAGAGCTTTCAGAAAAAAGCAAGATAATACTGCCCGGAATCGGTGCTGTTGGCGGTATGCTGATTCCGGCATTAATCTATCTGTACTTTAATGGTAATGATGCTGTTGCGGTTAAAGGCTGGGCAATACCTGCGGCAACGGATATTGGCGCGATAATTATTATCGCCCTTTTTTATACATCAAAAATTTCTTTTTTCGCCATCTGTGTCGTGATTCTCTGCCTGCCGGTCCTTTTTTATTTGAATAGGCGCAATATCACATCGAACAGTCCATACCTCCTCATGGGCACCATCATGTGGGTTGCCACTTTAAAGTCAGGTATACATGCCACCCTGGCCGGTGTGGTGCTGGCCATGTTCATTCCAATGCGGTCAAAAAGCAACCCGGAGTATTCTCCTTTGGCAAGCATAGAGCACGACTTGTATTCAATTGTCGCGTTTTTTGTCCTCCCGATGTTTGCCTTTGCAAATGCGGGAATCAATTTGAGCGGCGTTACTGTCGAGCAGGCATTTCACGGCGTACCCATCGGGGTTGCACTGGGCTTGTTTTTAGGTAAGCAAATCGGCCTTTTTGGGTTTTGCTGGTTCTTTATTAAATTAAAATTGGCTAAACTGCCTGATGGAATGAATTTTTTAAGTTTATACGGCACATCTGCGCTTTGCGGGATAGGGTTTACCATGAGTTTGTTCATTGGGTCTCTGGCTTTTGAAGAGACCGGTGTTAATCTTCTGTTTGATGAAAGACTGGGTATCATAATCGGTTCATTGCTTTCAGGAATTTTGGGGTTTTTTGTACTCAGAGTGGGCTTAAGGGGTGACCGGCAATAAGGACCACAAATTTTATGAGGTAGACGAAATTACTTGTTCTTTGACCCATCTACCGCGTTACGCCAAAGGCCTAATAGGCCAACTATTAAACCTTTGGCGCGCCTTGTATATGAGCCAAAGCCTGGCGCAATTGAGTCTACTTTATTTCATTCGCGGTCCTAAGCTGACCAGGCCAGCTTAATCGTACAACTTTTTTGTGTTACACTCTTTTGATTTAATCGTGCGGCTTTATCTTGACACAGGTTGTATTTCCCGGGTATTAAAAGAGTTTTTTTTATTAACCCCAAATGGTTCAGGAAGTCTGGTAATGGCATATAAGATAGCAGTGAACGGATATGGAAGGATAGGACGTTGCGTGGTGCGTGCCCTTTACGAGTCCAGGGCATACAGAGAACAGATTTGTCTTGTGGCCATTAATGAAACCTGGCATCCGGATACTGTGTATCATTTAACCCGGTTTGATTCCACCCATGGGCGGTTTCCCGCAGATGTAAATAAAATCGCCCGGGGGATGTCCATCGAAGGCGATGAGATTTGTCTGTTCCAGGAAAAGGAAATTGAGCGCCTGCCCTGGAAAGACCTTGGGGTGGACGCAGTTTTGGACTGCACCGGTATTTTTAATGACAGGCAGGCAGCTGGACGGCATATCCTGTCCGGTGCTGCAAAGGTGATTTATTCCCACCCAGGTAAAGATGAAATGGACGCCACCATTGTATACGGGGTGAATCACGACACGCTGAAAGCCGGACATACTATTATTTCGAATGCATCTTGCACCACTAACTGCCTGATTCCCATTTTAAGTGTCATTGACGCTGTGCTTGGCATTGACAGCGGCTCAATTACGACGATTCATTCTGCGATGAATGATCAGCCCGTAATTGACGCATATAATATGGACCTGCGTAAAACACGGTCTGCCTTGCAGTCTATTATTCCGGTGAGTACGTCCTTGGCAAAGGGAATCGGCAGGATTCTGCCGCATCTGGATAATAGATTTGAAACGCTGGCCATACGGGTCCCGACCACCAATGTTTCCATCATGGATATTGCTTTGGTTGTGGCAGCGGATACGGATGCAGCGCAGATCAATGATCTGCTTACCCGGGCCGCAGAAACAGATTTGAATGGCGTTTTAGGGGTGAATGATGAGCAGTTGGTGTCTTGTGATTTTAACCATGATCCCCGATCGGCCATTGTTGATTTGCCCCAGACCCGGGTCTCGGGAGCCCGGCTTGTAAAAATTCAGGCATGGTTTGACAATGAGTGGGGGTATTCCAACAGAATGCTTGACACCACAATTGCCGCTCTTAGTAAATAAAAAATAAAGGAGGTTGGTTATGGCGTTGGATCCAACCAAACATGCGGATTGGGAAATTGCAGAAGATGCCGAAAAAAGAATGCTCACCATTTATAAAATTGGTGAAAAACTTGGACTAACCGAAGAAGAATTGCTGCCACATGGGCATTACATTGGCAAAATTGATTTCATGAAAGTGCTTGACCGGCTCAAAGACAAGCCCAACGGAAAATACATTGACGTCACAGCCATCACACCTACCCCGCTTGGCGAAGGCAAATCCACCTCTGCCATAGGTCTGGTGCAGGGCCTGGGGAAGTTGGGGAAACGTGTCTCCGCTGCCATCCGTCAGCCGTCAGGCGGTCCGACTATGAACATCAAGGGCTCTGCCGCCGGCGGCGGCCTGGCCCAGTGTATTCCTTTGACACCCTTTTCTTTGGGGTTTACCGGCGACATTAATGCCATCATGAATGCTCATAATCTGGCCATGGTTGCCCTGACGTCTCGTATGCAGCACGAAAGAAATTATACAGATGAACAGTTGGAGCGCCTTTCGGGTATGGAGCGAATAGATATCGATCCCACCAACATTGAAATGGGCTGGGTGATGGATTTTTGCTGCCAGTCCCTGCGTAACATCATCATCGGTATTGACGGAGTAAACGGCAAATTTGATGGGTTTATGATGAAATCCAAATTCGGTATTGCCGTTTCTTCGGAGGTTATGGCCATCCTTTCCCTGGCCACTGACCTTAAGGATATGCGTGAAAGAATGGGGAAAATCGTTGTGGCATACACCAAGAAAGGCACACCGGTTACCACCGAAGACTTAAAGGTTGCCGGGGCCATGACCGCCTGGATGGTTGATGCCATGAAACCCTCTTTGATGCAGACCCTGGAAGGTCAGCCTGTGATTGTTCATGCCGCGCCTTTTGCCAATATTGCCATTGGCCAGAGCTCTATTATTGCAGACAAGGTTGGCTTAAAATTGGCGGATTATCACGTGACCGAATCAGGCTTTGGTGCCGGCATTGGGTTTGAAAAATTCTGGAACCTGAAATGCCGCTATTCGGGACTGACGCCTGATTGTGCCGTGATTGTTGCAACGATCCGTGCTTTGAAGTGTCACGGTGGTGCGCCTGTGCCTGTACCGGGAAAGCCCATGCCCCAAGCGTACGGTGCTGAAAACGTTGGATGGGTTGAAAAAGGATGTGTGAATCTCATCCATCATATCCGCAACGTGCGCAAAGCCGGTATCTCTCCAGTTGTTTGCATCAATGCGTTTTATACCGATACCGACGCTGAAATCGCCAAGGTGCGTGAACTGGTCGAGGCTGAAGGTGCACGGGTGGCTCTTTCCCGTCACTGGGAAAAAGGCGGCGATGGCGCCATTGAATTTGCCGAGGCTGTTGTTGACGCATGTGATGAAAAAACGGAATTTAAGTTCCTTTATATGCTGGATATGCCCCTTAAACAAAGAATCGAACTTATTGCCAAAGAGGTTTACGGTGCTGACGGCGTTGATTATTCTCCGGTTGCCGACAGGAAACTGGAACTGCTGCAGGCGGATCCGGACGTAACCAAGATGGGCGTATGTATGGTGAAAACCCACCTGTCTTTGTCTGATAATCCAGGGCTTAAAGGGGCACCTAAAGATTGGAGGCTGGCTATACGTGAAGTCCTGATTTACAGGGGTGCAGGGTTTATTGTTCCGGTTGCCGGCGACATCTCTTTGATGCCCGGAACTTGCTCCAACCCCGCCTTTAAACGCATTGATGTTGACGTTGAAACCGGTAAGGTTCAGGGTATATTTTAATTTTTAAGATCAAGATTTAACCAATCCGGTAAAGGCAACGGTAATGTATATCGTTTTTTTTCTTGACCGGAACATAGCAGGAGAAAGTGTATGACCGCGGAAATTATTAGCGGAACCGAGATTAGGAAGACTATTCTGGCTGAAATTAAGACTGATGTTGAAAAGATGAAGGCCAAACACGGCATAGTGCCTGGCCTGGTGACCATTCTTGTGGGTAGCAATCCCGCGTCTGTCAGTTATGTCACTTTAAAGGTCAAAACAGCGTTGTCTGTTGGATTTAATGAAATCCAGGATGATCAGCCTGAAGATATCAGCGAAGCGGACCTATTGGCTTTAATTGATAAATACAACAATGATCCCGACATCCACGGCATCCTGGTTCAGTTGCCGCTGCCCAACCATATTGACGACAAAAAGGTGATTAATGCGATAAATCCGGACAAAGATGTGGATGCGTTTCACCCCGTGAATGTGGGCCGCCTGATGATCGGCGGTGATGAAGCAAAGTTTTTGCCCTGTACCCCGGCCGGTATCCAGGAGATGATTGCTCGTTCCGGCACCCAGACAAGTGGGGCAGAGGTGATTGTGGTCGGCCGTTCTAACATCGTTGGTAAACCCATTGCCATTATGCTGGCGCAAAAAGGTGCTTGTGCCAACGCCACCGTGACCATAGTGCATACAAGGACCAAAGATCTTGCCGCCCATTGCAAACGTGCAGATATCCTTGTTGTTGCTGCAGGCGTCCCGGGTCTTGTAAAACCCGAATGGATTAAACCGGGTGCCACTGTTATTGACGTTGGTGTCAACCGTGTGGGTGTGAATGAAACCACCGGAAAAGCCATTCTCAAAGGTGACGTGGACTTTGATGCCGCCAAAGCAATTGCAGGAAAAATTACCCCTGTGCCGGGCGGCGTAGGGCCCATGACCATTGCCATGCTCATGAAAAATACCCTTAGGGCCGCTCAGTATGCCCTGGAAGATTAAATATTGAGAATGCATAGAATCTAAAGGTCATGGCAGATTTGGCTATCCCATGTTATAACCGCAATGGATGTCGTAGTATTGCGGGGTGGATAATAATTTTGTCGTGACACAAAGGAGGAAAAATGGCCCAGGGAGATGGATTTGTAATGAATGAGGGGCAAACCAATGGCTCAGCCCCTGAAAGCGCACTGCCCAAAATAGATTTTTCAAGTTTTATTTTGTCGTTGTATTCATCCGGTCTTGTACAGCTTGGCACCGTGGAGGACCCCTCTACCGGGAAAAAAACAAAAGATCTGGCAATGGCCAAACACACCATTGATATGATTGCAATGCTTCAGGAGAAAACGGAAGGTAATTTGACCGATGATGAGAAAAATCTGCTTAAAGCCCTGCTCAGTGAGTTGCGCATGGCCTATGTGAAAGCTAAGGCCTGATAGGTGTTCTTTTCTCCTGCTAAAATTAATTTGTTTTTGTATGTCACGGGCAGGCGGTCGGATGGTTATCATGAGCTGTATTCCCTGATGGCCCCTTTGACACTTGCCGACCGTCTGGAAATCGTCAGGTCAGGTAACGGCATCAGGGCGGTGTGCAGCCATCCGGATGTGCCGGAAGGCGATGGAAACCTGGCATGCAGAGCCGCCGCCCTTTTCAGGGCTGCTATGCTTGATAAAAAAGTAGATCCCGGGTTCCATGATCTGACCATTCATATTGAAAAAAAAATTCCTGTATGCGGTGGACTTGGCGGGGGCAGTTCAAATGCTGCCAGCGTACTGTTAGCTTTGAATGAGTACAGCGAAAATCCATTTTCCATGGATGAACTGATGCGTTTGGGCTTAACCCTGGGCGCAGATGTTCCTTTTTTTATCTTTCAAAAGCCGGCGTTCGCCTCCGGTGTGGGTGAAAAGCTCATTCCTTGTAGGCAGATGCCACCTCTGTCTGTGATTGTTGTTAATCCGGGGGTGCCTGCTTCAACAGTAAATGTTTTCAAAAAATTGGAATTTGGATTGACATTTGTTCCTTCATATAATATAAATCCGAGTTCGAATGCACTGCCATTCGGAATGAAACTTGATGGGAGGGAGATTTTGCATAACGATCTTGAAGCGTCGGCATGCAATTTATACCCTGAGATCAGGGCTGCAAAAAAAGAGATGGTGTTGTTGCTGCAAAGAAATGTATATATGTCTGGAAGTGGCTCGTCTCTTTTTGCTCTTTATTCGGACCACGATGTGGCCGAAAGGGATTATGAACAGCTTTTAAAGGCTCGAACGGAAAATATGAAATTTGTTTTCCTGACTAAGATAGGGCCTTTGGGCTGCTGATATAAAAAGTTTTGGGGCGTCGTCAAGCGGTAAGACACAGGGTTTTGATCCCTGCATTCAGAGGTTCGAATCCTCTCGCCCCAGCCAAAATTTTAAAGGGCCAGGAATGGTTAGAAAACAAAGAGGTTTATTATGAACGGCCTGTCGATTTTTGCCGGAAACTCCAATGCTCCCCTTGCAGAAAGAATATCGGAATACTTGGCCAAACCTCTGGGGCGATTGAAAGTCAACCGGTTCAGTGATGGGGAAACCCAGGTCGAAATTCATGAGAATGTACGTCGGCGGGAAGTTTATGTTATTCAATCTACATGTAAGCCTGTAAACGATAACTTGGTGGAGTTGCTGTTGCTTGTAGATGCCTTCAGGCGTTCTTCTGCTGCCCGGGTGACTGCGGTTATTCCCTATTTTGGTTATGCCCGGCAGGACAAAAAGGTTGCACCCCGCGTTCCCATCAGTGCCAAAGTGGTTGCAGAACTGCTTGAAAGGACCGGCGTTGACAGGGTGATCACCATGGACTTGCATGCTGGACAGATCCAAGGCTTTTTTAATGTGCCAGTAGATAACCTTTATGCCGCCCCCATTATAATTGATGATATAAAAACCCGTTTCAGTGACGAAGTTGTTGTCGTCTCTCCGGATGCGGGAGGAGTGGAGCGGGCTAGAGCTTATGCCAAGCGTTTGGATGCCGGCCTTGCTATCGTTGATAAACGCCGTAGTGCTCCCAATCAGGCCAAGGCCATGGCTATTATCGGAGATGTGAAGGACAAGATCGCTTTGGTTATTGACGATATGGTGGACACGGCAGGTACCCTGACCGAGGCTGCCAGCGTTATCAGGGAAAAGGGTGCCAAGGAAGTACATGCCTATTGTACACATCCTGTATTATCGGGTCCTGCCATTGACAGAATAACACAATCATCTTTGAGCTCCCTTGTTGCAACGGATACCGTCCCCTTGTCGGAAGAGGCCCGTTCCTGTGGCAAGATAAAGACTCTTTCCATTGCAAAGCTTGTCGGAGAGGCCATTATGCGCAGCTACAGGGGAGATTCTGTAAATTCTTTATTTGTATAAAAGATATATATTTGATCAGCCTGCCTTTTGTATTAAAGGACAGGTACGAAAGGTTTAAGCATGGAACTTATAGAATTAAGTGTTGCAAAAAGAGAACGCACCGGTAAGGGGCCTGCCAGGAGATTACGGGCTGCCAACGCTATCCCCGGCATTGTTTATGGCGCAAAAAAGGAGCCTGTAATGGTGTCGGTTGATGTCATCGCCTTTGACAAGGTAATTCGGGAAAACGGCACTACAGGTCTTTTCTTTGATTTAGACATTGAAGGGGCTGGAAAAAGTGTAATGCTGAAGGATCTCCAGATGGATCCTTTTGGTCTGCACTACCAGCACATTGATTTTCATGAAATTGATATGGACGCAACAGTGTCCGTTGTTGTTCCGGTTGAAACTGAAGGTGTTAGCGCCGGTGTTAAAGAAGGCGGGATGCTTCAGATTATCCGTCGTGAACTTGAAGTGGTTTGTAAGCCTAAATATACGCCTGACAGTGTTAAACTTGATATTTCAGCCCTGGAAATCGGGGATGGTATTCATGTGGAAGACATTGATCTGGGGCCTGAAGTTGAAATTCCTTTTGATACCAATTTTACCGTCGTCACCATTGTTCCGCCTGATACGAGTTCAGATGAAGAGGAAGTCGAAGAGGATGCTGAAATTGGTGAAGTTGATGAAGTTGCCGAAGAAGCTGAAGAAGCCGCTGAATAGATATAACGGCCTTTGTGTTGCTGTTTTGTCTTAAGACGTTTTCTAACTTTAGGTTGTTCATATAGGTCATGGCTGGCTCAAAACGATTATTAGCGGGTTTGGGAAATCCTGGAGATCAGTATTCCCAGACCCGTCATAATATTGGCTTTGATGTGGTTGATGCCTTGGCGGATCGAGCCGGATGCCGCGTGAACAAGGAAAAATTTAATGCTGCCTACACCGGTGCACGTATGGGGCTCCAGGATACAATTCTGGTAAAGCCCCTTTCGTATATGAATAAAAGCGGTATTCCCATTCAGAGGCTGGCAGCCTATTTTAAAATCGATATAACGGACATCATCGTGGTTCATGACGATATGGATCTTGCCTTTGGAAAGATAAAGATTGTACAGGGCAGGGGGCATGGCGGCCATAATGGCATCCGTTCGATTATTGATGCCTTTGGTCAAAAGGCATGTGTCCGGGTTCGGGTGGGTATTGGCCGGCCCGGAAGTGACCGGTCCGTGACCGGATTTGTCCTGGGTAAATACACCCCGGAGGAACAGGCCTGCCTGGATCAGGTTATTGATGATGCCTGTGGTGCCTGTTTATCTATTCTTGAAAAAGGGGTGGTTAAAGCAATGAATCTTGTTAATTCCTCTCGATAGCCCGCTTTTCTTTATTGTTCAGATATTTTTTTAGTTCGAGTTCCGGGGTGTATGTTTCTTTCTTTTCGAGTTAGATACCGTTCGAGCTTTTGCATGTAAAATTCAATAGTTAAAGTAAGGATGCGTTTTTTTATCCATCAGCTAACTATTCGTTATTTTGAATTTTTTTCTCAGTATTATTTTATTTCAAATTGTTGTCTGTTGTTCTTAAATAAACGATATTCATTTTTCATGCCGTGATCCCTGTCTTCTTAAATTTGAAATTACTGATTAATAATGTTGACAATATTGTTTAGATGTGGTTCTCTGCCTGAGAATGGATAACGTGTATCTTTAAAATAATAAGGTAGGCATAAATGGCAAAACAATCTGGGACAACCAAGGCTAAAGAAAATAGCAAGTCAACCAAAACAGCGTTTTCAAAGGGCGACATGGCAGTCTATCCTGCCCACGGTGTCGGCTGTATTGAATCCATCGAAAGCCAGGAGATCAATGGCGATACCATGAATTTCTACATGATGAAAATTGTGGAAAACGGTATGACAATCATGATCCCTACATCTAATGTTGAATCCGTAGGATTGCGGGAAGTAATTCCTGAAAAGGAAGTGCCCCAGGTCTACGAGGTTATGCAGAAAAAGGCTCAAGCCAGTGACAACCAGACTTGGAACCGTCGTTACAGGGAGTACATGGATAAGATTAAAACTGGTTCTATCTATGATGTGGCCGAGGTATTCAGGGATCTTTTCCAGCTTAAGCTTGAAAAGGATCTTAGTTTCGGCGAAAGAAAACTTCTTGATACTGCCCAGAATCTTCTGGTTCAGGAACTTTCCATGGCCAAAGATGTTGATGAAAAGCACATGATACAAGAGATTGAAAATCTGTTCAACTAAATGCCTTAATATTTGATAACACAAACATGCCGGCAGGGTGTAACACCTGCCGGTTTTGTATTTTTATGCACATAAAAATAGAAATTACCCCTGATCAGGCTGGTCTAAGGCTTGATCAAGCTGTTGTTGCTTTTCAATCCCAACTATCCCGTTCCAGGGTTTCAAAGCTGATCTCTCAGGGTTTGATTCTGGTGAACCACGTCTGTAAACGCCCTGGTTATAAGGTTAAACCAAAAGATCTGATTGAAGGAGATGTCCCCTTATCAGATCCATTGGATGAAAAACTACTGCCCCCGGAATTTATCTCTTTGAATATCCTTTACGAGGATGACTATATCCTGATGATTGATAAGCCTGCTGGGCTTGTGGTGCATCCCGGCGCTGGGAATAAGTCTGGAACCCTGGTCAATGCCTTGATGGCCCACCATCCTGCTTTTAGTGAGCAAGGCTGGGATAGAGAGCGTCCAGGTATCGTCCATCGCTTGGACAAAGACACCTCCGGGCTGATGGTAGTTGCCAAAACTATGAAGTCACTTGAATTTCTCCAAAAAGAATTTAAGCAAAGGCGGGTGAAAAAGCATTATCTGGCTCTGGCCCGGGGGCAAAATATTCCGGATGCCGGGGTTATTGAGCGGCCCATTGGTAGGCATCCCCATCATCGTAAACGCATGGGCATCCTGGATGAGAACGGTAGATATGCAAAAACCCGGTTCAGTGTCATAAAACGTTTTTGTTCAGGGTGTCTTATGAAAGTCCGGCTTTATACCGGTAGAACCCACCAGATTCGGGTTCATTTTTATGACCAGGGTATGCCCCTGATCGGCGACTGCATTTATCAAGATCGACGATTCCGAAAAAAAGACCCCATGGCGTCGCGTCAGATGCTTCATTCCTGGGCTTTGTCCTTTCGTCATCCCTATTCAGGTGTGCGTTTGTCTTTTGAAGCTCCCATGCCCGAAGATTTCAAAATCACTTTGCGGCATCTATCCGATGCATCCTGATAGAGATTAATGAAGGTTAATACCCTAAAAATGCTGTGCCTTCTGGCACTTCTGGCCGCTTTCCCTCCGTTATCAACGGATATGTATCTGCCTGCGTTGCCTTTGCTTCAAAAAATTTGGCAGCAGCCTAAGTCTGTGGTCAATCTTACACTGAGCGGATTTTTCATTGGATTCTGTGTCAGTATGCTGTTGTACGGTCCCCTGTCTGATAAATACGGTCGAAGGCCCCCGCTTATATGTGGCATTATATTGTATATTGCTGCAAGTTTTGTGAGCGGATTTGTGGACGATATTTATCATCTTATTTTGCTCAGGGTGCTGCAGGGGCTTGGTGCCTCATCCGGGGTGGTAATCGCCATGGCCATTACCAAGGATTTGTATGAAGGGCAGCAGCGGCAGCACATACTTGCCTATATGGCCGTGATCATGGCTTTGGCCCCTATGCTGGCTCCCGTGTTCGGCGGATTGATTATGACTTGGCTCTCCTGGCACTGGGTGTTTTTTGTCCAGGCTCTCATGGGAATGATTGCCCTTGGCGGTGTGTTCCGCCTAACGGAGCCTTTACAAACGCCTGAACATATCAGTGTCCTTAAAGCCATGGGGTTGTACCTCAAACTCTTTGGTAATCGCCGTTATATTGGCCTTGTACTCCTTTTTTCTGTTATTGTTCTGCCCCATTTCTCTTTTATCGGATCCGCGTCAAATATCTACATTTCCCGGTTTGGTACATCGGAACAGGTGTTCAGTTATTTTTTTGCGTTCAATGCAGCTGCCATTATGGCAGGGTCCTTTATGTGTACCAGGATTCAACGGTGCATGTCTTCGGATAAGATTGTGACCGTCAGCTTTGCAGGAATATTGGCTGCCGGCCTTTTGATGCATGCCGATATAGTGGCAGGGCCCTGGGGACTTGCCCTGCCCATGGCCCTGGCCTCTTTTTTCTTTGGTTTAAGTCGGCCGCCAAGCAATCATTTGGTGCTGTTGCAGGTTGATCAGGGTGCGGGAACAGCATCTTCACTTATGATTTTTCTTTATTTTATTGTGGCTGCATTTGCCATGTGGTTTATATCCCTTGACTGGGCAGACACCATTCATGTGATTGCCCGAATGGCAATTTTTGCTGCATTTTTTGTTCTTGTCGTCTGGTTACCGATGGTGAAAAAAATTGATCTGAACACAAAATAGTAAGTTCAAGTTTTTTCATTGTTTGTTGTGGAGTGAGCCTTGGTGTTGATAGACCAGGGCGGCCCATGGCCGTTATTACGTATTTTTCCTTTTTTTTCTGCAGAGAACTTTTTTGCGCAAAGGCATATGGCGTGATATATATATGAGCCTGAGCATTATGAAGGTATTACCAATGCAAAATTTGGCTGTTTTGGGAGAAATGATGAAGAAATATTTTACGTTAAAAATAGTCGTTTTAAGTGCTGCCGTCCTATTTGTTCTTTACCTTCTTTTGACAGGACTTGTTGCCCCTTGGGCTGGAAAACGCATTGCTGTAAATTCTTTGACCAAAGCCCTTGGACGGCAGACTCGGATTGAATCCATAACGTTTAATCCATTCACCCTGGAAGCACGGGTTAAAAATTTTTCTATTGAAAGTAAAGTCAGTGGGGAGAATTTGGCCTCGGTTCAGGAACTTTATCTCAACCTGTCTACCTCATCTCTAATTCATCTCGCCCCGGTGGTTTCGGATATTCAGGTGACGGCGCCTAAATTCTCCCTTCATTTAAACCAGGACAACACTTTAAATATTTCAGATCTTATTGATGGGAAAAAGGCCGATTCTGAACCGGAGCCGGAGGCTGTGGAAGAAGAGCCTAATGCTTTGTTCGAATTTCGGGTATATAATGCAAAAATTACGGACGCAGCTCTGATTTTCACCGATCATATCCGTTCCGTAACTCATTCTGTGGAACAGTTAAATGTTGACCTTCCTATTGTCAGCACTGTGGAAAAGGATCTGGCAACACCGATAAAAGTCGTTATGAACTGCCTGGTGGATAAGGCCCGGGTGGATATTAATGTAGCAGGGGTGCCCTTTGATGCCACCCGGAAAATGTCGTTTTCACTGAACATGCAGCCCCTGGATCTCAGTTCTTTCGCCCCCTATATCGATCTGCCTGCCCCTTATAGAATTCACTCCGCCGGTAATCTTGCCGTAATCGTTTCTGGTGAATATGAGATCCCGGTGGGAAAAACCGTTGCAGACCAAAAGCTTGCTGTAAACCTGCAGACTTTAGTTAAAAATTTTGATTTGGACAACCTAGCCGGGGGCGATTTATTTGCCTGTCCCCAGCTGACGGTGAATGCCTCATCCCAGAATGTATTTGACATGAATTTTTTGGTGGAAAAGGTACTCGTTGACCAGGCCTCTTTGTTTGTTGAACGTAATGCTCAAGGGGGCATTAACCTCGTTCCCTCGGGAGCAGGGGCCAAAGTGGCAGCTCCCTCAAAGACGCCTGCCCAAACGCCGGACACGTCACGCGCTGTTGCCCAGGCAGATGTCCCCCCGGATCAGATTTCCCAGGCTGATACGTCAGCAGATGGAAAAGAAATGGCCCCGGCCGATGAGGGTCAACCTGCAAATGCTTCTGATGATAATTCAACGTCCCGTGAAACAGATGCTGCCCCCCCCGTATCCCGGACTATAGCAAACGAAAATGAGACCGCATCGGCACAGCAAGGTTCAAAGATACCGGCCGAAACCAACACTGCCAAAGATCCGGTCGTTCAGAAGCCCGCGGCACCAAAGCAAGAGAGCAAAGAATCTGTTAAACCGCTGATTGAACTGTCTTTACCTTTTACTGTGAAAATTAATCAGGCTGCCGTGAAAGATATGCATATCCGTTTTAGTGATAAGATGGTGTCACCGGCGGTAATCAAAGAGATCTCCAGTTTGGATTTTATTTTTACTGACGCGGAGATAGGTTCTAAGGCTGCAGGAAAATTTGATGTTCATATTCTGACCGGCGATGATGAAGAGATAAAAACGGCCGGCGATTTTCATGTTGAAAATGATGTGGATGCAAATGGCAGCGTTTTTGTTAACGGCATTGATTTGAAGAATTTTCGTCCCTATCTTGTGCCCTATCTTGGCGATAATGTCACCCTGGAAAATGTAGCTGTGAATTTGAACTTCAAGGCAAGATTGTCCCAGACGGGTTTAGGTCTTGAGGTCTTTGACGGTCAGGTGACCCTGGATAAATTCGGTCTGACCGAGCAGGGCAAAGACACGCCTCTGGTGCAGTTTGATCAATTGGCATTATCCAAGATTGCCTGCAATCTGTTAAAGCAAGAGGCCGAGGTGGGTCTTGTGGAACTCCATCAAGCCCAGGTTGAGGTGAATCGGGATAAAAAAGGTCGGATGGATTTGCTTGTTGCCATTGAGCAGGCGCTGAAAACAGGTGGTGATCCCAAAGAAACGGCCACGACAGCCAAGCCTGTAGCGCAAAAACAGGCAGTGCCAAAACAAGATGAACAGTCCGCGTCTGCGCCTGCCTGGGTTGCAACGATTCATAAAACGGTTTTAGACCAGTGCCGGGTGCAGTTCACTGATCAGGCTAAAAAAGAGCCGGTGAATGTAGTGATGAACGATATTGGTGTCACGGTTGAAAATATCTCCACAAAAAAAGGGGAAACATCAACATTCAATGCATCCATGACCAATAAGAATGAAGGCAAAATTAACCTATATGGAAGTTTTGATATCTCAGGGCCTAAAGCAACCGTAAACGTAGACCTTAACCGGATTGACGTAAATACGGCAGAGCCCTATTTTACGGATTTTTTAAAAATTTCAATATCCAAAGGCTATCTCAACACCAAGGGCACAGTGGTAGTGACGCCGGCCAAAAAGAAAAGTGAGCCGCCAAAAGTTACATACAAGGGCCGGGTTTCACTTAACAATTTTTTGTCTAAAAATAAGGTGGACAATACAGATTTCTTTAGATGCAAATCGTTATACGCTACGGGTATGGACATTTCCGTAAACCCCATAAAAGTGGTGATAGATAAAATAGCACTCACCGACTTCTACCAGCGGGCCATACTGAACCAAGATGCCCAGCTCAATTATAAACAGATCATAGTGGAACAACCCGAAGACAAGAGTGCGGCAAAAGATAAATTCAAACCCAAAGCAGCGTCGGGCAAAGGTGGCAGTGAAATACCCGATATCCGCATTAATGCCATTACCCTCCAGGGGGGGCATATCAATTTCAGTGATTATTTTACCAAACCCAATTTTACCGCCAACATGACCGAGATTGCGGGTAGCCTCACAGGTCTGTCTTCCAAGGGCCAGACCCATGCTCAGCTTGTCCTTAAAGGTGTTCATGGCGGCTATGCACCTTTGGATATTACCGGCCAGCTGGATCCATTAAAGGACAATCGCTTTATTGATCTGACGATCTCTTTTAAAAATATTGAACTGCCTAAGTTCAATGTGTATTCCAAAAAGTTTCTTGGGTATGAAATTGAAAAGGGGAAGCTTATCCTGGATTTGCATTATAATATAGATGGAGATCAGCTTAATTCAAGCAATCGCGTCTTGTTTGATCAATTGACTTTAGGTAAGAAAGTGGACAGTAAAGATGCGACCTCTCTTCCTTTGGAATTTGCCATTTCCCTGCTTAAAAATTCCAAGGGGGAGATTGATCTGGATTTGCCTATTACCGGCGATATCAGTGATCCCAAATTTCATTTCGGAAAGGTTGTGGGAACGGTGTTGAAAAATTTCATTATGGGGATTGTGACGGCCCCGTTCAAATTTCTTGGCGGTCTTGTTGGTGTCGGCAGTGGTCAGGATTTGGGATATGTAACGTTCGATCCTGGAAAAAGTTTGCTGGATCAGGCCCAGAAAGAAAAATTGGACAAGCTTGCAACCGTACTGGGTAAAAAACCAAAATTAAAACTGGAAATTATGAGCCGTTACAATCAACTTAAAGACGCCGAGCAGCTAAGATATGAGGCCTATGAAGCCATGGTGTTATCCATGGATAAAAAATTACCCGAAGATGGTACGGTGAAACTTACCGATTTGGATGAAGAGAAACGTACCAAGCTCATTGAAAAGTCCTATGATAAGGCCGAGTTTCCTAAGCCCAGAGATGAGTCGGGCAAGGAAAAAGAGTTGACCCTGGATGAAAAAGAAAAGCTACTGGTCACCAGCATGCCCCTGGAGGGGGAAGCCTTAAGTGACCTTGGACGGGAACGTGGCCATGTAATTTCCCGATATCTGACACAAACCGGCAAGATTGATATAAGACGTGTCTTTGTTACGGAGCCTGATCCTGTTGCTGAGGATGAAGAAAATAATGCCAGGATTAAGGCGACCTTTAATCTGAAATAAAAAACTATGTGGGAATAAACACCATGCACAGGATATCGTTCGTATATCCGTCCCCCCGCTTGTATTCCCGGTAACCATCGGAAATGTGCGTGCCCATGGCATAGGTCATGTTGTTCAGTTCCACGATGGCGGAATTCCTTGTACCGTTTTCGCCATCAAAAAACGTATCATCTATATTCAGTTTTTGGCCCACGATGAAATCGTTGCTGGTGGAGGATAATATATTTTTCTGCCGGTCTGCAAATACGGCAAAGCTTCCCATAATGGCCTGTTTGTTTTCATCCTTTGGTAGAATATCCGAAAGCATGGCCGCAAACTGTGGCTGGGCATCAAACACAATAAGGATGGTTCCTACAATCCGATGACTGTCTTCAGGGGCACGGATCGCAGTGGCATAAATGTAGGTGGGCCGCCCGCCATACAGCAGGGTCGGAGAAAAATCAGTGACACAGTAATCCTGGCTTGAGGCAAGCTTCAAGGCTCGGGCGACGATATTGTCTTCTATTTTCATGCCCACAAACTCCTGCCCCTTGGGTAATCCTTCTTTTGCAAAGCATTCCTCAAGCTCCGAAGGCGGATCTGATACGGCGACCACTTCTCCGGATAAGTCCGTAAGGATCAGTCTGAGGTATGGGGTATACAGATTGTTAATGTATTGAAGGTTCTCCTTGAGTTCCCTTGCTTCATTATTGTCAAAATCGTTGCTGTCTGACCTATGGGTCAACGCCTTTTGAAATAAGGGCGTAAGGGCCCACCAGCACACATCGTTAGCCCTTTCATACAGATTACGGTCTGCGATATTATTTCCCTGGAATGCCCTGAACTGCACATCATTGAGCAGGGATGTCGTGACGGTTTGCTGGAGTTGATCAATGGATGAATGGAAAAGCGTATCTACCTGTTTACCAATATCTCCAACGAAATTTATTATTTCAACAAAGCTTTTATCTCTGAATCTGTCGGCTTGGATAATGCCATTCAATCCGTCGATTTTCATTTTGCTGAGCAGATTATTTGAATCTTTTTCCAACTGCACAAGATTTTTGGATGTGTTCCGGAGAATAGAATTATTGCCGGAATTGAACTGATTTTTATTGGTCTGGTCTTCAAGAAAGGCTTGTTCCATATTGATCATGGTAAGACCATACCAGGTCAATCCGTAAAAGCCCTGGTACCCATCCGTGGGCACGGTGCTGACCAGATACTGTTTCCCTTTAATGGTGATAAAATCAAATTCTGAATTCAGGTTTATGGATACCTTGGTGGAAAGGGGCAGTGCATTTGTGTCGCCGGCACTTACAACCATGCCTTTGCTGTCAAGGATAGCTGCGACAATGTTTTCATTGCCCTGTGCAAGGTCCTGAAAAATTCCCTTCATCTCATCCTCAAAATCAAAACATAGACATAAGGTCCCAAGGGCGCTTTGGGTTTGGGGGTCTTCAATTTTCTGGGAATAGACCAAAACATTGTCCCGGCCTGGCATCAGGTCCGTGGGCCTGAAGGTCTCAATATATTTGTCTTCATCCGCATTGAGGTGTAGGTCAACTGCCTGGGTCTGCCTGAGGAGCGGGTCTTTGGAACTGGATATGCGGTTGTTTTCATCCAGATTGGCCATGATGGTTCCATTCAGGTCCAGAATGATAATTTCATTGTATACGGTGTATTCGTACCGGTATCCTGCCAGGCGCTCCTGGATGGATCGTCTGTGTGCCAGGAACGATTCATCCTGCTGGTCCTTGTCTTGGGCACATTTTAAAAAATTGACGATTTCTCCGTCTGTGGCAAGGTACCCGACATCTGCCGTTCGTTCAAATAAATTGCGCTTTAGTATGTTAATGGTGAATTTGGCTGCATCATGGATTTCCAAAATCACCTTTCTGGCCATTTCAACAAGAACGGTGTCTGTCAATCTTGCCTGAATATTCTCGTAACTGTCAATGGTGTCGCGCATATCCTGGACAAGCGGGGCAAACATTGCTGTAGCCTCTTTTGGCATTCTTCCTGTTTCAATCATCCCGGCAGTGATTGCGCCCCGCCATCGCCGGTTTATTTTTTTGAATCGCCAGTTGGCATCTGAAATGACGGCTGCAAATTTAAGAAACCGTTCTTTTTTTAACAGGATATCTTCTTTTCTCATTTACGAATAACCTTTGATAAATTTTTATTACGGAAACGCGTTTAATACTTGCGACAAATATGAAATACTATCGAATTTTATTATGAATATAAACTTAAGTTCAACAAAAAACGACGCAGATAATCAATATCATTTGTGTAAGGAGGGCTAATGGTAAATCCCATAAATAATTACTGGCAGCTTAAATTGGAGGCCGTAAAGCAACGTCTTGAAGCCAATAAGTTTGAGGTCTATATCGTTGATTCTGCAGACAAGGCAAAGGAAATCGCTTTGGGTACCATTATTCCGCCTTTGGGAGTAAAAAGCGTTTCCTGGGGCGGTTCCGTCTCTTTTGTCTCTACCGGTCTTTTCCATGCATTAAAAGACAACCCCGATTTTGAGGTAATGGATACCTTTGATACAAGTTTGTCGATAGAGCAGAAGTTTGAACTGCGCAAGCATTCCCTGATGGCGGATTTGTTTATCACCGGAACAAACGCCATTACCCAAGACGGGCATTTGGTAAATCTGGATATGATCGGCAACCGGGTGGCGGCCATCATGTGGGGGCCTAAATATGTGCTGCTCATTGTGGGTCGTAACAAAATCTGTGGGGATCTTGACGATGCCATGTCCCGGGTTAAAAAATATGCGGCGCCGGTAAACTGTATGAAACTTGACAAAAAAACGCCCTGTGCAAAAACCGGAATTTGTCACGATTGTTCGAGCCCGGACAGAATTTGTAATTACTGGACCATTACAGAAAAATCCTTTGAACAGGGCCGGATAAAGATCATACTCGTTAATGAGGACTTAGGCTTCTAATACCGGATTTCAAAATGCGTTAATGCCGGATTCACTGAAACCGTTCGGGTCTTTACATCCTTTACCTCTGAAAACGTGGACCCTTTTTGGCACCAGGCCAGTATATCTTGTACGTTTTCCTGTTTGCCCTGGAACAGGGCGTGGACTGATCTGTCCGGCATGTTTTTGACATAACCGGACAGTTGTCTGTCCTGGGCTGCCAGATGGGTTTCATGCCTGAAGCATACGCCCTGGACTCTACCTGTAATGGTCACTTCCACAGCACATAGTGGGTTCACTTTTTGGTCTCCTATATATTTGTGTGAAAATTTTTGGGTTTTCAAATTTGCCTTTTTCAAGGCATCGGGGCCAAATTTGGCGAGCACGGAATCCATAGCCCGGTCTACGGCCTCCCATTGCCTGTTATTTGATTGGGCTTCATCAGTAAACAAAGTGCCCTGAAGCGGCTTTGCCGTATCTCGGAAGTCAGATACACCTACGCCGACCAGGCGGATTTTTTTTGTAATTTTTAAATTATTATATAAGCGCAGTGCCTGGTCAAAAATAGCATTGGATGAACAGATCCATGTTTCAAGGGTTTTGGTCCGCGTGATTTGGGAAAAATCTGAAAATTTTAGTTTAATGCTGATTTTTCTGCATCTTTTGTTGCCGGCCCGCAGCTCATTGCCAACCCTGTGGGCCTGGGCAAGAAGAACCGATTGTACGTCCCGGGGATTTGAAATATCATGGGACAACGTCACTTCACCGGATATCGATTTGCGGGGCCTTTCCGGTTCTATGGGGGTGTCATCAATTCCTCGGGCCAGCTGGAACAGCCTTTGGCCGAAACTGCCGAATTTGTAGTTTAACAGCTTGTGGTCAAATTTTTTTACATCACCCAAGGTTTCAATGTGAAGGCTTTGCATCTGCTTTAATGCTTTGTTGCCGACACCAGGCACTTTGCTGATGGGCAGGGTGTCAATGACGCGGGCCATAGCCTCTTGAGAAATAATGGTCAGCCCATCCGGTTTGTTCATATCCGATGCAATTTTTGCCAGGAACCGGACCGGTGCCGCACCCACCGAACAGGTCAAGGCGAGCTGATTTACAATTTCTGTTTTGATTCTTTTTGCTGTCTGTTCAGCGGTGCCGATCAATTTTTCACATCCAGTGATATCCAGGAAGGCCTCATCAATGGAAACAGGTTCCACCAAAGGGGAGAACTGCCTTAAAATAGCCATGATTTTTCTGGAATCCCGGGCGTATTTTTCCCGGCTGCCCGGCTGAATAATGATATGCGGACACCTCTGCCTGGCCTGGAATACAGGCATGGCTGAATGGATGCCGAACTTTCTTGCCTCGTAACTGGCCGCAGATACCACACTGCGGCTGGAATGCCCTGCCACAATAACGGGTTTACCCATAAGGTCCGGATTGTCACGTTGTTCCACCGAAGCAAAAAATGCATCCATGTCCACATGGAGGATCATGGGATGAAAACTCCTCTTGGATCAGATTAAAAATTGCTGTATTCTTTTACTTTTTGAAAATTGCTGTCAAGGGTTGATTTAATCTTTTTACAAGTTCGAGAAGAGATAATAAAAATGCTATTCAGGCAGGTTTTATTTGCGGTGTCGGTTATGCTTTTTCTTTGCCTTTCAGGTGGGCTGTCCGGATGCTCATCTGATAAACCCCAAAATGCGCCACCACCCGAACTCCCTTCCAACAAAGGGCTTGCCCCCCTAGTGTATCAAACATTGCCGGATAATATCCAGTGGCTCACCAATAACATAGATCCGGTATTTGCGTCGGATAAAGCTCAGAAAGGCGGCGTGGTTCGGGAGGCAATCATGAATTTTCCCATGACCTTCAGGGTGGTAGGACCCGATTCCAACGGCGCTTTCAGAAACGCAATTCTGAACAACCAGCTCTCTTTGATCAATCTTCATCCTGTCTCCCGGCATATTATCCCCGAGCTTGCCACCCACTGGGCCTATGACCCTGATAAAAAGACCATGTATTTCAAGCTGGATCCTGATGCCCGGTGGTCGGACGGGGTGCCGGTGACGGCCAGGGATTATGTGTATACCCTGACGTTCATGCGCTCTGAACATATTGTGGCGCCTTGGTACAATGATTATTACACACGGGAGATCGAATCCGTTACCGCCTTTGACGAGAACACCATTGCAGTAAAAAGTACCAAGGCCGTGCCTGACCTTTATCTGAAACTTGGCATCAGTCCTACGCCCGAACATTTTTTTAGAACCTTGGGAGATGATTTTGTATCCCGATTCAACTGGGCTGTTGTGCCCAATACCGGGGCGTATCAGATCAGTGATTTTAAAAAGGGGCGGTTTATCCGGTTTGCCCGCAAAAAACAGTGGTGGGCAAAAAACCGGCGGTATTTTAAAAACCGGTTTAATGTGGATTCGGTTATGTTTACGGTAATCCGTGACTTTAATATGCAGTGGGAATATTTTAAAAAAGGCCGATTGGATACCTTTGGTATGGTGCTGCCCAAATTCTGGCACCAGAAATCCGATACCCCGGTAATTAATAAGGGGTATGTGGAACGAATTTGGTTTTTCAATGACCTGGAACAACCGTCCAGGGGAATGTGGCTCAACCTGGACCGGCCAATCTTTAAGGATATTCGGGTCAGGCAGGCTTTTGCCCATGCCATGAACATGGATAAAGTGATCAAACAGGTTTTACGGGGTGACTATTTCCGGCTGCCCCAGGCTTTTTACGGATATGGAGAATATACCGATTACACCATCAAAGCCCGTAGGTACAATATTTCAAAAGTAGAATCACTGATGACCCAGGCCGGATGGCAAAGAGGGCCAGACGGCATCTGGCACAAGGGGAATATGCGGTTTTCGGTAACCGTAACCTATTATCTGGAAGAGCATATGCCCCGGTTGGCCGTATTGAAAGAAGAGGCGCTTAAGGCCGGCGTTGACCTGGAACTTGAACGCCTTGATCCTACGGCCATGTTCAAAAAAACTCTTGAAAAAAAACATGATGTGGCCTGGATGGGGTGGAGTACCGGCCTGCGCCCCTCCTTCTGGCAGGGGTGGCACTCGGACAATGCACATAAACCCCAAACCAACAACATTACCAACACGGATGACCCTGAAATGGACATCCTTATTGACCAGTATCGGGACAGCTTAAACGAACAGGAACGTATTAATTTGTCCAGAACAATCCAGAATAAGATACATGATATCTGCGCCTATGTGCCTTCATATATGGTGCCATATGTCCGGTTGGCTTACTGGCGGTGGATGCGACTACCCAGATTTCACGGGACCCCTGTGTCTGATAGCTTGTTTGATCCTTTTGCCTCGGATACGGGCGGGCTTTTTTGGGTTGACGCACGCATACGACAACAGACTGTTGCCGCTCAAAAAGCAGGAGATGTGTTTGCCCCTGTTACCATCATTGACGACAAATACAAAAGAAAGGCTGGGCCGGAATGAATCAAAAGAGTTGTCCGCCGCTTTTAGCTGTTAAAAATCTTGGGGTTGCATTTCAAACTGACCAGGGGGAAGTGCTTGCCGTGGATGATGTCAGTTTTGAACTTGAGGCCGGTCAGGTAGTGGGTATTGCCGGGGAGTCCGGGTGTGGCAAGAGTGTAACGGCCTTGAGTTTGATGCGGCTTTTACCAAGGCCTGTGTCAAAAATCAAAGCCGGAAAAATTCTTTTTGAAGGAGAAAACCTGTTAGAGCTTTCCATGGACGCCATGCGCAACATCCGGGGCAAAAAAATATCCATGATTTTCCAGGAACCCATGACCGCCTTAAACCCGGTTCACACCGTAGGCAGGCAGATTGCTGAAATTTATTCCCTGCATTTTCCCGGCATGGAGAAAAAACAAAAGAATGCAGCATCGTTGCAGATGCTTGAAAAGGTGGGGATCCCCGATGCCTCAAAGGCTATGAAAAAGTATCCACATCAGCTGTCCGGCGGGATGCGTCAGCGGGTAATGATCGGTATGGCGCTTGCCTGTGAACCTGATATCCTAATTGCTGATGAGCCGACCACCGCTTTGGATGTAACTGTACAGGCCCAGATTATGGACCTAATTATTCACTTTCGAGATACAACAGGTATGGCGGTGATTTTAATTACCCATGATCTTGGCTTGATTGCAGAGAACTGTGATCGGGTTGTTGTCATGTATGCCGGTACCGTGGCAGAGAGCGCTTCTGTGACAACCCTGTTTCGGAATCCCTTTCATCCTTACACACAAAAACTTTTACAATCCATACCTTCTCTGGCAAAAACGGCGAAAAAATCGCTTCCCACCATTCCGGGAAATGTGCCTGTGTTGTCAAAAATGCCTTCCGGATGTCGATTTGCCAAACGATGTGAGCGTGCTTTGATCCAGTGCGAAAATCAGCGCCCTCGGCTAATGCCAGTGGCTTCCGGCCATTTTGCTGCGTGCCGTTTGGTTCATGATGACGAAAAAAAATGAAATTTTAATAAATAATCCTTGATTTTTAAACAGAAGCTAATAATATACATTCAAAGCTGCGAAATGCAGGGCTTTGAAAGTTTCGTTCTAAGGGCTGGACCCCATTGTTGGCGTGGCAGGACCTGAGTTTGAAACTAAAATTATTCACTACAAGTAAGGAGAGAGTCGCAATGGCAAATGGGATCGTAAAGTGGTTTAATGATGCAAAGGGATACGGATTTATCGAACAGGAGGAGGGACCTGACGTATTCGTGCATCATACCGGCATCAACGCAACTGGCTTTAAATCTCTTAATGAGGGTGACCGGGTCACTTTTGATGTAGAGGACGGACAGAAAGGACCTGCAGCGGTCAACGTAACTGTCCAGTAAGTCTATTTTTAAAGGGTTTTTGAGCACTGATTCTGTTCGAAAACCCTTTTTTGGTGTCCTTTGTTTTACCATTTCTTTAAAATCCATTCCTAAATGCAAGCTCAAACAAATCTTAAACCAGAAACGTACTAAAATACATGAGGCTCTATCTCCTAACCTGGCCTGGTTTGTGCCGATATGCCGCATATGGGTGGCTTTGTGTTCAAGTATCAATTGAATCTTTCCGGTAAGAATGGTGCCGGATCAATCTCCGGCGGTTTTTCCAAAATCAGATCACTGACAAGTTTACCCGTACCCGTGGCCAAGGTAAGCCCAAGCATGCCGTGTCCGGCAGCCACAACCAGGTTGTTGAATCCGGACATCCTGCCGATCACAGGCATGTCATCATAGGTCATGGGTCTTACCCCTGCCCATTCTTCAATGATGGGTCGACCCATTGGGGTTCGCATATATTCTGCAGCCCCCTGGATCAGTTTGTTTAACCGGATTCGGTTCAAAGCGGTGGAAAATCCTGAAAACTCCATGGTGCCGCCTAAACGGTATCCGCTTTTCCAGGGCGTGACCACCATGTTTCTTTCATGGAGCATACAGGGTACGGTCGGGCATATTTCCGGACGATTCATGGTTATGCTGTATCCTTTTCCCGGCTGAATGGGCAGGCGAAGCTTCAGCGTCTTTGCTATTTTAGAGCAAAAGGCGCCGGCTGCCAGGACAAATGCCTCTGCAAATAAGGTCCCCTGGTTGGTTTGGACGCCCTGGATAGAGCCATGTTTAAAAACAAATCCCGTGGCCCTGCACATCTCTTTGATTTTCAGGCCCCGGTACAGTAGATCATTTTTCCATGCCGTTACCAGACGATCCGGGCGAACATGGCGGTCATGTTCTGAAAACCAGGATCCCACAACTGCGGGTGACAGGGCTGGTTCAAAATCCAGAGTTTCCTGTCTGGAAAGTTTTTTATATCCAAACCCGTATTGTTCAAGAAATTTGTTGGTATGGTGAAATTTTTTGTATGCTTTGGGGGACAGATATGCCGTGAGTACGCCTTTGTCTTCATAGTCACAGGCAAATGTACCTTTGTCGAGCAATTGTCTGAACAGGCCGTCTGAATATGACAATAAGGTGTGTTTGTTTTTTGCGGCCCGGTTCATATATGCCTTACGGCAATTTAGAGCAAAACGTAGAAGAAAGGTCATCCGGTCCATGTCCGGTTTCGGTTTGATGTAAAGAGGGCTTGTGCCGCTTAGGGTACGGATGATTTCCGTGGAGACAACGCCTGGTGCGCAAAGTGTGATCACATCACTAAAGAAAAGCAGGCCGCAGTTGCCGTGGGAGGCCCCTGAGCCGATCTGCTGATCTTCTATAATAGTGACGTTTGTTCCTTGGTCCATCAAGTAATGGGCACAAGCAAGTCCAATGATTCCGCCACCGATGATTATTATGTCATTTTTGTTCGTGGTCACAATCCATGTCTCTTTATTTAGGAGATCGCAAAATAAAACAGATTTTGTAATAATTCAACTAGTAAATTGTAATATTATGTTTAATTTTGATGATTAATATTCTGTGCTTTAGTTTTTTGACACTTTGAATTCAGAAATCATATGGCTCAGTGTAACTGAAAGATCAGAGAGGCGGGTTGCATTTTGGTTCATCTGCTGACTGTTTCCCGTCATCTCTTCGGCCACATCATTCATTCCGGAGACCCCACCTGCAATTTCTGCAGAGAGGTGTGAGTTTTCTGATACATTCTTTGAAATTTCATCCATGCTGGCGGAAGACTGTTCAATGCTCATGGCGACATCCTGGAAACTTGAAAATTGTTCTTTCAGGGAATCCACAATGGTCTTTACCACGTTATCTACATTTGAAATAATTTCTGAAATATTTGTTACATCCGAAATGGTATCCTGGGTCGAGGACTGAATTTTGGTGACCTTTTCCTTGATGTCATCTGTTGCTTCAGCCGTTTGTGCAGCTAAGGTTTTTATCTCCTGGGCGACGACGGCAAACCCCTTACCTGCTTCTCCTGCCCTTGCAGCTTCGATGGTGGCGTTGAGTGCCAGCAGATTCGTCTGCTCAGCTATATTTGTAATGACCTCCATAACTTTTGAAATCTCTTCTGCTGAGCCTCCAAGAGACGCCACACGCTGGTTTGCATGTTCCACTTTGATGGCCGCTTCATCTGACATATCTTTTGCCCGATCACCTTCCTGGGTGATTTGTTCTAGGGTGGTGTTTACATGGGAGACAGAATCAAAAATCATTCCCATATGCTCCGCAGCCTGTTCGCCAAAGGATGCAATGGTTGTCATGCTTGAATTCATTCGCCCGGTGGTAACGGACATGGCTTGGGATTCTTTGGAAAAATTTTCAACCCCATCTGCCATTTTACCGGAAAAGGTAAGAACGGATCTGGATTCAGCCATCACTTTTTCTGCGGCTTGACCAATATCAATAATGATCCGGTCAAGCCGGTCTATAAACTGATTGAACCATGAAGACAGTTCTCCAAGTTCATCTTTTTTGTTTTTTATTTCCAGGCGCTTTGTTAGGTCGCCTTCTCCCTGGGCGATGTCCTTGACCATATGAACCACTTTTTGCATAGGCGTTGTTATTGTTCGTCGTACCAGGAGACTGAATCCGGCTGTTAAACATGCGAAAAGCAGAACCATGCACAAAAGGAAGAGTCGATCCGTTTCTATGGATTTTGCAAAGGCACCAGAGATTGCAAGGATTTCCTGACTTCCCTGGGTGATTTGATCGCTGATCTTTTCTGTTTTGCTGATATGATCGGAAAAGGCCCGTACACTTTCCAACTGCTCTTTCATTTTCTGGGCAGAATCGTCCATGGTTTTTACGGCTGCATGGAGGCTGATCAACGCTTCTCTCTTCATAATTTCCTGAAGATTACCCACGCCGTCAGCCATGTCAAAAAGCTGATCCTGAATACTTTCGTCATCGATACTGTCAAGGAGGTCTTCAATTGATCTGGATAATCTTGTGAGCTTCCAGGCACTGGCCGAAATCTTTTTTTCCAGAATTTTGATCGAATTGTTGGTGTTTTCAGTCAGGTCGTTAAGTTCGGTCATCCTCTCCACCATGGTATTGACCTTAGCAGTTGTGCTCAAGATGTCTTTTCGTGACTCTTGGGTGACTGTCCTGTTCTGATCCGCCTTTCCGATGATCGTTGAAAAACCGGTGAGCAAGGATGAAAAAATATTAAAAATGAGCAGAAGAATAATTAATTGTAGTGAAATATTCATTACGCCAAGCAGGATTATTTTAGTTTTCAGTTTCATAAATTTCTCCCACCGTTATTTGGAGGCTTGGGTTTCGTACATTTTTACCGCCTTGTTCATCTCTGCAAGAAGCGGCAGGTTCTTTTGGGCAACACTTTCGATTTTTTCAGCAGAAATGGCGTTCTTTGATTTGGCACCGTATTCCATAAGGGGTTTAAAATCCTGCCACAAAGATTGAACTTTTCCTAACTGTGCTCTAATGGCCTGGTCTTTGGTGCCGGGAAGTTCAAGCATCGTATCTCCGTCCATCAGGCCTTTGAGCGTTCTGTCAAACAAGGTGTAAGTCTCCTGAAGGCTTAATTGATCGGCCTGATGATTTGATCGTTTGGCAATAATAAAAAATTCTTTTGACATTTTTTGACTCAACATTCGCTGCTTTCCTGCAAGATTGATGGTCACAGCCAGTTTGGGGTTCATCTCCACACCGGATTTGGATGCTTCTTTTTCATAGAGTTTGACACATTTATTCATTTCACTGAGCAACGGGATATTATTTTCTATCACAGTGTTGAGCTGGTCCGAAGATACGGTTTTTGCGCGTATAATTTCCTGAACCTGATGAAAAAAAGCTTTCCATACAGGCGTAATTTTTAGATCAATCTGGCGAAGAATTCTTCGTGAAAAGGTGGGTGGCAGGGAAAGCTCCGGGTCCCCATCCCGTAATCTTTTCAATGTCGTATCGAAAAGATTGGCCGTTTTTTCAAGTGCGGATAAATTTTCGGCTTTGTTATAATCAAGGCTAATTAGAAGAATCTCTTTGCTCATTTTTTGTGACAACATGCGTTGCCTGCCTGAAAGATTGATAATGGTTCCCCACTCTCCAGGGGTAATAACATTTGACGCTGCGGCCTGCATGACGCAACAGATCAGGTAGAATACGACCATAATGATTTTTGTGGGGATGCTTTGGGGGATACGCATAGTAAACTCTCCTTTTTTTATGTGGCCCATGAAAGCATGGTTCCAATTGAACAATGGGGTATCCGGGACAGCGCAATAATCAAACCGCCAGAAGGAGATTTACCCGTAAAGATTTAGACGATATAACCACTTGTTGCAATGGTTATGAATGGTTGCGAAAAATTTTAAAGATGAATTCAAAACATATCAGTTTCATTGTCCCTTATCAAGATTATCAAAAATATATTTTTTGACGGAACCTGTCCGGCAAATTTTCCGTCCGTTTTTTTTCGTCCCCCCGTTAGCTTGCCATATAGCGCTGCGGTACCAAGATATTGATTATCCCAAATCGACCCTCTTGTTTTTAAGACATCTGCCGTGCTATTTTTCGGAAACAGACTATTGGAAAAGCATGTTTTACGGGAAGGAATGAATGGGACAATCAGGCTGTGCAGCAAGCCGTCAACCGATTTTGGAGGTCCAGCACCTGAAAAAATATTTTCCGGTGACTTCGGGTGTTTTTATGCGCCGGACCGGTGATGTGCATGCGGTGGACGATGTCAGTTTCTCGGTTTTCAAAGGAGAAACCCTTGGGGTTGTGGGAGAATCCGGGTGTGGAAAAACCACGTTGGGCCGGTGTATCATGGGACTGTGTCGATTAACCCAGGGTCGCATTCTTCTGGAAGGAAAGCCATTGTCCGCCATGAGCCGGAAGATGCGTAAACATTTTTCAACCCAGGCGCAGATGATTTTTCAGGATCCTTTTGAATCATTAAATCCCAGGCAGACCGTCCGTCAGATCCTTGAAGAAAAATTTCGTATTCACGGGGTGTCACAACAGAAAACGGCAACACAGATTGAGTCGCTACTGGATCAGGTGGGCCTTGATCCCGGGGCTTTGACCAAATACCCCCATGAGTTTTCAGGGGGGCAGCGCCAGCGTATCGGTATCGCCCGTGCCATCAGCATGACTCCGCAGATCGTTATCTGTGATGAACCAGTTTCCGCCCTGGATGTTTCGGTGCAGTCAAAGATATTGAATTTGTTGCTGGACCTGCAGTCTGCAATGGGTTTGACTTACCTGTTTATTTCCCATGATCTGTCCGTGGTCCGCCACATGTCAGACCGCATCGTTGTCATGTACCTGGGCCGAATCATGGAGATTGCGGATGCACAAAACATATATAAACATCCGAAACACCCCTATACAAGGGCTTTACTGGATGCTATTCCTGTAATAGATCTGGATCATCCGTCCAAAAGAATCCCGCTTAAAGGTGAAATCCCTTCAGCTGAACATCCCCCACCGGGTTGCAGGTTTTCTTCCCGCTGTCCTGTTGCCAGATCTTTGTGTTTTAAAGAGGCTCCAGAGCTTTGTGCCTGTGACCGGTACCCTAACCATCTGACAGCCTGTCATTATCCTTTATCCAATTAATCTGTTTTTTTAAGGTCGTCTTTTCACAAGGGGCGGGTCAAGGTTTGAAAGGGTTGCGAAAAAACAGGCATAATGCTAAAAGTTTCCAAAATTTTTTTATGGGAGAGAACGGAATTAACCGATTCGTTTCTTTCATGATTTGTTGTGAAACAACCTTGGTGAAAGACCAGGTCAGCCATGGCCGTTAGAGGAAAATTCCCCCAAATAATATACAAGTCCATAGCAGTGAGCTGCAATGGGAATATGAAATGAACAGCGTTGTAAATATTGGGTATGGCATAAAAGATGTCAATGGATTTTTAAGGGGCTTTTTAAATTTTTCGTCTCTTGGAACTTTATTGGTTATGGCTGCAGGTTTTGCAATTATGATGGGGGCTGGGTGTACGGACCCAAAAAAGATTGAACCAAAAGGCAATATCATAAAGGCCGGCACGGTTGAAATCAGCCGGGAAGATTTTGTCCGAGAACTGGAGATCAAGCAGGCCAACTACCCCTATGACATAAAAGATAAGCCCCAGGAATACAATGCCATGGTGCTGGATCTTGTTTCTGATCTGTCTGACGAGGCTGTCTTGCTGGCTGCCGCTGCAGCCAAGGGAATTGATGTTGATTCAGAAGAACTTGAGTCTGCCGTTGTCGATTTCAAGGAAGACTATCCTGAAAACAGTTTTGACCGGATGCTCCTTGAGAGAGCAATATCATATCCTGTCTGGAAAAAGAGATTGAAAAAAGATATGGTCATCCAAAAATTAATCATGCAGGATCTGGTGGCCTCCCAGGAAATTAATCCTGAGGATATGATAGATTTTTATGACCGTTTTGCAGAACAGGCCAAAGACCGGGATAATGATAATTCAGAAGTGATGGATGAAAAAGAATTGGTGCTTCAGTTGCGGATGGAAAAAAGCCAGGAGGTATTTGGAGAATGGTTGCAAGGATTACAGAAAAGTTATCCCGTGCACATTGACAAGCTGGTGTTAACCACCTTTTTAATTGACGCTGAAAAGCAATAGCAGCCATGGCCTGGACTGGTCTGTTTATGTATAGGCGCGCTCTTTAATAAAATGTAAAATAATTCAGTAGGTTGTTAGAACTTTTTTTTATGAAAAAAGGCGGATATATGGAAAATAAACGAAACATCATTTTAATAGTTTTTACGTTTGGACTTTTCTGGGCTGCAAATTGCCTGGCTCAGGAGGTGGTTGACCGGATAGTAGCCATTGTAAACGACGATATTGTCACCTTATCCCAGCTTGATATGGCAGCGGCTCCATACCGGAAAAATATTGAGACATCCCAGGAGTCTGCGACCCGGAAAAAAGAGTTGATGGCGCAAATGTATACCCAGGTACTCAATCAACTGGTGGAAAACAGCCTGGTGATTCAGGAAGCCAAGCGAATGGGGATTGCTGTGGATGATACGGATGTGGATAATGCCTTGGAAAATTTTAAAAAAGAGCACAACCTCGACCAGGAAAAGCTGGAGCTCGGCTTGGCTGCCCAGGGTATAACCCTAGAGCAATACCGTGAAAGAATCCGGGAACAGATTCTTCAAAGTATGATCGTTTCAAGGGCTGTCCGTGCTAAGATCGTTATCACTGATAAAGAGATAAAAGCTTATTATGACAGTCACTACCAGGAATTTAAAGGCAAGAAAAAATATCATTTGAAAAATATAATTGTGAGGAGAACTGCGGATCTTTCCACTGTCCAGGAAAAATTGAAAAATAAGATTGATTTTTCGCAGGTTGCCCAAGATTATTCCATCGGTTCCAATGCGGCTGCCGGCGGAGAACTCGGTGAGTTCGACATATCAAGCTTCAGCGATGAAATCAAAAATGCGCTTGAAGGGGTTGGCAAGGGACAATACACCAAGCCGATTGATATGGGAGATTCTTTTCAACTTCTTTATGTGGCGGATATCATTGCACAGGGACAGGGTCCTGTTCAAAAAGAGGTGGAAAAAAAGATCCAGGATATTTTGTACCGGGAGCATGGAGAAGCCCAGTTTAAAAAATGGATGGAAAATCTTAAAAACGGCGCACACATTAAAATAATGCTTTAGATCCGAGCCCTTCAATACTGTCTGCCGAAAGGAAATTTATCCATGCAAAAAGAGCAAATTCTGATACTTGAAAACAGCATCACACGATTATTACGCCGGGGAGCCAGCAAACAGCTGCTCAATATCATAAAAAAAACCCATATGGCAGACCTGTCTATTGTTTTTGAGCATCTGACCCCACTGAACCAGGAAAAATTGTTTGACTTGCTGGAGAATCCTGAGGATATCGGGCTGCTGTTTTCCCACCTGCCTGAAAAGACCTTTGTGGAGTTTGTCAAAGTTGTGGATTTCGATAAACTGGTGACGGTTTTTGACCACATGGCCTCGGATGATGCCGCCGAATTGCTTGGCTGTCTGGACGAAGACCTGTCCGACAAGATTCTGTCCAAAATGAAAAAGGAAGAATCTTATAATGTCGAGCAGATCATGAGCTATGATGAGGATACTGCCGGCAGCCTCATGGTTAAGGATTTCGTTGCCCTGGAAGAGGACGTCAAGGCCAAGGAGGTTATCGAAGCACTGCAGAACAAGTATCTTGATGTTGAGATGCCGTTTTATATCTATGTGATAGACAGCTATGGCAAGCTTGTGGGGGTCAGTTCTTTGCGTCAGTTGGTGGTGGAATCTCCTGACAAACCCCTTAAAAACTTCATGTCCAAGGATATTGTATCGGTTAAGCCCTATACGGATAGAGAAGTTGTGGCCCGTCTGGTTTCCCGATATGATTTTCTGGCCATACCGGTTGTGGATGATGACAACCGGATTATCGGTATTGTCACCGTGGATGACGTCATCGACATCCTGCACGAAACCGCCACTGAAGATATGTTGAAAATGGCGGGTGTGGGGGAAGATTATGTTGAGACCCAGTCCATTCTCAAAGGTACCCGGATTCGTTTGCCCTGGCTGTTTGCAAGCTGTCTTGGCGGCATTGCTAACTTTTTTATCATCGGCCGGTTTGAATCCACTTTAGCCCAGTTGACAGGGCTTGCCGCATTTATACCCATCATCATGGGCATGGGGGGGAATATCGGTACCCAGAGCGCCACCATTGTGGTCCGGGGGATTGCCACGGGCCGGGTGAATATCCGGGATTTTGCCAAGGTTATTTCCAGGGAACTTGGCGTGGGATTCATTCTAGGAATTACCTATGGTGGTTTGATTGCAGCTGTGGCCAAGTTCAGTTTTATGGCCGAATCTTTTTCCTGGGCCTTGTCCGTGGTTGTTGGATGTTCAATTTTGTCTTCCATGACTGTGGCAGCATTTGTGGGGACCTCGGTGCCTATGATTTTTCAGCGGCTTAATATTGATCCGGCCGTGGCCACAGGTCCCTTTGTTACAACCACCATGGACTTGATCAGTGTTTACTGTTATTTCACAATTACAAGGCTGTTGCTTGGTTTTTGACGACAATATGGGCGATTTCAGCACAGACGCCATTCTGCTTCGCAAAATTGAATATGGAGACCATGACCTGATTATCACCTTTTTGACCCGGGACAAAGGAAAGATCAGTGTGATGGCAAAAAATGCCAAAAAAAGCGTGCGCCGTTTTTCAGGTGCCATGGATCTGTTTTCGGTGAATCATATCCAGTGCGTCTATCCCAAAAAAAATAAGGACGCCATGATCAATTTGTGTCAGACGGTCCTTGAGAATGGATTCCCTCAGATACGGTATAATGTGGTGAACACGGCTTACGCCTCCTACTGGACGGAGATTGTCACCCAGTGGTTGGAAGAGGGGAAGGCCCAGCCTATGATTTTTGAGTTGCTTTACACGGCCTTGGAGATGGTGAATGATGGGTGTATTCGCACTGAAGTGATCAGTCTGCTGTTTCAGATCCGTTTTATGCGGTTGTCCGGATTTTCTCCCGGGCTTGACCAGTGTGATGACTGCTGTACAGGTATAGAGGCTGTTGATTCTGCCAGGCTTTGGTTTGACTTTAAAGCGGGGCGGGTGGTCTGCCCCAAGTGTAAAGGCCGTATACAAGGGGTGCACGAGCCTGCCGGACCTTTTGGCGGTACTGCCCAGGGGTGCTGGGTGTCCAAGGGTACCCTGAAGCAATTGTCTTGGATCAATACCGTGGAGATGGCACGGGCAGACCGCATTAAGTTTTCTCCCATTGCCATCCAGGAGGGAGAAAATTTGCTTGAATCCTTTATTCCATTTCATATCGGTCGATATTTCAACAGTTTGAATTTTTTATATAAAATGAGATCTGAAATATGAACTTTGCGCCAATACTTGAAAAAAAACAGATACACGTGTCCGTACCCTGCCGCATTGATTTCGGCGGTACCCTGGATATCTCCACCTTTTATCTGCCCCTGGCAGACCTTAAACCGGCGACCTTGAACCTGGCCCTTGACATGCGTACTCATGTTTATCTGTCTCCGTGGGCGTCCGGGCAAATCAGGATCTCTTCCAAGGGTTTTGACACCATTGATCGCAGTATGGATGACAAAGGATGGGATGGTCCCATGGGGCTGATGTTTGCCGTTTTTCAGTATTTTAATGCCCATGGTATTCATCTGCACATTGAATCAACATCGCCTGTCCGAAGTGCCCTTGGCGGGTCGTCCTGTGCTGCCGTGGCCATTATTGCCGCCGTTTATACCGCTTTGGAAAAACAGATTAATCCCGAACATATCGCCTGGCTGGCCCATTATCTGGAAGGCGCCGTGGCAGGCGTGCTGTGCGGTGTGCAGGACCAGACAGCCGCAGCGTTCGGCGGGGTGAACCTGTGGGAATGGACATTTGGGCATAAAGGGCCTGAGTTCCTGCGCTGCCCGGTGTATGACTCCATTAAAAAAATAGAACTATTGAATCGCCATCTTTTGGTGGCCTATTGCGGCATTCCCCATGACTCCAGTGATGTCAACTCCCGGTGGGTGAATGACTTTCGGTCAGGGCAGGCTTATGATGCTTTTGAGGATATTGCCCGTCTTACACGGCAGTTTGCCGGTGCTTTGGGCGCCTTCTCCTTTAAAGAAGCGGCTCAGTTAATGAACCGGGAAACGGCGCTTCGTTGTGAAATGACCCCTGATGTGCTGGACAATACCGGTATGAAGTTGTGGGAATCGGCAAAAGCAGAGGGCTGCGGGGCCAGATTCACTGGGGCAGGGGGGGGCGGTTGTCTGTGGGCCATTGGGCAAGAAACAGATATTAATCGACTGAAAGTACAGTGGGACGGAATTCTTGATCCCATTGATGGGGCAATGGTACTGGATACGGCCATCGACCCCAAAGGAATTTGTGTTCATTAGTGTTTGAATCAAAAGTCATCCATCTGCGCCTTGGATCTGGACAACTTTTCGTCCAAACACAACGTTTTAATTAGGCACTACATTCATAAAAGGAGGAAATATGGCAGGATATGATCCCGAACAGGATAAAAAGATAGCTGAGTGGAAAAACGAGGAAACCGGATTGATTATCTCTATTATGCAGTATGGGCAGGGTGAACCCAAACTACAGGTCGGTCCTCGCATTCTGAAGAAAAAGGACGGTTCAGACCGTGCGCCCATGAAGGCGGGCAGGCTCTCCGTAGAAGATGTCATGTGGCTGTATGACATTATTGATGAGGTAAAAGATGAGTTATCCGACATGGTCGGACCTGAATAGCCCTTCAATTGTTCCGCCGTTAGGGCAAAGAAAGGCAAAAAGCGTGGGCCCGGCGGCTTTGATGGTCAGCGCGGACCCGGACATGGGACTGATACGCCAGGGGTTTGGCAAGTGGCAGTCCCGTGCGTTTTTTAACAGCAGTCTGCTGATCAAAGAAGAAGACCCTTTGGGGGCGAGCGTAACAGGGCCTTTCATCGGGGCCCCCTATGGGGTGATGCTGCTGGAATCATTGATTGCAAAAGGTGCCCGGACCGTTATTGTTCTTGGCTGGTGCGGCGGTCTTTCCCCTGATCTTGTTCCGGGGGATCTGCTGGTGGTGAAAACGGCGTTGGTGGATGAGGGAACATCCCGGCATTATATGGATTTGTCAGGTGATCTGCCGGCGGTGAATGCCGATGCCGGTCTTACCGAAACCCTTGCCGCCACCCTTAAAACAGCCGGGCTTAAGGCCCACTCCCAAGCCACCATCTGGACCACGGATGCCATTTACCGGGAAACGCCTGAAAAGGTGTCCTGGTATAAAGATCAAGGGGCCTGTGCCGTGGAGATGGAGTGTTCGGCGCTGTTCGCGGCAGCGGATTTCAGGAAAATTCCCATTGCCGCGTTGCTTGTGGTGTCCGACAGCCTTGGCCGGACAGATGGTCAGTGGGATCCGGGTTTTAATAAAAAAAGGTTTAAAATAATGCGTAAACAGGCCTGTGGCGTTGCCATGGCATTGACAGGAAAACTTGCCCATGGATTTTGAGACATGCCGGATTGAGGCGCAAAAGCTGCGCGCCGAATTAACAGAACACAGTTACCGTTATTATGTGCTGGATGATCCTGTTATTGATGATCAGGCCTATGACATGATGCTGCGGCAGCTCATTGACATTGAAGCCCGCTTTCCTGAGCTTGTCACCGAGGATTCCCCCACCCGGCGTATCGGGGCACCCCCCTTGAACGCCTTTAACACGGCGCCTCATTCAGTCCCTATGCTCAGCCTTGACAATGCCTTTAATGATAAGGAAATCCTGGATTTCCATGCCCGGTGTCTGAAAACCTCCGGGGCACATACCCTGGCCTATACGGCAGAGCCTAAGCTGGACGGCCTGGCTGTAGAGCTGACCTATGAAAACGGGGTGCTGGTTTTGGCAACCACCCGGGGTGACGGATATATCGGCGAGGTAATTACTGAAAATATCAGGACCATCCGATCCGTGCCCCTGCGTCTGATGGATAATAAAACCGCTGTGCCGGATTTTATCGAAGTGCGTGGAGAGGTAATCATCCGGCATAAAGATTTTGAAATGCTAAACCAGCGCCGTATGGATAAAGGTGAATCGGTTTTTGCAAATCCCCGCAACGCTGCCGCAGGATCACTGCGGCAGCTAGATTCAAAAGTAACAGCCCAGCGGCCTTTGACTATTTTTGTCTATGGTGTGGGGGCCGTGCGCGGCCTTGGGTTTCCTACCCAGGCCCGGATGCTTGAGTGTCTTGCAGATCTGGGATTCCCTGTGAACCCGCTCATAAAAAAAGGGATATCAATCGAGCAGGTGCTGGAAGATTTTAAGCATCTGGAAACCCTTCGTTCTGAACTGGCCTATGATATTGACGGCATGGTGATCAAGGTGGATGATATTTTAATCCAGCAGGCCATGGGCGAAAAAATAAAAAGTCCTAGGTGGGCCATTGCCTATAAATTCCCGGCCATGGAAAAAACAGGCAAAATACTGGATATCAAGGTCCAGGTGGGCCGGACCGGCACCTTGACCCCTGTGGCGGAGCTTGCACCGGTGAATATCGGCGGGGTGACGGTTTCCAGGGCCACTTTGCATAATGCTGATGAGATTGAACGAAAAGATATCCGTATCGGTGATACGGCATTGATCACCAGGGCAGGGGATGTGATCCCCAAGGTGGTAAAAATCATTCCTGGAGCCCGTACCGGTGAAGAGACCGTGTTTACCATGCCCGACACCTGTCCTGTGTGCGGGTCTCATGTAAGGCGACTTGAAGGCGAGGCCGCCGTTAAATGCGTCAATGCGGGGTGCAGCGCCCAGATTAAAGAGCGTATCCGCCATTTTGTATCCAAAAAAGCGTTTGACATGGACGGGCTTGGCAAAAAACTGGTGGAACAGCTTGTGGATGAAAGATTAATAAATTCTTTTGCCGATCTCTTTCATCTGGACCGGGATACGCTGGCAGGCCTTGAACGCATGGGTTTGAAATCCGCCGAAAATATCATTACTGCCGTTGAGCAATCCAAAACGGTTACCTTTCCACGGTTTATTTTTGCTTTGGGCATTGACCACACAGGCGAGCATGCGGCCCGGCTTTTAGCCCAAAATTTTGCGGATCTTGATGCGCTGATGGCTGCAGATACCCAGACCATCAGCAGCATTCACGGCATGGGGGACAAGACAGCCGGGGCCGTGACCGGATTTTTTTCCATTGAAGAAAATATTAAAACGGTAAAAGACCTGCTTGATGCGGGTGTATCCATTACCAATGATCTGTATGGAGACTCCCATAAAAAGGACAACGCGTTCAACGGAAAAACCATGGTTTTGACCGGCAGTTTTGAATCACTGACAAGAAATGAGGCCAAGGCAAAGCTGCTGGCCTTGGGGGCCAAGGTGACCGGTTCCGTATCAAAGAAAACAGATATCGTTATTGCCGGCACCAAGGCCGGTTCCAAGCTGACCAAAGCCGAAGAGCTGGGTATCGCTGTTTGGGGTGAAGCCAAACTTCTGAAATTGATTAGAGGCGGGGATTAAAGGCATATATCTGCTTTATCTGTGGAAGAAAGTTCTGCAGAAGAGATCACCTCCGAAATTGTTGAATTGGCGCGCGGCCTGAACCACGATCCCAAACTGATTTACGAATATGTCCGGAACCATGTGGATTATGTTCCCTATTTCGGCTCGCTGAAAGGTGCGGCCATGACGTATTTCGACGGAGCCGGCAACGACTTTGACCAAGCCTCTTTAATGATCGCCCTTCTCAGGGAGAGCGGATACCAGGCCCAATACGTATACGGCAGAATGCTGATCCCCTATTATGGGGGAGACGATAACCAGGATATGCAGCATTGGCTGTCAGTGGATGGCAGTACGGCCCTGATCCTCCAGGCACTGTACAACGGCGGGATTTCCGCCGATACTTACGGATCTTACTGCCGTATGGACAGGGTATGGGTCCGTGCAGTCATTGATGGAAACACCTATGTATTTGACCCGGCATTCAAGACGTATAAAACCACTTCAGGGATAAATCTTTCCGACGCCATGGAATATGACCGGTCATCCCTGCTTTCGGCTGCAGGCGGTACCCTGGGCACCGACTATATTGCGGGTATGAATGAAACAAGCCTCAATACTCTGTTGACGACCTATTCCGGGAATCTGTCCGCTTTTATCCGGGATAATTATCCCAATGCATCCATGGAAGAAATTATCGGCAGCAGGGAAATTGTACCTGAATATTTGGATGAACTGCCCACAAGTCTCGGATTCACAATTTATTCCCAGGACACCCCATGGGATGAAATCCCGGAAGAATACAGCCATACCGTCACCATCCGGCACGGCGGAATAAATATAACAAAAGATATTGCAAGCCTGGGGGGCAAACGGCTCTCTTTATCCTACCAGGATCAGGATACAGCCGGCAGTGCTACGGCAGCTCTTTCAACAGAAACCCCTCTGCCCTTAACAAACGCAGACGCAAAATCGTCGGCTGTTCTCATAGCAGAGCCGTCCTGGGTCGAAACTGGCCTGCCTGCCGATTCGGTCCTTTCACCGGGCATGCAGGTAACGGCTCCGGACATTGAGGGCGGCGACATGGTAAGCGCGCTGGAAACGTCCAGTCAGAATTTCGGGCGAATTTATCCGCCTTCGGTGGGAGCAAGTTCGAGTTCGGTAACATGGAACCCATCTGCCCCCAGCAATAATACTGTGACTATTCAACTTGTCGTAAGCCTGACAAACAACCCCCAGAGTGCTTATTCCATCACCGCCGGGGCGGGAACCCATAATTTGGCACCGGGACAAGGCGTAGATGTTACAGTTAAATTTTCCAACAGCGGACAGTCGGCGGGTACCAAAACGGGCCAACTGAGGTTTCAATGGAAATTTAGCGGGTCCGTTATCGGAACCGACTATATCAATCTGACCGGCGTTGTGGCCAATGCGCCGGACATTTCCCTTGGCGGTATCAATTTCGGACAGTCTATTTTGGACGAACCGCGCACGGCCACTGCCACACTTACGAACAACGGATCGAAATCTTTAGCATTGACAAGCAACATTGTATTGTCAACAGGAGATACCGGCAGATTCCAGATCACATCCAATTATGAAACCGGAACCCTTGCTCCAGGCGCTGCAAGAAATATGGGTGTTAAGTATAAAGCAGATGTCCGGGGCTCACATGCTACAGGCATGGTGCTTGCCTTCACCTATGACGAATTACCTTATACCTGGACCTATTCCAATGTTCTGGCCGGAAGCACCCATTACTCACCTGACTTAACAGGATCCTACAATCCTCCCGCCTGGCAGACATATATAGGGAACAGCAAATCCGGCAACTGTATTCTCAAAAACTCAGGAAGCTTAAACCTGTCTGTCACAAGCCTTGAAATCACGGGCACGGATGCGGCCCGGTTTGAACTTATTGGCAATACATCAGCGGACACGCTCTCTTCCGGGCAGGAACGGGAAATTGAAGTTGAATACAAGGGTGACAGCGTGGGAAGCCATACGGCGTCCGTGCGCGTTAATTTTTCATATGACGGACGGGCAAGCTATATTGATTTTTCCCTATCCGGACAAACCCTTGAAACGCCATTGGCCCAGCTCTGGCTTGACGACACCCTTATTGCAGAAGAGACGGCACCGGTCACCGGCACGGACCTGGATTATATGTTTTTAACCATAGACCATCCCTATCCTGGGAAAGATGGAACATATGCGGACCAGGGACCTGTCAAGTATCCCATGAAACGGGAATCAGGCAATTTTTACACGATTATATACGATTTCGGAAGCAGCCATGACGGGCGGCTTTTAGACAAACGCCAGCGGAAAATGTCCGGTTACAGGATATCCGGATTTTCAGACGATTCCCGGCAGGTGCTCACCGAAACCCTCAATGTCATGGGTACATCCTGGATGCGGGATACCAATCTTAACCATAAGCTTCTCAGTGAAATTGCAGGTGTTTTGTCTGTCGATCACCACAGATTCGGTGTCGTGGCCCAGGAACAAGGATACTATATTGACGTTAAAGCCCAGCAAAGCGCAAGTATTTCAAGAACAGGCGACAGTGATGCCGGAGACGCCTTGTTTAAAGCGACCAATTTTATGGACAGCGCCCTGGAACACGGGGTTCTCGAACAGATGCAGGTCAACCGCCCGGCTGTCTCCACGGTCAAGCTGATGCAGCTGACCAACGATGACGGGGATAAGATCTTCCTTGTAAACGATACCAACTACGATGCCATTGAACCTGAGCTTACCGGATACAGTGATGATGATAAAAACGGTTTTGCAGCAGACGTTGTTAAAGGAACAATTTTTATTTTGCCCCAAAACGCACAGATCGGGTTACAGGAATGGGCCGGTAAGGGATACATATCATATTTCGAAGACGGCGATTCCAAAAGCTGCGGCATGATTATCGGCGGGGGGTATTACGGTGGTTATGGCGGCAGCAATGTCCCGCTCGATGTTATACCGGTGGTTGCAGAATCCAATACCTCGACCAATTCGGATCTTACCCAGGACAAAGAACCCAACGGCGACCCGGTTGATATGGTCACAGGTCATTTTATGTACAACAACACGGACCTTGCCCTGTCCGGCGGTGCCGGGGGGCTTGTCTTTAAAAGAACCTATTTTGGCGGCAACCACCATATAGACGGTGACCTGGGGTTTGGCTGGGCCCACAACTACAACCTCTATGCAGAAGTCCATTCGAACTCTGAAGCCGGCCTTGGCTACCGTCTGCCGACCGATGCCGCGCCCATCATGGCGGCATCGGTTGCGGTCTTGGATCTTATGACAGGAGCTCCGGGGGTGAAAGAGTGGGCAACCTCATCTCTCATTGGTAAGTGGGGCATGGACCAGCTTATTGACAATGCCGTGTCCCTTCACCTGGAATCAGATCTTCTCACCTATATCCGCCTGCCGGACGGATCCTTTGCCAAACCGCCCGGCGTAAACGCCACCCTGACCCTGACCAGCGGACAGTACCGGATGGAGGAACGGTTTGACCGGGTTATCCAGTTTAATACCGACCACCGTGCCGGTACCATCACCGATGCTGACGGCAACACCGTTGATTTTACCTATACCAACGGCAAAGTATCCTCGGTATCCGACAGCTTCAACCACACCCTGACCATTGGGTATACCGGTGATCTCCTAACCTCGGTAAGCGATTCCGCCGGCCGCAGCGTCTCTTTCGGCTATGGGGATGACAATTTGACCTCATACACGGATCCGGAAGGCAAGGTCTGGGACTACGGGTATATTGACGATCACAAACTGGAAACCCTGCAAAATCCGGAAGGTATCACCACAGTCATTAACATCCATGACACCCTGGGCCGGGTCATGACCCAGACCGTGCCCCGCCAGACCGGAGATACCACCTATAACCTCTATTATTCAGGCTACCGGAGCGTGGAAGAGGACAGTCAGGGCAACCGGGTCATCTCCCGCTATGACCGCAAAAAGCGGCTCATTGCTTCGGAAGACGCCCTGGGCAACACCACGGGTTACACCTATGACGGCCAAAACCATGTTGTTTCCACAACAGACCCCAGGGGCAATACCACAAATTATGAATATGACGGCAACAACAACCTTGTCCGCACCGTCAATGCCCTGGGGGAGGAAACGGTCAATACCTATGATGCCCGGTTCCGGCTCACGGATATCACCGACAACCTGGGCCATGTGACCCACAACGATTATGATTCAGAGCACCACCTGGAAAAGACCACGGTCTGGCCTAAATCCGGCCAGGCTATTGAGACTTCTGCCACATTCTATTCCAACGGTCTGCCCCATACGTCAACAGACGGCCGGGGCATTGTCACGACCCTGACCTATGATAATTACGGCAACCCGGATACCAACCAAACCGCTTCAGCCCCTGCCGTTGATTATAACTATAACGGCATCGGGCTCATGACCGGCCTGACCGACCAGGGCGGGTCCGCTACCTCGTTTGTCTATGATGACAGGGGGCTTCTTCAAACCCGGACGGATCCTTTCTTGAACGCCATGTCCATCACCTATTACGATGATGGTAAAATAAACACCATAACCGACCGGAACAACGACACAGTGACATACACGTTTACGGATTCCGGCAAGCCCGACACAGTAGCCTTCCCGTCAGGAACACCCACAACCTACACCTATGACACCCGGGATAATCTCATACAAATGCAGGACAGCCTGGGCACAACAACCTTTGCCTATGATGCTGTCAACCGCCTGATATCCAAAACAGATGCCGGCGGATTTTCGGTTGCCTACACCTTTGATGAAGCCGGTAACCTGGCCACACTCACCTATCCGGGCAACAAGACCGTAACCTACACCTATGACGAGCTGAACCGCCTGAAAACCGTTACGGACTGGATGGACAGGACCGCCACCTACGACTACGATCCCGCAGGCCGCCTTGAATCCCTGACCCAGTTCAACGGGACGGTAATCACCTATAGTTACGACAATGCCGACCGTCTCACCGGCCTTGACAATCTCACCGCTTCAGGCGGGGATGCCATCGCTACTTACCAGTTTACCCTGGACGGAAACGGCAACCGCACCCAGGTAACCCGGGAAGTGCCCCTGGAACCCGATCTCACCGCAACCACCAGAACTTTTACTATCAGCACCACGGGCAACCAGATAGAAAGCGACGGCACCAACACATTTACATATGACGATGAAGGCCAGCTCATCGCAGCCTACGGCAACACCTTAACCTTTGACCCCGAACACCGCCTGACATCCATTGCCGGAAACACAACCCATCAGTTCAGATACGACGGGGCCGGAAACCGCCTGGAAGCAGACCGCGACGGCGTCGTCACCCGGTATATCTATGACGCTTCGGGCAACCTGCTTGCCGAGGCTGACGCGTCAAACCAGATCCAACGCTACTATATATACGGCGCAGGCCTTTTGGCCATGGTGGAACCCGCAGGCACCCTGTACTGCTACCATTTTGACGCCACCGGCCACACCGTGGCCCTGACCGACAACACCAAAACCATAGTCAACGCCTACGCCTACACCCCGTTCGGCACCATTGCCAACCAGCAGGAAAATGTGGTACAGCCCTTCAAGTTTGTGGGTCAGTACGGTGTCATGGCCGAGGACAACGGCTGGTACTACATGCGGGCCAGGTATTATGACCCGGCAATGGGCAGGTTCATCTCCGAAGATCCTTTGGGATTTGACGGTGGGGATGTTAACCTATATGCGTACGTCCAAAATAATCCTGTGATGTCTGTAGACCCTCTAGGCTTATGGCAAGTATCGTTTGGTGGTGGTTTCGGTCTTGCGGGATATATAACTTTTGGAAATAATAATGGACGGTGGAATATTGGGGGGGGGATCGGAATTGGAGTCGGTCTTGCTGGTAGTTATAACCCAGCTAATAATGACCCTAACACCCCAATGGCAAATGGAAATAGCCAATCTGCTGCTAGTCTTGGTGTGGAGGCTCAAGGTTTTATTGCCGCAGGCAGAGGAGCAGAAATTGCTGGTGATTTATCAGTTAAATTAAAAGCAAATAATGACAATATTGCACTTTCTACCGGTATAAATGGAGGGGCTTCTATACCTGGCTTAACTGGACAATTCTCTGCTACTGGAGAAGCTAACCTTAATAGTGCCGGTAATTTGAGTTCACATATTTCTGTTCAAGCTAATAAACGTGCAAGTTTGGGGGGATTCATTTTTTCTGGCATTAACGGGGGATATACATGGAAATAAATGGAAAGAAAAAATGGATAGGAGTTAAGCTTTTGTTCCTGATTTTATGTGCGACAATTACATTGATTCAAGATGTCCATAAATTTGAGAGCTATCCTCCTTTTTTTATTTACCCTATTGTTTCCATAGGCGTTTTTGGATTCTCAATATTCTTTTTCAGGGGAGTGTCAATGGTACATGAGCTATCCAAAGGTAGTTTTGAGAAAAACCCAATGAATATTATTTCAGACCCTTTACCATTTTATCATATAATTAGTCTTTCTTCAGTTGTTTCAGGTGTGCTTGGGACAGTTAAAGCTTTAATAATTAAACAAACTGATCCTATATCATTTTTTTATATTGCTGTAGGTCTCCCCATCTTTTTAAGCGTTTATATAGCAAACTGGAAATTTACAAGGCAAAAGTAGACGTGGGATCGGGGGGACATCCATGATAAGTATCGTATTCGGGGGAGGGGGACAGTTTACGTAATTCCAGTCAGGCCTTTTAAGAAAAAGGGGTTACGACCCTTGCCTTCAAAGAACCTATTTGGGCGGCGGCAACCACCATTGCCAATCCCCCCCCCCCGGGGTGAACGCCACCCTGACCCTGACCGGCGGAAAATACCGGATGGAAGAACGGTTTGACCGGGTGATCCAATTCAATACCGGCCACCGCGTCAGTACCATCACCGACGCCGACGGCAACACCGTTGCGTTTACCTACACCAACGAAAAAGTATCCTCGGTCTCCGACAGCTTCAACCACACCCTGACCATGGGGTACACCGGGGATCTTCTCACATCGGTAAGCGATTCCGCCGGCCGAAGCGTTTCGTTCGGCTATGCAGACGGCAATCTCACCTCATATACCGACCCCGAAGGCAAGGTCTGGGACTACGGGTATGTTGACGACCACAAACTTGAAACCCTGGAAAACCCGGAAGGCATCACCACCGTCATCAACATCCATGACGCCCTGGGCCGGGTCATGACCCAGACCGTGCCCCGCCAGGCCGGCGATGCCACCTATCACCTCTACTATTCCGGCTACCGGAGCGTGGAAGAGGACAGCCAAGGCAACCGGTCCATCTCCCGCTATGACCGCAAAAAGCGGCTCATTGCTTCGGAAGACGCCTTGGGCAACACCACCGGTTTTACCTATGACGGCCAGAATCACCTTGTATCCGCAACAGACCCCAGGGGCAATACCACAAATTATGAATATGACGGCAACAACAACCTTGTCCGCACCCTAAATGCCCTGGGCGAGGAAACCCTCAACACCTATGATGCCCGGTTCCGGCTCACGGATATCACCGACAACCTGGGCCATGTGACCCACAACGATTATGATTCAGAACACCACCTGGAAAAGACCACAGTCTGGCCCGAACCGGGCACTGCAATTGAGACTTCTGCCACATTCTATTCCAACGGCCTGCCCCATACGTCAACAGACGGCCGGGGCATTGTCACGACCCTGACCTATGACAATTACGGCAACCCGGATACCAGCCAAACCGCTTCAGCCCCTGCCGTTGATTATAATTATAACGGCATCGGGCTTATGACCGGCCTGACCGACCAGGGCGGGTCCGCCACCTCTTTTGTCTATGATGACAGGGGACTGCTTCAAACCCGGACAGACCCCTTCTTGAACGCCATGTCCATCACCTATTACGATGATGGTAAAATAAACACCATAACCGACCGGAACAACGACACGGTAACATACACGTATACGGATTCCGGCAAGCCCGACACAGTAGCCTTCCCGTCAGGGACACCCACAACTTACACCTACGACACCCGGGATAATCTCATACAAATGCAGGACAGCCTGGGCACAACAACCTTTGCCTATGATGCTGTCAACCGCCTGATATCCAAAACAGATGCCGGCGGATTTTCGGTTGCCTACACCTTTGATGAAGCCGGTAATCTTGCCACACTCACCTATCCGGGCAACAAGACCGTAACCTACACCTATGACGCGCTGAACCGCCTGAAAACCGTTACGGACTGGATGGACAGGACCGCCACCTACGACTATGATCCCGGGGGCCGCCTTGAATCCCTGACCCAGTTCAACGGAACGGTAATCACCTATAGTTACGACAATGCCGACCGCCTCTCCGGCCTTGACAATCTTATCATTACAGGCGGGGATGCCATCGCCACCTACCAGTTTACCCTGGACGGAAACGGCAACCGCATCCAGGTAACCCGGGAAGTGCCCCTGGAACCCGATCTCACCGCAACCACCAAAACTTTCACCATCAGCTCCACGGGCAACCAGATAGAAAGCGACGGCACCAACACATTTACATATGATGACGAAGGCCAGCTCATCGCAGCCTACGGCAACACCTTAACCTTTGACCCCGAACACCGGCTGACATCCATTGCCGGAAACACAACCCACCAGTTCAAATACGACGGGGCCGGAAACCGCCTGGAAGCTGACCGAGACGGCGTCATCACCCGGTACATCTATGATGCTTCGGGCAACCTGCTTGCCGAAGCCGACGCGTCAAACCAAATCCAGCGCTACTATATCTACGGCGCAGGCCTTTTGGCCATGGTGGAACCCGCCGGCACCATGTACTGCTACCATTTTGACGCCACCGGCCACACCGTGGCTCTGACCGACAACACCAAAACCATAGTCAACGCCTACGCCTATACCCCGTTCGGCACCATTGCCAACCAGCAGGAAAATGTGGTACAGCCCTTCAAGTTTGTGGGCCAATACGGCGTCATGGCCGAGGAAAACGGCTGGTACTACATGCGGGCCAGATATTATGATCCGGAAGTGGGCAGGTTCATCTCCGAAGATCCTTTAGGATTTGACGGTGGGGATGTTAACTTGTATGCGTACGCCTCAAATAATCCTGTTATGTTCATTGATCCTTTGGGGTTGTGTACAGAAAGCAATTTGACCTTTGGAAATTTTGCAAAGGCATGGGCCAGGAATGTTACTGTTGGAGTTGCCGCTTACTATGGATGGACAAAGCTTTTAGGGCTTGGATCAAATAGTACAAGCCAGGAATTACAATATGCACCTCGTGTTAGAGAAAGAGGAGTAGAAGACCCTGTTAGCCATAATTTCCCTTATAGCTTTGACGCAGAGGTCCTTTCAACAAAGCCAATTCCTAAAAATAACGGCTATAATATATACCAAAAGTCAGGGACGATGAATGGTAAGAATGGAGTTTTTGAAATCGGCGTTACCAAAGATGGAGTAATTGACCATCGATTTTTTAGACCGAACGGGTGAAATAAATGCGATATTTAGTCGTTGATGGAATGCTTTCAGGAACGGGAATAAGGGATGCTGTCAATGGTGGTTATTTGACAGCGGATGAAATAGGGATATCAAAAAGTCTTTCAGATAAAATTAAACATTGGATAGGTGAATATGAAATGGAACATTATAATTCATATTCAGACTCTCAGAATGTAAACAGGCTTGATTCACTGGGAATATCGATAGCAAAGCAACTTCAGTTAGAGTTACCTGAATCAAAGATCGAATATTATTCGTCTGCCAATAGTGTTAAACTTAGATTTTAAAAGGATTTTTGGGGCCCGGTTTTATTTTTAACTGCCTTAAAAATCCCTTGAAGGGCACCATGTTGAGCGAGGCGAATAAATCACCGTTGAGCAGAGCGAATAAGGCAGGACGCAAAACTATGGGTTGAACTATGGGTTGCGGGTTGGGCTATGGGTTGCGGGTTGGGCCGAGCTAACGAACTGAAATAAAAGTAAATGTTCTTTAAAAATACCATCAAAATAGGCTTAGGTTAATGTTTTTGGAGGCAAAATGGGCATTTTAAGAAAGTTCATTAAAATTGAAAATGGTACTAATCCTTTCTTACCGGAAACGACTTTGACCAAGCCTCTTTGATGATCGCCCTTCTCAGGGAAAGCGGATACCAGGCCCAATACGTATACTGAATTCGGGGGACACCTTACTTAATTCCAGTCAAGCATTTTAGGGAAAAGGGATTACGGACCTTTCCCTGTCCGGCAGTGCCGGGGGTGTCTTGCCTTCAAAAGAACCTATTTTGGCGGCAATTACCATATAGACGGCGACCTAAGGTTTGGCTGGGCCCACAACTATAATCTTTATGCAGAAGTCCATTCAAATTCTGAAGCAGGCCTGGGCAACCTCATCTCTCATTGGTAAATGGGGCATGGACCAGCTTATTGACAATGCCGTGTCGCTTCATTTGGAATAAGATCGTCCGACATAAAAAGTCATCACGCAGAAGACGAATTAAAAAGCTAAAATTGTCGCTTGTCGGTATTTGCCCGTATGGGTTAGAATTCTCTTTTAGATCGTCTTGTTTTCGACTGATAATCTTGAGAAATAACTTATTTTCCATAAGACTGGTGATTGTAAAATACAATGATTTTAATTAGTTGACATAAAATTTTCTAAACTTTAATATGTAGAGTTGAGTAGAACAGGGCCAAATTTTTAAGCAGTGGTTTGTGAAAAAAAGACTGGCCGATTAAAAGTACAGATTCAAGGAGCAAGCACCACATGTCACAAATTTTAAGAATTAACACCAGGGAAAAAACGTATTCATTTGAAACACCGGCTGAAGATATTGCAGGGCTTGGCGGACGTGCCCTGACCTCGAAAATGATTTTAAATGAAGTCCCTGCCACATGCCATCCTCTAGGTAAAGACAATAAACTGGTCTTTGCACCAGGATTATTGACCGGCTCTCCTGCTGCCAATTCAGGACGGCTTTCCTTGGGCTCAAAATCTCCGTTGACCGGTGGTATCAAAGAGAGTAACAGCGGCGGCCTGGTTTCCCAGAAACTGGCCCGGCTTGGGATTAAAGCCCTGGTTTTGGAGGATAAACCCGAGGACGACGCGTTCTCCATGATTGTTATTAAAAAAGACAGTGTTGAGTTCCTTCCTGCTGACGAGTACGTGGGTATAAATAACGGAGAGATGATTACAAAGCTCTGGGAGCGGTTTGGAAAACGTGTGGGCACCGCAAGTATCGGGGTTGCCGGGGAACAGCGCTTGACAGGGGCATCCATCCATTTTGCCGATCCCAAAGGGCATCCGGGCCGGGCAGCCGGTCGCGGCGGTCTTGGGGCGGTCCTGGGATCCAAGAAAATCAAAGCCATTGTTGTTGATGATAAAGGCACAGAGCGTGTGGCACTAAGTGATCCCGAAGCCTTCAAGGCAGCCAATAAAAAATGGGTCGAACTGCTTACAAGCCATCCAGTTTCAGGCCAGGGCCTGCCGGCCTTTGGTACCGCCGTTTTGGTTAATGTTATTAATGAGGCTGGTGCTCTGCCTACCAAGAACTTTAGAACAGGCCGGTTTGAAGATGCCAAGGAAATCAGCGGCGAAGTTCTGGCTGCCAACATTGAAAAACGTGGTGGGGTCGCAGCTGAAGGTTGCCATCCGGGCTGCGTGATCAAATGTTCACAGATCTATAATGACAAGGACAACAATTACCTCACTTCCGGCTTTGAGTATGAAACCGTCTGGGCGTTCGGTTCACACTGCATGATCAAGGATCTGGATGATATTGCCATGATGGACAGACTGTGTGACGAATTCGGTCTTGATACCATTGATACGGGTGTGGCCATCGGTATTGCCATGGAAGGCGGCGTTATTCCCTGGGGCGACGGCAAAGCTGCCATTGAGCTGCTTAAAAAAGTTGGTACAGGCGATCCCATGGGCAAAATCATCGGTAACGGTGCGGCCTTTACAGGCCAGGCGCTTGGTGTTGACCGGGTGCCCGTTGTAAAACGTCAGGCGCTTCCTGCCTATGACCCAAGAGCGGTTAAAGCAGTTGGTGTTACATATGCCACAACGCCCATGGGTGCAGACCATACCGCAGGATACGGTGTATGCCAGAATATTCTCGGCGTGGGCGGTTCCATTGATCCTTTGAAAAAAGACAACAACGTGGAAACCTCTAAGACCCTGCAGATCGCCACTGCTGCTATTGATGCTGCAGGACTCTGTCTGTTCGTGGCCTTCCCCATTCTTGACAATCCCGAAGGCCTGCAGATGGTTGTGGATATGATCAATGCAAGATACGGTTTAAGTCTTGTGACGGATGATGTCATCAACCTGGGTATTTCTATTCTGAAAGACGAGCTGGAGTTTAATCGTCGGGCCGGTTTTACCTCTAAGGATGATCAGCTGCCCGAGATGTTCAAGGAAAAGATTGCACCGCACGACGTATCTTGGGATTTCACAACTGAGGAACTCTCTGAAGCTGTAAAATTCTAATTTGTGTTGTAACTGAGTGTTGTTTCGGGGCAGTTCCGTATGGGCTGCCCCGTTTTTTTTATTCTAAGCGTTTGGAAATTATATGGGCACTGTACTATTCAATGCGTTTTCATTTTTGCAAAAAAAACTTAAAGCGCAAAATATTCCTTGTGTAGATGCTGTTCTTGATTTAGATGATGGTCAATGTGTGCAGGATATTTTAGACGGTCTGGGAATCGCCCCACAGGATATTGAGGGGGTTTTTGTTAACGGGAAGATCGCACCCCTTGACACCCTGCTTCATGACGGAGACCGGATCGCGGCACTGCCGCCCGGGACTCCCGGGCCATATCGCCTCCTTTTGGGGCTTGTTGCTTCCCCAAACAACGAATCGGATAAAAAAACAGACAAAGGAACGGACAGCAAGAAATGAAAATAGAGATCAGACTTTTTGCCACACTTGCCTCCTACGCCAACCATGGGGATATGGATGCCGACGGTTGTCTCAGTTTTGACGGGCCTGCCACGATACGGGATGCGGCCCAACGTTTAGGGGTTCCCGAAAAGGAGATTAAGCTGGTGTTTCTTAATGGGGTAGGGGCGACCCTGGATTCCCCAATGAAAGACAAAGACCGCGTAGGCATTTTTCCGCCAATTGGGGGTGGATGATGCCGGCGAATGATTCATTTGAATCAAGGGCACGGATTGAAAAAGACAGCCAGGGTAAAAGCCGGCAGGTCATTGGTGACAACGACCTTTTGAACTTGGCGGATATCCTGAAAATTCCGCTGAATAAGGTATATCAGCAAAGTATGGAAAAGGGGATTGTGCCCCTGCGTTACCTTCGCAACATGCCTTCCATTACGTTAGAAGAGCAAATCACTTTGCAAGCCTCCCGTGTGGCTGTGGTCGGGTCTGGCGGCCTTGGCGGCCATGTCATAGAAGGCCTTTGCCGCCTGGGTATCGGGGCATTACATATCTTTGACCCGGACGTTTTTGATGAAACCAATCTCAACCGCCAGGCTTTTTCTGCACAAAATACCCTGGGCAAACCCAAGGTAGAGGTCATACAGGAATACTGCCGGCGTATCAATCCTGCGGTGCAGGTTACGGCCCATCAGATTGCGGTGACGGATCAAGCTCAGGATGCCCTGTTTGCAGATGTCCAGGTGATTGTTGATGCCCTTGATACGCCGGGTGACAGATTGACCCTGGCATCCATTGCCGGTGAATGCCGTTTACCCCTGGTTCATGGGACTGTTGCAGGATTCGGGGGGCGCGTGATGGTCATCCACCCCGGGGATGGACACATGGAGATGCTTTATGGCGGCCAGGAAGACGCCTGTTGCGCCGAACTGCTTTTAGGTACGCCGATTCTGTCTCCGGTTCTTGTTGCTTCATTCCAGATGAAGGCTGTTCTCAATATCCTTCTTGGAAAAAAGCAATCCAGGGATAGCCGGATGATCTATGTGGATATGGAGAAACCGTCCCTGGATATTTTTGAACTTTAGAGGTTGTCTTCTAAAACCGCATTCAACTTAACCAATAAAGGTTACATGTTCCGTCTGTATTTCCCTCCGACTTCATATAAGGCGTTGGTCATGGTTCCTAGGCTGCAGACACGGACGGCCTCCATGAGCTGTTCAAACATATTCCCCGACCCCAAGGCCGTTTGCTGTAAATCTCCAACAGCCTCTTTAACCTCTTTTTTATGCCTCTCTTTGAACGCTTTTAAGCGATCCAGCTGGGAATCTTTCTGTGCTTTTGTGGACCTGGACAATTCCAGGTGGTTGGCCATCTCTTCATAGTCGGCATCCGGGTCAGTAAATGTGTTGACCCCGATGATCGGATATTTCCCGCTATGTTTAAGATATTCATAATATATGGATTCTTCCTGGATTTTTCCCCGCTGATATCCTGTTTCCATGGCACCCATCACCCCGCCCCGCTCGGTGATGCGGTCAAACTCCACCAGGACGGCCTCCTCAACAAGATCTGTCAGTTCGTCCACGATAAAACTGCCCTGCAGCGGATTTTCATTTTTGGCAAGTCCCCATTCCCGGTTGACGATCAGTTGAATGGCAAGGGCTCTTCTTACCGACTCGGCAGAAGGGGTGGTGATGGCCTCGTCAAAGGCATTGGTGTGCAAGCTGTTACAATTATCGTATATGGCACACAGCCCCTGGAGGGTGGTCCTAATATCATTGAATTGAATTTCCTGGCTGTGCAGGGATCGGCCTGATGTCTGGATATGATACTTCAGCTTTTGGGATTTTTCGTTTGCCTTGTATTTATACTTCATGGCCAGGGCCCATATCCGCCTGGCAACCCGGCCAATGACGGTATATTCCGGGTCCATTCCATTTGAAAAGAAAAAGGAGAGGGATGACGCAAAATCGTCAATATCCATCCCCCTTGACAAATAATACTCCACATAGGTGAACCCATTGGCCAGCGTCAATGCCAGCTGGGTGATGGGATTAGCACCGGCCTCGGCAATATGATAGCCTGAAATGGACACTGAATAAAAATTGCGGACCTGATGGTCGATAAAGTACTGCTGAATATCCCCCATCATTCTAAGGGCAAATTCAATGGAAAATATGCAGGTGTTCTGCCCCTGGTCTTCTTTGAGAATATCTGCCTGGACCGTTCCCCGTACATTTGACAGGGCATACTGCCGGATTTTTTCAATTTCATCTTTTGAGGGGTCCCTGCCATGCTCTTTTTTAAACTTTTCCATCTGCTGATCTATGGCGGTGTTTAAAAACATGGCCAGGATCATGGGGGCCGGCCCGTTGATGGTCATGGAGACAGATGTATTAGGAGCACAAAGATCAAATCCGTCATACAACGCCTTTACATCATCCAGGGTGCAGATGCTGACCCCGGATGTACCGATTTTACCGTAGATATCCGGCCGGATATCGGGATCAAAACCGTACAGCGTGACTGAATCAAACGCCGTGGACAAACGCTTGGCCGGGTATTCAGCAGACAAAAGTTTGAACCGTTTGTTGGTATCTTCAGGGCCCCCTTCTCCGGCAAACATCCGGGTGGGATCCTCATCCGACCGCTTTAAAGGAAAGACGCCGGCGGTATACGGAAAAAAACCTGCAAAATTCTCTTTTCTGACCCATTTATACTGTTCTGCCGGATCATCAAACTGTGGGGTTGAAATCCTGGGGATCTTTGAATGGGACAGGGATTGTGTAAACAGCGGGGCCCGGAATTCTTTGCCGCGTACCTGATAGACTATCTCTTCTTGTTGATACCGGGTTTTCATGTCGTTGAATTCGTCAATGACCCGGTCGGTTTCCGGATCAACTTCGGCAGACATATCACTGACAGCTTTTTTAAGTTCTGCCAGCAGATCCTGGGACGAAAGGTCTTCCTTGTTTTCAAATACTGTCAGGGTATACATCAGGTGTTCTCGGCTTCGAACAGCCTCTGCCTGGATTTGGGTCGTTTCGTGGTACCCCCGGATGGCATCTGCGATTTCAGAAAGGTACCGTACTCGGTCCCCGGGAATGATGATGGTTTTGGAAGAAGATGCCTTTTTGCCTGTTTTCGGAAGATGTGAGTTATACTGAATCTGTTTTTTAGTCTCTATCAAATCCAGCAGACCGTGATAAAAAGCGGTAATCCCGTCATCATTAAATTTAGAGGCAATCGTACCGAATACCGGCATGTTGTCCGGCGACTGGTCAAAGGCTTTCCGATTTCGCTGGACCTGTTTTCTAACATCGCGAATCGCATCTTCGCTGCCCTTTTTTTCGTACTTATTAAGCACCACCATATCCGCATAATCCAGCATGTCGATCTTTTCCAACTGTGATGGCGCCCCAAAATCCGCAGTCATGATATAAACGGACAGATCTACCAGATCCACGATTCTTGAATCACCCTGGCCGATACCGGCGGTTTCCACAATAATGATATCAAATCCCGCTGCCTTGACGACATTCACGGCGTCCGGAAGGACCTCCGGCAACTCAGTCTGTGACCGACGGGTGGCAAGGGACCGCATATAAACCCGGTTGTTTTCAATGGCATTCATGCGTATCCGGTCTCCCAGCAGCGCCCCTCCTGTTTTTCTTCGTGACGGGTCGCAGGAGATCACTGCAATGTGAATATCCGGAAAATCATGAAGGAATCGGGTAATTAGCTCGTCGGCAAAAGAGGATTTGCCTGCACCGCCGGTGCCGGTCAGGCCGATTACCGGGGCGTTGATGTCGGCGGCAGCCGTGTTTATCTTTGATAATGTCAGAGCCAGTTGATCCCCGGCAGATTCGGACTGTTCCTGCAGTGCCGTGATAAACCGGGCTGTCATGGCAGGATTATTGACATTCAAACGGTTGAAATCAAGTTGGTCCGGATTTACCGGCGGTTGGTCCATTCTTTTGAGCATGTCGTTGATCATGCCCTGGAGCCCCATTTTGCTGCCGTCTTCCGGTGAATAGATCCGGGCCACCCCATAATCGTGCAATTTCCTTATCTCAGAGGGGAGAATTACGCCACCCCCGCCGCCAAAGACTTTAATATGGGATGCATCGTTCTCCTTTAAGAGATCTACTATATATTGAAAAAATTCGATATGTCCGCCCTGATAACTGGAGACCGCGATGCCCTGGGCATCCTCCTGGATGGCTGCGTTCACGATTTCACCGGCAGATCGATTATGCCCGATGTGCACGACCTCGGCACCGGAGTCCTGCAGAATTCTTCTCATGATATTGATGGCTGCGTCATGGCCGTCAAACAGGGACGTGGCCGTAACAATCTTAATGGAATGTTTTGGGGTGTAAACCTTGATCTTTGTATTCATAACACCTTCCTTTCAGACCGATGACATTATTTTCAGGCTAAAATAAAAAAAGAGAGACCGGGTGTTACAGTATTAAATTAAGGATAGGAGGATAGAATCTTTCTTGTTTAAAAAAATATAACAAAGAAGAAAAAGATTATCAAGAGCCTGAAATATGGCCCAAACGGTTGGGGTGAAATTAAACAAATAGGGAAAATCCTGGGGCGGATTTTCCCTAATGAATACTGAGTGAGAGTGAAGGGCCGTAATCAGTCATCAAACAATGCATCAACGAATCGTTGTGCATCAAACGACTGTAGATCTTCTATGGCCTCTCCCACACCGATGTAGGCAATGGGCAGCTTCATGGTGGATGAGACCGCAGCTACAATCCCCCCCTTTGCTGTGCCGTCCAGTTTGGAAACACTCATCTGGGTCAGTCCCACGGCTTGATGGAAAATTTCTGCCTGGGATAAAGCATTTTGACCGGTGGTAGCGTCAATGACCATCATGACATCGTGGGGAGCCCCCTTATCTTTTTTATCCACAGAACGCTTGATCTTCTTTAACTCTTCCATGAGATTTTTCTGGGTGTGCAGCCTGCCTGCCGTGTCAATGAGCACCACATCAACGCCCCTGGCCATGGCTGCTTCAACGGCATCGTAGGCAACTGCGGCCGGATCGGCCCCCTCTTTGTGCCGGACAATGTCCGCCCCGGCACGCTCGGCCCAAATTTCAACCTGCTCAATGGCGGCGGCCCGGAACGTATCTGCCGCGGCAATCAATACTTTTTTGCCCTCGGATTTATATTTCATGGCAAGTTTGCCAAGTGTGGTGGTTTTGCCGGTTCCGTTCACCCCCACCATCATAATCACATAGGGCTTTGGCACGGATGGGGCAGGGGGCACAGGCTCATGGAAAAGGGTGAGCAACTCCTCTTTGAGTACCTGGCGAAGTTCATCCCCGGTGGAAAGTCCCCGGCTTTTTTTCTTGATTCGCTCCATCATGTCCAAGGTGATGTCAATGCCGAGATCAGAGGTGACCAAATGCTCTTCAAGGGTATCAAACAGGTCGTCATCTATGGCTTTGGTCGAGGAGAACAGTTCGGTGATATCCGTATTCAAAACCGTCCGGGTTTTGGCCAGACCGGATTTAAGTTTTGAGAACAGTCCTGTGTCCTCTTTGATTTCAGAATTTTCTTGAACTGGTTCCTGGGTTTGGAGAACCGGTTCTTCAGTCTGGGCCGGCTCCTCTTCCGTTTCCGTTTCCGGTTCCTGGGCCGGTTCGAATTCCTGAACAGGCACAGGTTTCATGTCCGGTTCCTTAACTGCTGTCTGATCTATAGCGGGTTCCAGGTCTATGTCGGTTTTTTCGGTCAAGACCGGTTCTTCCTCAATAAAATCCTTCGCCTCCTCAGGTTCATCTGACTCTAAGTCCGGCGCTATGCCTGATTGCAAAGAAGATTCCGGTGAACTTGACTCTGCTTCAAACCTGTTTTCCTCTGAAACGATTTCTGTCTCAGACGTTTTCTTTTTTTTCTTAAAAAAGCTGAATACCACCCTTGTATCTCCTCGTTGGGTCTTTATTATTTATCTTAATTTGTTAATTTAAAATCCTGAATTGCCAATCGGGTAAAATTCGGGTTAATATGTGGCATCTTTTACAATTTTTAGCAGGCGCAATCAAGCCTTGTGTTCTGTTAAATTAACTTTACTTTCCTTGTCTCACTGGTTGGAAATAATCAACCATTACAAGTCGTTTTAACTTGGGGATACATTATGGCCGAAAAACGAGACGTTAAAACAGACCAATTATTTGCTGAAATAACAAAATTAAGAGCCCAGAAGGAGCGTCTGCTTAAAGAACTGGATGCCGTGGAGGCGCAGTATGGGAATCTTGACAGCCTTTACAGAAGGTATTTTCCCATTATTTTAGAAGAACTTTCCCAGGATGGAACGGCATTGGGCAATGCCTGCACCCAGCTGGGTTCCGCCATGCGAAAAAATGCGTCCCCGGCTAAAATTGAATACATTTTTGGTCAGATTAAGACCGCCATGATCCAGGAAGATGTCGGCCCTGCTGCTGCTAAAAAAAAGAAAGGTTTTTTTTCCTCTTTTCGGAAAAATTCATCCGAAGACCAGGTGCTGGACAATCTCAAGCAGAGTTACCAGGATGTGGTGAATCATCTGAAGTCCAACCTTGATAAAAAATATACCGGAAAATTGGAATCCATCACGACAAATCTGATTAAGATAGACGATCTACTTGATTTTGAAGGGGTTCGGGAAAATATTTTTTCCCTTATTTTTAGCTATATTTCAGAAACCAGTCAGGACCGGGAAAAGGTAAATGCGTTTATCCGGGATATCGTGGCACGGATTCTTGAAATTGAAAAGCGACTGGCCTCTTCCTATGAGCACACGGACTCTTTGCTTTCCTCCAATCAGGGATTTGAATCCCTTTTAACGGATGAAATGGCCGGGATCAAAAATTCATTTGATGTGGCAAAAAGTCTGGATGATTTACGGGCAAAGATTTCCACCGGGCTTTCTTCCATTGAAAAAGCGTTGCAGAAAAAACAGAAAGTGGACCAGGCCATCAGTCAGCTGGCTAAAAAAAGCAAGAGTTCCTTTACCTCTGGATTTGCAAAACTCAAGCAGGAGCTGCATGCCGCCACAAAATATTCCGAAGAGCTGGAGAGAAAACTTACCGAAGATCAGCTGACCGGAGCCAAAAACCGCAGGGCATATGACAAGAAAATTGAAGAGGAGATGGACCGGTTTCTGCGGTATAAGAATATTTTTTCCCTTTTGGTTATTGACGCGGATAAATTTAAGAATATCAATGATACCTATGGACACGCAATTGGTGACAGATGTCTGCAGGAAATTATTAAACGGACACAGCCTTTATTAAGAAAAAGTGATATGCTGGCCCGGTATGGTGGTGAAGAGTTTGTCGTCATTATGCCCGAGACCGATGTCGACGGCGCATTGATGGCCGCAGAAAAGATCCGTCAAACCATAGAAAAAATTGAATTCCTTGTTAAAGAACAGACCGTTCGGGTGACAGTCAGCATTGGCGTTTCCTGCATCAAGGAAGGAGATAAGTCTCCAACGGATTTATTTGAGCGGGCGGATATGGCTGTCTACAAGGCAAAAGAAAATGGTCGAAATCAGGTTATGGCACAGTAAACAAATGAATCTGGAGTAAGAATGGAAGACAACACCCTGAAGATCAACGCCGACGTGCGGACTCAGGCAAATGAAATCATGAACGAGTACAGTGGAGAAACCCTGGCCAGAAAGCAATTTTCTCCTGAAAAAATAGATATTTTTAATGCATCACATACCTGCCTTGAGGCATTGGATGAATACCGCTTTTTGAAAGATACCGAGGCCGAACGTATGCTGCCCGGAATTATCAATAACCCGGTTCAGCAAGTGATTATCGATCCTGACCCCGATGACAATGCGAAAACTCAATTTTCAAAGCCACGAAACATTGGGGTGGTGTTCTCCGGCGGTCCTGCTCCGGGTGGGCATAATGTCATTGCCGGCCTTTTTGATGAGATGAAGCGTTTTAACAGCCAATCAAAGATGTTCGGATTCATTAAAGGGCCTGAAGGTCTGCTTGAAAACCGGTACATTGAGATCACCGCAGAACTGGTGGACAACCACCGGAACATGGGCGGTTTTGACATGATTAAAACCGGGCGGACCAAAATGGATTCGGGCAGCAAAATGGAATTGGCCTTGACCATATGCAGGGGATTGAACCTGGATGCATTGGTGATTATCGGCGGGGATGATTCTAATACCAATGCCGCTTTTCTGGCCCAGCATTTTAAATCGTCAGGAATCAAGGTGATCGGCATCCCCAAAACCATTGACGGCGATATCCAGGTCAAAACAGACGCGGGCAAGGTGTTGTGCGCCACTTCCTTTGGATTTCATTCTGCGGCCCGGGCATTTGCACAAAATATTTCCAATCTGGCCAATGACGGCAGCTCCGACATTAAATACTGGCATGTTTGCAAGGTCATGGGGCGGGTGGCAAGCCACCTTACTCTGGAGACAGCGCTCCAGACCCATGTGAATATCGCTCTGATCGGTGAGGAGTTGGCAGACTATGTGGACCAGGAGCGCATGACCAAGGCCCTGGAGCAGGGCGGGCAGGTGGATTATAATGCCTATGGCATTACCCTGCGCCATTTGTCCCGGGTTATATGTGACATTATTGTCCGGCGGGCCGCATTCGGCAAAAATTACGGCCTGATGATCATTCCTGAAGGCATCCTGGAATTTATCAATGAAATTCAGGTGTTCATCACAAAACTCAATAAAATCATTGCCGATTATAATAGAATCCATGATTTGGATTTTCACAGAGCATTTATCACCCTAAACGAGAAACTTGATTATCTGCGCCGGATATCCCAGGGTATGGTGGGCAAAGACAGGTTCCCCATATGGAATATCCGGGATGATGAGCTGTTCAACCAGTTGCCCGGGTTTTTCAGGGAAGGGCTTTTAGTGGAACGGGATCTGCACGGCAATTTTCAGTTCTCCCAGGTCAAAACAGAAAAGATCATCATGGACATGGTGAAAGAGTATCTGGATGTGCTTAGAGAGCAGGGACGCTACAAGGTGGGTATCCTTCGGGATGACTACGTAGCGCTCATGGATGCTGCGGGCATGGATCCGGAATTGTTTGCCCCGGCATTGTTTAAAAATCCCAAAGATAAATATGTGCTGGTCAAACCGGATATCATCTCCCTTAAAACCCTGAAACTTGCCCTGGTCAATGCGGGGATGCTGGATGCCGAAGACGAAACCCCGCAGATTTTTATCAACATATTTAGAAAGTCCCAGGCCGAATTTAATATCCAGACCCATTTTTACGGGTATGACGGCCGGGGCACCGATCCAACCTATTTTGACTGCTGTTACGCTTATAATTTAGGACTGACGGCCTTTCACTTGATCGCAGGCGGTGCCACAGGCCAAATGGCGGCCATTATCAATTTAGAAAAAGACTTTCATCAGTGGCAGCCGGCGGGCATCCCCATTGCCCGGCTCATGCACCTTGAGGAACGCAAAGGACGTTTGGAACTGGTCATGGAAAAAAGTATTGTTGACCTGGAATCCAATGCCTTTAAAGTGTTCAAGACGATCAGGGAAGATTGGGTGGCGGCCTGTGAATGCCCTGACCGGTTCAGAAATCCTGGGGCCATCGGGTTTTCCAAAGAGATGGAGGAGGACCGGCCCCTAACGCTTCGGCTCAATGCCCTGCAATCATAAGGATTAACGACCAACCGGGCCCTGTCGGACCCGGTTAATTACTATCAGATCCTGCCGCTTTGATTATACACCTTCACACTGATAACTATTTTATACAATACGGTCAAAACGAACAGGCCCAGGGCCGTGATCCCGGCGGAAATAATCAGTTCATGACTGCTTGGGCTGTATTCCGTGACATGGTGCAGGGGCGAAGGTACAAATCCCCCTGAAATCATTCCCATTCCTTTATCTATCCAGGTCCCTGCAAACAAAGCCATACAGGCAGCGGTCAGGGTGATTTCATTTTTTCTTAAAACCGGCATCAAAAGGATACATGCCGCCGTTACCATGAGCGCCACCGATGACCACATCCAGGTTACCAGGCCGGTTTTACCGTGAAGTCCGGCATACAGATAGGTGAGATGGGCCTTGTGGGACGGGATATTTGAATAAAATACCACAAATACCTCACAGATCATGAAAAAAAGATTGGCAACCAGGGCGTAAGTCGCAATGACGGCCAGGGATTGAATTGCCTTTTTGCCCGGATCAAAATCACTGATTTGCCGGATGACAAGGCTGAGCAGAATGAGCAGGGCGGGGCCTGAGGCAAAGGCAGATGCCAGAAACCGTGGGGCGAGGATCGCCGTCAGCCAAAATCCCCTGCCGGGAAGACCGCAATAGATAAATGCGGTCATGGTATGAATGGACACGGCCATGGGGATGGAAAGATAGATCAACGGTTTGGTCCATTTTGGCGGTGCTGCCCCGTTTTTTTCAGCCTCCAGCACCTTCCAGCCAATGATGATATTGAGCAACATGTACCCGGACAATACATTGCCGTCCCAGAAAAGCATGGACCAGGGTGTGGGATAAAGAAAGATGTTCAATGCCCGCATGGGCTGTCCCAGGTGGACAAGCAGATATGACAGACACATGACAATCGAGGCCACTGCCAGAAATTCTCCCAGGATCGTAATTTTGCCAAATGTTTTGTAATCATGCAGGTAATAGGGAAGCACCAGCATGATCCCGCCGGCTGCCACCCCCACCAGGAAAGTCATCTGCGCCGTATAAAATCCCCAGGATACATCCCGGCTCTGGCCTGTGACCATCAGGCCGTGGGTAAACTGATCTATATAAAACAGCGCACCGACCGCCATGACCGCCAGAAGTCCCCCCATCCATATCCAATAGTTTCGATTGCCCTTTAACGCCAGTTCAAGCATGGATAATTCCTTTCAAAAAAATTTATACCAGGATGAAACGGGCATATTTATATCGGTGCGGTCTAAATTTTGTCTAAATCAGGGCAAAAATTTTTAAGAAATTAGCACAGCGCAAATCTGCGTTTATCCGTTAGGATAAGAAGCTCATTAAACCGATGGGATATTTTTCATTAAAAGCAAAGTCTCCTGGCTTAAGCGACAATCCATCTCTTGCATTCTTTTCCGGCAATCCGTGAATGTTTTCTGTGCAAGGCTATATTGTCCGTCAGCAAGGAAAAAACAGATTAGTTCCCGGTACATGGATTCATCAAAGGGGTCTGTTTTAAGGGCTTTTTGTGCATATATAATCCCCGACGCCGTATCCTTGGTCTTTTTGCATAATACGGTCAGCATGCGGCAGAGCCTGCAATAAAGATTTTTGGTTTCATCCTGCAGCCGGATACACCAATCCAGGTAAGGTCCGTCCTTTAGAAACGGACCGGTGTAAAGCCGTTCTGCCTCACTGGCCGTGGCAAAGGCGTCTTTGGACAACCCTTTTTTCATTTTCAGCGCTTTTTCAGCCATTGTCCGGAATTTTGTTATATCCAGGTCTCCCCCGGGGCCTAAAGAGAGCCTGTAATGATCATTTTTGCGTTGGATATATGCGGATGGCGCGCGCGGCGGCAGGGCCGGTTCCAGAAGCTTGCGCAACCGGCTCATGGCAGTGTTGAAGCGTTTGCCTGTTTTGTCCGGATTTTGGTCCGGCCAGAGCATTTCCACCAGCACATCCTTGGGGATAAACCCCCGGGAGTGATGTACAGCCAGGTATTGAAATAAGATAAGGGCTTTGGAACCAGGCCATTGGTCGTGTTCAATCTTTCTGCCGTCCACAGATACCCGGAACCGGCCCAGCATGCGGATTTGCAGCCCTTGCATTGCCGGAGCCTGGTGTGGGTGTGCGCCAAGGGCTTTAAGATAGGATGAAAAGATTGACCCGGGCTTGAACTCGGCCATGACCTGAATCAATCCGCCGGCTTCTCTCAACACAAGCCGGTCAAACTGTTTTTTCCCGGCAATGGCAAGTCCTTTTTGAAAATGATGCCAGGCGGTTTCGCTTTGACCCAGGGCATGGCTGCACCCGGCGTCCAGAAGCCAGGCCGAGCACAAATACCAGGGAGCGGACTTCAGGTGCTTTCGGGCCCGGGACAGGCAGGCGCCGGCATCTTCAAATGCGTTACAGGCCATTAAGATCCGGGCATGGGTGATCGAAATAATGGCTTCTGTTACAGGAAGGCCATATCCTTTGATAACATTTAGGGCCCGGGTGGCCTGGGAACGGGCATCGGAAATATTGTTCGAGGCCAGGCTGATTTTAGCCATAAGGTCCAGGGCATTGGCCATGCCCCAGCGGTTTCCGGGCCGCCTGAAAATTTTAAGCGCTGTGTCTGCATGGGTTCGGGCGGCATTCAGTTGCCCCAACCCCAGATGATTTTCAGACCGGGAAAGAAAAAGCCAGCCATTCTGGCTGTCCCGCAAATGGATTTTTTCAGCTATCCGTATTCCTTTTTCAGCAAAGGTTACGCCTGTTTCATATTTGCCCAGCAAGCAATCCGCGGCAGATGCATGGTAATAGGCCAGGGGAAGAAACGCTTCCATCCCTGCCGACGTGCACCGGGAAATCAAATCCAGGTTCACATCCTGGGATTCCTCGAAATCCCCTTGGACATAAAGAATATACGTCCTGGCAATATCCATGGCGGCAATGGCGGTGAATTGTTCAAATTCAGGGAAGTTTTCGATAACAGCTCTGGCCTGGGATTCATACGTCTGTGCATCGTTTAAGTCTCCGAGTACGGCACAAAAAAAAGATAAATACATGACCGCCAGGATATAGGTGGCGGGGTCTGCCTTGGCTTCATCCAGAACCTGGACCATCAGGTCTCTGGCTTCCGGGATATGTCCGGTGTAATAATATTGAGCCCCTAAGTCCACCAGGCATTTGGCCACATACGCATCCGAGTTGGACTGTCTGAGGATTCGGCAGGCCGAAGTCAGGCAGGCAATGGATTTATCCGTCCGGCCGAAATAGGAGTGTTGCTTGGCCTCCATGAACAGCAGTCTGGGGTTTGCGGCTATGATTTTTTTAGGAATTTTTTCAAGGCAGTTGCGTATAAACCTGATTTTTCCCTGGGCCAGAAATTCCAGTTCAAACGTCGTCATAAAACGAACCGCATCATCATAGGCATGGGCCTCTATGTAATGGACCAGGGCCATGGCATTTCCCCGGGTCTCCATAAGACCTGCAATTTTTAAGTGAATTTGTTTGATCTCAGATTCCGTATGGGTTTGATTAAGTTTTTTTAAAAGAAACTCACGGAACAGATGGTGGTAGTGAAAAATTGTTTTGTTTTCGTCTATGGGGAACACCATTAGATGCGTTGCCATCATTTGGTTAAAACGGCTTTTGGAATCATTACGGTCGAAAATGTGGTCACAAACGGTTGTGTCCATGTGATCCATGAGGGCCGTCCTGGCCATGAACTTCTGCATGTCGGGCGTTTGGGTCTCAAACAGGTTTTCCTCCAGGAAATCAAACATATGATCTTTAGACATCCCTGTATCCATGACCCCGGAGCAGGGCAGTGTGCCGGCCTGTTTCTCAAGGGCCGCGCCAAACAGGATCAGACCGGCGGCCCAACCACCGGTCTGGTTGTGAAGGGCTGACAGCGTTTCTGCCCCGTGAACTTGATGATGAATCCGGGAAAAAAGGGCGGCGGTCTCATCAAGGGAAAAGACAAGATCCGATTCATGGATTTCCAAGATCTGCCGGCGTACCCGCAGGTTAGACAATTTCAAAGGCGGGTCGGTTCGCGATATGAGAACAAGACGGACATGACTCGGCAGTCGCTTTAGAAAAAATTCCATGCACGAATGAATGCTTAAAAAATCGGGGGCATCATTTTTTCCGGCATCGCCTAAAAGGTGATAATCATCCAGAATAATAAAAAGTTTTTTCTCCTTTTTTGATTCCAGTATTTTGATCAGTTCCAGGAGCCTTGCCTCGTGCTCCCTTGTGCTTCCTTCGTTAAATCCGGTTTCACAAAGCGCCTCCCCAATGCCGGGGTAAATTTTTTCCAGTCCCCGGATCAGATAGCTGGTGAAGGTGGTGAAATCCCGGTCAAACCGATCCAGGCGATACCAGACCAGGACCCGGTTCCCGGTAGGCGGGCCCGATAGCGCCTGGGCCACCATTGTCGTTTTGCCGTATCCGGCTCCGGCGGTGACCAGGATCAGGCGCTTTCCTTCAAGGTCTTTCAGTTTTAAAATCAATCGCTGCCTTTGCAGCAGATTGCCCAGGTGGGGCGTAACCAGTTTTGATTCCAGAATATCCATTTTTAATCCATCCATGACTGGTAACAAGAAATACAGTGATGTGCCGGGTTCTTTTTCACAACGCTGAACCTGAACCGCCCTGTTTCGGCAAAGAGGCAACCCCGGCCCGGGAGATCAGGCGTATAACCTCCTGGAGGAAAACAAGCGATGCGTTGTTTTTGAGAAACACGGCCTGCCAGGTGAGATACATGCCGGGCCGGGTAATGGACAACGCCCGGATCGGACGATCGTTCATCTGGGATTGTATAGCCCATGCCGGGGCTATGGCAATGCCGAAACCGGCAACGGTCATTTCCATCATGGCGGCCGGATCTCCCACCACCATAAAACGCTTGGGATGAATTCCCCTGGGTTTCAAATACTTTTGAAAAAAACGGTTCCGGGACCTGGGCTGGATGGAGATAAATTTTTCTTTATTAAAATCGGTAAACTCAAGCCATTTTTTTTGAGCCAAAGGATGATCATGCCTTAAAACGGCCATCATCTCATCCCTGAAAAGCGGGACTTTGGATAGCTTTTCACCTGGTTCATCAAGCACACTGACCACCAGATGATAGGTCCCTTTTTCCAGTTCCCGGTAAGGATTGACCGCGTTGCCGATTTCCAGTTCCACATTGGGAAATTTTTCCTGGAATGCCTCCATGACCTTTGGCAGCCACCGATAACAGAAAATACATTGAGTCCCGACTTTGATTTCCCCGGTCTCGCCTGAGACCATACGGGCAATATCGGTCTCCGTATCTTCCATCATACGGATGACCTGATCCGCAGTTGCCAGGATCTTTTGGCCCATGGGGGTGAGCAGCATTTTTTTTCGGGTGCGGTGAAACAACTGGGTTTGCAACCGGGTTTCAATCTCTTTGAGCTGCTGGCTTAAGGCGGATTGGGATAGAAAAAGCGCCTGGGCAGCCCGGGTCAGTGTGCCGGTCCCGGCAATGGTCTGTACCATCCTCAAATGTTTGATCTCCAGATGTCCCATGAGATGCTTCACGTATCCTTATCTTAATTATCATATAAATTAATTTTACTTATAATTGCTTTGTTTTTAAAGTGCAAGCGTAAGTGTTTACCACCGGATTTGCACTTGGGGTAAGCCCACACGGCAACATGAAGAAACCGGGAAGGTTTCCGGTCCTTTCAACTAAAATCATATTGTATTAAAAGGAGGCACCATGCCAAGAATTGAGACTGTACTGCCGGATCAGGCACAAGGAATCGTTAAACAGGGATATGATATGTATTTAACCCATTTCGGCACCATTCCCAAGCCCATGGAAATGCTCAGTGTCAGCCCCGAGTTGTTTGAAATTCAACTGAAGCGGAACCGCTATTTTGCTACCCAATCAAACTTAAGCTTCGGCCTTCTGACCCATATCCGGTATATGGCGGCCCTGGGGTTGTCTTATAAATTCTGTATTGATTTCAACAAAATCCTTCTGGAGAAACAGGGACTCGACGATGAGGATTTGCGCAGGCTTGAGGATGATCCCTGCCAATCCGTTCTTGAAGAAAACGAACATGCCATGCTTACCTTTGTGGTCAAGGCCCTTAAAGATCCCGGCGCTGTTGCGAATGCGGATATCCTTAAGCTCAGAGCGTTGGGGTGGACTGACAGGGACATGGTGGATGCCATGCTCCAGGGTGTAAGTATGTCAGATCATGCTGTGATGATGCAGGTCTTTGATATGGACCCCAATTGCCTGTTGTAAAGTTAGCCGTGATTGAACGAAACGTCACTCACCTACGGCGTTGCATAAGAATTTGAAATCAACATACAACAGGAATCGCTGTCGTGATTGATGGCGGTGCTATGCTGATATAAAACCCTAAAGCGCTGGATAGGGCTTAGGCTTACTGTGGGCCCGTTACCCGGGCAACATGCCCACTATAAGGCGTATTGATACGGGTATGGCTTACAGCGAACTGCGGATGTTCATTAAATCATACACAATTATGTTCGACCTCATTGGACGACCGGAAAAGTTCCGGCAGTTGCTTTGGGAATCATGTCGTAAGCCTTGAGCCTTGAGAGCCGTTTTACAATGCAAAGAGCCGCATAGGGTTCCATGATGAGAACTCAATACTAAAAATACATTTTGGAATAGTTGAAGCCCAGTCCCGGTGGGGGCATATTCCAAGCTTCTGTTAATTTTTCACTGAGTTGATGTCATGCAATTTCTTTTTGTAATTGAGGCTGAATTGATATAATATTTTGCAAGTTAATTTGCAAAATATTGTCGTGATAAATGCCGGGGAAAAAATCATTAGAAGGTCTCCAAATGATCTTAAGGGCCTTTGCTTATAATTCGTGCCGTTTAATTACGGTGACTAAAATAAATTTTTCTAAACAATCTGGTCAATAACCTACTTATAAAATCTACGAAATTCGCAGGTTATAAAAATTGTTTGCTGAGCACATCAGGAGGGGTATGAAAATAGATATCGGGCCGGTGACACGGTTGGAAGGCCATTTGAATGTTAATACGGTTGTGGAAGATCATGTGATTGTTGATGCGAAATGTATGGGGGAGATGTTCAGGGGATTTGAGGCCATTTTAAAAGGGCGGGACCCGCTTGATGCCCAGCAGATCACCCAGAGGATCTGCGGCGTCTGTCCCTATGCCCATGGCATCGCATCCTCATATGCCCAGGAAAATGCGTATCAATTAAAAGTCCCCCGTAACGGACGAATTCTGCACAACCTGATACAAGGCGCCAATCACCTTTACGATTATCTGCTTCATTTTTATCAGCTGTCGGCACTGGATTTTGTCGATGTTACGGCCATTCTTCAGTATAAAGGCGCAGATCCGGACCTGACATCCTTGAAAAACTGGGTGGACAGTGAGCTGAACTCCGGGGCATCATTTCCAGGCGCGCCGTTTCTTCCAAGGCTCTCCGGCAAATATATCGCCGATGCAGAACTGAATATCGGAGCCTTGAAGCATTATCTCGAATCACTGGAGATACAGAAAAAGGCCAACCGGGCCTCTGCCATTTTCGGCGGCAAGTTTCCCCATGCGACGGCAATTTTTCCGGGTGGCTGCCCGCAGGTCCCGAATATCGACCATATTTCATCCTACAGGGCGCTGATTTCCGATGTCCGGAATTTTATTCACCAAAAATATATCCCCGATATTGTGGCGGTTGCCGGTGGGTTCCCTGAATATTGGGAAATCGGGCAAAGCAAAGGCGATTTTCTTTCATACGGACTTTTGCCCCTGGGACCCTCATCGAACAGCAGACGGCTTTTCTCTCCGGGGGTTCTAAAAGGGGATACGGTGTCTGGGGTTGATTTCGATGCCATCCGGGAAGATGTGGCATATTCCAAATATTCGTCTCCATCCGGTCTTAAAGTGGCAGACGGCCGGCTGGTCCCGGCACCCCATAAGTCCGGTGCGTATTCCTGGATCAAAGCCCCTAGGTATGATGGCACCGTGATGGAGGTCGGGCCTGCAGCGCGGATACTGGTGGATTATTTTGCCGGCAATAACGCCACGGTTAAAACGCTGGTGGATCACTTTATAAAGACGGTGGATATAAAACCTGAAAATTTAAATTCAGTGTTGGGCAGGCATCTGTGCCGGGCGGTGTCCGCCGTTGTGATCGCTGATTTTCTCATGGATGAAACGGAAAGGATTGACCCTGAAGGGTCTCACATGGCTGAATACGATCTTCCCGAATCCGGCGAGGGCTTCGGGGCCACCGAGGCATCCCGGGGGGCATTACTCCACTATATTAAAATCAAGAATTATAAAATCGAAAAATACGAATGTGTGGTCCCGACCACATGGAATTGTTCGCCAAAAGATGACAGGGGCCGGCCGGGCGCCCTTGAGTCCGCGCTGAGGGGAACACGGGTTGAGAACCCGGAAGAACAGATAGAGGCCAACCGGATCATCCATTCTTTTGATCCCTGCCTGGCCTGTGCCGTTCACTGACAATTTTTAACACACTGACGTCAAGGATACATATATGATTGATAGAAGAGAATTTTTAAAAATGGCCGTCTGCCTGAGTGCCTCATTTGGTGTTTCCAATCTGCCGGGAGTGGTGCAGGCTGCCCTTAAAAAAATTGATTACAAGACCGTTCCAAGGCTGCTTTATCTGCAGGCCCAGTCCTGCTCAGGCTGTTCCACCTCCCTGCTCCAGGCTGAGTCGCCCAATGTGGTGTCAATGGTGACTCAGTATTCAAAATTATCCTTCCATGCCGACCTTTCCGCCACATCCGGAAAACAGGCGCTGCATTTAATCGAAGAATACATTGACGGGAATGCCGGAGACTATTTTTTGGCCGTTGAAGGTGCCATCCCTTGGGATATGCCGGACGCCTGCATATTGGGAGACAAACCATTTGCCGATTATCTGACGGCAGCCGCCGGAACCATGAGCGGGGCTGTGGCTGTCGGCACCTGCGCGACCCATGGTGGAATCCCAGCTGCTGAGGGAAATTTGACGGGCGCGGTGGGACTGAGGGAATTTTATAAGCGTAAAAAACTGTCTCCATTGTTGGTTGAGATCCCCGGCTGTTCGGTTCATCCCGATTGGGTATGGAAAACCGTCATTCATCTGGTCCGGGCAGGACTGCCGGATCTGATTGACGGGAAGCCAAAATTGTTTTTTGAACGCAAAGTGCATGAATTGTGTCCCCGGTATCATGATTTCCAGCAGGAAATATTTGCTGAAAAACTGGGAGACAAGGGCTGCCTTTTTAAACTGGGCTGCCTGGGGCCGGATACACAGGCCGACTGTCCCACGCGCTGGTGGAACGGCGGGCAGACGTGGTGTATTGATGCCAATGCCCCCTGTATCGGATGTACATCTGCCCTGTTTGCGGCCCGTAAGGATTTTCCGTTTTACCGGTCTTTTGAAAAGTAACGTTTACTCTCATACGGAGCAAAAATATGCACCAAAATTTTTTGTCTCGATTCTCAGTCACGCAACGGGTTAATTTTGTGGTTGTGTTTGTTTTGTTTGTTTCATTGTTCGTTTCGTTAACCCTGTTGAACCGCTTTGTTGAAAACCAGATGCGCCACACTTATATGGATTCCATCCTGACTCTTTTCAGTTCATTTCAGGATGGGGTAAAAGGCTCCCTTGAAAGGGGGCAAATGAAAAATTTTGAAAAACTGCTCAGCGATCAGAATAAGATCAAAGGGGTTGTGGGGGTGGAGCTTTATGATAGGTCCGGCAGCATCAATCTGTCCTCCACCAGTTTGAAAAAGGATGATCAGCTGTCACAGGAAATCCTCAACCGACTTCATGAATCAAAAACAATGATGATATCCGAGGAAAAGAAGGCCATCTCAATTTACGGTCCGCAGTTGGTCATACCTGACTGCATCCGGTGCCATCCGGGCTGGAAAAAAGGAGAGGTCGGCGGTGTCTTGACCCTGACCTACAGCCTGGAGTCACTGAACACCACCATTCGGCAGCTTAAATATGCCACATCCATCGGGTCTTTAATCCTGCTTGCCATTGTCAGTCTGATCATATTTGTGGTGATGCGCCGGCTGGTCAGCAAGCCAGTCAATCATATCATCGGCAACTTATCCAACAGGGCAAAAAATGTTGAGAATGCCGCCCATCTGTCCGCGGAAAGCAGTCATTCGTTGTCTGATAACGCCTCGGTTCAATCCACATCCTTAAAACAGACCGAAGATTTTCTTAAGGACATCCTGGCCATGATTGATGAAAATGTTAAAAATGCAGATATCGCCGACAACATCATGGCGGAAACCAATGCGGTCATGACAGGGTCCAATCAAACCATGGAGGATTTAAGCACTGCCATTGCAAATATAGAAGCGACTAATAAAGAAACGGCCACCACCCTTAAATTAATCGATGAAATTGCATTTCAGACCAATTTACTGGCGTTGAATGCCGCGGTTGAGGCGGCGCGGGCCGGGGAAGCCGGTGCCGGGTTTGCCGTTGTGGCCGACGAAGTCAGAAACCTTGCATTGCGGGCGGCGACAGCAGCCGGCAGCATTAATACAATGTTGGAGGAATCCAACGCGAAGGTCACCAGGGGCGTGGAATTTACCCGGAAAGCCAGGGAGTCATTTTCGTTTTCAACTCAAAAGGCTGATGACGCCGTTCGCTTGATAAACCAGATTTCATCAGCATCAAAAGATCAGTCCATACACATTGAAAAATTAGCAGATGCGATTTTTAAGTTGGGCCAGGTAACCAAAGACAACCTTGAAGATGCTCGTAAAGCTTCGTCTGTTTCAACTCAGATGCAGGAACAGTTTGAAAACCTTAATGAAGATATTGAAAAATTAAAAACGCTTATGGGAGGAAGATCCACTGCGCCATAAAAATAGCTTTAGGACGTGCTTTGAATCATTTGCGGATTCTCAGGTATGACTACAACCATCTATTACCGTGAATCCCGGGCCAGGAGTTTCTCAAATTCATCTGCCGGTACCGGGTGATGGAAAAAGTTCCCCTGTCCTTCGTCACAGCCGCATACTTTCAGAAAATGGTACTGATCTTCTGTTTCAATTCCTTCTGCGATAATTTTTTTGCCCAGACTGTGCCCCATGGCAATGATGGCTTTGATGATCACTTGGTTGTTTTGTTCAGACATGGCGTTCATGACAAAATACCGGTCGATCTTGAGCGTATCCAGGGGAAATGAGGTGAGATAACTTAAGGAGGAATACCCGGTGCCAAAATCATCCATAGCGATTTTAAACCCTAAGGCTTTTATGGCATTTAAGGTGGATATCGTTTCTTTATTTTCTTTGAGCAGGATGTTTTCTGTAATTTCGATCTCAATGCTTTTGGAATCCAGCTCCACGGAGGATAGCGTATCTTTCAGGTATGTTACAATATTCTGGTTGTTCAGCTTGTATCCGGACAAGTTGACGCTAATGGAGATATCATTCCAACCCGATATGTCCCATTGTTTAACCTGGCGGCAGGCTTCTTTGATGACCCAGCGGTTGATATCAAGAATAATTTTGGATTCTTCCGCTATAGGGATAAATTTACCCGGGGGAACCATTCCCTGCTGGGGGTGATGCCATCGAATCAGGGCTTCAGCACTTATGATTTTTTTATCCGACAACCTGAGTTTGGGCTGGTAATAAAGTATAAATTCACCATTTTCCAGTGCTTTCTTAAGACCTTTCTCAATTAAAAATCGTTCCAGGACGACCTGGTTCATGGATTCCGTAAAAAATTGATATGTATTTCTTCCCCTGCTTTTGGCGTGATACATGGCCGTGTCTGCATGCTTGAGAAGGTCTTGAGCCGTACTGCCGTCTTCAGGGAAGACGCTGATACCGATACTGGTCGTTACCGATACCTCATGACCGTCCAGTTGATATGTTGCCGGGATGTTGTCCAAGATTCTTTTTGCCACCCGGGCGGCATTTTCCGGTTCTTTTATATCTGAGATCAGGATACTGAATTCATCTCCCCCGAACCTGGCCACAAGAAGCTCTTTTTTTTTCAGGGGTGTCAACCGGGAGGCGAAATCACTGTCCCGGACGAATTTTTTGATATTTTCCGCCACCCCCTGTAACAACAAATCTCCAGCATGATGCCCAAGGGTATCGTTGACGCGTTTGAAATGATCCAGGTCCAGGAAGAGCAAGGCAAATCGACTGCCTTTGCGGGCCGCTTGTTTTATGGCTTCGTTAAGGCGGTCCATGAAAAGCACCCGGTTACCCAGGCCGGTCAGGCTGTCGTAGAACGCAAGGTAGCGGATTTCTTCTTCTACTTTTTTTCTCTCTTCAATTTCTTTTCTAAGCCGCTTATTTATGGAGACCAATTCCCGGGTGCGTTCTTTTACTTTGTCTTCAAGCTCATCGCGGGTTTTCTCCAGCGCCTTTTCAGCTTGCTTTCGTAAAAAAATCAAGTTTGAAAGTTCTTCAACTTCTTTGAGCCGTTTATGGCCTGCAACTGATGCGATATTCTTATAATACTGCATTTCCCGTATGGTTTCATCCAGACGCAATTCAAGTTCATTACATCGATCCAACAGTGCTTTGCCGTCAGGTTTATGCATTATTGTTCTCTATTTCTCAGCAATTATTATTAAGACGCCTGTCCAGTCAAGACCACGGCTGATTCCTTGGAAAGGGGCAATCTCCACCCCAGAATAAAACCCGAAAAGAGGTGTGTTTTTTTCATTGAATATTTGCTGAACACAGGCCGCCTCTTCTGTGGCTGTGTGCGATTGAATTGAGGTCCTCCCCGCACAATCAATATAAATACCAAGGCATGGCTTCCGGTGGTCTGCTTCAATCTGATTGAAAATTTTTTTGGTGTTCAGTTTGACCGATTCAATCATCTGCATGGTATCCCGCAGCATGAATTGTACTTGTGTACCCTCATCAAGGTCTGCCTCAAACATGCAAATTCCTTTTCCGTCCGGTAATGCTCCGGCTATAAGTCGGTTTACATAATTCTCCTCTGCAAAATCAGCAAATTTTTTTCCTTTATTTAAACCGATGGTTAAAAAGTTGACCGGTGTCTGTTTCCGCCAAGCCGTGCTTCCATACACCTCATCAATCATTTCGCAGACAGGCATCCCGTTTATTTCATAGATAAACGGTCCTTCTTTTTTGGTGATGGTAAGATATTGCCCATCAAGCGGCGTACAGCCATGCATGATAGCATGGTAGACATTGAAGTCGCCGGACATCAGCAATCCCAAGGCCTGCCGGCTTGCTGCATAGTTGCCGCAGAACTGCATAGTCGGTTTGAAATTAAAATCTCCCAAGGTGCCGGCACCCAGTACAGGAACAGCATGCTTTAAATGATCTTCTATACCCGCAAGCAATTGAGGGGACGCATTCATTATCGGTGGTGTTGACGGCGTTGCGGCTTGACATATTGAGTCATATAAAAGAAAAAGAAGTCGACTGTCATAGCGGGGAGAGAAGCGTTCAGCAAGTATTTTTCCGGCGTCATACAAATTTTTGTCTATGTCGCCTGTTGAATGAATTTGCACGGAAATATTTTCCCCTTGCAATGCCATAGCGCCTGCCGAGTGTCCTTCATAGGAGAGGTTTTCCCCGGTTATAATGCCCACTGCTGAACCGCCGATAACCGGTACAGCTCCGGCAATTTCTTTAATTCCTTTAAAAAATTTTTCAGCGTTAAGTGCTGAATTGCAGAACCCAATAAAAAAATCAGGGGAATCTATGTCTTTTTTAGCGGTTTGTGCAACAAATTTTCCAGATTCAAAACTGTTACTTGTATTTGAATAGCCAATGCCAATTCTCATTTTCTTTTTCCCTGTTTGATTATGTGTAAGATCGTCACTTTTGAAGATTCCGTAAAAAGTCGAAAATAGTCTATCTGTTATTAATAATGACACTTCGTTATAGTTGAGGGATTGTCGAAAATTGACATTTTACAGATACAGTAAACTTAACCCTATGTAATTTCCCTCAAATAGTCAAGATTGCTTGACGATCTTTTATTCATCAGGATAAAAAAAGCGTTGAATGGATAGGTCTTGATGACACTCTGGAAATTATGTGATTGGGCCAATGCGTTTTGTATAGACGAAATTTTTGGCTATAGATTTTCACAGATCGCCTTTGTCACAGTATCTATCAGCCAAGCCGCTTATATCAGAAGAGACATCTATAATGAGGGTACTGCATATATTCGACAGCATCAGGTTTAACCCTTTATCTTCAGAAATTCTGAAATCTGTGCGAACCCCAATAATCGGGGTCTTTATCGCATATGCATAGCCCAATTCAACACTGGTGCCGGAATCTGCATCGGGTCCATCTAAAATGGCCAGCACTATATCCGCCTTTTCCACCATCTTAAGACAATCTTCAAAAATCAATTGCATGCCGTTCTCTAAAGAAAGGAATTTGGATGCCCTTTTTTGTGGTAAGATGACTTCAACATCTTTCATTCCAGACTCAATCATTTGGGCAAATCGAATGTTAAATTCCCTCTCAGCCAAGCTGAATAGCGGCCCTGCTAAATAAATTTTTTTCAATCGTAAGTCTCCTTTTTATACCCCAACGACGGGGTACATTCTCTCATATCAATTCTGCTCAGTTGTGAATTGTAGTTTCTCCACCATATATCCCCACGGTGGGATCGGCAAAATTTACGGTTTGCGGTAGTGCATTAAAGATTAGATTGCCCTGTGACCTCATACCAGCGTTTACGGGTGTATATTCTGGGAAAAGGGAATTCGAGCGTTCCGGCCGGTTTAGAAGTACCATGTGATTCTTGCTGAAATTGTGTCGGCGGGAGCCATTGTAAAGCTTGTGTCCGGGATTTCATACCCGCCGTATTCAGTGCCGGTGGCCCCCCAGTTTAAAAGGGCTGTCAAGGTGATACGGATATTATCGGAAAAGTCATAAACAATCCGGGGCAATAACATGCCTGAGCCGTCGTGGAGGTTGACGATGGGGGTGATGTACGCGTTGACCAGGGGATGGATCTCCAGATTGACATTGGCGCTGGCATACCACCGGCCCAAAGCAAACAGTTCGCCCCTGTCCAGGCGGTTCGACACAGCCGGATCCGGGAGTTCTTGACTGTAATCATTGTCGCAGAGCCCGTTGTAATAAAGTTCAATATATCCGTACCAGTTTCTGTTGAACCAACTCCAGGAATAATCTAGGTTTGCCACACCGGAGATGTAAAAAGATCGTCCCCGACTTTTTTGATCAAGGAATGTGCCGGTCAGATCCAGACGGAAGGCAGCATCCCCCAAGGTGCCGGCTGTACCGATGCCGGTAACGATGTCCTTATAGTGTCGGGCCACCATGATATCTGTGTCCACCCTGTTAAGGTTGGCGTGAAGTTTGATCCCCAAAGAGGACTGATCCATGCCTGCCTTGTCTGTATACGGATCCCTGTGGGCGGCATAAATCAGATCCATATCCACATGTTTCACTGGAAAGTTCACCAGAATAAGATCGTCTCCGGTTTTGTAATCGCGTTCAAGGTCTGTGGGGGCAAAGGGGTTGAACAGATCCATGGGGTTAAAGGTAAATCCATGCCCCCAGGTTAAGGCCTGGCGGCCGATGCGGATTTCCCCCCAGGATGGTGAGAACGAAAAAAAAGCCCTATCCAGGCGATGGTAAATGACAGAGCGTTGTCCCTGGTGCAGGTTGGCGGTCAGATTAAAAAAACGGTGGTCATCTTTCATGGGACCGGACAGGCCGTTGGGAAAGAGGGTTGGGTATTGGGATTTAAGCTTTTCTCCGTCCTTCCGGGTACCGCCTCCTCCGGCTATAAGTTCATAATTGACCTCCAGATACAAGGTGTCGTTAAAAAAGGTTTTGTTGTTCAAGCGCAGCTCACCATATCCGTCATAATTGGGGGACAGGCCTGCTGCTTGGTATACGGAGTTTGATTTTGGAAAAAGGATCCGGCTGTAAAACTTTAGATGACCGTCCCATTCCATTTCGGGAAAAGAGGCATTTGCTTGTGCATGTCCCAAAAAGAGAGAAGCAAACCAGAATAATGAGCAACCCCAGGCCACGGTGATGGCCTTTAAGGCCATGCTTGCCCGTAAAATGGGTTTTTCATTACTTGGTGTGATCATCATCAACTACAACCCCGTCCTTGAGCCGGATGATTCTTCGGGAAAAGCCCATTACCATTTGGTCATGGGTAGAGAAGATAAACGTGGCTTTTCGCTGTTCATTCATTCGGGCCATCATTTCCAAAAGCCCTTGGCCGGTCTGGGAATCCAGGTTGGCCGTGGGTTCGTCTGCAAGAATAATGGCCGGGTTGGATACAAGAGCCCTTGCAACGGCCACCCGCTGCTGCTGGCCTCCGGATAGTTCGGCCGGCCGTCGGTCGTGCATGCCGGAAAGGCCCACATCATCCAGAACAGCGCTGGCCCTTTGTTTTCTTTGCTTTGCCGGCACACCCTGCATGAGCATTACATATTCCACGTTTTCCCGGGCCGACAGCACCGGTATGATGTTGTAGGCCTGGAATACAAAACCGATTTTGTTCAGGCGCATCTGGGCAAGTCTTGACTGGGACAGTCCGGTGAGTGTTTCTCCATCCAGAATTATTTCCCCATGGGTCGGGTTGTCCAGTCCGCCCATCAGATTAAGCAGTGTGGTTTTACCCGACCCTGACGGCCCTGCAAGCGCACAGAATTCCCCTTTTTGAACATTAAGGGATACGTGGGCCAGGGCATGGATTTGTACATTGCCCTGTGTGTAGGTTTTGCTGACATCTTTGACTTCAACCATATTCATTGGATGCCCTCTCTGTTTGAATCCGTTTTTATGGTTCTCCTAAAAAGTGGTATTTGGATAAAAATGTATCCAATGCAAGGGGATACGAGATGACCGGTCCCCCGACCCGCTGTGTTACGCGCCCGATATTCGCCCCCCTAACGGGCTGTCAGAAAAAGGGACCAACCATAAATAGCCTTATCACAATCCCAACGGTATTGGGAGACAAGTTTTATAGATCTGCAGCAATAGGAAAACATCGTCCATCTATATCAGTATAAGGTCAATAGGTCTGTCAAAGTTAAAAGATGGTTTGATTTTAACGCTTAATTTAATATATACTAATTAATCTCACACAACGGATTCGCATATTCCCAAGCTATTGACAGGAGACGCTATGCCCAAACGATCGTTTAGTATCCGCACCAAGCTCATAGCTATTTTTGTTCTGATAAAAGTTTTTCCTTTGGTGGCTTTGGCCTGGTTCTCCTGGCATGTTATTTCAGATTTGGCAGATACATTAAAAAAACAGACCGAGCAGGTGGCCCAGGATTCCAATGCGCTTGTTGGGGGGATTGCGAATATAGCGACAAGCGATTCCATTAAAGCATTGGATGACCGTTCCCGGGAAGCCATTGAACGACTGACCACAGATACGGCACGGCATGTGGCCAAATTTTTATACGACCGTGATGTGGATATCCGTTTAGCCGCTCAAATTATACCGGGGAAAAGGGCATACCAGAATTTTTTATCCAGCCGGACCCGCAAGGTGGTCATGGATGACGGCAAATGGAAAATGAATGAAGACGGTACCCGATGGATTCCTGCAGACCCGGCCCCTGTGCAGCACAAAGAGGTGACGGCAAGGATAGAAGATAACCGCAATCAGTTTCATTATCGTCCACCGGAAGCCACAGGCGTGGTTGAGTCTCGCCCTCTGTATCTTGAAATGACATATGTGGATCTGTCGGGCATGGAAAAATTTAAGGTTTCCGACAGCCGCCTTTTACCTGACACGCCGTTGGATGTGTCAAAAAAGGAAAACACCTTTTGCAAAGCGGAAACCTATTTTGAAGCCTTAAAAACACTTAAGCCCGGTCAAATTTATGTCTCCGACGTCATTGGCGCTTATGTGAAAGGCTTTTTACCCGGTGGCGTTTACAGCAAAGCCCGGGCTGAAAGGGCAGGTATCGTGTTCCAACCGGAAAATTCCGGGTATGCCGGGCTTGAGAATCCCTTGGGGATTCGTTTTAAAGGTCTGGTACGATGGGCCACCCCGGTTGTGGTTAAGGGCAAAATAACAGGCTTTGTCACCTTGGCCTTGGATCATACCCATATCATGGAGTTTACTGATCATGTTATCCCTACCGATGACCGTTATTGCATTACGTCCAATGCAGGCTCCGGCAATTACGCGTTTATGTGGGATTATAAGGGGCGAAATATTTCCCATCCCAGAGACTATTTTATTGTGGGATATGATCCTGAAACCGGGGAACAGGCCGTCCCATGGCTGGAAGAATCGCTCTATGATAAGTGGCTTTCATGCAATTGCTCCATGTCGGAATTTGAAATCCAGGTGCCCTGGTTTGATGCTCAGGCTCTAAAGAAAAAACCTGCCGGCGAACTGACACAGCAAGGTTATTTGGGACTGGATGGGCGATTTCTCAATTTCGCACCCCAGTGTACGGGTTGGCATACCCTAACCCAGCATGGAGGATCCGGATCATTTTTAATTTTTTGGAGTAAATTGTGGAAATTGACCACGGCAGCAGCCATTCCTTATTATACCGGCCATTACGGGAATCACCCCAGGGGATTTGGGTATGTCACCATTGGGGCCAATGTGGATGAATTTCATAAACCTGCGGTGCAGACAGCAGCCATAATTAAGTCCACTCGAAAAAATTTTGAAGCAAACCTTACAAGGCAAAAAGAATACAACCTGGCCTATCTTCGCCGCAGTCTTCAAAATGCTGCCCTTAAAATGAGTGTATCCACCGGAATGATGATCGTATTGGTCATTTTGATAGCCCTGTGGATGGCTGCAGCCTTGACCGGTAAGATCACTAAGATGATTCGCGGCATCAATCATTTTCAGAAAAGGGATATGGATTTTCGCCTTGAAGAGACATCCAATGATGAGATTGGTCAACTGACCTGTTCCTTTAACGAAATGGCAGACAGTATTCAAGATTACCTGACGGTCGTGGAGGATGCAAAAAGAAATACCGAACTTGCCAATGTGCGTCTAAAACAGGAGATTACTGAGCGAAAAGCGGCCCAGGTTGAATTATCCTTGCATCGGGATCAGCTTGAGGATATGGTTAAAAAAAGAACGGCGCAGCTTGAGGCTCAGATCCTTGAACGTGAACGGGCAGAACAAGAGTTGATGCAAGCTGAGAAAATGGCGGCTTTAGGTCAACTTATTGCCGGTATTGCCCATGAGATAAACACCCCCATGGGGGCCATTAAATCCTCAGGCAGCAATATTTTAGATTTTCTTGAAAAATTACAAAAAGATATACCGGACTTGATTGAAAAATTGGACGATCGGCATCTCCCGCTTTTTTTCGGTCTGTTAAATCACTCCCCCCAAAAGGTCGTGTTAAGAACCAGTCGTGAGGAACGAGAAATGATTCGAGCACTTAATGACAATCTCAGTGGGGCCGGTATTGAAGGCGGTCGGCAAATGGCCTTTTTTCTGGTTCAGATGAATGTGCATGACCAGTGGGAAGTATTTAAACCGCTATTATTTCACCCGGAATCTGAATTTATCCTTGAGGCCGCGTACAGTCTTCATTCCATTACCAGTAACACTAAAAATATTAATCAGGCTGTGGACCGGGTCAGTAAAATTATTTATGCTTTAAAATCGTATATCCGCCAGAGTAATACCAATGAAAAGATAGAGACGGATATTGTTGACAGCATTGAAACCGTGTTGATCATTTACCATAATCAGATTAAACAAAATACCGAACTGATCCGGGATTATGACGCGGTGGAACCCATACTCGCGTATCCGGATGAACTCAGTCAGGTTTGGACAAATTTGATATATAATGCCTTGCAGGCCATGGATTATAAGGGCGTTTTAACCATCCGGGTGAAAAATTTGGAAAACCATGTGCAAATTTGTGTTGCAGATACCGGCTGCGGCATCCCGGACGAAAACAAACAAAAGATTTTTCAACCCTTTTTCACCACCAAGAAACGAGGTGAAGGCAGTGGGCTAGGCCTCGATATTGTCGCTAAAATTATCAAAAAACATGATGGTCGGATTGACATAGAATCTGAAGTCGGCAAGGGAACGACCTTTACCATCTTACTTCCACGAAATAAGGATTAAATATGGCTGATACGAAAAATGGCCTCTTTTTGTGTGTTGACGACGAACAGATTGTTTTGCATTCATTACGAGATCAACTTTATAAGCACTATGGTAAACAATATTTAATCGAAATTGCCGAAAGTGCCGAAGAAGGCCTGGAAATTTTAGATGAGTTCTCCTCGGACGGATATACCCCTTTAATTATTATTTCCGACTGGCTGATGCCTGGAATGAAGGGGGATGAATTTTTTATTCAGGTTCACCGCAGGTTTCCCAATGTCATCAAAGTAATGCTGTCCGGACAGGTTGATCCCACGTCAGTACAGAGAGCCCGGGATGAAGCGGATATGTTTGAGATGATCAGCAAACCCTGGGATTCAAAGGAATTGATTCGTTACATTGATCAAGGACTTGCACAGTTTAAGCGTACCGTATCAGGTGAATAATATGAGTAACAATAATGCCTTAGAAACAGCTATTTTATGTGTGGATGATGAACCCATTGTCACCCAAAGTCTTCGGTCCTTGTTTTATAAATCTTTAAAGGAAGTGGGGGTGATTGAAGTTGCCCACAGTGCCGAAGAGGCTATGGAGGTCATTGAAGAGTTTATAGCTGACGGCATTGAGCTTCAAGTGGTGATTTGCGATTATATCATGCCTGGCACCAAGGGGGATGAACTGCTGATTAAGATCCACAACAAACTGCCCAAGGTTAAAAAGATTATGCTCACCGGCCAAAGCGATATAGACGGTATCCGGCAAGCCATCAATGAAGCTCAGCTTTACCGTTTCCTTGAAAAGCCGTGGAGCAATGATGACATGATTTTAACCATTCAAAGTGCCTTGACCGCCTATGATCATGAGACCCGCCTTGAAAAGCAGAATCGGCAGTTAAAAACACTTAACCAAGAGCTTGAGGCCAAGGTGCGGGAAAGAACCCAGGAACTGGAACAAAAAAATCGGGAATTGGAGCGACTGGCCACTTTTGATCAGCTCACCGGTCTGGTCAACCGGACCAAACTTGACGAGGTGCTTACGGCTGAATTAATCCGGTCCAACCGGTATGGTAACGCGCTTGGCTTGATTATGTTGGATATTGATCATTTCAAAAAGGTCAATGATACCCATGGGCACCAGGTTGGAGATAAAGTGCTTCAATTATTCGCTGAGCAGCTTCGGCATGGGGTGCGCGACGCGGATGTCCCCGGGCGTTGGGGTGGAGAAGAGTTTTTAATTATCTGTCCGGAGTCGGATCAGCATGGGGTTGAGACACTGGCCCATTCCCTGAGGGAACGTGTCCAGAGTCATATAGTTGAAGGCGTGGGTAAACAAACCGCCAGTTTTGGGGTTACGGTATTTGAAAAAAAAGACACGATTACGACCATTATCAAAAGAGCTGACAAGGCTTTGTACATGGCCAAGGCGGCTGGACGAAACCGGGTGGAAAGTGTGATGCCCGGCGGTTGAAAAAATTTATATACGGGTCATTGCCTCTGCCGGGGTTATCCTCGCCGCCTTAATCGCCGGATACAGACAGACAAGGACACCCAAACCCATAATGACGGCATTCACGTAACAGATATCTTTGACCGTAAAAAACGGGACCACCATACGACCCATACCCCAGAATTCCGATCCCTGGGCCATGAAGGAGAAATCGATACCGCCGGAAAAAAAATAAACAGTTAAAAATCCCAAAAGATTACCGGCCACAAGTCCGGTTACCAGAAGAATGAGGCACTCCAGCAACACGTTGATAATGATTCTTACAGGTTTAAGCCCAAGGGCTTTGAGCAGGCCGAATTCCCTGGTTCTTTCCAGAACCGCCATGAGCATGGTATTCACCAGTCCAAACGCCATGGCAATGAAAATAACCAGGTACCATAGCAGCATAAAACGGTCAAACATACCCAGATATCCTTTGAGTAACGGCAGCAGGTCCATCCATGTTATAGCGCAAAGATCACTGGGCAGACTGTGACGAACAGCGCCAAGCACTTTATTAAGCGTTTGGGAATTTATATCGGCGCTGTCGGGCAGGCGCACACAGGCCAAAGAAACACCGTCTTTTATTCCTATAAGCGTTTGGGCGGCCTTGAGGGTGATGAAAACGTATTGTTTTTCCGTTGACTGCATTTCTGCTTTAAAGGTTCCCCTGATTTTAAACGCTTTGGACGCGGTTTCCTGGTTTGCAGCCTGGGTCATAAGCACCAGCTTCCGGCCGATTTTTGTCTCAAAATTGTCTAAAAGAGCTTCTCCAATGATGATTCCATGGTCGTCACCGGATGCAAGCAGCTTTCCTTTGGGGGTAACATCCCCGTAAAATGAGAGGTTTGGTTCTTTTTTGGGATCAATGCCCATAATGGTGATGCCCTGGGAGTTTTTGGCGTTGGCAGCCACACCGCTTACCTGGATGCGAAACGCCCACAACGCTCCTTTGGGCAGGCGTTGGTCCAGCAATTTTTCCACAGGAGCCGGGTGGGGGATTCGATTTTCCACTGACGGATCTTCCCGGAACAGGGTATTCTGGATCTGGATGTGGCCGGTCAGCGTATTTAATGCATTTTCCAGGGTGGAGGCCATCATGCCCCGGGACAGGGCGCTAAAGGCGAGCATGGTCCATGCCCCGATGATCACGGCAACCAAGATGATGCCGGTCCTTTTGGGATTGCGCCAGATATTGCGCCAGGCCATTATAATCTGCATAATCCCTCCTTATACGGCCCGCATGGCCTCAACGGGTTTGATCCCATGTACTTTAAAAGCCGGGTACAGGGCTGTCACAATGGTGATAAAAAATACGGCTGCCGGGCCTGCAAACGCTGTAATCATCGTCAGTTTGGGCCGGAGCAGGCTGGGAATGCCGTATTGCCGCATCATGCCTTCAGCTTCTCCCATGGGGATGCCGGTGTGTGCCAGCCAGAGGGTGAGTAGACATCCGGCCAAAATGCCTATAATAATTCCGCACAGGGTTAAGAATCCCGATTCAAGGATCAGAATCCGTGACAATCGCCAGGGCCCCGCACCGATGGCCATGAGGGTGCCGAACTCTTTGGTTCGTTCAAAAACTGCCATGACAAAGGTGTTCATAATACTGAAGGCCACCATGACAAGCAAAATGGCATAGAAGATAAGTCCGCCGCCAAGATCCATCTGGATAGACTGGATCAGACCTGGGGTAAGTTCATCCCAGGACATGCAGACAAGGTCGGGCTGTGCGCCTGGTTGCGACAAGTTTTCGGATATGGCGGATTTTACCTTCCCCACATGCCATAGACTGTCACAGGTAATGATAATTTCATGCACGGCGTTGCCCATGGAAAAAATATCCTGGAAATGGAGCAAAGGGATCTGGACGGCGGATCGGTCGTATTGGTCCATACCGGATGAGAATATGCCTGTCACCGTAAGCACTGTGGCGGCAATAGAGCCGTCCATGGCTGATCCGAGGACCACCAGTTCATCTCCGATGTCGAGTTTAAGGTTTTTTGCCAAAAGCGATCCGACCACGGCTGCATTGGTGTCCGTTGGGGTTAAATAACGTCCTTTACGGATGGTCTGGGGGACGCTTGAGATGTTCATTTCTTTTTCAGGGTCAATGCCGGTGATTAAACCGCCGCTGGTACGCAGGGTCGAAGAGAGCAGGGCAAAGGCGTTGCACCTGAAGGAAACGGCCGTGATATTGGGTGTTTGGTTAAGTGTCCCGGCTATATCAGAAGGTGCGTTTACCACCTGCCTGATTTTGTGATCCGTGTTGTATCCTTGTTTTAGTATCTGGATATGACCGGTGCGGGTTTTCACCGATGTATCAATCATGATTTCATAGGTGCCTATTTGAAGAGACAGCATGAATATCAGCAGCAGGCAGGCAAAGGCAATGGCTAAAATGGTCAGTATGGTGCGCCTGGGATTGCGCCGGATATTGCGCCAGGCCATGAGTATTTCCATAAAGCGGACTACCTTAATGGTTTCTTTAAAGCGTTCAGCGTAAAACCACTATCTTGTAACGGGATATCAAATTCAAGACTTTCATATTCAAGCAGGGTGTAATCTTCCTTTGATTCTGCATCCATGGCACGCATGACCCATCGGCTGGGAAAGAATTTGTCGCCCATTTTTTTTATTTCAGAGGTGGTTAGGATTTTTACCGGAGCCATGTCCTCGTCATAAAATCCTTGTTCCAAGATAATGCCGTCTTCGCGGATTTTCAGTTTTTGCATGCCCCAAACCACGGGCGCATCCGGATTGGGAATCGATTTAATGGCATATACTGTTATGCCGTTTTCCAGGGAGGTAGCCTCGATTTCATGGGTATAATCGTTGAGAATGCTGTCAGCTTTGGATAGATCGTTGTTGGAAAAATCAGATCCCATCCAGGATTGGGACATCATCGAGGGCGGTATTTTGATCACCCGGTTGATTTTTGGATTATATGTCCACATGTCCCGGCCGATTTTCAACGTGCCGTTGCCCTTGTCTTTTTTGGGTGCAGTAATCTGGAAAATGGAGTCATTTCTACCCCTTGTCCAGGCCTTGATTACAGATACCCGTTCCCAGTTCGCACGGTGTACCGTCATTTTCACCTGACAGACAGATGTTTTTCCCCGCATGTAATCCCAGGCCTTGGCAATGACATCTGATGCCGAGGGGGTGTTTGCAAATGTTGTGGATGAGAAAAGTACAAGAAGCATACCTGTAATGAATACTGCTTTTTTCATGTTAACCACCCTTTAATCAGTAATGGTATTGGCGTTCAGAATGTCGTCAAGCAGGACTTGATTAGACTTTTAGGCCTGAATTCCATGAACAAACACTGACTAACGACCTGTATGGCTTTTGGCCGCCCAGAATTCAATCTCAAAATAGGATAGGAGGTGGCGTCCTGTCAAGATACCTCTAAAAGAGATTCAATTAAAAAGTCGTGTAGGTAGTGTCTGAACGAAAACCTGGAAATTTTGTTTAGTACAAGGCGGGCGCAAATTTTAACCGGAGTAATACATGAAGTATTTCGAGGATTAAAATCTGCGCCCAACGAAGTAATCGACAAAATTTACGGTTTTCGGTCGGGCACTAGGTAATTGATGAACACTAATGCGTTACAACCAGCAATATCTTGTAGTTTAAAATGCATTTTTTGTAACTCATCCCGGTGTCTCAAAAAGGCGGATTTCGCATAAATATTTTAAAATCAATATGTTGAGGTGTTGGTATGGCATTTGAATTATCTGGAATCCTGATGCGATGCAGCAAAGAATTGAGACGTTGCTGTTGAAGTTAATTATGTATTGCAAGGAGAAAATAATGAAAAAACAAAAAACAATCTACCTTGTTGTTATCATCCTGACTTGTTTGATTTTTCCAACCATTAGCTCTGCGCACCCACCGCCGCGGCATGAACGATTCAGACGAGAGCAGCCACCACCGCCCCCGCCACATGAGCGATTCCGGCATGGTCCACCGCCTCATGGCGGGTTCAGGCATGGTCCACCGCAAAGACACAAGCACTATAGGCACAATCCACCGCCACCACCACATAGACGATTCAGGCATGATCCGCCACCACGTGAACGATTATTGATTCCGATACCTATACCCATACCGGTGCCGCCATTGCCACACGATCTGTTTTGACACAGTCCTTTGCCGCCACAAGCGTTTAAGTTGATTGGAAAAATATAAATTCTAAGGAGTTTGTACTAAAGCCTAAGGACCTCAGATGAAATAAAGTAGATGAAATTACGCAGGGCTTCGGTCCATATACAAAACGCAGCAAAGGCCCAATAGTTTTAACTATTGGGCCTTTTCCGTAACGCGGTATGTTATCAAAGAATAAGTAATTTTGTGTGTTTTATAAAACCTGCAAACCCTTTCTTTACTTTGTCTGATGCCGGGCCGGTTGGTATGTACACAAAGGTTCCTGGGCCAGATAATCGCCAGTGGCTTCATATGCCCTGGCCCGACATCCGCCGCACACCTGTTTGTATTCGCACAGTCCGCATTTGGGCTCAAGGTTATTGAAATCCCGCAGTTTATTGAAGACGGGTGAATTTTCCCACACATCCTTAAAATGCTGGGTTCTGATATCCCCACAGGTGACGTCTAAAAAACCGCAGGTCTGAACACGGCCCACATGGGAGATGAAGCAAAAACCGGTGCCTGCAAGGCAGCCCCGCGTGACCGCATCAAGCCCATGGGTTTCAAAAGTGACATTTTTGCCTTCTGCTTTGGCGCGTTGGCGCAAAATGCGGTAATAGTGAGGCGCACAGGTGGCTTTCAACTGCAAAGAAGTTTTGTCCCGTTGGTCGTAAAACCAGTTCAGGGTCTCTTCGTACTCCTTTGCGTCAATGGCTGTATCCACGATGTATTTTCCCCGGCCTGTTGGCACCAGAAGGAAAATGTGGTGGGCCGCAGCCCCTAGTGACTCTGCCAGGGCAAGGATGTCGGGAATTTCTTTAAGATTGGTTTTTGTGATAACTGTATTGATCTGAAATTCCAGTCCGGCCGCTTTGGCTGTTTTTATGCCGTTTACGGCACCGTCAAAGGCGCCTTCAAGTCCTCTGAATGCATCATGGGAAGCTGCCGTGGCGCCGTCCAGGCTTACAGAAATACGTTTGATGCCACTTTCTATAAGTCGTGCCACATTGTCTTCATTGAGCAGAGTACCGTTGGGGGCCATGACCATGCGAAGGCCTATTTTATCTCCATACGCAGCTATATCGAAGATATCATCCCGGAGCAGTGGTTCGCCGCCGGTGAGGATAATGATGGGCTGCCCCACCTCTCTGATCTGGTCTAAAAGCTTGAAGGATTCTTCGGTAGTCAGTTCGTCTTCGTATGCATGGTCTTCGGCTGCAGCTCGGCAATGCTTGCAGGTTAGATTACACCGGCGGGTTGTTTCCCAGGCCACAAGACGCAGGGTATTGTTTTTTCCGGCAGAGTGGGGGCCGCCATGTCCATGGGGGTGTGTTCCGTGGGGATGTGCCATCAGCTGTTCAGCTCCCTTGCCACGTCTATGGCTGAGTAAGTCATTATAATATCGGCTCCGGCCCGTTTAATGGAGAGCAGGGCTTCCATGATCATGGCTTTGCCGTCCACCCAGCCCATCATCTCTGCCGCCTTGATGATAGAGTATTCACCGGATACGTTATATGCAGCCACAGGCAGGTCAATCTCTTCTCTGACCCGATAAATAATGTCCAGGTAGGAGAGTGCCGGTTTGACCATAATAATATCTGCACCTTCCTCAATGTCCATGGTGGCTTCCCTGATCGCTTCAAGGGAATTAGCAGGGTCCATCTGGTAGGTTTTGCGGTTTCCAAATTTGGGCGCGGATTCCGCAGCATCCCTGAAAGGACCGTAGAAAGCCGATGCGTATTTTACGGCATAGGACATGATGGGCACATGGGAAAACCCTTCGTCATCCAGGATTCCTCTGATTTCAGCCACACGACCGTCCATCATGTCGGAAGGGGCCACCATGTCGGCACCGGCCTGCACATGGGACAAGGCCGTTTTGGCAAGCAGATCCAGGGTGGAATCATTGTCAACATTGCCGTCATCCATCACCATACCGCAATGACCATGGTCCGTGTATTCACACAAGCAGACATCCGTGATAACGGTAAGATCCGGAACCTGTTCCTTGACAGCCGTCACAGCTTTTTGGACAATACCATCACTGGCATAGGCCTGGGTGCCAAGGCAGTCTTTTGTATCGGGAATACCGAACAACATGATGCCTGGAATGCCTTCGTCTTTGGCTTGCTTTGCCGTGGTGACAATGTGATCGACAGAGAGCTGAAACTGTCCGGGCATGGAGTTGATGGGTTTTTTAACAGATTTGCCTTCCACCGCAAACAAGGGCAGAATCAGATCGTCCCTGGACAGTTTAGTTTCCCTGATCATGCGTCGGAAATTGGCCGTGGCACGCATGCGCCTGCCTCTGTATTCGGGGAACAGCATTATACGTTCTCCTTTTTGATCTCTTCATCCGTAAGATAACAGGCCGGATCTGAATCCCAAGGATCTCCTGCAACGGACTCAGCTCTGGCCCTGAAGTTGCCGGCACAGATATCAAGCCAACGGCATTGGGCGCATCTGCCTTTAACGTATTTTTTCTTCTCTTTCATTTTCATCAAAAATTCATTTTCAGAATCTGTCCAGATTTCGCTGAAGGGACGGTCTTTGATGTTGCCGAAACTGATTTCCCGCCAGAACTGGTCCGGATGAACTTCACCATCCCAGGAGATGCAGCCGATGCCGCGGCCTGAGTTATTGCCTTCGTTCATTTCAAGCAGTTCGAGTACTTCGGCAGCCCGATCGGTATCTTCTTTAAGTAGACGCTGGTACAAATAGGGACCGTCTGCATGGTTGTCCACGGTGAGGATCTCTTTGGGTTGGTTGCGGTCATGAAGGTCTCTTGTGCGGTCCATGATCAAATCAAGCACCTTACGGGTCTCCTCATGACTTAAATCCTCTTTGGCAATTTCCTGTCCGCGGCCTGAGTAAACTAAATGGTAAAAACAGGCCCTGGGAATTTTTTTCTCTTCCAGCAGATCAAAAATGCCCGGGATATCCTTGACGTTTCGTTTATTAATGGTAAACCGCAGCCCCACCTTAATGCCTGCTTCCTGACAGTTGTCAACGGCCTGCAATGCCTTTTTATACGCACCAGGGACACCCCTAAACATGTCGTGGGTGGCTTCAAGTCCGTCGAGGCTGATCCCCACATAGGAGAGTCCCACCTCTTTGAGCTGTTTGGCCTTCTCTTTGGTGATCAGAGTGCCGTTGGTGGAGATAACGGCCCGCATGCCCTTGGATACGGCATACTGGGCATATTCCACAAGGCGTGGGTGCATCAACGGTTCCCCGCCGGAAAACAAGAGTACCGGTACCCCGAATGCTGCCAGGTCATCCATCATCGCAAGACTTTGTTCATGGGTCAGTTCATTGTCATAGGCAATATTTTCAGACTGGGCATAGCAGTGAACGCACTTCAGGTTGCACCGCCGGGTCATATTCCAGACCACCACCGGCTTTTTGTCTTTTGAGAACTGAAGCAGATGAGAAGGTAGTTTGCCTGAATGCCTTGAATAGCGTAACGTATCCGAGGGTTCCACAGTGGCGCAGTAAAGTTTTGAAATTCCAATCATTTTATCTCTTTTCTGATAAGCTCGTTGAGGTAAGTTTCGTGGTCGGTTAATGCCTCTCTGGATAGGAAAAACCTTGCTTTCCCGGTTTTTTCCCGGATCAGATTAAATCCGTCAAAAAAATCCGTGTATATTTTGGAAAGGATCTCATCTGTAGTTGCATTATGCTCTATAAACTGCTGGATGAGAAAATCCGCTGCATCTTCTTCGAACACGACATTTAAATCATAGTTTTTGGAAATCTCCAGTTCCATCTCTTTGACGTTGTCATAGAATCTTTTGACCTGTTTAACCGCATCCTCTATCTCCATGACATGGGCCGTATAATATTGGACCACCATTTTTGTGCGAATCTGCGTTAAGGTCAGGCCGTGGCGGATGGAAAAGATTTTCCAGTTATTTTTTACATACTCACTGATGTAATCTGAAAAAAGGACCAAAGCATTGTTGTATTCAGCCAGGTGTTTTTCTTTGTCATTGCCCTGAATAAGATCGTTTAGCGCTTGTTCGGGGTTGGTCAGCACCTGTTTTGTAACAGCAAACTGACCGATAGATTCGGAAGGCAGTTTTTCTTCAAAGCAGAGCATGGCTTCTTCAACTACGGATACAAGCCCCCGGGCACCGGTATTTTCCGTGTGCGCTTTTGCTGCCAGCTCTTCTAACGCTTCATCGGTGAACAACACATCAATGCCATATGATTTAAAATCAAGGCGTTTGCTTAAGATCACCGGGTTGTTGGGCATTTTCAGGATATCGAAAAGATCTTTTTGAGTCAGTTCATCAAGCACACAGCGCACCGGCACCCTGCCGATGAATTCAGATTCAAAACCGTAGGCGACCAAATCCTCGGACCGGGTCTCTTTTAACAGTTCATTGTCTTTTCTGATATGGGTAAGCGAAGCGCCAAACCCAATGGCCTGTTTGCTCAATCGTTTTCTCACTACATCCGTCAGACCCGAAAATGCGCCTGATAAAATGAACAGAATATTGGCGGTGTTCACACGTCTGGCCGAACGTTTCCCGGTTCTCTGGAATGCCTCAAGCTCCTGCATCATGGATACAGGATCGTGGGGCACCTTTAAATCTACATCGGTCTCTTCCATGGGTTTGAGCAGGGCACGCTGAACCCCTGTCCGGGATATCTGGGCGCCGATAACATTAGGGCTTGCGGCAATCTTGTCCACTTCATCAATGTAAACAATGCCGCATTCGGCAAGTTCAATGTCATCCTTGGCTTCTTTAACCAAATCCCTGATCAGATCTTCTACATCACCACCCACATATCCGGTTTCGGAAAATTTGGTGGCGTCCGCTTTTACAAAAGGCACGCCAATTTTTTTAGCGATAAGTTTTATCAGATAGGTTTTGCCAATACCTGTCGGGCCAAGCAGCAGGATATTACTTTTAATATTCCCTGTGATCTTAAACGGTTCGGTGGTCATGGATTCCTGGTGCCGGATTCGGTTGAAATGGGTACAGATCTTTGTGGCAAGTACCGATTTTGCCTTGTCCTGTCGAACAACGTACTGGTCAAGGTAGCTGATAAGTTCTGCCGGTTTAATATTAAAGTCAATCAGCTTTTTTTTGCCGGACTCAGGTGTTGTGCCGGTAACGATCTCCTGCTGGGGCTGGATGGAAGGTGTCAGGATTTTAACATTTCCACCAAATTTTTTGTTCAGAAATTCCCCAAGCTCTTTTTCGATTTTTTTCGGGTCTGGCCCGGTGGCATCATTGTAATAAGTCATAATTTTTTATAATAAGCTTGTCTGACCATAATGCAAGGCGCAACTGCCAACACCCTGTTTCTTTATTTCTTTTTTTCCTTGAAGTATTCACAGGGCTTTCCCGAAGACTGAAATACTGTGACGCTGGGCAATTGGCGGCTTTTAAACCCTAAAGCCCTGCAGCCGTTTGGGTGGGCCGGTTCCCAGGTGACATAAAAAAAACGGCACTTGTAACAATTTCTTTTATTGTTTTTGTCCATATCAGTCTATGGGATTTTTTTCTTAAGTCCCTAAAAAAAAAGCCGCGGCAATTATGCCGCGGCTTTGTATTTTTGGTGCCGAAGGGGAGATTTGAACTCCCACGGGTCTCCCCACACGCCCCTCAAGCGTGCGTGTCTACCTATTCCACCACTTCGGCAAAAAATTTATTCTTAATCATTCTGCTGCCGGTACCTCTTGTGCTGCGGGAGCAGGGGCGTCCTTCATAACACTGGACTGAGACTGATGTCCTGACATATAAGCCAGGCTCAGTGACGTAATCATGAAGATAATGGCCACGGCCGTGGTAATTTTGGTCAAGATGTTTGCAGGGCCGGCAGCTCCGAAAAGGGCTTGGCTTCCTGCGCCACCCATGGACACACCCATCTCTGCGCCTTTACCGGTCTGCAACAGCACGACAAGTATCAGAAAAATGCAAACTGCTACATGTATTGTCACTAAAATGGCTGTCATATTATATAATTCTAAAATCTAATAATTTTATTAAAATCTTCCGGGTTAAGGCTCGCGCCACCAACCAATGCACCATCTACATCTTCAAGTTGCATCAGCTCTTTGATGTTGCCGGGTTTAACCGATCCGCCGTATAAAATCCGGATCTTTGCTGCCAGGCCTTCTGTGTATTTCTCTTTGATCAGGTTTCGTAAAAAACTATGTACTTCTTTTACCTGATCTGGTCCTGCTGTCTTTCCGGTACCGATTGCCCAAACCGGCTCGTAAGCCAGAATAAGGGGATCAAGTTCCTCAAGATCAAAGCCTTTTAACCCATCTGATATCTGTTTGTCAAGGATAAAAAACGTTTTATCCGCTTCCCGCTGGTTTTCGGTCTCTCCGATGCACATCACAGGGGTAAGTTGTGCATCAAGGGCTGCACGGATTTTAATTGAAACGCTTTCATCAGTTTCTCCAAAGAACTGTCTACGTTCGGAATGACCGATGATGACATAGTCTGCACCGGCATCCTTGATCATCTCTCCGGATACTTCGCCTGTGAAAGCCCCTTCCTTGCCTGGGTAAATGTTCTGTGCTCCCAACCGGACCAGGGGCTCTTTGCCTAAAGCCGCAGCAACCAGGGGCAGCGACAGTGCTGTGGGGGCAATCATAATATCAACCCCATTTACTCCGTCGGCTAATTCTGCCAGTTGTTTGGCTGCAACAACGGCCTGGGTACCTGTCTTGTACATTTTCCAGTTACCGGCAATCAATGGAATTCTTGTCATGTAGTTCTCCTCTAAAGGGCGCTGCCCACCATCTGGGCCAGATCAACCATACGGTGTGAGTAACCGGCCTCATTGTCGTACCATGAAAATATTTTTACCATCTCTCCATTAATGACGTCAGTGCAGGATGCATCAACAATGGAAGAAAGCGGGCAGGAGTTGTGGTCAATGGATACCAGGGGTTTTTCAACATACCCCAAGTATCCCTTCAGGTTTGTCTCTGATGCTTTTTTAAGGGCTTGGTTGACCATCTCCTTGGTTAGGTCTTTTTTCTCAGTGGTAATCACTAGATCTACAAGAGATACATTGGGTGTTGGAACCCTCACCGCAAGGCCGTTGAGTTTGCCTTCAAGCTCAGGCAAAACCAAAGAAACCGCTTTGGCTGCACCTGTTGTGGTAGGAATCATGGATAAAGCCGCGGCCCTAGCCCTGCGCAAATCCTTATGTGGGAAGTCAAGCAGGCGCTGGTCTCCTGTGTAAGAGTGGATCGTGGTCATCAGTCCGCATACAACGCCGAAATTTTCCAGCAGTACTTTGGCTACGGGCGCCAGGCAGTTGGTGGTGCAGGAGGCATTAGATATAATATGATGGTTACCAGGGTCATAATCCTCATGGTTTACGCCCATGACAATGGTAACATCCGGATCCTTGGCCGGCGCTGAAATAATGACTTTTTTGGCACCGCCTTCAAGGTGCTTGCCCGCAGTTTCGCGGTTTCTGAAAAGACCGGTGCATTCCAAAACAATGTCCACACCGGCATCCGCCCAGGCAATCTGGGCAGGATCCTTTAACGCGGTAACTGAAATCTGTTTCCCATCCACGGCAATAAATCCTTCTCCATGGCTGACCTCATTGGGGAGGCGTCCGTGGACAGAATCATACTTGAGCAGATGGGCAATGGTTTCTGTGTCCGTAAGATCATTGATGGCCGCAACTTCAATTGCATCATTTTCCAAAGCAGCCCGAAAGACCATGCGTCCGATTCTGCCGAATCCGTTAATTCCTATTTTTACAGTCATTATTCGCCTCCTTCAAAAATGAAAATAAATCCATACCCGAGAGGGGAAACGGGCACGGCATAAGTTAGGATAGGGACCGACTGGTCCCTTTCAGAATGTCGCTGGCAAGGGAAATGCTTTTTTTCCCATGTTCAATCAGGGCTGCAGTCAATTCTTTGATCTCCATTCTCTCCCGGGTTGTGACGGCTTTGAGAAGAATGGGCAGGTTGACGCCTGAAATTACCTCCACCTTTCCTTCTTCAAGAAAGGCATAGGCCAGGTTTGAAGGTGTACCACCGAACATGTCGGTTAAAATAATAACGCCTTTTTCGCAATAGACATCCTTAATGCCCCGTTTGATTTTATTTCGCAGACTTTCCGGGTCCTGTTTGATGTCTATGGATATGGTGCCTAATTTTTCTTGCTTTGCCCCCAGAATAAACTCCAGGGTATCAATTAATGCTGCACCCAAATTCGCATGGGTGACAATTAAAATTCCCGTCATAATTTGCCTGTTATAATTCTTTGATGTCTTTATCTATATCTCTGTGTCGCAAGCTTGGATTCAAACCTTTTTTCAATAGCCGTTCAAATACGGCTCGGGAAATAGCGACACTGCGGTGGCGGCCACCGGTACAGCCCAACGCGAGTGTTAAGTATGCCTTGTTTTCTTTTTTATATAATGGAATGAGATAGTCAATAAGGTCGTTATATTTTTTTAAAAAGGTTTTGGTTTCCCCATTTTCCAGAACAAAGGCTTTTACCGCATCAGACTCTCCGTTGTGGGCTTTGAGTTCGGGTACAAAATATGGATTGGCCAGAAACCGCAGATCCACCACAATATCTGCATCCACCGGAATGCCGTATTTGTATCCAAAAGACATGATATTCAGTTTCATAAAATTTTCGGAACCGATATCCTTGGATACAAGACTTTGTATTTCTGCCTTAAGCTGATGCACATTGAAATTAGAAGTGTCGATGATCCGGTGGGCTAATTTCCGGATGGCGGCCATGCCCTGTTTTTCAGACCTTATGCTGTCCAAAAGGTTTTTTTCGTCCCCCAGAGGATGGTGCCGGCGGGTCTGACTAAACCGTTTGACCAAAGTTTGGGTGTCAGCTTCAAGAAATATGATGACCGGGGATAGTCCCATATCCTCTATAGCTGAGACACCTGAAACAAATGTACTTAAGAAAGTTTTTGACCTCATATCCATCACAAATGCAGCCCCTTTGACCTTGGTGCTTTCGCCTAACGGCAGTTCGAGCACCTTGGGCACAAGTGCCATGGGCATGTTGTCAATGCAATAAAAACTAGCATCTTCAAATGCCTGGGCAACGGTTGTCTTCCCGGAGCCTGATATGCCGGTGATGATATAAACCTTGAGGTTTTCCATTGTCAAAATTCTTCGTCATTCTCCAGAATGATCTGATGAATCTGTTCTTGGGAGCCTGCTGCGAGCAGGCGTTCTTTAAATTGATCCATTTTCAGCAGCTTTGAAATTTGGGCCAGAACCTTTAAATGCCCCCCTGTGGAATGTTCGGGTGTTAAAAGCAGAAAGAAAAGATGGACCGGCCGGTTGTCCAGGGAATTAAACTCAATGCCTTTGATGCTGCGTCCAAATCCCACTGCAATGGACTTAACCGTCTCCAGTTTGCCGTGAGGAATGGCGATGCCGCCGCCGATACCTGTGGAGCCCAAGTGCTCCCGTTCCAGCAGGACAGCTGAGACATCTTCGGCTTCTGCGCCTGCCACCGGTGAAACAGCCTGGGACAGTTCTTCTATGGCCTCTGTTTTGTTTTTGGCTTTCAGGTCTGCGATAATAGCGTCCAGCTTTAGAATGTCACTGATTTTCATTGGTTCCGACCATCCTATCCTTGGGGGGCGATAAGTCCCAATTTACCGTTATTGTGTTTATAGATCACATTGACTTGTTCTGTGCGGGCATTCATAAAAACATAAAAAGATTTTTTGCCCGATTCCAGTTCAATCACCGCATCTTCGATGTCCATAGGTTTTGTTTCAAGGGGTTCTTCAATAATATCTCTCATGTCCCCGGGCAGTGGTTCCTCAAGACTGAACTCCCGGGTATCCGTCAGGCTCGCCTTGTTGCCTGACATGTGTTTTTTTTCTTTTTCCTTGTGCTTTGTTATTTGACTTTTCACTTTATCCGCTAAAATATCAATGGTGGCATACATGCTTTCGCTCGATTCCTTTGCATGGATGCTAAGTGGGCCGCTGGTTAAAGTGATCTCAGCAATATGCCTTATTTTTTCAATGCTTAAGACCACATTTGCATCAGCCGGGCCATCCAACATTTTGTCAAACCGCTTAAGCTTTTTATTTACATAGGACTTGAGGGCATCAGATGCTTCTATTTTTTTGAACGTGATGGTGACCTGCATAGATTAGCTCTCCCTATAGTTGTTTGCGTTTATTGGACGGCAGAATATTAAGCACTTTTCTGTATTTTGCCACGGTTCGCCGGGCAATCTGAATGTCTGATTCCTGCAGAATTGCGGCGATTTTATCATCACTTAAAGGCGCGTTTGGATCTTCATTGTCAATGAGTTGCCTTATTCTCTCCTTGACGCTGGCTGATGCCATGGAAGGACCGTCAACCCGCTCTATGGAGCTGTTGAAAAAATATTTCAACTCAAACAGTCCCTGGGGCGTGTAGGCGTATTTGTTGGTGGTCACCCGGCTGATCGTAGACTCATGCATTTCAATATCTTCGGCAATGTCTTTGAGGATCAAAGGCCGCAGATAGGCAATGCCCTTTTCAAAAAATTCCCTTTGAAATTTTATGATGCTTTCCATGACAAGGTAGATAGTTTTCTGGCGCTGATGAATGGATTTTATAAGCCAGGAGGCGGACTGCATCTTTTCATTGAGATAGGTTTTGGTCTCCTTGGGGATTTTTTTGCCGGTGGCCACAGCATCCCTGTAAAATCTTGAAATTTTTAGTTTGGGAAGGCCGTCATCGTTCATAACAATTTTGAAATCATCACCAACTTTGTAAACATATATGTCAGGGGTGATGTAGGCGGGTTCCTCTGTGGCAAATTTTCTGCCGGGTTTGGGTTCAAGAAACTGGATGATTTTTACTGCGGCCCGTACATCCTCAACAGAAATTTTAAGGGCCTTGGCAATTTTTTTGCTGTTTCTATTTTCAAGGTTTTTTAAATGATCCGTAATGATCCGGGTGATGATTTCGTTTTCAATGCCAAGCTGCCGGACTTGTATTAGCAGCGTTTCGCACAGGTTTCTGGCACACACGCCGGGGGGGTCAAAGGTCTGAAGCAGAGCCAGTACCTCTTCAACGGTATGAATGTCGGCCTCAGCCGTCTGGGCCAGTTCTTCCACGTCTGCGCATAAATATCCGTCCCGGTTTAGATTACCAATGATGATGTGACCAATGTTTTCCTCTTCGTCCGGCAGATCCGAAAGCATCAACTGCCATTTTAAATGCGCTTCAAGCGTTTGTTTTTCGGATGTAAATGCTTCGTAATTTGGGGCTTCACTGCTTTCAGCCTCCATATGAATTCTGCCGGTGGAGTTATATTCATTGATATAATTTTCCCAATCCGTATCCGAGGGCACCCGTTCTTCAATGGTGACTTCCTTGACAGGGGCTTCAGTTTCCGTTTCCCGGGTTTGGGTTTCCTGGGCCGTGATGGCTTTGTCAGAGGTGTCTTCCGTGGAGACTTCTTCAAGTGCCGGATTTTGCTCCATTTCTTGCTGGATCATTTCGGCAAGTTCAAGCCGGGACAGCTGGAGCAGTTTAATGGCTTGCTGGAGCTGGGGCGTCATGACCAGCTGTTGCGTCAGTGCAAGGCTTTGTTGTAATCCAAGTTCCATGATTAAAGTCTAAAGTTGTCTCCCAGGTAAATTCGTTTGGCTACTTTGCTTGAAATAATTTTTTCTGGCGGACCTGATTCCATAACCACGCCCTGGCTCATGATGTAAGCTGTGTCGCATACGCCTAATGTTTCCCTGACATTATGGTCTGATATCAATACCCCGATACCTTTGTCCGTAAGCTGGGATATGATCTTCTGGATGTCAATGACAGCCAAAGGATCAATGCCGGCAAAGGGTTCGTCCAACAGGATAAATAATGGGTCTGTGGCAAGCACCCTTGAAATCTCCAGGCGCCGCCGCTCTCCACCAGACAGGGATGCTGCCTTTTGACCGGCTAAAGACAAAATCCCAAGTTCTTCCATCAGGCTTTCAGCTTTCTGGTCAATATCCATGACTTTTTTGTCAATGACCTCCAGAATGGCCGTTATATTTTCCCTGACAGTTAGTTTTTTGAATACGGATGTCTCCTGGGGAAGGTAACCAATACCCTTTCTGGCCCTTATATACATGGGGTGCCGTGTTATATCCTCCCCGTCAAGGTGAACGGTGCCTTTTTCCGGACGGATCATGCCGACAGTCATATAGAACGTGGTGGTCTTGCCGGCACCGTTGGGGCCTAAAAGTCCAGTTACCTGTCCCTGGTCCACAGTCAGGCTGACCTGATCCACTACGGTTTTGCCACCATAGGTCTTTACAAGGTTTTCCAGTACCAGTCGGCTCATAAGTTTACGGCTTATCCAAAGATCCGTTCTGGTCTTCAGCATCAAAAAACGCTTCAACCCTGGTTTTTTCGCTGCTTTCCACAACCACCCGGTCCTGGGCCTTAAAAAGGGTGATTTTTTTGCCGGTGATCCAGCTTTTTCCTGTAAGCAAACGTGCTTGATCTCCGGTGAGCACGAGTATCTGGTCTGCGGTATCATAATCCGCCTGATCCGAGAATGCTTTGCGTTCTCCTTCAGTATATTCAACATTGCCTGTGGCAAGAATTCGTTTTACGTTTGACTGACCTTCCTTTTTGGTCTCTGAGGTATGAAAAAATACTTTGACCGAATCAGCGAAGAGCACACTGTCTGCCCGGACAGCTTTAACTTTTCCCATAAATTCAACCATGGACTGGTCTTTGTTGGCGACCATTTTATCTGAAGTGATTTTTAAATCAGCCGGCGGCCGGCTTGTATCGGCGGGTTTATCCTCTTGGGCTGCAAAGGAGACCTGTGTGAGAAGAAACAACAGCATCAGCAGTAAAACAAGAGACGTACTATAACAAGTTTGAATTTTGACTTTTTTCACTAAATCGTCCTTCTACGTTTCCTTCCAGGATGATTAACTCTTGGTTCAGCATAATCGTCATGCAGTCCGCTTCTATTACAGAGTTCTCATCGTCCACTTCAACCCTTGAATCGGAGCGTATTATATGTGGTTTTTTGGCATAATGCAATGTTTCACTTCTCAGGGTGTATTGCTGATGATGAATCGTGACATTCTTTGAAAAGGTCATGTCATGGGTCTTGGTGTCGAGTTCTCCGTGGTCAGCTGTGAGGTGAACCTGGGTATCCTGTTTGGTGTAGAAAATAATGTCCACATCTTTTAGTTCAGCCCTGTTTTGGTCTTTGAGCAGGGTGGCCGTGGAGGCTTTCAGTTTCCATTCGGTGATGCCGTTTTTTTTGGAAATCTGCTCAAGTGCATTGAGTTTGAGCGCCGCCTTGTCATCAACCTCGATGTTTTCAAGTTCAATGGGTGTGGTCAGCAGGTGGCTGATGTAATAATACAGGCCTAACCCCGCAAGTATAAGGCCTAAAAGCAGAATCAGGGGCAGTATCAGTTTTTTTTTGCCGACGCCGCTCATGATAGAAACCTTGAAATAGCGTTTTCCCAGAGGCCTTTGGCTTTGAGAATGGCTTCACAGGCCTGGCGGACCGCTCCTTTGCCTCCGGGGAGCTCCGTTATTAGGTCTGCCCTGTCTTTCACTTCAACAGGGGCGTCGGCCACGGTAAAAGCAAATCCGGCACGGGTCATTGCCGGCAGATCTATCAGGTCATCGCCCATGAATGCAATCTGTGCGGTGCTGACTTGGGTGGTTTCAGATATGGATGCCAATGCGCCGGCTTTATCTCTTATGCCGTCAAAAACCAGGGTGATGCCTAAGTTTTCACACCGGTGACGCAGGGCGCCTGAAACCCTTGCCGTGACAATTCCGACAAGAATGCCTGCATCCATGAGCAAACGGATGCCCAGACCGTCTTTGGCGTTAAACGTTTTGATCTGTTCGCCTGTGTCTGTGTAGGTAATGCTGCCGTCGGTGAGCACCCCGTCCACATCTAAAAGCAGCAGTTGGATATCTGCCAATGGTGTTGTCATAGGGACGGTCCTGCAACTTTCCTGATATTGACCAGATGGGTCAAAAGTGTTTTCATTTGCTCCAGAGGTATGGAGTTCGGTCCGTCGCACAGGGCATTGTCCGGATCGGGGTGGGTTTCCATGAACAGGCCGTGGGCGCCGCAGGCTACGGCGGCTTTTGCAAGCGGTGCGACAAACTGTCTTTCCCCTGCCGATGCATTGCCGCTGCCTCCGGGAAGTTGCACACTGTGGGTGGCATCAAAAATTACGGGCATACCCGATTCCCGTAAAATCTGTATGGACCTGAAATCCACCACAAGATTGTTATACCCAAAACAGGTGCCGCGTTCAGTGATGGCAATGTCCCTGTTGCCTGTGGACTTGGCTTTTTCAACAATATTTTTACAGTCAGCCGGTGCAAGAAATTGACCCTTTTTGATATTCACGGGCTTGCCTGTTTTGCAGGCGGCTAAAATTAAGTCGGTCTGGCGGCATAAAAATGCTGGTATCTGAATAATATCAAGAACTTGTGCGGCTTTTTCGGCCTGGTCAGGCAGGTGGATATCAGAGATGACAGGGATGTTCAGTTCTGTTTTAATCTGTTCTAAAATTTTAAGGCCGTGTTCCTGCCCCGGGCCCCGGAACGACTGGATGGATGTCCGGTTGGCCTTGTCATACGAGGCTTTAAAAATATAAGGAATACCTAAGTCGTTTGTGACCTGTTTCAGGTGTTTTGCAATCGCAAGGCTTGTGTCTAAATCCTCTATCACACAGGGGCCGGCAATTAGAAAAAAAAAGTTTGGGTCGTTCCGGGTCAGGTCAAAAAAAAAGTTTGTCATCGGGTTTATCCTTAAAACGAGAAAAATATTGATAACCCTAGATATTATTCACCCGGGGAAATGTCAAGGTGGATCCGTGCCCGGGAAAATTCCTTGATAAGAAAGGCGTTTGCTGATATCTTAAGTTGACTTTAAGCATAGCCGTCTAACTTCTTGAAAAGTAAGGTTGTTTGATGAAAAGAACACTGTTTCTGATTATATTTCTGGCAATTGTTGTGCCTGTGGGCTGGGTTCTGTTTTGTAAATATGAGGGAGATGCTCCCAGCGCAGATATCAGCCTGCCCTCCCAGTATCTAAGACAATCTTATGAAATAAATATAACCGCATCGGATAAAGGCGCTGGGTTAAAGCATGTAACTGTTTCTTTGGTGCAAAAAGATAATGAAAAAGTTCTTTTGGATAAGTCGTATCCTCCCTCTTCCATTCAGTCTTTATTCAGTGACAATATAATCCTGTCCGATACGTTTACCATTCCCGTTGAAATGCGTAAATACGGTATGAACGACGGTGAGGCCATTATTCGGATTGTTGTAACGGATTATGCCTGGCGTAAATGGACCAAAGGCAACAGTTTTTACCAAGAGCGTCCAGTGATCATTGATACGGTGCCGCCCCGACTTCAGGTGTTGACCTCCCAGCATAATGTCTCCAAAGGCGGTGTCGGCCTTGTAATTTATAAACTTGACGAAGAAAACGTGCAAAGCGGTGTCAGGGTGGGGGAGAATTTTTTCCCCGGATATTCCGGTGTGTTTAAAGATCCCATGGTGATAACAGCCCTGTTTGCCTTGGATCATACCCAGGGGGCGGATACCCGTATTGCTGTAGAAGCCCGGGATATGGCCGGAAATGAGACCAAGCGCGGATTTTATCATTATATTAAAGATAAGAATTTCAGAAGCGACACCCTGCGTATCTCAGATGGTTTTCTGGAATTTAAAATGCCGGATTTTGATTTGGGCCCCATGGAAGCGCAGTTTTTGATGGAAGAAAATCCATTGCTGGCAAAATTTTTATATATTAACGAGACGCTGCGGCAGCAAAATGTGGAAACCGTGGCCAAAGTGCCTTCGGATACCCGTGGCGAATTGATGTGGGAAGGGCGTTTCAGTCGCCTGACCGGGGCTGCAAACCGGGCCCGGTTTGCAGATAAGCGTACCTATAAGTATAATGGAAAAGTCATCAGTCACTCCACCCATTTAGGTATTGATCTGGCATCCACATCCAATGCGCCGGTGGGGGCTGCCAACAATGGGCGGATCATCATGGCGCAAAATGTCGGCATCTTCGGCAATATCATTGTCATTGACCACGGACTTGGCCTTGCCAGCCTTTATGCACATTTAAGCCAGATGAACGTGGCCAAAGGCGATGTCGTTAAAAAGGATGATATCATTGGCCGAACCGGCTTGACCGGCCTTGCCGGTGGCGATCACCTGCATTATGGCATGATGCTTCACAATGTATGCATTAACCCCGTTGAGTGGTGGGATGCGGCCTGGATACAAAATAATATCACTTCAAAAATTGAGTCTGTTAAAACACAGATTCAGTAAAATTGTAACTTTTAGAAAAATCAGGATAATTTAACTCATGAGCACCTTTCAGGTGAATAAGACCTATGAAGAGATAAACGCCAAAATTGCGGCCGGTGAGGCCGTTGTGGTAACGGCGGAAGAGATTATTGATATCGCAGATAAAGAAGGCGTTGTGGAAGCGGCCCGCAAAGTGGATGTGGTGACTACAGGTACCTTTGCGCCCATGTGCTCATCCGGGGCGTTTATAAATATAGGACAGTCCAAGCCTGTGATTCGTACAACCAAAACCTGGTTCAACAATGTACCGGCCTATTCAGCCATTGCCGCTGTAGACTGCTATCTGGGGGCCACGGCTGTTTGTGAAGAAGACCCTTTGAATAAGTACCACCCGGGTGAGTTTAATTACGGGGGCGGGCATGTTATCCAGGATCTTGTGTCCGGCAAAAAGGTCCATTTGAAGGCAGAAAGCTACGGCACCGATTGTTATCCCAATCTGGCCATTGAGAAAACGGTTACATTAAAGGATTTGCCCAATGCCATACTGTGTAACCCGAGAAACGCATACCAAAATTATAATTGCGCCATCAATCGCTCAGACAAAACCAAGTATACCTACATGGGTACCCTTAAACCTAATGTTGGCAATGCCAATTATTCTACGTCGGGTTGTTTGAGCCCTTTGTTCAACGATCCCTATTTGAAAACCATCGGGTTGGGTACAAGAATTTTTCTGGGCGGGACCCAGGGATACGTGACCTGGACCGGCACCCAGCATAAAAAAGATGTGGACAGAGGCCTCAACGGTGTGCCCCTAAGCGGTGCCGGAACATTATGCGTGATGGGGGACCTTAAGCAGATGTCTCCTGAGTGGCTGGTTGGTCAGAGTATCCGCGGCTATGGCGTCTCATTGTCTGTGGGGCTTGGTATCCCCATTCCCATTTTAAATGAAGAGATTCTCAAATATACGTCAGTACCGGACGAAGAGCTTTTTACGCAGATCATTGATTACGGACATGATTACCCCAAGGGTATCTCCAAGTCCTATGGCCAGGTCAGTTATGCCGAGCTTAAAAGCGGTACTATTATGATCAAGGGTGAAGCCGTCCCCACAGTGCCTTTGTCCAGTATGGTCAAGGCAAGAAAAATTGCCCAGATTCTGAAATCCGAAATTCTGAAATCCAGATTCTATATTGGAGTTCCCCAGCACCTGTTCTGTTAAATATATAAAAAAAGAAGCAGAAAATGAGTCAAAAAAAGAAAAACGCCTGGCGGGAGAATATCGAAGCGATTCTCATTGCCGTTGTTATTGCTCTGTTTATACGAACCTTTATTATCCAGGCCTTTAAGATCCCTTCCGGTTCCATGCTTGAAACACTTCAGATTGGGGACCAGATTCTTGTAAACAAATTCATTTACGGGGTGAAAATTCCTTTTACCAACGGAAAAACCCTGATCCCGGTGAAAAGTCCTGAGCGCAATGACATTGTGGTGTTCAAATATCCGGAAGATCCGTCCAAGGATTACATCAAGCGAGTAATTGCCGTTGCAGGTGACACCCTGGAAATCGTAAATAAAAAATTGTATGTCAATGACAAACTTATTACTGACCAGCCCTGGGCCCAATACAAGGATCCCCGGATTTTGCCGGGGCAGATCACAACCCGGGATAATTTAAGAAAAATTACCGTGCCGGCCAACAAGCTGTTTGTCATGGGAGACAACAGGGACAACAGCCATGATTCGCGATTCTGGGGGTTTGTGGATTTAAGTGAAGTGCGTGGCGAAGCCATTGTGATTTACTGGTCCTGGGACAAAGCGCATTTCAGCGTTCGTTTTAACCGGATCGGCACCTTGCTGTTTTAAGGAATTATATAAATGCGGTTTGAAAAAAAAGATATTCTGGATATTGGTTCTCTGAGCCGGGAGGAAATTGCGTATATCCTGGACACGGCCCGGGGGATGAAGGAAATCTCCCAACGGGCCGTTAAAAAAGTGCCCACCCTTCGGGGTAAAACCATTGTGCTTTTCTTCCAGGAGCCGTCAACCCGGACCAAGCTGTCCTTTGAGTTGGCCGGCAAGCGGCTGTCTGCAGATACAGTGGCCATATCCAAATCTTCCTCCAGCATTGTCAAAGGGGAAACATTAAGAGATACGGTCAGGACCCTTGAGTCCATGAAACCTGATATCATTGTGATGCGGCATTCATCTTCGGGTGCGGCTTCTCAGGTGGCAAAATGGGTAAAGTGCTCGGTTATTAATGCCGGAGACGGCACCCATGCCCATCCCTCCCAGGCCCTTTTGGACATGATGACGATTCAAGAAGAAAAAGGCGGGTTCGAGGGGTTAAAGGTTTCCATTGTAGGTGATATTTCCCATTCCAGGGTGGCCCGGTCTAATATCATCGGTTTGTTCAGAATGGGGGCAAAAGTGACCCTCTGTGCGCCCGGGACCATGATTCCCGTCGGTATTGAGCAAATGGGGTGCACCGTTGCCCGGGATATGGATGCGTGTGTGACAAATGCGGATGTGGTCATGATGCTTCGGATTCAAAAAGAGCGCCAGGGCAGCCTGCTTTTTCCAAGTGAGCGCGAATATGCCTCGCTTTACGGGTTAAATCAGTCGCGTTTGGCTTTGGCGGCAAAGGATGCCCTGATCATGCACCCGGGACCTTTGAACCGCGGTGTTGAAATTTCAACCCTTGTGGCGGATGGTGAACAATCCGTAATTCTGGATCAGGTGACCAATGGGGTGGCCCTGCGCATGGCCCTTTTTTATTTGGTGTCAGGAGGCAGTAAAAATGCAGATTCAAATTAAAAACATCCGGGTGATTGATCCTGGTAATATTGAGGGCTTAAAGGATATCAGTATTAAGGGCGGTCTGTTTGAGGCCGTTTCGGAACCGGGGCAGTTGCCCGAAGTTGCCGAAGATTCTGACGATGTCACAGTCATTGATGGCCAGGGCCTGATCGCTGTGCCGGGGCTTATAGATGTGCATGTTCATCTGCGCGAGCCCGGCCAGGAATATAAGGAAACCATAGAGACAGGTGCCAAGGCTGCAGCAGCAGGCGGAATCACCGCGGTCTGTTCCATGCCCAATACCAAACCTGTGAATGACAATGCCCAGGTGACTGCCTTTATCCTTTCCCAGGCACAAAAGGCAAATGCGGCCAGGGTATATCCGGTGGGAGCCATTTCAGCGAATCTTGAAGGTCAAAAGCTCAACGATATTGCGGATATGAAAAACGCCGGAATCCGGGCTGTGACCGATGACGGTATGCCGGTTTCCGATTCCCAACTCATGAGGCGGACGCTGGAATACTGCAAATCCTTAGACATACCTGTGTTTGTTCATGCTGAAGATAAAAGGCTTGCTGATGGGGGATCCATGAACGAAGGGTTGCCTGCCACGGTGATGGGAATAAAAGGAATTCCCAATGCTGCGGAATCCGTCATGGTGATGCGCGATATTGCCCTGGCCGAATTGACCGGTGCCAGAGTTCATTTCTGCCACATGAGTACGGCCCAGTCCATTGAAGCCATCCGGCAGGCCAAGGCAAAGGGGGTTCCTGTCACCTGTGAAACCGCACCTCATTATTTTACCCTCACGGATGCTGATATCCCGCCCTATGACACCAATTTCAAGATGAATCCACCCTTGCGCAGCGACAAAGACCGGGCAGCTATTATTAAGGGGTTGATCGACGGCACCATTGACATGATTGCCACGGACCATGCGCCCCATGCCGAAGATGAAAAACAGGTGGAGTTCGACCAGGCCGCATTTGGTATTGTGGGGCTTGAAACCTCGTTAGGCCTCTGTCTGGACCTTGTAGCTCAGGGCCATTTGACCCTGGTGCAGCTGGTGGAAAAAATGGCCAAGGCCCCGGCGGATCTCATGGGAATTAATAACGATATTGTGCCGGGTAACGCCGCAGATCTCACCCTTATTGATTTGGATGCCGGTTGGACCGTGAACCCCGATGCGTTTGTAAGCAAAGGACGTAACACGCCTTTTGCCGGGCGCCAACTTACGGGTGCGGCGGCTATGACCATTGTTGGCGGCCGGGTTGTTTACACCAGGGATTTTGAGGGTTGAGTATTTTATTTCACCATGCAGGACATGAAGCGCATGAAGAATATATGCTTGGAAATTAATCTTCATGTCCTTCATGGAAAGCGAATTTTTCGGTCATGTCAAAGGCTCTTTTACAGGGGCTGTGGCAGACACGCAGGGCTTATTTGAGGCAGCAAATACCGGTACGATTTTTCTGGATGAGATCGGAGAACTGTCCACATTTTTGCAGGTAAAGCTCTTGCGGGCCGTCCAAGAAACCAGCTTCAAGCCTGTGGGCGGCACCCGGGAAATTGGTGGATGTCCGAATTATTTCCGCCACCAATAAAAAGCCGGCGCAGGAGGTCATAGACGGCAATTTCAGGGAAGATTTGTTTTTCCGTCTTAACGTAATACCCATCAAGGTGCCGCCGTTGCGGGATAGAATGGGGGATGTGGAATTACTTGCCGCCCATTTTGTGGAAAAGTATTCGGCAAAGCTTGGCAAGAATATTGCCAAACTGTCTTCCTATGCTAAGGTTTTTCAGATATCGCCTGGATAAGGGGACAGAAAAAAAATAAATCCTCCATTCTGCCTGCCTTGTTATTCGTATTCTTCGTTGCGACTCAAGCACATATGAAAACTATTTGACCGTATTAAAGAATGTCGATAGAATTTAGTCCAAACGCATAACCTAAAAGCAGATAAACCATGGCAGACAAAAAATCAATCAATAAAGTTAATAATCCCCATGACGGCCTTTTCCGGAAGACTTTGACCACCAGAGAAAACGCCATTAGCGTTTTACAGCATTACCTGCCCGGCTCCGTGTTGGATCTGATTGATTTGGAAAGCCTTGAGATCAGCAAAGACAGCTTTATTGAAAAAGAGCTGTCGGATTATTATTCGGACATGCTCTACAAAGTCATACTGAAAGGCCATCCGGGCTTTGTTTATGTGTTGTTCGAACATAAGAGTTATCACGATCGATACGTACATCTCCAACTGCTGGAATATATCGTGAAAATATGGCGATTGTTCAAAAATCAGCAGAAAAATGGGGAAAACCCCGGCCTGCCTGTTGTGATTCCGCTTTTAATCTGCCATGGAAAACGGCCATGGCCTGAAGACGGTATCCATTTATCCGGTTTACTGAATGGACCTGTGAAGGAGCTTTCGAATTACATACCCGATTTTGAGTTTTACCTTATTGATTTAACCAAGTTTGCTGATGAGAACATAAAAGGGACCATCATGTCCCGGGTGATGATGCTGCTTTTCAAATATATTTTTGATCCGGATTTGCGAACTAAACTACCTGAAATTTTATCGCTGATGAAGGAATTGATGACAAAGCAGACCGGCTTGCAATATCTTGAAATCATATTCCGCTATCTGGCAAGCACCATAGATGGTTTCTCCACGGAAGAAATTAAAGACATCTTCCAACAGGCATTATCTGAAAAAGAAGGAGATTATATTATGACTTTAGCAGAAAAACTAAAAGAAGAAGGGAAGATTGAAGGGAAGATCGAAGGGAAGATCGAAGGGATGATTGAAGGTTTGCACGATACCATAGAATTAGGCATAACCTTAAAATTCCCGGAGCATCTGGATGATATAATGAATCGGGTCAGAGGTATTCATGATCTTAATGTTTTGATGGAGATTAAAGAATCCATTAAGACGGCAGAGAATATTTCTCAGATTCTATCATTTATTAAATAGTGCCCGACCGAAAGGAAAACGCCGTCAGCGTTTTACAGCATTACCTGCCCGGCTCCGTGTTTGATCTGATACACAGTATTTGGAGGACGTGATGTTTGCATGACTGGGATAGGCAACACTATGAGCATAGGCAATGCCGCATTTTTAAATGCGTTGACCCTGTTTTTTAAGGAGGCTAATATGAGTATTACAATAATTTCCAGCCGAGAATTAAATCAAGACATTGGTCGTGCAAAAAGAGAGGCTAAAAAAGTCCGGTGATCATTACAGATCGCGGTAGACCTTCTTACGTCCTTATAACGGTTGAGGAATATCAAGTGCTCACAGGCACACAACAAAATATTCTTGATTTACTGGTTATGCCTGGTTTAGCAGATATAGACTTTGATCCTTCCAGATTAAAAGACTCTCTTTGCCAACCAGCGGATTTGTCCTGATGCATTTACTTGATACGAATGCAATGCCATAAAGTTAAGATTAAAACCACGAAGTTCACGAAGAACACGAAGTTTAATTTTCTAATATCTTCGTGAATTTCGTGTTCTTCGTGGTAAACTACTCAATGCTTAGGTTTATGAGATTGGATACGAATGAACTCTCTGAACTTAGGAAAGCAAAAACCAATAAGGTGAACAAAGCCGTCGAAACTTGGGCAGACAATGTGCCTGCTTCAGTCTCGTATTTATCAGTTATTACTGTTTTAATATAATTAATCCTTGGGACGGATATTCGGATGACAGATGAACAACACAGCATTCTGGTTGTAGATGACGAACTTAGTATGCGTGAGTTCCTTGAGATGCTTCTGTGCAAAAAAGGGTATAAGGTCTCTCTTGCCAAAAACGGCAAGCAGGCTCTCAACAGTGTTAAACAGAAAAAATACGATCTGGTGCTCACTGATATTCGTTTAGGCGATATTACAGGACTGGATGTGTTGAGGGCTGTGAAGAAAGAGCACCCGGATACCGTGGTAATCATGATCTCAGCCTATGCCACAACGGAAATCGCTGTGGAGGCAATGAACGAGGGGGCTTACGATTTTGTGCCCAAGCCCTTTGACAACAATGAGCTTAGCTCCACCATTGCGAAGGCTCTGGAACTTTTGACCCTGGACCAGGAAAAGGCTCTCCGATCGTCTGAGCTTAAATCCCATCTTCATTTCAACCGCATCATCGGCGACAGTTCCGGCATGCAGGCAATTTATAAGCGGATCCGGCAAATTAGCCCTACTAAAACCAATGTGTTGATCACCGGTGAAAGTGGAACCGGCAAAGAGCTTATAGCCCGGGCCATCCACGATAATTCCGAACGCAAGGACAAGCCATTTGTCGTGGTTAATTGTGGCGGAATCCCGGACACGTTGATGGAAAGTGAGTTTTTTGGACATGTCAAAGGCTCTTTTACCGGAGCTGTGGCAGACAAGCCGGGATTGTTTGAGGCTGCCAATACGGGTACTATTTTCCTGGATGAGATAGGCGAACTCTCCACTTTTTTGCAGGTAAAGCTTTTGCGTGCCGTCCAGGGAACCCGGTTCAAGCCCGTGGGCGGGACAAAGGAATTTGAGGTGGATGTCCGCATCATTTCGGCTACCAACAAAAAACTTGAACAGGAAGTCATTGACGGTAATTTTAGAGAAGATCTGTTTTTTCGGCTGAACGTAATTCCTATCAAAGTGCCGCCGTTGAGGGATAGAAAAGGGGATATTGAATTGCTTGCGGCTCATTTCGTGAAGAAATATTCGGAAAAATTGGGTAAGGACATCGTAAAGCTCTCTTCCTATGCCATTGATTTTTTGAATCAGTATTCTTTCCCCGGCAATGTCCGGGAGCTTGAGAATCTGATTGAACGATCGGTTGCCCTGTCCTCAACCAATATCATCTTACCTGAAAGCCTGACCATCTCTTCCCATAAACGGCGGCGCTGGATTGAGGGGATTGAAAACAGCCGTTTTGATTTAGAAGATGTCGCATCCGGTGTGGACATAGATAACATTATGTCTGACATTGAAGAGTCTTACATTAAAAAAGCCATGGAAGTAGCCATGGGCAACAAAAGTAAAGCGGCCGAGCTTTTAAATTTAAGCTTAAGGTCTTTCAGATATCGCTTGGACAAAATCATGCCCGAAAAAAACGAACCCGGGAATAGTGATGCTGGTTAATAACCTGGAGTCCTTAGACTATACGAACCGCTCATAATATATTCTTTACATCCGCAAGATGGCATTTGCAATATTGATGGCATAATTTGTGTAGTAAGCTATCTTCTATGCCATTTTTTTCAATGAAAAGATAATGCATGCCCCTGTTATGAAAGCCACACTCCATGAGCATACCAGGAGAAGTGCGGCAAATAGTTGTGATATGTCCACAGGGTGCGAGTAGATAGCAGCGGTTTTAAAGTTCAACAGCTCAAGATTTGGAATGGCATAATAACTGTAAATCAGTATATTTTTCAGCCATGGACTTGTATTTGTTACTGAATATAAAACGATATCCTTAGAAAAATGACCGATGAAAACAAAAGAAAAAAGGAAAATGGCATGTAACAAAGGTGTTGTAAAGCTGCCTATAAATAAAGATATTGATGCGATAATGATCCATTCTCCCAATATAAACAAAGTGGCTGTGAAAAATATCGGGGTAACAGGAACAAGGTTGATTGTGAGAATGAAATACCAGATCAGAGATGCACAAACAAAAATTGTCACTAAAGTGAGGCAATGGCCCAGAAATTTCCCGACGACAAATGTTGAGCGCATAATTGGCCTGACTAAAATTAAATATATATTTTTTTCGTTGATTTCTCTGATAAACACCCCGCCCATAAAAATATTGCATAGGATACCAAATAGGCCTATGCAAAAAAAACCTGTTGTTTGTACAAGCCTGTTGTCGCTTCCCGATGCGACCTTTTGGAGGAGATGGCTAAACAGCAAGAGAAAGCATAGCGTTGCGATAATCGTGAACATTCCTTTGTTTCTTAAAAATTCTTTCCATGTGTTAAGTGCAACCACTGTCAGTTGACGCATTTACTCTATCTCCTGTTTTAAAACCACGAATCTCATAAGTCGCTTGGTTAAAAACCAAACTCATTTCCGTGCTCTTTTGTGCCTTCCGTGGTTCCCTGAAATATGGCTTTGAATTTTTTATTTGGTGATGTTGTGTGTAAATGCTCTTTCATCTTTTCTACACCGCAAGTCCATTTTATCCTTCCTTTATCTATACAGCAAATCTCATCAGCTATTTCCTGTACATCGGTTAACACATGGGAGCTGAATATGATACTGCCGCCCGTTTGCTTATATTGTTTCAAGCAGGCCAGGATGACACTTCTCCAATATGTGTCAAGCCCGCTCATAGGTTCATCTAGGATCAATATTTTAGGATTATGGATCAACGTCTGGGCAAAACTCAGTCGCTGGAGTTGGCCTTTGGATAGTTTATGTAAAAATTTTTGTTTCATGTCATTTAATTCAAACAGATCCAGTAACACTTCTAATCTGTGGGTCAGGGTATTGCCGTGAATTCCCGATAAGTTGCCCAGCATCTTAAGCCATTCAATTACTTTAAGATGCCTGAAGGGATGCTGAATTTCAGCCAGGTAGCCGATTTGTTTTTTTACGCTTAGGGCATGGACCGGCACATCCTGGAAAAAGGCTTTCCCGGATGACGGAAGTAATAATCCGGCAGCAAGATTCAATGTGGTGGTTTTACCAGCCCCGTTGGCTCCGATCATGCCAACGACAGAGCCGTGTTTAACCTTTAGGCAAATGTCATTTAGAATGGCCTTTTTTCTTAAAAAAAAACCAGTTTTAACTGAAAAACAGATATGCTGCAAATTTAGAATATATAGGCTTTTATTTTCAGGAAGAGTCATTTGAATTTTTCTGCGATTCGTCGGGTTATATTTTTATCCTTTATGGTAGCTTGAAATATTTTCGCCAGTTGTTCAGCTAAGGATCTGTCGTTGCCTTTCAACGCCAATGAAACGGATAGCGCTGCCAGAAATTTAGGGGCTTTTTGTTTCGAAGAGGCCTCTGCAAAAATAAGAGCCGCCTGTTTGTAGTCTTTTTTATATTTCATGAAATAGTACCCCTTCATCAGCCAGAGTTCCCATAATTCCGGAACGGCAGCCATCCCATTTTCAACAAAGCTCAGCCCTTGTTTTTCCATGCCCGCTTCAAACAGCAAGGTGTAACTGCCGAAGAAATAAGGGAATTCCCATTTCGGTGCCAGGTCTGTCATGGTGTTCAGCAGGAAAGGTAAATAAAAAAAATCTTCAGGGTTTGAGATATCAATGATGCCGTAATAATAGGCTGTCTTCATCCAGACTAAATCGGCGGCAAAGTCTGGGTCAGCAGGGAATGCAAACCTATAGAAACGAGTCTCCTTTGGGGGGAGCGAAAAAAACTCATCAACGGTTTCTTGTTTGCATACGGTACAATCTTCGCTGAGAAAATATTTCATTTCGGCTTGCGTGGATACAAATTGACAATACCACGTAAACCCCAATGTTATCAATGAAATGATTGGTAAACGCTTCATAAAAAAAAGAAGGGTTCTTTTCTGTCATTAAGCCGATCGGAAAAGAACCCTGATAACCGCCTTATTTTAAGGACAATGTTTTAGTTAGTGCAGTCATTCACAACATTAGATAGCACTTTTCCCTCGGTCATGGTCCATAGGTCACTGTCTGTAGCATCATCATCTAAATCTGCGGAAGCTGTTGCCGTGAAGGCGTTATCCGAGTATGAAGCGCTGTACGAATACCTTGCGTCACCCTTTGTCGTAAATCCGACGGTGTCTAAACCGTTATAAGAATCGTTTTCAGCGAAATATGCCTCTTCCATAACATGAATGTTGCCAAGATTGCTTTTGGCCTCAGATTGTTTGGCTTTGCACTGATACGCCATAAAATTGGGAATGGCAATAGCTGCCAAGATTCCGATGATCGCAACAACGATCATGAGCTCAATCAGGGTAAAACCTTTTTTGCTGGTTAAAGTTTTTTTCATAATACCTCCTAAAATTTAAATAAATGATTTGCATTCACTCGACGGAACATCACTTTTTCTTGATTTTAGTCAGAATAAAAAGCAAAAAGTCGGCCAATAAATATATTTGAAATATGTTAATTTATAACTGTCTGAATATAAAGATTAAAATTATTTATGGGTTTGTGGCAATTGAACCATGCTACTAAAATTTATTCTTTTCTGTTTCAATTTTTGGTTTTATATGACAAAAAATGTATAAAATTGAATTCGCGGACATGGATCAGAACAATCGCATGTAAAAATTAAACCCCAATAGTTGTGGTTCCGAAGTATCCTCACTATAATTTGGACAAGTTAACTATGAAAAATGCCAAGCAATGCTGCAACGTAGTTTTATCTCATAAATACTTCCGGTTGGGTTTGCTGGCTGTGCTGTCAGTATGGCTGATTCTAAAATCCCCTCTGGTTTTTATCCCATTGCTTGATGAATTTAGCCAGGCCGGAATTGCTGAAAACTCGCTGGAAATATATTGTTTCTATATTAAATTTGCTGCTTGGGTGTTATGCCTTTTCCCAGGCTTTATTTACATTTTTTCATCGCTGGATTTAATATCGTATCTGTCTAAATATCGTGTTTGCATTTTAATGGTTGCTACTTTTTTTTATACGCTTTTCAGAACCTTTAAGACCCTGGATGTGACAGATACCGGCTTTCATTTTACAAAGGCTTGGGGGCTTTTCCACGGAAGTGTCTCTCAAAATATTGATTTCCTTGTAGGGACAAGTTTTTTAAACGGGTTATGGCTTTCCGCGATAGGCGTTCCCAGTGTTTTGTGGGCAAGGTTTGGATATGTGCTTGTGATTACCGGGGTAACATGGGTCTCTTTTAAAATATATTCTCTTTATTTCAATCGCCTAACGGCATGGCTGATTTTTGTTATCCTTTCGATTTTTTTTATTCACTATAATTATTATCTGTCAATCAATTATGACAACCTGCCGGTATTATCTGCATTAACAGGCATCTGGTTGCTGCTTAATGGAAAGAACAGCATAGCCTCCTATCTTATTTCAGGCATATTTTTGTGTCTTACAATCTGGCTGAAGTTTAACTTTATTTTAATTTTAATTCTGCCGTGTATTTATGCCTGGGCATTATATGAAACTAAAAAGTCCTGGATAGGTCCATTTATGTATGTTGGGGGAGGCTATTTGATCTGCCTGATAACCGGAATCCTTCTGTTGTATGGTTCCGGAAACCTGAACACATATGTCACCTACCTCAATGAAAATTTTATCCATAACATGACGCATGCATCTGTTTCGGATAGTCATGGAGGGCCTTTTGTCAAGCAAAAAATATCATCGGAAAGTTCTTTGTCAGAGGACTCCAGTGATCCTTTTTATTTTTTGGATTCCGCTCAGCGAAGCACATCGGAAAGAAAGAATCACCGTTATTCAGCTCCTGAAAGAGATTCTCACTCATTAAAGCGGCTGTTTAACAGCTATTTTTTTTCTGCCTGGCACGTATTGAAAAAGAGTGCTGTTTTAACCGTTTTGATATTTATTTTGCTGTTTACACTGGGAGAGCTCGTGTCAATAAAAAAGTACATTCTTCTGGGAATTTGTGGTTTTATTATACACTATGCTACATATTTGCGTCTTGAGGGGGCGTTTTTTATTTATGTGACGGTATCAATTCTGCCGGGATATTTTTTTTATATTTATTCACTTCGATATGCCAATGAACTTGTCATTCCTACGATATTGGTTCTTTTGCTGGCAATATTCAGCTTCCCGGGTTCAGATCTATCTTTTAATGTTATTTATCGATCAGGGGCCGGCCTGTTATTTTTTGCTTTCCCTCTGACATTTATGCTTGATAAAAAGGTAACAGTTGGCCGGCAGACTTTGAATCTGAATAATTACGTTGTCGTTTTCATGGTGGCAATCATGTTGGGAATTGTCCATCCTTGGGGGTATAACAAATCCCACAGGGATTTAGAAGACAGATCTGTTCTTGTTCATATGTTCAAATCCCCACAGCTTTTTGGTATTCACACATTTAAACAACGAGTCAAGGTGATGGATGAAGCGCTTGAATTTTTCAAGCATGAGCAATATGAAAGAGATAATACCCCGGCACTTTTTTTAAGCTGGATACCAATGATGTACTACCTGACCCAAACCAACTGCCTGATGAATAATCCATGGCATGGTTGTGTAACTTTCAAGGAGTTTAAAGCGGAATTTGACAAAACAACGAAATTAAGACCGCCGGTATATATAACTTTTTCAAAAATAATGACAAGGAATCCCGGGTGGCCCATGGATGATGAAAAGTACAGAAAACGGGATAAAATTTGGATACCTGATTTAAAAAAATTTGATTATGTCCGGTACTGGATGAAAGATAAAAACTATTCAAAGGTGTTCGAGAATGATATGTTTGAAACATATAAACAAGACGAAATACCGAATGTCAAATTGCGAGAAGAAAAGATTTTATCATTGGCGAACGAAAAAGAGGGTTTTAATGGGTTCAAACGATCCGTTGAGAATCATATTGACTGTTTATAAAATATGAATTTTATGTCAGAAGAAGTACATATATCAATTGTTTCACCGGTATACAGGTCAGAAAATATAGTTCTGGAACTTGTAAAACAAATAAAAAAAAATGTTCTACCCATTACCAAAGATTTTGAAATAATTCTTATAAATGATGCTTCGCCTGATAGCTCCTGGCAGAAGATAACAGACGAATGTCAAAAAGACAAACGGGTAAAAGGCATAAATTTAAGTCGCAATTTCGGGCAACATTATGCCATTACTGCCGGGTTAAATTATGCATCTGGCGAATGGATTATTGTTATGGACTGTGATTTGCAGGATAGACCGGATGAAATCCCTAATTTGTACCAAAAAGCACGGGAAGGTTATGATAGTGTTTTTGCTCAAAGAGCGGCCCGTAACGATTCTTTTGTTAAAAAAAGTCTTTCTAAAATTTTTTATTATTTTTTTAGCTATTTAACAGATACAAAGCAAGATGCAACTATTGCAAATTTTGGAATTTATAATAAAAAAGTAATTCATGCCATACTATCCATGAAAGACCAAATTCGATTTTTCCCGACCATGGTGCAATGGGTTGGTTTTAGACAATATCATTTGCCCGTTAAACACGCCAAACGTTTTGAAGGAAAATCTACATATAATTTTAAGGGGTTATTCCAGCTTGCAATTAACTCTATCCTGGCATTTTCAGATAAACCATTACGATTAACAGTGAAAATTGGATTTTTTACTACGATTCTTTCATTATTGACGATCATTGTGTATTTTTTTATGTATCTGAGTGGCTCAATTCAAGTTCTTGGCTTTACCAGTTTGATTCTCTCTTCCTGGTTTTTATCAGGCGTTATCATTTTTATATTAGGTTTTCTTGGGCTGTATATCGGAAAAATTTTTGAAAAGGTTAAAGACCGTCCGACTTTTATCGTCAATGAAGTTATCAATATAGACGAATAGACGAATGAATTTACTATATCTTCAATGGGATAGTCAGTTTTTTGGTTTGAAAATTGGGAAGATTGTTTGCAATAATGACAATTATACGAATGAATTAAATCAACTTGTGAATTTAGCAAGGCGAATGGATTATTCGCTTGTATATGTTTTTTCGTCAGAACATATTCTCATGAATAAGAAAGAACTACTTAAACATAATGCATTGTTGGTTGATAGGAAAATAGTCTATCAGCTTAGTACCAATAAAAAAATGGTCAAAAATGATGATTGTATTTTTGATTATAGTAAAAAACAAATATCTAAAGACTTATTGAATTTGACTTATAAAAGCGGCCAGTATTCTCGGTTTTTATTAGATAAAAAATTGCCGGAGAATGCATTTGAAAATTTATATAAAGCGTGGATAGAAAAATCGCTTTCAAAAGAAATTGCAGATAAGGTTTTTGTTGCCCAAATTAATCATAAAGTTATAGGTTTTGTCACAATAAAAATAGAAGATGGAAAAGGGCAGATTGGTTTAATAGCAGTTTCAGAGCACGCACAAGGGCAAAAAATTGGTTCAAAATTAATTGATGCTTGTATTTTATATTTGCAAGAAAAATCAATAAATAAATTAATTGTTCACACTCAATTGGCCAATACCCAAGCTTGTGGGTTTTATGAAAATTATGGTTTTAAAAAAGAATTAATAACAAATATATATCACTTTTGGATATGAGATGTTTTTTCATTGAAATGAACTTTTTTTATATCATAGGAACTGTTGTTTTTACCGTTTATGGACAGTTAATTTTAAAATGGCGAATCTCTGAGTATGGAACATTGCCTGTTCCATTTATAAATAAAGTTATTTTTTTAATCAAACTGGTGGCAGATCCTTTTATTTTGTCAGGCTTTTTATCGGCATTTATTGCCTCTTTATTTTGGATGGCGGCAATGACAAAATTTGATTTAAGTTTCGCGTATCCTTTTATGAGCGCGTCGTTTGTATTGGTTTTTCTCTTTTCAATACTTTTGTTTAATGAACCTTTTTCGTTTTATAAAGTGTTGGGGCTGTTTTTTATCGTACTTGGCATTGTGATAACAAGCAGAGCATAAAGGAAAATATGGATTAGAATCGGAGAATATATGCAAACTGCAATTCCCTACAACAGGCCTTTTATTGCCGGAAAAGAACTTTACAATATTGCCCAGGCTGTTATCAAGCACGGTCATCTGGCAGGAGACGGTTATTTCACAAAGCAGTGCCAGGCCTGGCTGCAGAGCCGCCTGGGAAGTCCGGCGCTTTTGACCCATTCCTGCACAGCCGCCCTTGAGATGGCCGCAATCCTAACGGATATTCGCCCTGGGGATGAAGTTATCATGCCCTCCTACACCTTTGTTTCTACAGCTAATGCTTTTGTGCTGCGGGGAGGTGTGCCTGTTTTTATAGATATCCGGCAGGATACATTAAATATTGATGAAACTTTAATTGAACCGGCCGTGACGGACAGGACAAAAGCCATTGTACCTGTACATTATGCCGGCGTGCCCTGTGCCATGAATGAGATAATGGATATTGCGGACAGACATGGGCTCATGGTTATTGAGGATGCTGCCCAAGCGCTGCTTTCCTCGGACAACAATCGCTTTTTAGGCACCATAGGCGATATGGGCACCTTAAGTTTTCATGAAACCAAAAATATTATCAGCGGCGAAGGTGGGGCGCTTCTGGTAAACAATCCGGATCTGTTGGACCGTGCCTATATGATTTGGGAAAAGGGCACCAATAGACGACAGTTTTTCCAGGGACAGGTGGATAAATACACCTGGATGGATATCGGATCCTCTTTTCTGCCGTCGGATATGACAGCGGCATTTCTATATGCTCAGCTTGAGCAGGCTGAAGTCATTATTAAAAAGAGGCGAGAGCTCTGTGACCATTACCGGGTGAGGCTGGGCCTACTGGAAGAAAAGGGTCTTATTCGTCTGGCCCACGGAGATTCTGCATCAGGCAGCCATAACGGACATATCTTTTATATGATCACTGGGGCCTTGGATGAACGATCCCGATTAATAACCTGTCTTGGAAATGAAAATATTCATGCCGTATTTCATTATATCCCGTTGCATTCATCTCCTGCCGGAAAAAAATTCGGCAGGGTTTCCGGGGATTTGAAACATACACAGGATTTGAGCGAAAGGGTATTGCGATTGCCGCTTTATTATGAAATGAGTTTGGATGATGTGGACAGAGTCGCAGATGTTATCTGTTCTTTTTATAACTGCGGATAGTCCCTCACACAATCTTATCTCTGTTCGTTAATGGAGTGCGATGATGCTTGTCGCCATGCGACAATATATCCCCTCTCTACAAATAGTATTTTGCGATGGTTGTTGTGAGTTTTTTTACGGCAGACAGAGAGTCTGAAAAGGTGAATGCCTGATGTCCCATGAAAAAAAATGCTGTAATCAAATAGGTGTTCTTTTAATTACTATCATTACGGTTTTGGCTTACAGCAACACCTTTAATTCGACCTGGCATCTTGATGATTACCCAAATATTATCGAAAATCCGGGAATACATCCTGTTGAGCTGAATGTTGAATCACTTATTCAAAGTATGCATGCTTCAGTAGACGGCCGTTCATACCAGAGACATGCAATCTACCGTCCTGTTGCCATGTTCTCCTTTGCGTTGAATTGGTATGCAGGGGCGGACAGAGTTTTTGGGTATCATGTAGTCAATATCCTGATTCATATTCTCTGCGGTATTTTTTTATTTTTAACCCTGCGCTTAATACTATCTATACCAAGGGCAGGTATAAAAGATCAGTCTGTTCAATACCAAGCAGCCTTAATGGCAGCTGTCCTCTGGGTAATTCATCCCATTCAAACTTCTGCTGTCACTTATATTGTCCAGCGTATGGCATCGCTGGCGGGGATGTTTTTTATTGCAGGCTTATATTTTTATGTAAAATTCCGTCAGTCTGCTTCTGCCAATAAAAAAGTAATGTTTTTCTGTTCTTTTGCTGCCGCAGGCGTGTTGGCTTTTTTTTCGAAGGAAAATGCCATTTTAATACTTCCTTCCACTCTTTTGCTGGAAGTCATCTTTTTTCACAGGATAACGATAAAAGATCTTTTAAAGCCGAAGTTTTTTATGGTGGTTTTAGCGCTTATTCTCTTTTTATTTGTCGTTGCCGGTATTTGGACAGGAAATGATATACTCAGATTGGTTAATCGATTTGAAAACAGACACTTTACCGCTCCCGAGCGATTAATGACCCAGTCAAGAGTCATGTGTCTTTATTTGTCCCAGCTCTTTTATCCCCTTGCCGGCCAATTTTCAATGGCACATGATATGGCCATATCTAAAACGCTTTTTTCTCCTTGGACAACACTACCGGCTATTTTTTTTATGGTGTTTCTTTTCGTTTGCGGATTGGTGCTGCAAAAAAAATATCCGTTGGCAGGGTTTGCTATTCTGTTTTTTCTTTTGAACCATGGCATTGAATCGACTTTCCTTAATCTGGAACTTGTATTTGAACATCGTAATTATTTACCTTCGATGTTTTTATTTGTTCCCCTTTCCGTATGGATTACAACCCATTTGATCCATTATCGGAAAAAGAGAGATAAAAAAATCATATTTTTGATGAGCTGTTTTTTTACGATAGCAATTATAACTTCAGTTGCAATAGGGACCTATGCCCGCAATTTTGACTGGCGAACTGAAAAAGCCTTATGGGAGGACGCTGTCAAAAAAGCGCCTAATCGAACCAGACCATATCAAATACTGGCTAAACGTTATTACGAAAAAATCGGGGATTTTCATATGGCGATAAAACTTTATGAAAAGGCCATTTCTTTGGATGACTGCCAGGCGCCCCATGTAAAAGCATTCATATATGACTGTCTGAATGGTGCATATCTGCAAATAGATAATGTTGAAAAAGCCCTGGAATACGGAAAAAAATCCGTAGAAACCAAAATGATAGAGCCTTTTGCAATTAATTATATTAAAGTATTGCTGACACAACATCGGTTTTCCGAAGCAGATTCTGTTTTTCAAAGGCTTTTTGCACAGAGGAAAACAACTACTGAAGCGCTGAATTTGTTAACTCGTATGTACTTGCTGGCTCGTCAGCCTGTTAACGCGTTGAAACCAGCCTTTGCAGCTTTTAAATCCGCACCTTTTGATGCAGAGACTATCACCTATTTGGGATATGCCAACATGGTCAACAATTATTATGGCAGGTCTGAACGTTATTTTAAAATGGCATTGCAGGCCAATACCCAGCATGATTTTTTTGTCAGGTTATGCCTGATTCAAAATTGTATGAAGCAAGACAACCAAGAAAAAACGGATTTTTTTACCAAACAGGTACTTGATATCTACCCGATACAGCAGATTTTTGACGGCTTAAAACAAATCCAGACAAAACAGGATTCTCTGATTCGTCTGTCTTATGATAAAATAAAAGAGTCTATTGATAATCAGGTTGATAAATACGGGGGATGATGGTGTTGTGGTTAAAAGAACCCGAATAGACGAAATCGGCATTAAGATGTGGCAGGAACACACGAAATAAGGACAAAGGATGCCAGACACAGTAAACGCGTTGCTCGACAGATCCACCATTGTTATTCCGGCAAAAAACGAGGCCCAAGGGCTTGAAACGCTCCTGCCTGACCTCTTGAAACATGCCAAAGGTGCCAGGATTATTGTTGTTGATGACGGCTCCATAGATGACACCGCAGATATCTGCGAAACATACGGCGTGAAAACCATTCGCCACCTGCACAGCAAAGGCAACGGTGCTTCCATAAAAAGCGGTGCCAGGCACTCGGATAGCGAAATTCTCATCTTTATGGATGCCGATAACCAGCATGACCCTAAATACATCCGGCCCCTTTTAGAACAATTGGCCAATGGTGCGGACATGGCCATCGGCGCCCGGAATAACGGTTCCCAAGCCAATCTGAGCCGACTGGCAGCTAATAATTTTTACAATCTTGTGGCAAGCTGGATGGTAAACGAAAAGGTGCCGGACCTAACCTCAGGGTTTCGGGCGGTCTACCGGGATAAATTCCTAGAGTTTCTGGATCTCTTACCCAACGGCTTTTCATACCCCACCACCATCACCATCGCCTTTTTCAGGGCTGGCTACACCGTAGCCTATGTTCCCATAAAGGCGAAAAAACGCTTGGGCAAAAGTCATGTTGATATTAAAAAGGACGGCATCCGGTTCCTGCTGATTATTTTTAAGATCGGGACCCTGTATTCCCCGCTGAAAGTCTTTTTTCCGGTCAGCGCCGGTATTTTTTCCACAGGCCTGTTTTATTATCTGTACACATTCCTGACAGCCGGCCGGTTTACCAATATGTCTGCCCTGCTATTTACATCCGCCATTATCATTTTTTTGATGGGACTTGTGGCGGAGCAGATCAACAATCTCCAATATTCCCTGCTGTCTAAAAACAAGGGATAAAAAAGTTTACAATGCATAATGACCCAGCCCCTTAAAACAACTATATATTCCCCGGAATCGGCACTGGCCCGTCCGTGGGTATTGATGAAAGATATGGCCGGGGACCTTGCCGCTTCCCGGGAACTGGCATGGCGGCTTTTTTTGAGAAACATCTCCGCCAAATACCGCCAGGCCTTTATGGGCTACCTGTGGGCGGTGTTCCCGCCACTGCTGACCTCGGCCATCTGGATTTTTCTCAACTCACAAAAAATATTGAATTTCAGTGAAACGGATATCCCTTACCCCTTGTACGTCCTTGTAGGTGCCATTATCTGGCAGGTGTTTGTCAACGCCATCAACACCCCTATCCTGGTGGTCAGGGACTCTGCTTCCATGATCGCAAAAATAAATTTTCCCAGGGAAGCCCTGATTCTGGCCGCATTTCTTGAAATTCTGTTTAATCTTGCCATCCAGTTGGTCCTGCTTGCCGCCGTTTTCCTGTATTTCCGGGTTCCGGTATCCATCCAGTGCGTCTGGGCCTTTGGCGGGCTGTTATCCGTGATCATGGCTGGGATGATGACCGGCATTCTGCTCACCCCTTTAAGTATTTTATACGGGGATGTCCAGCAGGGTTTGCCTATGATTCTTCAGCCCCTGTTTTATCTGACCCCCATTGTATATTCCCCCCCGGAAACCGGTATCGGCGCAATCCTGGCAACGGTGAATCCCATCTCTCCCCTGATTCGATTCACCCGGGAACTGATCACCACCGGAGACGTTGTCTGCTTGGTATCAACTCTCATCATTTCAGTCTTTACCTGCATAATGCTGCTGCTTGGCTGGATACTTTACAGGGTGGCCATGCCCCATCTTGTGGAACGGATTTCAGCATAATGGCAGATACGATGAATCAAATGAATGATGATGTCCTGGTAAGATGTGAACATGTATCAAAGAAGTTCTGCAGGGGACTCAAACGCTCTCTTTGGTATGGGGTTCAGGATATATGCGCGGAAATCAATCCACGCCGAAAAAATGACATGATTCCTGGAAAAGGAAATATTCCGGAATTGAGAAAAGATGAATTTTGGGCGGTCAACGACATTTCTTTTGAATTGAAACGGGGGGAATGTTTAGGGCTGATCGGTCATAATGGGGCCGGAAAGAGTACCCTGCTCAAGATGCTCAACGGTCTTATTAAACCGGACCATGGCAGAATTACAATGAAAGGCCGCATTGGCGCATTAATTGAACTTAATGCCGGATTCAATCCTATTCTTACAGGCCGGGAGAATGTTTATATTTACGGTGCTATTCTGGGTTTTACCAAGGACGAAATCGACAGCAAATATGAGGCTATTGTTGAGTTTGCGGAGATGAACAATTTTATGGAAATGCCTTTCAGGTCCTACAGTTCCGGCATGAAGGTGAGGCTTGGGTTTGCTGTGGCGGCCCAGATGGAGCCGGATGTACTGATTATTGATGAGGTTTTGGCGGTTGGGGATATGGGGTTTATTTTGAAATCTTTAAATCGTATGGATGAGATTTTAAGGAATGCTGCTGTTGTATTTGTCTCACACAATATGCCCCTGGTTTATCGGGTAAGCAACAACTTGATTCTGATGAACAAGGGGCGAGCGTGCCATTCAGGTGATGTGAGCGAAGGAATCGACCGCTACCATAGCATGTTTGCTCCTATTGCTTCCTTTCTTGAAAATCAAAACGTTGAGATTATTTCAATAACGATTAATGATCTTGATGCCATAGAGAAGCCAGTTCAACTTCATCGTTTGAGTGATATGGTGATCAATTTGCACCTGAAGATTAGCTTGAGCTATCAATCTCCGTCAGTTGCTCTAATCTTTTACGACAAAGAACTTAAAGGTGTTGCAGAGTATTTCCATAAAGACGGCTTGTTGTCCAATGAAAAGGGTATATTAAAATTGAAATATATCTTTGAAAAAATTTTGTTTTCTAAAGGGGTTTACTCGTTTACCGTTTTGGTAATGGATGGTGAGAGGGGAAAGATACTGTTGCGGGCTCAGTCCGTCGCTTATTTCCAAGTGATAGCAAAGCGAAATATCTGGACAGCTTTTGAATTGGAAGGTCAGCTTTCTCAATATGAATGATAGAAAAGGGATAGTGTTTAAAAAAGCCATACCTTCGCGGCTTAAAGCAAGCCTAATGGTGCTGTTTGGACGAGCAAAGGCCGTACCGATAGACAGATCTCATGAGAATCGTGAGGCGAAATACGTTTGTCCCGTTTGCGACCAGCAGGTTCATTCGTTTAAACCTTTGGACTCTTTATATTTCCAAAAATTTAATGACATGGGGTTTATTCATTCTGTTTATCAATTTGAGACTCTGAATATTTCAGCCTATTCATGCCCTTTTTGTGGGGCTAGCGACAGGGAGAGATTATACGCAATATATATTAAGGATAATTTCATTTCTTCAGATCCCAACATCAAGCTACTTGACATTGCCCCAGGCAAGGCACTTCAGCAATTAATCATTAATCGCTGGTCAGGAATGTATCGCTCGGCAGACTTTGAGATGCAAGGGGTTGATGACGAAGTTGATATCACAAACATGTCTGTGTATCAGGACTCTTCTTTTGACTTTTTCATCTGCTCCCATGTCTTAGAGCACGTGGAGAATGATGTTAAAGCAATTAGTGAATTATTTAGAATATTACGCTCTGGAGGCAAAGGTATTGTGATGGCTCCTATTCTGTTAACACTTAAAACGGACTACGAGAACCCTGATGCTACGACGGCTGACGACAGATGGAAGCACTTTGGACAGGATGACCATGTAAGAATGTACTCAAAGTCAGGATTTATTCAAAAACTTACTGATGCAGGATTCAAAGTAAGTCAGCTTGGCATTGATAACTATGGGAAAGCTTTTTTTTATAAGAATGGAATTCACAAGCGATCCGTTCTTTATGTTGTTAAAAAACCAGAAAATATGTAAAGGCCGAACCGATTTGAATTCGAAAATGCATTATATAAAAGAATTAAAGAAATTATGAACAAAAAAATATTACATGTAGGCTCCCCAAACATAGGCAACCGTAGAAAGTTTCACAAATATGTTGATGAAATATTTAACCGTCGCTGGTTGACAAATCGAGGGGGACTCGTACTTGAATTAGAGCGCAAATTGGCGGAGTTTCTTGGCGTTGAACATTGCATCGCCATGTGCAACGGTACGATAGCGCTTGAAATTGCGATTCGGGCTCTTGAATTAAGTGGAGAAGTTATTGTTCCGTCTATGACCTTTATTGCAACCGCCCACGCTCTGCAATGGCAGGAAATAAAACCAGTCTTTTGCGATATTGATCGCCAAACATACACCCTTGACCCAGTTCAGATAGAACGGCATATCACCCCGAATACCAGCGCAATAATTGGTGTTCACACCTTCAGTCGCCCGTGCGATATAGATGGATTGCAGGAGGTGGCCGACAAAAACGGGTTGAAGTTATTGTTCGACGCTGCCCACGCCTTTGGTTGTTCATATAAAGGACAAACTATCGGGCGGTTTGGAAATTGTGAAGTCCTGAGCTTTCATGCCACAAAATTTTTCAACACATTTGAAGGTGGTGCCATTGCTACCAACGACGATGCTTTAGCTGAAAAAATACGATTAATGCAGAATTTTGGCTTCGCGGGTGAAGACAGCGTTATCTATATCGGCACGAACGGAAAGATGAATGAAGTATCCGCCGCCATGGGGCTGGTTAATTTAGACTCCATTGATGAATTTTTAGCTACTAATAAACGCAATTATAAAACCTATAAAACTGGAATCCAACAGATTGATGGATTAACATTGGCGGAATATGATCATTCAGAAAAATGCAACTATCAGTACATCGTCCTGGAAGTGGGAGATGACTATCCACTGAATCGAGATGAGCTGGTTGATAAATTGCGTAGCATGAATGTTCTGGCCCGACGATATTTTTGGCCTGGTTGTCACAAGATGGAACCCTATAAGTCGCTACAGCCTAATGCCAACCTATTGCTCCCAATCACCGAAGATGTTGCTAACCGAATCGTTGTTATGCCAAACGGCACACAGATTGATGGACAGATGATAAGAACGCTACTGGAGACTCTCCGGTGAAATCGCTTTGTACCTCAATAGAAAACATGAGACATTAATGACAATTAAAAAAACTCTCATATTGACCGACAATCCCTATGCATACAGTTTAGCACTCGAGCTTGATCGACTTCATGGTGATATAGATGTGTATCAATCACCCAATGGTCCTTTAAAAGAGGTATATCGCTTAAATGTACACGCTGAGGCAGATATGCTCATCGATACCTATGATCTAATCATATCAATACACTGCAAGCAACTGTTCCCCAAAAAAATGATAGATAAAATACGCTGCGTCAATGTTCATCCAGGCTTAAATCCCTACAATAGAGGGTGGTTCCCGCAAGTATTTTCAATTATTAATGGTCTTCCATGCGGCGTCACAATCCATGAAATTGACGAGAAACTTGATCATGGGGGCATCATCATTCAAAAAAAATATAATATTGAACCTTGGGATACATCTGGATCAGCCTACGCTAAAATATTGAGTATGGAAAAAGAACTGCTACTGGAGTGGTTCACCATCATTCGCGACAAAAAGTATCAAATTAAGCTGCCCAATAAAGAAGGTAATATTAACTACAAAAGTGACTTCGACAGCCTAAAATTGATCGATTTAAATCAAAAAGGCACATTTGGCGAATTTATCAATAGACTACGAGCGCTTACTCATAGCGATTTCCAAAACGCATATTTCATAGATGATTCAGGACGCAAAATTTTTATTAAAGTTGACCTAAAGCCAGAAGAAAGCTTCACAGAAATTAAGATGGCAAAAAGTGGACACAATTTTTCTCAAAGATATGAACATGACGAATAGCTCAAAACAGTATAGCCCTCCTCTTCTTAGCGTCTGGATGATTACGTATCAGCATGCGAATTATATTCGTGATGCACTTGATGGTGTACTCATGCAACAGACCGATTTCCCTTTTAAGATATGTATTGGCGAAGATGGCTCGGACGACGGAACGCGTGAGATATGTCAGGAATATGCTGAGCGTCATCCTGATATAATTCGCCTGTTTTTGCGAGATCGAGAAGGTGACGAACGAAAAAAATATACTGCACCATTTATGTTCAATATGGTTGAAACTCTTAGGGCCTGCGAAGGAAAATATATTGCATTATGCGAAGGGGACGATTACTGGACAGATCCGCTAAAACTGCAAAAGCAAGTCGAATTTTTAGAAAACAATGAAGACTTTGCCATCACTCACCATAAAACGGACTTGTTGAAAAATGGTAAAATACAATCCGATGAGCTAAATATAAACACACCGGAAGTTACAACGATAACCGATCTTGCCAAAGGAAATTACATTAGAACGCTTTCGGTGCTTTTCCGTAACCCTCAATCTAAATCTTTTTTTATAACGCTCCCAAATTGTCCGATTGGGGATTTTCCATTATATTTAGCTGTCTTAAATTATTTTCAGTGTAAAATTAGATATTTCCCTGAGACTATGGGAGTATACAGGCTACATAAACAGGGAGTTTATGAAAATAAATCTAGTGAATGTAAAAGCAATACTTTTGGTGAAACAATAGAAAATTTGATAGATAGTTCTATTTTAGAACAATACGAAGTAGTTCATATATTAAAAAATAAGCATCATAATATTTATTGGAAATTATATGAAAAAGAAAAAGACGAGATTAAAAGGCTATACTATCTACAAAAATCAGTAAAATATTCCAATAAAAACATCAAAGAATTGCAGAAAACTGTTGATGATATACAATCAAACTCTTTTTTTAAAATATACAGAAAAACGAAAAAAATTTTAACTATTCTCCCAAAAAAAATATAGATATAAACAGAATGAAATCGAATCAAGCATATGTTTACATATTAATCTTGAATTATAATTCCAGCAAAGATACCATTGAATTGTATAATCAACTTCAGAATATTAATTACCGTAAGTATTTTATATTGGTAATTGATAATAATTCTACTGATAATTCAAAAGAAATTTTAACACAAAGTATTCCTTTACAATATTTATTGTTAAATCAAAAAAATTTAGGGTATGCTGGTGGAAATAATATCGGAATAAAAAAAGCGCTATCAGATAATGCGGACTATGTGTGGATTTTAAATCCTGATATCCGGGTCGAAACGGATACGTTAAGGATACTTGTTGAGCATGCAAGAAAAAAACGAGGAGTTGCTGCTGTCGCACCAAGAATTTGTAATAGGAAAAATAAATATACAATCTATTCGGACGGCGGAATTTTAAATATTGAAAAAGGGTTTCAAACATCTCATCTAAACAAAAACAAATATATTTGTGATGTAAACGATAATATCGAATCAAGGGAAGTAGATTATGTGAACGGTAGTTGCATCTTAATAGACCTTTCATATCTTGACCATATTGGGTTTTTTCGAGAAGATTTTTTTTTATATTTTGAGGAGACTGAGTGGTGTTTAAGAGCTATAAATTTAGGGTTTAAATTAGAATCCGTCTATAAAACTAAATGTTTCCATCGTTCAAGCAGTAAAAATTTTAGATATTTCTACTACATGACAAGGAATAGAATTTATCTATCGATAATAGCGAATAGAAATATAAAAGAAAGTATAAAATATGAAATCAATAAAATTCGATTTTATCTTATAACTTTTCGATTAAAGATCGCTTTTTTCAAGGCCTGCGGTTTAGCTCATGCTCTTTTAATATTACTTTTCAATAGAGGTCTGTTAAACACCTAAGCGATATGAGATTTATGAAAGTCTTGTTTATCCCATATGTAACCAACCCCTTTTTTTTTAAATTGCTTGAAGGTATTAAGGAATATATTTCATCAATATCGTTCGATTCGGAATTATTCTGGAGAGACCCTTGCGAGTTTGATCTTATCCATATTCATTTCCCCGAAGCGTTTTACCGGTCAAGACGTTCTAAAGGAAATGATCCGGCAGAAAGTGCAGACTTATTTATTAGACGATTGTCCGAACTTCATCTAAGCAGGGTCAAAATTATTTGGACCGTTCATAATCTGGTAGTGCATGATTCTAAGTGTCCAGATATAGATAGAAAAATATACCTTGCCATGATTGAACATTCTAATGGGATTATTTTTCAATCCGACAGTGCAGAGAAGCAATTCAATAATGCTTTTTCTGGAGCGATTAGAAAAAAAAACGTAACCATCCCACACATCAATTATAATGATTGTTATCACAATAAGGTGGGTCGAAAAGAGGCGCGTGATTATCTTCGATTACCCCAAAACGGATTTATTTATCTGTGTTTAGGGAAAATTCGTCCTTACAAAAATATCAATGCCGTTGTCAGGGCATTTAAAGAAATATCAGCCAAGGATAAAAACGCTGTCTTAGTTATTGCCGGCAAACCGGGCGCATTGTTTAGGAGGTTAGATCGTTTTTATTTAAAGATGAATGCTGTGCTGCATAAAAGAATTCATTACATTCCTAAATATATAGAGGATGAAGAAATTCAGCATTATTTAAATGCAGCAGATGTATGCGTTTTTGCCTATAAAAAAATATTTATGTCAGGTACAGTCATACTATGTGCGACGTTTAGTTTACCAGTTATAACGCCATCAATCGGATGCCTTCCAGATTATGTAAGTGAAGAAACGGGTTTTTTGTATGATAGCAAGGATGATAATGCTCTTGTCCAGAAAATGCAGGCAGCTATGAAATGTGATTTAAAAAAAATGGGCAATGCTTTTAAAGCGTCCCAAAACCATAATGACTTTAGAGCAATTGCAAAAAAGACATTTGATTATTATAACTTAATTCTTGAGATAAATACTTAGGACATGCCTTTCTCAAAGCATAAAAAAGCCATTTTTATTTGGATACCCAAGACAGCTGGCACAAGCTTGACCCACAAATTTCAAAACCGGCGAATATTTGTAAGAGAAGGGAGGCAATATTTATGGGGCAGAATTCCAGAGCCTCAGCGAACAGAATATCAGGCTGCGAATTGGCAGCATATATCTTCCTTAAAAATAATAGAAGAATTTGGAGAGGAAATTTGGCGGAGAAGCTTCAAATTTACCGTAGTCCGCAACCCATATGACCGGCTCGTCTCTTTTTATGAATACAGCCGGATTGCCAGAAAAAATATAAATTCAGTACAGTGGGGTAAACCAGACCCCGGAACGTTTGAAGAATGGCTCTCTAAAGAAAAGCCCTTAGGACAGCTTCACTATCTTACAGACACTAACGGCAAAATTCTTGTTGATTACATTGCCAAACTGGAAACCTTACAAAAGGATTTATTGTATATTTGTTTTAAGCTTAAAGTTCTGCCGTTTATACTTCCCAAGCTAAATAGAAGTAAACGTAGACCATATCAGACATATTATAATCCTCAGATAAAAGGGATTGTAGATAGATATTACGGTAATGAAATAGAACGATTCGGTTACACTTTTTAACGACTCGCTTTCAAATTATGATTAACAGCCGGAAACGATGAGTGCTGTGATGAAAATAAAACCTTATGTTACAATAATAATCCCCCTTTATAATGACAAAGATAGGATTTCTAACTGCATAGCTGCATTAGTCAAGCAATCTTACCCTTCAGAACGCTATGAAATCATTGTAGTAGATAATAATTCAACTGATAATTCCGTGGCTGTTGTGGAAAAATATCCGGTTAAAATATTATACGAAAAAGATATTCAAAGTTCTTATGCAGCAAGAAACAGGGGGATAAAGGCTGCTTTGGGTGAAATTATTGCTTTTACCGATTCTGATTGTACTCCTGTACATGGATGGGTATCAGAAGGTGTAAAGGCGTTGCAGGAAAACAATGCGGACATTGCCAGCGGGAATGTTCGGTTTATTTTTTCATCCCAAAAAACAGGTGCTGAAATTTATGATTCATTGACAAACATGCAGATTGAACAGAATATTGCAGAAAGGAACGTTTCAAAGACAGCCAATTTATTCGTTTGTTCAGAGGTTTTAATTCCATTGGGAAATTCCCTACAGTAAAATCTGGCGGAGACGTTATATGGACAGGAAACGCCACTAAAAAAGGCTTTAAACTGGTTTATAATTGCCATGCTGAAGTCTCCCATCCAGCTCGCCAATTATGGGCTTTAACAAAAAAACAGTATCGCGTAGGCAAAGGGCAACCGGCTATAATGGCCAAATCAGGCAAAAATATTTTAATCAATATATGGACCATAATAAGGCAGATAATTCCTATTCGACTCTATTCGGATTTCCGGTTCGTGAGAAAAAAACAGCCTGATACATCTTTAATTCAGTCTTTAAGAGCCGCCATAGCAGCTTATCTTTGTTCAATATCCAACTTTATTGGTAACTTGGCGGCTATACGTTTCCTGTGGGGTAAATAATGCTATGCAATTGTCAGAGATTTTAATCGATTCATGCCGAAAAATACTAAAGGAACAAAATAAGGATGGGTCATTCAAGCCGGGGTGTAACGGGCCTTACGGCGATCCCGAAACTCCTGTAAGAAATACAGCACATTGGCTGATCACCCTGCTGAAAGCATACGAATTGACTGATGATACAATTTTCATGTATGCGGCTATAAAGGCCGCCGACTATCTACTCTCGCCAGTAGCCTGCCCCATGAATGCATCATTTTTTTGTAGAAAAAATCCTCAGAAAGACTTTAGCAACGGGCTTATTGGGCAAGCCTGGGTTATCGAGGCTCTAATCGAGGCTGCTGATATGTTGAAAAAGGATGTATATTATGAAAAAGCCCTATCCGTATTTGAAAAACATTATTTTAACGAAACTCTCGGATTGTGGCGAATTTTAAACGTGGATGGTAGTTATGCAGGCTTTGATTTGACATTCAATCATCAACTTTGGTTTGCCATGGCTGGAGCGATGATAGTATCACACGGCCAATCAAATAGCGTTGAAGCTAAGGTGAGACGGTTTCTTGACAAAGCGAATGTATCTCATTTCTGTGTTTCGAAAAGTGGAAGAATTGTTCACGCGATCAGGAATCCATCTCTATTCATGCACCTTGCAAGATTTACCATGAAATTACTTAAGCCCGGTAAATTTTTGAAAGAGAAAAGAGTGATGCGTCATAAGGAGAATGGTTATCATGGCTTTAATCTTTATGCCTTGGCCGTTTTAAAGCCCTTAACAGTTGACCATATATTATGGAAAAGTAATAAACTAAGGAAGGCCGTTGGGTATATAAACGAGAATTATTTTATAGAGTCGTTGGAAAAAAATGAATTCGCATATCCATATAACCCGTCTGGGTTTGAGCTCGCCTTTGTTGTCGAGAATTTTTTCAATTTTTCTGAAGTTCCTGCTTATTCCACTGTCAGGTGGATCAATAAACAATTAGCACATTGCTTTGACCCAGATCATAGCTTGATGATTCGAAATACTATGGATCCACTAACTTTGGCGGCAAGGTTGTATGAAGCGACCCGGCTTTCCAACATAGAAGTTGGGTTGAAATAATGGACACACTCAGTAAACATTTTGTTTCTGTAATAATACCGGTTTATAATGATTCAAAACGTCTAAGCATAGTTGTGAAATCGTTGATTAAACAGTCATATCCAAAAAGCAGATATGAGGTGATTGTGGTCGATAACGGTTCAATAGATGACAGCTTGATTGTAGCACAGGGTTTTAAAGAGAAGTATCCGGAATTGATAAAAACTATAACCGAAAATTCCATTCAAAGCTCATATGCGGCACGAAACAAAGGCTTAAATGCGGCAAAAGGAGACATTGTTGCTTTTACGGATTCAGACTGTATCGCACATCGGGATTGGATACTTGAAGGGGTAAATACCCTTGAAAACAATAACTGTGAAATAGCCGGAGGCAAAATAGAACTGTTTTTTCAAATATCAGGCAGTCCAAATATTTGGGAAATTTTTGATAAACACCATTTTTTCCGTCAAAGGCATAATATCGAAGAAGCTTTTTTTAGTGTGACGGCCAATTTATTCACATACAAATCAACATTTGAAGATATCGGTACATTTAATTCAGACTTGAAATCAGGGGGAGATCGCGAATGGGGGAGCAGGGCCGCTGCCTCAAATTATAATTTTGTGTTCACCGACAAGGCGATTATTTACCATCCTGCACGGCATCTTTTAAAACAGCATCTTCGAAAAGGGAGAAGAGTTAGTTTAGGGCTTTATGATCTTTATTACCGTCAGCATACCAGAATAGATCAGATTAAAATGCTCCTTGTCAGGGACACACTTCCTCCGATTCGAAGGCTAATCAGTATATTAACAAATGAACAAATTAAAGGACGCAAGAAACGATTTGAACTTGCTTTATTGGTACTTCTTTTTAAATACTTAAATCTATATTGGAATACAGGGAGTACATTAAGATGGAGAGAATCCCGAATGGTACATCAGCAGAAATCCCATTAAGGGTTGTTTTCTTTTCGCACTCCCCACGGCTGGAAGGGGCTGAAAAGTCTTTGCTATCATTGGCTGAATTTTTGCGTCAGCAAAATAAAATTGAGCCGTTGATTGTGCTCCCGCGGTCAGGCAGATTTTCTTCTATGCTGAAAGAAAAAAATATACGATATCTGGTTGCCCCAAGGATGGCATGGTGGGTGGACAAGGTGAGATTTCGTGGGATGGTGCTGGGTCCCTTAAAATGGATTTGGAACTATTTTTCATGGCTTTTCATACGAAATGACGTCAAGCGATTCCGCCCGGATATTGCCTATATCAATACTTTGGTAACCCCTTTCGGCAGAATCGCTGCAAAAGACTTGAATATCCCGCTGGTTTGGCACGTTAGAGAAACTATTCCCAAATGGCTGGGGGTAAATTACGATTTTGGTCGGAAATGGTCGCTAACAAGGGTCAGTCGAAGTGACGCTATCATCGGGAACTCGATTGCAGTAATGAAAGATATCTCAGGCTATATTCCCATTGAAAAATCCCATGTGGTTTATAACGGGATAAAATTGTATGAGCTGGATTTTGGAAAAACCATTTCCAATTATGATGAATTATCCGAGGGTATCCCCATCCGCCTGTTGATTGCAGGCAGCATCATGGAGCAGAAAGGCCAGGCAACGGCTGTAAAATGTATAGCCTACCTTAAAGAAAAAGGAATTCAGGCAGTGTTGATACTGGCGGGGGAGGAAAAGGCGAATTACGGAGATACCATAAGATCGCTTGCAAAAAGCCTGGGGGTCCATCAGCAGGTTATATGGAAAGGATGGCAAAAAGATGTTAGACCTCTTTACAAAAACGCGCATATTACCCTCAGCTGCTCCCATGGAGAGCCGTTTGGCAGAACCATCATTGAGTCAATGGCGTATGGCACGCCGGTGATCTGCTCAAATTCAGGGGGAGCCCCGGAGATTGTTAAAAAAGTTGATCCAGGCCTTTTGTTTGAGGATGGGGATTATAAAGCGCTTGCAAAGATCATAATAAACCTGGGTCAAAATCGTTCATTGAACGTTCAGACTGTAATAAACGGTCGAAAGATTGTTGAAGAAAATTTTTCCCTGCCCGTTTATGCAGCAAAAATATTCCAAATCCTTTGGTCGGTAACTGCGTCCAGAATGGAAACATGCAACCGGGGTTCCGGAAAATTATGAAAGATAAAATCGCGGTAATTGTTTTAAATTATTTCAGATGTGACTTGTGCAAGTCCTGCGTGACTTCTGTTATAGAAGAACTTCCCTCTGTTGTTTTCCTCATTGACAATTCTGCGGATGCCCGGGAGCGAATAAAACTGGAAAATGAATTTAAAGCAGCCTCAAACGTCAGGCTATTTTTTCCTAAATCCAATCTTGGGTTTGCAGGCGGCGTCAATCTGGGATTAAAACAGGCTGTCAGCAGCGGTCACTCCAGGTTCTTTCTTTTAAATAACGACGCCGTGTTGGAAAAAGGCAGTTATTCCATTATCGACAAGGCATTGATCCGCCACCCCGGAACCTTACTGTCGCCCGGTATCGTCTGGGAAAGAAGCCGGTGTGATTATCACTATTATCATAAGTTTTTAGGTTTGATGACACGAAACAAACCTCGAAGTGCTAAAGGATGGATACCCTATTTTACAGGATGCGCCTTAATTTTTGATCTGGAGGTACTCAGAAAAACCGGATATTTAGACCCGACATTTTTCATGTATGGAGAAGATGTGGCGTTTTGTTATATAGCTGCCGGAAACAATATTCTGCTTCGTACTGTACCCGAAGAACTGATTCGACATGAAGGCAGCAGTTCAACTAAAATGGCATCTTTTTTTTATGAATATTATATAAATCGGTCCCATTTTCTACTAAGTTTCCGGCTTAATAATTCTATGGGCGGGATTATTGCTGCCCTAATTTTGAAGACGCTGCCTTTGTCTGTCCGGGCATTAATGCGAAGTTTTAGGTATAAGACCTTGTCCCCCATTAAAGGATTTGTGCTGGCTCCGCTCAATCTGCCGGTACGTCCAAGCCGCAAGGGTAAACTTAGCAGTTGCGGTTTAAGGGTAAAATGAAAATTATAGTTCTATCCAAACGGCAGTATACCAATCTTGATCTCATTAATGATAAGTTTGGTCGGATTCGGGAGCTTCCTATGGCATTGGCGAAATTAGGTCATGAAATTAACGGGTTGTGCCTGAGTTATCGTTCCCGCCCTGAGGGAATTCATTCAGATGTTGATGCAAAGGCCTCCGTAACATGGCATTGCCTTAATTTTAAAAGGCTTGTCTCTTTTGGAGACAAAAGCTATAGGAACAAACTGAATGCAATTTTCCGGGAACAAAGGCCGGACCTGATTTGGGGCAGCTCAGATGCATTGCATATTATCCTGGGAGCCTGTATTGCCAGATTTTATAATATTCCCTTTGTTGCGGATCTTTATGATAATTATGAATCATTTTCCACCACCCGATTGCTCGGCGGTAAAAGATTGTTCAGATATGCGTTGATGCAGGCTGACGGCATTACCTGTGTGAGCGGCCCGCTGGCTCGCTACATTAGAAAAACCACCTCATTCAACGGGCCTGTTAAGGTCCTTGAAAATGCTATTTCCAAGGATATCTTTTACCCTATGGACAAATTAGACTGTCGGCGGCAGTTGAATTTACCCAATCAAGGATTTTATATTGGTACGGCAGGCGCGATCTCAGAATCCAGAGGAATTCAGGTATTATTTGATGCCTTTGAACAGCTGGCAAGGCAAAATCCTGATATTCGCCTTTTGTTGGCAGGTCCTTGCGATAAAAAACTGATTCTGCCTCACAACGATCGTATCCATTACCTTGGAACTCTTCCGCCAAATCAAATCCCAATTTTCCTTTCGGCCATAGATCTTCAAGTCATTTGCAACAAAGATTCAGCATTTGGAAGATATTGTTTTCCCCAAAAATTTTATGAAGCTGTTGCCTGCAAGGTCCCTTTGGTTGCTTCAGCAGTGGGGGCAATGCGGGAAACCTTAAAAAGCAATCCCGACCACTTGTTTGAACCTGAAAATGCGATTAGTCTTGAGGCTGCTTTGAAGCGTAAAATACAAAACCCGTCCCCCCTGCCGTTAGAAGCGGCCACATGGGATATGCGAGGAAGAAAGCTGGAGCAATTTATAATAGATGTAGTATCAGTTTACAATATGTAGCTGGTTTCCAAAAGATTTTTGGTTTGCATCAGGTATAGGGTGGAAACGGAATTCATCATATGCAAAATGATTAATCAATACTGATGGTTGTTTAAAAGAGTGATGGCTGAATGCTGAATATAGAAAAAAATATTTTTTCCATGGCAAATTATCAAACGATCTGTGATTATTTGCCCTCAGACCATTCAACCCCATGTTCTGTCTATTCTTATTTGAAATGGTTTTATGCTGGTTCTGCAGCCCCTGTTACAATTCTTGATCTGGGCTGTGGTGAAGGAAATTCCATAAAATTGTTTCAGCGCCTGAGCGGGAATACGATCTGGCACGGCGTGGACATTGAAAACTCTCCGGAAGTGAAAAAAAGAGTTCGGAATAATGATTTTATCACCAGTTTCAACGGTGTTGACCTTCCATATCCGGACAATTATTTTGATTTAATTTTCAGCAATCAGGTACTGGAACATGTGCGTTCCCCCGACGCACTTATAACAGATGCTTTTCGAGTCCTTAAACCGGGCGGCAGTTTTATCGGCAGCGTATCTTATTTGGAACCCTATCATTCATACAGTATTTTTAACTTCACGCCCTATGGGATTGTGCGTGTGTTTAACGATTCGGGATTTGACTTAAAAGAGATACGGCCGGAAACCGATGCCGCAGCACTCATAATCCGGCAGTTGGTCAACCGATATCAGCTGTTCAGCCCACTGTGGAAATACAACTTTTTATATGCAATATTAGAAATTCTTGCAACCATATCAAATTTAGGACACAGGGAACGCAATTTTTTGAAAATTCAATTTTCCGGCCACCTGGTTTTCTTTGCAAAACGTCCTGATAGGTTGAATTGATATGACTGATATTCTTGTTTTAACAAGCACCTGGCCCTATTTGGAACACCATCATCACCCCCGGTTTGTTAATCTGCTCTGCCGGCGACTGGAAAAATACCATAAACTCATTGTTGTGGCCCCGTCTATCAGGGGGGAGAAGCCTGGAAAAAGAGAGAAAGCCTCTTTATTCCGGTATTGCTTTGCTCCCTTTGAACGGCTCACTGGTGGGGATGGGATTTCCACGAACCTGAAACGCAAGCCGTGGTTGTATTTTGTGATTCCCTTTTATTTTGCAGGCCTGATCATTCATTGCAGAAGACTGATTCAAAAAAAAGATATCGGGGTGATTCACGCCCATTGGATTTTTCCCCAGGGGCTTGCTGCCGCTTTATGCAGGGCTATGTTCAGGTTTGAGATTCCCCTTCTCATTACCGCCCATGGCGGGGATTTGTACGGGTATAGCGGGAGAATTTTGTCTTGGGTCAAAAAATGGGTGCTGAACCGGGCTGATCATATTACTGTGGTGAGTCGGGCCATGGAAACTTATTGCGTGGAAGAACTTGGATGCAGTCCTAAAAAATTAAGTGTTTGCCCTATGGGCGTGGATCTGCAGAATATATTTGTGCCGGGGGATTACCGGCGTGATCCATACAAAATCGTTTATATCGGCCGATTGGTTGAAAAAAAAGGCTTGGATGTGCTAATCCGAGCCATGGCAAAGGTTCTGGATCAGGTCCCCGGAGTTCAGCTGGATGTCATAGGGGGGGGATCGGATCTCGGGATCTACAAATCCCTGGCCGAGTCTCTTGGGTTGTCCGAAGCGGTTCAATTCCTGGGGGCAATGCCGAATCATGAGGTGCCCAGACATTTTCAACGGGTTGGCCTTGCAGTTATGCCTTTCCGGGTAGCCCGGGGCGGTGATCAAGAGGGGTTGGGGCTTACCATGGTAGAAGCCATCGGGTGCGGCTGCACGGTGATTGCTTCAGCTCTGCCTGGGGTGCGAGATGTGATTGAAGATGGAAAAACAGGATTTCTGGTTCCGCCTGAGAATCCCCAGGCCCTTGCAGAGAAAATTATCCAGGTGATTCGCGCAGCGGATCGAAGGGACGAATTGTGCCCCAAAGCAAGGGAATTGATTTTAGATAAGTTTGACTGGGACAGGGTCGCGAAGACATATGCAGAGCTGCTCCATAAATTGAAAGGCGGGGCTTACAGGTACTCTGGGCGCAATAATTAGGGCTCTGGGTGCCGGTTAGCAATCACCGGATGTGTTTGATGCCAGAAAAAGCCAAGATAAAAAGAGCGCTTCCTTTGTGATAGTCTTTTATCTGGACTCAACCAACCACATAGCAGCGACCAGGAGCCTTCCATCGTATTTACATGGAACTCAGCGCCACCCACCTTATTTG